>NZ_CP049868.1:4800000-6000000 GCF_011303555.1 Pedobacter sp. HDW13 | reverse complement strand
CAGAGCTGGTTTCATACCGAAATGTTAAGGTATGGATACGACAAGTACATGGGACTATCTAAAATCGATTCGACCGGATTGGTCAGGTTTATTGAAATCCCGGCAGCGGGCCCACAGGCAGATTATCCTTATTCTTCGAGCGTATCGGCAACCAAAATCTTAAACGAAATTGCGGCCTACAAAGCTACACATGCATCAGAATTTTCAAATTCGAGCCACACACTTATTCTATTGCCACAAAGAACAGATGTTGCCGCCGGTGATCAACCCTTTTATGGTTATGGCAAAAACTGTTTTGCCGTTGATAATGCAAATATGGCAGTCGATAAAATTCCAAATCCAAGCTCCAATTATCTAGGTGGAATGTTGCACGAATTGGGACATGGTTTAAACTTACCACACGATCACGCCAAATATGCTTCCGAACAACCAACGTTGGGTACTTCATTAATGGGGTCGGGTAATGTTTCATTTAGTAAAGGACAGCCTACTTTTTTAACTGAAGTTGATGCTGCAATCCTAAACAGAAACGAAATTTTCCAGGATCCATTGCCACTCGAAATCCCTTATGAGGCTGCAACCACAACAATTAGTGCCAATGCTTCATTTAACAGTACCAATCAAACAATTAACTTATCTGGTAGTTTTACCAGCGATAAAGAGGTTAGTGATGTATTAGTTTACCTCGATCCAAATGTGAATAACGAAGGGGTAGGCACCAATAAAGATTATAATGCAGTAACCTGGCGATTTAACCCGGGGGCAAGTCAAACTCTTTCCGGATCTATGCCATTAAGTGAACTTTATTATAAAAATAATGAGACTTATGAGTTAAAAGCTAAATTGCTGCTAAAAAACGGCAATACGATAACCCAAACGTATTTATTCTCGTTCCTGAACGGTGTACCGCAAATAGGAGCTAACGGATCGGCTAGTTTTTTCCCGAATACCAGTTATACCGGCACTGCTGTATCGTTGCCAGTTGGCAATTATACCACCGCCGATCTAATTAGTTTGGGTATTGGTAATAATACCGTTTCATCAGTAAAGGCTAGTCTCGGTGTAAAGGTAATTATGTACGATGGCGACAATTTTACCGGTAGCAGCTATGAGGTTACCTCCCAAATTTGGTATATGCCTACCTTTAATGATAAAGCCTCATCAATTAAAGTAATAGCCCTGTAAACTAAACCGATATGAAAAAGATATATCCCTTAAGCTTACTAAGCTTAGCTTTCTTACTGTTGGTTGCGGCTTGCAAAAAGGCAAATACAGAGAACGATAGTCAAACATTTTCGTTAAAAAATAAGATTTCAGCCACTGGCCCGGTATCGGGTATGGTGGCTCCCGTAACCCAAACGTATACCGAAAATGTAGGCAGTCAGGCTGTGGCTAACCGGTTAATCCAGTCGAACCACAACGAAATGCTGCCAACCGGTTATTATGTTGCCGCAAACGATTCTATTTATGTTACAGTTGCTCAGGTAAGCGGCACCCGTTTACCTCAACTGGTATTGGGTACACCTTTTAGAGATAACATCAGGCCCGTGCGTACCTATTATACTTTGCAGGTGGGTTTAAATAAAATTAAAGCTGATCAATATGGCGGAATGGCCTGGGTGAAATATGTAAGCAGTGCAACTCCGGCTGCTTCGGCAAGCCTGAGTTTTGGCAAAGGTTTTAAACCAGTACCTTATTTTAAGAAAAATGTAACCAGCCATGCCGATTGGTTAACCATGCTCGATAGTTTGAGTAATGTACCAGATGTTATCATCGAAACCGACCGTGCACTTGTAGTGGCGCGAAGAGACGATGCCATTACCTACAAAACCGACGATCAGCAGGTGTTGAGCACCAAAATTGACCAGGTTGTTGATGCCGAAGATGCCTTTAGCGGTATAGACGGATCGACCGCATTGCACACTAAAGGACCTTATAAATACCTCATTACCATTAAAGATCCGGCAAATCCGGGCGATTATATGGCAGCGGGAATCGGTATTTTTTACATCCGTTCTTTAACCTACCGCATTTTGCAAAATGCCAATGTAAGTGGTGTTTCGGGCTGGGGCTTATGGCACGAAGTTGGGCACATTCATCAACAAGGCCCGTGGACCTGGACCGGCTTAACTGAGGTTACAGTTAACCTGTATGCTTTGGCTGCTGAAAGGTATTTTGCCGTTACGCCATCCCGGATGAACCGCGATGGGAAATGGACTTCTGTTGATAATTATTTTGCTATTGCACAGGCTAGCCGTAATTTTAACGGCACCATTACCAATGCCAATGATGTGAGGCTGGGCATGTTTTATCAGTTATGGATGGCCTATGGCGATAGTTTTTATATTGCCCTGCATAAACAAACCCGTACCGAAAACCCTTCGCTAACAACTGATGCGGCAAAAATGCGTTATTTTATGTTGAAAGCCTGTTCAATCAGTGGTAAGGATTTGAGCGACTTTTTTAAGAAATGGGGGCTTCCAGTAACACAGTCTGTATATGATGAAATAACTGCCTTGGGATTACCTGCACCAGCAACTGATTTGACAACTTTAAGAGATTAAAATTTAATACCTTACACTCTGGAAGCGTTTTCCGGAGTGTAAAATATTACAAATGAAAAAAATATATCTGTTTACTTTATTCATGTTGTGCCAGACCTTGAGACTATTGGCACAATCCGGTCCGATTGATCAGTTTAGGGCCTATAAATTTGGCATGTTCCTGCATTGGGGATTGTATGCCCAAACTGCCGGCGACTGGAAAAACCATATCGTAAAAGGAGGTGAACATTTTATGCTGTACGAGCGTATTCCGGTAAACGAGTATGCTACTATTGCCAATCAATTCAATCCAATAAAATTCGATGCCGATGCCTGGGTTAAACAGGCTAAAGCTGCCGGAATGAAATATGTTGTGTTTACAGCAAAACACCACGATGGTTTTGCGATGTACAATTCGGCCAGCAGCGATTACAATATTGTAAAACGGAGTCCGTTTAAACGCGACCCGGTTGCAGAGCTGGCCAAAGCCTGCAAAAAATATAATTTAATGCTTTGCCTGTATTACTCTTTGGGCAGAGATTGGCAAGATCCTGATGTACCAACCAACTGGCCGGTAAAGGCCGGAAGAAGCAACACCTGGGATTATCCGAATGAAGACGGAAAGGTTTTTAACCGTTATTTTGAAAGAAAGGTTAAACCGCAAATTACAGAGCTATTGAATAATTATGGTCCCATTGGCGTACTTTGGTTTGATACGCCAGAGTTAATCAGTAAAAGCGAAAGTGCCGAACTAAAAGCACTTGTTCATAAATTACAACCCAATTGTTTGGTAAACAACCGCATTGGAAATGGTTTAGGCGATTTTTCGATTTCAGAGCAATCTTTAACACCATCATCAAAAAAAGCATGGGAATCGTGCTTAACCATTGGCAAAAACTGGGGCTATAACCGGCACGATAGTACCTGGAAATCGCCCGAAGTATTGGTGCGCCATTTGGTAGAAGTGGTAGCGAACGGTGGCAACCTTTTATTAAACATTGGTCCACAAGGCGATGGTACATTTCCGGATTGGGCTACGGCAAGATTAAACGCAATAGGCGGGTGGATGAAAACCAACCACGAAGCCATTTATGGTACACAACCCTGGCTGGCAGTTAAGGAAAGCACTGCAACCGCTGAAGAAAGCAGCACCATTGAAGCCAGTAAAAACGCTACTAAAGATGCTGTTTTTGATGGCACACCGCAAACTATCGCACCAGATGTATATTACACAGCGAAAGGTAAAGTTATTTATGTGTTTTTGAGAAGCTGGCTAACACCACAGGTAATATTGAAACAGATCAATAACCAAACCGCATCTGTAAAAGACATTAGCCTGTTGGGCAGCAAAAAGAGAATTAAATGGACTGGTACAAATCAGGAGTTGAAGCTGGATTTGCCTGCTGATTTTAAAAATATAACCGATGTACCAGTTTACGTGTTAAAAATAACTACCAATTAATGAAATTACTTGTTCTGGCCCTTTCGTTTTTTACTACTGTTGCATTTGCCCAGGTTGGCAACATTATCCCCATGCCCGATAAATATGTTAAAGGCAACGGCTTTTTTGTGTTGAATAACAGCAGTACCATTAGCTACAATAATAATCAGTTAAAAACAATAGCCTACTATTTTCAAAATGAGCTGTTGAGCCAAAAGGGTATTGTGGTACAGCGGCAAATTAAAGCGGCAAATATTGCGCTTGTGCTTAAACCGAATGCGAAAAATACCGATTCGAGTGCTTACCAGCTGGATATAAAACCTGATCAGGTTACCATTTCGGCCAGTCACCCAAACGGCGTTTTTTATGGCGTAATTTCGTTATTGCAAATGGCGCTTACCAGTAAAAATAATCAGATCGAGGCAGCAGAAATCAGTGATGCGGCAGCTTACGGCTGGCGCGGCTTCATGCTCGACGAATCGCGCCATTTTTTTGGTAAACAAAAGGTAAAATCGATTTTAAACTGGATGGCCTTTTACAAACTCAACACCTTTCACTGGCATTTAACCGATGAACCAGGCTGGCGCTTAGAAATTAAGAAATATCCAAACCTGGCACTTATCGGCGGAATTGGCGATTATTTAAATCCCGGTTTACCGGCTCAGTTTTATACCCAGGCCGATATTAAAGAAATTGTGGCTTATGCTGCAGAACGATACATCAAGGTAATCCCCGAAATTGATATGCCAGGTCACGCAACAGCAGCCAACAAGGCTTATCCCGAATTTTCGGGCGGTGGCTCAGCTGGGCACCCTGAGTTTACCTTTAACCCCGGTTTAGAAAAAACATACAGTTACCTAACCGATATATTAAAAGAAACCAATGTACTTTTTCCTGCCGGTATGATCCACCTAGGGGGCGACGAAGTGAGCTATGGCAACGAAAAATGGAAAAGCAATGCCGATATATTAAAACTACGTGAGCGTGAAAAGCTTAATAATGATACAGAAGTAGAGCAATATTTCATGAAACGCATGGCAGATTCGCTTTACAGCCTCCGTGCCAAAGCAATTTTTTGGGATGAAATGGTTGATGTTAACGTGCCAAAAGAAAAAACAATTATCTTCTGGTGGCGGCATGATAAGCCAGCCCAGTTGCGTACAGCACTTACTAAAGGCTATCAAACTGTTTTATGTCCAAGACTACCGCTTTATTTCGATTTTGTGCAGGATAGTACCCATCAGTACGGCCGCAAATGGAATAAATTATATAACCCGATTGAGCAGGTATATCAGTTCGATGCACGCAGTTTTGCTGCAGATGCAAAAGAACAAAAGCTCATTTTAGGTATTCAGGCCGACCTTTGGACCGAAACCGTGGATGGTGATTTTCGCCTGGATTATTTACTCTTTCCACGTATTGCTGCACTGGCTGAAGCCGCCTGGACCAAAAACTCCCGTAAAGATTTTACTGTATTCAGCAACAGCTTAAAACCACATTTAACCCTTTATGGCCAGGCAGGTTTGTACTATTACAATCCTTCCAAACCGCTGCAAAACCCCGAATTGCCTGTAAAAAGGAAGAAGCCTTTAAACTATAAAGATTAAACACACAAAAATATACATGAAAAATACGTTAAGATGCGCATTAATTGCTGTTTCGGCATTTGCAGGTATAAGCCAGGCAAATGCACAGTGGACAGGGCCTAAAAGTAAGCCTGCCAAAGAAGTTGAAGTGAAATACGGCACTTTAACACCGCCTAACCGTACCGATAAAGATATGCAGGCTTTCCGTAGTTACGGTTTAGGCCAGTTTATCCACTGGGGCATTTATTCTATTGCCGGCAACGAATGGAACGGGGTAAGTGCCCGTGGCGGCGCAGCTGCTTCAGAGTGGATCCGCTCATGGGGTGGGCCTACGGCCCCTAAAGACTGGACAAAAACTTACGATAATTTATATAAGCAGTTTAATCCAAAGGACTTTGATGCCAAACGCTGGGCTAAACAGGCTAAAGACATGGGCGCGAAGTATGTAATTTTTACTACCAAGCACCATGATGGTTTTGCACTTTGGCCAACCAAATATTCTGATTACAACATTAGCAATACTCCTTATAAAAAAGATATTGTAAAGCAAATTGTTGATGCCTACACTGCCGAAGGAATTGATGTGTACCTCTACTTCTCCATTCTGGAATGGAACAATCCAAACTATATGGGTAAGGCACCACAAACTGATGAAGAAAAAACAAAATTTGACAAATTTTTACAATATACGCGTAATCAGTTATTAGAGCAGCTGAAGAACTATCCGCAGATAAAAGGTTTTTGGTTTGATGGCACTTGGGATGCTTCGTGGAAAAGTGCATATCAGTTTACTTACAATTTGGAAAAAGAACTCCGCGAAAAACACCCGGGGTTAATTATCGGTTCGCGTTTCCGTAATGATGAACATGGATCACGTCACTTCGATTCAAATGGCAATATTATGGGCGATTATGAGCAGGGCTGGGAACGTAAACTACCTGCAGAGTTCGAATGGTTAAACGGGCACGATTGGGATGCGGTAATGACTATTCCTCCTAATGGCTGGGGCTATATGAAAGATTGGTCGGGCATTTACACCAAAACCACCGACGATTTGCTGGATATGCTGATGCATTCAGTATCGATGAACGGCAATTTCGTGTTAAATTTTGGTCCCGATGGTAACGGAAATATGCACCCCGAAGAAGATAAAATTGCAAAAGAAATAGGAGAGTGGATGAAATTAAATGCAGAAGCTGTGTATGGAGTACGTCACGCAGCCTTAACGCCTTCCAAACTGGGCTATTTTACCCAAAAAGAAGATCAGTTGTACCTAACTGTTTTCAATAAGCCTGTTAATGGCATTGTGCGTATTGCCGTGCCTAAAAATGCTACACAGGTTCCAGGTAGTGCTGCACTGCTAATTGGTGCTAAAAGCTTAACGTTAAAACAATCAGATATTGGAATCGACCTGGATAAGAACACTTATTTTGACGTGCTCCTTCCAAAAGATTTTGAGCCCAGCCAGGCATTTGTAATCAAGATGAAACTGATTGCTGCAAAAACTAAAACAACAAAATTAATGGATGCCAAAATGTAGTTGGACATCTTCTTTTGACATGCTCAGTGAGCTGAAAACTTAATTAATGTAATTTAAATGGAGACAAAGTGGTAGTATAAAGTCTTGGTTTATTAGGATATCCAATACAATTACCAGAAATACTGACAACGTACGTAGGATTGGTGATCTAATGTACAGCAGTATAAACATTTTGATTAGTTAGTTAATAATTGCGTAGCGATGGATGTTGCTGCGCAATCCTTTTATTGTCCTTGTTTGTAACGAGGATAAACGAGAGCCGCGATTGTATCGCCATGCATTGCAAATGCATATTTCCTTCATCGTCGTTACAAACGAGGACGATTAATGATTTTTAGCCCAATTAATATTCAATTAAAACTGGTAGCCTCCTTTTAACAATTTCGTAATCCTAATTAACCACAGCGGTAATAGCAGCTTTTCATCTTTGTATTATATTTCTGGAAGTTAAAACAATAACACATCAATAGGTTATTGTTTTACCCATACATTACCAGTATTGAAAGCTTCCGGAGGCAGATAATTTAAGCGAAATAATATGAGACTGATTTCCTGTGTCGCCTTGTTAATGGTTATACCTGCAGTGGCCTTATTAATTAAAGCAGAAGACTTGCCAGCTAGTAAATCAACTGATAGAGATTCGAAACAGCTTAAAAAAAATATCCGGCACTTAAACGTGGTACACTTATCGGCAACTCAGACAACGGTAAAAGATAATTCAGGTAAAGATGAATCGTACAAAGCCGGTTGCAGTCCACGCTTTGATGGGCGAAGCTATTTCAGCTCCATTCCTTTATTTACCAAACCATAATTAAGGCATTTTGATGCCATAAAAATATATGAACAGACGATCGTTATTAAAAGGCGGCTTATTGGCTGGCTTTGGCTTGCCTTTAATTGGCCTGAAAGATGTAATAGCCGCACCCGTTGGCGGAAGCAAAAAAGCAAAAAACATCATCATGATGGTGAGCGACGGCATGAGCACAGGCACTCTAAATATGGCCGATTTATATGCCAATCGCACTTTTGGAAGAAGCAGTAAATGGTTAGGACTTTACCGCGACAATAAAGCTGTAAGAGCCTTGATGGATACTGCTTCGGCCAGTTCGATGGTTACCGATTCTGCTGCTGCCAGCTCTTCGTGGGGTGGAGGCATACGTGTTAAAAACGGTTCGTTAAATGTGGGTATGAATGGCGAAAAACCTCAACCTATTTTACAGAAATTTAAAGAAAAGGGTAAAAAAGTAGGTTGTGTAACCACTGTGCCTATTACTCATGCTACACCTGCCGGTTTCTGTGTCAATATCGATAATCGTAGCGGACAGGATCTAATTGCAGAAATTTACCTGGGTTTAAAATTTGATGTGATGATGGGCGGCGGAAGCAAGTACTTTGGAGAGAAAAGGGCTGGAGGAAACCTATTGCCTAAATTTTTAACCCAGGGTTATAAAGTGGCCGAAAACCGTAACGAAATGCTGGCTTTAGACAAATCGAAACCTGTTTTAGGGCTTTTTGCCGAAGATGGATTGCCTTACGAGATAGATCGCCTGCACGATGTTAAACTTCAAAAAGAAGTACCCACATTGGCCGAAATGACCATGAAAGCCATTGAACTGATGAAAGATAATCCGCAGGGTTTTGCTTTACAGATTGAAGGTGGAAAGGTGGATTGGGCTGCACATTCCAACGATTTAAGCGGACTTATTTTCGATCAGCTGGCTTTTGACGAAGCCGTGGGTAAGGTAATTGAGTTTGCCGAAAAGGATGGCGAAACATTGGTAATTATTACAACCGATCATGGTAATGCCAATCCCGGTTTGTTTTATGCAGACGAAGCCAATAAAAAGTTTGATAGTCTTCAACGGTTTAAACATAGCAATACCTGGTTGCTGGGTCAGCTTAACCAATCGTTTAGTGAGCAAAAAATCATGGAAATGATTAAAGAAAACCAGGGTGTTGAAATGAAAGCTGATGATGTAAAATCGTTACTGAACCATTTTAAAGAAATCGTTCCGGGTCAATTGTACAACGAATCTAATCTGCCGTTTTACGAATATGGTAAAATTTTGAGCAAATATACCGATGTGCAATGGGCTGGGATGAACCATACCGGCGATTATGTAGAATTAACCATGTTTGGCCCCGGTTCGGAACAATTAAAGCCTTTTGTTAAAAATTACGAACTACACAACTTTATGCTAAAGGCTGCAGAAATGCCCGAAAGCTTTATGGTATCGGTAGGGAAGTAGTTTATTGGTTCATTAGCTCATTTGTTCACTGGTTCATTAGTCATTCGTGCCATCTGTAACCAAAATCGTCATTTCGAGCGGAGTGCAACGGAGTTGAGAAATCTATCTACTCGCAGCAGAACCGGGCACCATGCAGTGCTCAGCAAAGCTAAAACTACTTAGTAAATAAAAAACAATTCCTTCAGTCGATCAAATTCAGCTGAAGGAATTGTTATAGGTGCTTAACTTCCAACTCCAAACTTAACTACTTACTTTCCCACCAGTTGAGCGGAAATTTAATTTCATCAACCGAACTGGCAATCATATCCGGTTTAAAAGCATAATGGCCAAGCGTATCTTTTGTTGATATACCCGAAAGTACCAGAATGGTTTTGTACCCCATCTGTACACCACCCTGAATATCAGTCTCCATGGTATCGCCAATAACGGTAGTTTCACTGGTTTCTAATCCCAAAAATTTACGTGCCGAACGCATCATTACCGGACTTGGTTTACCTGTAACAAAAGCCTTTCTTCCGGTAGCTTCTTCAATCATAGCAGTTGTAGCAGCAATACCTAAGTTGTTCCAGCCTGGTTTTTTAGGTGACGGATCGCGGTTGGTAGTAATGAATTTGGCCCCTGCCAGAATCATATCCACAGCACGTTGTACCATTTCGAGGGTGAAATTTCTTCCTTCGCCCAACACCACAAACTCCGGATCGGTATTTACCAGCGTAATGCCATGGTCGTGCAAACTGCTCAATAAACCACCTTCACCCAATACATAAGCAGTACCGTTTGGACTTTGGTCGGAAAGGAATTTTCCGGTAGCCATTGCACTGGTGTACACATGGCTTTCCTCAACCTTTATGCCCAGGCCTTTCAGTTTACGTACCACTTCGAGTGCAGTGCGTTGACTGTTGTTGGTCATAAAAGCAAAAGGGATATCTTCATCAATTAAATGTTTAATAAATTTATCTGCGCCAAATATCAATTCCTCCCCACTATAAATCACCCCATCCATATCTATCAATAAGCCTTGTTTCATGTTTTTTTCGTCGATTTAATGTTCAGATGCAAACATAATATTTTCTTGTTCAATCCAGGTTAAGAGAATGTATTTGAAAGGGTTTATTTTGGAATTAAATTCCCTGCTGGTACAGCCCTAAACTCATTAATTTATTTAACAAAAACTTAATATAACTGCTGTAGCGAATGGTTTTGCCTGTACGTGTTAGTATTAAAAAAACAAGATGATGAAAAACGCTTTCAAAACCACAGCTTTTACTTTGTTGATAATAAGTGTTTTAATGGCCTGCAAAAAGAAAGCTGATGCACCATTGGATTTTACGATTGATGAACAAAATTTAACCGAATGCCCACAAGGAGCCAATTGTAGTTTCCTTTATGCCGATAATGCCGCGATGATTGGCAACAACTTAACCTTAACGAAAGGGCAATACCGGATATTTTGGGTAAGGAGCCAGGGCGATGGCCGGACTTACTGGTTGTACATGCAGGCACCAATGTTGGGCGACAAGTTTTTACTTAGCGATGCCGATGTTAAAGCAGGTAAAGTAAAATATGTATCTTACTGTGCGGCCTGTTACGGCATTGATTATAAAGCAATAGGCGGAACGGTTAAAGGGATTAAGATCGCTAAAACCAATTCCTCGCCCGAGAAATGGTTGATTGAAGCCCGTGTAGGTATTGGCGCGGAAGGTGCAACAGAACCTGTATCTACCGTGGTTTTAAAACAGTATTACTTCGCTGCTGTAGAGTAATTATAGCCTGTTTTTTGAATTTAGATATATATTGGCGCCATTTTACGCCAATAATGGGGGCGGTGCGCATTGCTTTCCCAGGTGTGGAACTGGTTCGGAATACCTTTTTCCCAAAGTAAGCTGCTCAGGTGTTGATTGCCATTTAAAAATGGATCGGTTTCACCAACTGCCAGTATTATTTCCATATTTCGTACTGCCGTTAATAAGCGGTCGTCGCTAAGGTTGGCAATGTATTGGGCAGGCATATTGAAATATACTTCTTCATTATGGAATCCGCTTAGCAAATCCTTAAAATCGCCTATATTGTCGGTTAAATCGTATCTTCCGCTTATGCCAACAGCTTTTTTAAACAGCCATGGATATTTCATGGCGAGGTTAATGGCGTGGTAAGCCCCATGCTGCAACCTGCCGTTTCTACATAACCACTATTATTTTGTTGTTCAATAAAAGGTATTACCTCATCTAAAATGTATTTTTCATACTGCAGGTGCCGGTTTATCCGTACCGATGGAAATACACCGTCGTTATAAAAGCTCTCGCCATCAATACTATCCAAACAAAACACCTGTATTTCGCCATTTTCGATCTGATGACTTAGTGAGCCGATAATCCCCCAGTTTTCATAATCATAAAACCTCGCCATCCGGGTAGGGAAAAAGATTACAGCCCTTCCGCCATGACCGAAAACCAAAAGTTCCATATCTCTTTGTAGGTTATGGCTAAGCCATTTATGGTATTCCCTTTTCATTGATTTAAATCTTTGAGGGAAAAATAGGGCTTCGATATTATCAGGATATTAATTAATGGTAATGATTAACCTAATTTCTCCCTAACCGTTTGTGCCCATAGCCGATAACCCGCTTCGCTAAGGTGTAGTCCGTCATGATCATAAAAGGCCGGATCGGGATTACCTTCTTTAGTGAGCATTTTCTTAAAAACATCAATAAATTTCCAGTTTCCATTATGTTTAATAATCTCGCTTTCAATCAGGTTATTGGTATACCTAAACTGATCGGCCATGTGCCAGCGGGTTAAGCTGGGTTTTAATGAAATAAAATAGCAGGGGAGGTCATTAAATCTGGTATTAGCTTTTACCATCAACTGCTGAAAAAAGATGAATATTTCTTCAGGGTTTCTACCATCGCCAAGGTCGTTATCACCAGCGTATACTACAAGTGCTTTCGGGTGGTAATTGGTCATTATCCTTTCGAAAAACCATACGCACGCCGCTAAAGTAGAGCCACCAAAGCCCAGGTTAGTTACTTTACTGGTAGGAAAATCATCTTCAAGGCTATGCCACAAACGTATGGATGAACTGCCATAGAATACAATACCAGGATGTTCCCGGTCTAACCAATGTGTTTTTTCTAAATGCTTAACCTCTTCTTCGTACCAGTACATATGGCTAAGATAAAAAGATATGCCATTTGAAGAACTGCTTACTATGTTAAGTTTATGTAAATAGGTTTATTGGTTCGCTGGTTAATTGGTCATTAATCCAGGCCATAGTGCAAATCTTGTTACTTGCCGAAATCCCCGTCTGATCATTGATGATTGAATATTGATCATTACTTATTGACCATTACCAATTAATAGACCATTAAAATTTAACCCCTGATCTGTTGATTGGGAATAATTAAGTTAAAAATACAGACTACTCGCTGTAGTTTCTCTTGTTTGCATACACATGGTACCAGATGTACAGTAACCAGATTAATATTACGGTGCTATAAACCAATTCGGGATCAAAAGTAGCATCCGTAGTTAATAAAGCAATAGAAGAGATCAGGGCAGTCAGGAAAAAATAAAGGATATTTTTCATAACGTACTGATTTAATGAAATTTGTAAAGTAAATATAGCGAAAAATATTCGATTTACCTAGCTAAAATTTTTTTTATTTGCATTTTAATGATAATTGACAGTTTTTTGATGAAATTTTGAGAGTGTAATTGCTTAATTTGATCTTTTTGAGAGGTTTCTGTTGTGGTTTGCGTGAATTTTGTGTTAATTTTTGGTTTAGTTGTTGTGAAATAAGTTCTTCTCTAAAGTATTTGTGTTTCATTGTAACGATTGTTGTTTTATTCAACTTTCTGTCATCGTGTTTGTATTTGATTAATATGGAGTGGGGCAGGAATCAATAATTCCTGATTTTTTTACGAGAATGATTACATTAAGCGCTGTTTGGCGTGAGTAATTCAAAAAAAAGTTAATTATAACAAAATTTTGGCAAGAGTTAATTTGTATTTTTTGTAAGTTTACCCGACACTAACCAAAAAAAACAATAACAAACACACACAATGATCAAATTTTCTTTAAGTTTAATTTACTTATCTGTCATTTTCCTGGGTTTTAAAAACCTTTTCAGTGAACCCGAGAAACCACGTTTTGCTCCCCCTGGATTAACCATTACTAATTTTGCAGGTCCCGATGTTACCCCAAGCCCGGCATGTTTGGCGGTTGCGCCAACGGGCGAGGTATTTGTTGGTGTGGATATGATTGGCTCGCTGGGTAAGGATGCTGGCAAAGGCCGTATTCTTAAACTCGTTGACAAAAATAACGATGGTAAAATGGATGCACACATCGATTTTGCCGATGTAGATAATCCACGCGGTATAATTGTTCAGGGCAGCCAGGTATTTGTACTACATACCACCTTCTCTAAAGAAACCGGAAAGGCTACAGGTATGAATTTAGTGGTTTTTGAAGACAAAGATGGCGATGGCAAAGCCGATGGGCCAGAAAAACCGCTAATCGAACACATTAGCAATGAAAAATACATCCGCGAACGTGGTACCGATCATGCTACCAATGGTATTAGAATGGGTATTGATGGCTGGATTTATATCTCAGTAGGTGATTTTGGTTTCCACGATGCCATAGACCGCTCTGGCAAGAAAATGACCATGCTTGGTGGTGGTATCGTACGTGTACGCCCTGATGGCACCGAAATGGAAGTATTTACACATGGTACACGTAATGTGTATGATGTGGCTATCGATCCATATATGAACGTATTTACCCGCGAAAACACCAATGATGGTGGCGGATGGAATGTGCGTTTTTCGCACCATATTCAATCAGGCGAATACGGTTACCCGGTTTTATTCCAAAATTTTACCGATGAAATTATTCCCGCACTTGCCGATTTAGGTGGTGGCTCGGGTACTGGTGCATTATTTATGAATGAACCAAACTGGCCTGCACAATATAATAATGTGCCTATGATGGCTGATTGGGGTAGAAGCATGTTGTACATTCACAGGGTTACTGCCGATGGACCAACTTTTACCCAAAAAGACGAAGAGTTTATTAAACTTCCACAAATTACCGATTTGGATGTGGATGGATCAGGAAGGCTTTACCTTTCTGCATGGGATGGTGCTGGTTACTCTGGCAGTCCTGATAAAGGTTACATTGTACGTACAGTACCTACCGACTGGACTTATAAAGCATTCCCAGATGTTAAAAAGCTTTCAGTAAAAAAACTAACCGATTTGCTTAAATCGAATAGTTCAGTGGCTCGCCTTTCTGCTTCGCAGGAATTGGTTGCTCGCAATAATAAACAAGCTACTGAGGCGGCTTTAAAAATCGCTTCAGATCAGGCTTTAGCGCTTGATGTTCGTGTTGCAGGTATATACACTTACGCACAGTTAGCTAAAGAAAATGGTACAGCTGCGCTGGTAGAATTAACGAAAGATGCTGCTGTAAAAGAATTTGCCTTAAAAGCATTAACCGACCGTAAAATTTATCTGGCTAATGTGCCAATTGAGCCATTTTTACAAGGACTTCAGGATGCTTCTCCGCGAGTACATGCCGTTTCAATCATTGGTTTAAACCGCTTGGGTAAAGTAGATGAAGCAGCAAAAGCACTTTTAGCGACTAAAGTTCCGGCTTCTTTTACTGCACCTGCAAAAGGAGTAGAGGGACCTCACGCTACACCTAATTCGGCCATTATTTTGCCTCACCTGGCAGTTAGAGCATTGGTGTCATTACAAGCTACTGATGCTATGGTAGCCGCAATTAAAACTGAAAATGCTGACCTTGCTTTATGGGCATTACGCTATATGCACAACGCTAAAGCGGTAAATGGATTAATCGACAATTATAAAACTGCACAGGATGAAAAACTGAAAAAGCAGATCTTAATTACTTTGGCCCGCTTGTATAAAGAAGAAATTGCTTACGATGCAAGCTGGTGGTGGGGAACACGTCCGGATTCGCATGGTCCGTATTTTAAAGCTGTTACCTGGTCGGAGTCTCCTGTAATTGAGAAATTCTTGAAAGAAGAAGCGCTTAAACAAGGTGCAAAAGAAAAACAATTTTTTGTTGATTTAAATGCACGCCACCGCATGGATATTGCTGAATTTGCCGAAGAGGAAAAAGTTGCAGCAGCTGAAGAGCCAAAAATTGATTTAGAAAAGATTAAAAACCAAAAAGGACAGGTAGGTAAATCTTCAATCGAGGATGTATTGCTTGCCATTAATAAATTACAGGGCAATCCGGTTAAAGGAAAGAATATTTTCAACAACCAGGGATGTATTGCCTGCCACAGCTTAAACAAAACCGATAAAATGAAAGGTCCTTTTATGGGGCAAATTGGTTCGATTATGAACCGTGAGCAAATTGCAGAATCGATATTAAAGCCAAATGCTTCTATTTCGCAAGGTTTTGCTTCGGTAATGATCAGTGCAAAAGGCGACAAAACGTATATGGGCTTTGTTCAAGAAGAAACTGCTGCCAAAGTGGTATTGCGTAACATTGCTGGCGAAGTTTTTACCATCAAAGCTGGCGATATTCTTTCACGTAAAGAATTGGAGACTTCTATGATGCCGGAAGGACTGGCCAACTCACTATCGTATGAGGAACTTGCTTCATTGGTTACTTTCCTGTCAGAACAGAAAAAATAAGCAAAAGTGATTCAAAAACGGTCATTTATAACCGGTTTATGTCTGGTAGCCATGCTCCTTTACAGGGGCGTGGCTATTGGGCAAATTACTGTAATCGATTCTTCTTATAAACTCCCTGATCATCCCCGTTTGCTGATCTCGGCTGCTAAAGAAAAACAAATTATAGCAGGTGTAAATGCAGATACAGGTTTAAGGCAAATCCATCAGGCTATACTTTCTGGTGCTGGTAAAATGTTAAATCAGCCGGTGTTAGAAAGAGTTATGATTGGCAAAAGATTGCTGGATGTATCGAGAGAAGCACTAAAAAGAATTTATTACCTGGCTTACGCTTACAGGATTACGCACGATAAAAAATACATACGCAGAGCAGAACAGGAAATGCTGGCTGTTTCTGCCTTTAAAGACTGGAACCCAAATCATTTCCTCGATGTTGGGGAAATGACATTGGGTTTAGCTATCGGTTACGATTGGCTTTACCATGATTTAGCCGTTGAAACACGCAACACAGTATCACTTGCCATTCTGGAGAAAGGGATTATGCCCTCAATGGATAGACGGTATAATAACTGGCTTAACATTACCAATAACTGGAACCAGGTATGCAATACAGGCATTACCTATGGCGCAATAGCCACCTTCGAATCGCACCCGGCACTTTCGGCTACATTGGTTAACCGCGCCATCAAAAGCGTGGTGTTACCCATGAAACAATATGCACCTGATGGAGCCTATCCGGAGGGATATGCCTACTGGGAGTATGGAACTTCTTTTAATGTGATGTTGATTAGCGCACTGGAAAGTGTGTTTAAACAGGATTTTGAATTGAGTACCCAGCCTGGTTTTCTAAAAACTGCGGGCTACATGGTAAATATGACAGGCCCATCGGGTAAGCCGTTTAATTATTCGGATAGCAGAGCTGTAGCAGAATTTAATCCGGCACTTTTCTGGTTTGCCTCAAAATTAAAAGACCCCTCATTGCTGTGGGTAAGCAAAAAGCAGGTAAATGATGCTAAACTCCTAAATAATCGTTTATTGCCATCGGCTATGTTATGGGCCAATGGAATATCTTTTAGTAAGGCAAATGCGCCTAAAGCCGCCTTTTGGATTGGAAATGGCACTACGCCAGTAGTTTTAATGCGAAGCTCGTGGACTGATCCCCTGGTTACTTTTGTGGGCTTTAAAGGAGGTTCGCCAGCAACAAGTCATGCACACATGGATATAGGTTCCTTTGTTATGGAAGCACAGGGTGTGCGATGGGCAATGGATCTGGGCATGCAGGAATACGAGTCCCTGGAATCGAAAGGGATTGATTTATGGAACAGCAGGCAGGATGCCCAACGCTGGAAAATATTCAGGTACAATAATCTCGCACACAATACGCTGTCAATTGATAGTGCTTTTCAGCTGGTTGGCGGAAAGGGAAATTTTCAAAGCAGCTCCGATAAGAGTAATTTTATGAATGCTGTGGTTGATATGACTACGCTTTATGCCGGTAAACTCAAAAAATCACATAGGGGAGTAGCGCTGATCAATAAAAAGACTGTCCTAATTCGTGATGAAGTAGAAACAGGAGATCAGGGTGTTACCTTACGCTGGTCGATGGTTACACCTGCTGTAGCGAAAGTGTTAAATGCGCATACTATCGAATTGAATAGTGAAGGCAAAAAATGTTACTTATTTATCGAAACGGATGGCAAAATTGAGGTGAAACAATGGCCTACCGCTCCGGTTACCAGTTACGATGCTCCAAACCCCGGAACTACTATTATTGGTTTTACTACTCAGCTTAAGGCGAACAGCAGGAAAAACATATCTGTTTTTTTAACTCCTGAAAAACCTTTACTTAAAAGACCTGCAACAGCCGATCTGGCTGCGTGGCCTAAAAATTAATCTCCGATTCTGGTATTCCTCATAGTTTTGGGGTTGTTATTGATCTTATTGTTAGGATAAGGCAATTTTTGTAATAAAAAATGCCTGATAAGTTTTGGTTTAAAAAAACAAAACTTACATTTAACGATTAAATCTATATAGTTAATCAACAAAACAAATTTTAGTGGGGCAGACAATAATGATGGAGGACCATTTTTTTGAGCATATTTTTAAAAATCCCCTCGAGCAGCCAAATATTCCACCAAACGAAGTCATATCGAATTGGGCAGAAAAGCTGATTAAGGTCATTTTTCCCGAAAATGCAGGTCAGGAATTTTCAGATATTTCAGCATTGAAACAATATGTGTCAGGACTGGAACTCGAGCTTTTCATGATCATTTCGGCCAGTTGCAAGCTGAAAAACAGCGAATGCAAAAATATGGCTGGCGAGTTTTTTACCGGTCTCCCCGAGTTATACCGCGTACTCAATACCGATATTTCGGCCATTTATGAAGGCGATCCGGCAGCTCAGAGCAGGTTCGAAGTGATCAGGACTTATCCAGGTTTTTATGCCATCTGTTTTTACCGCATTGCGCACCTTTTGTATAATTTTGGTATTCCGCTTGTTCCACGCATACTCACAGAATACGCACATTCAAAAACAGGTATCGATATCCACCCTGCTGCCAGTATTGGCGAGTACTTCTATATTGATCACGGAACCGGGATTGTGATTGGCGAAACCAGCATAATTGGTCGCTATGTAAAATTTTATCAGGGCGTAACGCTTGGTGCCCTGAGTGTGAAAAAAGTGCTTGCCGGCAGTAAAAGGCACCCAACAGTAGAAGACCGCGTTGTAATTTATTCGGGCGCAACTATTTTAGGTGGCGATACTGTTATTGGGCACGATAGCATAGTAGGCGGAAATGTGTGGCTTACCGATAGCATAGCGCCATTTTCTACCGCTTACCATTCGCCGGTAATTACCATCAGAAACCATAAAGAAACAAGTTAAAATAAGAATAATATGGCAGGAATAATCGATCTCATTGGTAACACACCGATGGCCGAACTCCAAAAACTTAACATTAATCCCGCAGTAAGGATATTTGCTAAACTGGAAGGCAATAATCCTGGCGGAAGTGTAAAAGACAGGGCCTCGTTAAATATGATCAGAAGTGCGATAGAACGTGGTCAGATAACTCCCGAAACTAAGTTGGTAGAAGCAACCAGTGGAAATACAGGCATTGCCCTGGCTATGATTGCAAGTTTATATGGTTTAGAAATTGAGCTGGTAATGCCCACCAATTCAACGCGAGAGCGTAAGGTAACCATGGAGGCATTTGGTGCTAGAGTAACGTTGTTAGAGAGCATTGAGGAGTGCCGCGATTATGCAGAAGCAAAAGGAGTTACTCCAGGACATTTCTTATTAAACCAATTTGCAAATCCGGATAATTACTTGGCCCATTATAAAGCTACTGGTCCTGAAATCTGGCGGGATACGGAAGGGCAGATTACCCATTTTGTGAGCTCAATGGGTACAACAGGCACCATTATGGGTTGTTCGAGGTATTTTAAAGAAAAAAACAGCAATATTCAGATAGTTGGTTGTCAGCCAACCGAAGGATCATCTATTCCAGGGATCAGGCGCTGGCCTGAAGAATACCTGCCAAAGATATTCGAACCTGAAAGGGTAGACCGTGTTATGGATATTGCGCAGGCCGAAGCCACTGAAATGTCGCGCAGAATGGCCAAAGAAGAAGGACTTTTCGCCGGTATGAGCTCGGGTGGTGCGTGTGCTGCTGCAATAAAACTAGCTTCCGAACTTGAATCGGGTACTATTGTATTTATTGCCTGCGATAGGGGCGACAGATATTTAAGCAGTGACTTGTTTGGGTAATTTACCCGTTCATTTTTATAAGTCGGCCAGGATTGAAATAGTTTAATCCTGGCTGACTTTTTTTGTGAGTAGCATTTTTACTCTATTCACTATGGTCATCATTTCAAAGGGTTTTTCGATATAATCATCCCAGTGAACAGCAAAATGAGGATTGTTTAGAAAACTGGAATGTGACGACATGAGCAGTATCGGGATTTCTGCATGAACTGATAATTTTAGTTCAGTGCAAATGGAACGGCCATCTGTTAATCCAAGCAAAACATCTATTAAGATAACATCAGGCTGAAAAGTTGAAACCTGTGTATGTAAATGATGCAGTCCTGAAAGCGCCAATACTTCGTAACCCTCAAATTCGAAAATCATTCTAATGGCATCAAGCGTTGCAGGGTAATTTTCTATGATAATGATTTTGGGCATGTTACGGGTATATTTTAGGGATATCGGAGGCTTCCTGTCTTTCGTTTTTCGATCAGTAAATCAATTAATTTAGAATCGGAACGTGTTAAACTATCAAGCGAGCTACGGAGGCTTTGATTTACGAGGCTTAAATTGGTAAACATAAGTCGTAATTTTTCATTTTCATCCTTTAGCTCCATTAGTTCGTTGGCAAGAATTCCGAAATCCCGTATCCAGGCATCAAAGCAATCTTTGTCTATTGCCAGTTCTGAATAAATGAGTTCCGGTTCTTTTCCATTATAAAATTCTTGTATGCTTTCAATAATTTTTGCGGGTGTGGCACTTGGTTTCATAGTTTGCTATATGTGCTGGCATCTAGAAGGCTGGACCGTCCCCTGTCCAGACCTCCCAAAGCGCAGCATCTGTTTAAAATCTTTATTAAGGCAGACAGGGACAAAGAAATAACGCATTTAAAAGTTATCAAAATTATTCTCTACTCACTCCTACGCATCTTTTTTAAAGTGCTGTTTTCCAGGTGTATAAAATAAATGTATGTCTGCAGTTAGTTTGTTCATGTTGTTTTGGTTTGATTCGCGTTCAATTAAATAAACCATGCCGATAGTCGTGTAACAAATCATCCCGGATAAGACCGTTGCTACCGACATGGTTAAAATCGGGTACTTATCAGACATAAACATGAGTTTGTTTGGTCAATAAACGGCATCGCACCGCCAGTACTCCACTTGAATTTATGCAAAGAAGATGCGGTAGGTGCATTTTCAAACTACGCATTTCTACTCACGTATTGTTAAGTTGTTGCTTTTAAGCGTTTTATTAAAGTTCTTAGCCTGTATAGATTGGCAATGCTAATGGTTTATACTGTATGTTTCTTGTATATTATTTAGGACGTTCTAGCCAGATCAAGTATCCAAGTTTGCAAATTCGCCTCAGCATCGATACCTAATTTCTTACGTACACGGTATTTTCGGCTTTCTACTGCACGAACACTTAAGCGGCAGGCCCGTGCAATTTCTTTGGTGTCAAAATTTAACCGCATGTAAGCACACAATTCAAGTTCGGCTGTAAGAAGCTGTGGCGAAAGCTGTAAAAGCTCTTTTATAAACCCAGCTTCGCTTTCACGGAATCTTTCCATAAATGACGGATCTTTTGTTTGTGCCAGATTAGTCAACTCCTTAAGTGATAAATGTACAGTGGGAGCCATCTTTTTTTCGCTTAGCTGCTTTTTGTAGCCTTCCATTTGTTCTTGTAAAAGAATACGTTGGCGGCGAAAGTGTGCATTATGACGTGAAAGCAGGCGCAATCTTTGTCCGAACAGCCCCAAACTAATTAATATCCCTTCAATTATGGCTGCAAAAGTAAGCAGGTTAAAGGTATAAGACTGAAAAGGAATGATGGCCATTAAACTTAATACAAGATAAATAGAAACCAGTGCTACAGGGATCCATCCTAAAACATAAAAACTAATAAAAGGGGCCGTTTTGGCATAGCCGCGTATCACAATAACTTTTATACTGCTAAATAAAAAAAGCAGTGAGGTAATTAGAAATAAAAGCTGGGTGAGCGCATTCGTAATACTTCTGGCATCCCAAAGCGAGCAGATTAAAATTATGCCCCATGCCATACTCAGTATTTTGAATATTTTATGCAAAAACGGAAGTTGCCTTTTTAGTTTTAAAAAATAACTGTTAAAAAGAATGGTACAGATATAGCCAAGTGCAATAAAGAAATGCGCATGCAAAAAAATAAACCGGGCTGCGGGTAAACCAAGCATCAGGCCATAGCCCTGAAGATAGCAGACCATGGTAATGAAGAAAAGCAATACTACGCGCGCCATGTAAAGGGCAAAAAGCTTACTCCGCGTCATTACAAACATAAACAAATGGAAAATGATGATCATGAGTGCAATACCTACATAAATTAACTGCGCACTATACTCCTTAGTTAATGCACGGTTTAATACAGGTTCGGTAATTAATTTAAATGGTACCAGCAGCGTATTCATGGTCTGCATTCGGATGTAAATTTCGCTTACTGGCCCTTTGGCTTGTTGTAATGGAAATATATATCCTGTGCCCAGCACGGCATCATTTTGTTTTAAACCAAGCATGCCCGAGTGTACATGCTGTACATTGCCCAAAGTATCGCGGTAAAATAAGCACAGCGTATCAATACTGGCATAATCAATAAAAAGATAGGGTACGGTTTCTGGCTTTCGGCTGAAACGTAATTTCATCCACCATACATGACCATCGGTTCCGCCGTTAAAAACAGGCGATTTTCCTGGACTAAACCGTTTGGAATTAAACTTTTCTACCGTTTCGAAAGGGGTTTTTCCGGTAGTATCGCGCCAAAAATAAGCCGATTTACCTAAATTGATGAAGTTTTGCCCTTCAACCTTTATCACGGGCTGTGCAACACATAGGCCGCTTACTATACAGCAAGCAACAATAATAAATATGGCCCTCATTAATTAAACCAATACAAAAGACTCGGGATGATCTATTACAGGGGAGAAATTATAGCTTTATTACAGAAAATCCAAATTTTATCTTAAAAAAGAGGAATACTTCTGTAATTGAGTTAATTTATGAGTAGAATATAACTCGATTGAGATACAAATTTCATCATGTTTAAAACTTAAGATTGAAAATTTCCAACAAGGTTGAATTTAATATTATATTTGCTAATTAATTTAGTATTATGTCGGTAAGTGTTAACATCACCTCAAAGGGTATTCAAAAAGTATTAAAAAACTATAATGAAAAACAAGCCATTGCAGAGTACATCTGGAACGGTTTTGATGCCAATGCAGATACCATTAAACTGGATTATGTAGCCAATGCGTTAGGCCATTTAGAAAGTTTGGATATTGCTGACAATGGTTATGGAATAAATTTCGATCGTTTGCAAAAGAAGTTCGATCCGTTTTTTGAATCGGAGAAAGCCATACAGATTATTGCGCCAAAACACACATCTAAAATGCATGGACGTAACGGTGTGGGGAGGCTTACCTTTTTTACATTTGCCCATAATGCTACCTGGCGTACAACTTACCAGACCGAAAATGGATTCAGGCATGGAGAAATATATATCAGTACAGGCGGGCTTAACAGTTATAGTCACGATTTTACCGCTCCACCGACTGCTAATGCCCAAACAGGTACGGTGGTTTCTTTTTCCAATTTGCGCATTGGGCAACAGGATTTGGAAGAAACTGTGATTCCTTTCCTAATCAATGAATTCTGCTGGTTCATTGAGCTGAATAAGCATAAAAACTATTCGCTTATTGTAAATGGTACCCCTCTTAATTTTAACGATAACATTAAAAGTTTAGAGGAGTTTAATATTTTTTATCCCGATACGGCTGTTAACTTTAAGATTAAATATGTGCATTGGAAAGATAACCTGCACAGGGAGCTATCTAAGTATTATTTTTTGGCAGGGGGAGAAGAAGTATATAAAGATTACACTACGCTCAATAAAAAAAGTGATGATTATTTCCATAGTATTTATATCGACAGCGATTTCTTTCGCCATTTTGATTTTAAAAGCTTTGAAAATGAAGGTCAGGTGGCCATATTTGGCGCTGCAAAATCGTCGGCTGAATACCGCTTTCTGATTAAAGAACTTACTGAGTACTTAAAAAGTAAGCGAAAACCTTTTTTAAAGGAATATGCAAGTAGATTAATTGATGCCTATGAGCAGGAAGATGTATTTCCGGTATATGCCACAGAAAGAGAAAAACAACAGCGAAAACCCGAGTTGATTAATTTAATTAAGGCTATTTACGAAGCCGAACCTAAATTATTTGGTAGCTTAAATACCGGGCAGAAAAGAACGTTGGTAAGATTAATGGATCTTTTGCTTGTTTCTAACCAGCGCGATCAGATTTTTGAGCTCTTTAATAGTATGATTGACCTCGAAACAGAGGAAAAGGAAGCACTTTTAAGTATTATAAAAAAAATGGAATCGCAGGAGCATTAACCAGTTAATTTGTTGTAGGTTAGCCAAAATTAAATCACCCGTAGAGATGAAGAAAATACTGACCTGTTTAGCTTTGTTATTATTTAGCGCATCGTTTTTATATGCGCAAAGCGAAAAACGAAACCTGAATATTGTTTTTATTGGTAACAGTATAACTCAGGGGGTACAATTGGCTAATGTTGTAGAAGCTCCGCCAGCTAACGCTGTTGCCTATTTGCTTAAACAAAAAGGAATAGGAGAGGTTAATTTCAGTAACCAGGGGCATAGCGGGTATACTACTTTCGATTTTTTACCTGCTGAAACACGCACGTTTACTAAAATAGAGGAGGCTGCAAGTGCTTTTACAGATAAAGAAGCACTGCTTATTTTTTCTGTGAAACTCGGCACGAACGATAGTGCAATACAAGGGCCCCATGGTTCACCCGTATCTGCAGAACGCTATATTGAAAATGTGAAAATTATTGTCGATAAATTGCTTGCCGGTTTTCCTAAAGCTGTAGTGGTATTGCAGCATCCAATATGGTATAGCCCAAATACCTACAATAGTTCTAAATACCTGCAGGAAGGTTTATCTCGGTTGCAAAGTTATATTCCAAAAATAGATAGTCTGGCTAAAAGTTATCAGTTAACTAATCCAAAACATGTGTTTGTTGGAGATAAAAAAGCATTTACCTATTTTAAGAAACACCACTTAACTGAACTGATACCTGAGAAAGGACAGGCAGGCACTTTTTACTTGCATCCAAATAAATTAGGGGCAGCATCATTAGGCCGCTTCTGGGCTAATGCAATAGGAAATATAGTACGCAAGAATTTTTAGCCTGATAAACTGGTTAAAAATCCAGTAAATCTTTAGGATGAATATCTAAGCCTTTGGCCAGCTCGATAATGGTGGTAAGTTGTACATCGAACTTACCGTTTTCGATTTTAGAAATATTGCTGTCATCAATCTCACAATTCCGGGCCATGGCGCGTAAACTCAAGCCTTTTTGATTCCTGATCTTTTTCAGATGGAAACCAAATTTCTTTTGAATTTCTGAGCCTTCTTTCTTAATCATTAAGGTTATAATTATTTAGCACTTAAAGTCTCTAACTTATTTTAAATAATTGCGGTTGTTTATTACCGCAATTTCATTTATTTGTATTATATTTGATTTAATAATTAGGTATTAACTCGCTATATGCCAGTTGATTACTTGGTTTTGATGCAGGTTTTATTAACGTAATGGGCAAGCGGTTAATAATTGCAATAGCAGTTTGACTAGCTAAAAAACTAATCATCTTTCGATCTTGTTTCTCTATAAAAAGCAACTGATCAGTACTTAATGTAAAATGCTCAGCAACCCATTTTCTGAAATTTAACAAAATCAGATCTTCTTCTGCTTTAAGTTGGGCATCGGTGCATTGGTAAAGTTGATTTTGAAGGTCTTGAACTCCTAAATCGGTGAATGGAAATTTTTGCATAATAGTAGGTGTTATGGTTAATAAATTCCCCAGTTGGGTAAACAAACATAATCTCCATTTAATATTTTTTGTGGATTTAAAGCGGTTTTGAAGCCGAATGATAGCAAAAAACGAGCTGAACGATACACATCCGGTAATTTTGGAGAACCTTTTGCAGTTGCGCTTGTAGGTTTCTAAGTATCTGAAATCTGAAGTTGGTCTATCATATTAAATTCAACGCGCTATGTACCTCTCCAAACGCAATATTACTTATCCAGCAATTTATTACCGAACACCTATTTTTTTATTAACTGCCCATTATCTGGTAGCCTATGGCGAACCCGAAAGCTTTTTTACTTTATTGCAATTGCCCTATTACTATTATGCTGTTTTAGGTAGCTTTATAATTACCATGGCTACTGCCGAGTTTATTTTGGTGGTTACGCGGTATTTAGATAAAGTAAAACCCTGGGGTGCTCACTTTAGGCGCAGACTTTGGTTGCAACTGGTTTTGGGGGTACTGGTAACCCTATTGCTGGCGATTTTACTCGCTGCGGCATATTTTTACATCAGAGGGCAGAATATTATTACTGCAGACTATTTTAAATACGATTTTACCCTGGTGGTGTGCTTTGTGCTGTTTCTAAATTTAATATACTTAATTATTGCTCAAATGCAGGGGCGGCAACAATTGGCAAAATTACGCTTGCCCAGTAAACATAAACCAACAGAAGTTAACCAAACTAAAACTGAAGTCGCAGTTATTTATCCACTAGGGCAGGGTTATTTAGCGGTTTTAAAAAACGGCGAATCGGTAATATGGAGTAAAACAATCGAACAAAGTTTAAGCGAATTACCGGCCGATCAATATTTTTTAATTAACCGGTCGGATATTGTAAACCGGGCTATTATTGAAGGCTTTGAGTTAGGCCATTCGAGGCGGTTAAAACTGATTTTAAAATTTACTTTACCCCATAACCGCAGTTTAATAGTTAGCCAACGTAAAGTGGTGGCTTTTAAACGATGGTATAAGGGAGCTTAAACAGATTGTTTATTCAGAATTACAAGATTATTTGCTCCGATATATATCAAATGCCTCCTGTTTTTACAGCTTTTTAGCCTAAAATGCATTAAACTTGCTATTTCGATATTATATAATCATTTTTATGGCTACACTTTGTTTGTATAACAGGTATGAAGCTTATTTATTCTAAAAATAGTTTGGCGTAATTAGTATGAGCGAACAGCAGGGAGACTTTGCGTCTGATTATTCCATTTCTATTTATGCATTAAGCGAAAAAGCCGTAACCGTTGTATTTGGCCATGTTATAAGTGAAACATTGTGGCGCCTGGTAAGCAGTTTTAACTGGCTTTTAACACAAAATCCATTTTCGGGCTTTACCACTACCGTACCTGCTTACAGCACATTAACAGTTTTTTTCGATCCTTTAGTGGTTGCCTCGGCAGATTTGCCGGGTAAAACCTGTTACGAAAAGGTTTCGGCTTATTTAAAGACAATTAGTCACAATGAGCCCAGCCAAACAGGGCTTGGGGGTAACCATATCGTTATTCCGGTATGTTATGGTGGAAATTTTGGCCCTGATATTTTAACTGTGGCCCAAAATAACGGCCTTAGCGAAGCTGAGGTAATTGCCTTACACAGTGGTGCCAGTTACAGTGTTTATATGATAGGTTTTGTACCTGGTTTTGCCTACATGGGTGGTATGCCAGCAACATTGGCCACAGCCCGAAAAGAGGTTCCTGCTGCCGCAATACCTGCCGGATCGGTTGGTATAGCCGGATTACAAACGGGTATTTATCCGATTGAAATACCTGGGGGCTGGCAAATAATTGGCCGAACCCCATTGCAGTTGTTTGATGCAAAGCGCCAACAACCTGCGCTTTTAAAAGGTGGCGATTCGATTACCTTTAAAGCCATAACCATTGAAGAATTTAATGCTTATCCTGAATAAAATATGGAGATAAGCATCATAAAACCCGGCCTGTTAACTACGGTGCAAGATATGGGCAGATACAAACACCTTGCGCAGGCCATACCCGTTTCGGGCGCTATGGACCAGCTGGCCCACCGGTTGGCCAATAAAGCTGTTGGCAATGATGATGATATGGCCACCCTCGAATTTACCTATGCAAATGCTTCATTTACAACCCATACAGTTGTTTTGCTTGCTTACTCGGGTGATGGCGCTTTTTTGATGTACGGGGGCGAGGTAATGCCTGCAGAAAAACCACTGCTTTTTCCGAAAGGGGCAATACTTACTTTAATCCATAATCCACTAGGTATGCGTACCTATCTGGCGATGGCGGGTGGTTGGCAGGTGCCCGAGGTACTGGGGAGTAAAAGCACTTACCTGCCGGTTAAATTTGGCGGTTTTGAAGGGCGTAAGCTGGCAGAAGGCGATGTGTTGCGCAATGTTGATGCCATCAGTGCTGTTTCTGCAGCTATTATACATGAGTTGAACAGCAGGGCTTTAATTTATCCTAACTGGCGCATCTCGCGCGAAATTTTATTGTCTGCTAACCGGAAAACCATTAGGGTGGTACTGGCCAACGAATTTAACTGGTTTGATGCCAGCTCAATTATTGCATTCTTAACCAAAACATACCAAATCAGTTTAAAGAGCAATCGAATGGGTTGCCATTTATCAGGTAGACCGATGGTTCGGAAAACAAAAAAGGAGCTGCTTAGCACTGCGGTTACTCCGGGCGTTATACAGGTAACAGGTAATGGTGATTTGGTTATATTAATGGCTGATTGCCAGACAACGGGCGGCTACCCGCGTATTGCACACGTTGCCGATGTAGATTTACCATTATGTGCACAGTTAAAACCAGGAGATGAGATCAGTTTTTCAGAAATATCGAGAGATGAAGCAGAAGAACTTTACCTTCAGAAAGAGCATGATTTGTTGTTGATTAGCAAGGCTATAAATATAAAATATACCAGCACTATATGAAAGAAATAGATCTGAATTGCGATATGGGCGAAGCATTTGGAAATTATACCATGCCCAATGATGTTGAACTGATGGATTACATTTCATCAGCCAATATTGCCTGTGGTTTTCATGCCGGCGATCCTGCCGTAATGCAGCACGCCGTGGCCCTGGCCATCAAAAAAGGAGTGGCTATAGGCGCACATCCGGGCTTGCCCGATTTGCAGGGTTTTGGACGCAGGGAGATTAAAATTTCGGCACAGGAAGCCTATCAGCTCACCTTGTACCAGATTGGGGCTCTAAGCGCTTTTGTAAAGGTTGCAAGAGGAAAATTAAATCACGTAAAAGCACATGGCGCACTTTACAATATGGCTGCTAAAGATGCTGAACTTGCTAAAGCCATTGTACAAGCGGTGTATGATTTTGATCCGAAATTAATTTTGTATGCGCTTTCGGGGAGTAAAATGATTGCTGAAGCCCAAAATAAGGGTATTGCAACTGCCTCGGAAGTTTTTGCAGATAGGAGTTATCAGGATAACGGATCGTTAACGCCGCGCACCGAACCCGGTGCATTGATTACTGATGAGGAGGCAGCTTTAAATCAGGTTGTTGCTTTTGCATTAAAACAGGAAGTGCGCAGTGTAAGTGGTAAAATCATTGCCGTTGATGCCGAAACCATTTGCGTACATGGCGATGGGGCACACGCAGTAACCTTTGCAAAACGCATTGCCGAAAAATTAAAATCGGAAGGGATTTTGGTTAAAGCACCACGATATGAAAGCTAAGTACAATTGGAGCGTACTTTTGGGTGCTGCATTTTTAATGGCTTCATCGGCAATTGGCCCAGGTTTTTTAACCCAAACAGCCGTTTTTACCCAGCAGCTGGGCGCTAGTTTTGCTTTTGTAATCCTGCTTTCAATTGTACTCGATGCCATTGCCCAGCTCAATATCTGGCGCATTATAGCCGTTGCCGATAAACCTGCACAGGATATTGCCAATAAGGTGTTTCCAGGATTGGGGTATTTTATTTCCTTTCTGGTTTTTTTAGGCGGTTTAGCTTTTAATATCGGTAATATTGCTGGTGCCGGCCTTGGTTTAAATGTGCTGTTCGGCATCAGCGTTGGGCAGGGGCAGTAATTAGCGCCATTATGGCCATTGGTATTTTTATTTACAGGGAAGCCGGGAAAGCCATGGATCTTTTTGCCAAATGCATGGGGCTGATTAAAATTTTACTTGCCCTGTTTATTGCTTACACCAGTTCGCCGCCCCTGGCAGAGGCAGCTTTAAGATCGGTTAACCCTACGCAATTTAGTTTTACGGCAGTTTTAACCATAGTTGGCGGAACGGTTGGTGGCTATATCACCTTTTCGGGAGCGCACCGTTTGTTAGATGCCCGCCAAACCGGTATACAAAATTTAGGCGCCGTAAATAAAGGGGCTTTAAGCGCAATAGGTTTGGCATCTGTTATGCGTTTATTGTTGTTTATAGCTGCATTAGGTGTGGTAAGTAAAGGTTTTACTTTAGATCCTGATAACCCGGCAGCTTCGGTATTTAAACTGGCCAGTGGCGAAATAGGTTATAAAATATTCGGTGTGGTAATTTGGGCTGCAGGCATTTCGTCGGTAGTTGGTTCGGCTTATACATCTATATCTTTCATTAAGAGCTTTCACCCTTTAATTCTTAAATTTAACCGGGCCATCATCATTACTTTTATCTCTGTTTCCTGTGTTATTTTTATCCTCATTGGCAAGCCGGTTAAAATATTGCTAACGGTAGGGGCAATTAACGGTTTTATATTGCCCATTGCTTTAGGAGTGATGCTTGTTGCAGCCTATCGCACTAAAATAATTGCCAGTTACAAACAGCCGCTATGGCTTACCTTAACTGGTTTGGCCGTAGTACTTACCATGGTTTGGATGAGTTACGGCACCATAGTTCAAATGATAAACGGAGAATAACCCAATGATGAAGATTAACCCTAAATATTTTTTTTCCTTTTTACTACTCGGGCAGGTGGCTTTTGCTCAACAAAAAAACACTGATATACCTGTTGAGCCAGGCGTGTCGCTAGCGCTGGCCAGTCACAGAAGCACAACAATTAGCAATATTCAATACCAGGTTCATTTTAATATACCGCAAGAGCTTAGTGCGGTAATTCAATCGACAGAAAATATTGATTTTAAGTTGAATAAGTTAAGTGATGTGCAAATTGACTTTAAGCAAAGTGCTGATCATTTAAAACGCATTGTGGTTAATGGAAAGCAAGTTGCTATTAACTTTAAAGAAGAACATATTCTCATTGCCCATAAGGATTTACATCTGGGCAATAACCGCATTGCTATTGAGTTTGTTGCAGGCAACGAATCACTAAACAGGAATAAAGATTTCTTATACGCACTCTTCGTTCCCGATCATGCCCGTATGGTTTTTCCGTGTTTTGATCAGCCCGATTTAAAAGCTAATTTTTTACTTTCGTTAACCGTTCCAAATGACTGGAAAGTAATGGCTAATGCTGCCAAAAAGGATTCGCTGGTTAATGGGGATATGGTTACCTATCATTTTAAAAATTCGGATAAACTCCCTACGTATCTGTTCTCTTTTACTGCCGGAAAATATACTTACCTAAGCCGAAAAGTGAAAAATCGCAACATGGAATTTCTGCACCGTGAAACAGATTCTGCTAAAATTAAGCTCAGTGTCGATTCGGTGTTTACAGGCCATAATGATGCACTCGATTTTTTAGAAGATTGGACAGCCATTAAATATCCTTTTCAAAAAATTGGTTTTGCTGCAATTCCCGATTTTCAGTTTGGGGGATGGAGCACCCGGGCGAAGTACAATACAAATCATCAGCCTTGTTTCTAGATCAGGGGGCAACCAGAGATCAGTTTATTTCGCGTTCAAATCTTATTTCACACGAAACAGCGCATATGTGGTTTGGCGATTTGGTTACCATGAAATGGTTTAATGATGTATGGATGAAAGAGGTGTTTGCCAATTTTATGGCCGATAAGGTTACCGAAAAGCTGATGGGTAAAAGCACTTTCGATTTGAAGTTTTTGCAGGATCATTATCCTGCCGCTTATGGGGTAGACCGTACTTTAGGTGCTAATCCAATTCGTCAGCAATTGGATAATTTGCAAGAGGCGGGGTCGATGTATGGAAATATCATTTACCACAAAGCGCCAATTATGATGCGCCAGCTGGAGCAATTAATGGGCAAAGCAGCTTTTCAGAAAGGAATTCGCGAGTACCTTAAACTTTATGCTTATAAAAATGCTACCTGGAACGATTTGATTGCGATTTTGAGTAAATACACCAAAAAGGATTTGTACAGCTGGAACAAAGTTTGGGTAAACCAACCCGGTCGCCCGATATTTGGTTACGAAATTAAATACGATGGAGATAACATCAGTAGCTTAATTTTAACTCAAAAAAGTGAAAATGGAGAGCCTCGCGTATGGCCCCAGGCATTTACCATTAAACTGGTTTATGGTGATAACAGTAAGATTTTGAATGTGAATGCGGCGAATGCTACTACAATTATTAATGAGGCTAAAGGATTAGCCAAACCGCAGTACGTGCTGTTTAATGCCGATGGTGCGGGTTATGGCTTGTTTCCTGTTGATATGCTGATGATGGAGAATATGGATGTGAAAAGCAATCCGCTGGAGCGTGCATCAATTTATATCAATGCTTACGAAAATATGCTGGCAGGCAACAACTTTAAACCTAAGCAATTGCTTAATTTTTATCTGAAAGGATTAGCGATTGAGAAAAACGAAATGAATTTAAGGTTAATTGCGGGCTACCTGACTAATATTTACTGGACATTTCTTACGCCAGAAATGCGTACGGGTATGCATACTGACCTCGAAAATGCTATTTGGACAGCTATGCAACAGCAGGAACAGCAAAACCATAAAAAGATTTTATTCAATGCCTATCAAAATGTTTATATAGGGAAAGAAGCAGGAGAAAGGCTTTACCAGATTTGGGATAAGCAATTGGCACCAGATGGCGTTAAACTGCAGGAAGATGATTATAGTAACCTGGCTTTAACCTTGGCCCTTAAAACCGATACGGCAAATAGCATTTTAAAAGCGCAGTTAGCACGCACCAGTAATACCGACCGTAAAAACAGACTGATTTACCTGATGCCAGCGTTATCGTTGGACCCAGCTGAAAGAGATCGCTTCTTTGATAGTTTAAAAGAGCGTAAAAACCGTCAGAAAGAGGCTTGGACTACTACAGCATTGGCTTATCTGCATCATTCGTTAAGGCAACAGACTTCAATAAAATATCTGAAACAAAGTTTGGAGCTACTTGAGGAAATACAGCAAACCGGCGACATATTTTTCCCGCAATCGTGGTTAGCGGCAATATTCTCAACATACAATAGTCGTGAAGCTTATCAGGTGGTGCAAGCATTTTTGAAATCGCATCCTAATTACAACCCAAAATTGAAGGATAAAATTTTGCAGACTACAGACAACCTGTGCAGGGCACAGGAGATTGTAAACTAAAATGATTTAGCGAGGCCTATGTTACTTATTTGTTACATTGGTTTTTGCCGATAATTTCTACTTTTGTCGCGAGAGCGTTAATTTAGATGGAAAGGGGTGAACATTAATTTGTTTCGCCCTTTTTCTTTTTTAAAGATTTTCGTAATTCCGGTAGTTTTTTTGAAGGCTAAATGGCCTTGATTTTTAGTTCTTTAATTAAAGGAAGCTGTTTCAGCATTTAATCCGTCGAGTAAGCTTTTTAGCAGCGTTTCTCTTTTATCATCAATCGATGCATCATCCTGAACGTGAACAGTAAGGTCTGTGTTTTCTGTGGCTTGTGTGTACATAAGGATAGTTTTGTGAATGTCTTTTTATTTAACGCTCAATTTTTGATATAGTTTGTAACTTTTTTATTTGACGCGTTATTTTTCCTTGTTTCACACGAATACCATTGATAAAATAATAGTGTTTTATCAAAAGTGTTTGTTAAGTTTATTGCCTCTATACTATTGTATTTTAATGTGTTGTTTTTTATCGAATCGACAGATTTAAGACTTGTCTAAAACATTTAATAGCTTGCTCAATTCTTCTTCGGTATTGTAAAAGTTGAAAGAAATGCGGGTACCAGCACCTCTTGGTGAGCAAATGATTTGTGCATCCTGAAGCTGTTCTACCTTTTTTTGATCGAGAGGCATACTGATAATAGTCGATTGATATTTCCTTTCCATTAACCAGTTTGGAATTAACCCTCTCGAGTTTAGCGCCAGTCTGGCTTTGTTGCTGAGTGCTTGTGTCGTCCTTTCAATTTCATCAAAACCAATAGCGCTAAGGTGTACAAGGCTTTGGTTCAGTGTGCCAAAGTTTAAAGTATCTAAATGACCAGGTTCAAAATATAGCGATAAATGATCCTTGCCTTGTAAAAACGGAGCAGTAGGCAAAGCAGCAAGTTTGTTTATTTGATAAAGCTGATCTTTTAACGCATCAGAAAGAAAGGCATAGCCATTGCCGTAACCTCCCAGCAGCCACTTATAGCCACTTCCTAGCAAGGCATCTAAACCCGATTTTTCGAAATTAAAGGCCGTAGTACCGGTAAACTGAGTACCATCGCCAATCACCAACAGTTGTGGGTAACTGCTTTTTAACTTTTGTATCCATTCATTATCCATCCGAAGGCCACTAATGTATTGCACCATGCTAAAAGCCAGTGCTGTTGGCTTAAATTTTTCAATGGCCCGGATCAGGTTATTTTCGAAATCTGCATCAATTTTTACGGTTTGGTATTCAAATCCCATACTAATTACCGGATAACTAACTGATGGGTACTCTTCTTCCAACAGTAAAAAACGATGGCTTTTATCCAATCCGTTTAATAGCGTATTAAAACCTACCGAAAAATTAGGAACCAGATAGGTGTTATCAGCTTTAGCACCAAAACATTTTGATAAATTATTTCTGAGATCGTTAATAATTGCCGCATTTTCCATTCTGAAAATACTGCCGCCGGCAATAAATGCTTCATCATGTGTTTTACGCCAGGCAGCCAGCTCGGTTGATAGTAAGCCAGAGTTGGCGGTATTTAAATAAGTATAAGTGTCGAGGATCGGAAAAGATAGGTTCATAACCAAAAATAAAAGATTTAGAAGGCAAAGGGCCAAAATGCATGCAGAAAATGAATATTATACAAAACTGTGGATTAGTTAACTGTTAAAAGATCGTAACACTGATGGGCAATTTCATATTCTTCGTTTGTTGGGATAACCAGTATTTTTACTTTTGATGAAGAACTGCTGATTTCCTTCAATTCGCCCGCATAAGTGTTATTTTGTTCGGAGTCTAAGCTAATGCCTAAGAAATCAAGGTCAGTGCATACTGCTTCGCGCATCTGCTTGTCGTTTTCGCCTACACCCGCTGTAAAAACGATCGCATCTACGCCATTTAGAACGGCAGTGTAGGCACCTATAAATTTCCTGATGCGGTAGGCATATAACTTAAGGGCTAAAACAGCAGCCTGGTTACCTTCTGCTACCAGCTTTCTAATGTCGCGCATATCACTCGATCCGCCAACGCCCAAAAGCCCTGATTGTTTATTGAGTAAAGTGCTTAGCTGCTCTAAAGTATAGCCAGAATGCTCCATGAGGTGAAAAATAACCGAAGGATCGATATCGCCAGATCGCGTTCCCATCATCAAACCGCTTAATGGGCCAAAACCCATACTCGTATCAACCGATTTGCCATTGCTAATGGCTGTAATGCTGCAGCCGTTTCCTAAGTGGACACTGATAATTTTTGTATCACTTTTACCCAGCCATTTTATAGCCTGTTCGCTCACATACTTGTGACTGGTACCATGAAAACCATAAACCCTGATGGCATCTTCTTTATAGTACCACTCGGGGATGGCATAACGGTAAGCTTGCTCGGGTATGGTTTGATGAAAGGCAGTATCAAAAACGGCAATCTGTTTGGCTTTGGTAAAAGTCTTTTCGGCTACTTCAATACATTTGTAATTGACCGGATTATGCAAGGGAGCGAGTGAGAACAGCTTTTTGATCTGTTTTTTTACTTCATCGGTAATCAGCACTGGTCCGTTAAAATGCTCACCACCATGTACAACACGGTGGCCAACAGCAGCAATATCATCAGGACTTGCTATTACGGCATATTTACCTTCACTTAGTAGCGCGAGTACCTGTTTTAAGCCTTCGCTGTGGCTGGCAATAAATGCCGATTGTTCTATACTGTGTTTACTGCACGCTGTATAAACGGTATGTTTTATAAAGGAGCCTTCAATGCCAATGCGTTCTACCAAGCCACTGCAAACGGGGCTTTTTTCTGGCATTTTAAAGAGTTGGTATTTTAAAGAACTGCTTCCTGAATTGATTACTAAAATGTTCATATTAAAGATCCTGGCATTGAATTGCTGTAATAACAACAGTGTTAAAAATATCATCTACCGTACAGCCACGGCTTAAATCGTTTATGGGTTTGTTTAAACCCTGCAGCATGGGGCCAATGGCCAGTGCGCCAGTTTCTCTCTGTACTGCCTTGTAGGTATTGTTACCGGTATTTAAATCCGGGAAAATAAGTACACTCGCACGGCCCGCTACTTCTGATCCTGGTAGTTTTTGCTGGCCAACCAAAGGGTCAACAGCGGCATCGTATTGTATTGGCCCTTCAATTTTTAATTCAGGAAACCTGCTTTTTACAATTGCCGTAGCTTCTCTTACCCGTTCTACATCTTCGCCTTCGCCCGATGTACCCGACGAATAGGAAAGCATGGCTATGCGGGGCTCGATGCCAAACCTGGCACTACTCTCAGCCGAAGAAATGGCAATTTCGGCAAGTTGCTGGGCAGTAGGATTGGGGTTAACCGCACAATCACCAAATATGGCCACACGTTCTGGCAGGCACATAAAGAAAATAGACGACACAACCGATACCCCCGGCTTCGTTTTAACAAATTGCAGCGCCGGACGGATAGTATGCTGAGTAGTGTGTACTGCGCCTGATACCATGCCGTCGGCATCGCCTTTGTAGACCATCATGGTGCCGAAGTAAGAAACATCGGTCATCATATCCCTGGCCATTTCGAGGTTTACATTTTTGGCTTTGCGCAATTCGTGCAGTGTATCTACATAATTATTATACTGCTCAGAATGGATAGGATCGTAAATTTTTAACACATTGATATCCAGATTAAGACCAAGCCTTTTTATGCTGTTGCCTATTTCAACCGGGTCGCCAAGGAGTGTAATGTCAACAATATCCTGGGCAATAAGTTTTTCTACTGCCTTTAAAATCCGCTCGTCGTTTCCTTCGGGCAAAACAATGTGTTTTTTATCGCGTTTGGCCCATTTAACCAGCTGGTATTGGAACATGTGCGGCGTAATCCCCTGGTAGCTAAAAGTAATAATTTTATTATCCAGGGCCTTGCTGTCTACATATTTTTCGAACAACTCAATGGCAAGGGCAATTTTCTTTTTGTTGGCTATGGTAATTTTAGAATGAATACCACCAATGGTAGTAGTGGTTTCGAAAGTTCCTTTTTGTACTGCAATTATTGGGATAATGGTCTGTAAACCTTCTATCAGTTTAATTATCGGCTCATCGGGTAAACTGCCAGCTGTTAAAACAATACCCGCGATTTTTGGGTAATTGGCCGATAAATTGGCCTGAAGTGCACCAATAATAATATCGCCACGATCGCCTGGCGTAACAATAAGCAGGTTATCTTTAATGTGTCTTAAAAAGTTAGGTAACATCATGGCACCGGTTACAAAATTATCAACCTGATTGTCGAGCAACTCTGTACCAAAAAGTATTTCACCACCCAGTGCCGATGTAATTTCTTTCATGGTTGGGCTTTGCAATCCGGTTTCTGTTGGTATTACCGCTATCAATAGTTCGGCTGGTAGCTGGTTGGTTAGCGCCTGTTTAATGCGTTCGGCCTCTTCGGGATTAACCATATTGGCCACCACGCCAAGCACCTGTACATCCCTTAATAAAAAATTGCGGTAAATATTAATGGCGCTTTTAAAAAGCTGACTGGCTGTTTTGTTTTTTCCTGATACGACAATAAGCACCGGTGCACCTAGGTTTTTTGCCATCAGCGCATTCGATTCAAACTCAAATGCCATGCCTTCGCCTAAAAAATCGCTACCCTCAATTACCGTGAAATCATAATTGTCTTCCAGTTTTTTATACTTACTGATAATGGTATTGATGATGGTACTGCTATCGTCTGATTGATGCAGCATTTCCTGCCGGGTAAAAGCAAAAGCATCTTCGTATTTAACCGGGAGCGAAAAATAATCGAGCATGGCCTCTACATGTTCGTCTCTAACATTCGGGCCATCCTGGGCAATAATGGGTTTAAAATAACCTACTTTCTGGGTTTTTGCCAACAGCATATTGATCATGCCGAAAGCGATTACCGATTTTCCGGTATAAGGTTCGGCCGAGGCAATGAAAATATTTTTTGTCATAAAGGAAGCATCAAGGTATAGGTATAACCAATTATGCCCAATATAGTTGGAAATATTTGTTTTAAAAACTGATGCTCGTCAAGTTTTAAAATCTGCCCGCAATAATTCTAAATTTTACTTTTATCAGTTAAAAGCTACTTTAGGCCAGTCGTTTCGAAGCTACCCTGGTGGTTAGATAATCAATGGCAAGTACAACAATCAGGATCAGTAAGCCCCCAAATTCGCGGGTTTCTTCTATCCATGGTTTGGTTGCTTTCATGCTCATGGCTATGTTTTCGGCAGCATGGTCGTTATACCAGTTCAATACGCCGTATTTATCAAAAAACAGGTATATGGCATACACGCTGTAAGCCAGTATTCCACCTAAATAAGCTTTGCGGTAATATTTTCCACGGAAATACATCCAACATAGCCAGGCGCCAAAAAGATAGATGGGCATCCAAACATAGGGATCGGGATCGTTGTACTGTAAACCGGCAGAAACAATAAACAGGATGCAGAATAAGAGATTAAAAGCTTTCAAATTTTGAATTTGTTTAATAGGCTAAAATACACCATTTTATTAAAAAAAATGAGTAGTGTATTTAGGCATTCGATTCGATCAGCAACTTCAGCATTTTAAGCCGGTGTACCAGCGGCGCATTTACCTTGGCATCGGGATTAAGCCTTAAAGGAAGAAAATGGCTCTCCAGAAAATGTTTATAATCTGTAATTACGGTAGCCTCGTTTAGATAGATTGGAACCTGCTGGGGCTCGGCGTTGGCAAAAAAATCTTCTAACTGTTTTAATTCTTCCAGGGTCATGCCACAAAGTTACCATTATACTGCTGGTCCTTAAAAACAAGTTTGTTTTAATCTGATATATGGCTCTGGTTCAGACCGAATAATTTCAGTTCGAAGTATTTAGTCATACCGGGAGTGGATATATTTTTTGTATGCTAATATTTTTAGTCTAATTTTGCGTATCCCTAATTAAGCAATTTTGCGGGCAATAGCTGATGAAGAAATTTAATCCCCTTCCCGAACCCGTTTTGGATGTTTCTATGCTAAAAGAAGAATTTTATAGAAAAGAAACCGTCTGGCACCGCGATTGGAAACTGGCTTTTCCGCCTTCTTTCCGGGAAATTGCCTTTTACGATGCGGCCAATAATAACCTGCACCGGGCTGATATTTTTACGCCTTCGGGCTATACCATAGAGTTTCAGAATTCCCCAATTACACTGGTCGAATTAAATAGCCGGGAAGCTTTCTATCCAAACCTGATTTGGGTGCTGAATGGAAAGAAATTTAAAGGCTTTAAAGTGCTTAAACACCTTCCAGATGTGGATGATCCTAAATTAATGGACTATGAGTTTTGCCATAGCGATCATCTTTCGATGGTGAGGAAAGTAGAGATAGAACAGGGGAATTTATTCCCCAAACCGTTGAATTTTTACCACAGTGAGTTAAAGGACATAAAATTCACTTCCAATCTCTATTCTTTTTGCTGGAAACAGCCTCATATGGTATGGTATAGTGCTACCGCAAAGATTATCATCGATTTAGGCGGCCATTTTCTATATGAACTTAAGCAAAGACCGCAGTTAAACGGAAATTATCCCTATTTAAAATTGCTAAGCCGGAAGACATTTATAGAACGTTATACACCACCAGAGTTATAATTTCAGACCAAGCTAAAATCGTTGTTTAAATGTGTTTTAAGGCTATTTTTTAAGGGGAATAACCATTTGTATAGGTCGTGTTTTAAAGGGGTTTAGCGATTAAACAGCTCAATTTGCCTGGCTTACCTTCAGGTTTGGCTTGAGCTTTGCTAACTGGTTAGAAAAGTTAATGCAGTTACCTCATCTTGAACCATATACCTGTGTCATAATCGATGATGACCAGATCAGTATCGATATCCTGAAAGCTTATATTTCGCGCATAAAAGAATTTACCATGTTAGCTACCTATACCGATCCGATTGCTGGGGTTGAGGCGATCCGCGCATATGGTGAAATTGATTTCCTTTTCCTTGATATTGGCATGGAAGTGTCGGGCATTGATATAGCCAAAGTAATACGCGATCGCGTTAAGTACCTCATTTTTGTGACTGCCCATGAAAGGCATGCGCTCGATGCCTTTAGGGTGTATTGCGATAAATTCTTTGTAAAACCTGTTGGTTACGAGCAAATCAGGCAGGCAATTGCCCATTTGGTTAAAAGAGATAATTTTAAAGGCAATTATTAATCACCTTCAACCATTGTTGAAGGTGATTAACGTTTTTTATTTCATACTATCGTTTATCTTATTGATCATTACCAAATGGCTCTGAACGATCGGAGCAGTTTTGGTTGCAAATGATTTGAGATCGGCATCTTTTCCGTCTTTAGCTTCATCTTCCATTAATTTCTGTGTAGATTTATGCCCGCTTACCATAGCATCTACATAAGCTTTATCAAAATCTGTCCCTGCTTTTTTACTCAGGTCGTCCATTTTCTGTTTATGCTCATCATCAACCGTACCTGGTAAGGTAATGTTTTTGAGTTTGGCTATGGCCATTAATTCGGTATTGGCCATGCCGTGGTCTTTTACCATCATGGTGGCAAATTCTTTCACCTTTGCATTACTGCTTTTTTCGAGCGCCATTTTTCCCAGTTCTACTTCGGCCATGCCGCCCACAGCAGCCTGAGTGGTAAATTTGGCATCAGCTTCGTCTACTGCAATTCCACCGGTAGCCGCCACATTTGTTGTGGTATCTTTCGCCATGTTTAAACTGTCGGCACTTTCTTTAGCATCTTTATTCCCTCCGCTACATGCCTGGAAAGTTAAAACCGATGCCGAAATGGCCATCAAATAAATTAAATTTTTCATATACATTGTTTTTGTTGTATAGGAAGAACATGTTTTTAAGTGAAAGGGTTTGAGTGTTTTAAAAGATTTATCGTAAGTGTTTTTTCTGCCAGGCTTAAAGGTGGGGATTAACGAAATTTAACATTTATTTATTCTTATTTGGACTTGATCTAAATAGAGGCTATCTTTGCCCGGAATAAAAATGCCACACGGTTTCGGACCCGTGTGGCTAAACCGGAAATCCGGCTCACCTTTAATCTCCATTAAAAGCCATGCAAATTAAGAAAATTTTGCTATTGGGCATACTATGTGCCTGTGTAATTTTTGCTTCAGCCCAAAATCCAATACCGGGCATTTCAGGACAAGTTAAAACCAGCGGCGGCGATCCGCTTCCTGGTGCCACCGTAAAAGTTAATAAAACAAATTTTGGTACCCTTACCGATGGTAGCGGTAATTTTAAAATCGTACAAATCCCCGCCGGAAATTATACTTTACAGGTATCGGCCATTGGTTTTAAAACCCTTAAGAAAGAAATTACCATTGGCGATAAACCGTTAAGCGGACTCAATTTTAATCTTTCCGAATCTGCAGAACAGATGGAAACCGTGAATGTAATTGGCAGAACGGCTACGCAGGAGGTAAACCGACAGGCTTTTAACGTAACTGCGGTAGATGCCAAAAAGCTGTACAATACCACACTCGATATTTCGGGAGCCCTCGATCGCGTTGCAGGCATACGGGTAAGAGAATCGGGCGGGGTGGGTTCTAACTTTAACCTTTCATTAAATGGTTTTTCGGGCAACCACGTAAGGTATTTTATAGATGGGATACCAATGGATAATTTTGGTTCCTCGTTTCAGATTAACAATATCCCGATTAACATTGCAGACAGGGTTGAAGTATATAAAGGCGTGGTGCCGATGTGGCTGGGGTCGGATGCCCTTGGTGGTGCAATTAACATTGTAACCGGCGATCGCTACCGCAACTATATCGATGCTTCTTATTCTTTTGGTTCGTTTAACACCCACAGAAGCGTAATTAATGCCGCCACAACTTCAAAAAATGGCTTTACTATTCAGTTAAATGCATTTCAGAACTATTCTGATAACGACTACAAAGTAACCGTTGAAGCATCAGATATCTGGACCGGGGCTTATGCACCAGCCGCTAAACTTCGGAGGTTTAACGATACCTACCATAACGAAACTTTAATTGCCAATGTAGGCGTAGTAGGAAAAAGCTATGCCGATAAACTCTTATTTGGTGTTACTGTTGGTCAGAATTATAAAGAAATACAAACTGGTGCCCGGATGGCTTCGGTTTTTGGAGGCTGGCACCGCCGGGGGAATATTTTAATGCCCAGCTTAAAATACAAGAAAGAAAACCTGGTTAAAGGGCTGGATGTAACCATCAATGCCAATTACAACCTGGGTAACGAGCAAAATATCGATACACTAAATGTACGTTACGATTGGTATGGCAATAGTAAACCAAACGGATCGAATGGCGAGCGCGCAAGAAGTTTATACAAATACAAAAACAACAATGGCCTGGCCACAACCATGCTCAATTACCGCATTAACGATAATCAATCGGTAGCGCTGAGCAATGTTTTCAGCACTTTTAACCGTAAGGGAAGTGATGAACTGAATCCAACCAATGCAGAGCACGAACGTACAAAGAAAACCAACAAGAATATTTTAGGTCTGGGTTATAATTTTGACGTAAAAAATAAATGGAGTGCTACGGTTTTTGGTAAATACATTAACCAGAATAATGTTAACGGAAGCGGTACTGGTGCAGGTAAAAATAATCTGGAGCGTTTGGGTTATGGTGCAGCAGCCAGTTATTTTTTAAACAGAAACCTTCAGTTAAAAGCTTCGTACGAATTAACCAACCGCATGCCCGAAGCCCAGGAAATATTTGGTGATGTAGAAAACCAGGATGCCAACCCTAGCTTAAAACCCGAAAAAAGCGATAATTTTAATTTGGGATTGAGCTATGCTTTTTCGGTTTCGCACGATCATAACTTTGCTTTCTCGGCCAATGGAATTTATAGAAATGCTACCAATTTCATTTATAGCCGTTTAAACCAAAACCAATCCAAATTGGTAGCCGATAACCGCGACGGAGTAAGAACAGTTGGTGGTGATGCAGAAATCAGGTATTCTTACAAAAATTGGTTAAGCATAGGTACAACCGTAACCTATCAAAACCTTAAAAACCTGCAGAAATACGAAATCGACCCCAGTACCGGACAAAAATTCGCTTCAATCAGTATCGTATACCTCGATCAGATGCCCAATATCCCTTATTTGTACGGAAACGGAGATGTTTCGGTATCGCTAAAAGATGTAGGTCATAAAGGCAATAACCTTACTATAGGCTATAATTTACTATATGTGCATGCCTTTTGGCTGTACTGGCCAAGCCAGGGTGGTAAAACCATCAGCGACGATAAAAAGGTTATTCCTCAACAATTTAATCACGATGTAAATCTCGTTTACAGCTTAAAACAAGGTCGCTACAACATTGGTTTGGAAGCCAAAAATATCACCAACGCCAATCTCTTCGACAATTTTAGTCTCCAAAAACCGGGTAGGGCTTTCTACCTGAACCTAAGATATTTTATCAATTAAATCAATAATTAATTATTAAAACAGTTCATAATGAAAACAAATTTAACCAAAGCGTTTATAGCTTTAGCTTTTGCTGCTGTGCTAACCTCGTGTTCTAAAAAAGAAGAAGGCGAAAGTATTCCCAACAACCCGGGTAATTTTATTCTGGCAGTAACACCAGTAGCATCAACCGGAGTAGCCGATTACCTGCTTACTGCAAGCGATTTAGATAAAGGCAGCATTTCTACCGTTGGTAATGGGGTAGAACAAGACGGAACCTACCGTTACTATGTTACTCACAACAATAAATTTTTCAGCATGCTTTACGGGCAGGGAAATCCAGGTGCTGTAACTACTTACAACATCCTGTCGGGTAAGCTAAATAAACTATCTAATTTCCAGACCGAAACGGTGCAGGCTTTTGCTCCTGTAAACGATGATATCCTTTTGGTTAAAATACCGAGAAATATTGCTACGCCACTGGCCAACTGGTACAGGGTAAATACCAATAGTTTATTAATTGCAGGCGAAGGAACCATTGATGTTCAGGCGCCATCAAACAACGGCGAATCGGCCCACTTTAGTTGGATTAAACAAGTAGGCAATAAGGTTTATGCGCCGTACTTTTCAATTAAGGCCTGCTGTGGTGAATCTTTTGGTACAAATTTCCCTAACAATGCCTGGATTGCTGTTTATTCTTACCCGGAAATGAAACTTGAAAAGGTAATTAAAGACGACAGAACCAGCTTTATCGGCAGGTATTTTACCGATGGTTTAGGTTTGGTAGAAAATGGTGATGTGTATGCTTTCTCTTCTTCTGTAGCCGTTACCAATGGTGTGTTAAGCTCTACAAAGCCATCAACCATTACCAAAATTAAGGCCGGTACTACCGAATTCGATTTAAGTTATTTTGTTGATTTTGAATCAGTTTCTGGTGGTAACGTAATTACCAACTGGTTGTATATCGGTAACAATAATTTTGTGGTAAACGCCATACCAAAAGCAGAAAAAGGTGCTTATACAGTAGGAAAAACGATCGGAATTTTGAATGTGGTTGATAAAACATTTAAAAAAGTTAACGGAATACCTGCTTCTACTGATATTTCGAGCATTACCACCAATAATTATACACCCAAAGATGGTAAAACAGCTTACATCGGTTTAAACCTGAAAGATGGAACCAGCTACGTGTACAAAGTTGATGCATCAGCACTAACCGCAACAAAAGGACTAAAAGTAGAAGGTGGTTTAATTACCGCAATCCAGCATTTAAAATAAGCTTAAAATCATCATTTCAACATCAAACAAAACAGGACAATGGCAACGGTAATCAAAACTACTCAGGCAAAGAAAAAGAATAAAGATTCGTTATTTAACAGGATCAATAAATGGCTTCATCTCTGGCTGGGCCTGGTTTCGGGCGTTATTGTCCTAATTGTTTGTATTACAGGCTGTATTTGGGTTTTTAACGAAGAAATTACTGCCTTGTTAGAACCGGAAACGAAAATTGAAAGACAGGATACACCGGTTATTCCACCTTCGCAGCTGAGCGCTATTGCTTTTAAACTTTACCCGGATAAGGTGCCTTCTTATGCCCAGTACCAGCAGGGAAGGGCTATTAATTTAAATTTAAGGGGCAAAAAAGACGAGGGCAGAAGAGGTGGCGGAACAAGCCTTAAAATCAATCCATATACTGGCGAGGTAATCAGCACGGTGGTGCATAAAAAAGGCGAGGTAGACTTTTTCAGGTTTATTTTAAACGGGCACCGCTTTTTGTGGTTGCCTTATGCCATTGGCCGGCCAATTGTAAACTATGGTACGCTGGTTTTCGTGGTCTTGCTCATTACCGGACTGATTTGGTGGTATCCTAAAAAATGGAACAAATCTACCCGCGATAAGAGTTTCAAGATTAAGTGGGGTGCCTCATTTAAGCGGGTTAATTTAGACCTGCACAACGTACTGGGCTTTTATTCGCTTATCTTTTTATTGTTTATTGCACTAACTGGTATGGTATACGGTATCAGGTGGTATAGCGAAGGCCTTTATTGGGTAACCTCGGGTGGCGATAAGCTGGGTGATTTTCAGCGTTTAGAATCCGATTCGCTGGCTTTAGGTAAATTTTATACCCCACAAAAAGCCATGGATCTGGCCTGGAACAAAGTAATCAGCAGACACCCGAAATCAGCAGGGTTTTATTATAATTTCCCCGATACCAGTAAAGCGAAAGCTACCATCAACATTACAGTTTATCCCAACAAAGGTCAGTTTTACAATAACCAGGGCTATACTTTTGATCAGCATACCTTAAAAGAATTTCAGAGAAAGGGAGTTTATGCCATTCCTTACGATGAGGCAGGTTTTGGTGGTAAGCTGCGAAAAATGAATTACGATATCCATGTGGGCAGCATTTTAGGTTTTCCGGGGAAAGTGCTTGCATTTTTGGCCGCTTTAATTGGTGCAAGCTTGCCCATTACCGGTTTTCTGATCTGGTACGGACGTAAATTCAAGAAAAAATCAACGAAAAAGGAACCCGTACAAACAGGGGGTAAAGCTTTGCTGGCACAGGTAAAGCCAAGGGCAAAAATTCCGGCACGTAAAACAGGCGAAACTGTTGCTGCATATGAACACTGAGATTTTGAATGAGTTGAATTCCCGGACATTGTCCGGGAATTCTTTTTTAAGCCAATACGGCTTTACTTTTTTTAGCTTTAGGTTCAGCTTTTTCAGGTAATTGAATCGATAAAATCAGATCGATACTTTCTGAGTTGGTTTCATAATCAGCAGCGATTTTTTCCCATCTTTTTAATTCGCCTTGCAGGGTTTCAATTTCCTTACCCAATGATTCGATTTTATTCTGAATTGATTTTCTAACGTTCGTATTTGCCATAACACAAAATTAAAATTTGACGGCATATCTTTAAACTTCTTTATGCATAGTTAGCCGGCAAAAAACGCTAAACGTTCACATTCAGGGAGTTTTGTTGTAATAAAATTTTCAACAATGGTTAATAAGCAGGTATTTGGGGAGAAAAGGACCAAAAGCTGGTAACATTTGTTAATTTTACGTTTATATCCCCATTATAAATGAAAAAAAACAGTAGTTGCGATCTTAAAACTTGCTTTATGTGCCAACTTACCTTAAAAGAATGGCATGCAGCTATTGATAACCATAAAAGGAATTTTACAGCCAAAAAAGGAGAGGTGATTATTAAAGAAGGCGATCCCGTGAGCGGGGTTTATTTCGTAACTTCGGGTAATGTAAAAGTGCATAAGCATTGGGGCGATAAAGAACTGATTTTGCGTTTTGCCAACGATGGTGCAATTATCGGCCATCGGGAATCAGCAATAACATTTCTACTTACCCGATATCGGCAACAGCTTTAGAAACAACACAGCTTTGTTTTGTTGATATCGAATTTTTTAAAGCTACCATAAAAGTAAACCAGGAGTTTGCCTATGGTTTGTTAATGTTTTATGCCGATGAGCTGCATACTTCTGAGAAGAAAATGAGAGACCTGGCCTTAATGTCGGTTAAAGGCAGGTTGGCTATGGCTATTTTGAACCTTAAAGATCAGTTTGGCTTAAATGAAGGTGGTTTTTTAAACCTGGCTTTAAGCAGACAAGATTTGGCAGCTTATACCGGTGCAACTTACGAAACGGTTTTCAGGACCATGAACGAGTTGCTTGCAGAGCAACTGGTTGTGGTAGCGGGTAAGCAAATTGGTATTTTAAATGAAGCGGGGCTAAAAGAATTGAGTAATAAATAAAGCAATTGGCTATGTTAGGCGTAGTTTTATGTGGCGGTCAAAGTTTAAGGATGGGCTCCGATAAGGGGTTGTTAAGCCATCAGGATAAGCTTTGGGCACAATTGGCTGCCGATAAACTTGCTTTATTGCAAATTCCGGTTATATTTTCTGTTAATGCCATCCAACAGGTAGCTTATGCAGGCTATTTCGGAGAAGAGCATCTAGTGGCCGATCATACTTCGTTTGACTTTAGAGGACCACTACTTGGCGTACTTTCTGCGCATTTGTTAAGCCCCAGGCATGATTTATTTGTACTGGCCTGCGATTTACTGCTGATGGAGAACCGGTTGCTCAATCAATTATCAGAAGCGTACCTTGCCGCTGAGGCTTTCGATGCCTATATTTTTACGCGGAATGGCCAACAAGAGCCTTTGTGTGGTATTTATACCGCCAAAGGTTTAAAAAGCATCTGGCATTTATTACAAACGCATCAGTTAACCAAACACAGTATGAAATTTGTATTGAGTAAGCTGCAGGTGTGCGAAATAGCTGTTGAAGATAACGACGATCGTTTTTTCGGGAATTTTAATTCCCATGCCGAAATTAATGGATTGTAAGGCGATTGTGTTTACAACAATTGCAATGCAGATTGATCGATCTTGCTAAAATCATTTTTATCTCCTTCACAAAGTGGACAGCAATAGTTTTCTGGCAAATCTTTAAATGTTGTGCCCGGTAAAATACCCTGAGTTTCATCTCCCGTTTTTTCGTTATACACCGTGAGGCAACTGTTGCATTGGTACAAAAAATCGCTTCCTTTTTTAGCAGGTTCTTCTGTAATAATGGGTTGCTGCTGATCTGTTTTGATGGTATTTAAACGGTATTTGTAAAATTTGAACACCGCACGCCTCACTTGCTCAGGTAGCAGAAAGCTTGGGTTACTGCGACTAAAAATTTCTCCCGTGCGCTCATTAGGGTTAAAATCTTTGGCGCATAGAATATCGTATACCGGAAAGAGTTTTAGGCCAAACAAATCGATTAAATGTCGTTTTTGAATCAATATGCTGCTAAAAACTTCGCTCTTTTTGCGGGTTTTAATGCCGAAACAAATCCCGAAGGTGCGGGTATCATCAATGCTTAAGCTTTTTACCAGAAAATTTTTGAGCGCCAAACCTTCATTGCAATTGTCTTCTACCTGAAAATTAAGCTCATTGGCGGCGTGGCGCATGTTCACTTCAAACTCTTCGAGCAGGGTATTCCAAAGCTTTTTGTCTTCTTCGTTAATTCCTTTGATAATAATCGTTTTCCACGAGGTACAGCAAAGCTGACCTAATTTGGTAGCCAAACAGAGCTGACATAGTTTTTTTAAGAAGGCTATGCTAAACAGCTCATCGCGGCGGTATATGCCTAACCAGTATTTATTGTTATAACGGTTTAAGCCCTCGTAATATGGAAGGTTAAATGATGATAAGGAAACGGACTGCTGTGCAGGTTTAATGATGAAATGATCATGCGCCAGTGCTGCAAACAATTCCTCGCCATTGGCTGTGGGATTATCGATAAATTTATCAGGGTTGTTCTTAATAATCGTTTCTATAGCTTTTGTAACCTGGGCAATGTGGTTGGTGTAGCAGAGCTGGTTCCACTCGTATATTACATTGGTTTTCGGAAAACGGATAATCAGATGCCAGTAATGTTGCGATTGTGAAGAGGCTATCCAGTTAATGTTACCCGTTAACATCGGAGTGAAACTCTGGTCGTTATCGCAAATGTTTACTTTTATAGTTGGTTTAAAGTCGATACTATCAAGAATATCCTTATATACGCCTTCTGTTAGCCATGTTTTTTGGATAAAAATTTCTTCTGCAGGGTAAGAACTAATGATGTTGGGGGAATTATTGGTGTTTTCTTCATAGTCAACTTCCAGCTTATCTAGTTCTGCCGTAAAAATATCAATGTTGTAAGTCGTGGTATCGATTAATAACTGTTGGCGCAGGCCAAAGCGTACGTATTGAATGCGTGCTTTACTCGCTGCTACAAGGATGTTGAATAGCTTGCCGGGCGAGATAATGCCCCCTGGAAAGTTAATAATAATTGTTTTGTACATGCTCAGCTGGTTAAATTCCAAATTCGATAATGGCTTTGGGGAAGTTCTTGTTTTCGTGCCCGGGCCTGCATAATTTTAAAAGCGCAAATCGCTGTATATTAGTGAGCTTTCGCCATTGGCTAATGGAAAGCTGTAGCTGTAGTTCTGCCAGTTTCTCCTGAAGCATGGCTGGGATTTGGTGTAAATTGGCCCAGTCGGGCAGCGGATCAATAGGGAGGGTGGTAGCCTGGTTTCCGGTGTATTTGGCAATCAGGCTAATTAAGAACTGGTGGTATTTGTTGGTTTCCTCTTGCGTAAATACAGGCAGTAAGGCCAGTTGAACCCGCTCTTGCGGATGAAACCTGCTCCATTCGGCCAGTTTGAGTTTTATCCCTGCAGCATCCATTTTAAAACGGACAATCATCGGGATGCAACGTACATTTTCTTCAATAAAATCTTCTTCGAACTTAAAATATTCGATGCCTTTAACGTTAATAAATTCAGAAGGACCAAGAGTTGTTTTCATCATCGCTTTCAGTTTAATTTATTCGGCCAGAGCGGCTTTAGGTTCGGTTTTGAGTACGTTTACAAAAGAATCGAGAATGGCTTTAACTTCGGGGCGGCAACTGCCACAGCCCATGCCTGCCCCGGTTAGCTGGCAAAGTTGTAAATGATCTTTACAGCCATCTTTTATTTTGTTGATTAAGTTACCCTCGCCCACATTGTTACAGCTGCAAACGGTTCGGCCAATAAGCGGTTCCGTTGTTTTGCCGCTTCTTAAAAGCTGAAGCCTTTTTTCACTCAGCTCCATCTTGTTTTCAATCAGGTTGCGGAACTCCAGGAACTCGCCTTTATCGCCAATTAATATTGCGCCTACCAGTTTGTCGTTGTGTACAATACATTTTTTATAATAGCGTTTGGCCTTGTCAATAAAAACAATTTCTTCGTAGGTAGGGTCGTTGTTGGGTATTTCGGCCAGACCTAACGAACAAAGTTCGAGACTGTGCATTTTCAAAATATTCATCAGCAAACTGCCCTGGTAAAATTTGGCAATATCGCCACATAGAAATCGTGCTACTATTTCTGCCTGTTGCTCTGCTGCTGCGGTAATGCCATACATTTCACCTTTAAATTCGGCAATTTCGCCAATGGCAAAAATGTCTTCTTCGTTGGTTCGCAGGTATTCATCAACCACTACACCTCTTTTGCAGGTTATGCCAGCCTCTTTAATTAATTCGATATTGGGTACGGTGCCGATGGCAGTTACAAAAGATTCGCAATCAATCATCAACCCGCTTTTTAAACGTACACCAGTGATGTTTTTTTCGCCGATCACACGGTCTACCTCATCGTTGTAAAAGATTTCGATGCCCTTGCTAATCAATTCTTCGTGTAATAGCTGGCTACCTAAAGCATCGAGCTGGCGGCCCATTAAACGCGAAATCCTTTGGATTATGGCTACTTTTGAGCCTGTTTCGGCTAGTGATGTAGCCAGTTCGATTCCCAGCAAACCGCCACCTACAATGACTACTTTGCCATTGGTTTGGGGTACATGTTTCTTAAATTCATCTGCATCTGTACGACTACGCATGGTAAAAATGCCATTCAGTTTGGGCAGGTCTTTAAGCACAAATGCTCTGCTTCCGGTTGCAAGGAGCAGTACATCGTAATGATGCGTTTTTCCTTTGCTATCGGTAACGGTTTTATCTGCTTTATTTATTTTTTCGATACTTAAGCCACGGTGTAGCTTAATTCTATAATCTTCCTCTTCGCTATCGCTCATTTTGATGAGGTTGTGCCATGGGAGCGTACCGATAATGTAATCGGGAAGGAGTACGCGGTTGTAAAAAGGGAAATCTTCTTTGCTAAAAATCTCGATATCGTCGGTTGTGTTTAGTGCCCGGTAGCTTTTAACAAAACCGCAGGCTCCGGCTCCTGCACCAATTACAATAATTTTTTGCCTTGCTTTTTTATATAGCTTTACTTCTACAGCGGTAAACTTGAAATCGGGTTCTTTACTTAACGGATCAACCAGGTTGTTGGTTAGGTTGTTTACGCGGTTTAAATCGCTTTTTAAAATCAATCCCCAGTGCATGGGCATAAAAACAACACCGGGTTTAATATCGGTAGAGTATTTGGCTTTTACACGCACATTACCGCGTAAGCTTAACACTTCGATTATATCGTTGTCTTTGATGTTTCTTGCTGCTGCATCAACCGGATTTATTTCTAAAAAAGATTCGCTGATGTGTTGGTTCAGTTTGTTAACCTTCCCCGTTTTGCTTCGGGTGTGCCACTGGTCTCTGATCCTGCCTGTGGTTAAAATCAGTGGGTGTTCAGGGCTGAGGGCTTCCGATTGGTTGGCATCGCTCACCGATACAATGTTAGCTCTTTTATCGGGTGTAAAGAATTGATGATCGGTAAATAAACGCGCAGTTCCCTCTGTGTTTTTGTTTTTTGGGTATGGCCATTGTACCGCTCTTTTTTCTTTTAAAATCTGGTAGTTAAGCCCGCTTATATCAATATTGGTACCTTCGGTAAGTGCTGCATGTTCATCATAAATAGCAGCAGCATTTTTAAAGCCAAAACCGCTGTAGCCCATTTTTTGTGCAAAGCGGCAAATGATTTCCGAATCGGGTAAAGCCTCTCCGGGCGCCTCGGTAATTTTACTCAGATAGGCAATATAACGTCCTGCGTTGGTCATGGTGCCTTCTTTTTCGGCCCAGGCGGCTGCGGGTAGTACTACATCGGCATATTTCAGTGTTTCTACCTTATTGCTGATGTCTTGCACCACTACGAATCTGGCATTCTTTAGGCCAGCTTCTGCTATACGTACATCGGGCAGGCTGATTAAGGGATTGGTACAGAGTATCCAAACAGCTTTCAGTTTTCCTGAGTTCAGCTCGTCAAACATTTCTGTGGCAGTTAAGCCCGGTTTAGACTGGATGGTGCCCAAAGGGATTTGCCAAAATTTTTCTACCTCGTTACGGTGGTTTTCGTTGGCAAGGTTGCGGTGCGCGGGTAATAAATTGCTTAATCCGCCTACTTCGCGACCGCCCATGGCATTAGGTTGCCCGGTCAGTGAAAATGGACCACTGCCGGGTTTGCCAATATGCCCCGTTATCAGGTTGAGATTAATTAACGAAAGGTTTTTATTGGTGCCCACCACGCTTTGATTAAGCCCCATGGTCCACATGGTAATAAAACCTTTGGCATTGCCAATGTAACTGGCAGCTAAACGGATGGCGCTTTCTTCGATGCCACAAATGGCAGCGGCTTCTGCTATGGTGGTTTGAAAAACAGTTTCATGGTATTTTTCGTAACCGTTGGTACTGTTGATGATAAAATCAGCATCTGCTTTCCCGTCTTCAATCAGGCAGCGGCCAACAGCATGGTGCAGCGTAATATCTGTACCCGGGTTTAGTTGTAAATGCACATCTGCGAGTGAGCAGGTTTGGGTTTTACGCGGGTCGCTGACAATAATTTTTAAATTGGGGTTATTTAGTTTAGCGGCTTCAACCCGGCGCCACAGGATGGGATGGCACCAAGCCGGGTTTGCGCCAGCCACAAAAATGCAATCGGCAATTTCAATATCGTCGTAGCTAATGGGTACGGTATCTTCGCCCAGGCTCATTTTATAACCAACAACCGCACTGCTCATACATAAGCGGCTGTTGGTATCGATGTTATTACTACCGATAAAACCTTTAATTAATTTATTTACTACGTAATATTCTTCGGTTAAACATTGCCCGCTGGCATAAAAGGCTACACTATCAGGGCCATATTTTTTAATAAGCGCTTTAAATACCGCTGCGGTTCTATCCAGCGCCGTATTCCAGCTTACCCGTTGCAAAGGCATGTTTTTATTGTAGCGCATTTCAGGATAAAGCAGGCGGTCGCTTTTATCGTTTGCGGTATAATGCAGGTTCAGCCCTTTGCTGCACAACATGCCCTTATTTACCGGGTGGGTTTTGTCGCCTTCAACCGTAATCCTTTCGTGGATGTCTTTATTTACCACAATACCACAACCCACGCCACAATAGCAGCAGGTGGTGGTATTTGGCGATATGTTTGTTTCGTTGTTCAAATGATAAACAAGGTTATAGGTAGTTTTTCGGATTAAGTCTTTATTTACCGGTGCTTAGTACCAACTCATCAATTTCTACAGTTTTCTGAGCCATAATCGTTCTGAAAATGAATACCACAACGCCGATTGCTAAAATGATGAAGCCCAGTAAGGTAAATGCACTGGTGTAATCAATTAAGTCTTTATGTACGTTTATGCCATTTTCGACTATGTTTTTTGAAGCATGACTGGCTTTAGCCTTAAACATAAAGGCAATTAACATGGCACCGATATTTCCGCCGGCCCCAACAATACCTGCCACACTGCCCACAGCAAGCGGATTGATGAAGGGAACCAGGCTATAGGTTGCTCCGTTGGCCATTTTTAGGCTCAGGCCAAATACGAACATCATGAAAATAGCCATGCTGATATTGCCGGATTTGGCAAACCAGATCAATCCAACACCTTCTACAAGTAATAATATGGCTAACAAGAGGGTTTTGCCGTCAAAGCCCCAGGTTTTACCTATTTTATCGGCTACGATGCCACCAAGTGGGCGGGCAAAAACGTTAATCCAGCCAAAAATACCTGCAACCATGCCTGCTACAGCTATTGTTGCACCAAATGAATCGGTAAAGAAAATCGGCGCAAAATTGTCGACCGTAATTTCTACACCGAAACAAGCTGCATAGGCAATGGTTAAAATCCAGGTACGGTAATCTTTTGCTGCAATCAGGAAAGTGTTTTGGGTGCTTTTGATGTTTTCGTCTTTAATGTTTTTAAAATCTCCCTGCGGACTATCGAGCGTGTAGCGATTATATAAGAAAGCGCAGATTAAAAGCATTACTCCAGGGAAAATCATGGCATAACGCCAGCTATCTTCAGTACTGCAAAAGCCTAAAGCAGTCAACGCAGAGGCAATCAGGGGCATAAACAAATTTGCAGCACCGCCACCTGCATTACCAAAACCACCTGCTGTAGCGTTGGCTGTGCCTTTAATGTTTGGGGCAAACATAATAGAGGTGTGGAACTGTGTAATAACGAATGATGCGCCAATTACGCCAATAGCCAAACGGAAAAGCAAAAAGGAAGTGTAAGACTGACTGGTGCCAATTAACAGCACCGGAATGGCACAAAGTACGAGTAACCAGGTATAAATGAGTTTCGGGCCAAATTTATCAATCAGTCTTCCAATCAGCAAGCGTGCAATAATAGTGGCTGATACTGAGGCAATCTGGATATTACCAACCTGATCTTTGGTTAAATGCAGCTGCTCGCGGGCAATTTTCATCAGTGGAGCCATTCCGAACCAGGCAAAAAAGCAGAAGAAAAAGGTAAGCCAGGTAATGTGGAAGGTTTTCATCTGAACGCCTTTAAGCGAAAATATATTCAGTTTATCTAACGGTTTGGGGCTAAGGTTAGTTGTCATAATGTTCAGTTAAGCGGGGTTGATTTAATGGTTGGATTAAAATTTATAGCCCAGGCCAGCACCCAGGTTCCATTCACCATTTTTTACCGCAGTTTTAGCATTGTAAAAAACGGGTAATTGAATGGCAATGTGACGGAAGGCGGCAGTTAAGCCAAAACCCAGATTAGGGGTAAGTACTGAGTTTTTGGTAGCACCAGTTGCAACTTTATCTTCCTTAATTCTTAAGCTAGGTAACATGCCTAGTAAAACTGTATAAGGCTTTTTGCTGAATTTGATACTTGGACCTGCACAATTTATAAAAGCGCCGTGGTCAACATAGCCTGCAGTTAAAATGCCATCAAATAAAACAGCTTTGGTTTGTGCTTTGGCTTGAAAAAAGAACACAGTGGATACTAAGCAGCTAATAATAGCTACGCGATTTTGAGTTTTCATTTTGGTTTGGTTTAGGTTGAACTTTGGTTTGTTTTCTCTTAATAATACAATTTAAGATTTTGGATTGATTCCAACATAAACAGTTCCATTTTCTACCTTTACCGGGTAGGTTTTTATGGCGCATTCATCGCCACTTAAGCATTCACCGGTGTTTAACGAAAACGTTTTTTTGTGGAAAGGGCAGGCTACCTTAGGTTCGTCGGTAATAGAGCCAATCATTCCACGGCTTAAAGCCATTTGCTTTTTGTGGGGACACTCATTTTGGGTGGCATACCACTCATTTCTTCTGGTAAAATAGAATAACGCAATTTGTTCTTCACCGTGTTTTACACATACCCCGCCATTTTCTACTGCGTCTTCAACACGACATGCGGCTAACCAGTTGTTTGTTGTTTCTGTCATAAGATTAAGTTTAAATTGAAAATTGTTGGTTGATTATATTTGGTTAGACTATTTTCCATTCAGCGGTTCTTTTTTGTCCGCGCATTTCTACAAATTCGATCGAAGGATCTTTCTCTTCAGGTGCATTTACAAAATGAGAGAAACGTTTTCTGATTGCCGGGTTTTCTACTGCCTCTTTCCATTCGCATTTGTACGAGCTGATCAGTTTTTCAATTTCGTGCTCCCATTGTTTGGCCATGCCTAAACTGTCGTTGATCACTACGTTGCGCAGGTAATCGATGCCACCCTCCATTTTATTTAACCAGGTTGCGGTTCTGGTAAGTGGATCGGCTGTGCGGATATAGAACATTAAGAACCTATCGATATACTTGATGCAGGTTTCGCTATCTAAATCGGTGGCAAGCAAGAGTGCGTGCTGCGGTTTACTACCGCCGTTACCACACACGTATAAATTCCAGCCTTTTTCGGTAGCAATAATGCCGAAGTCTTTGCTTTGAGCCTCTGCACATTCTCTGATACAGCCACTTACTGCCGATTTAAATTTATGTGGGGCACGTATACCTCTGTATCTTTCTTCAATGCGGATGGCAAAGCTTACGCTATCGTGCAATCCGAAACGGCACCAGGTGCTGCCCACGCAGCTTTTTACCGTTCTCAATCCTTTTCCATAAGCATGGCCGCTTTCGAAGCCTGCGGCAATCAGTTCTTCCCAGATTACAGGCAAATCGTTCAGGTGTGCACCAAACAAATCGATACGCTGACCGCCGGTGATCTTGGTGTACAAGTTGTATTTTTTAGCTACTTCGCCAATAACGATCAGTTTTTCAGGAGTTATTTCTCCGCCAGGTATGCGTGGTACCACAGAGTAGGAGCCTCCTTTTTGGATGTTAGCCAAAAAGCGGTCATTACTGTCTTGAGCTACATCGTTTCCTTTTTTAAGGATCATTTCGTTCCAAAGACTGGCCAGGATTGATGAAACCAATGGTTTACATATCTCGCAACCATCGTTTTCGCCCAAAGCATTCAATACTTCGTCGTAATTTTTCAGCTCATGGATGTGGATGAGGTCGTAAAGCTCCTGTCTGCTGTAGTTAAAGTGCTCGCAGATCACATTTTTTATGTATTTGCCTTGCGATTTTAAAGTGTAGTTCAATAGATCTTTCACCATTGGCATACAACCGCCGCAACCTGTACCGGCTTTGGTGCATTTTTTTACATCATCTATATTTTCGCATCCACCGCTGGTAACCGAAGCGCAGATATCGCCTTTGCTAACTCCCTCGCAGCTGCAAATTAACGCGCTATCGGGCAAACTGGTAATGCCTGCGCCTGCCGGCTCGCTGCCACCACGTGAACCCAGTATTAATTCTTCAGGGTCTTCGGGTAATGCAATTTTATTGATGGCCGTTTGTAAGAGCATGTTGTAGGCCGATGCATCTCCAATAAGTATACCGCCTAAAAGGTATTGTCCGTCGTTACTTACATTAATCCGTTTATAAACACCTTTGTGTTTGTTTTCGAAAATAATGGTGCGGCAATCAGGTTCGGTAATAAAGTTATCGCCAAAACTGGCTACATCTATACCAATGAGTTTCAGCTTCGTGCTCATGTCGAAGCTGCTGAAGTTTTTATTGCCTGCACACAGGTTGGTGGCTAAAACTTCGGCCATTTCATAGCCAGGTGCTACCAATCCGTAAATCATGTCATCAAACAGGGCGCATTCGCCAATAGCAAATATTGCCGGGTCGCTGGTTTGCATTTTCTCGTCCACAACAATACCACCACGCGGACCTACTTCAATTCCACAGGCTTTTGCCAGTTCATCTCTGGGTTTAATACCTGCCGATATAACCAGCATGTCGGCTTCTAGTATTGTGTCATCAGTAAATTTTAATGCAGTAATCTTGCCCTCACCTTCAATATTAGAGGTGTTTTTGTTTAAGTGGATTTGTAAGCCCAGGTCAGTTAATTTCGATTTTAGCATATCACTACCTGCGGCATCAATTTGTCTGGGCATTAAACGCGGAGCAAATTCGATGATACTGGTTTTATCGATTCCTAAATCTATTAGTGCTTTTGCTGCTTCCAAACCAAGCAAGCCACCACCTATAACTGAGGCTGTTTTTGCTTTTTTTGCGTATGCGCTAATCAGGTCGAGGTCTTCGAGGGTACGGTAAACAAAAACGCCTTCTTTTTCTATGCCTGGGATGTTCGGAACAAAGGCGCCGGAGCCCGTGGCAAAAACCAATATATCATAAATATACTCTAAACCATTGCCAGTATATACCTTTTGTTGTTCGCGATCTATTTTAACTACAGGATTGTTTAGAAAGAGTGTAATGTTTTGTTCCTGGTACCAGTTTTCGGTAGAAAGCGAAAGATCGTCTGCTGTTTTACCATTAAAGTATTCGCTTAGGTGAACACGGTCATATGCCCTGCGGGGTTCTTCTCCAAAAACGATAAGATTAAAGGAAGATGTTTTTGATCTCAGTTTTTCGCAGAACTTGTATCCCACCATTCCATTTCCGATTACGATTATTTGTGGTTCTTTCATAAATCTTAAAGGTATATTGTGATTATGGTATTGTTTTTTAGTTGTTTGGTTTATTTGTTGTGTTTTTTTAGGTTATTTTGATTTTAAAAACACTTTATTTGTTTGTTTTATTATTTTTAATATTCAAATATAGGTTAAAAATGAGTTAAAACTTATTATTTTGTGATTTTTATCATAAAATATTTAATTTTTTAAGATATTTTTATCACTTTTATCTTTAAATAGTTAAAACATTAAAATTATGAATCAAAAAACAGGAGATTTTGGAGTATTTATAATGGGTGGAGGTCCTGGTGATCCGGAATTGATCGCTATGAAAGCGTTTAATGTGTTAAAAAGAGCAGAAGTTATACTGTATGATAACTTAAGTAATGAAAAATTGCTTGAAATTGCACCGAAAACATGTAAAATGGTTTATGTTGGTAAGCAACCTTATGGAGAATATACACCACAAGAGAAAATAAATGAATTAATTGTAGAAAATGCACATCAATATAAGGTAGTAGTGCGTTTAAAAGGTGGCGATCCCTTTATTTTTGGCCGTGGCTTCGAAGAATTGATTTATGCGGAAGCCCGGGGCATTAAATGTCACTATATTCCAGGTATCAGCAGCATGCAGGGGGCTGGTTTTATTGATGTTCCTTTAACCCATCGCGGCATTAGCGAGAGTGTTTGGATACTAACCGGTACCAAAAAGGATGGAAGTTTAACCGAAGATTTAAAATGTGCAATGAAGAGCTCGGCAACTGTAGTTATTTATATGGGTATGAAAAAGGTTGCCGAAATTTCTAAAGCTTATTGTGATGCAGGTTTAGGTACCATGCCAGCTGCAATTATTCAGCATGCTACACTTCCTAATCAGAAACAGGTGGTATGTTTGGCTAATAACCTGCAGGAAGCAGCTGAAGATGCTGGTTTAACTTATCCTGCTATTATTATTATAGGTAATGTAGTTCAGGCAAAAGCTTATGCTGCTTTGCATCAGTCGGATTTGTTGTCGGCGTAAAATATGATGGATGATGGAAGAGGTGAGATGGATGATCGAGATTGGGTTAAAAAAAAACCCGCAAGGTTTAGCTTGCAGGCCCGATTATTAATATTAATGGGTTAATTTAATATTAGTTCGATTACTGGTATTTCGAAGTTGGGTTTTTTCTTCGGTAATTTTAAAACCAGGGTATTGTCTTTAGATTTTTCGGTGTCAACCTGAAGTTCCGAATTATCATGTAAAAACTGTGCGTATTTTACTTTGTCTTTATAGCCGTCTAAAGCAATGGTGCCGGTATTAGGGTATTCGAACAGGTGAACATATAAACGTTTTGTATCTTTATTGTAAGTAAGTCGGGTCCCTTCGGCTGCTTTAAAAGCTGACGGTGCAAAAGTACAATGGTAAATAGATTTAGAATTGGCATGCATCCAGATACCGAGACTATCTAATGCCGTTTCAGCTCTGTAATCAAATTCACCACGGGCGGTTGGCCCAACGTTTAATAGTAAATTACCGCCATTTGCTACTGATGTAATTAGTAAGTCCAGTAGTTTTCTGTTACTTTTCCAGGTATTTTCATCACGATGGTAGCCCCATGATCCTGAAAAGGTTTGGCAGGTTTCCCATACCTTTCCGCGGTATTTTTCCAGTTCTTTCGGTCCAACCTGTTCAGGTGTTTCAAAATCGGTACCGTCTTCGTAATCATTTAAATCTAAGCGATTATCTACAATAATGCCCGGCTGCAGTTTTCTGATTTGCTTAAGTAATTCAACCGATCCCCAGTCGTCTTTACCTTTGCCATATTTACCAGGATAAGAGAAGTCGGCCCAAAGGATATCAATTTTGCCGTATTTGGTTAGGAGTTCTGTTACCTGATCGTATAGGTATTTACGGTATTTGGCCATATCTCTACCTTTATTTAAGGCTGCATAAGCCTCTTCAGATTCTTTTTCAGGACGTAAAGGGTGAACCCTGTCTACCGTAAAGTCGGGGTGGTGCCAGTCAATAAGCGAATAATAGAAACCAACTTTTATACCTTCTGCGCGGAAAGCATCAACAAATTCTCTTACCAGATCCCTTTTTGCCTGTGTATTGGTGGCTTTATAATCGGTGTATTTACTGTCAAACAGGTTAAAGCCTTCGTGGTGCTTGGTAGTTAAAACAGCATATTTCATGCCGGCAGCCTTGGCTTCCTTTGCCCACTGTTTTGGGTTGAATAAATCGGGATTAAAATTATCAAAATATTTTTGGTAGTTCTCATTGGTAATGTGCTCATAATTTCTCACCCATTCGTGACGTGCAGGTAGCGCATATAAGCCCCAGTGTATAAACATACCAAAGCGGGCATCCGTCCACCATTCCATTCTTTTGGTTTTTTCTTCGGCAGTTTCTTTACCCAGTCTTTTTTGTGCCGAACCGGTTAGAGCCAGATTGAGCAATAGTAAAATAAGTAAAATTGGTTTTTTCATTGTGTGGTTTTTTGGTTAGGATATGAAGAGCTAATTTAATGAGGTACATCTGATCAAAATAATCGGATATGAGCAAATGATTAAGCTAAATTACCATGTATGAATGCGGGTATTGAAATTAGCTTAATTTTTGATTGTAAAACTTTACAGTTCTTAAGCTTGTTTGTTTTAGAAGAGAAGTTTAACCTGAAATATTAGCAAATCGGGTTGCAAAGCTGCGGCAAAACTTAATGGTAAAATTGCTTTAATAATAGGCGGCGAAGTGATTAATGGTTAATTCTGTATCTTAGTCAAAAAAGCTTACATGGTATCAGGTCCTTCGAAAGGTTGGCGTTTTAAATTGCACGAAATTATTTACGAATCGAATACGCCGGCGGGTAAGGCTTTCGATGTAGGGCTTCTGATTGCTATTTTTTCGAGTATTATTGTTGTGATGCTCGATAGTGTGGTGAGTATTCATCAACACTACGGTAAGCTTTTTAATGTGATGGAATGGGGTTTCGCCGCACTTTTCACTGTCGAATACATTTTGCGGCTCATCAGTATCCGTAAGCCACTGAGCTATGTGTTTAGTCCGCTGGGCATTATTGATATGGTTGCTTTACTGCCTTCGTATTTAAGTATATTCTTTGTTGGCGCACAATCTTTGCTGGTATTCAGGGCGCTGCGTTTATTACGGGTTTTTAGGATTTTTAAACTCGGACATTTTTTAACAGAGATTAATTTTTTAACAACTGCTTTAAAAAACAGTATCCGCAAAATCAGTATTTTCTTACTAACGGTTTTAACCATTACAGTTATACTTGGTTCGGTAATGTACCTGGTAGAGCAGCGCGAAAATGGTTTTTCAAATATCCCAGAAAGTATTTATTGGGCCATTGTTACCATTACAACGGTGGGTTATGGCGATATTTCTCCAATTACGCCATTGGGTAAATTCGTGGCCTCGGTTGTTATGTTAATTGGTTATGCTATTATTGCGGTGCCTACCGGCATTATTACGCACGATATAGCCATGGCTGCCAGGCATAAAAAGGAATTACCCGAATCGTGCCCTGGTTGTAGCAGGGAAGGGCATGACAGCGATGCTTTGTTTTGTAAATATTGCGGATCATCGTTGTTTAGATAAGAAAAATGCCAGAGTGGCTATCAATCTGGCATTTTTTTTCTGATTTATAACATTTCGCTATCATCTTTATCGTAAGCATTGGGATCGTTATCGAGTTCTTCAATGTCCGATTCGTTGTAATCATCTGTTGCTTCTTCTTCATCATCCTCGTCCTCATCGTCGGGGCCAGTAATTTGTTCATTCAGTTGCGTGCCTTCGCCACCAGCAAATTGCACTTCATCTTCCGTGTATTCATCATCTTTTGGTTGATTGTTTTCCTGATTTTCCATAGCATTTTCTTTTATAAACAGATTGAGGCTGGATTAAGTTTATAGAAAATTAAAATGTTAAACCATCAGGGTTGTAGCTGTTTTTAGCTACTTTGCTGCCGCTACTATACTAAAGGATAGCGCTATCCTTTAGTATAGTAATAACTTTTTGATAGCTCGTGTCTATAATTTTGCCAGATATAAATAAAGGCAAAAAATGAAAATATTACATTTAATATCAAGCCCAAGAGGCGAAGCATCTTTCAGTGTTAAATTAGGGGATGCGATTGTAGAAAAGTTACAGGCTGCAAATCCGGGTAGTACGGTAACTACCCGCAATCTTACCAATACACCCTTTCCGCATTTAGAAGAGGTGCATATCAACTCTTTCTTTACGCCGGCCGAAAACCATACCCCTCAACTGGCCGAAGCGGTTCAGCACTCTAATGAATCAATTGCTGAGCTTAAAGCTGCTGATGTCATTGTAATTGGCGTGCCCATGTACAATTTTGGGATTCACTCTACTTTAAAGGCCTGGATCGATCACATTGCGCGTGCTGGCCAAACATTTAGTTATTCGGAAAATGGTCCTGAGGGATTGGTAAAAGGTAAAAAGGTTTATCTGGCCATTTCATCAGGCGGAGTATATTCTGACGGGCCAATGAAGGCTTACGATTTTACAGAATCGTACCTGAGATCGGTATTGGGCTTTTTAGGAATGGTAGATGTTACCGCTTATAGGGTAGAGGGCTTAAGCATGCCAAACCTGAAAGACGAAGCTTTGGATAAAGCTGTTGCAGCAATAGCTTTATAGTTAATATATTTCAACAGCGGCAGATTTGCCGCTGTTGAAATACTAAATTTAATTCATCAGGTGTTTTTCTATTCTTCCTGCAAAATCGTTCAGGTCGAAAGGTTTATTAATAAAATCTTCCGCTGCGCATTTGGCTTTAACTGTATTTAAGTGGTTATTGGCCGACATCATCATTACCGGAATGTTGTGTGTTTTAATATTTTCTTTTAAAGTATTGCAAATATCCAGTCCGTTGCCATCAGGCAACATCACATCTAAAATCACCATATCAGGCAGGTGATTATTCATTTGTAACCAGAAGTCGCTGGTGTTGGGGCAGGTTTTTACTTCGTAAAGCTCCTCAATCAACAGAAATTCTATAATCTCCCTGATATTTGGATTATCTTCTACAACATAGATGCACTTTTTCATAAGTCCTCCTTTTAAAATAGATAACCGATCTAGTTATCAGATGTTTAAAATAGTTGTACACATTTATCAAGTTATTCACCATTGATAATGCCCTTGTCATGGCTGTATCTAATTTTTACTTTAACTGAAAAAAATGTCAGAATAAATTTTGATACTAATTTTTTTAGTATAGATTTGCTTTTGGAGAAACCGAAAATACGTTAGGCTGATGTTTAAACCCAACGTATGGTGTGTAATTATTTTAAACAAAAAGCTTATGGCTTCGTTTGTTTGCTGATATATTTATTTTTTATGACCGTTACCGTTTTAGCCATATTTGAAACAGATTTCAGACCCGATCTTTCCTTAGGGAAAATTATGAATGAAAGATTAAGGATAGCTGCTGCAGATTTACAGGATATTCACCTGCAATCTTTACATTCAGTGGGGCAGCGAAATGATGATTTAGTAGTTTACGTGAGTTATAACCCCAAATACAAAATCAGGTGGCGCGTAGTAAATGATGTACCCGAAGATGTAGAGCATTTTGTTGCTCAGGTGTGCGGTGATTTAGGATATATTCATTGGAAAACAGCTACCCTAAATGTTTTTAAAGGGAGTGAATAATATGGTGTTCGTCATCTCGACTGAAGCGCAGCGAAACGGAGAGATCTTTTGTAATTAGATTTAGCTTCGCTGAGCACTCCGTGGTTCTCGGCTGTGTTGCACTTCGCTCGAAATGACGCTCCTCTTAAATTAAAAAACCACCACCCAATAAATCGTTTCCTTCGTAAAACACTGCCGATTGGCCGGGTGCAATAGCCGATACATTGTGATCGAACACTACGCGCATTTTATCTTTTTCCTGCACAATTGTGCTCAGCATCCCTGCATCTTTGTAGCGTATTTTAGTGATGATATCGCTCATCGGTTCTTCAATGCTGGCGTATTTAATCAGGTTAATATTCCTTACCATCGCTTCGCGGCGCTCCAGTTCTTCGGCTTTGCCTAAAACCACCGTATTGCTTTCGGGCAGGATCTGGGTTACAAACATAGGCTCGCCAAAAGCAACACCCAGGCCTTTGCGCTGGCCAATGGTATAAAAAGGGTAGCCCTTGTGCTGGCCCACCACCATGCCATTGCTCAATATGAAATTACCACCCGCAACTCTGTCTTCTAAATCTTCAACTTTATGTTTTAAGAAAGCCCTGTAATCGTTATCCGGAACGAAACAAATTTCGTAACTCTCCGATTTTTTAGCCAACTCTTCCTGACCCATATCTAAAGCCATTTGTCTGATTTCAGATTTTGCGAAGCTTCCAAGAGGAAATTTGGTGCGCGAAAGGTTTTCTTGCGAAACACCCCACAATACGTACGACTGATCTTTATTTTCGTCTTTTCCTTTCGAAATTACATAACGGCCACTATCTTGCTGGCGGATATTAGCATAATGCCCTGTTGCAATAAATTCGCAGTCGAGTTTATTGGCACGTTTTAATAAAGCTTCCCATTTAATGTGCGTGTTGCACAATACGCATGGGTTTGGTGTTCTTCCGGCCAGGTATTCATCTACAAAATTATCGATTACATAATCGCCAAATTCGTCTCTGATATCCAATATATAATGCGGAAAACCATAGTTTACAGCAAGTGTACGGGCATCGTTAATGCTATCTAAAGAGCAGCAACCAGTTTCCTTACTGCTACCGCCAGAGCTAGCATAGTCCCAGGTCTTCATGGTTAATCCAATCACCTCGTAACCTTGCTCATGCAACATTACAGCCGCTACCGAACTATCAACCCCGCCACTCATGGCAACCAGAATTCTACCGTGTTTACTCATTTTAAAAATATAGGATGCAAAAATAAGGTTTATTTAGCTGAAATTGTTTAAAGGAAGTCAGTTACTTGTAAAAAGCTTTGGATTGTAAAATCCGTAAAATAGAATTGTGCGATTGCTAAATTGCCCGATTGTTGAGCATCTCTGGTTAAGCAGTTTGAACAATTAACCGGTTAACCAATAAACCGGGTTTCCCTAAATTTAAACCATATAAAATGTATTTTTTGTTTTACTTAAACGTTTTAGTCTTGTTATTTGCGCATATTTGAAGATAAATTTCTACCTTAGAATTTTAAAGAAAACAAGCTAATCTCAAAACGGATATGATTAAAAAAGTTATGCTGCCCTGTCTTTTGCTTTCAGGCATGGTTGCTTCGGCACAGCAGAATCTGGTGCAGTATGTTAAGCCGATTATTGGTACTTCAAAAATGGGGCATACCTATCCCGGTGCAACTGTTCCTTTTGGTGCAGTACAGTTAAGTCCCGAAACCGATACCTTATCTTACGAAGTAAACGGTAAGTACAATGGTGACGTGTACAAATATTGCGCGGGTTATAAATATGAAGATAAAACCATTACCGGATTTAGCCATACGCATTTTAGCGGGACCGGACATTCTGATCTGGGCGATTTTTTAATCATGCCAACGCAAGGCAAGCTACAGTTAAATCCGGGTATTGCATCAAATCCTAAAGGCGGTTACCGTTCGGCTTTTTCGCATGCAAACGAAGTGGCCGAAGCAGGTTATTACAAAGTGAAGCTGGATGATGATAATATCACTGCAGAACTTACTTCGACCACACGCGTGGGGATGCATCAATATACTTTTCCTAAATCAGATCAATCGCATATTATCTTAGATTTGATGGCCGGGATTTATAATTATGAAGAAAAAACAGTTTGGACCTATGTTCGCGTAGTAAACGATACGCTGATTACCGGCTATCGCCAAACCAATGGCTGGGCCAGAACCAGAACAGTATATTTTGCGATGAGTTTTTCTAAACCTTTTAAAAGCTATGGGCGTAAAAGTTACGATGCCAAACAAGCTTACCGCGGATTCTGGGGTAAATTTAATCAGGAACAGAACTTCCCTGAAATTGCAGGCAAAAAGTTAAAAATGTTCTTCGATTTTGATACGCAGGAAGGAGAGAAGGTGAAAATTAAGTTTGCGCTTTCGCCGGTTAGCCAGGAAAATGCCTTGCAGAACATGCGTGCCGAAATTTCGGGCTGGGATTTTGAAAAAGTTAAAGCACAGGCGCAGGCTACCTGGAACAAGGAGTTGAATAAAGTGCAGGTAACTACCTCTAAGGATAATAAAATTAATTTTTATACTGCTTTATACCACGCTTACATTAACCCTACAACCTACACCGATGTTAACGGCGAATATAAAGGTTTAGATCAGGGGGTACATAAAGCTGATGGTTTTACCAATTACACTACTTTTTCACTTTGGGATACTTACCGGGCATTACATCCGTTTTTTAACATTACGCAGCCTGGCCGCAGTAACGATATGGTGAAATCGATGCTCGCTCATTACGATCAAAGCAGTTTACACATGTTGCCAATCTGGTCGCACTATGCCAACGATAACTGGTGTATGAGTGGTTACCACAGCGTTTCAGTTATTTCAGATGCTATTATTAAAGGTACCTATACCGGCGATGCGAATAAGGCATTGGATGCTTGTATAGCTACAGCGAAGCACCGCGATTACGAAGGGATTGGTTACTATATGGATAAGGGTTACATTCCTGCCGAAAAATCGGGTATCTCTGTTTCTAACAATCTGGAGTATTCTTACGACGACTGGTCAATTGCCCAACTGGCTAAGAAACTGAACCGTATGGATGTTTATGATGAATTTATTAAACGGTCTAACAACTGGAAAAATAACTATGATAGCGCCACAGGCTTTATGCGCCCTAAACTGGCCGATGGTACCTTTAAAAAACAATTCGATCCGAAAGATACCGAAGGACAGGGTTTTATTGAAGGTAACAGCTGGAACTACAGTTTCTTTGTACCACAAGATCCGGCAACGCTGATTGAAATGATGGGTGGCAAAAAGAAATTCGCAATACGCCTGGATACTTTATTTACCATGCATTTACCTGATGAATTTTTTGCACACACCGAAGATATTACACGCGAAGGCATTATTGGTGGTTATGTTCATGGAAATGAGCCTGCGCATCACATTGCTTACCTGTATAACTGGGCCGATCAGCCCTGGAAAACACAGGCTCAGGTACGCCACATTTTAAACATGCAATATAAACCAACTGCCGATGGTTTGGGCGGAAATGATGACTGCGGACAAATGAGCGCCTGGTATATGTTCTCTTCGCTTGGATTTTATCCGGTGGCACCAGGTTCTGATGTGTATTCGTTGGGTAGTCCACTGGTTAGCCATGCGGTAATCAATTTAGAAAATGGCAAAACCTTCACCGTTGAGGCCATTAAACAAAGTGACAAAAATGTGTATGTAGAAAAAGTTTTATTGAACGGCAAAGAAATCAGCAATCATAAAATTAAACATGCGGATATTACCAATGGTGGTAAACTTACTTTCTTTATGAGCGCAAAACCGAAAAAGTAATTACTCATCCCTATATAAATGTAGAACCGTTGGCTATGTATTAGTCAGCGGTTTTTTTTGTTGAAATTTTTAAGGTTTCGAGTATAAGGTTTTAAGGTAGTTTTTATGTTTTTAGGATAAAAAACTATAGCAAAATTACAATGCTTCCGGCAACAATCAGCCCGCCACCAATAAGTGTTTTAGCATCGATGGGTTCTTTTAGAATTAAAAATGCAAGTCCCATGGCAATGGCCACACTGAGTTTATCAATGGGTGCTACTTTAGAAACATCGCCGGTTTCGAGCGCTTTGAAGTAAAAAATCCACGAAAGGCCAGTTGCCAGCCCGGATAATCCTAAAAAGAGGAGGTTGTTTTTGCTCAATGTTTTGAGTTGGGTAATTTCTCCGGTTGCCAGTACAATGCCCCAGGCAATAAACAGAATTAAAACCGTTCTAATGGCCGTTGCAACATTTCCATTAATCCCTTTAAGCCCAACTTTAGCTAAAATGGCTGTTGCAGCAGCAAATAAGGCCGAAAGTATGGCGTAAAATTTCCACATAGATTGATTTTTTTTATTAAATTACTAATTTTTATTCACTAAACAGAACGTCCAAATCTATTGTAAGGTTGTATTTGGCCATTATACTGGAAATAAATTTTAATATTCAATCTAACTATCGTAATATTGCGATATATAATTATGGGACTTACTAAAACAGAAATTTTTACCGAAGAACAAAACCAGCTGGCAGCACTGCTTAAGGCGATGGCACATCCTGCCCGTATTGCTATTCTACAGCGTATTCTTAAGTCAAATACCTGCATTTGTGGCGATTTGGTAGAGGAAATTGGTTTAGCACAAGCAACCATTTCGCAGCATTTAAAAGAACTTAAAAATGCAGGTATTATCTAGGGAACCATAGAAGGAGTAAGCATTTGCTATTGTATTGAATCTAAAATGTTGAAGTTCTTACAAAAACAACTTGGCGATTTTTTCTCATCATATCAGGGTGAGCAAAACTGCTGTTAAAATTTTTTATACAAATCAATCGTTAAATTGCAATATTATGATTAATAACATCTCTATTGATTGGAGCAGTTTCAAAACTGAACTTCAACAACATCCAGAATTGGTACTACAATTCCGGTATGCCTCTGATAAATTGGTTAAAGCCAATTATCACATCACCGAAATTAAACAGGCCCCCATTGTGTCGGTTGATTGTGGTGGAGTAATGAACGTATGGACCGAAATTATTGTGCAGCTTTGGGAACCTGAAATGCAGGAAGAAGCTAGGGCCATGCAGGTGAAAAAGGCATTGTCTATCATCGATTTAGTTGAAAGTAAACTGCCGTTAAACCCTAATGTCATTGTTAAAATTGAATTTGGAAATTCTGCTTTTGACACCAGGCAAATGTTTCCTGGTGAATTTAAAATTGATGGCGAAAACCTGATTTTGGACCTAACACCCGATGCAACACAATGTAAAGCCATTGGCAGAGGTGGCAGCTGCGGAACTACAGCAACAGGCGAAGAGTGTTGTGCGCCAGTACAACCTGAAAAAAGAAAAGTTGAGCTGGTAAATTTGGCTGCAAACGAAACCAATTGTAAACTTGGAAGCGGCTGTTGTTAATCACTTAAATTTATGAAAAATGTATTAGTGCTGTGTACAGGTAATAGCTGCAGAAGTCAGCTGGCAGAAGGTTATCTGAAACATTTTGCGCAAACCAAAGCTAAAATTTACAGTGCCGGAATTGAAGTTCATGGTGTTAACCCCAAAGCGGTATTGATTATGGCAGAAGATGGAATTGATATATCCGGTCAAACGTCAAACAATATTAATGAATATGTTGATGTTCCGTTTGATTATGTGATTACGGTTTGCGATCATGAGAAAGAAAGCTGTCCGTATTTTCCAACACAAGCCATCAAGCTGCACCATAATTTTCCCGATCCGGCAAAAGCTATTGGTACGGAAACAGAAATTATGGCTGAATTTAAGAGAACCAGAGATTTGGTAAAGGTTTACATGGAAGATTTTGTTAGCAAAAATTTAAGCGAGTAGCCTGGCAATAAATGTTTGTACACTATATTAATAGGATAAAAAGAATTATCACGAACCCGCTAATCTGCCAGTTCGTGATAAAATTCTAATTAAGCATTCGCCGCTTCAAAGTTCGTAGCTGTTGCCAGGTATTTCCAGTTAGCCATATCCCTTTGTACATCAGTTATTTTTGCTTCTGCAACCTGATAGGCATCGGGTCCCAGGAATAAATGCAATGGTGGATTTTCGCTTTTAGCAGCTTCAATCATTACTTCAGCAGCTTTGGCCGGGTCGCCGGGCTGTTGGTTGTTAATATCGTTCTGGTGCATAGCCTGCGAATCGCGCACTTCTTTGTAGGCATCGATAGGGTTTGCCGGGACAGCTAAAGAGCTTGTGTTCAGAAATTCTGTCCGGAAATAACCCGGTTCTACTACTGTTGCCTTAATACCTTGCGATTTTACTTCTGCTGCCAGCGATTCGGTAAAGCCTGCTACAGCAAATTTGGTAGCGCAATAGATGCCAAATCCAGGGAAATTTCCTGAGAAACCACCGATAGATGAAATATTGAAAATATGCCCTGATTGCTGTTTTCGCATTTGTGGCAATACCTTTCTAATTACATTCAGTGAACCGAAAACATTGATGTCGAAATTCTCACGTGATTCTTTGTCGCTCAACTCTTCAAGCGCACCCAACATGCCGTAGCCTGCATTGTTAACCACTACATCTACACGGCCAAATTTGCTGATGGTTTGGCTGATCGCCGCTTCTACACTGCCTTCGTTGATTAAATCTACAACTAAGGGCAAAAAGTTTTCGTGTTCGCCAACTGCTTTGGATAAATCGCTTAAATTTCTCGAAGTTGCTGCAACATGATATCCATTGCCCAATAATTTTTTTACTAAGGTTAGTCCCAGGCCTTTTGAAGCGCCGGTTACAAACCATACTTTCTGGTTGTCCATAATCTTTTTCTTAAATTTTAAATAGGGTTTACTGGTCGAAATCTGTTGAGATAGAAATCGGTTTCCATGCATTAATTTCTTTACTTAATGCTTCAATTTTGGCTGTAGCGCGGTCAAATGCATCTCTACCTAATAATAAGTGCAATGGTGGGTTGGGCATGCTGGCAAGCGAAATCATGGCTGCAGCTGCTTTTTCCGGATCGCCTATTTGCTGGCCATCCATTTTTAGATACCGGGCGTGCGTTTCCCTTACTGCTTCATATTCGGCAATTGGATTAGCGGCCAGTGCCAAAGATTCGGCGGTTAAAAAACTGGTTCTGAATGCACCAGGTGCAACTACGGTAACTTTAATGCCAAAATCTTTAAGGTCTTCGGCCAATATTTCGGATAGGGAAATTACTGCCGATTTAGCAGCAGCGTATATAGCCCAGCCAGTTGCGCCTGTAATGCCGGCAATTGAAGAAATATTGATAATATGCCCTGAGCGTTGCGCCCTCAAATAAGGAGAAGCTTTTCTGATTACATTTAAGGTACCGAATACATTTACGTCGAAACTATTGCGTGTTTCTGCATCGCTAAGTTCTTCTATACTGCCGCCAATGCCATAACCAGCATTATTGATAATCACATCAATGCGTTCGAATTGGGTAACAGTTGCTTTAATGGCTTTTTCTACACTTTGTTCGTCTGAAAGATTAACCGAAAGCGGAAGGAATTTTTTCGAATCAGTAGCTACTGCTTGTTTCAGTTCGGCAATATTTCTCGAAGTGGCTGCAACATATTGGCCGGCTTTTAACAATTGATGAACCAAACTTAATCCTAAGCCTTTCGAAGCTCCGGTAATAAACCAAACTTTTTTCTTGTCCATAATTTTATCTTTTTTTGTTTAGACAAAATTACAAACAAGAGGCATGCTACCTATTACATGATTCAAACCGATGATTACGAAATTCAAACAATTCGGTAAGAGGTAGGGGTGTGGTTGGTTAATTTTTTGAAAAAGTTATTAAAATGGGTAGGTTCTTCAAAGCCTAGGCAGTAACCAATTTCCGATATATTCCAGTCGGTATGCTTTAATAAGGCTTTAGCTTCGCTTAGTAAGCGTTCGGTAATGTAATGGGTAGTGGTTTTACCTGTAGTTTCTTTAATGGCGCGGTTAAGGTGGTTAACATGTACCGAAAGTTGCGAGGCGTAATCTTTTGCCGAGCGCATGGTTAACCTCTGGGTAGTATTTTCGATTGGGAACTGGCGTTCCAGCAGCTCGGTAAATACCGATGTAATCCGGCTGTTTGCATCTACATGTTTAAATAAAGCTTCCGAAGGCTGTGTTTTTAAGGCAAAGTGCGTAATCTCGGTAATGTAGTTCCTTAAGAGGTCGTATTTATACACGTAATCGGTATTAATCTCTTCAAACATTTTCGAAAAGATGCTTTCTACATGTGCTTCCTGTGCTTCATTTAAAATGTAAGCTGGCTTGCCACCGGGTATAAACATGGGTAAGTCGCCAATGTTCCCGCGGATTTTTTCCTTAAAAAAGGATTCAGTAAAAATGCAAAAGAAACCGGTAACATTGCTTTTTTGCCCGCTCGCCAATTCCCAGGTGTAAGGAACAAGCGGGTTGAAAAATATCAATGCGGTGCCATTTATCTCTACACTTTTATCTGCGTAGTGATATACGTTGTGACCGCGAATCAGCGAAACTTTATAGTAATCACGGCGGTTATAGCTCATCGGTCTGGCGTCTTCTTTCAGGCAGTCTTCCAGCTTAAAAACATTAAAGTGACCTACGTCATTCTGTAGGTTTTCGGGTAGAAAACTGAATTTGTTTCTGTAAAAATCTTCTATGCTCTCTGGTTTGCTCATAAAATCAAAGTTACAAAATTCAAACGTTAAAACTAAAATCTGCTTTCCTGTTATACAAAGCAATTCAGCCAGTATTCTACTCCACTTGAAAAAAAGATTTTCTGGCGACAAATAAATATACCGATCGGTATATATTTGTCCTGTTATTATGAATTGATGTCTGGAAATCTTGTATTTCGAGATGAAGGAAAGAAGCAGAGCCTGAAAAATATTTTTTTTGCTATAAAATATACCGATCGGTATTTAATATGAAACGAACTAAAGAAATAACCTGGGAAGACCCAATGAAAGGCGCACAAGAAGCCATGAAAATGGATGGTATAGCTTATTTAGAGGCCATGCGTGACAATCAGTTTCCCTTGCCACCACTTTTATACACTTTGGATTTTAGCGTAACCGAAATAGAAAAAGGGAATGTAGTTTTCGAATTTACCCCACAGGAATTCCATTATAATCCTATCGGAACAGTGCATGGTGGCGTAATTACGGCTATTTTAGATTCGGCTATGGGCTGTTCGGTGCATTCGCTTTTGCCCGCCGGAACGGGCTACACCACCTTAGAACTTAAAGTAAATTTCCTGAAAGCGGTTACCATCAAAACCGGAAAATTAAAAACACAGGCTAAAGTGATTAATCTGGGTGGTCGCACTGCTTTGCTTGAAGCTCAATTACTTGATGAAAATAATACCACTTATGCTCACGCGGTGAGCACTTGTTTAATCTTAAAATTTTAAAAAAAATATAAAATGAAAACTTCACAAAATACTGTTTTATTAATCGGCGGTACTGCCGGTATCGGTTTAGAAATTGCTAAACAATTAACTGCTTTAAACAACCATGTAATTGTTACCGGAAGGAACCAGGAGCGTTTAGACGCTGTTGCGGCATCGTTAAGTAATGTTACAACCATCCTGTCGGATGTAAGCAAGGCCGAAGATGTAGAGGCTTTGGTAGCACGTATTAAAGCCGATTATCCGCAGTTAAACATCGTGATTAATAATGCTGGGAGAGCCATTCTGTATAACCTGGCAGATCATAATGAGGATGCTTATGCCAATGCAGCAGACGAAATGCTGACCAATTATTTATCCATCATTAGGGTTAATCAGAAATTACTGCCTGTACTAACTCAGCAAGAATCAGCAGCTATTGTAAATGTTTCTTCAATTGTGGCTTATGTACCAGGCGTTACCTTGCCAACCTATGCGGCCAGTAAAGCAGCTTTACATTCTTATTCTACTTCGTTAAGGTTGAGTTTGGAAGGATCGCCTGTTAAGGTTTTCGAATTGATGCCGCCATTGGTTGATACCGAATTCTCTAAAGAAATTGGTGGGCATAACGGTATAAAACCAAGTATGGTAGCTGATGAACTGATTGCTGCTTTGGCAAACGATGATTTTGAAATCAGGGTTGGTGATACGGCAAAAATATACGAATTGTACAGACAATCGCCTGCAGATGCCTTAAATGTCATGAATGCAAACCGAAAAGCCTGGATTGAATCTGTTTAACAAGCAGGGGATAAGCAGGAACAAAAAGGATTCAGGCTTTACATTTATCATATCAATTTTAGCTACAGGAATAGTACTTTTGCCGCGATAAGTGTAAATCCCGGATTTGCGCTTGCCTTTAATTACAAGCTGATTTAAAGGCATTGACTAAAAATAATTAACATGAAAAGAGTAGTAGTAACAGGTTTGGGCGCAATAACCCCACTTGGAAATACCGTTGAAAGCTTTTGGCAACAGATACTGGCTGGCAAAAGTGGTGTTGGTCCGATTACAAAATTTGATGCTTCAAAGTTTAAAACCCAGTTTGCAAGCGAGGTAAAAGACTTTAATGCCGAGACCTTTCTGGATAAAAAGGAAATAAAAAAATACGACGTTTTTACGCAGTATGCAATCGCTTCAAGCGATCAGGCGATAACCGATTCGGGCCTCGATTTTAGTACAATGACCGATGATGAACTGGCCGAAGTAGGGGTAATCTGGGCAACCGGAAATGGTGGTATCGGTACGTTTGAAGCGCAGCTTGAAGAATTCCATGCTGGTGATGGTACGCCGAGGTTTAGCCCGTTTTTTATCCCTAAAATGATTGTGGATATCGCAGCAGGTGTAATTTCGATCAGACACCGTTTACGCGGTCCAAATTATTGTACCGTTTCCGCTTGTGCTTCTTCTAACACGGCTATTATTAATGCTTTTGATACCATTCGTTTGGGTAAAGCAGCCATTATGATTGCCGGAGGTTCGGAAGCTGCCATTACCAAATCATCAGTAGGTGGATTTAATGCAGCCCAGGCTTTATCGAAAAGAAATGATGATCCACAGGGTGCGTCACGACCTTTTGATACAGATCGCGACGGATTTGTGATGGGTGAAGGAGCAGGAGCCTTGATTTTAGAGGAACTGGAGCATGCTGTTAGCCGTGGTGCACATATTTATGCCGAAATTGTTGGTGGCGGTATGGCCGGAGATGCTTATCACTTAACCGGAACGCCTCCTGATGGGGTTGGTGCCGGATTGGGTATGACCAGCGCTTTAAAAGATGCAGGAATTACTGCTGATCAGATTGATTACATTAATGCACACGCTACTTCAACCGGTTTGGGCGATTTGAGTGAGCTACAGGCTATCAATCGCGTCTTTAATGGCTTGCCTGTGGTAATTGGTGCAACTAAATCTATGACGGGTCACTTGTTAGGTGCGGCTGGTGCGATTGAAAGTGTGATCAGCATTTTAGCCATCAGAGATGGTATTATTCCGCCAACAATTAATACGAAAAACCTGGATGAAAATATTCCTAAAGGTTTAAATATTGTTCTGGGCGAGCCAATTAAAAAAGAAATTAATTATGTATTAAACAACACTTTTGGTTTCGGAGGGCATACCGCCAGTACGATATTTAAAAAGTACACGGCTTAATTTATTTTTTTATTATAAAGTGATTGCCTGGTTCATAGCCGGGCATTTTTTTTCCTTGAGTTTTTTGCCACGGAGGCACGGAAAAACACGGAGAAATTATTGGGTAATGATCGAGAGACTAAATAGATTTCTCCGCTACGGTCGAAATGACGGTTTGGCTATGAAGATTTAGCTCCACTCGAAATGACGTTTGGGCTATGGGTAGAAATAATGAACTATTGACCAATAAACCATTGACGACCAAACTATTTATCCATCAACAAATTAACCAGTTCTTTCAGCTCTTCTACTTCCTTTTCCAGTTTTTCGATACGGTTTTCCAATTCGGTTGAATCAAAAGCGGAGACCACCGGGGAGCTTTCTGTTTCGGGTTCTGTAGTGGTTTCTGCCTGTTCGCCTAATAAATGTGCAAAACGTGCTTCTTTTTGTCCGGTTCTTTTGGGCAGCTGTTTTACAAAAGCGGGTTCATCTTCTGATAGTTTTTCCAGCTGTGTTAAAACTTCTTCAATGTTTTCAAACTCATATAACCTGCCCGAATTACTATTTATTTCGCCCGGGGTTAATGGACCACGTAATAATAAAAGACAAATAATGGCCAACTCAGAAGGTAACAGTAGGTAAACGATTGCCAGGTTGTGTTTATATTTAGTTGCACGACTGGAACCACCTGTAGCTGTTGAGATTAACCCTTTAATTTTAAGCTGGTTTAAGGTTAAGGTAATTGTTTCTTCATCGTAATTTACTACCGGGTTTCTCGAGCTTTTTTGGTTGCATGCAGCGGTTAAGCTATTCAGCGTCATTGGGTAATAATCGGGTGTGGTTCGGCTTTTTTCTATTAATGCGCCTAAAACACGTTGTTCTTCTGCAGATAAATCGGGTAGTGGTTTTACGTTGTCCATTTTATAAAAATATAAATTGAATGAATATTTTGAAAATTATTTTGCTATAGCTTAATTTATAAGGGATTAGTGTAAAATAGCTCGTTTTTTTAGTCGCTGAAAATAGAAATGCAACAATATGGCATATCCCGAAATGAAGCAGGCATGACGAATGCTAAAGCTTAATCTTCTAGCTTTGAATAAAACTTAAAATATATGATAGCTGCAAAAGGATACGCTGTTCACAGCCAAACCGATAAACTGGCTCCATGGAATTTCGAAAGAAGAAACGTTGGACCAAAAGATGTATTGATCGAAATTTTATTCAGCGGAATTTGTCATTCCGATATTCACCAGGTGCGTAGCGAGTGGGGGCCTGCGAGGTACCCAATGGTTCCGGGCCACGAAATTGTGGGCCGTATTACCGAAGTAGGTTCGGCGGTATCTAAATTTAAAGTAGGCGATTTAGCTGGTATTGGCTGTATGGTTGATAGTTGTAAGGAATGCCCAACCTGTAAAGGCGGTCAGCAGCAGTTTTGCGAAAAAGGCGAAACCGTTTGGACTTACAACAGCGTAGAGCGCGATAAAACTACGCCAACTTACGGTGGCTACTCGAACAAAATTGTGTGTACCGAAGAATTTGTGGTTCATGTATCAGATAAACTTCCGCTGGCTGGGGTAGCACCTTTGCTTTGTGCCGGAATTACAACCTATTCGCCCATTAAAAGATGGGGCATTACCAAAGGACATAAAGTTGCCATTTTAGGTCTTGGTGGTTTAGGTCATATGGCGGTTAAATTTGCCGTTGCATTTGGTGCCGATGTTACGGTTTTAAGTACTTCGCCTTCAAAAGAAGCTGATGCCAGAAAATTAGGTGCCCATAATTTTGTAGTAACAAAAGATGCTGAACAACTGGCTCAATATACCAAGCATTTCGATTTTATTATCGATTCGGTTTCAGCACCACATAACTACGAAATGTACTTTAAGCTTTTAAAGGTTAATGGTGTACACATTTGCGTAGGTTTACCGGCAGAGCCAATTAAATTCCCGGGTTCGGCTTTAATGCATGGCAACAGGGCTTTAACAGCTTCGAGTATTGGTGGTATTGAAGAAACACAGGAGATGCTCGATTTTTGTGCAGCGCACGATATCGTTTCGGAGGTGGAAGTAATTAACATCAATTACGTAAACGAAGCCTACGAGCGGGTATTAAACAGCGATGTAAAGTATCGCTTTGTAATTGATATGGATACATTGTAATTCGATAAAGAAGTCAAGTTTTTAAAACTTGACTTCTTTAAAAATATTTATTTAGCAGTAGTTTTACCTGAATAGGTAGCTGCTAATTTCAACGCATTGTAAGCATTAACGATACCTCCACTGATACAAAGATCAGAAAAAGGAACTGATACTTTCTCAGCACCTGGCTCTTCGCCTTTAGCATAAGAAACATTGTGGTTTACTTTTGTGACCGATTTAACAATGATTTCTTTAACCTGAGCAGCCGTTAATTTCGGATAGTAAGAACGGATTAAACCCGCTAAACCTGCAACAACAGGAGAGGCCATACTGGTACCATCTAAGTTTTTGTATTTAGAACCCGGTACAGTAGAGTAAATGTGTACACCTGGCGCAAAAACATCAACCTGTGTTTTACCAAAATTAGAGAAACTGGCTTTTAATGTCTCATCGTCAGTTGGGCCAGAAGCGCCAACTGTAATCCACGATGCGATGGTTTTTTCATCCAGGTCTTTATGGTTAGGGTAATTGGTTTCTACATCGATATCTTTGTTTTCGTTGCCGGCAGCTTGTACAATCAATACGTCTTTAGAAGCAGCATATTTCATGGCATCATTAACAATAGCTTTATTCCAGCTATAAGCTTTACCAAAGCTCATATTAATTACCTTAGCGCCATTATCAACCGCATAACGGATTCCGTTTGCTACGTCTTTGTCGCGCTCATCGCCGTTTGGTGTACAACGTACGCCCATAATGGCAACATTATCGGCAACGCCCCAGATTCCAATTTTATTGGTTCTATCTGCCGCAATAATACCGGCAACGTGCGAACCGTGCATGGCATCCGGACCAGCAACATCATTGTTTCCGTAAAATTTCTCGTTAACATCATCCGGATTATCGCCAACAATATCGCGTGGGTTATAATCAAGGTTTAGGTTATATTCTGCCTGACGGGTGTAATAATCGAAACCTTCCTTAATCTGATCTTCGTAAAAATCTTTAAAACTACCTTCTTCAAGCTGTTTTGCCAATACACTTTGTATACGGCCTTCAATTGGTGTGCTAGGTTTAAAGTTTTTAAAGTCTTCGGCAGTAGGATTTTCTTTACCGATTTTTTTTACCACAGCATCAAGTGCATTTTTAAATCCGCTAATACCGGCTAAGTTTGCTTTGGCTTCTCCCAGTTGTTTTTCGAGGTCAGCTCTTTCTGCCTTAAAAGTTTCCCAGTCTTTTTTGTCTTTTTCTGCAACGTTTGCATCAGTTGTATTGGCAAAACGGGCCATATCGCGGCGTACCAAACGGGTTAACTCTAAGGTTTCAAAGTTTACCGATCCCTTTGGGCCACCAATAAAGTTCCAGCCGTTAATATCATCGGCATAACCGTTTTTATCATCGTCTTTACCATTGCCGGCAATTTCTTTTTTGTTTACCCACATGATGCGTTTTAAGTCTTCATGTGTAGCTTCCACACCACCATCGTTAACGGCAACAATTACCTTAACCGATTTTTTGCCTTTTAAAAGCTCTTTATATGCTTTTTCGGTACTGATACCGAATGTACTATCACTTTTAAGATCAAGATTTTGCCAGTTTGCTTTTTGTGCCTGCACCAAAGCTGGTACCGCACTTACGAGCGCTGCACTTAAAAGCGCGCTGAAAATTCTACTTTTATTCATTCTATATTTTTGAATTAAACGCCGAAAGTTAATTTTAATTTTTCTATTAGACGAAAATGTATTAAAAATGATGTTTTCGGCACATTCCAAATAAAAAAATCCAGAAGGTTTTTCATCTGGATTGTATGTTTTTAAAATAAGTTAATTTATTTAGGCTCGCTGTAAATATTGGGGATTACAATACCCATTTGCCTTTCGGGGTTTTCGATTGCTGCAAAGCCAAACTGTTCGTACAAGCCATGTGCATCTAAAGTAGCCAGCTGGTAGCGGCGCAGCCCCTGCAAATCGGAGTGGAAGATCATAAACGACATCAGTTTTTTAGATAAACCTTGTCCACGGTAATTTTCCGCTACGTAAACATCACAAAGCCAGGCAAATGTTGCCTTATCAGTTACCCAACGGGCAAAACCCACCTGTTCCTGGTTTTTATAGATACCAAAACAAAGTGAATTTGCAATTGAGCGTTTTACCGTTTCTAACGGGATATTTTTTGCCCAGTACGATTCTACACTTAAATAATGGTGTATGGCTTCGATATTTAAAAGCTCCTTTTTATCAGAGAATATGAATCCGTTTTCGCTGATTTCCATTTTTTTAGGTTAATCGGTTAAGCGTATCTAATGGTTAATCGGTTAATTGTATAAATTGGTTAACTGATGGAATCCACCAAAACAGTTAACCGATTAACCAGTTTAAACAGTTAACCATCTAAGACAGTTAACCCTATTAGTTACGCATATTAATATACTGCAATGGTTGTCCGAAATCTTCGCCCCGGCATAAACTGATCACCGCCTGTAAATCATCGATTTTTTTAGCGGTAACCCTTACCTGATCATCCATGATAGAGGGTTGTACTTTTAAGCCGCTGGCTTTGATCTTCGCAACCACTTTTTTGGCGGCTTCTTTGTCTAATCCTTCTTTAATGCTGATTTCTTTGCGGATCATATTGCCCGAAGCCTGTTGTTCGTCGCCAAAATCTAAACTTTTTGGATCAAGGTTCTGTTTCATCATCCTTGAAATGATCGAATCTTCAATGGCTTTTAAACGCATATCATCTTCGGTAACAATGGTGATTACGTTTGCTTTTTTATCCAGATCGATGGTGCTTTTCGAACCGTTAAAGTCGTATCTGTTAAGGATTTCTTTTTTTGCATTGTTAACGGCATTGTCGAGCGTTTGCGCATCAACTTTACTTACTATATCAAAAGAAGGCATGGTTTTAGCTTTAAAGTAAAAAAATAAGTAGATTTAGTAGAAATTATTCTGTCCTCACAAAAAAACGAAAAATAATATGAAAACCACTAAACCGAAGTCTCAAAAAAAGATAACGAAAAAGGAAGTTAAGAAACAATTGGAGCAATCTATCACCGACAAATTTCTGGAAGTAATCAAAAGTTTAGGTCATGATGTATCGGAAATCAGTGTGGAAGTAGGGAAAGCCAGTAAGCGCGTTGCAAAAAAACTGACCAAGAAATTTACCATTGTAAAAGCCGAGGTTGGACAAAAAATAGATGATCTGGTACATTCATCAAAAGAGAAAGCTAAAGAAGTTAAAAAAACGGCGGCAAAGCCATTAAGTAAATCGGAAAAAACTGCCGAAAAAACGGTTAAAAAAGCAGTTGCTAAAGCTAAACCCGTGGTACAGAGTGTGAAAGTTGCCGCAATTGCCACCGAAGAAAAAGTCGAAAAAGTACTGGCCAAACCAGCTGCAGCAGTTAAAGAGGTTGTGACGAAAGTAGCCCCAGCCGTTAAAAAAGCTGTGCCCGCAAGTAAGGTACCTGCAAAAACGGTAACTGCTCCGAAAACCGAAAAGGCTGCTCCAGTTAAGAAAACAACAACAAAAGCCGCCACACCAGTTAAGAAAACAACTAAAACACCAGCCAAAAAATAAATTTGTTAACGTTAATGCGTCAATTAATTAACATCGATTTAACAAATTAATATGCAGTTTTGAACATCCCTGTTTTGGCAGGGATTTTTTATTTTTTTAAATGAGTAAGAAGAAGATACCGTTTTTTAACCGCGAAATTAGCTGGCTTTATTTTAATGAGCGTGTGCTGCAGGAAGCAGCCGATGAAACTGTGCCGCTAATTGAACGCATTAAGTTTCTTTCTATCTTTTCGTCAAATTTAGAAGAGTTTTACCGCGTTCGTGTAGCTACCATGACCCGGTTGACTAATCTGAACGATAAAGCCAAAGCACTCTTAGGATTTAACCCTAAAAAAATCCTGAATGAGATTAAAAACATAGTCGTAAAACAGGAACGCAAATTTGATCAGCTTTTTCAGGCAACCCTAATTAATGAGCTGGCTCAGAACCGGATTTTTATTTTAAACGATACTCAGCTCAATGTGAGTCGGGGCGAGTTTGTTAAAAACCATTTCAGAGATAAAATCTTATCGAATCTGGTACCCATTATGCTGGATATGGATAAACCTTTTCCCGAATTAAAGGATAGGTTTTTGTATTTCTTCGTTAAATTATCGAAAAAGGATACCAAGTTAAGGGAAAAATATGCCCTGATCGAAATTCCGCCCAGTTTACCGCGCTTTCTCGTTCTCCCCGAAACAAACGATTTAAAATTTATCATCATGGCCGAAGATATTATCCGCTATTGCCTGGACGATATCTTCTATATTTTTACTTACGATAATTTAGAAGCTTACTCTATTCAGTTAACCCGAGATGCGGAGCTGGATATTGATAACAATGTGAGTGATAAGTTTATCGAAGACCTTAAAAACAGCCTTGAAAAGCGTAAAAAAGGTAAACCGATGCGTTTGTTATACGATTCGGCCATGCCTTTAAATATGCTTACTGTTTTGGTTAACAAACTAAAATTGGAGGCCGAGAGTTTAATTCCGGGTAACCGCTACCACAAATTTGGAGATTTTATTGCTTTCCCAAATGTGGGTAAAAAGGAATTGGAGTATACGCCTAATGTTCCGCTAAAAGTGCGCGATTTGCATCGTACGCAAAGTGTTTTTGCCAAGGTTGCACAAAGGGATTATCTGGTTAACCTGCCATACCAATCGTACGATTATATCATTTTGTTTCTTCGCGAAGCGGCTATCGATCCTAAAGTAACCGAAATACAGATTACACTTTATCGTTTGGCCGAAAATTCGAAAGTAATCAATGCTTTAATCAACGCTGCTAAAAACGGTAAAACTGTTTCGGTTGTACTAGAACTTAAAGCCCGTTTTGATGAGCAGGCCAACATTTTCTGGACAACCCGTTTAATGGAAGAAGGCGTAAAGGTAAATTATGGCCTTACCGATTATAAAGTGCACTCAAAAATCTGTCTGATTAAACGGATAGAGAAAGATAAGCCAGTATATTACGCCAATCTGGCTACCGGTAACTTTAACGAGAAAACAGCAGGTTTATATTGCGACCATAGTATTTTTACGGCCAGAAAGGAAATTACCAACGATTTGGTGAAACTTTTCGATGCCCTGAACAAAAGAACGGTTACTGGTGGCTTTAAGCATTTAATTGTTTCGCCATTAGAAAGCCGGTCGAAATTGGTTAATTTCATTAACCGCGAAATTAGAAATGCCAAAGCCGGCAAAATTGCTTATATCTTGCTTAAAGTGAATAGTTTGGCTGATGAAGGTATTATAGCTAAGCTTTACGATGCCAGCAATGCAGGTGTTAAAATTCAACTGATTGTGCGTGGTATTTGTTGCTTAATTCCGGGTGTTAAGGGCTTTAGCGAAAATATTACGGCCATCAGCATTATCGATAAGTTTTTAGAGCATGCACGTGTTTACATTTTCGGTAATAACGGCAAAAACGATATGTATTTATCATCAGCCGATTTGATGAGCCGGAATTTTGAACACCGCGTAGAGGTAGGTTTTCCGGTACTGGACCAGGATGTTAAACAGGAGATACAGGATATTATTGATCTGCAATTGCAGGATAATACCAAATCGAGGCAAATTAATGCCCTAAACAACAATAAATACCATAAAAACAGATTAAGTAAAAAAATAAGAGCGCAGGTAGACATCTACAACTATTTAAAAACCAAGCATCAATCATAATGTTAAGATACGCAGCTATAGATATCGGTTCGAACGCCGTGAGGTTACTCATTGCCGATATCAGCAAACAGGACGGAAAATACAAATACAAGAAAAATACACTCATCCGTGTGCCATTAAGGCTTGGCGATGATGCTTTTTTGGATCAGCATATTTCTGAGAAAAAATCGGCAGATCTGGTAAAAACCATGACGGCTTTTAAAAACCTGATGGATGTTTATCACGTTTCCGAATACCTGGCCTGTGCAACTTCAGCTATGCGTGAAGCCAACAACGGACAGGATATTGTAAAGCTGATTAAGCAACAAACCGATGTGACGCTGGAAATTATCGAAGGACAACGTGAAGCCAATATTATTTACGCCAACCATATTGAAGAGGAACTGGATGAGAATAAAACCTACCTGTACATTGATGTAGGTGGTGGTAGTACCGAATTATCTGTCTTTGTAAAGGGGGTGCCCGAGGCTTCGAGATCGTTCAATATCGGTACCATCAGGATGCTTGATAATCAGGATAAGGAAGAAACCTGGGATGAAATGAAAGACTGGGTAAAAGAGCATACCAAAGCTTACAAACATTTGGCTGGTATTGGAACGGGTGGAAACATTAACAAGCTTTTCCGCATGTCGGACGAGAAGGAAAACGCGCCTTTGTCACTGCAAAAGCTCAATGCGATGTACAATAAGTTAACCAGTTACTCCTTAAAGGAACGGATCAACACTTTGGGCTTAAATCCTGATCGTGCCGATGTAATTATTCCAGCCTGCGAGATTTACCTGACCTTAATGAAATGGACGGGCATTAAGCAAATTTATGTGCCGAAGGTAGGATTAGCTGATGGTATCATTAAGCTGTTGATAGAAGAAAAACTGGATTAAGTTGGTTGCTAGTTCTTGGTTCGTGTCTGCACGAGCCAAGGCCAGCTAGTCGTTTTCCATAGCCATTTTCAGAAATCCTTTCACTTCATCATTTACATCTTCTTCAAAAAAGATCCTTAAATGATGGTTAAACTGATTGGTTCCAGGTACCTGTACAATTTTGGTAAAGCAAAGGTTGTCTTCATAAGCTTTATCGAAAGGAATAACGACATGGATGAAATTTTTACCCAGTTGGGTAATGTAGGCAAAGCTTTTTTTGCCTTCAATGGCAACCATCGATTTAGTAGGACGTAAGTTAACTGTGCCCAACCCGGTAAGTTGTGCAATAAAAAAACGGAATAACCCTAAGGTATATTCCGTTTTTCCGTTTAAAAAGTCTGATAATTGTTGCTCGTCAGACATGGTATTTTAATCTTCTAATAATTTTGTAGCTGCCTCGTCGGTAAACCAGGTTAATTTTCCGTCAATTGGATTGATCAGTTGAGAAGGGTAGGTATTTACATCTTTCTGCTCATCGCCAATCACGTGCTTTAAAGCCTCAGCCTTATTCTCGCCGAAAACTAAAAAGGCCACATTATCTGCCTTGTTAATTAATGGTGCAGTAAAGCTGATGCGATAGGTATCTAATTTCTCAACAAATACCGAAGCTACGTTTACCTCCTCATCTTTAACCAAAGTAGTATGTGGGAAGATAGATGCCGTGTGTGCATCATCGCCCATACCTAAAAGAATAAGATCGAACGCAATATCTTCGCCATTAAAATGCTTATCAATTGCTTTTTTATATTCTATAGCCGCTTTTTCAGGTGCTAAAGTGGTATCTACATAAAAAATATGATCTTCTTTAATGCCCAATGGATCTAAAATTGCTTTTTTAGCCATTAATCCATTGTAGTTATCATCGTTGGCGGGTACATTACGCTCATCGCCGAAAAAGAAATAAACTTTTTCCCAGTCAATTCTGTGTTGGCACTCTGTAGCCAAAAGGTGATATAAGGCTTTTGGAGAACTTCCTCCGGTTAAAACAAAATTGAAGCGATCGTTTTCTTCAATCGACATTTCAGCGATTTTGATTACGTAGTCAGCTAAATCCTGGTTTAACTCTTCGAGGGTTTTGTATATAAGTAGATTCATTTTTATAAGTTAATCGTCATTGCGAGGTACGAAGCAATCTTAAAGCGTCTGGTTTTGAACAACAAACGTAGTAGGATTGCTTCGTACCTCGCAATGACGGGTTTTTTGTTTAATCCTTATTCTTCAGTGGCAGGTTAAACCAATGGAAACCATCTCTTGCAATCAGTGCTTCAGCTTCTTCAGGTCCCCAGCTATCGGCAGGGTAGTTAGGGAAATTGATTGATTTTTTGCTTTCCCAGGTGTTTAAGATCGGCATCACCAATTCCCAAGCTGCTTCTACTTGATCGCCGCGCATAAACAGGGTTTGATCGCCCATCATTGCATCCAGTAACAAAGTTTCGTAAGCTTCGGGGGTATCACCTTCGTAAGTTCCTTTGTAATCGAAAACCATATCAACCGGGTTTAATACCATATCTAATCCAGGACGTTTAGCCTGTACTTGCATACGGATACTCATTTCTGGCTGAATACTGATTACCAAACGGTTTTGTTGCCAGTTTTCAGTTACACCTGAAGAGAAAATCTGGTGTGGTACATCTCTGAACTGGATAGTAATTAACGATGAAGTTTGGTTTAAGCGTTTTCCTGTTCTTAAGTAGAACGGAATGCCCTGCCATCTCCAGTTATCGATATGGAACTTAACCGCCGCAAATGTTTCTGTATTTGAATGATCATCAACACCTTTCTCCTGACGGTAACCCGGAACCTCCTTGCCTTCAACCCAGCCTTTGCTGTATTGACCACGAACGGTATGGAAACGGATATCTTCGGCAGAGAATGGACGCATGGCTTTTAAAACTTCTACCTTACGGTTTCTGATCTCATCGGCGTCAAAATTAATCGGGGCTTCCATTCCAATCAGGCAGAGTAGCTGTAACAAGTGATTCTGGATCATGTCTCTTAAAGCACCCGAACCTTCATAGTAACCACCACGATCTCCAACACCCAACTGTTCGGTTACTGAAATCTGTACGTGGTCGATATAAGATCTGTTCCAAAGTGGTTCGAATAACGCATTAGCGAAACGGAAAGCCATCATGTTCTGAACAGTTTCCTTACCTAAATAATGATCGATACGGTAGATCTGTTTTTCGGTAAAAATGGTGCTCAATAAAGTATTCAGCTCTTTTGCAGATTCTAAATCATGACCGAAAGGTTTTTCGATTACGATTCTGCTGTTATCTTCATCTTGCGTAAGTTTATATTTCTGTAAACACTCGGCAATAATAGGGAAGAAGTTAGGTGCAACGGCAAGGTAGAAAATTACCTGTGTGCCAACACCATATTCTTTCTGGTATTTTTCTACTGCTGCTTTAAGGTTTTCGAATGTTTTAGGCTGCGCAAAATCAGTTGGGCAATAGTGAATGGTGTTTCCAAAATCATCCCATCTGTCTTTTTTAACTTTTCCGCTACGCGAAAATTGGTTAACAGCATCTTCCAGGGCAGCTTTGTAGCTATCATCAGTAAATTCGGTTCTACCGGTACCAATAATGGCAAACTTATTTGGCATGTAACCCTCCATAAATAAATTGTATAGGGCAGGCGCTAATTTTCTTTTGTTTAAATCACCTGTTCCGCCAAATATTACGAATATGGTCGGGTTTAATGCGGTTTTAGTTTTCATTTTATTTTTTCTCCGTGAGTCTAGTATAGTTTATGATAATTTATTCCAATCGGCATGGAAAACACCATCTTTATCAATACGTTCAAAAGTGTGTGCCCCAAAGAAATCTCTTTGAGCTTGTATTAAATTAGAAGGCATACGGCCAGTGGTAATGGTATCGAAATAGGTTAGCGTAGAAGCAAATGCAGGGATGCCTAAGCCAGAGTTAATACAGGCAGCTATTGTTTTGCGTGTTCCCGCTAAAGTACCTTTAATGATCTGCTGGATTCCGGCATCACCAAAAAGGTGTTCTAAAGCATTGTTGTTATCGTAAGCTTTATAGATATCGGCTAAGAAAGTAGCTCTGATGATACAGCCACCACGCCAGATTTTTGCTATTTCCTGCAATTGTAAATCGTACTGGTATTCTTTTGATGCCTGCACCAATAAGTGCATACCTTGTGCATAAGCGCTGATCATAGAGAAATAGAAAGCATCTTCTAATTCTTCAACGGTAACATCGATTTTAGTGTCTTTTTTACCAAATGCTTCTTCAAGCGATACCCTTAATTTTTTAAACTTAGATAAATCTCGGTTAGAAACAGCTTCGTTAATGGTTGGTACAGGTAACTGAAGTTCCATAGAAACTTCTGAAGTCCATTTTCCGGTTCCCTTTGAACGAGCCTCGTCTTTAATCTGATCTAAAAGATCGTTTTGGGTTTCAGTATCTTTAACCAAGAAAATTTCCGCAGTAATTTCTAGCAAGAAGGACTGCAATTTACCTTCATTCCATTTTTTGAATACCTTATAAATCTCCTCGTTCGAATAACCCAGGCCATTTTTAAGAATACCATATACTTCGGCAATCAGTTCCATAATGGCATACTCGATACCATTGTGTACCATTTTTACAAAGTGACCAGAAGCACCCGGGCCAATGTAAGTTACGCAAGGATCGGTACCAACTTTAGCTGCTACGGCATCAAAAACATCTTTTACTACGTTGTAGGCCTGTTTATCACCGCCTGGCATCATACTCGGACCGAAACGCGCACCTTCTTCACCACCAGAAATACCCATACCAAAGAAATGTAAACCATCTTTTTCAAGTTCATCTACACGGCGGTTAGTATCGGTAAAATGTGAGTTTCCGCTATCGATAATAATATCGCCTTTACTTAAAAGTGGTTTCAATTCGGCAATAACGCTATCTACAATCGGGCCTGCAGGTACCAATAAAATCAGGGTACGCGGTGTTTGTAAGCTCGAAATAAAGCTTTCAATGTTGTTAAATCCTTCCAGCTGATGTGCTTTGCCTTCTTCTTCAAGCTTAGCAATCATTTTGGTGTCTTTATCATAACCGGTTACCGAGAAACCTTTATCAGCCATGTTTAACAAAAGGTTACGGCCCATAGTGCCTAAACCAATCATTCCCAATTTATATTTTTTCGAATCGTTATTTGCCATTTTTTATTTTTTTGAATGCACCCAAAAATAGGGTTTACAAATTAATATTGCAGATTTTGTTGTTAAAAGATTGTAATAAACAGTGAATTTATAAAGTAGTGCTATTTTTTTGGAGATACCGTGAAAATATTGTACTTATCGGCCAGTTTCCAGAGTTTTGCACCACCTTTAATGCCATCGCGGTTGGTTACAATCTTAATATTACTTTCGAGTTTAAAATCAATCTGCTTCGAATTACCACCACCTATGTAGAGCGTATCGTAATTAAATACTGTTTTATAGGTTTCGATTACCTTTTTTAGCCTTTTGTTCCAGCGCTCAGCACCAATTTTTTCAAAGGCTTTATTGCCAATATAATCGTCGTAATCTTCTTCTTTACTAATGGGAAAGTGGGCCAGTTCTAAGTGAGGCAACAGTTCGCCATCAAATAATAAAGCTGTACCAAAGCCTGTACCTACGGTAAAAACAATTTCAAAGCCTTTGCCAGCTACCACGCCCAAACCTTGCTGGTCGGCATCGTTAACCAAACGCACGGGGTGCCCCAATACATTGGCTACGCGCTGTGCCAGATCTATATCTTCCCACTTGTTTTTAGCCAGGTTAGGGGCCGTTTTAACCACGCCATTTTTAACATAACCTGGAAAACCAATCGAAATCCGGTTGTAGGTTTGAGGGAAAGGTTTTACCAGTTCTGCTATTCCGCTAACAATATCCTTAGGTGTAGCCTCTGGCGGTGTTTTACTTTTTACATATTCGTTAAGCATGTTGCCGCTTTCATCCAACAGCACCGATTTAATACTTGTGCCGCCAATATCGATAGATAATATATTGTTATTGTCAACTTTTTTCTGTGTAGCCATAGTATGTATTTATGGGATCGAAGTTCTGCAAATATTTTAAAACGGCAAACTATAAATAGATATAGTAGTAATCAATATGTAATAAAATAAATCTATAAAATCTATGTATTTAGTAGAATATATTTATGTTTGCAGCGTTAAACTTAAAAATATTAAAACTGTTATGACGGTAAACTACCTTGCATTTGCTATTCCTGCGTTTTTTATTTTCGTTTTTATTGAATTTAAAATAGCTCAGCACCAAAAGAGGGCTAAGGTTTTTAAATACGAAAGTACAGTGGCAAATTTTAGTGTAGGTATTGCCGAGCGTTTATTGAATTTGTTTATAGCAGCCAGTTTTTATCAGGTATACCAATGGGTATATGCAAATTATGCCTTGTTTAATATTTCTACAGCCTGGTACGTGTGGATTTTATTACTGCTATCAACCGATTTGGTTTGGTACTGGTACCACAGGTTAGGGCACGAAATTAACTTTTTATGGGCGGCACATATAGTACACCACCAAAGCGAAGAATTTAATCTTTCTGCAGCCGCACGGATTACGACTATTCAGGCCGTTTTTCGCAATGTTTTTTGGTGTATACTGCCGTTAATCGGTTTTCATCCCAATATGATTATTGCCATATTATTGGCACATGGGGCTTATTCTTTTTTTACGCATACACAACTAATTGGCAAAATTGGCTGGCTGGAAAACGTACTGATTACGCCTTCATTGCATGGCGTGCATCATGCATCGGATGAAAAATACCTGGATAAAAATTATGGCGATGTTTTTGTTTTTTGGGATAAGCTTTTCGGGACTTTCCAAGCTGAAGAGGAAGCTCCTAAGTATGGGTTAACGCATCCCATTAAAAGTTATAGCTTTTTGTGGCAACATTTTCATTATTACCTCGAGATAGGAGAGGCTTACAGGCGAGCAAGTGGTTTTAAGGCCAAGTGGAATGCTGTTTTTGGAAGCCCGGCCTTAATGGATCAGAATATCAGGCCGGTTTTGGAAAAGCGTTATTTCCAGGATAAGATAGCACCTGCCAGTAAACCTACATTCAAAATCTATTTAAATTTACAGCTTTTGCTGGTGGTAGATTTGTTAACCTTTGCCACCATGTATTACCAATTTCTAACTGGGGTTAATAAAGCGGCTATTTTAAGTTTTATCCTCATTACTCTCGTTAACATCGGCGCATTGTTAGAACAGCGCAGGTGGATTTATTACCTGGAATGTTTTAGGCTGATTGTGCTTTTTGCTTTCTTTTTTTACCAGTTTAATATTCTGGAGTTACTCATATTTCCAGTTGTGGGATTAATTATTTTGGAACGTGTTTTTTCGTTGAACAAGCTGTATAAGAAATATGTTTTTAAATATGAATCCAACCAAATTAATACATAGGTAACCTAAACGCAAAGTCTTCTTAATAATTCCCTAACGTTAGCAGTCTAATTTTGCTACCAGATGAAGGATATGTATTTTGGCAAAAGTGACGAAGATTTAGTGTCTTTGTTAATCAATGAGGATAGTCTTGCTCTTGAAACCCTATTCAACAGGTATTACCCCGCCTTATGTAAGTTTACATCTATTTACATCAGGGATTATAACAAAGCTGAAGAACTTATAGCAGATTTGTTTATGAAACTGTGGGACAAACGGAATGAGCTACAGATCAAATCGATCAGGAAATATCTTTTTGCTTCGGCCAAGAATCTTTCATTTAACGAAATACAACGGGTGAAATTAAATACCCTCAGTTTAAACGATCATGAAGATAGCTTAAATTATCCCGATACTTACTTAAATCCACACGATCTGCTTGCTAGTCGCGAATCATATTCTGAGATTATAAATTTAATTAATTTATTGCCTGGGCGCCAGCGCGAGGTACTTTTAATGAGCCGGATAGACTTGCTCGAAAAAAATATGATTTCGGAAATATTGGGAATATCTGTAAGAACCGTAGAAACACTATTGTATCAGGCTGTAAAAAGCTTCAGGCATCTCGCGGCTGACAGATCGGCCATTTAATCCGTTATTTTAATTCGATGTTACCTTTTTAATGGTGTTAACATTTTATTAATCTAAACTTAACTTTTTTAACTACGTATTCTTTCCGTTTCTGCTGTCTTACCCATAGAACAGCATAATTAAATGGACGAACATTATTATAAATTAATTGAAGATTACAGCAAGAAAACTATCCGAAGCGAAGATCTTACCGATTTATTGATCTGGGTTGACAGCAATCAGCAAAACCAACAACTTTTTAGGGAAACCCTTCAGGCTTTCGAAACAGCAGATCAATTTTTGAACAAGCCGGCAAATCAACATAAAAGCTGGGCAGCCATTCAGCAGCACACGGCAAAAAATACGTCTGTTCAGGCCGCAGTGATTAGCAAGCTAAACTACCGCAGGTACATCAGCATTGCCGCTGCAATTGTTATTTTAATGTTGCCAGTCATCTATTTTAATGTAAACCGTTCAAAACCTGTTGTTAGTATTGCCTACCATCAAATTTATAATCCAAAAGGCCAGAAAAGACTAGTAACCATGCCCGATGGATCGAATATTTACCTGAATGGGGATAGTAAAATCCGTTATGCCCAAAACTTTAATACAGGTAAAAGAATAGTTTACCTGGAAGGTGAAGCTTTTTTTGATGTGCAGCATCGGGATAAACAGCCATTTGTGGTTTATATCGGAAAGGTTAGTACGACCGTTTTAGGTACCTCATTTAACATTAACGCCTATACATCTGCCAAAACCATCAGCATTACTGTACAAACCGGTAAGGTAGGCGTAATTGTTAAAAATAAAGGCAAAGCAGATCCGGTTAAATTTCTTTTACCTAACGAACAGCTAAACATTATAAAAGAAAGTGGGGTGGCCACAAGAGAGGTGGTAAATGCAGTTGATTTTGACAGCTGGCGGGAGTATAAGCTGTTTTTTTATGATAAACCGCTTAGCGAGATTGCCGATGTCATAGCGCGCGAGTATGATGTGGAAGTGGAAATTAAAAGCAAAAGCTTAAAAGCAATGAAACTTACCGCAAAATTTAACAAGAGTGCCGTAAACCAGGTTATGGAAGTTATTGCCAAACTATCTGGTTCAAAATATAAAATCTATGAAAACAAGGTAATTATTTATGAACAATAAATTATGAAAGTAGATATGATATAAAGGTTACAAAAATGAAAATGGTCCGAAATGCTGGACACATTCCGGACCCGGAAAACTGTTTAAACTCATTTGAAAAAGTAAAACTTAGTAAAGATATGAAAATTAATACCGGGTGGATGAAAAACATCCATCAGTATCACTCAAAACTGATCATAATGATGGTATTCATTGCCGTTAGTATGTTCTCGATTATGAATAATGCATATGCTCAATCGGATAAGAAAATTTTATTCGAAGCAGATGGAATTACACTGAAAAAAGCTTTTGAAAGTGTAGAGAAGCTTAGCGGAAATACTATTGCTTACAACAATACCCAGTTAAACGATCAGAAAAAGGTTTATGTTTCGCGCGGGCAGCGTTCGGTAGGCGAAGTGATGGACCTGCTTTTAAAGGGATTGCCTTTTAGCTATAAAATAAGCGGTAATAATATTGTAATTACGGCAAAGAACATGAGCACAGGCAAGCTTGCTGGTATTGTTGTAGACGAAGCCAATGTGGCTATACCCGCAGTAACCATAAGGGTTGTAGAGCTAAATTTGTCGGTGCAAACCAATAATAATGGCGAGTTTAACCTCAATGTAACGCCAGGAATTTATACTGTTGAAGCCCGGTTTATTTCGTATGAAATTGCGCGGAAACAATTGATAAAAGTAAGCAATGGATTAACTACAAAAATAAATTTTACGCTTAAATCGGCAGATAATTCGCTTAATGAGGTTGTGGTTACTGCTTTAGGGATTAAACGTGAAGAAAGAGCATTGGGGTACGCCAATACAACCGTTAAAGGCGAAGCGTTAACGAATGCCATTTCGGGTAACTGGTTGGATGCCCTTTCGGGAAAAGTAGCCGGTCTAAATTTAATACGCTCAAATGGAGGTCCTACAGGATCAATTAAGGTAGTTTTACGTGGCGAGAGCGATTTAAGTGGAAGTAGTGAAGCGTTAATCGTAGTTGATGGAGTTGCAATTAGCGGTGGTAGTGGTCGTTCTACGGCAATTGCTGGCGAATCTGTGTACGGAACAAGCAGCGATAATATGCCTGCCGATTACGGTAGTGGTTTAAATGATATTAATCCGGAGGATATAGAATCGGTTTCAATTTTAAAAGGGCCGGGTGCAGCTGCACTTTATGGCGAACGTGGTAGAAATGGTGCTATTTTGATTACCACAAAATCTGGTAATCCAAAACGTAAAGGATTGGGAATTACTGTTAATTCGAATGCTTCTTTCGAGAGCATGAACCGCTCTCCAGATTTACAATATGAATACGGACAGGGTTTAGCCGGTGCCGATTATTATTCGTATGGTGCTGGTGCAGACGGAGCAAGTACGAGTGGTACGAGTTCGGCATATGGACCAAGGTTTAATGGTCAAATGTTTTACCAATACGATCCGGCTACCCAAAAAGTGGGTACCGAAAGAACTCCATGGGTTCCGTATGTAAACGGAGTAAACGATTTTTTTAAAACCGGCCAAACATATACCAATTCGATAAGTGTGGATGGTGGTACCGATAAAACTACGGCCCGTTTCTCATTTACCAATGTAGATAATAAATGGATTACACCAAATACAGGTTACGGACGTAATTCGGTAGCTTTATCGGTTAATTCGAAAGTAAACGATAAGTTAACTATTTCATCTAAAATTAACTATACCAACAAGTTTAGCGATAACTTACCCGGTGCAGGTTATGGCAACCAATCGTTAATGTACTGGTACATTTTCTGGCAACCAAATGCTGATCCAAATGGATTAAGAGATTATTGGAAAACTGGTCAGGAAGGTAGAGCAATTCAATATCCATTTAGTTCATTTCCTGAAAACCCATATGCTATTTCGTACGAATTTATAAATAAATCGATACGAAACGGAATGACTGGAAATGTGCAGGCTGCCTATAGTTTTACTAAGGAATTAAGCTTACAAGTGAGAACATCGCTCGATTTTAGTTACGAGCAACGTGAACAAGATCGTCCGTATGATGCAGGTACTAAATTACCAAAAGGATCATACCGTACGCAAAATATTTATTCGCAGGAAGCCAGTACCGATTTCTTATTAAGATATAACAAAAAAGTAACAAAGGATTTCGAATTAACCGCGACAGCAGGTGGTAGCATGCTTAAGAATAAATACATTAGAGATGAAATCAGAGCCGATTCGTTAATCTATCCAGGCTTGTATTCTTTTTCGAATGCAGCAGGCCCATTGGTAACCTTACCGCTTCGGAATAAATATGCTACCAATAGTTTTTATGGTTTGCTTTCATTAACCTATAAAAATTACCTGTATTTAGATTTAACGGGTAGAAAGGATTGGTCTAGTATTTTGGCAACACCTTCAAGAACAGACAATGTTGGATTCTTTTATCCATCAGCAAGTTTAAGTTTTATTTTATCTGAAGTAGTTAAGTTACCCAAAGTTATTAATTATGCCAAGCTAAGGGCTTCGTATTCGCAAGTAGGTGGTACCACAAATACACCTTACATCACTTCTTATACTTATCCGTCAGCTGCTGGTGGTTTGTATACGGGTGGTGCATTGCAAAACCCAACCATATTACCTAATCCGGATTTGTTACCATTAACCACCAGTACTTACGAGGTGGGTGCCGATATACGTTTGTTTAAGAATCGATTGAATTTTGATTTTGCTATGTATGCTGGTAATTCAAAAAATCAAATTTTATACCGTATTCTGGATCGTTCAACAGGTTATAATCAAATGGTTATCAATGCGGGTCGTGTAGATAACAGAGGTATTGAGCTTGCGGTTAACGGAACGATAATAAAAGGAAAAGATTTTAGCTGGAACGCGAATTTTACCTATGCTGCCAATAGAAATAAGATTGTCGATATAAATGGCGATAGCTCAGTAGTATTAAGAACCGGACCTGTTGCCGGTGGACAGGTTGTAGCGAAGGTTGGCGGTAGCATGGGCGATTTATATGGTCGTGGATTTGTACGTTCTCCTGATGGACAAATTGTGTACGATGCAACTACCGGAACTGCAAAAATTACCGACGATGTTGTTTATTTAGGAAATACATCACCAAAATTTAAAACAAGTTTTGGATCAGAGTTTAGGTACAAACAATTTCGCTTAAACGTATTGTTCGATGCACAGGTTGGTGCAGTAGCACACTCTTTAACCAACTACAAATTAGTGGAGCAAGGAAAAACAACCAATACACTTCCGGGAAGATACAATGGTATAATTGGTACTGGTGTTGTTCAAAATACTAACGGAACATATCGCCCGAATGATGTAGTTGCCTATGATGTTGATGCCTATTACAGGGCGCAAATGGGAGCAGATAACGCTGAAGGAAGTACGTTTAGTACCGATTTCTTAAAATTCAGAGAGGCCCGTTTAGATTATACTTTAACACCTAAATTAACCAGAAAATTAGGTTTACAAAGAGCTTCAGTTGGTGTATACGGTCGTGATTTATTTATCTGGTCGCCATGGCCAATTTTCGATCCGGAGTTTGGTACGCTTTCAGGAACTGATATTGTACAAGGTTTTGAAACAGCACAATTTCCATCAACCAGAACATTTGGGGTAACATTAACGGTTGGTTTTTAATTCTAATAATATGAAAAAGAGATTATATACATTTATCGGTATGGTAGCCATTAGTATGATGGTATTACCCGCTTGTAAAAAAGATTTCACCGAAATCAATACAGATCCAAACAATTCGCCAACAAGTACACCGGCACAATTGCTGGCACCCGCTTTAGTCAACACAGTAACGGCAAATATGGTTCGTAACCGTAACTTTAATAACGAATTAATGCAGGTTACCGTATCGCTAAGCGATGCAGATGCGCAAGTATTCCGGTACGAATACAGAAGAACCTACGCAGATTATTTATGGAATAACTGGTATGTTCAATTAACTAATTTTAAAGATATTTATACAAAAGCAGGCGAACCTTTAACCGCAAATAAATCGTATCAAGGTATTGCTTTAATCTGCCAGGCATGGATTTATTCAATGATAACCGATGCCTATGGTGATGCACCTTACTCTGAATCTAATCAGGCAAAAAACGGTATTACGGAACCGAAATTTGATACTCAAAAGGATATTTATCTCGATTTGTTTAAAAAACTGGAAGAAGCTAATACTTTATTGGCAACAGGTCCGGCTGTTTTAGCATCGAGTGATCCTGTTTATTCAGGAAACGTTTCTAAATGGAGAAAATTTGGTAATTCTTTGTATTTGAGAATGTTGTTGCGTTTGTCGGGTAAGGCAGAAGTGTCTTCGGATATGATTGCAAAGATTAAAGAGATGGTTGATACCAAAGCCTCTACATATCCTAAAATGACGAGTAACGACGATTCGGCAATTTTAAGATGGGTGGGAACAGGCCCTTATACCAATCCATATGTAACCAACGTACGTACGCAGGATTTTACCGCACCTTCAATTGGTTCATTCTTTATCGATCACTTAAGAGACTGGCAACATCCGTGTTTAGATATTACCAAATATGGTAAAGGCGGAGTAAACAGATGGGGAATAGCACAAGGTTCGAATGGTTTTGTTGGTGTACCTGGCGGTTACCTTCCAGGAGCAGGTATAGCAAAGCAAGCCTATTTTTATTCAAGTGCATCTACTGTAAGCAGTGCATTGGTTACAAATCTTCAGGTAGAGCCTTTAGATGGTATGATTATGACCTATGGAGAGTTAAACTTTATTCTGTCAGAAGCTGCATTAAAAGGCTTCATTACCACTGGAACAGCTGATAATTATTATAAAACAGGTATTTTAAGTACAATTACTACATGGTTGCCAATTTGGCCTAACCTAACGGCTACTACCACACCAACTACGCCAGCAACCATTACTGATGCTGCATTTTTAACCTATTTAACTGATGCAGATATCGTTTGGTCGCCAGCAGGTTCGGTTGATGATCATATGGAGCAAATCCATTTGCAAAAATACTACACGTTGTTTTTGGAAGATTTGCAACAATGGGTTGAATTCCGTCGTACGGGTCATCCGGTTTTACCAAAAGGAGCTGGTTTAAAAAATGGAGGTATTATGCCAGCCCGTTTAACCTATCCGGTTTACGTTCAATCAGCTAATCCTACAAACTATAAAAAAGCAGTAGAGGTTCAGGGAGCGGATGAGATTTATACACAAGTTTGGTGGCAAAAACCTTAATGTGTGTTTCTAACTATTTTAATTTAAATAACATGAAAAGAATTTTAAGCTATAGTTTTATTTTGTTTGCAGTGCTTGCATTTGCTGCTTGCAAAAAAACTAAATATCCGGCAGGAACGGTAGGTCCCTACATTCCAATGTTAGATTTGCGAAGTTTATACAAAGGAAGTGATCTTACCTTATCGGCCGATAATATGTTTGGTTCGACCAAAATTAGTGGAGTGGTAGTCTCTGATCATTCCGGAGGAAACATGCCTGCTGGTTATTTGGTGCTTCAAGATAAAAAGAGATTATCGAAATTACGCGGTATTACAGTTAATATAGGTGCTGATGCAGCAAAATATGTACCGGGCGATTCGATTGCAGTAGATATTAACGGCTGTATTTTAACACGCGAAAGCGGTGTGCTACAAGTTAAGAATGTAGTACCTGCCAATATTACTAAATTAGCCAGTGGAGTAACCATTGCACCTAACCGCGTACCGAGTAGTTATATTTTGGCCAATCCAGAAGCATATGAAAGTACTTTGGTTGCCATTGTAAAAGGAGGTTTTGATCCTGTGCCAGCACCAACGGATACTTTTTCGGGCGATAGATTGGTAAACGATGGTTTTGATAACATCACACTTCATACTGAGCCGACAGCAGCTTTTGCAAGTAAAACCTTGCCATTTTTAGCTAATTTTTACGGTATTATCTTTAATAAAGCAGGTGCTGACGGGAAGTTAATTCCTCAACATAGATTGCGTACCGCATCTGATGTAGTGGTTTTAAGTAGTACTGTTAGTATTCCGGCAATGATAATAAGTGGCTGGATTGCCGATCCAAAAGGTACAGATGCGAATAACGAGTATATCCAATTTTTGGCTACCCGCGATATCGACTTTTCGGTAACACCGTTTTCTGTGGTAACTACAAACAATGCAGGTGCATCTACACCCGCAATTAATCCAACAAATGGATGGGCTTTGGGCGATTTAAGAACCTATAAGTTTAACTTAACTTCAGGTAAAGCAGCAAAGGGAACCTATTTTTATGTTGGTGGAGCCAAGAAATTAATTAATTCGGCAGTTGCTGGTGTTAATTCTACCAGTATAGCTTCTTCAAACTGGATTAGATCATTTGATTATTCAACTATTGCAGGCGATGGATTTGGAACCAAAACCACCAATTTGCTGGCGAACAGTGGGAATGCTTACGGTGTAGCAGTATTCGAAGGAACAACGGTAACCGAAGCAAGTACGCCAATTGATGCTTTATTTGTAGGGTCAGGCGGTTTACTTTATTCTGCGGGTCCTCCGGCAATAGGCTATCGCATTGCGAACAACGATATTTACGATATTGTAAATCCGATAACCCTGGCAGCTCAGCCTTTCTACCGTCAAGGAACAAATACCATCAACTTTACGTATACAACACCTTCAGATGCAGGTTATTATTATAAGTTTGGCGGTGTGTACAGTGTAACTTTAGGTAAATGGGTTAAAGCCAGAACACAAACGAATATTTTGTTAACGCTAACATCAACTCTTGCCGAAATAGAAGGTGTTTTTCCAGCCCCAACTACTGATAATCCATTAGGTGTGCCGGCAACACAGATAAAATAAGAATAAAATGAATTTGTAACAAGGCTAAGGAGTAATTGCCCTTAGCCTTGTTTTTTGCAAAATTTTTAAATACGACAATGAACAGAAGGTCTTTTATACAAAAAGGTGGATTATTGGCTACAACTTTATTTGTGAGCTTAAAAAGCCATTCATTTTCTTTTTTAGCAGGCGATAAGAAAATTACAGGTAAAATTACCAGTAAAGGCAAAGGGGTTGCAAATGTTGTCGTATCTGATGGATACAATGTGGTACAAACTGATAAAAGCGGTGTGTACAATTTCGAAGTGCACGAACTTGCGCGCTTTATCTGGATTAGTACACCTGCAGGTTACGAATTTACAACCGATAGCTTTCTGGCTAAATATTATGAAAAACCAGGAGCCAAAGCTGAACTGAATTTCGAACTGAAAAAAATGAAGGTTGATGACAGCAGACACAATTTTATCGTTTGGGCCGATCCACAGGTAAAAAGCAAAAAAGATGTTGCTCAAATGATGGCAACTTCAGTACCTGATACCAAAAAGGCTATAAAAGCGATGGGTAATATCCCTGTGCACGGCATTACGGTAGGCGATATCGTTTGGGATAACCACGAACTGTTTGCTGATTATAACCAGGCCGTGGTTGAGATGGGTATTCCTTTTTTTCAGTGCCTTGGTAATCACGATATGGATTACCGTATGGGTGACGATGAAACTTCTGACCACACTTTTCAAGCGCATTACGGGCCGACCTACTATTCGTTTAACCGTGGTAAGGCACACTATGTAGTTTTAGATGATGTGCGTTATCTGGGTGTAGAGCGTACCTACGATGGTTTTATTTCACAAACCCAGTTAGATTGGCTGGCCAAAGATTTAATGTTTGTGCCTAAGGATGCCTTGTTAATTATCAATACGCATATTCCCATCCATAATTCGGTAAAGAATAACAGTGATTTTTATGCCTTACTTAAGGAATTTAAAAATGTACACATCATGTCTGGCCATACCCATTTTAATAAAAATGTAATTAAGGATGGTATTTTTGAGCATAACCACGGTACGGTTTGTGGCGGTTGGTGGACGGGCCCGATTTGTGGAGACGGAACACCACGTGGATACGGTATCTACGAGGTAAGTGGCACAGATTTAAAGTGGTATTATAAATCAACGGAACAGGATCGCAAAGTACAGGTAAGCATTGATGTAGAAACCTTAACCAACCAGAAAAGATTGATTGCAAACGTTTGGAATTACGATCCCGAATGGAAGGTTGAATACTTTTTGGATGGGAAACCAATGGGAGCATTAGTACAGCAGGATGGCTTTGACCCCTTGGCAGTTAAATTGTATCAGGGAGATAAACTACCTAACCCACGTCCGTTTGTAGAGCCAATTGCAACAGATCATTTATTTATGGCGCATTTCGGCCCTGAGGTTAAAAACGTGAAAGTGGTGGCTACTGATCGTTTTGGTGAGAAATTTGAAGCTGAATTTAAAGGATAGAATCAATGAAAATCTTCGTATCGCTATCTGGTTTGGTTTTGGTGGGGGCGCTATCGGTTTGGCAAATTAAAATGCCTGACCAATTGGGCCAATATCCTGCGTTTAGTGCAGAGGCGCATCGGGGTGGCAGGGGATTAATGCCCGAAAATACCATTCCGGCTATGCTCTTTACGTTAAAGAACTACTCGGTAACTACCTTGGAAATGGATACCCACATTACCAAAGATGGCGAAGTGGTGGTAACACACGACGATTATTTGAGCCCGGCTTTTATACTGTTGCCCAACGGCAATGAAATACCGAAAGCAGATGCAAAGAAATACGCGGTTTATCAACTCAATTACGATAACCTTAAAAGCTTTATTGTGGGAGCAAAACCTTATGCCGCATTTCCACAACAGCAGCAGGTTAAAAGTTATATTCCACGATTGGGCGATTTGATCGATTCTGTTCAGCACTGTATAAAGAGCAACCACAAAAAACAATGTTTTTACGATATTGAAATTAAATCGACCGTAAAAGGAGATGATGTGCTACACCCAAAACCCGAAAAATTCGCCGAGTTGGTGTTGGCGGTGATTAAAAGAAAAGGGATATTGAATTATACCATTATCCAGTCTTTTGATAAGCGGGCATTACAGTTTATCCATCAAAAATACCCTGAGGTAAGGCTAAACTATTTGGTTAACAACAATAAAAGTTACGAAGAGCATATTGAAGAACTGGGTTTTAAGCCCTTTATCATCGGGTCATCTTACAAAGATTTTAATCCCGAAATAATTGGTAAGGCACATGCAGATGGGGTAAAAGTTTTAACGGCTACGGTTAATACCAAAGTTGAAATAGAACGGTTAAAAGCTTTAAAAATAGATGGAATAATGACCGATTATCCGAACCTTTTTTGAAATAGAAATAACAATATAACTATGAAATTAAATGTATCAGCCGTATTTATTGCGGTATCTTTATTCGGAGGCAGCGTGTTTGCCCAAAAAACAGCAGAGTTCCCTAAATTCAGTGCAGAAGCACATCGTGGTGGTCGTGGTTTAATGCCTGAAAATACCATTGCTGCCATGCTTAATGCAATGAAGATAGAAGGGATAACTACTTTGGAAATGGATACCCACATTTCTAAAGATGGCAAGGTAGTAGTTACGCACGATGATTATTTAAGTCCTGCATTTATGCTTACTCCCGAAGGAAAAGAAATTCCGGAATCGGACGTACGTAAATACCAGATTTTTGGAATGAATTACGATGAAATTAAGAAATTCGACATTGGGAGCAAATATTATGCGCTTTTTCCACAACAGAAAAAGGAAAAAACACAGCTGCCTTTGCTAGGCGATTTAATTGATGCGGTTCAACGCGATATTAAAGCCAATAAACGTAGACAGTTTTTTTACAACATCGAAACCAAATGCAGCGAAAAGGGTGATGGCGTAACCAATCCCGATCCCGAAACTTTTGTTAAACTTTTAATGGAAGTAATTAACAATAAGAAAATTACTCCATTTGTGGTTATCCAATCGTTTGATAAGCGAACAATTCAGTTGATTCATCAAAAGTACCCGGCCGTTAAAACTTCTTTCCTTGTGGCCAATAAAAAAACTTATGAAGAAAATATTGCCGATTTAGGCTTTAAGCCATTTATTTTAAGTCCGGTGTGGCAAATGGTTACCGAAGAGTTGGTAACAAAGGCGCATGCCGATGGAGTTAAAATTATTCCGTGGACAGCCAATACCCTGGCCGATGTTCAGAAGTTGAAAGCCTTGAATGTAGATGGTATTATTTCTGATTATCCAGATATTTTAGTGCAGGCAAAGTAGTATTTTAGGCTTTTATAAAAATTAAATGAAAACATTTTTAAACAGGTTACTGGTTTTTACTTTTGCGCTCATACTGTTAAATTTTAAGCCGGTACAGGCCCAGGTAGTAAAATGGGATAGCACTTATCGTCCGGGTAAATATGTAGAGCTGGTTGCAAAATTTAAAGCTGATCCGAAATCGAAAAAGGATTTTGTTTTTCTGGGCAACAGCATTACCGCTGGTACCGATTGGGCTAAATTATTAGATCTGCCACAGGCTAAAAACAGGGGTATTTCAGGCGATATTACCTTTGGGGTACTGGAACGTTTGCAGGATGTAATTGATGGCAAACCTGCTAAAGTTTTCATCCTGATTGGTATTAACGATATTTCGCGGAATATTCCGGATAGTGTGATTTTAAGGAATTATAAAAGCATCATCAGCAGAATAAGAAAGGGATCGAAGAAAACCCACATCTATTTCAACACCCTTTTACCTGTAAACAGTTCTTTCGAAAAATTTAGAAATCATTATGGTAAAGACGAGCATATTTTGTGGCTGAATGATCAGATCAGGCAATTTGCGGCAAAAAACGTAACCGTTATCGATCTCTATCCGAACTTTACCGATCAGGATAAACATTTAAGAGCCGAGCTCACTAAAGATGGCTTGCACCTTATTCCTGCAGGCTATCAGGTATGGGCAGATTTTCTTAAAAAGAGTGGTTATTTAACTGAACGTTAATTGGGAGGATGCCCCATAGCACAATTTATTTTCAAGATTGTCACGTTGAGGGTTAATTTATTGGATAAAAATCAATATTAGCGACTGCCGCTTCGGATTCGTCATTTCGAGCGAAGTGCAGCGTAGCCGAGAAATCTGTCTTTATAGATTTCTCCGTTTCGCTACCGGTGAAAAACCCGTTGCTTCGGTCGAAATGACGATTCTTCTTTTGGGGCTGTCAATGGTAGCCTGTCGAAATGCTTCAAAATAGCTTATTGAAGTCCTTCGATAGGCTCAGAATGACAATAGATATTAGTTTTTTTAAGTTCTTAAAGTGAAATATATTCGCCAGCTAATACGATTTGCTCCCGATCAATCTGGCTTAATTGTGGTACATAGCCCAGCTTTTTTGCCTGACTATACTGCAGAATGTATCTTTCAGTTTCCGCATTCTCATCACCGTTAAAAATGATTCCTTTAACCGGAATATGATATTGTTTGAGCAGATCGAGCGATAGTAAAGTGTGGTTAATGCTGCCCAGGTAGTTTTGCGAAACCAGTATTACTTCAACGTCTAGTTTTTTGATTAAATCGATAATCAGTTCGGTTTCGTTTAACGGAACCATTAAACCACCAGCGCCTTCAATAATCAGGTTATTTGCTGTTACGGGTATGTTAATCTGATTAAGGTCAATTTCAATTCCATCCAGTTTGGCCGATAAATGCGGCGACAAGGGCTGAGTTAAACGGTAGCTTTCAGAATGGATGACAGTTTTAGTATTTGAAATTAAGCTGCCAATGGTTAGGCTGTCGCTGGTATCAAGATCGCCCGATTGGATTGGTTTCCAGTAATCGGCCTTGAGTTTTTCGGTTACTATTGCACTAATCAGTGTTTTGCCAATGCCGGTGCCAATGCCGGTAATAAAATATTTAGCCATTAAGTTGAAATTCATTTAGGTGATTAACCAGCGAGGTAATTTCCTCATCAGTATTAAAAGTATGGAGGCAAATGCGTAGTCGCTCTTTGCCCAACGCAACAGTTGGACTTAAAATAGCCCTTACATCAAAGCCTGCTTGTTGTAAGGTTGTTGCTGCTTGTTTAGCCTGCTCGTTCGAAGAAAATAAAATGCCCTGTATAGCGCTTTCACTGTTTAAGGCCTGTATGTTTTTTTCTTTAAGTAACTTTCTAAAAAGCGCAATCTTTTGATGAATGATAGTGTGATCTGTTTTACCCAATAACTGGTAGGCTGCTTTTACAGTAACGATATTATGAATGGGCGCTGCGGTGGTGTAAATAAACGACCGCGCAAAATTAATAAGGTAATGGCGCAGGTTTGGGCTACCCAGGACTATTGCCCCATGAGCGCCTATGGCTTTGCCAAAAGTAACTACATTTGCAAATACCTGATCGGTAAGATTGAGTTGTTGTACCAGGCCTTTACCCATTTCGCCAAAAATACCAGTAGCGTGCGCTTCATCGACAATTAAATTAGCCTCGTATTGCGCACAAAGTTCAGCCATACTGGTTAAAGGAGCAGTATCGCCATCCATCGAATAAACACTTTCTACTACCACAAAGATGTTTCCTTGCGCCATTTTGAGTTTCGCTTCGAGCACATTTATATCGTTATGCGTAAATTTATAACGTGTAGCATGGCTTAAACGGCAACCATCTATAATACTGGCATGAACCAGTTCATCAGTAATAATGGTATCGCCACGCTGTGGAATGCTTGATAAGAGCCCAACATTAGCATCGTATCCCGAATTGAAGATTAAGCCACTTACTGCACCGTGAAAATTTGCAATGAAATGCTCGGTTTCTTCTATATAAGCAGTGTTGCCACTCAATAAGCGCGAACCTCCAGAGCCATTTTTATAATTAGGTATCTGCCTGCTTAGATCAGAAACAAGTTGCTGTAATTCGATTGATCTCGCAAAACCCAAATAATCATTAGAACAAAAATCAACAGGAGGGAGGTTGGTAGACAGGTTTCTGATCGAAAGGTTATCCTTCCGTTCTTGGAGTTTGCTGTTAAGGAACTGCTCTATTTTACGCATTGGTCAAAAGTAAAAAAAGCGTTCCGAATAACCGGAACGCTTTTAAAAATATAATTAATTACGTTTTACTCAATTTATCCCTGCGAAGGTGGATTAGAAACCACGGGCTCTTTGTCTTTTTTACCTCTACCGCCCAATCCTTTTCTCATTTTACCTGCTTTTTCTTTGGCTTCTGCACGGAAAGCATCCATTTTGGTTTTTTGATCGGCAGTTAAAACGGCATCTATTTTGGCTTTTTGCGCATCCATAGCTGCTTTACGATCTTTTATTTTACCTTTCATATCGCCCTGGTCTGCATTTCTCCAGGTATCCATGGTTTTTGCATTTTCCAGTTGGATCGCATAAATTTTCGACTTCTGATCGGCTGTTAAGCTTAGCTCTTTTTCCATTTTAGCGGTAACTCTTTCAGCACGCTGTTCAGCTGTCATTTTAGGCATTTGTCTTCTTGCCCTTTTTGTAGTGTCTTGTTGAGCAAATGCAGCTGTTAAGCCCATTACTGCAATTGCTATGGTTAAAATTGCTCTTTTCATGTTTAATTTTTTTATGTGTTTGTTAAACTGATAGATGTAAAAAAATGTAAACGGTTTAATCGGAGCTTGTTAAAAAAATGTTAATTTTTATTCAACTGCGAAATTGATTTCTGCATTTGGGCCATCATTTGGGTCAGGGTTTCCATTGTTGGGTCTGGTGCAGGCTCTGGTAAAGAAGTAGAAATATAGGCTTTTGCCTTCCAGATTTCTAAAATATCTTCAGCAGCAATGGTGTAAGCATCGTAAACCTTATTATCTGAAATTAATTTCAGGTCTTTGTTTTCTTTAAAACGGTTACCAGCTCTTTTATATACTACACCTTCATTTTTACTAATAATGACATAGGTTTCGCCAGTTTTTACTTCGTTCCAGTTATCGAGGTATTCGCCAATAATTACACTGCCCGGTTGAACAGGTAACATGCTATCGCCCATAATTTCGAATGCGCGGAAAGTACCTTGCCTTAAAGCAGGCAGAGGAAGCTGGAATTTTGGCAGGTCGCTTATATATTGTGGATCTGAAAAACCATTCAGGTAACCAGCGCTGGCTTTAACCGGCACAAGCTCGATGTTTTCCCGATCGTTTTGATCTACTGAAATACTCAGTACCCGTAGGTTCGATCCCTGGCTTTTTGGCTTTGGTTTCCAGCTGTCCGAAATTTTTTCATTGATGAATTCATCAATGGTTAAGTCAAAATATTCTGCTATTTTTTTTAGTAATTCATATTTAGGCTCAGCACGGTCTTCCTCGTAGGCGCCGATTAAAGATCTTTTAATTTCCATAATATCAGCGAAATTTTGCTGTGTATGGCCTTTTTTCTTCCTGAGGTACTTTAAATTATTTGAAATATTTGACATAAAAATAAATTTTAAAATAAATTTGGAATTACTAAAATAGTTAGTAATTTTATGCTCATAAAGTTAGTAATATTATTTTTAATTGCAAGAAGATATACTAAATAGTTTAGTTTTAATTTTTAAACATAAGATCATGAAAAAGTTTGTTTATATCGTTACCGACAGAAATCGCACCAGCATGCATGTAGGCATGAGTTCTGATTTGATTAAGACATTAGATTTCTACAAACAGATGCCAAACTTATTCTTTGATAATGGAATGCAATTAACCCGTTTAGTTTATTTTGAAGAGTTTAAATCAGAAGCCCAGGCTTTGGTTCGTTTTAAAGCAATTAGTAGGTTTACCCGCATGCAAAAAGAACGTTTAGTGCGATCATGTAATCCAGATTGGATTGATTTAACCATTGGACTGGATTTCGAAAATATCCTTTTACACCGAAACATAACCAACCAGGTTAAGTTATCATTCAATAGCCTATCTTAATAAAAACATATCCTACAAAAAAAGCGATCAGTAACCCGATCGCTTTTTTTATAACTAGTGCTTTTTAATTAATGATTACCAGCCCGGTGCAAAGGTTAAGCCAAACACACCGGCTTTAACATCTTTACGCTGAAAAGGAATGGCATAATAAGGCTCCAATACAAAATAGCCAAAAACATTTACCCGTAGCGATACACCAACACTTAAAGCCGGTACACGTTCGTTTGTGGTTTGGTAAGAACCAATAACCTTACCGTTATCATCTTTTACAGGAACATCTGTATAAGTTGGTTCACTTTTGAAAACTACTTTAGTATCGTTAGTCCAGGCTACACCTGCATCAAAGAAAAGGTTTAAATCAGAGAATAGAAATTTAGAAGGAACCGCTGCCAGTTTTTTCGGTCCGGTAAAAGGCAGGCGTATCTCAAAGTTAACTACAGCGATTTTACTACCACTTAACTGGTTAATATCAAAAGATTCTGACGCTCTTGCAGATGTTGTTTTATAGATCGAGTTAGATTCATAACCCCTGATGAGGTATGGATAGCCCAGGTACATTGGATAAAGCTTATCTGCATCTTTACCGATTCTTAAAGTGTTATAGCTTCTTACTGCAAAAGTAACCGGTTTAGCTCTCCAGTATTTGCGCAAATCGGCCGTTACGCCAGCAAAATTATAGGTTCCAAGGTATTTTTCTCCACTTACTCGGTACCTAAAGCCATCAAGCGGTGCTGTTAAACCGAAAATAGAATTATCACCGATAAAGCCAGCATTTAGCTGATATAAAGTGAAAGAATTAAATGGAATCCCATAATCCAGGGAAGCCTGATCATTTGAAATTTTGCTTCTGTCAGATCCAAGATAAAAACCACCAGGATTATAGTAGTTGCTATAACGATCTATGCGATAACTATAATGTGAAAAGGCGCCACCCAACTCAAAACGGTGTATTTTACTAAAAGGATAGGCTCCAAAAATCTGAACCTGATCTTCAAAAGTCCTGATGATATCGGTACGGTAATTAATGGCATCTGTAGAAGAATTATTGTTTGCAGGTAGTTTTTCAAACCCGTATGAGCTAAAACCCGAAACGTAAGGGATGTGTGATATTGCAACTCCCCAGTTAATTCTGCTTTTTTGATTGATATAGCCAACCAGGCCACCAAAATCGTAAATTTCTCCGTTAACCGAAAGGTTTGCGATAATCTGGTTTGTTCCTAATATATCGCTAAACATACCTACAATACCGCCAGAAATACCTGTTCCGAAGCGGCTTGTTGATACACCAACTCCACTATTTGCCAGATAATCTAACCTGAACTTTGGTTTGTATGGAACTACTTTCATCGAATCGGCTACCGTTTTTTCGAAACGGTCGAAATTGTTCAGGTTCGAATTGATGATGTTAACGCCAATATTTTCCATTGGCGGCAGAATAGCGGCATCGAAATTTTCTTCCTGATTGCCAATACGTTTGGCTTTAAAACTGCTTAATTTAGCATTATAAAGGGTGTAACGTTGGTAACGATAGTAACTGTAAACAATATCATCGGTTGCAGATACTGAAATGGCAGGCGAAAATTCGGTGATACCACTGATACCGGTGAAGTAATCAGTTAACTGATCTACGGTATTATCTGCAAAGTTGTATTTGTATAAATTCCTGAAACCATCTCTGTTGGATAGGAAATAAATGTTTTGGCTGTTAGCAGAGAATTGCGCATTAAGGTTATTTGCACCTGGGAATACATCCAGGTTGGTTACCGTTTTTGCTGAGATATCGTAAACTGCTAAATTAATTGGAAGTACAGCATTTACAGTATTGGCCTGAATGGCTGCGCGATCAGACGAAAATACCAGTTTTTTACCGTCAGGAGAGTAGCTCGGTGCATAATCAGAATACACATCGTCGGTAATTTGGGTTACAACTTTCGTATCCAGGTTGTAAGAGAAGATGTCACTCTGACCTTCAACCATACCTGAGAATGCTACATCTTTTCCGTTAGGCGACCAGGTTAAATTGCCAAATTGCTGCACTTTTCCCATTGCCGTTTGCGATACAGTAGAACCAGTTGCTACATCAATAACCATCATTTGGTTTTTTCCATGGCTGAAAATACTGAAGGCAAACTGTTTACTATCTGGCGACCATGCCCCGGCTGATTCTATAAAGTTGAAATCATCAATGTGGCCATTAGAAATCTGACTGCTAAGTTTTCTGATAATTCTTCCGGTTTTGGCATCGGCAAGGAACAAATCGATACCAAAGAGGTCTTTTTCTGACATAAACGCCAGGTATTTGCCATCAGGGCTAAGGGCAGGGGCAACGTTCATGTTACCGGCATTTTTGTTATCGATAATTTTAGTTCCCGTAATTTTAATCTGCGAACTATCTGCTTTTAGCATGGGTTTGTAATGCGCATCGATCGAGTTTTTCCAAAGGCCGGATAAGGTTTTATCATCGTAACCAAAGGTATATTTGATGGCATTTTCGTAACCATATTTTGCCGTATTCTTAAATAACGGAACAATAGTCGTATCGCCATATTGAGAACCAATATAAGTCCAGAATGCCTGTCCATAGCGATATGGAAAATACTTATTAGAATTTGTTAAATCTTTTAGCGAAGGGATATCGCGGTTTAACATCGCATCGCGCATCCACATCGAGGTAAAGGCATCTTTTTTCCCGATAGAAAGATATTCGGCCATCCCTTCAACCATCCAAAGTGGTGTTTGACCTACATTTTCCAGGCTAATCGAGTCTTTTTCCAGTAAAAGGTGATATTGAAAAGCGTGAACCAGCTCGTGACCTAAAACGTGTCTGGTTTGGCTATTCAGCTCCATAACCGGCATAATAACGCGGTTTTTTAAGGCCTCAGTAACCCCGCCGGTACCAATTCCGATTTCGCCGTTCAGCGCAGTAGTTTGTTGAAAGTCAGGGTGGTTATTGTATAAGATAATCGGGTTCTTCTTTAAAAAAGTATCTCTGAAAATCTCCTGGTGCATTTTATACCAGGTTTCGGCATCCTGCGAAAAGCGTTTTAGCAGCTTAGGGTTTTTAATGTAGTAGTAGATTTCGAAGTGGGGTGTTTGTAGGACCTCAAAATCGAGTTTTTTATACCTTACCTTATTTTGGCCAAAATATTGGGCTTTTACAGAGAGTGAAAGAATAAGCAGGAGCGATAAAGTAACATATCGCTTTAATAAAGTAGAGCCTATTTTCATATGTGTAGTTTTAGTATCGATGTTCAATAATTTACGAAAATGAAATGGTATGAGATTTGGAAAATAAAAATAGCAATTGTTTAAAATACTATAGAAATTTTAACATTTTTTTAAGGTTTTCGGCTAACCCAAAATATTGGGTTAGCCGAAAGTTTATTGCAGGAAAATCCTTTAATTGTTGTTATTCTCGTTTTTTTTCTTCTCCCGTTCTTCCTGGCGTTGTTTCCTTCTCAGTTCGCGTTCCTCTTTTTTGGTTAGGGGCACAGTTGCTGCAGGTGGGGTTTGAACTGGTTCTGGTTTCTTTTCTTCCTTTTTAACTTCAGGTTCAACCACTACTGGGGTAGCTGTTTCCGGAGTTTCTGGTACTATAAATTCAGTCGAGTCAACCATTACGCTATCGGTTGAAGTGGTATCTCTAACAATTTGCGGGCTAGGGCAGTTGTAGGTACGGGTAATATCAACTGTAGCCTTCGGGAAAGGACCATATGTGTAGCCAGTACTAGGATCGAGGTAAATTTTTTCCATAAATTTGGCAAAAATAGGTAATGCAGTTCTCGAACCTTCTCCTTGTTCGCCATTTTTAAAGTGTGCAGTTCTTTCGTCGCAACCCACCCAAACACCTGTTACCAAATCTTTGGTTAAGCCCATATACCAGGCATCTACATAATCAGATGAAGTTCCTGTTTTACCGCCAATCTGATTGTTTTTTCTGAATAAGTTTGGCCATTCCCACAGTGCCTGAGAAGTTCCTCCGGGTTCTTCCATACCACCACGGAACATGTAGGTCATTAACCAGGCAATTTCTTCTGTTAAAACCCTTTTGGTTTTAGGCTTAAATTCGTCAATTACATTATTATCCTGATCGGTAATTTTCTCAACTAATATCGGATCGGTTTTAATGCCTTTGTTCATGAAAGTGGCATAAGCCTTCACCATTTCATAAACAGTAACATCGTTTGAACCCAAACTTACCGATGGAACAGATTCTAAATGGCTATCAATACCGCATTCGTGTGCATATTTTACTACATTATCCCAGCCTACTTTTTCGGTAACCTGTGCAGTAATAGTATTTACTGATCTGGCCATGGCCCATCTTAAGCTCATTTCGCGGTATGTGATGCTGTAATCGGCATTTTTAGGCTCCCAGTATTTGGTTTGGCCTTTATCCTGGTAAGCAATTTTAACCGGTTTATCGGTAAACTTATCGCAAGGACTCATGCCTTGTTCTAAAGCTGTAAGGTAAGCGAAAGGTTTAAAAGTAGAGCCCGCCTGACGTTTAGACTGGTTAACGTGATCGTATTTGAAAAATTTGTGGTCAATTCCGCCCACCCAAACCTTAATTTTTCCGCTGGCAGGTTCCATGGTCATCATACCCGTGTTCATGATCTTTCCATAATAACGGATCGAATCTAAAGTAGAAAAGAGTGTATCTCGATCGCCTTTATAGGTAAAAATCTGCATCCTTTTCTTTTTATTAAAATAGGCCAGGACAGAATCTGGATTATTAGGGAATTTCTTTTGCAACGCTGCATAAATCGGCAGGTTTTTCATGGCCCTATCCGGATAATCTACTTTTTGCTTCTCCGAATCGTACCAGGGATCTTCGTTACCCCATACGTTGTAAAACCTGCGTTGCAAAATTCGCATCTGGTCGGCAACGGCTTCTTCAGCGTATTTTTGAAGTTTAGAATCGATGGTGGTGTAAATCTTTAAACCATCTTCATATAAATCGTAACCGTTATCGGTACACCATTTTTCGAGGTATTTAGCCACAGCTGCCCTTAAATAAGAATCGCCATCACTGCCATCCTGCATTTTACCTTCTTTCAGTTTAATAGGCTCTTTTGATAGCTGGGCTAAGCTGTCTTTGCTCAGATATTTATATTTGTTCATCTGGGCAAGCACCACATTTCTTCTTTCAAGTGCCTTTGCGGGGTTTTTGGTTGGGTTGTACAGGGTAGTTCCTTTGAGCATCCCTACCAGCATGGCTGCATCGGTTGTGCTTAGGTCTTTGGCTTCTTTATCAAAATAAATCCTGCTGGCTGTTTTAATACCATAAGTGTTGTTACCAAAGGAAACCGTATTGAGGTACATCGTAATGATGTCGTTTTTTGAATAGTTAGATTCGAGCTTTACTGCTGTCATCCATTCTTTTAATTTTACAATTAAAGTGCGCACCAAGGGTATTTTTACCAATAAGCCCTGCGATTTGTTGTAGCGGGTACGATAGAGGTTTTTGGCCAGTTGTTGTGTAATGGTACTGGCACCACCATCTTTACCCAAACCAACCACTGCACGGCCTACAGCCTGTACATCAATTCCCCAATGTTTGTAAAAACGTACATCTTCTGTAGCCACCAATGATTGTATTACACTTGGGGCAATTTCTTCGTAATTTACGGGGTTCTGTTCTCTTTAAAGTAGCGGCCAATTAGTTTACCATCGGCAGTGTAAAGCTCTGAACCAACACGGAGGGTTGGCGCTTTGATGTCGCGTACACTGGGAGAATAGCCAAATAGCCACAAAAAATTAAGTTGAAGCGCAGAAAAGAAAATTATTACAAAAAATAGAACAATGGAAAAATAACGTAAGTACTTGTTTTTTATCTCTTTAAACATATTGGTTAAGATGATCTTGTAGTAAATGCTAAGGCGCTAAATATAAAAAAACTCTGTATGCAAATTAACGTATTTAATTTACTTATTTTTTAGTTCTATATTTAAATTATTGATGCACCTGTTTATTTAAAATATGTATTGGTATGAAAAACGAATTTAAGGGATTAATTGTACAAGGGGACAAGAAATTTTCATTAAAAAACCATAAAACCGACTTTACTGGGGGTTATAATAAGGAAAAAGCAAAAGATGCGTTGGTAAATTCCAAGATAGAGCTCGATCATTTACAAGAGAAACTGTATGCCTCGGGAAAACATTCGGTTCTGATTATTTTTCAGGCGATGGATGCTGCAGGAAAAGATAGCGCAATAGAACATGTTATGAGCGGACTGAATCCGCAGGGATGCCAGGTGTATAGCTTTAAAGTACCTACATCTGAAGAGTACCAGCACGATTTTTTGTGGCGACATTATAAAGCCTTACCAGAGCGTGGGCGTATTGGGATACATAACCGTTCGCATTACGAAAATGTGCTGGTATGTAAAGTACATCCCGAATATGTATTGAGTGAAAATATTCCGGGGATAACTGAGGTGAAAAAGATCAATAAAGACTTTTGGAACCAGCGTTATCAAAGCATCCGGAATTTTGAGCAACATTTAACCGCAAATGGTACTGTAATTCTTAAATTTTTTTTAAATGTAAGCAGGGATGAACAGAAACAGCGCTTTTTGGATAGGATAGAAGACCCGACCAAGAACTGGAAATTTTCTTCCGGCGATATTAAGGAAAGGGCTTTGTGGGATAAATACATGGAAGCCTATCAGGATGCGATTAATGAAACAAGTACAGCCCAATCGCCGTGGCACATTATTCCAGCAGATAAAAAGTGGTTTGCCCGTTTAGCTATTAGCGAAATTATTGAAGATAGATTGAAAAATCTGGATTTAAAGTTTCCGGTACTGAGCGATGAAGAGGCCTTAAAACTGGGTGAAACGAAAGCAGCTTTATTAGCGGAATAAAATAAAAAAATGCAGGTCTATAAGCCGGGTTCTGTTTCTCGATTGCTCAAGACTTCTATCATTTATCCACTATAAACGTTGCCGTTTATCTCTAACGACCTACCCACTAACATCGGACGGGCAGCCCTACATGCGTTAGCCTATTTGGTCTTTCAACTCCCGGGGTTTACAATCCACTGCAGTCGCCTGCAACGCTCGTGCGCTCTTACCGCACGTTTTCACCCTTATTCCGATGCCGCAAGCGGATTCGGAACGGTATATTTTCTGTTGCACTATTCCGTAATTCAGGTTTTCAATCCTGAACCCCTTTCCGTTAGAAAGCGGGATGCCCTGCGTTGCCCGGACTTTCCTCTCTCCCGATAAATCGGGACAGCGATAGAACAACCTGCATTTTGCGCAAAGATGTGTTTTTTTAAGCAGAAAGGTGCTAAGAATGCAAAATTTTAATAGAGATGCTCGTTATGCAGAATTTATTTTATCATCTCAATAAATCTAAAAAAATAAGGTTGGGAGCTAGCTTTAGCATAACTTTACTTACAATTCTGCAATTGCTTCGAAACTTCCGGGTAGGGTACAAAACCTTGCTTATTACCAAAAGAATTGGTGATGTAAACCATTACTTGCGCTACATCAATATCGGCCAGTTCAGGGAAGGCAGGCATTTTTTCTTTGTACTCCTTGCCGTGAATAACTAAAGTTTCGTTAGCACCGTTTTTAATAAAACAAGCCAGACGCGCTTTATTTGTTTTTAAGAAAACCGAATCGGTTAAAGGTGGTGCAAGTTCGCCTAAGCCTTCACCATTTTCGCCATGACAATTTTGACACCTGCTCTTGTAAATGTCTTTTCCGTTCGACATGTAATTTTGCAGATCGATGGTTTCCTGATTCTGGCAGGAAACGATAACAGCAATAACTGAAAGCAAAAAAATAGAGTTGATGATGTACTTGCGCATGGATGTTTTGTTGTGATGATCGTCATTTCGAGTGGAATGAAATAGAGCCGAGGAATCTATAAGGATAGATTTCTCCGTTACGCTTCGCTTCAGTCGAAATGACGATTTAGATTATTATTTTTTGTATTCTGCCAGTAAAACCGGAATGTCCTTTTTTAGTTGCTCCACCTGGTCTTCCTTGGTTCCATCGTAAGCGCCCCGGATCCGGCGATCTTTGTCGATTAAAACCAGATAGCCCTGATGGATATAGCCGTCTTTTGCAGTGCTATCTTCACCAACAGCAACTAAATAATTCTTTTCGGCCAGCGTGTAAACACTGTCTTTGCTGCCATAAAGAAATTGCCATTTTGGGCCATCAACCCCTAGTTTTTTAGCGTACTTTTTTAATGCGGATGGTTTATCGTATTTAAAATCGATGGTATGCGAAACGAACATCACATCCGGATTGCTTTTAAAATCGTTATAAACCGTCATTAAGTTGCGGTGCATGGTAGGGCAGATGGTGGTGCAAGAGGTGAAGAAGAAATCGGCAACATAAATTTTTCCATCCGTTGCTTTATTGGTGGTTAAAACACTGTCCTGGTTTAAAAAAGCCCAGTTGGGAATGGTTTGGTAAACTGTATCAATTTTTTCTACTCCGGCAGCATCTTTAACTATCTCTGCATGGCGTTCGCCATAGAATGGAAGTTTTTTTTCTTGTTTGCAAGCGGTAAATATAGAAACGAACAACAGGCTGGCTGCTGCATAAGAAATGATTTTATTCATGTTTTGAATTTAAAAAATGTAAATATACGATCCTTAGTTTGCTTGATATATCGTCTTGCTGAATTTATTTCAGCATCTCTTTAAGGTGATACCCTGGATTTACTTCTTCACATACTTCGCTGGTTCGGCTATAAACTTCTGTTTGCAGCTTTCGGAACAAAAAAAGTAGGTTTCTTTATTGTAAACGGTAGTTTTCGCCGATGCTGCTTTTATTTTCATTTTGCAAACCAGGTCTGTTACTACTTTTTTAGCAGAATCAACCACTGCCTCTTTTTGCTTCGTGATAATCGGATTCGCATTTACAGCGAATGAGCCTAATCCCATCAGGATTATTAAAATGCTTAATTTTTTCATATCTATTTTTTATAAAGTCCGGGGCGGAAGTAAGAAGACTGAAGTGAAGATGCATATACTCGCTTACCAGCATGCATCATATCTTCCGACTTCCGTCTCCCGACCTCTGACTACTTAATATTATAAACTTTTAAAACCGAATCTGATTGGCGGGTAACTTTAATATAGCCATCTTCCACCTCACGGATTTTGATCATTTGTGATTTGTAATAATCCAGGTCATCTTGCGCGGTTTTACCTTTAAAATCATCTTTGAAATAATGCATCCAATCCATCATTTTTTCGTCGGATGCATTTAAGCGAACAATTAAATCCCTTACATTTTGTTTTAAAATTGCAGAATCTGGTGATTTTTTAAATTTATCGGAAAGCAAGAGGGTATCGAGCTTCATTTTGTTTTTTACAACTTTCTCCCCGTCAATCATTAACTTATCGTGGATGTTTAAAACCTCTTTACGCACGGCTTCGGCATTGGGTTCCGTTTTGCAGGCAGTGAAAAAGATCGTTAAGGCACCCATTACAAACGTTATTTGTTTTTTCATTTTTATGGATTAAAAATTATAAGTAAGTCCAACGTAAGCCTTGCCGGCACTCATCGGGTGGTCGGTTTCGGCTTCCCAGATATTTTTCTGAACCCCGATATTTAATGCAACGTTTTTATAAAAGATATCTGCACCTATACCGCCCATTAAATTGTTCATTACGTGTTCACCAGTTTTTTGTCCTTTGTATTTTTCGCCGGCCGAATACTCGTAAAAGAACTGTGCCGAAGGCATAACCTGCCAATCTTTGCCAATGCTTTGTTTATAGAAAATGTTAAGGAAACTAGTTGTACTGTTGGCAATTCCCTCATCGCGACTGTTGGTGCCATTTACCTTGTAAGATGTATTTAAACTTGCGCCAAATTTACCCAGGCCAACGAGGTAGTTCAGGTAAATAAAACCATCGGTACTGCCGGTTCCGGCCTGCATAAGCGAAGAATAACGGATACCGGCTGAATTTTTGAAATCATTTTTTCCGGTAGGCAATTTAATTCCGGCACCTGCAATAAGCTGTTGTTTAAAGTTGGCATCAAGCTTTTGCACCAGATGATAACCAGCATATACGTTGATGTCGCCTACACCACCAATGGTTGAGGTATAGCCATTATAACGCTCGCTATTAGAGACATAAGGCAAAATAGCATTCACTTCTAATCTGTTGCCAATAAAATATTTACCTCTCACTTCCAGCGAGCGGTATAATTCGTAGTCGTTCGGATTACCTGCATGGCCGGTAATTGGTGAATCCTGGCTACGGGCCGGAATAAAGAATTTTCCACCGTTTGGAAACAGCGAATGTGATTGCCCTTCGTAACCGTTAAATGAGCGGTAGCGGTATAGCAGGCTAATGCTATTGCGGTTGTAATAGGGGGTAATGCCCATAAAACAGCCACAAATATCGCATGCAAAAGCCTTACTGCCTAACAGCAGGAAAGCTAGAATGAATAATTTACGATTCGCTAAATAGTGTATTTTTGATAAACTCATGATCTGTTAATGTTTTTAAAAATGCTTTAATCTGCTCTTTTTCTGAGCTATTTAACCGGATGCCGTTTTTTAAGGAAGCATCCAGGTTTTCGGCTGCTTTTACGCCAGAATCGTAGTGGTTTAGTACTTCATCAAGACTGTAAAAACGGCCATCGTGCATGTAAGGGCTGGTATATTCGATATTACGTAGCGTAGGCACACGGAATTTGCCAAAGTCAGTCTTTACGCTGCTAATATGCGACCGGCCCTCATCAGCGCTCACCAAATCTAAACCGTTGCTGCGATAAGACAAATCGGTGAAAAAAGGTTCGGCATGACAAGAACTGCACTTTTCTTTAAAAAGCGTATAACCAGCCTGCTCGGTCGCCGTAAAAGCAGCGCCACCTTCTTTGCGCATTACCTGATCGTATTTTGAATTGGCCGAAACCAGCATGGCGGTAAACTGGGTAATGGATTTCAGTATCAGTTGCGAATTGATCTCAGTTGAACCAAATGCCTGTTTAAACATATCGGGATATGGCGCGGTGGCTTTTAAAAAAGCAACGATGGTTTGGATATCTGTACCCATTTCGCAGGCATCGGTGATGGCATTTAACGGCGAAGTTTCGATGTTTTTTACACCACCATCCCAGAAGAACGCTTTTTGCCAGGCCAGATTAACCAGAGGCGGCGTATTGCGCTTGCCCTGACAATTGTTTACGCCATGACTTACTTTATGATCGAGTTGCGTAAAAGCCGCAAATTGCTGGTGACAGCTCCCGCACGAAACACTTTTATCTGCCGATAAGCGGGCATCATAAAATAGTTTCTTGCCCAATGCAAAACCAGCATTGGTTAGCTTGTTATCTTCGAAATTGTATGCCGGAGCAGGGAAATTTGAAGGAACGCTGAAAGCAATTTTAGTTTCTTGCGGAATTGCCTCATCCTCGTTCTTACTGCAGGCATACATCAACGCAATGCTTAAAACAAGCATTGCGAAGACGGTTGTTTTCCTCAGCATTTAATTGTGGATATGATCTAAACGGAATAATCCACTGGCATAATTATTTGCCACAATTACCGAATTTGGCCCACCCATTGTAAAGTTCAATGCAGCAAAACTAACATCGGTTTTACCGGTAAACAAAGCTGCAGCATTTACAATAAAGTGCATTTTGGGTTTACTGTCTGTTCTAACGCGAAGTGGATTGGCTGCATTAATTTCGGTAGCAAATGTTCTGATGGTGTTGTTTGGGTCAACTACACCGCCAATATGAAAGGTAAGTGCATTGTTTGCCGCTATAGATTGTGGAGATGTACCTTCCAGTTTCACAAAGATATAACCACTGTTCCAGGTCCAGAACATGCCATTTATTGGATCTAAAGCACCCGTTTGGGCTCCTGCAAAATTACGGGCATAATCTACACCAATGGTATATTCGATTTTGGTATAATCGCCGGTTGGTACATCTTTTAAGGTAATGTTTGTAGATTCTGCTTTTGAAGCATCGATTAAAAAGTAGCTTTCCGGAATAAGATAGCTGCTGCCATCGGCTTTGCTTAATTTAATATTGCTAACGTAGTATTTAAATACATTGATTTTAAAATCTTCGCCCTTAGCATTTTTGTAAGTTGCAGTATTTAAAACTAAAGTACTTCCGTTTACCTGGTTGTCGAACTCGATAGTGAAATTTGATTTAGTTTCTGTAGCGGTTTCATTGTTGTCTTTTTTGCAGGAAGTTAAAAGTAGGGCAGGGCACAATAATGTCAATAAGTATGTTGTTAATTTCATTTTAAGAAAATTGGATAAGTAAAAAAATGTTACTGTCATTCTGAATGCAATGAAGAATCTCTGGAATAATTGGCAGAAATTAATATTACATGGAATAACAGATTTGGCCGTTCTTAATGAGATGCTTCGTTGCGCTCAGCATGACAAACAAAAACCGCGAATTAAAAAATACTTAAACCGTTTTCGGTGGATGAAAAATAGAAATAGAAAGGTCTTTAACTGGTTTTTCCAGATAACCACTTTCTGATTTTATGATAAAGAATGGGATAGTATGGTTAAGTACAACAAGCTTAAAGCCTGGTTCGGCCTCAACAACCCGTTTCAGGTTTTCTTGTGCCTGCTTGTTCTTACCATCTAAATCTTTTAATTTTTTAGCCAGGAAACACTGACCATCGCAATGTAGCTCAGGGTGAGCATTGTTAATACAAAATACACTCGTAATATATTCTTTATTCATTTGGTAACCCGAGTACACAATTAACTGCATGTAGCAATTGGAAATTGTACAGATTACTAAAAGATATATCAGAATTCTTTTGAACATGGGTATTGAGCTGCAAAAGTATTAAAGAAATTGGTTGCAGCAAAGAAAAAACAGATTGAATTATTCAGTCGCAGATGAACATATGTTTTTTCTACCACGGATTCACAGAGCACACAGAAAATCTCGTGTCATTTTATCTTTATTTCTCAGTGTTAATCGGTGCATCTGTGGCTAACCAGTCGCAGATGCATATATGTTTTTTTTGCCACGGATCCACAGAGTACACAGAAAATCTCGTGTCATTTTATCATTATTTCTCAGTGTTAATCGGTGCATCTGTGGCTAACCAGTAGCAGATTTACATGTGTTTTTCTGCCACGGATTCACAGAGCACACAGAAAATTTCCCTTTCATTTTATCGCTATTCCTCCGCATTAATCGGTGCATCTTTGGCTAACCAGTCGCAGATGTGCATTTGTTTTTTTGCCACGGATTCACAGAGCACACAGAAAATTCTCCTGTCATTTTATCGTTATTTCTCAGTGATAATCTGTACATCTGTGGCCAAACATTAATACGGCTTAAACAAAAAACACAGATGAAAAACTATTCATCTGTGTTTATCGCCGCCTGAAAGGCTAGCACTTTATCTAAATTAATTTTTTTTATGCCTGCAAATCAGTCATTACCGCTTTAATTTTATCGCCCAAAGCCGTATTTACTTTTTCGAAATCTTTTCTATCGGCTAAAGGTGCGTTTACACTGCAGTAGAACTTAATTTTTGGTTCGGTACCACTCGGACGGGCAGAAACAATGCTTCCATCGGCAGTAATAAACTGTAAAACATCAGAGGTTGGGTAATCCAGTTTGGTCACCTTACCAGTAGCTAAATCCGTTTCCTGACTTAATTCGTAATCTTTAAGTACCGAAACTTTAGAACCACCAAGGCTGGCAGGAGGGTTCTCTCTGAATTTAACCATCATGGCTTTAATTTCTTCAGCACCGGTTTTTCCTTTTTTGGTTAAGGATACCAGGTCTTCTTTATAAAGGTCGTACTCTACATACATATCTAACAAAGCATTGTATAGGCTGGCACCTTTATCTTTATAATAAGCGGTCATTTCGGCAATAAACGCTGCAGAAACTACCGCATCTTTGTCGCGTACCAAATCGCCAATCAGGTAACCATAGCTTTCTTCGCCACCGCCAATAAAGTATTTTTTACCTTCCAGTTCAGTCATTAACTGGCCGATATATTTAAAGCCGGTTAAAGTATTGTAGTAGGTTACGTTTTTCTTTTTGGCAATTTCCTCAATCAGGTTAGAGGTAACAATTGTTTTCACGATAAATTGATTGCCATCCAGTTTTCCGCTTTCCTGCCAGGCAGATAATAAATAGTTAATTAATAAACAACCGGTTTGGTTACCGTTTAATAATACCCACTCGTCATTATTGTCTTTCACGGCAATACCCACGCGGTCGGCATCAGGGTCGGTAGCTAAAACCAAATCGGCATCGATTTCTTTCGCCTTGTTCATGGCCAAAGTAAGGGCTTCTTTTTCCTCAGGGTTTGGATAAACAACCGTAGGGAAATTTCCATCCGGTTTGCTTTGTTCTTCAACCACCGTTACATTGGTAAAACCAAATTGCTCAAGTGCTTTCGGTACCAGGGTAATACCGGTTCCGTGGATAGGAGAGAACACAATTTTTAAATCGTGCTGTCTTTTAATGGCTGCTGGCGAGATCGACAAGGCAGTAATACCATCCAGATACAGTTTATCTACATTTTCACCAATTAATTCGATGTTTGCATCTACGCGGTCAAATTTAACCTCATCAATGCTTTTGATTTTATTTACCTCATCAATTACTAGCTTATCATCAGGAGAAGTAAACTGGCCACCATCAGCACCATAAGCTTTGTAGCCATTATACTCTTTCGGATTGTGCGATGCGGTTAACATCACACCGCTTTTGCAGCCGAAATGACGCACTGCGAAAGACAATTCGGGAGTTGGCCTTAATGCAGAGAAGAAATAAACGTGAATGCCATTTGCTGAGAAAACATCGGCAGTAATTTTAGCAAAATAGTCAGAATTGTTGCGGCTATCGTGCGCAATGGAAACTTTAATTTTTTCGTTAGGGTATTTATTGTTTAAATAGTTGGCCAAGCCCTGTGTAGCTGTACCAATGGTATATTTGTTAATGCGGTTTGAACCAGCCCCCATAATACCTCGTAAACCACCGGTACCAAACTCTAAACTTTTATAAAAGGCATCTGTTAATTCGGTAGTTGCATCTTTATCAACAAGAGCCTGAATTTCGGCCTTGGTATTCTCATCATAATTTCCACTTAACCACTGATTAATTGTGGCTTGCGTTGATTGATCAATTGCTTGCATTGAGCTGTTTTTTAAATTTAATATCTGGTATTGAACAAATTTTGATGGATGAAGTTTGGCTAAAAACCCATTTATTTTCATTCATCCAAATTTTATTTTGTTGAGGATGTTGCTTTTAAGCTTGTTTTGCTTATTTTCACGCCCCGATACAATAATAAAGAAAATCCGGTATTAAAGTGGGTAGACTGTAACTTTTTTAAAATAGTTGTAAACTTAGAAGTTACCGCTGCTTTTTCGCTGGAAAAAACAACAAAGAACTAGATGAAAATATTAAAATTTGGGGGTACTTCTGTAGGTAGTCCCGAGCGCATGACGAAATTATTGGATATCATTAATCCAAATGAAGAGCAGATTGTGGTGCTATCAGCTGTGTCTGGTACCACAAACAGTTTAGTAGAAATTGCAAATCATTTTTTAGCTGGTGATAAGAAGAAGGGAAGCGAGTGCGTTGAAAACCTTTACCAAAAATATAAAACCTTTGTAATAGAACTTTTGCCGGCTGCCGAATTTCAGGAGCAGGGAAATGAAGTAATTGATTACCACTTTGGCTTTTTAGCTGGTTTGGCTAACGACCTTTTTACTTCAATTGAAGAAAAAGTTGTTTTGGCGCAAGGCGAATTGTTATCTACAACTTTATACCACATCTATTTAAAATCTATCGGCGTACCATCGGTATTGCTGCCGGCTTTAGATTTTATGAAAACGGATGAGGATAACGAACCGGATATTCCTTTTACCACCAAACATTTAATGCCATTATTGGAACAGCATAAAGATAACAAGCTGTTTATTACCCAGGGTTACATTTGCCGCAACAGTTTCGGCGAAGTAGATAACCTGCGCCGTGGTGGAAGTGATTACACTGCATCGTTATTGGGTGCTGCAATTCTGGCCGAAGAAGTTCAAATCTGGACGGATATTGACGGAATGCACAACAACGATCCACGTATTGTGAAAGGAACTAAGCCAATTGCCCAGTTATCATTTGATGAAGCGGCCGAGTTAGCTTACTTTGGTGCGAAAATTTTACACCCTCAGTCGGTTTTTCCGGCACAGAAATATAAAATTCCGGTTCGTTTGTTAAATACCATGGAGCCAGCCGCTGCCGGTACTTTAATTACGCACGATAGTGAAAAAGGCAAAATCAAATCAATTGCAGCCAAAGATGGTATTACGGCAATCCGTATCCAATCGAGTCGTATGTTATTGGCTTATGGTTTCTTGCGCAGGGTTTTCGAAGTATTTGAACGCTATAAAACACCAATCGATATGATTACCACTTCTGAGGTGGCCGTATCGTTAACGATTGATGAAACTGCTCATTTACCACAGATTATCGAAGAACTGGAAAGTTTCGGAACGGTAGAAGTAGATACCGACCACAGTATTGTATGTGTTGTAGGCGATTTCGGTTCTGAAAAACATGGTTTTGCAAGTAGGGTTTTGGAAGGTTTAAAACACATTCCAATCCGCATGATTTCTTACGGTGGCAGCAATTACAACGTTTCGCTTTTAATTTTAAGCGAATATAAAACAGAAGCTTTAAGAAGCCTGCACAACCGTTTATTCGAATAAGAGAAAAAACGCACCGGCTATTACGAGCAATCCGATAAGGAAATGAACCGCCAGAAAGCTTGCTGGTAATAGTCCGTTTTTATACTTTTTGCAAGAGTTAAATAAGCCAAGCGAAAGGATAAGCACAATAAATAGGGCTGCTGCTATCTTCATTTTTTGATAAATATGAGAAATAATACAATGAGCAGTAAAACGATAAAAAACCGAATTTTGCCATTGTATTGTTTATGGGTAATTCTTCCGTGCTTTAAATCGAGGTAGTTACCTATATATACCAGCCCAAAGAATAAAATTAAAATTATAATAAGGAATTTGAACATGTTCGCCGATAAAGATATATCAAAGTTTAACAATATAGAAACACCTTTTTACTATTATGATACTGAGTTGTTGCAGAAAACTTTGCGCACCTGCGCAGATGCTGCTGCTCCGTACAAGTTTCACATTCATTACGCGTTGAAGGCCAACTTCAATGCTGTTTTGCTTGAACAGATTAAAGGTATTGGTTTCGGTGCCGATTGCGTGAGTGCAGGCGAGGTGAGAAGGGCCGTTGAAGTAGGGTTTGAAGCCGGTAAGATTGTTTTTGCCGGAGTGGGTAAATCAGATAAGGAAATAAACGAAGCACTTGATCTTGATATTTTTTGCTTCAATGTAGAGTCGATCCAGGAACTGGAAGTGTTAAACGAATTGGCTGCTAAAAAGGGTAAAACGGCTCAGGTAGCTATCCGTATCAACCCGAATGTAGATGCGCACACACACCACAACATTACAACTGGTTTGGATGAAAATAAATTCGGTATCAACTCGTGGGATTTACCTGAATGTGCTGAAACGTTAAAAGCTTCTGCTAACTTAAAATTCATTGGAATCCACTTCCACATTGGTTCGCAGATTACCAATTTAGATGTTTATAAAAACCTTTGCGTTCGTGTAAATGAGTTTGCAACCTGGTTTGAAGATAAAGGCTTTACCCTAAAAGTTTTAAACGTTGGTGGTGGTTTGGGTATTGATTATCACAATCCTGATAACCAGATTCCTGACTTTGAAGCCTACTTTAAAATTTTCAATGAATTTTTAGAAGTTAAAGCCGGCCAGGAAGTACATTTCGAACTGGGTAGGGCATTGGTTGGACAATCAGCTTCGTTAATTACACGTGCTTTATACATCAAAAAAGGTAAGAAAAAGAATTTTGTGGTGTTAGATGCAGGTATGACTGAATTGATGCGTCCGGCATTGTACCAGGCTTATCACAAAATAGAGAACTTATCTCAAACCCCAAACTCCAAGGTCCAAACTCCAGGCTTATTTAAGTACGATATCGTAGGGCCAATTTGCGAGAGTACCGATTGTTTTGGTAAAGAGGTTGAGCAACCTGAGTCGTTCAGGGGTGATATTTTTGCTATCCGTAGCGCAGGTGCTTATGGTGAGGTTATGGCTTCTAAATACAATTTGCGCGACGCCATCAGATCGGTTTATAGTACCGAGATATAAAACTAAGTTTGTCACCCTGAGGCTTAATTTATTGGATAAAAATCAATATTAGTTACAGCCCCTTCGGAGTCGTCATTTCGAGCGAAGTACAACGTAGCCGAGAAATCTATTTAAAGATCTCTCCATTTCGCTGCGCTTCAGTCGAGATGACGAATCTTCTATTGGGCCTGTCAATGGTAGCTTGTCGAAGTGTTTTTTGCATATGTTTATGCTAGTCCTTTGACAGACTCAGGATAACAATCCAAGGTGAGACTAAATTCTCCTTTTTAAGGAAAAATAACCCAATCCGGCTAAAATCACAGTTAATGTGGTTATCGATAATAAGTTAATCCAGATAGCAGGAACATTTTGAGGGGTGTGTTTTTCTAATTTGTAAGTTTCTATATCTGTATTTTTAAGCTCAGCACTGGTGAAAATGGCTGGGTAAAAATGCAATCTTACTGATTCATGATACTTTCTAATGGCCTGCTGAAAATCTAAGTGGCTATCCAAGTCAGTACCTGCAAGCACATTAACACCCAATTGCATTTGTATGCTTGGGAAAAATAACGCAACTACTTCGGTAAAGTATTGTCGCGAGGCCAGCTTTTTTTCAATTAACAAACGACTTGCTACAGCTGCATCATCGCCCATTTGCTGCATGCCATAATACCAGTACCAGCTAAAGGTTTTCGCATCCGGGAAAGGATATTTTTTCAATTCAGGGTAATGCTTAAAAAAGGGTATCATGGTTACTGATTTGTCCATGTCCCATTTTTCATGGTAACCTTCACGCTGATTAATCACATTTTGTAAGGCCTCAGGCACCGGGTATTTTTTGGTGAGCAATAGATTTAAGCTTGCCGGAACCACAATACACAATAGCACCCATACGGCAATCAGTACTGAAGCGTTAAAATTCGACGATTTGTTGATGGAAATAACAACAAATGAAACAGCAAACCAGAATGTCAGATAGAGTAGAATTAAAGCCAATACTACTGCAAAGGTAGCATCAAACGGTAGTTTCAGGTAAACAGCGGCTACCAGCATAAGCACTATTGCAAGAAGAAAAATTACAATTAACCTCACCAAAAACTTACGCCAGATGATTAAAAAAGTGTTATCGATTTGTGCATTTAACAACGGCCAAATACCACTTTCCTTTTGTTCTGACAGCAGATTGTAACTAAAAGCAATAATAACCAGCGGAAACAGAAAAATAAACACAAAACTGAGATCCATTTTACCTAAAAGCAGGCTTAACGGATTACTCAGGTCTGTATCATATAGCTGACCTTCAAGGCCAAGCATTGTTACTGATATTAAATAGGGGTTTACATCGCGCTGTCCGTTAGCAAAGGCTGCCCAGGTACCAGGTGGATTGGCCACAGAAAATTTATTGTGATAGAAAAACAAGCCAATATCCTTGCCAAAATACGATATATTTTGCGCGGTTTGCTGCTTTTGCAAACTTGCAGCTTTTTCAATTACCTGTTCCTGTTTTTTGATGAAAGTTTTGCCGAAGTATAAGCCTGCAAAACCCATAAAGCTTAGCATAATGATGCCAATCCATGTAGAAGTGTTTCTGAAAAACAGCTTAAATTCTAATGTATAGATGCTTTTATTCATTTGTAGCAAGTGTTTAATTTTGGTTTGGGATAGTTTTAACCCAGCGGGCGGTGCATTGAATCATTACAACTACTGCCATTAACCAACATAATAATGAAGTGAGTGCCAGCATTTCGCTTTTCAGTACTGTGCCTAAACGGGTAAATTTGTAGTTGAAATCGGGTTGTTGTGCCCAGTTGGATCGGCTAATGGCCAGTGGTTTATCAGTTTTGCCCGGCGAAATGTTACTCATTTTATCGATCTGCAATTTGTTCATTTTTTGCGCCAGCTGGTAGCGGTAGGCTTCTGCCTGGTTTTGAAAATCGACAAAGGTTTTAAAGTCTGAAGCCGTAAGTGCCATCGAAATATTTTTGAGGGATAAATAAGGATTCAGAAAACCAGATAACATGGTTATACGGTTCTGTTCTTCAAAATTTGCGTTAAGTAGGCGCTGGTGATTGCTGTATATTTTCGAACTGATTTTTTCGCCTTCGGCCATGATATAGCCTCCATAGTTGAATGGGAGTTTTTTTACATCATCTACATGGTAGGCTTTAAGTAAAGAATCTTTAATGGAGGCATAATGGGTATCATCAGGATTGTGGCTGTCACCCTGTTTGCTAATATCGGCAGAAATGGCATTGGCAAATTCTATTTTGGAAGGCGAAGGATGGATTTTATCTCCAATAGCTTGTGTAACCCGGGGCATAATCACCATAAAAAAAATCCAGCAGGCCAGTAAGGTGGTTAATGCTGCCCGCGAACTTTGGTGATATGCGGATACTAAAACCGTAATGGCCGAAACGATAAAGAAATATACCGAATAACACAAAATTAGCAACAGCAGGCGGAGGCCCGAATCAGGATTAATTTGCCAATTGCTCAAAGAAGCCCACAATAAAATGGTGAGTAAGATGAGCGGTAAAAAAATAGATAAGCAGACGCTAATAATGCCGATGGTTTTGCCCCACAGCAGTTGCTTCCAGCTTACATTTTGGCAAAGTAAGATTTTCAAGGTGCCCGATTCGCGTTCGGCCGAGATGCTGTTGTAACCTAAAAAGAAAATGAGCAGCGGAACCAAAAGCTGCAATACCATGGCTACGCTGATTTCGCCGAACCGTAACATGCCATTGGCAAAGCTGGCTTCGCTAAAATTAACGGTATTCTGCTTGTGTGCTTCCAGAAAAATACTGACACCAGCAAAGCTTTCAATCCCGAAATCAAAAAAACTCAGTTCATGCTTTTCGCGAAAGGCCAGATAACCGTAATGCGCCATCCGGTGCGGGTGTTTATCGGGTTTCGCCAGCCACTGTGCCCTAACCAATTCTTTATAATGCAGGCGCTGGTTTTGCTGCGATTTGTAATTTTGCCATCCTACATAAGTTGCCATACAAAGCGATAAACCCAGTAGAATAATGAGGGCCATAGTGGCTTTGGTGCTAAAAGCTGCTTTAAAGGTCTGTTTGGCAATTGTTGTGATAATATTCGACATTATATACGGTAGGTTACGTTAAACATGATGTTTCTGGGGGTACCAGGAAAAAGGCGTAAATAATTTTGTGCACCAACCCAATAGGTTTTGTTTAAAATATTATTCAGGTTTGCAGCCAATTGCACCTTGCTGCCCACAGGCGAATAATAAATAGCTGCATCAAAAAGCGTGTATGCTGGCAATTCGAAATCTCTGATGTAAAGCGGAAGCTTGGTGCCACTATATTGTACACCTGCACCAAAGCCAATACCTTTTAATTTTAGGGTTTCAAGGTTGTAACGCGTCCATAAACTGGCGCTGTGCTTTGGTGTATTTTGCACCCGTTGACCAATTAACTGAGGATTAAAGTCATCTTTAATAATAGCATCTATATAGCTATAACCTGCATTAAATTGCCAGTTGGCGCTAATAAGGCCCGAAGCTTCAAATTCGAAACCCCGGCTTCGCTGTGCACCACGTTCAACTAAACGGTTTACATCTAAAGGGTCGTTTGCATTCATCAACAGGTTTTTCTGGTTGATTTCGAAAAGCGCAACATTTATCATTAAGCGCCTGTTCAGCCATTCCGATTTTGCACCAATTTCTCTGAGATCGCTCTCTAAAGGCTTGAAATTAGTGCCTGCAGGTGGCGGAATAATTACCAGACTAGAGGTGTTGCCTTGTGGCTGGTAACCTTGGAGGTAGGTTGCATAAATATTGATGTTTGGATTGAGTGCATAGGTAATTCCGGCTCTTGGCAAAAGTTTGTGTTGTGCAATTCTCTTTTCGGTAGCCAGCTGGTAATTGCTGTAATCTTTGTACCATTCCTGCCTTAAACCCAGGGTAAGCGTTAATTTGCCATAAGTAAGCTGATCTTGCACGTAAATGCCATTAACAAGATAATAGGATGGCGGAATTTCAGTTTTAGTAAAGGTGTAATCACTTAAATTTTTAAGCGTGTAAGCCGGATTAGCCAGATTGAAATGTTCTACATTGGGTACTGGCGCATTAACACCGTTTATGGTTTTAAAAAGATATAAATCCTTTTTGGCAGGATCGTAACGTGTGGCAATTGTGCCATCCTTTAAACGGTAACCCTGAGCCGAATTTTCTCCTCCGCCTCTCAGTTTCTGTGTGTTAATCCTATCGTAACCAATTACAAGCTTATGGCTAATACTAAAAGTGCGCGTATTGATACTGAAATAAGTACTCAAATTATCAGTGCCCCATTTTTGTTGTCGTTGTACTGCCCGCATAGCTGCCAACGTAGGTATAGGCTGATTGTTTTCATCAACACCAAAAGCATTGGTTGTTCTGTGTTCCAGTAAGTCTTCGTTCCAGTTTTGTTTCATATATGCTGCATTAAATGCAATACCTTTACTAAGCTGATGCGAAAAACTGGTCATTAACATCAAATCCTGGGTATTAAACCTATCGTTGCTGGCGCCCATGTTAAAGGTAATGGGCGTGCTGTTCAAATCTGTTTGCCCCGCAATGGCACCAAAAATAGCCTGCCCTCTGTCTAACCGCGAATTGCTGTTGTTCATCACCACCTCAACATTTAAACTGGTACGGTCTGATGGGCGGTAGGAGAACGAAGGTGCAATGATATAACCCTTTCTGTATTGCAGATTCCTAAAGCTTTTACCGTCTTCATAGCCTATATTTAACCGGTAAAGCAGGGTTTTATCTGTATTTAAAGGGCCTGTAAAATCTAGTGCACCACGTATCGTGCTAAAGCTTCCAGTCGAGATACTCACTTCTTTTCGGTTTTCGGTCAATGGCTTTTTAGTTACCAGGTTAATACTACCACCCGGGTCTACACTCGAAAATGTAGCGCTCGCCGGACCTTTTATTACTTCAATGCGTTCGAGATTATTGGTTAAAGGCTGATTGAAATAATACTGACGCGTACGCATCCCGTTAATAATTGCACCTTCTTCATTCTGATTAATTCCTCTGATAGCAAATTGGTTGTAATAACTGCTTTGCGATACACTGGTTATGTTTTTTACCGCGTCGGCCAGCACAGCTGCCTGCCTGTCGGCCATTAACTCTTTCGAAACCGATGAAATAGCCTGTGGAATATCTTTGTTTGCAGTGGCCGTTTTAGTAGCCGAAAAAGAATAATTGCCATAATATTTTCGGCTGTTGGTACCTATCACTTCAACAGTTTGCAATTCTTCATTTGAAGACTGTAGTGTTATCGGCTCAATATTAATGTCGTTACTGATGAGATAATTTTTGGTAAAGCCAGTGTAACCAATTGCACTTGCACTAAGTGTATAACTGGCTGTTTTTGGCAGGATTAAAGCAAAATTACCAAGCGAATCGGTGCTGGTATTCAACTGGTCTTTACCACTTTTAAATTTAATATTAGCCTTGTTAATGGCCTGATGGTTAGCATCAATTACTTTGCCGCTTACCTTAACCTGTGCCATAATGTGGAAGCTGATAAATTGGAACAAAACAATAATAAAGATGATGCGAAAAATAGCGGATATCAATTTCATGAAATGATTGTATTAAATGGTTTGGAGATACAGTTTTTGGAGATCGGCTGCACTGATTTCGCTGGCCTGGAGTGTATGGATCAGTTCGCCCTGCTTCATAATACCTATGTGTGAGCCTACATTTACCGCATTAAAAATATCGTGCGTAGCCATCAAGATCGATTTGCCCTCGTTAGCCAGCTGTTTTACCAGTTGGGTAAAGTCTTCGGTGGCCTTTGGATCAAGCCCGCTGGTAGGTTCGTCCATGAAAATGATCTTTGCATCTTTTGCAAGCGCAATGGCAATCCCCACTTTCTGGCGCATGCCTTTGCTAAAGCCCGATAAATGTTTGTGGTGTGCTTTGGTATCCAGGCCACACTGGCTTAGGAAATTAACGAGTGTTTCTTTTCCGTAGCTGAAACCTGCCAGTTTCGAAAAATAATCAAGGTTTTCTAAAGCCGATAAATGGCCATAAAGCATCACCACTTCCGGTATATAGGCCAGATGCTTGCGGCGCTGATTATCATATGGTGAAACTTCTACATTATCGATCAGTATTTTTCCTTCGGTTGGCGCAATAAAACCTAAGAAGAGGTTAATTGTAGTGGTTTTTCCGGCGCCGTTTTGGCCGAGTAAACAATATACTTCACCCGGGTTAACTGTTAAGTTGAGCTGATTTAAGGCACGAAAAGATTGATAATTCTTAGATAAAGAAATAGCTTGAAGCATAAAATAAGGGTATAGGTGCAGGCCTTGCGGCAGCACATTAAAAGAAATGAATAGATTGATTAAGAGATAACCGCCATAAATGGCAGTTTAAGCAATTAGAGCTGGCGGGCCTTTGTTGCTACACGATAAAATAAAAACAACAGTATGTTTAAACAGATAACCATCGGTTTTAAATACCGGTTTCGTAATAGGCAATGCCAGAGGTGTAGGAGAGGGGATATTGAAGAAGTGTGCTCTGTGTTTAAGTACCTCGCAAAGTTTGCATTTTAACTTTGGTGTACTCAATTGTTTTATCGGATGTCCTTTACTTAGGTATTGATTTTCAGTATTGCTTTTTTCTGCACCATGGTCATGAAGTGATTCAACCAGGGTTGCGTTTACAAATATTACCAATATCAGTAAAGCCCAAATGCGGGAAAATATTTTGCTGCGGTATGGATGCTGTAGCGACTTCAACGCAACAAAGTTACATTTAAAAAGAATATAAATGCAGCTTTGTTGCAAAATTTTTAAATATGAGCAGGTATAGAAGTAATTGTTTGTTTCTGTATAATTAGAACAAAATACCCGCTACTAAATTTTTTGTATGTAAGTTTATTCGTTATTCATCAAAAAAATCGACCAATCCACCTAAAAAATATTCTTGTATGCCTTCAGTAAAATCGGCGTAGTCTTCATCGGGGATATTGGTTTGTTTAAATTCCAATGAGGTGCCTTTTTTATCTTCGTGCAGTTTGATGGTAACGATTGAAGGCTCGTTTTCTTCACCAAAATACCATTGCTGTACAATTTGCTTAGCATACACAAATTCAATGTTTTTGCCGGTAATATCACCATCCCAGAAAGAAAATTCAGTTCCGGGTACTTCTTCAAACTCCACCTCGGCACCTGTCCATAATTTAATGCTGGTTTCTTTGGTAAGCGCTAAATAAACTTCTTCGGGTGGGGCAGGTATATAGGTGTATTTTTTAAAGTCTTTCATGATCGTCTATATCTATTGTTTCTTGCGTATTAGTAATATTGTTTTCGAGATTGCTAATCCTGAAGTTTTCATTTAAATCCTTAATTACAGCATTTCTCCAGTCATTATCGGGATAAGAAAACACAAAGGTTTGTTTAACACGTTCTGATTTGAGGAAATAAGCAATCCAAATGCCTGCAAAAATACCAATTCTTAATACAGAAAGAAATTCTGAAGGATTTAAAGCTTCCTTGTTCATTAATTTATGTAGGTAAATACTTCCAACAGTATCCAATAAGGTTACTGCAAAAGAAAAAATAAGGAAAATAATATAGTATTTCGGAAAAAAATCCCGCCTCTTATAGAATGAAACCAATATGAACATGCTAAAAACAAACAAGATTACATTAAATACTAAGGTAAAGATCACACTGGCATTAAGCAGGAATGAGTGTGGGCTTGATTGAATTCCTTCCCAAATCCTGTTTGAATAGAGGTTTTCTTTTACTGCAGAAACCAAAATAATAAGTGGATTAAGTGTAATTCCGATGCCGGGTATAACCAACCAACCGCCTAATTTCCATGCATTTTTAATAGATTCGATGTCGAAAGCTGTTCTTCTGGTGTAGCCGTAAATCGCAATAAAAGTGGTTAATAAAAAGACCAAAAATGCAACAGCGAGTAGTTGAAGATTTAGTCCATTGTTTTCAGCATCAGCAGTACCGCCCTTCCAGTAAATGCTGTAAGATAGGGTGTTGAGGATTTCTTTACTGTCTTTTATATAGTCGTTTATGCTGTTTGGCTGTAAAGAATCGTTAAAGTTTTGGTAATAATAGGTCAGTGTTAAAGTATTATACTTAGCGTTGGCTGTGTATAAAAATCTATAGTTATCATTGTCTATTGTAATGTTTTCATCTTCAAAATTCCAAACTTCGGGAAGGATAATCCTCACCTCCTGTTCGATGGTACAAGGGAATTTTAATAGGAGTGGAGCATTCCTGAATTTCTTGATTGATATAACCTGATCATTAATCAGATCGCCATAAAAGTAAGCTATCCGCTTCGAGTGATCGCTTTCACTGCGCGTCCATAAACTGTCTATTTCATAATGTTCAGTAACGGTAACAATATTTTTAGCCTCATCATCCTTAATTTCAATCGGTTCCTTTATCGTTAAACCAGGATAAAGGTTTGAATAATATTTTATGTACGTTTTTTCAATGTTATCAGCACCGCTGTTATTCAGCTCTTCTCTAAAATTATCAGCATAATTATTCGAGTACTCGCTGGTAATGGTGAGTGTTGATTTATTGGTCGACGAAGTGTCTTCAACATTAAAAACCACCAACGATTTTAATTTGCCAAGATTTTCCTGTTTGGTTTCGCTTAGTTCTTTATTACCTTCTTTTAAAACTAATACCTTTGCCGTATAAGGAAAATAGGTGTTTAAAATTGGGCCACGCTGGTTTGAAACAGTGGGGTCGATGTATATTTTTCTATCTTCAAATTCTACAAGCACCGTTTCGTGATTAAATACATTAGGACTGGGCAATAATGAAGCTGTTTCCTTTTTTAGGTAGGTATTTAGGAATACTGAATAAGCATTAATGCCATTCGCCTTTAGCAATTGGCACAATAAGGTAGATTTATCCTTGCAATCACCATAGCGTTGCTTTAATATTTTTTCAGGGCTGTTTGGCCGATGGGAATACTCACCGATTTCGATGCCCATGTACCTGATCTCATCCTGTACAAACCTGGTTGCCAGCTCAAGGTATTTTTCCTTATTTCCTTTTGCTTTGAGCTTTAATTCTGCAACTTTTTCGTTTATAATGGCAGAATTTTTCGAATAATTTTGTTGTAAACTTAATCCCCAATCAACAATTTCCTGCCAGCTGTTGTACTCAGACACCTGTACTCTTGCGAAAGGATCATAATCAGAAGGCTCAAAATCATTAGCAGGATAGGTTTTTGTCATGGAGTTTTGCCATTCGAAAACATTTAAGCCATTAACAATTGATTTTTTAAGGGGAGGAACAGCGTTGAAATTTTTTGTTCTTATTGTTCTGCCCGGCTTAAAAATGAGATTGTTGTATACGTTAACAATCTGGCTGTTTCCTTCAAAATAAATGGTATTAGAATATTTTGGAAACACCGGATTGCCGCCCTGTATGGTAAAGGCATATTCTATGCGGTCGCCCTTTCTAATGTCATCCAAAATCAGGTAAGCTGTATATAGGCCGCTGTATATGAATCTCGAAAGCTCTTTTTCGTTCTGAAGGATTTTGAAATTTTGTAAGCTAAGTTTATTTATTGGTTGATTGTTGCGCCATACCGTGAGTTGATGAAATATTAGTTTTTCATAACTGGGATCATAAGAAACCGATATTTCGGATCCATTCTGAACTCCGGTACTGTTACTGATTTCTCTGATGATATGTGAATATTGCTCTTTACTTTCGAGGTTGTTTTGTTTTTCGACAAGAAAAAGGTAATACCCGTCCTGAATATTTTTATAAGCAGGCTTATTATTCATGACATTTACTTTCTGTAACCAATTAGGCAGTTGCGGGTTAATGTCTACTTTTCCTTTCTGTGCAATGGCAAAGCCAACCATCATTTGTAGAAGGCAGATTGAGAGCGTAAGTTTTTTAATCATTTTTATTTAAAAGCGTTTAATCCTGTTACATCCATTCCCGTAATCAGTAAATGTATATCGTGTGTACCTTCGTAGGTAACCACCGATTCTAGGTTCATCATGTGGCGCATAATCGAATACTCGCCTGTAATTCCCATTCCGCCAAGCATTTGACGGGCGTTGCGGGCAATATCAAGTGCAATTTCTACACTGTTTCTTTTAGCCATCGAAATTTGTTCGGCCGTTGCGCGGTTTTCACTTTTTAAAGTGCCCAAACGCCAAACCAAAAGCTGTCCTTTGGTAATTTCGGTAACCATTTCGGCCAGTTTTTTTTGTTGCAGCTGGAAACCGCCAATCGGTTTACCAAACTGTACCCGCTCTTTCGAATAACGTAGCGCAGTATCGTAACAATCCATTGCTGCGCCTAATGCACCCCATGCAATGCCGTAACGTGCCTGGTTTAAGCAACCCAAAGGCCCTTTGAGCCCGCTTATTTCGGGGAAAACATTTTCTTTCGGGAGTTGCACATTGTCAAACACCAGTTCGCCGGTGGCCGAAGCTCTTAAACTCCATTTGTTGTGCGTTTCAGGTGTAGAAAACCCTTCCATGCCGCGCTCAACCACCATTCCCCTGATTTTGCCTGCTTCATCCTTAGCCCATACTACTGCAATATCTGCAAATGGCGCATTGCTGATCCACATTTTTGCTCCATTTAAAACATAATGACTTCCGGCATCTTTAATATTGGTTACCATGCCGCCCGGGTTCGAACCATGATCAGGTTCCGTTAAACCAAAGCATCCCATCATTTCGCCGCTGGCCAGTTTAGGTAAGTATTTTTTGCGCTGTTCTTCAGTGCCGTAGGCATAAATCGGGTACATTACTAACGAACCCTGAACAGATGCAGTAGAGCGGATTCCTGAATCGCCGCGCTCAATTTCCTGCATTAAAATACCATAAGCGGTATAATCTAAACCCGCACCACCATATTCAACGGGAATAGTCGGGCCAAAAGCGCCTATGTCGGCCAGTCCTTTTATTAAATGTTTGGGAAATTCGGCCTTTTGCGCATAATCTTCAATAATGGGGCTTACTTCTTTTTTTACCCATTCGCGCGCTGTTGCACGGATCAGTTTATGCTCGTCGGTTAACAATTCGTCCAATAAATAATAGTCTGGTGCTTCGTATAAGTCTTTTTTTGCTGATTTGCTCATGGTTATATACTAATCTGGTTAAGCAATTGGGTTCATTTCAAAGGTAACAATTTACGGCAATGGGCATTATATTCGTGAATAAAAATTTAATTTTGCAACATACAAAACATAGATGAGCCAAATAAAACAAACCGTAGCTTTAAAAGATGTAAAATGCTTTGCCTTGCACGGCTATTATCCGGAAGAACAATTAACTGGAAATCATTTTATTATAGATTTAACAACCGAATTTACACCAGTTGGATTTGATGATGAATTGGCGCAAACAGTGAATTACGAAGAGCTGAACAGCATTATCAGGGCCGAAATGAAAAATACCCAAAAGCTGTTGGAAACCGTTTTGAATAACATCATTTCTAAAGTAATCGAAATTTATCCTTTTGTAGAAAAGATCGAGGTAAGCATGAAAAAGCTTAATCCGCCAATGCCCGGACAAATAGGCCATTCTTTTGTTAAACTTAGTTACTCAGCAGCCAATTAAAATGAATTTTACCAAAATAAATACCGAAATTTTAGCAGAAATCACCTCAGCAATGGGGCGGATAAAGTTTTTACGGATATAGAAAGTTTACAGAACTACAGTCACGATGAAACCGAAGATTTGCGTTACCAGCCCGAGGTTGTGGTGAAACCCACCACGCCCGAAGAAATTTCGGCCCTCTTAAAAATCTGTAATGCCCATCATGTGCCAGTAACGCCTCGCGGTGGTGGGACAGGTTTAAGCGGTGCTGCTCTGCCTATTTATGGGGGTGTTTCTTTATCGATGGAAAAATTTAAAGCCATTTTAGATATTGATACCGAAAACCTGCAGGCTACTGTTGAGCCAGGTGTAATTACCGAAGAATTTATCAATGCTGTTGGCGAAAAAGGCTTGCTGTATCCGGTTGATCCAAGCAGTAAGGGCTCTTGTTTTATTGGCGGTAATGTGGCGCATGGTTCGGGTGGACCACGTGTAGTAAAATATGGTACCATTCGCGAATATATTTTAAACCTGGAGATAGTTTTACCTAACGGCGATATCATCTGGACAGGTGCCAATACCTTAAAATATGCTTCGGGCTATAATTTAACCCAGCTCATGATCGGTTCGGAAGGTACTTTGGGTGTAGTAACCAAAATTGTAACCAAGCTATTGCCTAAACCCTCACAATCGGTATTGATGATGGGCTCTTTTAGTACCAACGAAGATGCCTGTGCAGCTGTTTCAGCTATTTTTAGGGCTGGGGTAACGCCATCAGCCCTAGAGTTTATGGAACGAAAAGGAGTGGAGTGGGTAATTAAATTCGACGATATAAAGTTTGATTTAAAAGATGATGTTGCAGCTTTGCTCATGATTGAATTTGATGGCGATGATTTAGATGATATTTTTAAAAACTGCGAGAAAACAAATATCGTTTTAGAAGAGCATAAGTGTACAGAGGTTTTGTTTGCCGATACTGCAAGCCAGAAAGAAGAGCTTTGGCGTATGCGAAGAACCATGGCCGAATCGGTAAAATCGAATTCAGTTTATAAAGAAGAAGATACTGTTGTGCCCCGTGCTGCTTTACCTAAACTGGTAAACGGTATTAAGGAAATTGGTGGCCGGTATGGTTTTGAAAGCGTTTGTTATGGGCACGCCGGCGATGGTAACCTGCACGTAAATATTATAAAAGCCGGAATGAGCGATGAAGATTGGAAAAACAAGCTTAAATCTGGTATTGCCGAAATTTTCGAGCTCACCACAGCTCTGGGCGGTACTTTATCTGGTGAACATGGAATTGGTTTGGTGCAGAAAGAATTTATGCCAATCAAGTATTCCGAAATCCATTTGAATTTAATGCGTGGAATTAAGCAGGTTTTCGATCCAAAAGGAATTTTAAATCCTGGTAAAATAATGCCCGATTAATCTTTATCATCAGCTCCGGGATAAGATTCTGGAGCTGATGATATTACTTAAGTTAATTGCTCAAAACTCAGCATTTTCTGTTTTTCCGCTTCAGGTATTGCTGTTGGCCGTTTGGTGGCATAATCAATTGCAATACAAACTGTTTTTCCCCGACTGCAAATAACCTCTTCATTTCCTTTCAGTTTAACAATCTGATAATCCAGATCAAAACTGGTATCCCCAATTCTTGATGTTTTAACATGAATAGCAATTTTATCATGCATTACAATGGGTAAAATGTAATCCAGTTCGGCGTGGGCAATTACAATTCCGGTTTGTTTCCAGTCCCATTTAATGATTTCTTCCCAATACTGGCTTCTGGCAATTTCGAGGTAAGTAAAATACACCGAATTGTTTACGTGTCCCATCATATCGAAGTCGATAAAGCGCAAAGGTACATCAGTTTTATAGTTGAATTTGTCTGAAAAACCGCTTAAAACTGACGTTTTGTCTTTTGTTTTGCTTTGTTTTTGCCAAAATGTCTTAAAAATCATAAAAAAATGGTTTGGTATGTAAGTTGAATATGGTGTATTATCAAATTAAAAAAATAAAAAATTAGAGATATGACACTTGTAAATTTTAACAACAGAACCCGTAACACAGCTCCTTACTTTAACAATGTTTTCGATTCATTGTTTAGCGATGCGATAACTAAAAACAAAGCGGTTGATAAATCGCCAAATGTAAATATTCATGAAAATGAAACTGCTTACGTGATTGAATTGGCTGCACCAGGTTTAAAGAAAGAAGATTTTCAAATCAATTTAAAAAAAGATACGCTTTCTGTTTGGGCAGAAGTTAAAAAAGACGAAACTCAGGTAGCTAAAGATTTTACCCGTAAAGAGTTTGATTACAGCTCATTTGCAAGATCATTCAATTTACCAGATACTGCCGATGGCGATAAAATTACTGCCGAATACAAAGATGGTATTCTAAGTATCAACATCAGCAAAAAAGACGATGCTAAATTACAGCATAAAGAAATTGTAGTATCGTAAATAAAATATTCTCGAAAGAGGGTTTTTCATAATAGTTTAAGTTTAGGTTTTATAAGGTTAATGCTGGATGGCATTAACCTTATTTTTTTAAAAATGACTCTTGGGAGTTCAACGGAGAAAATTCAGTATTTAGATTGATTTTAAGTTACACACTTAAAATTAGCTTAATCTCAAAAATTTGTACTTTTGCGGCATGGAGAGAGAAATTCTGGATACGAAGCGTAAAGCACTTAAAATAAACCTTGACCCGCGTATTTATGGCACTTTTGCCGAAATAGGTGCAGGTCAGGAAGTTTCGCGAAACTTTTTTAATGCAGGTGCAGCGTCTGGAACGGTTGCTAAAACCATGTCGGCTTACGATATGACTTTTAGTGATGCCATTTACGGTGCCGAGGCAAATGGCCGTTATGTTAGTCAGAACAGGCTTTTGCAAATGCTCGATCACGAATTTGGCTTGTTAACCGAACGTTTATCGGGCGAGAAGTATGAAAGCCGTACTTTTTTTGCCTTTGCCGACACGGTAACAACCTTAAATTATAAACGTACTAACGAGCCGCATGGTTGGGTTGGTATTTGTTTTCAGAATGAACCCGGAGGCTTACCGAACGAAATCTTTTTCCACGTTCGTTTACTCGATACAGATGTAAATATGCAACAGCGTGTTTTGGGTATTATTGGGGTAAATCTGGTTTATGCTGCCTTTTATCATTGCCAGGATCCTAAGTTAATGGTCGAATCTTTGGCCGATAACTTAACAATTGATTCGGTAGAAATCGATTTAATTTCCGTTAAAGGACCTGCATTTGAAGGTGTCGACAATATTTTGCTTAATCTGTACATGATTATGAAAGATTTCTCGGCAGCAGCAATTTTTGATGCAGATGCACATCCTCGTCAGGCAAAAGATCTGTTGTACAAGAAAGATATCATGATTTTAAGGACCAAATACGGTCAGAAATCGTTACCTAACTTTAGTTTGTTTAATAAAGCAACCGATCAGTTTAAGCGTACCAATAAGGTAGAAGAAGGTAATCTTGCGGTTATGATTGAGGTTTTACTCACCAATGTATTAACCGATGCACACGAAACTCCTGATGATATTGACCTGGCTGCGGTAGCGAAGCGAACTCAGGAAATGTGCGATACCGGAAATATTGTTATCGTGTCAAACTTTACGCGCCATAACCGTTTGGCTAAGTACCTGGCTCGTTGTAAGCCAAAAAGCGTAGGCTTAGCCACTAACATCAACAACTTGAAATTTGTATTCAACTCGTCGAATTTTAAAGGCGATAATTACTCAGGTCAGTTATTGAGCTATGTAAACGATATGTTTAATACCAACGTGCGTTTATTTGCTTACCCGTTCTTAGATAAAAAGACTAACCAGGTAATTAATACCACCAATATGCCGGTTACGCCAGATGCCAAACCTTTGTTTGATTTCTTGCTGGTAAACGGTTATATTACGGATATTGAGGATTATGCTGAAAATGAAGTGAAGACGGTTTAGTTTCTGCTTACTATAAATGATTACAATGCCTGGTTTATCCTGGCATTTTTTGTTTTTTATAATTTTAGTGCTGTAAGAATAATCAGGAAAAATTAATTCGTTCTGAGGGTTGCGCCACTTTCGTTAACCATTAAAGTATGATTAACACCGCATTTTAATGCAAAATTATTGCGTTGGTGCCCAACCGGAAAATCGAAGGCAACAGGGTAGATGTATTCCTTTACCTTTTCAAGTACAATATCGTAAACGGTTTTGCCAAATTCTTCGCCTGCATCATCGGGTTTAACTTTAAAACCACCTATAATAAGGCCTTTCAGGTTTTTAAGCTTGCCGCTGCGTTTTAAATTCCATAGCATCCTGTCTATGCTGTACAGGTATTCTCCTGTATCTTCTATAAACAGGATTTTATTTTTGGTGTCTAAATCGGAATTACTACCGGCCAGGGTTTCAATAATACTCAGGTTGCCGCCAACTAAGATCCCATCGTTTTTTCCAAAACGATTATTACTATTTAAGGGGCCAGTATAGCCCATTTGTTCACCAATTAATGCGTTCTTTATCGAGAGGATGGTCTCAATCTGTATAGGCTCGGCTTTAGCCCAATCATCAGGAAAGCTGTTGCACATTTTCGAATGGATAGAAGCGATGCCGAAATTTTTGGCCAGGTGACAGTGGAGCACTGTGATATCGCTGAAACCTATAATCCATTTTGGATTTCTTTTAAAGGCCGAAAAATCGAGCTGATCGATAATCCGCACAAAACCATAACCGCCACGGGCGCACATAATCGCTTTAATGTTCGGGTCGTTAAGCATCTGCTGAAAATCGGCTAACCTTTCTTCGTCTGTACCACCATAGGTAAAATCGCGTTTGCCAATGGTTTCGCCCACTTTTATGTTAAAGCCCCAGCTTTGCATTTGTAAAACAGATGGCTGAATCTGTTCCTGCGTAATGTATCCTGCTGGACTGGTGATACCGATAGTATCGCCGGCTTTTAGATAAGGCGGTATTTTAAATGATGAGTTTTCATTTTCTAAGGTACTTGCTAAAGTTTTAAAGGCCGGAAGTACAGCGGTGGCCGCAATAAACGAAGAAAGGAAATGTTTTCTGTTCATCTAAAATAAGTGGTAAAATTGATATGGCTAAATATAGGATTTAAAATTCTGGCGAAAAAGAAAAGGGATTTATATCCATAAATCCCCTTTTTAAACCAAACAAATTAATCTGTAAAAGATTAGTATAATGTGAATTATATAAATAACCACGAACGGAATGAAAAGTTTTGAAAATTTTAAAATACGAGACTTTGTCATGCTGTGTGAAACGAATCATCTCTTATGATTTTTGCATAGATACTATGCAGGTCAGGAATATTCTAATTGGTTAAGGATTCTTCATTGCATTCAGAATGACACAAAAAAGTTAAGGCTATCCATCGCGGATAGCCTTTGCTAACAACAAAACAAATATAAGATAACCAAATCTTAACTGACCTGAGCAGGATCAGTGTAAAGTGCTATGAAATACACTTAGCGGCCTAGTAATGGATTCGAACCATCGTAAAAAGTTTATGAAACTCCAACCTTCCAATCGGTCAACTGGCCATGTTTTTAAACAGGCTTTAAGGATAAAAAATCTTTTAACTCTGAAAGCTGTTCTTGCGCAATATTATCTTCAACCTTAATTTGCTGCGTATCGTGTAGCTCTGTTTTTAGCGGATAGGCTAAATTTGGATACTCATCAATGGCCGGGAACTGAAAATAAATTGACATTGTTTTTGCGTTTAATTGTTTAACACCATATTTTAGTTAATGATTAATGTTGAGCAAATATATAAATAAGTATATAATATCTATAGATTTAGTAGTATTTATTTTGAAATAATTTTTAATCTATTGATAGCGAGTTAATTAATTTTTTAGTTAATTGGGTTTAAGCTGTCTAAAACGACTTATTACTTTAAAAAGATTGTAAAATAACGCTCATGCTGATCCGGAATTAGGCTCTTGTAAGTCGCCTGTACTTGTATAGGTAGTATTCATTTGCAAAGCTTTTCTCTAAAAGCTAATTATTTTAAGGATATTTGCATTTTCAAATCATTAAAATAGGAATTGTGTCTTTAGATAAATTAAAACTTAGCAAACCACTTGTAGCGGCCATGACTGATGCAGGATTTTTAACTCCAAAAGAAATCCAGGCCAGAACAATGTCGAGAATTTTAGGTGGCCAGGATGTTATAGCAGTAGGGCCTGAAGGTTCTGGGAAAACAACTACTTACGTTTTAGCTACTTTAATGAAATTGAAATATGCCTTTGAAGAAGCACCAAGGGCATTAATTTTAGTGCCGGATATTGAGCATGTTGATCATGTTTTGGAGCAGTTTAAATTATTGAACCGCAACAGTACTTTCAGGATTTTAGGAATTGATAGCCGTGGTGCTGTAGAAACACAGATGAACGAAATTACGGATGGCTGCGATATTATTGTAGCTGTACCCGATCGTGCCCGTGCGTTGTATTTAAAATTGGCGTTAAATACCAATAAAATACAATTATTCATTGTAGATAATGCCGAGCTTATAGTTAAAAAAGGCTTGCAATTACCGGTTGTTGAACTGGCTAACAGTGCTTATAAATCTCAGCATGTAGTGTTTACAGAGGTACTGCACGAAAAACTAAACCACATGATTGCTCCTTTCATGAAAGACTCGGCAGCAACTATTGAGGTGGATGAAATTAGCGAAAAGCAGGCTGAGGTTTACCAGCAGATGTTGTATCAGGTTCCCAATTTCAGAACAAAGCTTAATCTGTTAACCTTGCTGTTAAACGATGTAGAGGTTTTTGATAAAGTAGTCGTTTTTGTAAATACACGTTTAACTGCCCAAACGGTTTATAAGAACTTTAACCATAGCAAAGAAGATGAGATTTCGATTTATCGTTCCTTATTTTTTGACGATAAGGGTTATGACGATATTGAAGATTTTAAGGAAAATGCTGCAGCCAGGGTTTTAATAGTAGCCAATGAAAACCTGGGTGAACTGGATATCCAGGGCATTCCTTTTATTTTACATTTCGAATTGCCAGAGCAAAAAGAAACCTTAATTCAGCGTATTGTTAAGCATGGTGATGAAGATGTGGTGGCAATTACTTTTTCAACCGATATTGAACTGATAGAAGTAAGAAAGATTGAGCAGGCAATTGGGCAGAAATTAGAGGTAATGGAATTGCCTGAAGATTTAAAAATTGTTGATGCGGCCAGCAAAGCCAAGAAAAAGAAAGGCGAGGAGGAAGCGGACAACAGTGAACGCGGTGCAGCTTTTCACGAGAAGAAAGCCAGTAACCTGAAGAACTACAATTATAGTGCAGGTACCAAAGCCAAAATGACTTATAAAAACAAAAAAGGATTATCGTAAATATCGTTTTCGTTATGCTGAACTTTTTTCAGCGTCTCTCGGTTTAGAATATGATTAAACGTTAATGTTTAAAACAAAAAGCTCCCCGGAAAATAATCCGGGGAGCTTTTTTGTTGTCGTTATCATTTATGACTAGTATAATGTAAATTCTACACGACGGTTTTGTTGACGGCCAGTTGCAGTTTTGTTCGTTGCAATTGGTTGGTCAGGTCCGTAACCTATAGCTTCGATTCTTGATGCATTTGCACCTTGCGAAACTAAGTAAGCTTTTACTGATTCGGCTCTGTCTTTCGATAAACGTAAGTTTAATTCTCTGCCACCTGTGTTATCGGTATGGCCAGCTAATTTTAAACTGAAGTTTTTCTCTACCAATAAGTTTGCTACACGGTTTAAAGTTGCAAATGATTTAGAACGGATAGTTGATTTACCTAAATCGAATTCTAAGTTCGTAATTGCATCTTTAACCACTTTACGGTCAGCTTCTGTAACTACTACTTTGGTTTCTTTAATTACTTCGCGTTGAACTTTAATCGGACAACCTGAACCATCAACTACAGTGCCTGAAGCAGTTCCAGGGCATTTGTCAAATTTGTTTGCTACACCATCATTATCATCATCGCCTAAATCTTTAGCATATTGCTCTCTATCGCGTTGTGCATTTTGCTCAGCAGTTGATAATGCTCTTCTTAATTCGGCACTTTCTTCAGCAGTTTGCTTGTTTAGGTTAGCTAATGAGCTATAGTTTTGCAATTGAGGTTTCGATTTATCGCCGATGGCAAATTCCAAACCAGCATGAGCGTAAGCAAAGCGATCGTTTGTAGGACCATTGAAACCGTCAAATTTAGCCGACTTAACAAAGTTAACATCGTAACCTAAATCTACATTGATACCTTTAGCTACGCCTAATTTTAAACCTGCGCCAACTGGCACAAACCAACCTTCTCTGTAGTAACCTGCATCAATTGTGTTTGGGGCAGTTGTTGCGCCAGATGACATGTAACCTGCACCGGCTTTTAAATAAGGTGTTAAAATGGCGTTTTCCTGGTTAATGCTAATGTTCGCTACATTCCACACCGCTGATAATGCACCCGACCATTGGATATTGGTTTTATAACCAGTATTCGGGATAAAAGTACCTGTACCTGTAGCAGCCCGTAGCTCTTCTACTTTACCTGCAAGGAAATCAGCCTGAATACCCAATTGTGGTAAAATTTGTTTTTTTACGTAACCGCCGTAACCGATATGCTCAACAGGAGTTTCAAACTGATGATTTGAATTTCCAAAAATGGTTCTTGGGGTTAATAAACCACCATGTACACCTACCGACCAGGTACGGAACTTAGTAGGAGAGAAACGGCCAGTAGCCGTAGGGGTTTCTTGTGCAAATAATTGTGATGATAATCCTAGTAGGGCAATCAACATTGTTGATTTAGTAATTCTCGTATTCATGTTTTTCTATTTTTGTAAATATTTAGTGTCTTAACAGTTTTTATGTCGTACTGTTTTGCTGTGATTAAGAAAAAATCTTGCCAAAAGACACTGTTTTTGTATAAATAGTCTATTTATCAGAAGATTAGAGGCTAAAAAACATTTCACGAAAAAGTTACGCAACAAAAGGGATTACCTTTCTTTTTGTATAGAATTCTATACAAAAAGAAAGTTTAGGTAAGGAATGGATATCTAAGAAATTTTATTTATCAGATGGATTCTTCTTCTGGTTTAACAGCATTTCTATTGTTTTTTCAAGTCTGCTGTGGCGTGTTTTTTCCTGTTTTGCGGTTAAAATCCAAAGCACATATTCCTTTTTATGAGAATAGGCCAGGGTATTGAAGTAAGTATAGGCCGCTGTATGGGCAGCCAGAAGTGTTTGCAAATCATCAGGCAGTTTAACCGTTTTGTTTACGGGATCGATATATTCGCCAAATTCATTGGTTTTAATATGATCGTTCCGCATGCCCGAAGGCTTTACTTCAGTAATGAATTTTAAGCGAAGGGCAGTCCAGGTTTCGTTTACCGCTGCCGAAGCGCAGGGCGTTAAGCCAAAACTGCCCAGTTCTTCCCAACTCTTCATCAACTCCAGGTCTGAGGGTATTTTTGAAGTCTTTTTGGGGTAAAACACCCAGCATATCGTTTTCGCCTCCATATGCCCAATGTTATTTTTAATCTGGGCGTTTAGCTGCGTTTTGCTGGTTGTGAAAGTAATGAGTGCATTAAAATCTGCGGTATCCTGGTATTGCATTATAATTTCAATCGGAATATCGCCGAATATTGCTGCCGCGTTTTCAGGAGCATCAACTATTTTAACTTTATAGCTTGGTTTGATCTGAAGTTTTTTTAAGAATGAATTTTCCATTGTCTCTATGTTTCCTGTACTTTTCTCCGTGTGCTTTATGGTAAAAAAACAGGCAGAACTACAATCTCAATTTAGCAAAGAAATCCCAGAATACAATCCCTGCCGAAATCACAATGTTAAACGAGTGTTTAGTGCCGAATTGTGGAATTTCGATGCACTCATCAATTTTTGCCATTACCTCATCGCTAACACCATCAACCTCGTTACCGAATATTAATGCATATTTTTTGTTGGGGTCTGGCTTAAAAGTATTCAGCATGGTGCTGTTTTCAGCTTGCTCAATGGCTACTATTTCATACCCCAAACTGCGCAAAGCACCAACTGCTTGTACAGTATCGGCGTAATGAATCCAATCTACAGATTGTGTGGCACCCAAAGCCGTTTTTTCAATTTCGCGGTGTGGCGGTTGGGCGGTAATGCCACAAAGTATTACTTTTTCGAGTGCAAAACCATCAGCTGTGCGGAATATCGAACCCACATTGTGCATGCTGCGCACATTATCCAAAACCACTACAACAGGTAGTTTTTCCTGTGCTTTAAACTCTTCAATATCCGGACGGTTTAACTCGTCTAATTTTAATTTTCTCATTTTTAAATTGATTCCACAGATTTATGGATTACACCGATAAAGACGTTTAATCTTTAGCTAAAATCTGGTTAAATGTTTTAAATTTTGGCAGGCCCACTACCAATTTCGCTGATATAGATGGCGGCAGGGTAACCTATTTGGGCTACGTAATAATCGGTTAAATGTTTTGCAAAGTCTTCTTCGTAACCTTTTTTCAATAAGGTAATTGCACAGCCCCCAAAGCCAGCTCCAGTCATCCGGGCACCAATTACATGTTCATAACCTGTACAAAAATCAACTACTGCATCTAGTTCTTTACCACTTACTTCGTACAAAGTTCTGAGTGATTGATGTGAAGCGTACATTAAACGGCCAAATTCTTCGAGGTTACCTCCGTTTAAAGCTTTTGCGGCCAGATGCACACGATCGTTTTCTTTAACCACATGCGTTGCACGGTTTAAAATTACCTCGTCTGGAATCAAATGACTGTGTAAAGCCAGTTTTTCGGCAGTCAGCTCGCAAAGGTTGTGCAGGGTAATTTCCTGGTTTAAAAGTTTCAGTGCTTCCTGACATTCAGCTACGCGTTCATTGTATTTCGAATCGGCCAGTTCGCGCGGTTTGTTGGTGTTAATGATGGCCAGTACATAATGGCCGAGGTTAACATCTACCAGTTTATACTTTAAGGTTTCGCAATCTAAAACAATGGCTTTATCTTTCTCCCGAAAGCAACAGCAAACTGATCCATAATACCTGAATTCAACCCTATGAAATCGTTTTCTACCCGCTTGGCCATTTTTACAAGTTCGAGTTGCTGGTAGCCCAGGTTAAAGAAGTTGTTTAATGCATATGCTGTCGCAATTTCTATTGAGGCCGAAGAGGAAAGTCCGGAGCCAATGGGAATATTTCCGTAGAACAAGAAATCAAGTCCGCCAATTTCTTTACCATCTTTAATCAGTTCGTTAATTATACCAATTGGGTAATTTGCCCACACACCTTCATTTTTAGTGTTTAACTGGTTATCAACTTCTGTCTCAATGTCGAAGTTCAAGCTTTTAAACCTGAATTTATTGTCGTTATTTCTCGCAATGGCTACCCAAGTGCCTAAGGTAATGGCGCAAGGCATAACCAAACCGCCGTTGTAATCGATATGTTCACCAATCAGATTAACGCGGCCAGGTGTAAAATAAAGTGCATCGGCTTTTTTATGATAATGCTCGGCAAATTTTTCCTCAAGATTAATGTTCATTTGACTAAAAATATTTATAAAAAGCGAGTAATAATGGTATGTTTGTTTAGGAAACAAAAGCCCTAAGTTACAATTTATGAGCGTTCAGCAAATACCAACCGGAAAAATTATTGATGGCGAAGAAGTTATCGCAATCGAACTAACCAACAGCAAAGGCACTTATGTTAAAATATTTAATTACGGTGCTATCATCAGCAAATTTGTAGTTAAAAATGCCAATGGCGAAATGCAGGATATTGTATTGGGTTTCGATACCATTGAAGGATATCTTGATCCTGCATATTTGGCAAGTTACCCTTATTTAGGAGCGGTAGTTGGTCGTTATGCCAACCGTGTTAAAAACGGCAGATTTACAATTGATGGCGAAACTTACCAGCTGGCTCAAAATGCTGGTACCGATGCCCTTCATGGTGGTATAACTGGTTTCGATAAAAAAGTTTGGGATATAATTGATGTAGTTGAGGGTCCACAACCAGCAGTTACATTGCAATATGAAAGCCCGGATGGTGAAGAGAACTATCCTGGGAACCTGATCGTTGATTTAACCTTCGAACTGACCGAAAATGATGAACTGATTTTAAGCTTCGAAGCTGAAACAGATCAGGCTACTGCGATTAACTTAACCCACCATGGTTACTTTAACCTTGCGCCAAAAGGTGGAAACATTAAAAACCATAAATTACAGATTTTTGCCGCTAATTATTTGGAACAGGATGATAATTACTCGGTAACAGGTAAGTTAATTCCGGTTAAAGATACTGAACATGATTTTACGCAGTTAAAAGAAATTGGTCGCGACTGGAACGAGGATGAAGGATACGATCAAACTTTTGTCCTTGATAAAATCTATGGAGATTTATCACTGGCTAGCAAAACAATTGAATCAGAAAGCGGTTTAACTTTAAGTGTATATACTACTGAGCCGGTAGCGCATTTGTATACAGCTAAATACTTAGATGTAAAAAATGGCAAAGATGGACGTGATTATGAAAGTTACAGCGCCTTTTGCGTAGAAACACAACATCATCCGAACGGAATTAATATTCCGGAATTCCCGAGTACTGTGTTAAGGCCAGATGATTTGTATACACAAACAACAGTTTACAAAGTTTCATTAAACAGATAAAGTATGTTTACCATTTCGAATATCCAGGCAGCAGCGGCAAAGATTAAAACCGGTGCAGATTTTCCTCAATTTATTAAAGAAATTAAGGCAATGGGGGTTAAGCGAAATGATGTTTATGTAAACAATGGCTTATCTATTTACTTTGATGATGAAGATAATGCACAGCAGGAGAGTCCGGAGGATTATCCTGCTTTAATTATTAACGAAGTATCTTCTGCTGAAAAACTGGAGCATGCTTTAAAAATACATCAGCAGGGCGAAACCGATTTTTTTACTTTCTGTAAGCAGGCGGCCGATGCTGGCGTAGAAAAATGGATTATTGATACAGAAGAAATGACCTGTACGTATTTAGATAGCGCCGGAAATGAGCTGGTGAAAGAAGAAATACCTAAAGTTTAAATGATTGAATGATTGAGTTTTGAATGATTGCATAAAGCTGTGCCTGAGCATAGAAAATTCACTCATTTGGTCATTCAAAATTCAATTATTACAATCAAATCCTCTCCAGAACCATTTTAATAGCATCATCTACAATTTTATTGGGATTGCTGCTAAACTCGAATTTTACCCTGCTGGCTAAAATGGCATTTACCGATAGTGCTTTGTGTCCTAAAACTTTAGCCAAAGCATAAATACCCGCGGTTTCCATTTCTAAATTGGTTATGCGGTGCTGGTTGCTGCTAAAGCTGTTAATTAAACTAATAAAATCGGGGATTGCGTTTTTGGCGCGTACAATTCTACCTTGGGGTGCGTAAAAGCCTGGTGCCGTAATGGTAATGCCATGGTGCATATTTTTACCGATGGTATTTAGTAAATTATCGTTAGCTGCTGTTAAATATGGGTTTATATTTTTCAGATGGCCAAAATGCGATTTCAGGTCATCCATTAAACTGCGTTCATCTCCAGTTAATTCATGGTAGTAGTAATTCATCAGGGCATCCATTCCTAAACCGTAAGATGAGGCCAGAATTGTGCCCATCGGGATATCGGGCTGTACCGCGCCAGAAGTGCCTATGCGGATAATATTTAAAGAAGTAAGATGTTTTTTAATCTCCCTGGTTTCGAAATCAATGTTTACAAGGGCGTCAAGTTCGTTAAAAACAATATCAATGTTATCGGTGCCAATGCCGGTTGAAAGCACGGTAATCCGCTTTTTACCTACATAGCCTGTATGCGTTATAAATTCGCGTTTACCTTTCTTAAACTCAATTTTGTCGAAATATTTGCTCACTTCGCCAACCCGGTCAGGATCGCCTACGGTAATTACGTTATCCGCAATATCGTCTGGCAACAAATTTAAGTGATAAATGCTGCCATCGGGGTTGATAATTAAATCGCTCTCAGCTATTTTCATTTGATTATTGATTATTCTTCGTTTTACAGGTAACTAAAATCTACTGGCAATAATGGTCAGGTTTAAATGGTTTGCAGGTATTTTAATTTAACGCCTGCTATTTTATCAAATTTACCTAAAACCTGGTTCAGTTGGTTTTTTCTGATTTCGAATTTCAATACACACTGCGTATCAAATTGTTGCGCCAAAACTTCAATGTTTTCTTCCTTCACCAGCTTCATCACATCATTCATTTGAAGATAATCAAAATTAACTTCATAAACATCATTTACAGTTTTGTTTATAATAGTTGCTGCTTTAATCGCCTCTATACTGGCGGTTTTGTATGCGTTAATTAAACCTGGAACACCCAATAAGGTTCCGCCGAAATAACGAACTACCACCACCAAAATATTGGTCACATCTTCTGATAACAGGCAGTTGAGTATAGGTCTGCCAGCAGTGCCAGATGGTTCTCCATCATCGTTAATCCGGAATACGGACCGATCCGGTGTTAAGCGGTAAGCATAGCAAAAATGCCTTGCCTTAGCATGCTCAGCCCTTAAAGCGGTAATAAGAGGTTTAACTTCTTCTTCCGAACGGATGGGATAGGTATAAGCAATAAATTTGCTCCCTTTATCTCGAAATATGCCTTCTGATGCACTCCCGATTGTTTTATACGAATCATCGAACAACATTTTGCGAAAGGGTAATGCAAATAACCGCGGCAATGGCCAGGATTATTCCAAGGTAATTTATCTTTGTTAATTTTTCTTTAAACACTGCAACACCTATTAGGGTACCGACTATAATAACGCCCAGGTTCATTGCCGCAAACACTGTAGAAGGGTTTTGCGACAGGGCTTTATGTGCTTTTAGGTAAAAAAGGATGTTTCCGAAGTTGAAGAAGCCTAAAATCAACCCACAGGCCAGATTAACCAATTGTAATTTTATCTTCCCGGAAATTGTCATTACGGCAACGATAACCAGCGAAACCACAAAAGCCATGCAGAAAATGGTAAAAAGAGAGGTGGTATAGGGTAATTCTTTGTATAAGGCAATTTGTTTAAACAGTACATCAATTGTTCCAAAGCCAATAAATACCATTACCGGATAAATAAGGTTTCCTGTTTTTTGATCAGGATTACTTTTGCGTAAAAATGTTAGGAAAATGGCAACAAAACCAACGGTTAGGCCAACTACTTTTAGATTGTTAAAATCTTCTTTAAAAATAAAGTAAGCGGCCAGTATTGGGATAAATAGCGACAAACGCTGAGCGATATCGGTTTTAACAATGCCAAGGTTTTTAACAGAAGCAGCAAGGAACAAAAATATAGTAGGTAAGAGTATAGCCAAAGCAGTGTATATGGGCCATGGCGCTGCACTGCTTACTAATTTGATATCAGGTTTGAAAAAGAAAAAACAAAGTGTTAAGGCGGCAAAATAGTTTACGGCAACTGCCTGGATAATGCTGATTTGATAACGTTTGGCCAGCTTTAACAGCACGGCTACGGTAACACTACAGCAAATGCTTAAAGTAATGTAGATCATTTATTTAGGTTGTTTATATAGATAGATAGTTTATCGTTTCCGATTTGAACCTGTTCTTGCAGATTACCATTTATTGCGGGTGATGGTATACCTTCGTTCCAGCTGGTTGAGGAAGTAAAAACTCGTGCTTCATCCCAAAGACCTGCATCTAAAAATTGCTTCAAAATATTTGCACCACCTTCAATTATTACCGATTGTATATCCATCAAATAGAGCTGAAAGGCAATCTTTTGCGGGAGGTAGAATTGCATGTCTTCCATTTGAATGTAATGAATGTTGCCAACCACGTCGGTTTTAACTTCATTAAAAACAATGGTTTTAGCCGCTTCGTTATAAATGTGATTGGATTGCGGAACCTGCAGGTTTTTATCAATAAGCAGGCGTATCGGATTTCTACCCGGCCACTCTCTTGAGCTTAACTGTGGATTATCGATAATAGCCGTTTGCTTGCCAATCAGGATTGCATCTTCTTCGGTTCGCCATTGGTGTGCAAGACGTTTAGCTAGGGCTCCGCTAATCCATTTCTGGTGACCATCACTTGTAGCAAAATAGCCATTGGCTGTTTCGGCCCACTTTAAAATAACATAAGGCCGTTGTTGCTGTATTCGGGTAAAAAATCTGCGGTTGAAATGGCGGCATTCAGCATCTGCAATGCCACTAATCACTTCGATTCCGGCATTTTTAAGTTTTTCAATTCCTTTGCCATCAACACCCGAAAATGGATCACGGTTTCCGATTACTACTCTTTTGAGCTGATGTTTAACCAATAAATCGGCACAAGGCGGGGTTTTGCCAAAATGCGCACAGGGCTCTAAATTTACATAAGCGGTAGCTTGTTTTAATAAATTTTCGGCCTGGCCGCCATATTTATCGAACACAGCTTTTACTGCATTGGGTTCGGCATGCGCCTGGCCGTACTGCTGGTGGTAGCCTTCACCAATAATTTGATTGTTAGCTACAATTAGGCAACCAACCATAGGATTTGGACTAACCTGGCCAATACCCAAAGCGGCCAATTCCAGACAGCGTTTTATGTAAAATTCGTCGCTCATGGTGGCAAAAGTAGTAAAAAAAGAGTCATGGAGCGCGCTAAACAGAATTGATATCATCCTAAATAAGTAATTTTGCAGCCATTGAAATGTCAGGAGGAAAGGTGTTATGCTGCTGTAAATTGTGCATTAACCAGATACTACCTGCTAAAACAAAACTGTTGTTAATGAAAATTGGAGAATTAGAAGCATTTTATCAGTTAGAGCTTAAAGCTTTATATGATGGCGAGGAAGCCAGTGCCTTGTTTAGACTTGCTTCAGCGCATGTGTTAGGTTTGTCTTTCACTCAATTGAGGATGCTGCGCGATACAGCTGTTGATTTGGTTAACGAACAGCAATTGTTAAGCATGCTTAGCGATTTGCAGATGGGGAAACCGGTGCAACATGTTTTGGGCGAAGCTCATTTTTACGGACTGGTATTTAAGGTAAATGAAAATGTACTTATTCCGAGACCCGAAACTGAGGAGTTGGTGGAGTGGATTATTTCAGATAGCAGTTTACAGTTTGCAGTTCGCGATATTAAAATTTTAGATATTGGAACAGGCTCGGGTTGTATTCCGGTTACGCTTAAAAAACATTTGCCACAGGCAGGAGTATCTACGTTAGACGTTTCGGAAGAGGCTATAACTGTGGCTAAGTTAAATGCTACGCAAATAGGTGTGGAAGTGAATTTTATCTTGGCTGATATATTAACTTTTTCAAGTGAATTAAAATTTGACGTTATTGTAAGTAATCCGCCGTATATCAGGTATTTAGAGAAAGTTGAAATGCACGATAATGTTTTAGAATATGAACCACATTTGGCACTTTTTGTAAGTAATGATGATCCCCTAATTTTCTACAAAGCCATTGCTGTTTTTGCGCTAACAAACCTGAAACCTAATGGGAAGTTATACTTTGAAATCAATGAATATTTAGGTCAGGAAACCGTTGATATGTTGGTTAGTAAAGGATTTGAAAACATTGAGTTACGAAAAGATATGCAAGGAAAAGACCGGATGATTTGCTGCCGTTTACCTGCTTAAGACCGCGGATGAAATTGTGTAATTACTTCTCTTAAATAATCGCGGTCAATGTGCGTATAAATCTCGGTAGTGGTGATGCTCGAATGCCCCAGCATTTCTTGTACAGCCCTTAAATCGGCTCCACCTTCAATTAAATGTGTGGCAAAAGAATGCCTTAAAGTATGTGGACTAATGGTTTTCTTTAAGCCCGTACCTACAGCCAGACTTTTAATCAGGTTGAATATCGAAATCCTGGAAAGCTTGGCTCCAAAGCGGTTTAGAAAGATAAAATCTTCGTGACCTTTTTTTATATTGGCATGCACCCGCACTTCGTTAATATAAATCTCCATCAGCTTCAGTGCTTCACTTCCAATCGGGATTAGACGCTCTTTATTCCCTTTACCAATTACTTTAATAAATTCGATTTGAGGAAAAATGTTTGATATTTTTAAATCAGTTAACTCACTAACGCGTAGACCACAACTGTATAGTACTTCAATTATTGCTTTGTTGCGCATGCCTTCGGGTTTAGAGGCATCAATGGCGGCTATTAAGGCGTTGATCTCATAAATATTCAGTGTATCGGGTAGCTTTCTGCTAAGTTTGGGCGCTTCAATTAACGCCGTTGGATCGTTGGTAATTACCTCTTCAATCATCAAATAAGCAAAGAAAGCTTTCAAGCCCGAAATTACCCTGGCCTGGGTACTGGCCTGCATGTCCAACTCATTTAACCACGAAATAAAAGATTTGATATCGCTTGTACGGATATCGGTAAGCTGCGGAGTTTCATCTAACGATTGATAATACTGCACCAGTTTTTCGATATCGCTCAGGTAAGCCTCAACCGAATGGACAGCTAACGATCGCTCGAGTTTTAAATAAGATCTAAAACCTTTAATATATGATTGCCAAAGCATGCTTTTATTTGAGATTTTTTATAACATTGCAACGTTACAACATTTAACGTTACAAGTGATCATGAAACCATCATGATTTTTTCAAAAATCGAATAGATTATGGAAATGACGGTAGCTTAATCATCATTAAAACAAGATTATAAACAGATGAAAATACAAATTATTAATGGCCCCAATTTAAATCTTTTAGGCGTACGCGAACCTTCTATTTATGGTAATACCAGCATTGAAGATTACATTAAAGAACTGAAAACAGTATACCCGGCTATCGAAATCGATTACTACCAAAGCAATGTAGAAGGCGAATTGATTAATAAATTGCATGAAATTGGTTTCATTTACGACGGAATTATTTTAAATGCTGGTGGCTATACCCATACATCAGTTGCGCTGGCAGATGCCATAGCAGCCATTAAAACCCCGGTAGTTGAGGTGCACATTTCAAATATTTATGCGCGTGAAGAGTATCGCCATGTTTCTTTAACGGGTAAGAATTGCCAGGGCGTTTTAACCGGTTTTGGCATGAATGGTTACCGCCTGGCTATTGAAAGTTTGCTTATATAAATCTCAGATTATATGTTCAAATATCTAATATTAACTGCTCTACTCATTAACTGCTTGTTGGGGCAAGCACAAGAAACTACACAAAAAAGAACCATTCTTAACGAACAATCGGTTATACGAGGAGAAGATGGGATGGTTTATCCTTACAATGCCTGGAAAAAATTAATGCAATCAGGTAAATATGGAATAAAAGACAGGAAAACCTTCACAGATAGTGGTGAAAAGGAATATCTGATTTATGAGCTCTCTGCTGATGAGAAAGCGGCTTATGTAAAAAAAATGCCAAGGCCACGTGAAAGCGAATCTTTTAAAGAAGGCGAACTATTTAATGGCTTTAAGGCCAGCGATATTGAAGGCAATAGATACAACTTGAAGGATAGTACCGCAAAGGTGTATGTGATTAACTTCTGGTTTATCAATTGTCCGCCCTGCAAGGCCGAAATTCCGCACCTGAACGAAATTGTTGCGAAATATAAAGACAATAAAGATGTGGTTTTCCTGGCGATTGCTCTGGATGAAAAGCATGAACTTAAACCTTTTTTAAAAACAATGCCTTTTGATTATCACATTATCGGTGGAGGACGCTCTATCGCCAGTAAATACGGCGTAAAAGGCTATCCAACACATGTTGTGATTGATAAAAAGGGTTACATTAAATTTAGTACGCTAGGTTTAGGATCGAATACGGTAAACTGGGTTGAGAAATCGATTGAAGAATCTTTGAAATAAGACATGAGCATTTTTACCACAGAGGTCACAAAGTTTACACAGAGAAACTCAAAGATTTTAAGAGTGTTTTGTATGCCTAACTTTGCGCTCTTTGCGCCATGCTTAGCGTGCTTTGTAGTTAAAATTATTTTAAAGCAGAAAAGTACTTAATCTTCCGGATAAAAAATGCCCAAACCACGCTGTTGTTAAATACACCCTGATGTGTAGCATAAGGCTTTTGAAAGGCTTTTCGTTTTTTATTTGTTTTAGTTAGCGATTTTAAGAAATGCCAGTGCCCTTTGCTTACCGCCATGGTAAATTTAGGTTTTCCACTTAGCAGGAAGTGCCACCAGGCTACAAAATCTATACACATCCTGATAAAAATCCTGAAAACGGCATCGCTTGCAGGCAGGTTTTTTTGCATAATAATGAGGTTATTCCTGAAATTAAGGTAGGTTTTAAAAGGATTCTCGGTCTGCAAAGTACCGCCACCCACATGGTACACTTCTGCATCGGGACAGTACATGATTTTATAATTCAGGTTTTTTAAGCGCCAGCAGAGGTCTATTTCTTCCATGTGCGCAAAAAGGTCAGCATCTAGTCCGCCAGCTTCTTTCCAGCATTTACTTTTAATGAAAAACGCTGCACCACTGGCCCAAAACACTTCTTGGGTATTGTTGTATTGGCCATTATCTTGTTCGTAAACGTTGAACAACCTTCCGCGGCAAAACGGGAAAGCGTAAATATCAAGGTATCCACCGGCTGCACCTGCATATTCGAACTGGTTTTTGTCGCTGTACCATTTTATTTTAGGCTGTGCAGCTGCAATTTGCGCATCACTTTCCATTAAATCGATAACTGGCTGTATCCAGTTAAGGGTAACTTCTACATCTGAGTTGAGCAGAATAAAATAATCTGCCTCAACACGTTCTAAAACCTTGTTGTAGCCGCCTGCAAAGCCATAATTAACCTCGTTCCGGATAATTTTAATGCTGGGGAAATTTTCTTGTACAAAAGCAACAGAATCGTCGGTCGAGGCATTGTCTCCTACAACAATTTGCAGGTTATCATACTTGCTCTGCAAAATTCCGGGCAAAAATTTTTCTAAATATGCTTTTCCATTCCAGTTTAAAATTACAATGGCTACAGAAGGACTCATTCTTTTTATTTCGGGTTAAATTTCCGCTTGTTTATCGCTACGGAACCAAATCATCTTTTAATAAAATTTAAAAATAAGGACGATTACTATAATTTTTCTAAACCCATTGCTTAAATAAAGCAGATAATGTAGTAATCTTGCAAAAAAATAGCAGGGAAGGTGTAAAGCGTTATAGCTGGTATAAAAAACAGGCCAGAATGCGAAATCCCTCTTTAAATCATTATTTTTAAACGTTTCAGCTACAAACATAAATTTTCAAATGCAGAATACAGCTATACTTCCATTATTTTATCTTCCACCAGTTGGTTATTTTAGTTTATTGCAAAAGCTGGGGCCAGATTTTTTAATTGAAAAACACGAACATTTGGCTAAGCAAACGTACCGGAACCGGGCCAGTATTTATTCGCCTAACGGGAAGCTAGATCTTACCGTGCCTGTGGTTAAAGGTTCAAAAACGCATACCAAAATGAAAGACGTGCGCATTAGCTACGATTTTAAATGGCAGCGTTTACATTGGCTTAGTTTAGAGGGCTGTTACAGAAGTTCCGCATATTTTGAATATTACGAAGACGAGCTATCACGCTTTTATCATGAAAAATTTGAGTTTTTGTTCGATTATAACCTCGAGCTGATAGAATGGTTAAATAAAAAACTCAAACTGCCCGTTATCATGAATACTACCAACGAATATAACGATACGGTACCACCGGAGCTCGATTATAGGGGGATGATGAACCCTAAAAAGGAAGAAGATATGGTAAATAATAAGCCGTATTATCAGGTATTTGAAGACCGGCATCAATTTTTGCCCAACTTAAGCATTGTTGATTTGTTATTCAATCAGGGCCCACAGGCCCGGTTATATTTATAATTATGGGGAAAAACAAACCACGTAACAGGCATAAGCACTACAAAGTGCCGGCACCAGGCACTAGTCCGGGTTTATATGCTATTGATGAAGATGCTTTAAAACCAATTATTGTATTGCATACTTATAACGATAAAAGCTATAAGAAAGTAGAATTAGACAATATTAATAACATTGATAAACTGATTGAAAGCAAGGATTTTAATTATTGGTTTGATATTAAGGGCCTGGGTGACCCAACCATATTTGAAACCCTATATTCGAAATATGACATCAGCCGATTGGTTTTAGAAGACATTACCAGTTCTTACCAGCGACCAAAATTAGATGAATACGATAACGACAAATACATTTTTTCGGTAAGCCGCCACTTGTATTTAAACGATGAGGGAGTTTTAAATAACGATCAGATCTCATTTATCCTTTCCGAACGAACCTTAATTACTTTTCAGGAAACTTATGCCGATTGTTTTGAGCCGGTAAGGAAACGTTTGGAAATAGGCAAGGGGAATATCCGGATTGGTGGCAGCAGCTACCTGATGTATGCCATTATGGATGTGATCGTTGATAATTATTTCGCGCTTTTGAACTTTTGGGGTGAAGAACTGGATGCAATTGAAGACCGGCTGTTCGATAACCCGGATAAGCGGATTATGTACGATACCCAGGGTATTAAGCGCTCACTGATTACGATCAGGAAGGTGGCCTGGCCAGAGCGCGATAAACTGAATGATATTATCAGAACAGACAGTCCGTTAATTTCCGATCTGACTAAAACCTATATGAAGGATGCTTACGATCACTGTATTCAGATTATTGATTTTATAGAATCTTTAAAGGAGATTGCCTCGGCTAATATTGATATGAACCTGTCGATTATCAGTAACCGGATGAACGAGATTATGAAGGTACTGACCATTATTTCGTCTATTTTTATTCCGCTAACCTTTATAGCAGGTATTTATGGCATGAATTTTAGTCGTGAAGATCCGGTAACGGGTAAAGTAATGCCCGATAACATGCCTGAGCTTTACAGTCCGCATGGTTACACCTGGACATGGATTATAATGGGGATAATTGCGGTATTGCAGGTGATTTATTTTTGGCGCAAAGGTTGGTTTAAATAATGATTTTGTATAGAGATAATTTCGCATTTCCAAGTTTTTGAAATTTTATTTTTCAAAAAGCTGGATAAATCATTAAATTAATTGAGTGTAGTCTAGCCCTGATTATTGAAAATAACCTTTACTTTTGAAACATCCAGCTGAAGAGATAAATGCAGTCATTCGAAATAGATAAAAGCGACGTACTGAAGGTTAAAAATGCAATTTTAGCCGGTGATGAAATTTTGGTAGAGGTTTTGGCAGAATACCATGCCTCAGAAATTGCTATTTTATTTGAACGTTTAGATAAATCGGAACAGCAGCACATCATTAATTTGCTGCCTGCAGAAACTGCATCCGAAATTATTTCGGAGATGGATGAAGAATCCCATCCCGAAGACCTGCTTTTTCAACTGCACCCTGATAAACGTACCGAAATTGTTGAGGAGCTGGATTACGATGATGCGACCGATATTATTTCGCAACTCGAAGACCACGAACAGAAAGAAATTCTCGAAGACCTGGAAGATGACCATGCTTCTGAGATCAGAAACCTGTTAACCTACGACGAGAAAACTGCGGGTGGATTGATGAACACAGAGCTGATCTGTGTAAATATTAACCTCACCAAAAAAGACGCAATCGACGAGATCATCCGTCAGAGCGAGGAAATGGAAGAGTTTTACACCATTTACGTGGTGGATGATGAGGAGATTTTTAAAGGCATTGTATCGCTTAAAGATATTATCAAAGCCAAGCACAATGCCAAAATAACCGAGCTGGTAAAGGTTGATGCCGTTTATGTGCATCCCGATACCGACCAGGAAGAAGTAGCTAATTTAATTTCGCAATACAATTTAACCAGTATCCCGGTTATAGACGATCACCAGAAACTACTCGGAAGGGTAACTTTCGATGATGTAATCGATGTAATGGAAGCGGAGAGTACCGAGGATATCCTTAAAATTTCGGGGTATCAGAAGACGAGGAATTGAGCGGTAACTGGGTAGAGGCGGTGAAATCGCGTTTGCCCTGGTTAATCATCAATTTAGGTACGGCTTTTTTAGCCTCATCGGTAGTGCGGTATTTCGATCCAACCATTAAATTAATTCCTTCATTAGCGGCCTACATGACCATTATTGCAGGTATGGGCGGTAATGCAGCTACACAAGCCCTCGCAGTAACGGTAAGGCGTATTTCTCTTTACGATTTGACCGACAAGCAAGCCTACCGAACCGTTTTAAAAGAGTTTACAGTAGGTTTAATCAACGGAGCTTCTAACGGATTAATTGTATTTATTTTTGCCTTCTTTTTTGATGGAAATCCGATGCTGGGCCTGGTTATCTTCCTGGCAATGACTGGGAACCTGATTATTGCAGGCATTACCGGGGCTGGTATTCCGCTAATCTTAAAAAGGGTGGGCATCGATCCTGCCATTGCATCATCTATAATTATTACTACTTTTACCGATGTTTTTGGCTTCCTGTTAATTTTAGGTTTAGCCAGCAAACTTTTACTATAGCTTAAACAAATCCTGATCCGAATGCAAACGACAAGACACGATTGGACAAAAGAAGAAATATACGAAATTTACAATAGACCATTTTTAGATCTGGTTTACGAAGCAGCAAGCATACACAGAGCGAATAAAGATTACAATGAGGTTCAGGTAAGCTCATTGATTTCTATCAAAACAGGTGGCTGCAAAGAAGACTGTTCTTACTGCCCGCAGGCTGCCCGTTACCATACGGATGTAGAAGTACAGCCTATGATGCAGGTTAGCCAGGTGGTGAGCGCTGCAGTAAAAGCAAAAGAGGGTGGTGCATCACGTTTATGTATGGGCGCAGCATGGCGCGAGGTGCGCGATAACCGCGATTTTGACCGTGTTATTGATATGGTTAAAGCTGTTAACGATATGGATATGGAGGTTTGCTGTACCCTGGGTATGCTTACAGAAGATCAGGCACAACGTTTAGCTGATGCCGGTTTATATGCTTATAACCATAATCTGGATACTTCTGAAGATGATTACAAACGTATTATCTCGACCAGAACTTACGATGACCGTTTAAATACCATTCATAATGTACGTAAAGCTAAATTAACCGTATGTAGCGGTGGTATTATTGGTTTAGGTGAAACCGTAGAAGACCGCGTTTCGATGCTACAGACTTTATCAAATATGGAAACACATCCGGAGTCGGTGCCGGTTAATGCTTTGGTACCTGTTAAAGGAACGCCTTTAGAAAATCAACCCCGTGTACCGATCTGGGATATGGTAAGGATGATTGCTACTGCACGTATTGTAATGCCAAATTCAGTGGTACGTTTATCTGCCGGAAGAAATGAAATGAGCACATTAGAGCAGGCTTTCTGTTTTATGGCAGGTGCAAGTTCTATTTTTGCAGGTGATAAATTGCTAACTACACCAAACCCGGCTTTTGTTGATGATATGGCCATGTTCGAACTATTGGGATTAAAAACCCGCGATGCTTTTAAAAACGGCCGTCCGGCTAATACTTTGGTTAAAGAAGAAGCGATATAATTTTAAGCCAGTTGACAGCTGACTTTGATAAAAACACAAAAGGTTCCGGTTTTTAATCGGGATCTTTTGTGTTTAAAGGAAATTTTTCTTGAAGAAATACATATTTATTGTAGCTCGTCCTTTCGAGCGAAGTGAAACGTAGTCGAGAAATCTAATTAAAGATCTCTCCATTTCGCTGCGCTTCGGTCGAGATGACGACTATCATGTAGGTTTGTACAAGGACCTACACCGCAGTAACCCTAACCTCGATATTCCCTTTAGTAGCTTTAGAATAAGGGCAGGTTCTGTGCGCCTTTTCTGCCAGCGACTGTGCTTCTTCATGAGAGATGCCCGGGATATGTACATCCAGATCGGCAGAAAGCACAAATGAATTTCCATCTTTATTAAACGAAACCAAAACTTTTACATTTGCTTCACTTACATCTATACCTTCGCGTTCGGCTATAGAACCTAAAGCTCCCAAATAACATGGACCCCATGCTGCACCAAATAACTCTTCGGGGTTGGTGGCACCACCTTGTCCACCCAATTCTTTTGGTTTTCTTAAATCGAAATCCAGTATTCCATCGCCAGATTTAATGTGTCCGTCTCTTCCTCCAGTAGCTGTAACTTCAGCTGTATATAGCTTTTCCATAATATTTTCTTAATTGATTTAGTTTAACAAATTACAGTTGTCTTTGTTTTTAGCTATGGTTAGACTGCTTAAAAATACTGCTAAGGGCATAATTGGCGATAGTTGAAATATTTTAAAATCATTTCATGTAAAAAAACAGGAGTTATATCCGCACTTTTATCATCAAAAATGAAAACGAAAATGAATCTGAAAATTGTAGGGTAAATAATTTTGTTTTTAATATTATTGAAAATCAGACAGTTATGATCTTTAGTGTTAAGATTGAGTACATGTAAGAATTAGCTCTACTCATTTATTAGTATCCGGTTTCGTGTAAAAAAGCATGACTTTATCCTGACACAAAATCTCTGCATATACTAAAACGATATTTTTATGTCATAACTATTTAAATCATCCCGTTGATCAATAGATTGTTTTTGATGTTGCTCATAGCATGCTTTGCTATGCCAACCAGGTCTTATGCGCAATCCTGCCCGGAGAATATTGGCTTTGAAAATGGAAATTTTCAGAACTGGAAGATATTTACCGGTCTGGTTAGCATTGAAAACAACCAAACCACCTTTACTTTAAACGAAGTTGCTAAACCTGCTACGGGAAGACATACGATCATTAGTAAGAAAAACCTTATTGACCCTTATGGAGGCTTTAATCTTATCCCGCCATCTGGAGGCAATTTTGTAGCTAAAATTGGTGATAACGGAACCGGAAGCCAGGTGGATGGTATTTCGTATCAGATGACCGTACCTGCAGACCGGCCTGATTTTACTTTAACGTATCAGTATGCAGTGGTTTTAGAAGACCCCGATCACGAACCTTACGAGCAACCACGGTTTATTGCGCGTGTAAAGGATGTAGAAAAAAACGAGTATATCCCTTGCGCTTCTTTTGAGTATGTAGCTACTTCTTCCTTACCTGGCTTTAAAAAATCTGCCGATTATGAAGGCGTAATTTATAAAGACTGGTCGGCGGTTACCATAAATTTATCGGGTTACCAGGGCAAGGAGTTGCTGATTGAGTTTATCAGTACCGATTGCGCCAGAGGTGGCCATTTTGGTTATGCTTATGTAGATATAAACAATGTTTGCGGTGGTCCGATAGCAGGAAGTACTTATTGCAAAAGTTCCGATGCCCTAAATATTTCGGGGCCAAGTGGCTTTCAGGGCTATAGCTGGTACAATGCAGATCGATCGGTTAAATATGGTACAGGCCAGTCCATCAGCATTAAACCTAAACCGGCCGATGGATCGAAGATTGTTTTAGATGTAGTTCCTTATCCCGGTTTTGGTTGTCCGAGTACAATCAGTACGGTAATAAAAGGAGTAGATTATGAATTACAGGTTTTAAATAAAGATATCGTTTGCCAGGGCAGTGAAATCGATTTGTTAAGCGAAAAGTACATCTTAAACCGTTCGGCCGATTTTACTTATCTGGTTTATGAAGATAAAGACCTGACTAAGCAAATTGGGGCTATTGTTAAAATAACTGCCGATAAAACCTTTTACATTAAAGCCACCAATAACAAAGGCTGTGAGAGTGTAGTGCCAATCGATATTGCTGTATATAAAGTAACCAATATTACAGTTAATAGCCCCGCTGCGGTTTGTTATTCGGAAAGTGTGGATATTACGAAGAACGAATTATGTGTGGGCGAACTGAGCGGCATAACCAAAGCCTATTATGCTGATGAGGCTGCCACGCAAATTTTGACCGACCCACAGCACATTAAAGCTTCTGGCAGGTATTTTATTAAGTTTGCAAACGAATTTGGCTGTAGCAAGCTGGTTCCGGTTGAGGTAACAATTCAAGAGATGCCCCTGCTCAAAATTACCAATCTAAAATCCGTTTGCCTGGGCGATTTGGTAGATCTTACCACTTTGAAAAATTTTATCGGCAGCGACGTTACGTTCAAATATAGTTTTTATGAAGATGAGGCGCTGAGCAAAGCTTTAAGCGATCCTTCGCACATTGATAAATCCGGAGTTTATTATGTAAAAGCAGTTAGTGCAGCGGGTTGTGTGGTAAGTGATAAAATAGTTGTGAACATAACGAGTCCACCTGTTTTTACAATAAATCAGCCTGCAATAGTCTGTTATCCTGACAAGGTAGATTTAACCAATCCGGCATTATACACCGAAACCAATGGACACTTTACTTACACTTTTTTTAGTGATGAAGCCCTTGCAAATCCGCTTGCTTACCCTAAAGCGATTGTAAAACCAGGTATCTATTATGTAAAGGCAACCAACGAAAGCGGTTGTTTTAGCGCCGCTAAAATTGTAGTCAACTTCAATGAACCGCCAAAACTTGTTTTAAATCAGCCAAAAACCATTTTTGATAATGAATTTATCGACTTAACCGCACCAGAAATTACCAAAGGCAGCAGCGCATTTGTTAAGGCTACTTATTTTGAAGATCAGGACCTGAAACGTCCAGTACAGGACCCTACAAAAATAAACAGGGCAGGAGTTTATTATGTAGCCATACAAAGTACGAATGGCTGTATAAGCAGCACCTCAATTACCTTAACTGTTTTGCCACAGCCTAAAATTATAGTACCAACCGCTTTTACGCCACAAAAGGAAACCAATAATCGCTTGTATCCTTTTTTGGTAAGCGTTAAGAAACTAACGAGTTTCAGGGTTTACAACAAATGGGGTATTTTGGTTTACGAAAGTGAGGCTCTTGTTAATGGAGGTTGGGATGGTCAGTTTAAGAGCAAAATGCAGCCGCTTGAAACATTTTCGTGGTTTGCAGAAGGAATTGATCTGTTTGGCGGAAAAATTCAATCAAAAGGAAAAACTATTCTGATATTATGATGTACAAAGCGCTGATACTATTCTTTTTGTGCCTGGCTGCTGTATGTTGTTCGGCACAAGACCCCAAATTTTCGCAGTATTTTGCTGCACCACTCTCGTTAAATCCGGCCTTTACGGGTTTCTTTGATGGCGAGTACCGTATTGCAGTTAATACAAGGCAGCAATGGGGTAATCTCGGCGATCCTTATAATACCTATAGCGTTTCGGGTGATATTAAACTGGTTGAGGACGAAAATTTTACCAATAACTACTTTAGCATAGGCTTAAGTGGCTTGTTTGATGAATCACTAAATAAAGCCTTAAAATCGCAATATCTCAGTGCCAGTGTTTCTTACTACCAGTATTTTGATGAAGAACACCGCTTTAAATTCGGATTGGCTCCACAAATTGCCTACGTAGCCAAATACCTCGATTACAATAAACTCACCTTTGCTTCGCAGTATAACGGTGGTGGTTTTGATACTTCGATGCCCAATTACCTCGATTTAAAAAACGATAAAACGGCTTATTTCGACGTAAACATCGGGGTTAATTTTGCCGCAAATTTCGATAGGCTGAGCATTGCCGGTGGTTATGCGCAATACCATTTAACCCGTCCTAAAGATGCGCTTTTAAATAGCAGTCGCGAATTTGTAGCTGCCCGCCGAACCGTTAACCTGGGTATGGTTTACCTGTTAAATGATTTTGCAGATCTAAATGTTACCGGGGTTTACAATGCGCAGAATAAAAACAAAGATGCCATATTAGGTACTGTTTTAGGTTTAAAACCCGGCGAAGAAACCAAAGTAAAACTAAATTTAGGACTTTGGTATAAATTTAACGAAGCATCGTTTTTCCCCTATGTTGGGGCGGCTGTTGGCAATATTAGTGCAGGCATAAATTATACGGTATATGGCAGTAAATTATTAAATGCCACGCCACGCACTTACGAACTCTCTTTTATATACCGGCACAATAACTTTAAAGGGTTTAAAGTGCCTTGCCCCAGATTTTAATATGATGAAAACCTTTATCTGTTTCCTGTTTTGCTTTGCGTTGGCCAACACCGCTTATTGCCAGAAAAAGCAACTCGATTACCAGTATTTCCGCGAGGGTAAAACTTACTATGCTTTTAGCCTTTTTAGCGATACGACTAATGCACCCAGAGCCTTGTTACTCGATTTTACTACCAAATCTAAATTCAATAAGATTGAAAAAATATCTGTTACTGCAGGTAGTATTGAGGTAAAACTGAAATTCAAAGTTCGAACTGATTCAATTCAATCAGACAATACAGAACAACGTTCTTATTCAGTCGTTTTTAATGCCAAAGATATTGCAGAGAAGCAGCTTGGCTGTGATGGGCAGATTACTTTTAAACTCGATAACGGAGAATCGTACACTTTACCCTTTAATGCCTGTCTGATTAAATAAAAGGTTACAGTTTTATTTTAACCGAGAGTTTATAAATGTCATAAGCTACTTTCTGAATCAAATCGAACTGCTCTGGCACAAGGTCTTCGCCTTTTTTAGCACTTAAACCATTATCGTTCAATCTAATTAAAGGTACATTATCTAAGGTGCCAGCTCCCTGCAAAAGGTTGTTGAGGGCTGCATCTAACAGGTAATTGGTATTGTTCGCAATCGGTTTTAAGTGATCAAAACTTTCGAAAACAAACTCATGTTCCTTGTTATAAAGCGAAAGTGTAGCTACATATGATGACAGCAGGTGACTTAAAGAGGTAAACTGGTGTACTTCTTTAATAAATAGCTGTTTACTTTTAGGCTCAGAAAACATTCGCTGGAACAGGGAAGCCAGATTGGCCGTACTTACATATACTTCTTTACGTGCCAGTTTATATTCTGTACGGTTATAGCTCTTTTCAAAGTACAATTTAATAACTTGGTCGTAATAATCCTTGTTGGCTTTTAAAATATCGATCATGGCCTCTTTCAGGTTTTCGTACTCCCAGGTGGGGAAGAGAGAATAACTGGCCAGTAGTGCAATGCCCGAGCCGATAAAAGTATCGTAAATCCTTTCTCTGGCCAACGCAATAGATCCCATCCCTAAAAAATCGAAGAGAATGAGGATATAGGGTGTCATAAAAAGTACGCTTACTACATAATTCTTACGCTGAAAACTGTAACAGCCAATCATACAAATCAGCAAAATTACAAATAAGGTATTTCTGTCGTGGATATAGGTAAGCACACCCATTCCCACAAACGCCCCCACGGTTGTACCGATTAAACGTTGGTAATTGCGTTCTTTGGTTAAACTAAAGCCAGGTTTGGAAATTACGAGGATGGTGAGTAAAATCCAGTAACTGTGCGAAAAATCTAAGACCAGCGATACAACAAAGCCAAGTAACATTACTACAGTAACACGTAGCGAATGCCTGAAAGTGGAAGAACTGTAGGTTAAGTTTTCGGTAAACAGTTTAAAATCGAACTTCTGGCGCGTAATAAACTTTTCCGTATCTACCTCTGCCTGGCGAATATCCTTGCTATTCCTGATTTTAAAATAGCTGAAAATGGTTTTAACACGCGAAAGGATATTCTCGATGTTCACCTCAATGTTTTTCAGCGCAATAATCCCCAGCGTATTGTATTCCTGGTTTTGGTTATTTTTTTCGAGGTTATTGATTTTAATTTTTAAACGTTCTATTTCAATGAGCAGCCGTTTGGAAACAACTGGTGTACCACCGCTTTTCAGTGCAAAAGCAATATCATCTAAAGCATAAGAAATACGTTTAATGGCCATTTCGTAATCAGACAGGATACCTGCCTTATCAAACTGATCGTGCAGCTGCTGATAGTTGTAATAAGTAGACATAACCTGCTCAAAAAGATCAACCATATCAACAAAAACCAATAACAGGAAACGACCTTCAGGTGTCGAATCGCGTACAATCTCGCGCGTTCTGAAAAGCAATTCCCTAACCGCATCCTGTTTTTCATGCACCGATACCTGGAGTTGTAGCAGATCGGCGTAGGTTTTTTCGTAATTGTTGTTCTGGTGATAAAATTTGGCTTTTTCCCTTAAAAATTCGGCTACTTCTAAAATCGAATCGCTTAACGATTGTTGCACCAGCCGGAAGGGGCGCAGGCGGTAAACAAAATAGCTTAAACCGGTATACCATAAGCTACCTGCTAGAACCAGTGCTGAGTGAAGCAATACTTCCTGCCAGGGCCTGATATCGTCGATACTGAGCACCATAATTAGCAACACTGCAGTACCAACCGAGGCTGCCCTGAGGCCATAGATGTAAAACATCGAAAATATAAAACTCGATACAGCCAGTAAAAAGCCAATAAAATAATGGTTCTTGTTGGTAAGACCGGTAATAATTGAAAAGGTGAAAATGAGTGCCGTGGTAATAAACATGGCATTTCTCCGGTGCACCATTGGCCCCGGACTATCCACTACGCTCACACATAAAGCACCGAGCGATAAAGTCATGCCATATTTAAGCATGCCAAACTGAGCAAATATCAAAGAGGGTAGCAGTACACCGATGGTAATGCGCAGACCGTCGGCAAAATACGTACTCAATAAAAAGTCTTGTATGTTTCTAATGGGTTGCCTGATCTGCATATTACAAAAATAACATAATAGCAATTCTTTTTGTTGAGATTGAAATTAAGTTTTTTGTTTTTTTAGCATTTTACGCCGAAAAACAGTAAGGTTCTGATTGCCAGTTGGCTATGTTTTGTGTATGAGTAAAAATGGAGCCAATGTTAATAAACTGAAAATAAATGCGTTTTTATGGTTAAAAACAAGGTTTTGTTGTTTTTAAATTGTTGATAACCAGTTGATTTAGGTTGAAAACTTTGTTTATAAAAACCATTGTTTTTTCTTGACAGATAATGGTTTTACACCTAAATTAGATCATATCAAATACGAAGTACTTTGAATTCTGATAAAACAATCCAAAAGAAATAAAGAACCGAGAGGTGACAGATTTCGGATAGTTTACAAGGATAACGGTTAGTTTCAGAAAGGGTTAAACCGATTAAGAATATATATCACCATCGAGAGATTGGCCGATAAGAAAACTGCACAGGCCTAACAGAGATTATTGAAAGCTAAGAAGTTTACGGACAGAAGAGTTGGAAATAAATTTTCACGAATCGTAAAAGTTGCAAGACCTAACGATAACGGAAAAATCAAAGTAACAAGAATTAGATGCTTTAAAATACAGCTATGGTTGTTTTTAAAGTTAAAAACGGGGAACTTAATCGAAAGAAGAAAGTCCCCGTTTTTGTTTTTAAGCGCTTGCTCAACAAGAAAATAATTTGAAGATTGCCTGTTTCACTTGTTTGATCGATTGCTATTGGAATGCTAATTAATAGCAGTTAAAACTTTTCTTTTGTTTTTAGGTCATAGGCCTCAAAATTTTCAAAGCTACCTACACCTGCAAATCTTATTTTTACTCCCATGAGCTTACCAATAGGGATTTTATATCTGCTATTAATGATTTCCCTGTTATCTACAAAAAGCCTGGCGTGCTGGTTTTCAATCCTTAGCTTAATGTGTTTGCCATTGCGAAGGTCCTGGCCCTGTGGTCTCAGGTCATCTTTTGTACCATCAAGCTGGTTCTCAGAAAATTTCAAATTGCTCCATACTACACATTCTGGCTTAATGAGGTTAACCGCATGAAAGTCTTTTTCTCCATATACAATTAAATCTGTTTGCGAACAGCGTACTCCGGGGCGAGAGGGCGAGGTTTGGATGAAAACATTTAACTCAAAGTTGTCGGCACTTATGGTAGTCGGTTTAACGTTGGCAAATGAAACAAAAAAGGTTTTGGTAGTATCAACGCCTGATTTGATAAGCGCAGAAGTGGATGCAGATATTCTTTTTCCGTTTTGGAGCGCGGCAGAACTCACTGGGTATACCCTGGTGGTATCATGTTCTACCATAGCAATCAAATCCCAACCTTTGCTTTGAAGGTAAACCCATCCTGTATCTATTGGCTTTTTGTGATGGAACAGTACAGGGAAATACCTTCCGGGAGCCTCATAGTAATGGTTAACCAGATTTGCCGAAAAACTTTTCTTCATGGTACTGCCATCTGCAAAATCGATAAGGTATTCAGCGCGGTTAATCTTCGCATTGTTTTTAACGTTTAGTTTAAAAAGTGCAGAGTGTGGACTTATCCCGTTGGGGTTTAGGCACAGAAGTTTAATGTCCTGATCGCTAATCAGACTTTTAATGTAAATCCATAAACTAATCCCTACCAATACTGTTATAGCAAATAAAATAACTTTAAGCGTGTGCTTAGCCCTTTTCGATGGTTTTACAGGCTCTTTTGACTGTGTCGGCTTTGGTAGGGGAGGTTTTTCAATAGTAAGTGAGTTAATACGCTCAAATTCCTGCCAGTCGCGAAAATCAATAAACTGTGCCAACGCATCACGAGTGGCTTTCTGCGGGTAGTAGCGGTTAGAGGTTTTGACTTTACCAAATATCCGTTTCAGGGTATTCTCGCCCAAATGCACTTTTGTTTTCCGATAAAGTAAACCACTGAGCTTAACATAATCGCTGTTTTTCCACGAAGCTATATCCTGGTTACCGGTCTGTTCTGCTATTTTTTGACAGCAGCTATCCAGGTTGCGGAAGAATAAGATGTTTTCAGCCTGTAGGGATTCTTCGTTCATGCTTTGTTGTATCACTTGGGGACGGGTAATGATAATATGTTTGGTTAGTTGATCGGTTATCGGATGTGCCATAAAAATACAGAAAAAGCCACCATATCAAAATAAAAGCGCATGGTTTCGGGTTGCGATTCACAATTTAAAATCGATGAAATAAACGGTAAGGCTCAGATCAACTATTTTTTCGTTTTATCGGCTTATCCATTTAAGTTCTTTTTTGTATTTAAGGTGCTGTTAGTTAGTGTTTTATGTTGTACTAAATAATGGCTCAGCTTTGGTCAGCTGTTGAGCGTGTTTTTAGCTAAATATGCCCCTAAATTTACAGTTAGCTGGTGTTATCATCAGTGAAGAGAACCAACAAACTATTTAATAACTAACCAAATCTTGAATGAAAAAGAACCTATTGCTATTGTTGGTGCTAGCCTGTATTTACTATGCAGCTCATGCACAAACAAAGATCGTTTCGGGTAGAGTTACCGATGCGAAAACAAAGGAGAGCCTGATCGGTGTAACTGTGAGTGTACCAGGCACAAAAAATGGAACCTTAACCGATACTCAGGGTCGATTTACCCTAACCATACCTGATGCTGTAAAAAGCTTGACTTTCGGTTATGTGGGTTATCAAATACAAACAATTATTCTTAACGGAAAGCCACTTGAAGTTGCACTAATGGCCGATCAAACCAATTTAAATGATGTGGTGGTAGTGGGGTATGGAACGCAAAAGAAAAAAGATTTAACCGGTGCCATTGCTACACTTAGCGGCGAAGAACTTTCGGGCAGGCAAACCCTGCAGGTTTCTGAATCTTTGCAGGGCGCGGTAGCAGGAGTATCGGTTACGCGGAGCAGTTCAGCGCCTGGTTCGGGCGCTACGGTTAGGGTACGCGGCATTACCACGCTAAACAATAACGATGCTTTGGTGGTGGTAGACGGTATTCCGGTAAGCAGTATGGACCTGGTGAACCCGAATGATGTCGAATCGCTTAATGTGCTCAAAGACGCGGCTTCGGCTGCCATATACGGCTCGCGTGGTGCCGCCGGGGTAATCTTAATTACCACCAAACGCGGTAAAAACGGTGCCTCGAATCTCGAATACAATTTCGAGTATGCTTTACAAAAACCTACTGCCTTGCCGGCTTATGTTGATGCGCCAACCTACATGAAATACTTTAACGAGCAGGCTACTAATGATGGCGCTGCAACAGGGCCATATGCCAACGATTACATTGTGAATTTCGAAGCCAACAGGGCTGCAACACCCGATAAATTTCCTTTTGCCAATACCGATTGGCAGCAACTGATTATGACTAATAAATATGCCCCCAGGGAGCAGCATGACGTGGTATTTACCGCTGGCAATGAAAAGCTGAAAACCAAGGCTTCGTTAGGTTACCAGAATGTGGGGCATTTTACGATAACTACAATTATGAGCGCTATCAGTTCAGGATCAATAACGATATCAAAATCTCAGAGAAACTGAGTGCTATTGTTGATCTTGGATTAAGAAGGCTTAACAGTTTGGCGCCGGTATCGAATCCCTTTAGTGGCCAAACACCAATTTACGAGGCAAGGGTAATGCCTCCGGTTTATGCCGACCGCTATACCAATGGTAAGTATTCTATTGCTAAGGATGGTAGAAACCCTCTTGCGCAATTAAACGAAGGTGGAACTACAACGGGCCGCTCTAACCAATTGCAGGGGCGTTTGGCATTAAACTTTAAACCCGTAACAGGTTTAACCCTGACTGGTATTCTGGCTCCGACCTTTGATTTTAATAAAACAAAAGCCTTTTCTAAAAAAATTACCTATACACTGGCAGATGGGTCGCCTACTACCTTATCCAATACCGCCTTAACGGTTTTAAATGAGGGTAGGAATGAGATTTACCAGTTAACCAGTCAGTTTCTGGCCAACTATAACAAAACGGTTAATAACCACAATTTTAGTGGGTTGCTGGGGTACGAAGGTGTTTATAGCAACCAGGAATCGTTAGGAGCTTCGAGAAGTGGTTTTGTACTTACCGATTTTCCTTATCTCGACGCAGGCTCACAGTTATTGAGAGATAATTCGGGCGATGCATCAGAGGCTAACCTCCGTTCGTTCTTTGGTCGTTTAAGCTACGATTACAAAAGCCGTTATTTTTTACAGGCAAATTTAAGGTATGATAAGTCTTCGCGTTTTGCACCTGCTTATCGCGATGCCTATTTTCCATCATTTTCGGCGGGCTGGAGTTTGAGCGAAGAAAAATTTATGAAAAACATCAAATGGGTTAGTTTTCTAAAGTTGAGGGGCTCGTATGGAGAGGTAGGAAATGAGCGTATTGGCAATTATCCTTACCAGGCCAGTATTGATTTGAGTACCGCGTTGTTTTATCAGAACGGAAGCGTAATTCCGTTAAATGGAGGGGCACAAACCGTTTATGCCGTTCAAAACATTTCATGGGAGACCACAAAGTCTACCGATATAGGTATTGATGCTGCTTTCCTGAACAATAGATTAAGCCTGACTGCTGATTATTACCAAAAAAGAACTACCGATATCCTCTTAGGACTGGATATTCCGATAAACCTTGGTTTTGACAGACCTACACAAAATGCCGGAATATTAGATGTTAAAGGCTGGGAAATGGCCATCGGCTGGAAAGATAAAATTGGGGAACTGAGCTATAGTGCCGGCTTTAACCTTTCGGATGCCAAATCGAATATCGTAAATATGGGCGGCACACAAATTCTTGGCGATCAGTCTATTTTTGAGGGTAGCCAGTTTAACGAATGGTACGGCTACCGTTCAACAGGTATTTACCAAAACACTGCCAGTGCAAACGCAGCGCCCAGAACCAGTAACGCGGTTACGGCAGGCGATTTAGGCTACGCAGATACCGATAATAATGGTATTATCAATGCCAATGACAGGGTGCTGCTTGGCGGTTCATTACCAAGATATCAATATGGTGGTAACATCAATCTGGCTTATAAAGGATTTGATTTCGGCATCAGCTTTCAGGGGGTAGCTAAACGTTTGAGCAGGTTGAATAGTGAAGTGGTGAGGCCATTTCAGGAGCAGTTTGGCAATTTTCCGGAACTGATTGACGGGAAATTCTACAGCAAAAACAATACGCCTGAGCAAAATATGGTTGCCCAATATCCGCGCTTAACCAATACCGTTTCCGGAAATAATTATGCGCTGTCTGATTTTTGGCTGTTTAACGGAGCTTACTTCCGGATCAAGAATACAACTTTGGGTTACACCTTAGCTGATAAGCCATTGCTGAAGAAAGTGGGATTACAATCTATCCGTTTTTATGTGGCAGTAAACGATTTCTTTACCAGTAGCAAATTCCCCAAATATGCCGATCCTGAATCGGGAAATGCAGCTTATCCAATCGTAACCACATTTCTTGGCGGTGTTAACGTAAAATTTTAATACACAGGGATATATCAAACCTTATTTAAAATGAAAAAGAACCTCTTTATTATAGCAATGTTGGGCATTTGCATTTGGTCATGCAAAAAGCTCGATCTAAATCCCCTAAGTTCGCCTTCAACAAGCAGCTTTATTCCAACCAGGTAGAGCTCGAACTGGCGGTAAACGACCTTTATCGTTTAGATTTTTGGGCGCCAATTAAAGAAAATACAGGTGCCTGGGAAGAGTTTTTCTCCGATAACTGTTACTACCGCGGTGGAAGCGGCTCAAACCCGGTTATCGCCGGTACACAGTCATCATCAGATGCTTTTTCGCTTACCTTCTGGACCAATGCTTACAAAGCTATTGCACGTGTTAATGCTTTCCTCGAAAATAAAGATCGGGCGGCAGCCAGTACTCCGGCAACTGTAATGACTACTTTGGAAGCCGAAATGAGGCTAATCAGGGCCTATCAATACAGTAAACTGATTACCCATTACGGAGATGTTCCGCTTAACCTTAAAACCCTTACGCTCGAAGAATCTTACAACGTTAAGAAGAGCAGTAAAGCCGATATCTATAATTTTCTGAAAGCGGAATTTGATTTTGCAGCGCAGAACCTGCCGCAAAATTATGCCTCTTCGAGCATAAAACGGTTAACAAAAGGAGCTGCATTGGCACTTAAAGCCAGAACAGCCCTTTATATGGGCGATTGGGAAACTGCCCGCGAGGCTGCTTTGGCTGTGATGAATCTCACCGGTGCCGGAGCTTATAGTCTAAATAATTCTTACAGCGCTCTTTTTCAGAGAGCAGGAGAACTTAGTCCCGAGATTATTCTTGGCATTCCGCGAGATCAGGCACAGAAAGTTTCAGCAACACCCGATGATATCTTATCGAGAAATGCTGGAGGATTTGGTGCAACCATGCCAACCCGTGAGCTGGTAGATGCTTATGAGTGTACAGACGGAAAACCGATTAACGAATCGCCGCTTTACAATCCACTAAATCCCTTTGCTAACCGCGATCCGCGACTTGCAGCTACTGTGGTTCCTTTCAATACCTACTGGTTAGGCTACAACTACAATCCACATCCCGATTCTTTGCAGGTATGGAGCTCAAAACTGGCCAGAAAGGCTACCAATAACGACTCGAGGGAGTAGCACCATTTGCCAGCTTTACCGGTTTCCTGTTTAAAAAAGGCGTTGAGCAAAGCTGGTCCGATACCCATATCGAAGATAATGACGCCATTATTGTACGTTTTGCAGAAATGCTGCTTACCTACGCAGAAGCCAAAATAGAACTGGGGCAGTTAGATGCTTCAGTATTGGAGGCAATAAACCGGGTTAGGGCAAGGGGATACGGCGTTGCTGCTACCAGTATAGGTTCTTACCCGGCGATTACGACACTGGATCCGGTTCAGCTTAAAAAAATAGTAAGGCGGGAGAGGAGGATAGAGTTTGCTTTCGAGGGCCTGCGTTATATGGACCTGATTAGATGGAAACTGGCTGAAAGAGCACTTAATAAACCCATTATTGCACTGCCCGATCCTGCAAACCAAAATAGAGCAAAATGGCCGTTTCCGGGCATAACACCTATTGATGCTGACGGTATCGCCGATTATTCGGGCTTTGGTAGCGATGTTAAAATACAGTTTGTAAGAAAGTTCGATGCCACCAAACAATACCTCTGGCCTATACCACAGCAGGAGGTTAGGTTAAACCCAAGCCTTACGCAAAACCCTAATTATTAAGATTTTTAAAAAGAGATGAAAAACATAAGACCGAATATCTATTTAAGTGCAGTAGCCGCACTCGTTATACCATTTTTAGTTAAAGCCCAAACTAAACCCATTCAGGTTAGCGGTGTATATCCGCATCTGGCCACCTTTAACGAAGGCTGGCCAAAAAAAGAACTGCAGGATAAGAAGGGAGGCCAGGGTTTTGAAAACGGTATAGGCGCCATTACACCCTGGGCCGGTCAGCTTTGGATGGTTACCTATTCGCCACATGAGCCCCATGGCAGCGCCGATAAGCTTTACAGTTTAGATAAAGATTTAAATGTAACCATTCATCCGGAAAGTATTGGTGGTACACCAGCCAATAGGATGATCCATCGTGAGTCCAACCAGCTTATTACCAGCAGTTATTTTATTGATGATAAGGGCAAAGTGAGGACCATCCCTTTCAGTGTAATGCCTGGCCGGATGACCGCAACAGCCAGGCACCTGTCTGATCCCGAAAACATGGTGTATTTTTATGATATGGAAGGTGTGCTATATGAAGTAAACGTACATACACTCGCGGTTAATAAACTGTTTCATAAGCCTGTTCCTGGCTGGCACGGTAAGGGGCTTATACAGCACAGGGCAAATTAGTTGTAGCCAACAATGGTGAGGAAGCCGTTTTTAAAATAACGAAAGACATGCTTCAGGCAGGCAGTTTACCCGGTAACAATGAAGAAAAAGGAGTACTGGCCAGTTGGGATGGTAAAAAATGGGAAATAGTAGAACGCAGGCAGTTTACCGATGTAACCGGACCGGGAGGTATTTATGGCAGTCCAGACAATAAGACCCCGCTATGGAGTATAGGCTGGGATAAACGTTCGGTTATACTTAAACTACTGGATAAAGGGCAATGGTATACCTACCGTTTACCTAAGGCTGCCCATACTTACGATCACCGTGGGGGCTGGTATACCGAATGGCCACGCATCCGTGAAGTGGGGAATGGCAAAATGCTGATGGATATGCATGCAATGATGTATGATTTTCCAAAAACCTTTTCCCGGGCAAACAGTGGAGGAATTGCACCACTTAACACCCATTTGCGCTATATCCCCGATTTTTGCAACTGGAACAATCAGATTGTAATTGCAACAGACGAAACCACGGTGCTAGAAAATCCGTTGGCCGGACGGGCTCAATCCAACTTATGGTTTGGCCAGTGGAACGATCTTAATAAATGGGGCAGTCCTACGGGATGGGGCGGCCCCTGGGAAAAGGATGCAGTTAAGGGCAATACCCCATCAGATCCTTATCTCATTAATGGATTTGATAAAAAGGTACTCCATTTGTTAGCCGATAAGCAAACTACGGTGACACTCCAGATCGATGTAAGCGGAAACAATAGCTGGAAAGATTATAAAAAAATCAGGCTGGATGCTAACCATTATCAATATTTTCTGCTGCCGGCAGATTTGAAAGCCACCTGGATCAGGTTTAAAACCGATAAAGATTGCATCGCAACAGCCTTTATGCATTTCAGCGGAAAGCCACATACACCAAATAATACATTGTTTAAATCGCTGGCCGATATTACGGAAACAAGTCCGGTTAATGCAAACATTATCCGTCCGGCAAATTTTAATAAAAACCTGCAGGTATTGCAAACAAGCGAAAATAAGTACACGGAAGTAGATGAGAAACTGGTTACTGTTACCCCAACAACCGACAGTAGCGCACAGGTTTTGCGTTTAGGAAAATTAGTTAAGGGATACACGGTTGATGAGGCTTCGGTAATTGTAAAAGATGCAACAGGTACATTTCGCTTGCCCAAAGGTTCAGATATTTACCAAACCTTTGCCTATCGCGATAAAAGGGAAATCGAATCTGAACGGTTTATGCTGAATATTTCGGGCACCTTTTATGAAGTTGGCAGGGAAAGTGGTTTTATTGCTTTGCGACCGATTACCACCCATAATAAAAAAATTATTGATTTCTGTACCTGGCGCGGGTTATTGGTGCTCAGCGGAACAAAAAAAGATGCACGGGCTGATGGCCAGTACTTTGGCAACTCCTCGAACGGCTTGTGGTATGGTGGGGTAGATGATATGTGGAAAATGGGAAAAGCAGTAGGCACGGGAAGCGTTTGGAAAAATACTACAGTAAAAGCCGGAGAAGCTTCGTTGCCTTACTTAATGACGGGTTACGACCGTAAAAAGGTTAGCTTAACTGCAAATATCCCTGTGAAAATTACCCTTGAAGTTGATTTCGACCTCACTGGTTTTCACCAATACAAAACCTTTAACCTTACTCCAGGCAAACCCGTTGAATACGAATTTCCTGCCGGCTTTAGTGCTCATTGGGTAAGGGCTGTGGCCGATAAGGACTGTGTGGTAAGCGTTACTTTTATCTATCAATAAATATGGAAAGGATTGGTGGTAAAAGTGTATGGCAGCACTTGTTCAGCACGGTAGTTATTGTTGCAGCTTTAGGTTATTTTGTAGATATATACGATTTGCTGCTGTTTGGCATTGTTAGGATTCCGAGCCTGATTGAATTGGGCCTGGATGAAACAGCACAATCTGTAGAAGGAGCGAGCATTTTGAACTGGCAAATGAGTGGTTTGCTATTGGGCGGCATATTGTGGGGCATTTTGGGAGATAAAAAAGGCAGGTTATCGGTGCTTTTCGGATCGATTATTACCTATTCAATAGCCAATTTTGCCTGCGGATTTGTTCAGGATATTACCCTATATAAAGTTTTGCGCTTTGTTGCCGGTGTAGGTTTGGCCGGAGAGCTTGGAGCAGGCATAACTTTGGTTTCAGAGAGCCTGCCTAAAAAATTGCGCGGTATTGGTGCCTCGGTAGTTGCAGGCGTGGGTTTGCTAGGCGCTGTTGCAGCCTATTTTACCGTTGAGCTTTTTAGTTGGCGTTATGCTTATTTCACGGGCGGTGGTTTAGGGATATTGCTGCTGCTTTTGAGAATAGGGGTTTTCGAATCGGGCATGTACACACAGATAGCCGAACGTGAGCAGGTTCGTAAGGGGAGTTTTAAATCATTTTTTACCAATACCCGCCGCTTAAAACTCTACGCCAGGTGTATAGGTATCGGATTGCCAACCTGGTATGTAATCGGTATTCTGGCTACTTTTAGCAACGAATTTGCCAAGGCTTTAGGCATAACGGAAGAGGTAAAACCAGGCCTCTCGGTAATGTGGTGTTACATTGGCCTAGCTACGGGCGATCTGCTGAGTGGTGTATTAAGTTATCTGCTTTGCTCCAGAAAGAAGGCTGTAATGATACTCATGCTCTTTACGCTTTTGGGTTCGATTATTTACCTGTATGGAGGTCTGGCAAATCCTACAGGAATATACCTCATGTGCCTTTGGCTAGGCTTTGGTATTGGCTATTGGGCTATGTTTGTTACTATTGGTGCCGAACAGTTTGGAACCAATTTAAGGGCTACGGCAGCAACTACCATTCCCAATATGGTTCGTGGCACGGTGGTATTAATGACAACACTTTATGCGGCTTTAAAACCCGATATACTAGCGCTTAATGCTGCGGCAGTGGTGGGGGTAATTTGTTTTAGTATTGGCATATACAGTGTGCTCACTATACCCGAAACGCACGACAGGGAACTTAACTTTATTGAGCAGGATTAAAAAAAGTCGGTAATTTATATAAATACTAAACAGAGATATTTGTTTTTTGAAGTGTTGGATTCGGCTTGTCTGAGTTCAACACTTTTTGTTTTAAGCTGCCGAAAGCAATTTATGTTGTTTATAATAGCTTAATTTTTTTAGTTTTGCTAAACTTTTTCTCGTTCAGATTTGAAAATATTTTGGCTTACAATAAGCTGAAATAAAAAAAACAAGTGATTAAAGGAAAGGTATTTGAAGATTAACCTGTACCTTGTAACAAACCAAGCTACAACAAAACCAAAAAACTGCACAGCACAATATCCCTAAATCGTGTGCTGACTAAACGATTAATGACTATATTTTTGCAAAATTATCCCAATACAAGTGTTTCATTTCCGGTAAAAGGAAAGAGCAGTCGTAAATTTTATCATGGACAAGCATAATTTCGCCGAGGATAAAATTACGTTCCATGTATTGTGGTGGGAGGCCCTATGTATGGGCGAAAGAGATGCCTTTCTTAATTTGTATAAAAGCCTCTATAGAAGTTTAGCCGGATTTGGCTTGAGGGTTTGCAGCGACTCAGAAGTGGTTACCGATACATTAAACCAGGTATTTCTCGAAATTTGGGAAAAACACGAAACACTACCCCGTGTAGAACAGGTTGAATCTTATCTGCGTACGATTTTAAAAAGAAAAATTTTAAAACGGATTGCACACGAACAACGTTTAAACAAAGCCATTTCAGTAATTGTAAGAGAAGATGAAGCTCTTTTGGAAATGCCTTATGAAGAACTGATCGTAAAAATTCAATCAGACGAGCTGGTAAAAACCAGTTTGCTTGCTGCCCTCGAAAAACTAACCCCTCAGCAAAGAAAATTAATCCAATTGCGGTTTTATGATGGATTGAGTTACGAAGATGTGGCCAAAAGAACACAATTAACAGTAAGAACAGCCTATAATACCATTTATAGCGCATTAAAATTTTTGCGTACACAGCTTAAATTCTAATGCTCTAAGCGCTTTGAAGCACATTTTTAAATAAAATAAAAAAAAAGTAAAAAATACTTGGTAAAAAAATCACTTTCTGTGCACTGGTATTAAAAGCCCGTTCCATGATTGATGAATATAAGTACCCTGAAGATTTTTTAATGGATGATACCTTTAAGCAGTATTGCGAAGGTAGCAACGAAAAATGTGTGATTTTCTGGGAAACATGGATAGCCAAACATCCTGAAAAACATAAAACACTGCAGGCAGCTAAAAAGTTATACCAGGTATTAAGCGGTAATTTAAAACCGGTTAATAAACAGCTAGATTACCTTACTAACCAGATAAGTCCTGTAACTAAAGTTAAGCGCTTCAGATCTGTACATTATGCTATCGCCGCTTCTCTTTTGGTCGTATTGTTTATAGGTTTATTGTACAACATTTATAATCAACCGAATAACAGCTTGCATTATGCCGAAAATTTTGCAGCTAAAAAAGGAGAGAAGAAGAAAGTTACCTTACCCGATGGTACTTTGGTTTATCTAAATGGCGACAGTAAAATTGAACTGGGAGATAACTTCGATCAAAAAGATAGAAATGTTAAGCTAACCGGAGAAGCCTACTTTGACGTAAAGCACAATGCTGCCAAACCCTTTTTTGTACACACCAAAGATTTTAAGATTACGGTGTTGGGTACTGCATTTAATGTGAAAAGTTATGCAAATGAGAACGAATCGGCTGCAACCCTGGTACGGGGTACGATTAAGCTTGAAGACAATACCGGCTTAAATAAAAATACCATTATCCTTAAAGCAGGGCAAAAAATCACCTATCACATGTTAATGGCACCGATAGATCCGGGTCAATCAATTAAAGAGCGCCAGTACAGGTTACCTAAAATTGAGGTCAATAACCTTACGCTAATGAATAAACAGGTAGTAGAATCGGCCTGGACCAATAACGATATCATTTTTATAAACAACGATTTTGAAGAGATTAAAGAGCGTCTTGAACGCTGGTTTAATGTAACTATCGAGTTCGGGATAAAGAAGTAGCCGAATATATTTATACCGCCAATTTTAGAAATGAAGACATCCTAACGGTATTGCACAATTTGCAACAGGTTAAATATTTTAATTTTAAACAGAAAGGAGATCACATTACAATAACCAAATAAACAAACTAACCAAAATAAACCTGTATCAAAAAGAAAAAGGGGAAGTGCTCGAACACATTCCCCAATTAAATTTTTTGATCTTTTTTCTAATCTGGGGTTCCTCACTGGAAATGCGTAGCCCCAAATAAACCAATCAAAAAACAAAAATATGATTAAAATTTACATTAGTCAAGCCTCGCCATGGCTCAGGCTGCTTTCTAAAATCATCATCCCCATGAAGATTGCATTTTTATTAGTATTTGTTACTTGTTTAAATGTTTCTGCCAAGGTTTTCTCACAAGAAAAACTTTCGCTTGATATGAAAAATATCAAACTCGAAAAAGCCTTGCAGATCATCGAAAAACAAAGCGGATACCGTTTTGTATACAGCCCAACAGAAGGGCCGTTTAACAAATTAATCAATATCAAAACAAGCGAAGCCTCGTTGGAAGAGGTGATGCGTGCGTTGTTATCAGGGACCACACTTAATTTTAATATTCAACAGAACAACCTCATTACTATTTTACCTGCCGGAGAAGCCAGCAAGGATATCATTGTTAAAGGAACGGTGCGCGACACTACAGGTGTAGGGCTCCCGGGAGTTACCGTTATTGTGAAAGGTACAAAGGGAATAGGCGCTTCTACCGATGGTAATGGAGGCTTTACCCTTAAAGTACCCGATAATGCAGTTTTGATATTTTCAATGGTAGGATATAAAACACTGGAAGTACCAGCTAAAACTTCTATGGCAGTTACCTTAACGCCCGATGATAATAGTTTGGATGAGGTTGTTGTACAAGCTTATGGTACAACAACCAAGCGTAAAACTACGAGTGCCATCAGTACTTTAGATATGAGTAATGTAGCACCTTTGCCGGTACAATCTATTAACGATGCTGTGGCAGGTAGGGTACCTGGAATAATCGTGACAGCAAGTAATGGAGCCCCGGGTACTAAAAGTGGTATTTTAATTCGTGGCCAAAGTCCAATTTATGTTATCGATAATATTGTGCGTTCTGCAAATGATTTTTCTAATCTTAACCCTAACGATATTGAGAGCTTTTCGATTTTAAAAGATGCTGGTGCTACTGCTTTATACGGTAATCAGGGTGCAAATGGAGTAGTACTTGTTACTACCAAAAGAGGTAAAGAAGGGGTAATCAAAATTAATTATTCCTACAATCAAATATTTTCTCAACCAACCTTATTCCCTGAAAAACTTAGTTCTTATGACCAGGCGCTTGCAAAAAATAAATTATATGCAGCCGAAGGTAGAACCCCGTTTAGAACGGATGCTGAATTAGAAAAATTGCGTACCGGCTCAGATCCTTTTAATTTCCCCAATACCGATTGGCAGGCACTGACTATGAAGAATTTTGCGCCGGAAATGCGCCATGATTTAGCAGTTACATCAGGAACTAAAAAATTAACTTACTATGCGGGTCTTTCTTACTACGATCAGAGTAGCATTTTAAAAACCGATAACAATTACAACAAACGTACTACTTACCGTTTAAATACAACCAGCGAGTTTGAAAATATAAATCTAAAGGTAACTGCAGGTTTAGATGGTTTTATTGAAAGTAATATTCAGCCTGGTGCAGGTTATGGAAATATATATAGCCACATTCAAAATAGAACACCAGAGCAATTGGCTGTTAACGAATTTGGTTTGCCAACTACGCAGTCTGATAACCCGGTAAGGGAGTTGGATCCTAAATCCGGATATAATAAAGGCTTTGCTAAAATTTTAAATACCAATTTAGGTCTGGAGTATGCAGCTCACTTTTTAGATGGTTTAAGATTTAAATTTAATGGTGCTTATACTACCTACAATAACGTTGGTAAAAGTTGGAATTATCTTGCACCTGCCTATAATTTAAACAGTACATCACCAATATTTGGTAATGCACCAGGCTTAACCGTATCGCAAGGACAGGGAAGTACATTAACCCTGCAAGGTTACGTACTTTACAATAAAACTTTTGGCGATCATAGTATCGATTTTACAGGGGTAGCAGAACGTCAGCGAGATGAATCATCATCTGTTAATGGGAGTAGAGTAGGTTATCAGATTATTTTTGATCAGTTAGTAGCTGGGCCAGCTTTAAACCAAACTGTTGGTGGTGGCGAAAGCGAAGCAGCAAGAGCAGCGTTATTAGGTAGGTTAACCTATACTTACAAATCAAGATATTCAGTAGAGGGATCGGTTAGAAGGGATGGTGACTATCTTTTCGTGCCCGGTAAACAATGGGGTACTTTTTACGCCGTTTCAGGAAGTTATATCATCTCTGATGAGCCGTTTATGAAATCGCTAAAAGAAAAACATATTTTGGACTTTTTGAAATTAAGAGGTTCTTATGGTGTATTGGGCGATAAAACCGGTGTTGGTGCATTTGGATATGTACCCGCATATGGCATTAATGCCCAGGCTTATGTAGTTAACGGCAATATGGTTCAGGGTACATCAGAACCTGGTAGTTTGCCTAGTAATACTTATTCATGGCAAACTATTGGTAACAGAGATTTAGCCTTAGAATTTGGAACCCTGAATAATCGGTTAAATGCCACCTTCGATTATTTTTATACCCGTAGAACCGGATTTGTAACCAGCGACCCTCGTTTTGCTCAAACACTGGGCATTGGTTTGCCACAAATAAACTTTACCGAAGGCGCTACCCGAACTGAAGGCTTTGATTTTAATGTGAATTGGGCGAGTAACATCGGCGACCTGACCTATAAAATTGGTGTCAACTTTACCCGATTCAATTCATTGACAGAGCGCTCGGCAGCAGATGATGACGCTACATTGAAAAATCCATATACCAGAACAACCAATACAACTGGCAGTTTTCTACAAACTGGTTATTTAAATGGTGGATTTTATACAGATAACAGCCAATTGTTAACCGGAGCTCGTCGTATCACTTCAATTAATGTAGGTGCAGGCGATTTAAGATACCTTGATCTAAATGGAGACGGACAACTTAACGGAGATGATTTTAGAAGAATAGGTAGTAATACAACTCCACGAACCAATTATGGTATTACGGTTGATTTGGCTTATAAAGGATTCTCTTTAAATGCCGTTGTACAGGGAGCAGGTAATAGAGATCGTTATATCGGAGATGTAATTCAGGGTGTAAGCGGACAAAATTTACTCGTTTATGATTTTCAAACTGATTATTGGCGACCAGATAACACAAATGCTATTTTTCCCAGAGCAATTAGTAATGATGCCGTTAACGGCAGTAATAGTTCGCGTGGAAGTGATTTTTGGTTGATTCAATCTAAATATGTACGTCTAAAATATGTGCAAATAGGTTATGATTTTAAACAAGGTTTGCTAAAAAAATCGCCATTTCAAAGCCTGAGGTTATTTGCGTCGGGTACGAATTTATTAACATCGGCAAAAAGCCAGAAATATTTTATTGATCCGGAATCAGATACCAATAATTACAATTACCCTATTCAGCGCACACTTGCATTGGGTTTAAGTGTAGGTTTCTAATTAAACTATTAAAAATCATGAAAAAAATTATAACAATAATTGGAGTTTTTACTGGTTTGCTGGTATTAGGCTCATGTAAAAAAGTATTGGATGCAGAACCTTTAAGTTTGATCAGTCCTGATGTAGTATGGAGTAGCAAGGCCAATGCCGAAACTTTTATTTATGGCACTTACTCGGGGATCATGAACGCTTACACATGTGGTCTTAAGGGTGCTGAAGATACTTATACCGCAAACATTATAGGTGCTTATGGCAATGCAAGCGATGCACTCCCGGTTTTTACAGAAACTTTAACCAATAGGAGCGATTACGGTTTTAATAACTGGGCAGCGGTTCGTCGTTGCAATGTAATTATTAAAAACGTAACCGAATCAGCAGGTATCGCAGACGCTGATAAAAAAACACTGATTGCCGAAGCCAAGTTTTTAAGGGCTATGTCTTACTTCAGTATTGCCAGAAAAACAGGCCGCATTGTTTGGATAGATAAGGTTTTAACTGAAAATGATGAGCTTAAATTACCAAGTACCGCAAACCCCTCCGAAAGTTACAATTACATCATCAAAGATCTCGAAGATGCAGTTGCTGATTTGCCAGCTACCAAAGTATCGGGTAGAACTAATAAATATGTGGCAGCAGGGTTTTTAACTGAGGTTTGTTTGCAAGCGCTTGCTTATAAAAATTATCCGGCAGCACCAAATGTTGCGGCTAACGATCCATTGCTTGATAAAGTTATAACCAATGCCCAATTGGTAATTGGTGGCGGCTATGTGCTCGATACGGATTATGAAGGCATGTTTAACGAAACCAAAAGTACATCAAATGAAATTATTTTCGCTGTGTACAGAAAAGCGATTAACACTTCATTGAGTGGTACGCCAATGCAACACCAACTGCCAAATATTAAGCCAGAAACAATTACGCAATTTGGCGGCTCACCTTTATTTAACAAGCCGGTGCCTTTTGAGGTTTGGCCAGAGAACTTTCCTACGCAGAACTTTACCGATGATTACTTAACAATCGATAAGGCCGATCCTACCAAAGCGCTGCCCTGGAACCAAACCTCTCAGTACCTTAATGCTGTTGATGAAAGCGTAAATGTAATTGCACCCTTTGCTAAATCAGGCTTCCCTGATGATAAAACAGCTAAACTGAATAATGACGTGTTGGTGAAAATGGGTCGCATTAAAGCTGGAAGTACCGAAACCATGTTAACCTTAACCAACGAGAATAGGGATGCACGCTGGAAAGCTTCTATCATTAGCGATCAAAATACATTTTACGGAGAATTATTTACTACGAGCTTAAAAGGTAATTCGGGTAGGTTTTTGGGCACTATTAATGGTGGTGGATACGAAACCAGTTTAAGTAATATGTACTGGCGTAAGGGATTGTATACCAATGTAGCGCCAAGTTATTTAAATAGTGTTAATACCGACTACCATTGGGTTTGTATGCGGTTGGGCAGGATATATTTAAACCTTGCCGAAGCCTATTTACTTAAAGGAGATATTGCCAATGCGCTCATAAACCTAAACAAAACCAGGGTTTTACATGGTAAGCTTCCTGCTTCTACAGCAGGTACAACAACTGCTGCATGGAAAGATTATAAAATTGAAAGAAGGGTAGAACTCGCAGAAGAAAACGATCATTATTATAGCTTGTTGCGTTGGGGCAGATTTGGCGGCGATGCAAACAATGGCCTGGCTTCTGGTCAGTCCATTAGTGAGTTAACTGAACCCATCCGTGTAATGGATTTATCAAAAGATAGCAAATCTTTTTCGATAGTAACCGGGCCATTTAACAATCAATATAACAATAGAAAATTCGATGCTTCCAGGAGATACCTTTTCCCGATAGGGCAAGGCTATATCGATAATAATGCCAAGTTCGGTCCACAAAATCCAGGATGGTAACCTTAAAGTAAAAATCATGAAACTAAAAATAAAACATATATCCTTACTGATGATGATCTTATCATTGGGTTTGTTGTCTTCTTGTTTAAAAAAGGGACTAACTGATTACGCGGTATTTGATACCAACGAAATTACACTCGTAAATGTTGAGCACCGCTTTAATGGTACGCAAACCATGAACGGGCAGCCCATTGTAGCTTATCAAAAGTTGGGATTGGCACAACAAATCGACCAGGCAAATTCGACAATAAACGTACAAATAACTGTGCCCGCTGCGAATGGCCAGTTTACAGCTGCCGAGAAAGCCAAAGTAGTGCAAAGTAAACTGTGGTTTTATATGAATATCTCTACTGCAGCAAGTATTTCACCAACAGGCGGAACGCCTACACTTGGCGATCCTACTGATGCAACAAAGCAGCTTAAATATGTAGTAACTGCAGCAAACGGCGCAAGCCGGGTATGGACCATTAATATAACCTCATTTACAAATAATTAGTTAGTTAAGTTGGTTTAGTTTGGAGCCGTTAAAATTTTTAACGGCTCTTTTTTCACACACACATTTGAAATTAATTAAGATGATTATGTTTAGAACATTTTTATTTGGCTTACTTATGCTCTTTGTAACCGTTTTACAAGCACAGGTTTACCAGATTAACATCAAAAACGCAACAACACCCAAACGCGATAATATCCCAATGTTGGGCACAAACCCAGCCGGTACAAAGCTGGGCGTAAACAATCAATACTTCACTAAAAACGACAAGCCCTGGTTTCCGATGATGGGCGAACTACACTATAACCGAGTAAGGCCCGAAGATTGGGAAACAGAAATTTTAAAGATGAAAAGCGGAGGCTTATCCATTGTGGCTACCTACGTTTTTTGGAACGAGCATGAAAGAGAGAAAGGCGTATGGGACTGGAAAGGAAACCGCGATCTACGTCAATTTATTCAACTTTGCCAGAAACACGGTCTGTATGTGTGGTTACGGATTGGACCCTGGAGCCATGGTGAGCAATTAAATGGCGGTTATCCGGAATGGATACAAAAGCTTAAAGGACATAGGAGTAATAACCCCGAGTATCTGAAAGAATCGGCTGTTTTGTTTAACCAGATTGCACAACAAACCAAAGATTTGTTTTTTGCAGCTGGTGGGCCGATTATAGGTACACAGTTAGAAAATGAATATGCCAGCGGACAGGCCGCACATATCAGTACATTGAAAGAAATGGCTCAAAAAGCACAAATTAATCCGGTTTACTGGAGTGTAACGGCCAATACTGTGTTCGACGATAGCAAAATGGAAGTAATTCCTTTGCAGGGTTCTTATGCTTACAGGGGTTGGGAAAGGGCCGGAGGAGTAGCCACCAAAGACTTTTTGTATGGTAACGACCAATGGATCATGACTGATGCTTTGGGCAAAGTTTTTTACGATGTAAATAAATTTCCGAGAGGATTATGCGAGCAGGGCGCTGGTAGCCAAATGACTTACCGCAACCGTTTTGTAGTTGCGCCAGAAGTTGTGGCGGCACATTTGCAAAATCAGATAGGTCGCGGAATGAACCTGGTGGGGTATTATATGTTTCATGGCGGTACCCAAACACCCGGATTAAAAGAACCCGGTTATCCTGAAAGTTACGATTTTCAGTCTCCTATTGACGAATTTGGCTTGATCAGACCTTCGTACAAACAGCTTAAGGTATTGCATACTTTTATTAACGATTTCGGTACTGAACTGGCGCCTATGCAGGTTTACGAACCCGAAAATCGGGTACGGGATGAAAAAAATACCAGCGATTTAAGGTATGTGGCCAGGGCCAGTGGTAACAGCGGCTTTCTCTTTTTAGGCAACACACAGGCGCGCATAACCATGCCCGATAAAACGGTTTCGATGCAGGTTAATTTAGCCAACGAAACCATTCATTTCCCGGCGTTATTGCTGAAAGGACAAACTACGGCCATTTTGCCATTTAATTTAAAAGTGGGCTCGGCTTTAATTAAATATGCCACTGCACAGCCTTTCGCTAAACTTGTAAATGATAAAAATATTACCTTGTTTTTTAAGCGTCTAAACGGTGTAAATCCCCAGCTGGCAATTGATACCCGTACGCTGAAAAGCAAAGATATTACAGGTTGGAAAGTTACCCAAGCCGCTAATCAGTTACAGCTCGAAGCAGGCAGTCGCACCGATTGTAGTTTTGCTGATGTAGATGGAAACCAGATTAATGTGGTGTTTATTACCACCTCGCAGGCCGAAAATGCCTGGCGTACCAAACTTAAGGGGCAAGATGCACTGCTAATTACTCAGGCCGATGTTTTGGTGCAAAAAGACCAGGTTACATTACAACAGTTAAGCAAACCAGTGTTCGATTTAATGGTTTACCCCAAAGGTTTGCAGGTTTTTAGCGCGGTTACAGCAAAAACTACCAGCACGCTTTTCGATACCTATCGTTGGCAGTCGCCAGTTTATAAGCCACAAGTAGAAGTTAAATATCCAGGCAATAAAACAGCCGAAGTTACTTTGAACCCTACACTACCTAAAAATGTAAATGATATTATTTTAAATGTAAATTATCTGGGCAATGATTGCGATCTGGTTCAGCAAGGACTAGTTAAAACCGATAACCTGTTTAATGGCGAAACCTGGCAAATCAGCCTCCAAAGGTTTTGGAAAAAAGGCAGCTTTAGCCTTAATTTAAAAGATTGGGACGATAAAACGACAGGTGTAGCAGTAGATAAAGTACAGGAAATAAAAGCCAAAGGAACAAGCTTTGTTTCGATTACTGCGGTTCCACAGTATCAAACTATTATAAATTTGAAGCATTAATCTCTGCTGTAAAGATGCTTTATTAATTGATTAAAGCTATATTTATAACCACGCACGATGAAAAAATATATTTTCTTCTTACTATGCTGCGTAGGGCATCAGCTCTATGCCCAAACCATTGATGTTACCCGGTTTGGTGCCCAGCCCAACAGTTTTGCCGATGCTACTGCAAGTGTGCAAAAGGCAATTGAAGTAGCAAAAAGCCAAACCAATACCGTGTTAAATTTCCCCAAAGGAAGATACGATTTCTGGCCCGACAGTGCTGTAGAAAGCCATTATTATATTTCAAACAGCTCGTCGGAAGTAGAATTTCCGGTAAAGAAGCAAAGGGTGGGTTTATATCTGAAAGATTTAAAAAACCTGACTCTGGAAGGCAACGGTTCTGTTTTTGTATTTCATGGTAAAATGATTACCTGGGTAATTGATGGCAGCGAAAACATCCGCATTCAAAACCTTTCGGTTAATTACGAAAGACCAGGGATGTCGGAAATGACCTTGCAGGAAATTACTCCAACATCGGTTACCGTTAAAGTACATCCTGACAGCAAATTTGCGATTATTAACGGCCAGCTGGAGTGGTATGGCGAAAAGTGGATTACCAAAAACCATCATGCCGTATTGGTAAGGCCAACGGCTGGTACCTTGTTTTACAGCAACTGGGATGTTTTTGCCAAAAGCAAAGCCGAACAGGTGTCATCATCAACAGTGAAATTTACTGGTAACTTTTCAAGGTTTAAAGCGCAGCCTGGCGATGTGCTGACGGTTAGGGACCGTTACCGCGATTATGTGGGCGCATTTAACAACCATTCTAAAAACATCAGTTTGCAAAACGTTAATATGTATTCGATGCATGGTTTAGGCATTGTATCGCAATTTTGCGAAAACCTGCATTACGATAATGTTGCCGTAGCACCAGAGCCGGGTAGCGGTCGTGTAATTGCTTCATCGGCCGATGGCATGCACTTTTCGGGTTGCAAAGGGCAGATTACGCTTAATAATTGCCGGTATAATGGCATGCACGATGATCCGGTTAATGTGCACGGAACACATTTAAAAGTAAGTGAAATTGTATCGCCCAATGTCTTAAAGCTAAAATTTATGCACCACCAAACTTATGGCTTTAATGCTTTTGTACCTGGTGATACCGTGGCTTATTTACACAGTGCCGCCCTACAGATTTTTGCGCAAGGTGTAGTTAAAACAGCTAAATTAATCTCAGCACGCGAAATGCTCGTAGAGCTCGATAAACCTTTTCCTACAGAATTAAAAGTGGGCGACGCTTTAGAAAATGTAACCTGGACACCAGCCGTAAAAATTACCAATTGTAGGTTTGAAGGCACCATTTCGCGCGGAACCTTAATTACTACGCGGCGCAAGGTACTCATTGAAAATAACGTGTATTACCGTACAGGCATGCATGCTATCCTGATCGAAAATGATGCCATGGGCTGGTACGAATCGGGCCCGGTAGCAGATGTAACCATCCGCAATAACCAGTTTATAGAATGTGGTTTTAATAGTGGGTCTGATAATTACGCCATTAAAATCAATCCCGAAAACAGCGAGTGGGTTAAGAATTATTATGTGCACCGCAACATCAGGATCGAAAATAATACTTTCAAGCAGTACGACTATCCGGTTTTATCGGCAAAAAGTACAAAAGGACTGAGTTTTATTAATAACAAGATAGAAAAATCTGATTTTATGCCAGCAGGTAAAGTGCGTGCTGCGCTAAATTTTTGGGGTTGTAGCGGCGTACTAATTAAAGGAAACCAGTTTGGCAACGTAAAACCAACAATACAATTGAAAGATATGGTTAAGGCAGATATCAAATCTGATATTAAGTTTGATATACCTGTAAACAGCGAATTAGGCAAGCATGATAATTAAGTTTAGGATTTTGCCAAAACAATTGATGATTAAAGCCTGGTTTTTTGTTTAATTTACTTCCAGTTCCTATAAACTAACCAAATGAAAATGAGATTTTTATTGACTTTACTTTATGTGAGTGTATGCCTAATCGTTAATGCACAGCAAAATAATGCCCTTAAGCTCTGGTACACCAAGCCCGCCACACAGTTTGAAGAAGCTTTACCGCTTGGTAATGGCCGCTTAGGTGCGATGGTTTATGGCGGTATTGATAAAGAGCAGATTTCGCTTAATGAGGCCACATTATGGTCGGGTGGGCCGATTGATGCTTCGAAAATCAATCCCAATGCTAAAAATTACCTGGCTCCGGTAAGGGAAGCATTGTTTGCCGAAGATTATAAAAAGGCCGATTCGCTGGTACATTTTATGCAGGGACCATACTCTGAAGCTTTTATGCCCCTGGGCAACCTGTTTTTTAATTTTGCCAACACCGGCCAGGTATCCAATTACAGGAGGGAGCTCGATATTCAGAACGCGGTGTCGAAAGTTAGTTATCAGTCGAATCAGACCACCTATACACGCGAATCTTTTGCTTCGCATCCGCAACAGCTTATTATTTTTAGGCTAACCGCTTCCGGTAAAGATAAACTTAATTTCACCTGTAATTTCGATAGTAAACTATTGGCCAAAAGTTTGGTTAAACAAGGTATGCTGTTGCTTAAAGGCTGGGCTCCGGTGCACACTGAACCCAATTATCGCGGCAATATTGCCAATGCTGTAGTAAACGATACTGTAAATGCCATGCGCTTTGTTTCGATGCTGAAAGTGCTAAAAACTGACGGTAAACAGGTTTTGAAAGACAGTACTTTAAGCATTAAAGGCGCAACTGAAGTGGTTTTAGCACTATCAATGGCTACCAGTTACAATGGGGTTGACAAGAATCCGGGTACAGCAGGCAAGGCCGAAAATGCGATAGCGGCAGCTTACCTTAAAAACGTAGCCAACCGCAATTACGAAAGCTTAAAAACTGCACATCAGGTCGATTTCAGGAAATATTTTGACCGGGTATCGCTACAACTCGGCGATACCGAAAACGAAAAATTAAGCACTATAGACCGCCTTAACCGTTTTGCCTCAGGTAAAACCGATAACAGTTTAATCGCTTTATTTTATCAGTACAGCCGGTATTTGTTAATCAGTTCATCGCGCCTGGGTGGATTGCCCGCTAATTTACAAGGCATCTGGAACGAATCGGTACGCCCACCATGGAGCAGCAATTATACCACTAATATTAATGCACAAATGAATTATTGGGGCGCCGAAGCAGCTAACTTACCCGAAATGCACCAACCTTTGTTAGATTTTATTGGTCGTTTGGCCGGCCCCGGTGCCCTTACGGCAAAGAATTTTTATAATGCAGGGGGCTGGGTATGTCACCACAACAGCAGCATGTGGGCCATGACTAACCCTGTAGGCGATAGTGGTGAGGGCGATCCTTGCTGGGCCAACTGGACAATGGGTGGCACCTGGTTAAGCACTCATTTATGGGAGCATTATGCCTTTACTGGCGATCAGCAATTTTTAAAACAACAGGCTTACCCTTTAATAAGAGGTTCGGCGCAGTTTTGCCTCGATTTTTTAACTGCCGATAAAAAAGGCTACCTGGTAACCGCACCTTCAACTTCGCCCGAGAATGTTTATATAACCGATAAAGGTTATGTAGGCCAGACCTTATACGGCAGTACTGCCGATTTGGCCATGATCAGGGAGTTGTTTACCGACTATCTAAAAACAGCTGCGGTATTAAAAGTAGACGAAGCCTTCCAAACCAAAGTGAAGCAGGCCATGGCTAAACTTTATCCTTATCAGGTGGGTAAAAAAGGAAACCTGCAGGAGTGGTATCATGATTGGGAAGATCGCGAACCGCACCACAGGCATTTATCACACCTGTTTTCAGCGTATCCGGGTTACAGCATTACGACTTCCGAAACACCAAAACTGGCCGATGCTGTACGTAAGTCGCTTGAACTACGCACAAACGAAGGTACAGGCTGGGCCATTACCTGGCGGATAAACTTATGGGCCAGGATGCAAAATGCCGAGCGGGCTTACGATGCCGTAAAAAAACTGATGCGTTTTGTTGGTAAAGATGCGGCCATTAAATATGGCGGCGGCGGTATATATGCCAATTTGTTTGGCGCTCATCCACCTTTTCAAATTGATGGAAACTTTGGCGGTGGGGCAGGTATAGCCGAAATGCTCTTGCAAAGCCATCAGAACTACATTGAATTATTGCCCGCATTGCCTGTTGAATGGAAAACCGGGGCTGTTAAAGGTTTCGTAGCCAGAGGTAATTTTGTGGTGAATATGACCTGGAAAGACGGAAAATTAACAAGCGCCATTATGCTTTCCCGTAAAGGTGGTAACTGTAAAGTGATGTATAATGGTAAATTAAAAGAGATGAATACCGTAGCGAATAAAAGCTATACCCTGAAATTTGACTAGTTATATTGCTATTGGCTGGTGTCGCTAAAACTAATTTTGCTGGTTGGTGGAGACACCAACCAGTAGCTCATCCTATCGGTTGGTATCCTCACCAATCGAAACAAGTAATGGCAAAGCCTTTGATACAAATGCCAATCAGCATTACACCATTTTATATTTATTCTACTGTTTTTAGCTCAAAAGGCATTTTTCTAAACCGGGTTCCGCTGGCAGCAAAAATGGCATTGGCAAGGGCAGGGGCAAAAGGAGGTAAGCCCGGTTCGCCAACACCTTTCACTTTTCCGCCATCGGCCAGTATATGCACTTCAACAGCAGGCGCTTCATTAATACGCACCAGCGGATTATCGTAAAAGTTTTGTTCTACCGTTTTACCATCTTTAAAGGTAATACCGGGTTTAATTGCAGCACCCAGCGCCATGATGATGGCTCCTTCTATCTGGTTTTTAACATTATCTGCGTTCACCACCGCTCCGAGATCAATAACGGCAATCACCTTATCAATGCTAATGGTTTTATCGGGGTGATGGGTTACTTCGACTACCTGTCCGGCGAGGCCGGCGAAAAAATCCCATACGGCAACACCACGACCTTTACCCTGAGGTAGTTTTTGTTCCCAGTTGGATACTTCTTTTAGTTTAAGCAGCACTTTTTTAGTATCGGAAGGTTTAGTGAGCATCTCCAGCCGAAAATCCATCGGGTCTTTTTTGGCTTTATAGGCCAGTTCATCAATAAAACCCTCATGTGCAAAAGCTAGCGTAGAACTGGTAACCGAACGCCATGCAGCTACGGGAATATGTAGGTCGGCCCTAACGTAAGTAGTTTTTAAATTGGGGATTTCGTAAGCCTGCTCAGCAATCCCTTCCATCATAATGCTATCCACTTTTGTACGGTCGAAATTGGCCTGCATCGATTCAAAATAAGATGGGCTGATTACCTTGTGCTGAAAGGTGCTCAGTTTTCCATCGGTAGAAAAGCCTGCCGAAAGTTTCGAAAAAGTCATTGGCCTAAATGGTCCCTGTGTGGTGGTATCTTCTCTCGACCAGATTAGCTTTACCGGTACATCAACCAGTTTGGCCACATTTACAGCTTCAACAATATAATCGAAATACAATCTGCGCCCAAAGCCACCACCTATAAACTGGTTGTTTAGCTTCACGTTTTCGGGTGCAAAGCCCACTTGTTTGGGTAAATCGTTCGCACCGCTTCCTGTCATAGCACTGGCTACCTGGGTCGATGTCCATATTTCCAGTTTATCGCCTTGCACATGGGCTGTACAGTTCATGGGTTCCAAGGTATGATGCGCCACCATAGGGGTTTCGTAAAAAGCCTCGAAGGTATTTTCGGGCGAAATCTGCACCGTTTCAACCGAACCGATATTTTTGCCCGTTACACCAGGTTCTGCAGCCAGTTTGCGCAAATGGTTTTCATAATCAACGGTGTTAAACGTTTCGTGGCCATTGTTTTCCCAAACTACTTTCAACTTTTTACGCGCCTGGCTAACCGTCCAATAGCTGTTCCCGATAATGGCTATGCCTTTATATTTGTATTTTCCAACAATACGCTCTATCGGTCCAACTTTTTTAATACCTGCAATTTTCATCACCGCTGTAGCATCGTAACTTTTTAAAGTGGCCCCAAAAACCTGACTTCTTTCTACCACAGCATACAACATACACGGTAGCTTTACATCAATACCAAAGCCAGCCTTTCCATTGGTTTTAAGTGGGATATCCTGCCTTTTGGTTGCTTTTCCTAAAATTTTAAAATCTTTCGGATCTTTTAGTTTAGGATTTTTAGGTAATTCTATTTTCGAGGCTTCCTCAATCAGTTTACCGTATGGAAGTGTTTTTTTACTGGCTTTATGAATTACTGTTCCGTTTTCGGCATAACATTCAGCAGCATCAACTCCCCAAATCCTGCTGGCAGCGATAATCAGTACTTCTTTGGCTGCCGCACCTACTTTACGCATGGGCAGATAGTTGGTGCGGATTGATGCACTTCCGCCGGCACTTTGCCCACCTCCAAGCACTTTTTCGCCATTCGATTGTTTGATAATGATCTGATCCATGGAAACTTCGAGCTCTTCGGCAATTAATGCCGGAAAAGATTGCAGCGTTCCCTGACCCATTTCCGGTTTGGTATTGAAAATGGTAATCAGTCCGCTGGATTCGATCAGGATGTAAGGACTAAAATTAGCTGAAGCAATGTCCATCGCCATTAATGGATTTCCTTTTGCCGATAAACCTAACCAAATTGCAAAGCCTGCAGTACCTGCACTTTTAATGAAATGGCGTCTCGAAATTTCTTCCATAGCTGTATATTTTAATTTTGCCCTTTTCAGGTGTGTTGTTGAGTTAAATTGGTATAATCGGCCATTGTGTCTATATCTATATGGCCCATTTCGAAGGCTATTGTAGCTACATCATTTGGGTTTTCGACAATAATAGCCTTTGCACCGCTGTTGCCGCTTAAGGCTAAAAGTGGCGCAAAATATTTTTTGGTAAATAATACCGGTGTACCCATGGTGCTGGCATATTGGCTGGCAACAATTCCTTTTCCACTTATTTGCTGCGTTTCAAAAAGGGTTTTAAATACAGCCGCACTGATAAAAGGCTGGTCGGAAACGGATAAGATTACGCCATCCAAATCTGGATTACTTTGCAACATTGCACTAAGCCCGGCTACAATACTGGTTGATATTCCTGCTTCCCATTGCTGATTGATGATGAAATCTATTTTCAGTTTTGCTGTAAGTTGCCCTGCGTGCCCGCCCAATACGGCCAGTACAGGCGAGAAACCACTGGTAAGCATGGCTTCCGTTACAATATCAATCAGCTGTTTTCCATTAAAGGTAAGCAACTGTTTAGCTTGGCCCAACCGGCTCGAATTTCCGCCTGCCAGCATAATGATTCCTGTTTTCATAAGCCAACATGTTGATGGATGGGTAGGATTTTGTTTTTCAATGGTTCTTTCGCCGCGCCGGAAAAGAAGGCCTTGATTTCGGCAACAATAGAAACGGCAATTTCAGCTGCAGTTTCGGCACCGATATCAAGGCCAACTGGGCCATGTACCCTGAGCCTGTTTGATTCGGTATCTAAGCCCAGTTCATCAAGCATTTTCAGGAGTTTCTTTTTAGGCCCCAGCGAACCAATGTATGGTGTATTGGTGGCCAGTAATCTGCCGAGCAGTTCTACATCATAATTGTAATTGTGCGTCATTAGTACAAATGCCGTGCGTGCATCGCTTTTCGTTACATCAACTTCGCTTGCTTTGGCAACCAGTACACAATCGGCTGTTGGGAAACGATCTTTGCTTGCCTGAGCAGGCCTGCCATCGATAACGGTAACCTGCCAGCCCAGTAAATGGCACATTTGAGCAAGTGGTTGGGCATCGTTACCGGCACCTGCAATAACAAGCGCAATCGGGGTACTGATAAATTCGAGGAAAGCTGTAACGGGCTGATTATCGAAGCTGTAAGCTTTAAATATTGAGGTTTTGCTCAGCAACACTTCCTGAAGATCCTCTTCAATGCTGCTGTTTATTAAGCCAGATATGTTTTTGAAATCGGCATTCGCTTTTAAAAGTAATTGCGTACCGGCATGTTGCTGGCCCTCTAATGAAAATAGAACCGCAATAGCCGCATCCTCGCGCTTTCCTTCCACTTCGTTAAGTATCGCTATCGGGTTGATCTTTGCATCTGCAGTTAAGGGTTCAAAAAGAATATATACAATGCCGTTGCAGCCCAGTTGTACACCAAGCTTTGCATCATCCTCATCGCTGGTATCGTAAGTAACCAGTCGGTTTTCCTGCAGGTGTATGGCTGCCAGTGCCTTGCGGAGTGCATCTCCTTCCAGGCATCCGCCACTAATAGCTCCGGTGAGCTGGCCGGTTTCAGTAACCAGCATCCTGGCCCCGGGCCGGCGGTAAGAGGAGCCCTCTACCTTTACTACTGTAGCCAGCGCTGTCCTGATATTGGCTTTGCTGGCTTTATGGTAGGCTTTCAGGATCTCAGTAATTTCGTTCATATCTGCTCGAAGTTTATCGGTTTGATAGTGAGGGCTAATGCTTTAATTTCTTTGTTGCTATTTGGCAGGCGCATAAGCTCCCGTTTTAAGCCATATGGTCCATTGTTTTTTAAATTCTGCATGACTCAAAGGTGGTAAAGTACGACCTTCGCCGGGGTTCCAGCCCGATAAAACCAGACCATCATCGGCATGTTCGAGCAATTTTTTCAGGTCTTTATTGCCATTTTGCTTTGGATCTACCAATTGTTTGGCCAGCTGATTGGCCGAACGGCCCTGAAAAATCATTTTCATGTTGGCTGGTGGTAAATGCCAGTTAGGGTTACCAGGTGGCGTATGTTTTCCGGCTGTATTGGTGGGTTGATGACAATTACTACATTTCATGGCATACACACCTTTACCATCTAAGCCGCGGCGCGGACTCATGGTGTGCTGGTGACTATCATCGCCCTGCAAAGGAATATCGCCACTGGGATGGCAGTTCATGCACCGCGGACTCTTGAGCACGCTGTACACCTTTTTGAAAGCTGCAACCGAAGCCACACTATCTTTAACCACAGCTGGAGTAGTGGTTGGTTTAACATCGTGATGAAGCGTAAAAGCCATAAGGGTTACCAATGAGAGGATTACACCCATTACCGCTGCTATGCGTAGGGTACCTGCATGGGCTTTGGTAAAATTTGAAAATTTTCTCCTCATCCCTTACTTTCTCCTTTCTTTTGCAGTTCGGCAGCCAGGTGTATCGCTTTGCGGATGCGTAGGTAAGTGCCGCACCTGCAAATATTACCGGCCATGGCCTGATCAATATCAGCATCACTAGGGTTGGGGTTCTCGCGCAACAATACCGCCGCCGACATTAACTGACCTGAATGGCAATAGCCACACTGCGGAACATTTACCTCATTCCAGGCCAGTTGTAAAGGATGATCGTTATTTTTAGATAAACCTTCAATTGTTCTGATTTTTTGGCCCTTGGCACGGCTCACTTTGGTAATGCACGATCTCACTGCCTCGCCATTGAGGTGTACCACGCAGGCTCCGCATTGAGCTACCCCACAACCATATTTGGTACCGGTTAAGCCAACCAAATCGCGGATGGCCCAAAGTAAGGGCATGTCAGGATCGGCATCAATGTCGAAAATCTGATCATTAACGTTTAATGAAATCATAAGATTCGTTTTATGTTTTGTTAATTATTGCAGTTGTTGTACTGCTTAACTGCGCCAGGATGAGATAACAACAGCTAAATTTTGTTCAATACACTAATTTACAATTTTGTACGGTAAAAGTTTGCTGATCGGTAATTTTGGTAGTGGATCAGTAATTTGGGTAGGTTGGGCTGCGATGCAGGATTGTTTATTTGCACAAAAGGCACCGCTGTGGATGCCTTTATAATATTCTTTGTATTAGCACTGAATAAACAGCAAGCTAGAATGTCGTAAACCTCAAATTTATCCCAGTTTTTTCCTCAGCCATTTGCGAACAGGTTCATCATACCATTTCAAAGTGATGTAAGCTAAAATAATGCTGCCGATTAAAATCAATAAAGCATAAGGCCAGGCCTGCACAATGGAAGTACCTTTATTGTTACTAATCCACGCGACATAAAAATACACCAGTGGATAATGCACCAGGTAAAGCGGGTAGGAAATATCACCCAGGAATTTGCATATCCGGCTTTCCGTTTGGCTGTGTATTACGCCACTGGCCCCCAGGTAAACGATGAACGGAAAAACAAGGATAATACATATGGATTCATAGATTCCGTTCATCCAAAGGTGTTCGGTACCACCTATGCGTGGCATATATAAAACGATGGCAACCATTAGGCTACACCATAAAAAGGCATGTTTAATGTGCGTGGGTTTCGCTATTCGAGAGAGTAGTAAACCCGCAAAGAAAGGAAACATTGTGCGCGTTATGCCTACATGAACCTGTTCTACGTTTAGTGTCCAGCCTCCGCTAACATCGCCATTGGGACTGGTAATAGCCAAATGAGCCAGCGCTATGGCTGCAATTAATACCAAAATGCTTAGTGCCGTTTTAGAAAACTTTCTGATACCGACGGCGTACAGGATATTGGCAATGTATTCGAAAAATAACGACCAGCCCACACTGTTTAGCGGGTGCATTTCTTGCCAGCCGCGTATATCTTGCGATAGGGGAACAGGCAGGATGGTGTAACCAATGAGCATTACCAGTAGCATTTTCCACAGTGGAATGGTGTGGATGAGTGGCCAGATGGTTGAATCGGTAAAATAGAAACCGATTGCGCCGAGGGTCATGCCTAATACCACCATGGGTTGAAGCCGTTCGATACGGCGTTTAAAGAAAGTACCCACAGTCATTTTATTCCAGCGATCGTCGTAAGCATAGCCGATTACAAAACCCGATAAAAGAAAGAAAAAATCGACCGCCAGGTAGCCATGGTTAACCAGGATATCGAAATGTCCGGTGCCTAGTGGCTCAGTGAGGTGAAAGGTTACAACGATAATGGCAGCTATACCACGTAATCCATCTAGTATTGGATAATGTGGTTTTGCAGAAAGGTTATCAGACATTGTGATGGTTATGTTTTCGCTTATAAATGGTTATTTGTTGAACTTGTAAAATTAAATAAATCAGATAGCCGAACTCAACTAATCGTATCAAAATCCCTACAAATAGTCTCATTTTTAGAGAAGGGAAAGGGCAGGAGGTCAAGCTAATGTATAGGGTACACAGATCGGGTGGGATGATTTAAGCGAATGTTTCTCTTTCGTTGAAAATTTTGAAACAATGGTTAGTTCTGTATATTTGATAGGGGACCAAAATTTATTAAATAACAAAACGAAATGGAAGGGATTGAAAATCAAATTTCTAAAGACAAAAATATACTGCTTGTTTTGTTTGAAAGGAGAGAGTTACACTTAGAAATCAGTGATTTAATTGACAATTTCTGTGGAAAGGTAGTAAATACAGTTCCGGAAGTACAGACCACAATAGGTAAAAGGCTCTATGTATGTGGAGATCTGAGTAGCATCAAGTTGGATAAAATACAAACATATATCATTCGAGAATTTTCAAGTAATTATGAGAATTTGGTTAATGAGGACAATATAGATGTTGTTGAACTTGGCGAAGTTCCTATTGTTGTTAATAATGCTGGGGTTTATTTTAGAAATCTATTTAATGATGATTATTTTAATAGCATAGAGACTGAACATAAATTTCAGGAATTGACGGAATCTACAAAAGAGTCAAAATCCTTTAGAAAAGGAATCTATCTGACAGAAATCTTAAAAGAAGAAACAATTGATAACAATGAAGTACTCCATTTTAGGTTATTGAGATGTTCAAGTAATTTAACAGGGCCAACAGACAACTTTCGCGAAACGGACCGTAAAATAATTGATCTTTTAAATGATTCTGTAAAATTTGTTTTTGAGAAAGAAACGAAATTGAATCACGTATTAGCACAGATCTATGAAAACAAAAGAAAGGAAAATCAGAAAGAAATAAAATCGAAGATTAGTGCACATTCTGACAAAACGAAAGATATGCCCAAAGATGGACTTATCGCCTTTTGTACTTTCTATGACATGTCGGCTATGGACAATATAAAGCCTTCCAAGACGGATAAATATGATTGGTGTTATAAGGAAACAAGTGCTTTAACAAGACTTCACTTCAAGTTAAAAAAATCAGTTGACGATCCTGCTTTGATCAATGAGTTTAGTATAACGCTATATCCAAATTCAGTCTTTATTATTCCTCTTTCAACAAATAGATTATATACTCATGAAATCAAACCATCCATTTTAAACATTGATCAAATTCCTACCAGAATGGGATATGTGGTACGTTGTTCTAACCTTGAGGCCGTATATATGAATGCTCAAACATACATTAAGGAGAATAATAATCTTTTCCAACTTGAGGATATGACTTCTGAAATGCTTGAAGATTTACGTAATTCTTATTACAGGGAAAATACAACTAAAAGCATAATTGATTATGGTAGAATTCATTTTAGTATGAATTCTGGTGATTATGAAAGGCCAATATACTAACATGCTTCATTAAATAATTATGAGTACTCCTGGATTTCAAAAAATCACTCTTTCATTCGATATAAATTTATATGAGAAATTAATTACTTCTGTTGATTTTGAATGCGTTGCCAAAGGAAGAATAGGTAACCATCTGGTTAAAATCGAAGAAAAGGGTGTTCCAATCGTTAGAACTACAACAGCATATCATATAGCCGCACAAAATTTTTCTAGTATTCACGATTTTATTATCGAACATATAAATTTTGCAATTAAAGATAGCGAATTGAATAACTTACCACCAGTTGATTTCAATAATGCTTTGATTGAAGTCTATGATTTTAATTATTCCAAAATGAATTATCATTCCGACCAAGGCCTGGATTTGGACGCTAATTCTTATATAGGGCTTTTTTCCTGTTATAAAAATCCAGAAGAATTGTCCGATAACCAGTTGAGAAAGTTAATAGTAAAAGAAAAAGGTAGTGATGAAGAACTTGAAATTCCATTAACACATAATTCATTGATTTTATTTTCTGTAGAAACGAACAGTAAGTTTCTTCATAAAATTATATTAGATCGTATGTTCCATCAAAAAACATTACAGTCAGATAATAAATGGTTGGGCATAACATTTAGAAAGTCAAAAACATTTATCCAATTTGAGGATAACTTGCCTTATTTTGCTAACGGTCAATTATTAGAGTCTGCTAGTGAAGAACAAAAAGCAGAATTCTTTAAGCTTCGGGGGCAGGAAAATCGCCTTATAAATTTCGATTATCCAGAACTGACATATACATTAAGTATAGCAGACAGATTGATGCCCATCAATAAAATTTGAATATTGGATGATTTTATCTTTTGATACCTATTACTACGAGAATAAAGCTAAAACAGTATGTCTGGCTTTTGAAAACTGGAAAACAATGGATGATTTCTCGGTCTATTGTGAAATCCTTGAAGATATTGAAGAATATATTCCTGGTGAATTTTACAGGCGGGAATTACCTTGCATTCTAAGTTTATTGAAAAAAATCAGGTTCGAAAAAATAGAGATGATTGTAGTTGACGGATTCGTATTTTTAGATGATAATGATAAAATGGGCTTAGGCGGTCATTTATACAAACAATTGGAAGAAAAGGTGCCAATAATAGGGGTTGCTAAAACTAATTTTGCCTCAATTGTAAAAAACAAACGAGAACTAAAGAGAGGAGATAGTCAAAATCCTCTTTTCATCACTTCAATTGGTCTTAATATTGATAAAGCAGTTGAATACATTGCTAGTATGGCTGGAGATTATCGAATTCCAAAATTACTGAAACACCTTGATTCACTTACTAAACAAAAAAACGGTGAACAAAATTGCAGCTAAGTATCTTTAACTTGGTTAGAAAGGATCTTTAATGCAAAAAGCCCCACATTTCTGTGAGGCTTTCTGTGATCCCGCTGTGATATGAACTTGGTTCAATCTTCAGCGTTTAAAGGCCATCTGGAAAGTTTGTTAAAAGTGATGTCTTTTATATTATATTCGTCTTATAAGAAAGCTCTTATCATGAAAAAAATCTTTATACTCTTATCAATCTTTATCAAATTTACCTTTGGCGTAGCGGCACAAACCATCATGATGCCACCCCTAGACAGCTACCTAGGCATTTACAGCAGTAAAAAATCGTCGCTCAAAATAACCATCAGCAAAAATAATACGACACTAATAGCCCAAGCAACCGGGCAGAACGCATTTCCATTGGAGGCCCGTGCCAAAGATCAGTTCTTGTATTATAAGGCTGGCATTGAGTTGTTATTTGATGCTACCAAAGGTGAAATGACAGTGAACCAGGGCGGCGACATATCTTTGTTTACCAAGGATAACTTTACACCTGAAACGGTAATTGCACAACAACCCATAATCTATCAGCCTGAAGCCATGCAGGCTGATCTCAATAAATTTAAAAATGCACTTATCAAAACACATCCAGGCCTTTATACAAATCAATCCCCGGAGAAATTTGAAGAAATGGTAGACAAATTGATGTTGGAAACTTCCAAACCTATGCAGGCTGCAGATTTTTACAAGGTTGTACTCCAAATGATTGCTAATATTCATGATGACCATACGAGTGTAAAAGCTTTTAACCATTTGGGTGATATTATAGCTAATCAAAAATGGCTACCCTTTCAAATTTACGTTAAAGATGAGCGCATTTTCATTGTCAACAACTTGAGTAATCTACAAATCCCTGAAGGCTCTGAAATTCTGGCAATAGATGGTTATTTAAGCAATAAGATTTTATCTGAAACTTTGAAATATTTCTCTTCCGATGGTACCAGCGAATCTCCTACACTACATAAATTAGGAGTTTCTTACTTCCATCTGTTTGGTAAACTATATCCGCAGATTTTTGGAGAAAAATTGTCCTACAATCTTTCTTACCGGGATTATAAGTCTAACAAAATTTTAACCGCACAAGTGGAACCCGTCTCTGAACAAAACTACATGGCACTCAAAGGAAAACGTTATCCATTAACCATCCAATCGACAGATGCTTTTAATTTTACGCTTAATAAGCATGGAAATCATGCAATTCTCAAAATCGATCGATTTTTCAAAGACAGTTTTAATGAACCCAAAAATACCTTTCCTGATTATTATAAAAAATGTTTTAAAGAAATTTCTGCTAACAAAATTAAAGACTTAATCATCGACTTAAGAGATAATAGTGGTGGTAAGGCGGAAAATGCCGCTTATTTACTTCAATACTTTATTAATAAGCCCATAATTCCAGCTAAAGAAGTAACTACATTGGGGAATGATAACTACTTTTTGAAAGCAACCGGCGTTAAACTTGAATTAGATGAAGACTTTGGCCTGGCTAAGCGAATGGATGGAACTTTTAAGGTGACAAAATCCGATGTCGCACTAGAGAAATTTGATCCAATCAAAGAATATCATTTTAATGGAAGATTGGTGGTGCTGATTAATGGTGGAACAGTTTCCGCGGCTGGCACAGCCGCAGGACTTCTAAAAGAATATACGAATGCTATTTTGGTCGGAAGTGAAACCTCCGGATATGCAGGCATTAGTAATGGGGTTCAAAAAATATCAATATTAGGCGGCCATACTGAAACCGCCATAACAATACCGCTTTTACATGGCGTGTATGCAATAAACCCATCTATGCAAAAAAGAGGCGCTATTCCTGATTATCAGGTATCAAACTCTGTTGAGGACATACTTGGAAACAGGGATGCGGTTCTAGAATTTGTATTTAAAAACTTATTGCATATTAATGCTAAGTAATATCCTTAGAGGAGTATAACTTGTATATCAATTATTTGTTAAGGGGTCACTAAGTGCTGTACTGATGTTTTTTAGTTGTGTTTTCTAAAATCGGTTCTATCGCTTTTAAAACTTCATAAATTGGTTTAAATATTCCTATCCTAGTTACATGAAATGAAAAAGTTGTTTTTGGCAATAAAGAGTTTGGATTTATTTACTCCGTGCAGGTTAAGTTTGATATTATAGAATAATAACTTGAATAGAGTACCGCTAATGACTTTATGCCAGAAGCTTAATATATTACCAACTTTAACTAATTCTTTGACCTATGAGTAGCAGTTATTTTAAACAACGTGACCGTTTTGATTTTAGCAAAGACACCTTAGATATTGGAAACCCCATATCTTGGAGCCGTGAAAATTTTCTAAAACTCTTATTTAAAAGAATTTTTGCCATAAGCGAAGAACGCATTGAAGAATTTTACCAGCGACATTTAGCATATTATCTGGAAACCCACCCTGATGGAAGGAAGAAGTATTTTTTGAATTTCTTTGGGAACTCATAGAACGACAGTTAAAAGTACTTCTAGCCAGAGATATTTATCACAAAGACCATCCTATAAACGAGTGGGAAATCAAACAGGTTAGAAAATTTACCGAAGTATTAATCCCTTATGATCAATGGAACTTTGGATCAAGCGGAAAAGTTGAGGGAGGGATTATTTTAGCCATATATTTTAGATTATCCTTACTTCCTGAACGGCATCATACGCTAATTTCTGAACATGGAAACGATCAATTACCCGGTGCGCGTTTACAAAACACCGTTTTACGGCCAATTGCATGTTGGCAGCCATATCCATGGTTACTTCCTGCACCCTTTTCCTAAGTTTTCCTGGGGTCTTTTTCAGTACAGATATAATATTTTCGGCCACTGTACTCTTTATCATCGCGACAATAGTGCATTTTCTACCCTTGGCTTCCTTATTGGTTACAATAGTAAGAGTTCCCCATTGGATAAAGCGGTTTCATCAATACTAAGCCTAGGACTTATATTCTCTCCAAAAAGCATCCATTCATCAGCATGCGCTTTCTGATCCCAATCATTGTAATCACTGATATGCTCTTTATATTGTTCTTTGAGCTATTTGCCATCAACCTGGAAGTAGTGCCCTAAATGATAACAGCTAATGGGATGGTTATCCAAATATTCCTTTTAAAAAAAGACCGAATTCCGTAGTCATTCGAGTCCCTTTGCGTATTAAATCCCAATCCCTGCTAATAATCTCTCCAGTCTTTTTTACTGTCCACCTACGTCGCTTGATGCACAGGGCCACCTTCTGCCCACGGATTGGGAAATCCTGTATCTGAACTTCGGGAAAGAATCCTTTGGATTCAAGATCATCTTTGTGGTAACCATCAGGCGCTATATTCTTCTCTTCAAGGTAGATGTGCAGTTCTTTGGTCGCTTTATCGGCTTTAGTAAGTTCGAAATAATCTAAGATGCCTTCTGGCAATAAAAAACTAATAAGGGTTTGTTCGGCTGCTGTCAAGGAAATAGATGTTGGTATTAAAACTACAAAAGAAATAAATTATTCCATTACCCCCAACTTTTCCGCTTGATCCAAATCGGTGAGTAATTTAGTTTTTCCACTAAAATAAAAAAAAAGCTTGCAATCATTTGATTTGCAAGCTTTTACGTAGTTTTGATACTATTTTCTGTGATCCCGCTGGGATGTAAACTTTGTTCAATTTCAGCGTTCAACGGCTATCTGGACGTGGGTTGAAATGTGACTCACCGAATCACTCACCTTTTTCATCTGTATTTTTTGTTGCACAATTGCTATTCAATAAATATAAGCTTTTTTTAATTAAAAGAATAAGACTTTGTAGATTCCAAAATTAAATGAACAGACGATAAACTTCACTTCAAGTCAGCGAAAAATAAGTAAAGTGAAAAAAAGATAATATTCTCGACGGATTATGTTTTATATTAGTTGCGGAAAATTTAAAAAACTTCATGAAAATGACACTCTCAATCGGCAAAGCTATGGCTTGCCTTGCACTACTGTGTACCTTAGTTATTGCATCCTGCAAAAAAGAATTAGCAATTAGTCCTAGCTATGGGAAAATAGAAGAGCCGATAAAAAAAATCACATATGATGAATTTTTGAGATCTGTCGATATAGGGTCTTTTGGAGTTCTTAAAGAAAAATTCAAATCTAGCGGTTCAAGAGAAAGAGTTATGTCTATTGGGGATCAAACCTATCACCACGATCTAGCCATATATACAGATACTATTCAAAAAATCATTAATAAAAACAGTGTTAGCTATATATTTAAGATGCCATTAACATCTGCTCGAGCTATATCTTTTAGAAATCTTACAATAGAAATAAAAGATGATAAAACAAGCGCCTTTATAACCACTTATACCCCTTCTCAAAAGTGGATCAATGAAAGAAGAAAAACAAATTATCTCCAATACGATGGAGCTGTTTCTTTTGCTCCCATTCAATTAGAAAGTCTCAACCTCAAAGAAGCACTTTCCATTGTCAAAACCGAAGGTAGGGATAAATTAATGGCTGCTGGAAATAAAAACATGCTTGCTCAGATATGTATTGGATATACCATTATGACCACATCTGCATACGGGTGTTCCAACGGAAATCATATGCCGTGGGATGAAGGATGTCCATGGAATTTTGGAGGTGTTGTACCTCCTGGAGACCATGCTGGTGGATATACTACAAATGTTGAGGTTTACGAAGTTTGTCAGCTAACAGAAACAGCTAGTGATTATGGAGGTGGGGGTGGTGGAAGCTCAACCCCTACACCCCCACCAAATTATAATCCATGTGATGGAGGAATTCCAACGGTTAGTGTCGCTTTTGAAAAAGGAACCAGATTAATGGCACTGCCTCCTAATCCCTGCGATGGTGTAGATCCCGGCCCAATAGACCCACCATCTGAGCCAAGTCTTTCTCTTGGACAATCAACTTTGTTAGCCAATTCTCTTATTAATCAAACTGGTGAAATTAGAAATTTTATTGTAAACAACCCTTCCATCAGTAACGAATTGAATGATCTTGTAAGTGAAGACGATTACTCATTTGAGTCACAGGTGGCAGCGGCAATGATGATAAAGGGAACTTTGTCAAATCAGATAAATACTCCTAATTCTCAAACGCTTTATACCAATATTTCATCCACAATACCGACAACTATTAATCCCGATCTTGGTTTATACTTTGCTACCTACTTTTCGACTGAATGCGCCATAATTAAATTTGAACATCCAGATTGGCCAAAGTGGAAAGTTTTCTATTATGCGAGTAAAGAAATGCTTCATTTGGCGTTAGACGGAGTTGGACTAATCCCTGTATACGGGGAAGTAGCAGACCTCGCAAATGCTGTTATCTATCTTGTCGAAGGAGATGGCGTAAATGCTACTTTAAGTGCTATAGGGGTCATTCCTATCGCAGGTTGGTGGGCAACCGGTGCTCGCTATGCAAAAAAGACACTTAATTTAGCTAATGGTTCAAAAACAACATTAAAATGGGTAGCTTATGCTGGCAACGCAATACATTTTGGAAACCGAAGCCAACTCAGAAAGGTTTTAAACCTTGCCAAGGGAGACCTTAGGCAAGCGCATCACATAATTCCTTGGGCTAAATCTGCACATAGAGCCATTCAAAAGGCAGCCAAATCAAAATATTTCTTCCATATGAATGAAGCATTAAATGGGATACCTTTGAATACCTTGGTACACAGTGGGAGTCATTCGCATTACGATGATTTAGTGCAGCTTAGACTCGATCAAATTTCAAGTAATTTATCACCAGAGCAGACTTATGATGAAATTTTAAATATAATAAGCGATATTCGCAATGCTATTAATAGTTACCCCAACGTTCCCCTTAATCAATTACTTTTTTGATGTATTATAGAATTAAACACAGCTTAGATTTGAAAATTATTGGACAATCCAGCCAAATTCAAGATGCAAAGCTTCCTGAAGGCTGGGATACCAATCCAGCATTCATTGATAATATTGAATTTCAAAAAGTTAGCTTTGAACCTATTACTCCTGTCGGAACTTTACACAAAAGATCCAAATTAACAGATCTAATAAGTGCTGTACCTGCAGGATTCACAAGAAAATTGCTTATAAGTAAAGCACTGAAAGGGGTTTTCGAAAGGTTTGACAGTGGACTTTTTCAATATTTTAAATGCCCCGTCTTAAGTAAAGATACAACAATTGAATACTGGATAGTGAGTCCAATCATTTCTATGTTCGAAAACGTAGATTTTTCAAGATCTGATGTTGTTTCCAGAAAACGCAAACCTGAAGGCGGTACTTATCTGGAACCAGCGGCACTATCAACCTTAAATGAATTCCACAAGTATTTAACCCTTCAAGGTGAAGACAGTTGGAAAACAACAATAGATCATGTTTACATCAAGGAAGGTACTGTTGAAGATGTGTTTGCATTGGGTAATGTTGACGGGGTGTAGGATACTATGCTTCTGAAAACTTTAAAAAAACTATTGAACAGCATGGATTTACAGGAATTGAATTTGCACCAAGTAATTTAAATTCGATCGAATGGCTACATAATGAGCGAAAAAACCGATATAAATAACTCATACGAGCAACACGTATTTCAAACAATATCACATGATACCTACTTTTGAGCAATGGGTTAAAAATGATCAAAAACTGAACGACCTACTCGTTAAAATACAATCAATTGAAGAATCAACTTTCCAGCAAGCTGAAATGGCTTTCAATGAGTTGTGCAATCTATATGATTTGCCCAAAATGCCCGAAGATCTGATTTGTTACGAAGCATTGTCTCGTCCTGCTATAGCTTGTCATTAGGTCTGATACGGGTTTTCCTTTATTGTTTAAAGAAGGAGTAGAGCAACACGTGACGCATAAATATTCAAAAAAGATGCTGTTTGATGATACGAGTTTGCTTGATTCCTTAAGAATATTAATGAGTAAACGAAGAGTAATCAACAAACACTATTCTGATTTAAGGAGATTTTATGGGAATGAATCTGTTGTTTTGGATGAATTTCCCTCAAAAACAGATATTGAAATAGATTAATAGAAAAGCCGAACTGTTCAAGATATAAGCTTGCGCATCTCGAACTAATGAATAAGGAAAATCCCTAACTCTTGAAATATTATTCATGTAAATTAAAAATCCAGGTATATTTCTAAGTTCCAGAAAAATATTGAAATAACAGTTTACGACTTTTAGCATGTTGACACCGATCTCATTGACTGAATTAGAAGAATGGATCTCAAAGAGAGAATGAAAACTTGAAGGTGGGCCACTAAGAATTCGGAACTTAATTAAAATTATACCTCAAAAATTGCAGGAACCAGAATATGGAGTTGAGGGTTGAGGATTTTGGGTTATTACAGCTTTTGGAAATACAGTAGTTTTTTTATAATAATATCGAGGATGGGTTTAATATCCAACTCATTTTTCTCTGAACAAATCAGGAGAAAATTAAAATGCCTTCCTATCTTAAGGTGCTTATTTGTTACCTTAAGATAGGTTATCACATTTCGTGATAACCTATCCCTGTTATTTGTGTAAGTCTAGCGACTCATCCCTCTGCCACGGTCATTTTTCTGGCTATTTTTTGCTTCCTGAAGCTTACGATACAATTCCCTGTTTTCTAATAGACTGGTGTATTCACGTACTGCCTTTATGATGCTTTTCTGCACATCCTGCCATTTTAGCTTTGTGTCCATTAATTTTACGGGAACATTAAAGTCGATATCCTTATGGTACATCAGGGATGACTTAGCGGTGTTAGGATCGACATTTGGGTATTTCTGGCAGTAGTAATCCAATATTTCGTTCAATGGCATTTCTTTTAACAGGTAATGCATATCGATAAAATCCTTAATCCGTTGTCCGCTATTTACTATTGCATTGATCTTCATGGCCGATATATCCTGGTTGGACATCATCCTTATGCCTTCAATGGTTTCTATTGGCCTGATAGATGGATACTTGTGTGAGATAAAATCAAAATCAACTTCGCCAATACTACCACTTACATAGTTGCCCTTGTGGCGTTTTACATCTGCGCCATAGGTGTTCCTTAAATGTACGGCGAGTCTATCACCATCAAAGTCCGATGAGCTGAAAAGGTCGATATCTATGGATTCCCTGTGTCCAATCCTCAAAGATAGTGCGGTACCTCCAACAAGGTAAAAGGAGTTGAGCTGATGGTCTTGCATCAGTGCCTGGATTAGATCCAGTGTCCCTTGTGTAACTGTTTCTTTGTGTAACATCTGAGTTTTTCTTTGCTCAACTGAAAATATTTGCAAACGGCTTCCATGGTCATGTCAGAAAGGTATGTGATGTCTTCTTTAAGCGTTTTCACTACATTTTCTCGCCCATAAAATCTGATCATTTCCTCCCAATCCCTAGGACTACCTTTATCAAACACCCGTTCGATAACGGTTTTGTAACTCCTGTTCCAGTCCAGTTTATCGAAATCAAAGTCCCAGAACAGTACCTTTGGAAGGTCTGGTCTTCTGACCTTTTGTATCAGTGGCTGTCTTTCAATTTTGATTTCATCGTTTTCGAACGGAATCTTCTTTTTCGAAAGATAGTTGTTCAATGTATGATAGTTATAGGTTGGGTAACTGTCGCAAAATCCTTTCAGACTTGAAAACACATCGATATCTGTACTGGCAAATCTTTTCCAGTGCACAACGATTACTCTTTTGTTCAATTCCTTTAACATCCTACAAATCTAACTAAAACATGAACTAATGCCTAATATTTTTAAATATTTGTCATTTGATTGTTATTATTAAATTTATTGATTTATATCATAGCTAACTTTTTCTTTAGCAATGCCATGTCTTCGCTTACCTTGATATCCAAAATTTTAGCGTAATGCTGGGTAGTCCTGATGTCAGTATGTCCAAGCATCTTCGATACGCTTTCTATGGGTACACCATTCAATAGCGTAACGGTAGTGGCAAAGGTATGGCGGGCAATATGCGAGGTGAGTTTTTTCTCAATTCCGCAGAGGTCGGCAATCTCCTTCAGGTATTCGTTCATCTTTTGGTTGCTGGGAACAGGAAGAAGCAAGCCTTTATTATGGCAAACTTTGTTGGTGGAATATCTATCGACAATCTCAACAGCTGTTGACAGTAGCGGAACCGATGACCTTGTTTTGGTTTTCTGCCGATTGGTGAAGATCCATCGGTCGCCATCAATTCCCTTTCTGATATTCTCCTGTTTCAATTTGAAGACATCGACATAAGCCAAACCAGTAAAACAACAGAAAATAAAAACGTCTCTTACCTGCTTCAATCTCTCCGATAAAAACTCTTTGCCCGCGATATGAGCCAATTCCTCTTTGTTCAGATAAAAACGGTCGACGTTCTTAGTTTTGCCTTTATAAGCGGTAAATGGGGATTTGTCTATCCATTCATTTTCCATACAGATACGAAGAATTTTCCCGAGGTTCTTAATGTTCTTTACCACATAATTGTTCGCACAGTTCTTATCAGACCTTAGATAATGGTCAAATCCATTCAGAAATGCCTGGTCGATGGTCCTAATGTCCATATCGGCTGCACCATATTTCAAAGGAATAAAAACCTTCAGGTGTCTTTCCAAAACTTTATAACGGTTCAGGGTGCCACGGACATAATCCTTTCCCATCAGCTGTTCCATTTTTTCGTTATGGTCGGAAACAGCTTCCAGCAGGGTATGGGAATTGGTCAGTGTGCCAAGATAACTGGATTTAATGGCATCAGCAGTAATAGGCAAACCCATATCAAAAACACATTGATGGGCGTAATAAACTGCATTCTGCAACTGGTCAAGATGGGTATTCAATACTTTTGTTTCCTCTTTTGTACCCATGGCACGGTTTCCTTTGGCATTCCACCGTTTGGGGTCACAGTCTCGATTGGTGGACAGTTCGGAACGGTTGCCATCCACGGTAATCCTCATGTAGATCGGCACATTTCCACTCACATAGTTCTTTTGCTTTTTTAGATAGAAAAGCAGGCTAAAATTGGTCTTCATAATCTCTCGATTTTAGTTAAACAAATGTAGCTTTGCGACTAAAAAAATACAAGATGTACAGTTTGTAATAACCTGTACAATAATTGATTATGTTAAATTCGGTGCGTCAATTTCTAACCTTTTGCCTCACTCACCGAATCACGCACTAAAGTTTTGTGAAATCATGTGAATTTTGGCAATTCCCTAAAAGCAAAAACCCTGCTAATCGTGCGATTGCAGGGTTTTATACATTTTGATAGTCTTTGGTGTGATCCCGCTGGGATTCGAACCCAGGACCACTACATTAAAAGTGTAATGCTCTACCAGCTGAGCTACGGAATCTACTTTGCTTAAAACGTTATCCGTTTCCTTTAAAGTGGTGCAAATATAGGGTTCTAACCTATTTCCTGCAAATAAAAAATTATCAAAACTGCTAACTGTATTGATTTATAGGTGAATTAATTATTTACCTTCTCTTTTTTAAACATAATTGATATTTTTATCGCTCAATATTTAACATCCATCATGCACAAATCTTTCCGTTTACTCTTTTTTCTACCTTCGCTTTGCTTATTTTCCTGCCAGTCTAAATCATCTGATGAAGCGGCACAGGCCAAACACAAACAAGATTCGCTGGCTTCGTGCGAAAAAAATATGCCCAGCCGTTTTGGTGGAGTAAAAGATACTTCGAGTTTTGCCAGTAAAGCACTGAGTCATGAAGGTATGGTGTTAATTCCTGCAGGCGAGTTTGCCATGGGCGCCGGAGATAAAGAGGGCAGGGAAGACGAATATCCACAACACCAGGTTAAGCTGTCTTCTTTTTGGATGGATGTTACCGAAGTTACCAATGCCAGTTTCCAGAAATTTGTATATGCTACCGGTTATGTAACCACTGCAGAGCGTAAACCCGATTGGGAAGAAATGAAAAAACAGCTGCCTCCGGGTACACCCAAGCCACCCGATAGTGTTTTCGTAGCCGCATCGCTGGTTTTTTATCAACCTAAACGCGTTACCAGTTTAAACGATGCCTCGCAATGGTGGGCCTGGATTAAAGGTGCCGATTGGAAACATCCGCACGGGCCAAAGAGCAGCATTAAAGGCAGGGAAAATTATCCGGTAGTACATATTTCATGGGATGATGCCATGGCTTATTGCAAGTGGTCGGGCAAACGCTTACCCACAGAGGCCGAGTGGGAATTTGCAGCACGTGGCGGCTTAAAAAACGAGAAATACCCCTGGGGTAACGAAGATATTGAAAAGGGGAAACCCAAAGCCAATACCTGGCAAGGAAGTTTTCCTGTAAAAAATACCGATTGGGATGGCTACAATGGCCTGGCAGCGGTAAAATTGTTTAAAGCCAATGGCTACGGCCTTTACGATATGGCAGGTAATGTATGGGAGTGGTGTAACGATTGGTACCGTCCTGATTATTATGCTAAACTTTCGGGAATTGCCAGTAACCCACAAGGCCCGGCAGATAGTTACGACCCAATGGAGCCAACAGTACCTAAGCGTGTGGTTAGAGGAGGCTCGTTTATGTGTAATGCTTCTTATTGCAAAGGTTATCGGGTAACTTCGAGAATGAAAACTTCTGCCGATACTGGCTTAGAGCATACCGGTTTCAGGTGCGTTAGTTCCAATTAAGCTGGGGCTTGTTAAATTTAAAATCACGCAAACGTTTGTTGTGGAAATTATTGAAATATTTGTTTAGTTTGGCGCAATCAAATTAAACCGAACCGAATATTTATGCAACAAACAACAAAACCAGGCCAAACGCAGGGACCAAAACCGCTCGTTATTATATGTGCCTTATTCTTTATTTTTGGCTTTGTAACCTGGGCGAACGGAACCTTAATTCCTTTCTTTAAGTTATCTTTTGGCTTATCAAATTTACAGGCATTCTTTGTAACCTTTGCCTCGTATATGGCTTACTTCTTTTTGGCTCTACCATCATCGTGGATACTGAAAAAAGTAGGTTTTAAAAATGGAATTGTTTTAGGGCTGGTTATTTTAGGCTTAGGTTCTCTAATCTTCATACCAGCAGCACAAACCCGTACTTTCGGTCTTTTCTTAACTGGTATTTTTGTTCAGGGTGCAGCTTTGGCTTTGCTTCAAACAGCTTCAAATCCATATTTAACAATTATTGGTCCAATCGAGAGTGCTGCAAAGCGTATCAGTATGGCAGGTATCTGCAACAAATTTGCAGGTATGATTGTGCCTTTGGTTATGGGTAGCTTGTTTCTAAAAAATGCATCGGAGGTTGAAAAGCAAATTAAAGCAGCAACCGGCATTGCGCACGAACAATTGTTAAACGAGGTTTTAGGTCGCGTTAACATGCCTTATATTGTATTGGCCATTGTGTTTTGTCTGTTTGCTGTAGTAATTAAATTTACCGATTTACCAGAAGTAGAAGTTGAAGAAGATGTGGTTGACGAAACCAAAGGTGAAGTGGTAAAACATAAAAGCATCTTCCAGTTTCCACACTTGTTTTTAGGCTCGCTATGTATTTTTGTATATGTAGGGGCAGAGGTTATGGCTGGAGATATCATCGGGATTTATGGTCGTGAGTTAGGTATTAGCCCTGAAATTAGCGGGAAATTAACTTCGATTACGCTTTTCAGTATGTTAATAGGTTATATTGTGGGGATCATAGCCATTCCGAAATACATCTCTCAGCAAAAAGCACTTAGAATTTGCGCCATTTTAGGTATCGTGTTTACCGTTTTATCTTTCGCTATTTCTACCTGGTTTGCCGTTATCTTTGTGGCCCTACTAGGTTTGGCAAACTCGTTAATGTGGCCGGCAATTTTCCCGCTGGGTATTAGCCATCTGGGTAAATTTACCAAAATAGGTTCGGCAATTATGATTATGGGTATTGCAGGCGGCGCTTTAATGCCATTATTATATGCTTTCTTAAACGAAAAATTACATGTTCATTTCCAGCTGGCTTACCTTTTAACGGTATTGCCTTGTTACCTTTACATTCTTTATTTTGCTATTAAAGGACATAAAGCCGGATTAAATATAAAATAACCCAAACCAAATAAATTTTATGAGTCAAGCCCGGTCTGAAAAGATTGGGCTTTCTTTTGCCATTAATTTTCAGTTATTTTGGCGAATTATAAACGAGGTCCGAATCTTGTACCTCAAATCACAATACTCATATCTCAATAATGAATAAAGCTATTTTTCTCGACCGTGATGGCGTACTCAATCACGAAATATACGATTATATTACCCGTATTGAAGATTTTAAAATCCTTGATTATCAGATTCCCGTTTTAAAGCGTTTTTTTGACGAGGGTTACTTGTTAATTGTAATTACAAACCAGGGTGGCATTGCCTTAAAGCGTTACAGTGAGCAGGAGCTGGCCATTATGCACCAGATGCTGCGCAATGCTTTTGTAGCGAAAGGTGCCGATATAGCTGGTTTTTACTATTGCCCGCATCATCCAACTGTTGGTGGTGAATGTAAGTGCAGAAAGCCGGCTTCAGGAATGATTCTGGACGCTATCGATATGTACGATATTGACCCAAAGCAATCGGTAATGATTGGCGATAAACCGCGCGACGTGGAAGCGGCCAACGGAGCAGGAGTGAAGGGGATTCTGATTGAGCCAGATGAGCAGATCAGTTACGAGACGGTTAAAGAGGTTCTTAGTCGTGAGTCTTTGGTTTAGTTTAGAGTTCTAAGTTGGGAGTTTGGAGTCGCCAATTGTCTAAACCAAAATAGAACATTTGATAATTCCTTAAATGTACGGGCTATTCTTTTAAAATGTAGTCCATAAAAAAGTCCTAAGTTGTTTTAACTTAGGACTTTTTTTATGCGCTTGGAACTCAAAACTCCAAGCTTAATTCTCCAGACTATTTGCTGGCTGCCTTAGCGTGGTCTGCTAAGAAAGTAGCTAAGCCGCTATCAGTTAAAGGGTGTTTTAATAAACCTACAATAGCGGCTAAAGGAGCTGTAATTACATCAGCACCTAATTTAGCGCAGTTTACAATGTGTAATGGTCCGCGGATTGATGCTGCTAAGATTTGTGTTTCGTAACCGTAGTTATCAAAAATAGTTCTGATATCTTCGATTAAAACCAAGCCATCGCTCGAAATATCATCCAAACGACCTAAAAATGGAGAAACATAAGTTGCTCCTGCTTTAGCAGCCAATAAAGCCTGTCCGGCAGAGAAAATTAAAGTACAGTTGGTTTTGATTCCTTTTGAAGAAAAATATTTAATGGCTTTAACACCATCTTTAATCATTGGCACTTTAACCACAATTTTAGGGTTTAAAGCAGCTAATGCTTCACCTTCTTTGATGATTTCTTCGAAAGTGGTCGAAATAACTTCAGCACTTACGTTGTCATCAACGATATCGCAGATGGCTTTGTAGTGGTTAATTACATTTTCATCGCCAGTAATACCTTCTTTAGCCATTAAGCTAGGGTTGGTAGTTACACCATCTAAAATGCCAAGATCTTGCGCTTCTTTGATTTGATCAAGATTTGCTGTGTCAATAAAAAATTTCATGCTTATAAATTCTTAAAGTGATTATTAGGTTCTGCTGTTAGAATCCCTGAAGAATTTAATATCCCCCCTTCAGGGGTTAGGGGGTAAAAAAAAGGGCAAGCACCTTCTATCGCACCGCTACAACCTTCTACCCTTGCTATGTTCCCATCCTGGGGAGTTCAAAGGGAGCTGGTCGTAAAAGACTTGCCCGGCCACAAAGGTAGAAAAAGAAGTTGTTTTGCAAAACCCATTTCTTGAATTTTTTATAGATTGTTGCTATCTGACTGATTAGTAAATTAATAAAATTTAATTGTGTACTTTTAAATAGGCTATATAAAACCAAAAATAATTGATGCATTCATGAATTATTTATATTCGAGTATTTAATTCATATATGAATTAATAGTTAAATCGATTTAGGCTTGATTTTACCAGAAAAAGTGAAATTATTGTACAATATTATCATTATGTTAATTGTAATTATATAGCTGTTTAATTATAAATTTTCTATTTTAACTGCTTTTAATTGAATAAGGGATAAAATTTTTCAAAAAATTATGTCAACTCTGTAATTTACCAGAAATTTTTTATATCTTAGTGTTTCCTATACACTAACAACTAACGAGCAAAGAATGGAACCAAACAGTGGATTGTACGATGCGCAATTTGAACACGATGCCTGCGGTATTGGGTTCGTTGCGCATGTGAAAGGGCGAAAATCGCATCAAATCATCTCCGATGCACTTACTATTTTAGAGAATCTAGACCATAGAGGGGCAAGTGGAGCAGAACCGAATACTGGCGACGGCGCTGGGATTATGATTCAGATTCCTCACGAATTTTTTTATGATGAATGTTTAAAAGCTGGCTTCAGCTTACCGGAAACCAATAATTATGGTGTAGGTATGCTGTTTATGCCAAAAGATATCCGATCAAGAGAAGAGTGTAGAGAGCTGATTTACCGTGCTGCAGAAAAACTTGGTCTTGAGATTTTAGGTTTCAGAAAAGTTGATGTAGATACAACAGATATAGGTAGTATGGCGCTTTCTGTTGAGCCGGAAATTGAACAGGTATTTATTGCCCGTCCGTATGCCGTAGCATCAGGAGCAGATTTTGAGCGTAAGCTTTATATTTTTAAGAATTACCTAATTAAACTGATTGTTAATACCGTACATGGCGGTAAAGATTTTTATATCGTTTCGCTATCTGCGCAAACTATTATATATAAAGGTCAGTTAACTTCTTTGCAGGTTCGTACTTATTTTAGCGATTTAAGCGATAAACGTGTGGTTTCGGCCTTAGGTTTGGTTCACTCACGTTTCGCAACCAATACATTCCCGTCGTGGAGACTTGCACAGCCTTTCCGCTTTATTGCACATAACGGGGAGATTAATACCTTACAGGGAAATTTAAACTGGTTCAGGGCAGGTGTTAAATCATTAGCTTCTTCGCATTTTACGCCTGAAGAGCTGGATATGCTTTTACCTGTTATCGACGAAACCAACTCCGATTCTGGCTGTTTGGATAACGTAATCGAATTGTTATTCCACGCCGGAAGAACGTTGCCTCATGTTTTAATGATGTTAGTGCCTGAAGCATGGGATGGTAACGATGATATGGACCCGGTTAAAAAAGCCTTCTACGAATTCCACGCTACTTTAATGGAGCCATGGGACGGACCGGCTGCAATTGCTTTTACCGATGGTAAATTAATTGGTGCCACATTAGATCGTAATGGTTTACGCCCTTCGCGTTATGCTATTACTTCCGATGATCGCGTTATCATGGGATCTGAAGCTGGTGCATTAGCGATTGATCAAAGTACAATTATCGAAAAGGGTCGTTTAACGCCAGGTAAAATGTTCGTTGTGGATATGGAGCAAGGCAGGATCATTAGCGATGAAGAAATTAAAACACAGGTTTGTGGCGGAAGTCCTTATGCGGATTGGATTAACCAATATCAGATTCGTTTAGAGGAGTTGCCTGAGCCGCGCTTAATGTTTACCGGTTTATCGACCGAATCTATTTTTAAATATCAGCAGGTTTTTGGCTACAGCAGGGAAGATGTAGATCTTTTGCTTAAGCCAATGGCACTTGAAGGTAAAGAGCCTATTGGTTCGATGGGTACCGATACGCCACTTGCTATTTTATCACAACGTCCGCAACATTTATCTTCATATTTTAAACAGCTTTTTGCTCAGGTTACCAATCCGCCTATTGATCCGATTCGGGAGAAAGTGGTAATGAGTTTGGCTAGTTTTATGGGTAGCAACGGTAACTTGTTAGATGAAAATCCTAGACAAGCACACTGTGTTGCAATTAAGCATCCAATTTTAACCAACCAGGAGTTAGAAAAACTGAGAAGTATCGATACCGGTGTTTTCCAGGCTAAAACTTTACAAACCTATTTCAGGGCCGATGGTAAGCCGGGTGCAATGGCGAAAGCTTTAGATCGTTTGTGCCGTTATGCGGTTGATGCGGTTGAAGATGGTTTCCAGGTAATTGTGTTAAGTGATAGGGCTATCGATTCTGAACATGCTGCAATGCCTTCATTATTGGCAGTTTCGGCAGTACACCACCACTTAATACGTAAAGGTTATCGTGGCGCTGTTGGTATTGTTATCGAGGCTGGTGATATCTGGGAAGTACACCATTTTGCTACGTTATTAGGTTTTGGTGTTACAGCAATTAACCCTTATCTGGCACTAGAAACCATTGGTGGTTTTCAGGAAGAATCTGGTTTATCTACAGAAGAATTAACTAAAAACTATATCTACGCAGTAAACAGCGGCTTGTTAAAAATCTTCTCTAAAATGGGTATCTCTACCTTGCAGTCATATCAAGGTGCACAGATTTTTGAAATTTTAGGTTTAAACAAACAAGTGGTTAATACTTATTTCACTGGTGCTGTTTCGCGTATTGGTGGTTTAGGTTTAGATGAAATTGCAAAAGAAACATTAATTAAGCACCACCGCAGTTTTGGTCCGGCAACGCAGACCGAAAACTTATTGCCTGCTGGTGGTACCTATAAATATCGTCGCAGAGGTGAAGCGCATTTATTTAATCCGCAAACCATCCACTTGTTGCAAAATGCGACGCGTAAAAACGATTTTAACATTTTCAAACAATACTCTAAACTGGTAAATGAGCAAACTCAACAGGCTTATACCATCAGAGGTTTGTTCGAATTTAATTATACCCGTCCGGCGGTTCCGTTAAATGAGGTAGAATCTACTACCGAGATCTTAAAAAGATTTGCAACGGGAGCAATGTCGTTCGGTTCTATCTCTCACGAGGCTCACTCTACTTTAGCTATTGCTATGAACCGCATTGGCGGAAAGAGCAATACCGGTGAGGGTGGTGAAGACGAAATGCGTTATACTAAATTGCCAAATGGCGATAGTATGCGTTCGGCCATTAAACAGGTAGCTTCTGCCCGTTTTGGGGTAACCAGTTACTACTTAACCAATGCCGATGAGTTGCAGATTAAAATGGCTCAGGGTGCAAAACCTGGTGAAGGTGGTCAGTTACCTGGTCACAAGGTGGATGACTGGATTGCGAAAGTTCGTCACTCAACACCAGGTGTAGGTTTAATTTCGCCTCCTCCGCACCACGATATTTATTCGATTGAGGATTTGGCCCAGTTAATTTACGACCTTAAAAATGCCAACCGCGCTGCAAGGATCAACGTTAAACTGGTATCTAAAGCAGGTGTAGGTACTATTGCAGCCGGTGTTGCTAAAGCACATGCCGATGTAATTCTGGTATCGGGTTTTGATGGTGGTACCGGTGCTTCGCCGTTAACTTCTATTCAGCATGCTGGCTTACCTTGGGAGCTTGGTTTGGCAGAAGCACACCAAACATTGGTTAAAAACAAATTACGTAACCGAATCGTTTTACAAACTGATGGTCAGTTAAAAACAGGTAGGGATATTGCTATTGCAGCATTATTGGGTGCTGAAGAATGGGGGTGGCTACTGCTGCATTGGTTACTTCGGGCTGTATCATGATGCGTAAATGCCACCTGAATACTTGTCCGGTTGGTGTGGCAACACAAGATCCGGAATTGAGAAAATTATTTACCGGTGATGCCGATCACGTAGTAAACTTGTTTTATTTCCTTGCAGAAGAGTTACGCGAAATTATGGCTGAATTAGGTTTCAGAACCATTCACGAAATGATTGGTCAGGCTGATGTTTTAAAAGCACGCGAGTTGCCTGCAATCGACTGGAAATTAAAACACCTTGATTTATCGGCTATTTTATACAAAGCTGAAGATAACGGCCTGCCTTTATTTAACACCGAAGCACAGGATCATGGTCTAGATCACGTTTTAGATCATAAACTAATTGCAGCGGCACAATCTGCTATTGAAAACAACGAACCTGTTTTTGCAAGTTTCGAAGTTAAAAATACCGATCGATCATTAGGTACTATGTTATCTAACGAAATCTCTAAAGTACATTTAAGTGCAGGTTTGCCGCCTGATACCATCAACTTTAAATTTGTTGGTTCGGCCGGACAAAGTTTTGGCGCATTCAATACCCGTGGGGTTACTTTATCACTGGAAGGTGAGGCGAACGATTACGTGGGTAAAGGATTATCGGGTGCAAGATTAGCAGTTTATCCTTTTGCAAATTCAACTTTTATACCTGAGCAAAATATTATTATCGGTAACGTGGCATTGTATGGCGCTACTTCGGGCGAGTTATTTGCACGTGGTAAAGCTGGTGAACGTTTTGCCGTACGTAACTCTGGTGCAACAGCAGTTGTAGAAGGAGTTGGCGATCACGGTTGTGAGTACATGACCGGTGGTGAGGTGTTAATTCTTGGTGATACAGGAAGTAACTTTGCTGCAGGTATGAGTGGTGGTGTAGCTTGGGTTTACGATGCAAACGGAACTTTTGCACGCAAATGCAACAAGGAAATGGTTGATTTAGATCCGTTGCAGGCTGAAGATGAAGAGCGTATTTTGGCTTTGCTTAAATCGCATATCAGATTAACAGACAGTAAGGTAGCTGAGTTTATCTTAAGTGATTGGAAAACACAATCAGCTCACTTTGTAAAAGTATTCCCTAAAGAATACAAAGCAGTTTTAGCAAAACGTAACCAACAAGTAAAAACACACTAAGCCATGGGAAAAGTAACAGGATTTCAAGAATACGATAGAGTTGCGCCCACCAGAGAAGAGGCTGCAACGCGTGTAAAACACTATGGGGAATTTTTAAACGAATTGCCCGCAAAAGAATTAAATAATCAGGCTGCGCGCTGTATGGATTGCGGCGTACCTTTTTGCCAATCGGGTTGCCCACTAGGTAACGTAATACCTGAATTTAACGATGCAGTTTATCAGGGCAAATGGGAGCAGGCTGCCAACATTTTATTAAGTACCAACAATTTCCCTGAGTTTACAGGCAGGATTTGTCCGGCGCCTTGCGAGTCGGCTTGCGTACTGGGTATTAACCGTCCGCCGGTTTCTATCGAGGAAATTGAAAAGCATATTATCGAAATTGCTTTTGAAAAAGGATTTATCAAAGCAAAGGCACCATTAATCAGAACCGGTAAAAAGGTTGCAGTTATTGGTTCAGGTCCGGCAGGATTAGCTGCTGCTGCTCAGTTAAATAAGGTTGGACATGAAGTTACCGTTTTCGAACGCGACGATGCACCAGGTGGTTTATTGAGATATGGTATTCCTGATTTTAAGCTTCAGAAAAATGTAATCGATCGCCGTATCGATTTAATGAAAGAAGAAGGCATCATCTTTAAATGTAACGCCAATGTAGGTGAGAACGTAGAGATTGGTACCTTATTGAGAGATTTTAGTGCCATTGTATTGGCTGGTGGTTCTACTATTCCACGCGATTTGCCAATTGATGGTCGTTCGGCTAAAGGTGTTCATTTTGCGATGGACTTCCTAAAACAACAAAATAAACGTGTGGCTAACCGCAAGGTTGAAACCGAAGATATTATGGCTACAGGTAAAAATGTAATCGTAATTGGTGGTGGTGATACAGGTTCAGATTGTATCGGAACCTCAAATCGTCATGGTGCTAAATCGGTAACGCAGTTCGAAATTATGCCAATGCCGCCACAAGCGCGTAGCGAAAATATGCCTTGGCCAACTTATCCGATGCTATTGAAAAACACTTCTTCGCACGAGGAAGGTGCACAAAGGGCATGGTCTGTAAATACCAAGAACTTTATTGCTGATGAAAACGGAAACCTTAAGGCATTAAAAGTGGTAGATGTAGAGTGGGAGATTGATGCAAATGGTCGTCCGGTTACTTTTAAGGAAGTTCCGGGATCGGAAAAAGAGTTGCCTTGCGAATTGGTACTTCTTGCAATGGGTTTCTTGTATCCACAAAAAGAGGGATTAATTGAAAAATTAGGTGTAGAGCTAGATAACCGAGGAAACGTAAAAGCTTCTGAACACACTTATCAAACCAATATTGCTAAGATTTTCGCAGCGGGCGATGTTCGCCGCGGACAATCGTTGGTAGTTTGGGCCATTTCAGAAGGTAGGGAAGCTGCCCGTAAAGTAGATGAATACTTAATGGGAACAACTAAACTGGCCTCGAGAGATGCAATTGCTTATGCTTAGTAGGTTTTAAAATTTATATTTTTAAGGTCGTGGTGCAAACCACGGCTTTTTTTGTTTAAAGATGGCTATGGATGGTGAGATTTATCCTATCGGTTAGTGTCCTCACCAATTGAAGCAGATGCTATAAAAAATATTTTAAGCTGCATCTATTTATTGACACGGAGTCTTATTCTATCGGTTGGTGTCCGCACCGACCGAAACAAATAATGGACAACGAGTGCTAAATAAAGAGGTCGGTGGGGACACCGACCTTTCGCTTGTAGAAAAAACTCTCCGTGTAGTTTGGGTATCCGTGGCTATATTCTAGTGCAATCATAACACAAATCTAAAACAACTTCAGCTGCTCATCCTTCGATTGTTTCTCTTTACCAAACACTGTTCTTCCACCGTATTTCCAGCTGTTTTTTCTTTCCTGCTCAATCACCTTCTCAAATTCCATGTTGGGCACAAAGTCTTTTTCTGCATTACCGGCAATACGATGCAGCGATTTTATGGCTTCTTGTTTGTCGGTATTGCCAATTTTAGCCTTCTCAACTGTCTGGCGTAAAAAGTCTATGGTTTCATCGTACACATTTACCGGAACTGGAAAAGGGTGACCATCTTTACCTCCATGTGCAAAAGAAAACCTGGCAGGATCGGTAAAACGTGATGGCGTTCCATGAATTACCTCACTCACCAGCGCCATAGATTGTAGTGTGCGGGGTCCTATGCCTTCGAGTAAGAGCAGCTCTTCAAAATCACTTGGTCTTTTCTCTTGTGTCAGCCACAAAATACTACCCAATCTTTTTAGGTTTATATCTTTTGCTTTCACCTCATGGTGCCTAGGTAATACCAGTTTTTGTATTTCGGCGATCATTCGGGTAGGTGTTTCGGTAGTCAGTCCCATTATGGCTTCTCGGGTAGGATTGGCTGCAGAGGCGGTTAAATTTAATATTTGGCCCTGGTTAATTCCACAAATCCCTGTATGCGGTTCTTCTACAAAGGATTTTAAGTTTTCAGAGTGCCAATGGTAGCGTCTGGCTGTGCCGCTGAAATTGCTCATCCCTTGTTGCACTACGGCCCAATCGCCATCACTGCTTAAAATAAAGTTATGGAGGTAAAGCTGAAAACCATCCTGAATAGCCGTATTATCAACTTTTGCACTAAGCTTGCTCGATCTCACGAGCATTTGTCCATCCAATCCGGTTTTTTCTGCAACGCGCAAAAGTTCGTTTGGAGTTTCACGGCTTAACTTCCCTTTACCACCACAAATGTAAATGCCCAGTTCTTTTGAAAGTGGATTAATGGCTTTTTTCAAGGCACCCATTACGGAAGTAGTAATACCCGATGAATGCCAGTCCATGCCCATTACTGCACCTAAACTCTGAAACCAAAACGGACTGCTTAATCGCCGTATTACTTCTGCTTTGCCATACTCAGCTAAAATAGCTTCAGTTATCGCAAGACCCAGTTTGGCCATACGTTGTGCCAACCAGGGTGGAACCTGGCCATAATGTAAAGGTAAATCTGCGCTTCCTGATCTTTTCAATACTAACAAATTTAGTAAAAATATTGCGCTATAGGGAAATAATTTCTGTTTATTGCCGCTGAGATTAGAATCAACAATATTTCCGTGCTAATCCGTGTCTCCATGGCTTACAATTGATCTTATGCTTTGGTTTTGGAATTTAAAAATACTTCCGTGTTGGTTAAACGATTGGCCTTATATTTTGTTATCTTCAACCGGAGGCATAAATTTAAAACAGCTGATGCGCAAATTTCTTCAACGTTTATTGAACAATTGGATTATTCGCATGTCTAATAAATACGGCTCACGGCCCAACCGCAGGCGTATACATGGCGCATTAAACAAACTATTTAGAACCATTGTTAAAACACCCGACAAGCGTGGACCCGTTTTAGAAATTACCGAAGCAGACCGGTTTATCATCTTTTCCGACCAGCATAAAGGTGCTCGCGATAACGCTGACGATTTTACCCTTGCGGAAATAAACTATCTTAAAGCACTTGAACATTATGCCATAAACGATTTCCATTATATCAATTTAGGCGATAGTGAAGAGCTTTGGAAAAACTTGATGGAATCAGTTATCAGGCACAATAAAAAGACTTTCGAGGCGGAAAAGGTTTTTATAAATAAGGGGATGTTTACCAAAATATTTGGTAATCACGATTTGTATTGGGACAACGACCCGCTTTCAGGTTTTAACTTAAACAGGATTTACGGCAAAAAAATACCCATTTATGAGGGGGCTATATTGCGCATGCCTATTGGCGCTCAATTATTGGATATTTTTCTTACACATGGTCATCAGGGCGATTTGCAAAGTGATGGAAACTGGTTTAGTAAATGGTTTGTAAGTACAGTATGGGCTCCGCTGCAGGCTTATCTTCAAATTAACCCCAATACACCGGCATACGATAACCAACTTAAAACTGCACACAATATTATGATGTATAGCTGGGTGGCTACACAAACCAATAAAGTATTAATTACGGGGCATACACACCAACCCGTTTTTGCTTCATTAACACATTTAGAAAGAATTTATCTTAAGTTACAGCAAGCCAAAAGAGATAATAGCCAGGAAGTTATTGCAACCTTAAACGCAGAGCTGGTTAAGCAAACCCGGGCAGGTGATAAGGCTCCGAGGTTTAGGAAATATAAACCCAATTACTTTAACAGTGGCTGTTGCTGTTTCAATGATGGCGATATTACCGGGATAGAAATTGAAAATGGTTTAATCCGCTTAATTAAATGGTCGTGCCATAGAACGGGCCAGCCACAAAGAATTGTGCTCGAAGAAATTAAGCTTGAACTTTTAGTAGAAACAGATTTACCTAATCGGTAGTTTCACATAAAAAGTTGCACCTAAACCTTTGCCATCACTTTCTGCCCATAATTTTCCTTTATGCATATCTATAAATGCACCTGCCGTAATTAAGCCAAGACCGTTGCTACTTTCTTTTTGCGTAGGTGCGGCACTCAATGGAGCAAATTTGATAAAAGTATTTTCCAGGTCTTCATTAGTTAAGCCTACACCTTTGTCATTAATGGCAATGGTAAGCTCAGTAGCAGTGCTTTGATGTGTTATTTTGATTTCTGTTCCCAATGGAGAAAACTTAATCGCATTATCAACCAGCTGGCTAAAAATTACAGTAAGTTTATTTACATCTCCAAATATTAAGAGGGGCTCATAAATATTGATCGAAATGGATTGGCCTTTGTTTTTTAGCTGCAGATCGAAGTTTAGTTTTACGGATTCCAGTACTTCTTTTAAATCAATCTGAGCTTTTTCTGGTTTATATCCGGTAGCAGCTTTTTTAGCCGGAATTAAAATTTCATTCAGGCTATCGACCATTTTTTTCGACTGCGAGTTGATTTTACCGGCAATTAATACAGCCTTATCATCAATAGCAGGTATTCTGCCCATCAACTCCGATTGCAGGGAAATGGTAGTCATTGGGTTTTTAAGGTCATGGATAAGCACGTGCAGGCGATCATCATAAGCCCTGAACGCATTACGCATTGCCATTCTCGATTCCAGTTTGTCCATCACCATTTCTGCCAGCAGGTTGAGCATTTTTGTTTGTATTTCGGTTGGCGCTATCGTTTCAACCGTAGAAACATAAATTACGCCCAGCAGATAACCTTCCGGAGTTAGGAGCGGAGCGGTTATGATGGAGCTGCCTCCTTCGGTTACAACATTAACATTATTGCAAAGTGGCAATTTAGGATTAACCAATGGATGACCAACTATCGATTTTTGGAAGAGCGATGCGTTCCCCTCAAAACAGATGCCTGCACCGGCTGCGTCAAATATACCAGCAGCTAAATGGGATATTCTGTCGAAAGTATATTCGGCTGTAGTATTCAGAATTTCGTAATGCATTAGTTTAGCTAAGCGCAGCGCTTCGTATTGGGACTTGTTATTTTCAACTACTTTTTCACTGTGCATGGCCTGATTGTTTTAAATGAAGAGATGTTGCGATAAAGGTAAAGATTATGATTAAACTGATAAATAATATAAACAATTAAGTAGTAAATTTAGTTAATATAAAGTTGCAGGTAAGGGAGGCCAATTGTTTAATTACCACCAAATAAATAAATAATGAGACTATATATTGAACGTAAGCCTGTTAAGGTTTATCCTGATACAAAAAGAGTTATTGCCCGTTTTTTTTTTAATGGAGAGGAACGTGCATTAGAAGTAATTAAAAAAGTATTGCTGTTTTCTGATGAAAAAGTATTTTCTCTGGTATCGCCAATACTGCAGGAATATTCTAAACGGCATAGAAACATAACCAAAGTTTTAACGCGACATTGTAAAAAACTAAAAAAGCAGTTTACCACACTCGGTACCTCGTTTGAGCATATTGACGAATATACACGCTTGCTGATTGGCGCTTACTTTACACACGAATATTCTATTGAATCGGCTGCTTTTTTTAATCCAAGCATAGTCGAAGATCCCGATCAAACCGATTTGGTTGAGGGAGAGAAAAGGGTAATCATCAGTTTTAGGGCTGTGGGCGAGGGGCATATATCTTCCATTGTTTTCCGCCGGGCTTTAATCGATAAAAATAATAATATTCAGGTTTTGCCTGTAGGCAATTATGTAGATGAGGCTGAAGTGGTAAAGAATGCCATTTATGCTAAAAAACTGTTTTTAAAAAAGGCTGCTTATGCACAGATCGATCCGTCTGTTTTGGAAGAAATTGAGGCTAAACTGGATGATAGATTTGAATATACCAGTTTAAGCAATCTCATCAAAGATTCTAAAAGCCTCAATAAAGAAAACCCTGCACGCTTAATCGAATATGATAAGATACTTTGGCTTTCAGATACTTACCATACCATCAGTTTTTCTAAAGATACCGATATTTCTGATCGTGTTATTTTTCCGATCTCGGAATTTGAACGCAAAGGCATTGAAGATGCCCGCTTTGTAAAATTTGTAAGAGACGACGGCAAGGTTTTATACTATGCCACTTATACTGCATTTGATGGTTCGCTGATTATACCCAAACTGGTGCAAACGGAGGATTTTTATGAATTCAAAGTTATTCCATTGTATGGTGATGGTGCGCAGAATAAAAACCTGGGATTGTTTCCACGAAAAATTAACGGAAAATTTGTGATGATGAGCCGCATTGATGGCTGGAATAATTACCTCATGTTTTCGGATAAGATTAACGTTTGGGAAAATCCGATTTTGTTAAAACAACCTCGTTATGACTGGGAGCTGGTTCAAATCGGTAATTGCGGCTCGCCAATTGAAACAGAAAAGGGTTGGATTGTAGTTACACACGGAGTGGGGCCTATGCGGCGGTATTGTATTGGTGCAAGTCTGCTCGATCTGGAAGATCCGAGGAAAGAAATCGGTCATTTAAAAGAGCCTTTAATTATACCTAATGGTGATGAGCGGGAAGGTTACGTACCCAATGTAGTCTATTCTTGTGGTTCCATTATCAGCAATGGCGAATTAATCATTCCTTACGGATTATCGGATTATAGTTCTTCGTTTGCTACTGTAAATTTAGAATTATTGCTGAACCGCTTACTTGAGAATAATTAGGTTTCTGGTAAGCCAATCCGTCCTGCTTCGAAACTTAAAAGAATTCGTTATTGCGAAGCAGGGCTATGTGAGCTGAAGTAATCTGTGTAGAACACTCGCAAATTAATTAGTACAATTAGACTAACTACACTTATCTGCTTCAACTAAAGGCGATAATAAAGTCTCATATTCGGCTTCTGCGGCTTTAAGTATAGCCAAATGTGAAATGAAATAAGCTAAAGTACTTTCTGCACCCTGATTTCTGTTTACGCTGTTAAACTGCAGGCCATCCGCACAACCGTTGGTTTCAAAATCATATAACGGAATGTGTAAACTGTTTTTACCCAGAAACCATTCGTAGCTGGTGTGCATTAAACTTAGATATTGATCGTTTTTAGTGATTTCGAAAGTTTTGGCATACAGCAACACCATAGCCATAGTTTCAATAGCCTGTTGATCGTAAACCGGATTTTTACCATGTTTTTTAAGCCATCCGGCATTTCCCACCGGGTTTAAGTATCCATTCTGAAAAGAAAATGTATTTAAAAATGCAATACTTTCCATTGCAGTTTTGTACGATGCTGCATGGCCGGTAACTTCATAGTGGTGCAACAATGCCAGGGGTAAAATGGCATTATCGTAAGTTAAAATATCCTCAAACCAGTGCCAGTCGCCATCTTTGTTTTGCTGGTAGGCAGTTATTAGTGCGTTGGCTAATTGGTTAATTTCATTGACTATCAGTTCATCGCCGGGATGTGCACATAGGTAGTAAGAAAGGCCAATTATGGTGTTGGCTTTTCCACGGATATATTTCAAATCTCTAAAATGTGGAACAGCATGCCAGAAAAGTTCTCTTCCAAATTCGCGGTAAGAATTGTTTGGGGCACTACATATTAAGTGACCTAGCGCCCAAATGGTGCGGCCGAAAGAATCTTCAGAGCCTACTTCATCGAGGTATTTTCTGTTAAAGCTTAAAAAGTTTCTGAAATTTCCATTTTCGGTTTGCATGTATTGGATAAAACTGAGGTAAACCGGCATAAATTTTAATGCATTAGGGTTCTTGTCATACTCGCAAGCCATTAGCGACATAATTAAGGCTCTTGCGTTATCATCAATGCAATAACCTTCTTTTAGGTTGGGTATTCCAAAACGTGCATGCTGAATAATTCCGGTATCATCTGTCAATAATGCAATATGGCTCAGGTTAAGTACGGGCATCCGTTCTACATCAATAATTGGAGGAATCGCTCTTTCGGGTTTCTTTTCCTCATTTAATGCTTCTCGTAAAGTTTTAAGATATACATTACCAATAGCAGGCCACCGTAAATTTAAGCCATAAGCATAAGCATTTTGTTTAAGTTGCTGGTAGGTATCATTATCGCTTAGCAATTCATTTACAATAGAGGACAGATGTGCGTCATCTTTAAAATCAAATAATCTGCCCCGGTTGTCGGCCAATAGCTCCTGAGCATGCCAATATGGGGTAGAAACTACGGCTGCACCGGCACCAACGGCGTAAGATAGGGTGCCACTGGTAATTTGTGCTTCATTTAAGTAAGGAGTAATGTAGATGCTACAGGCTGTTAAATACTGATGTAACTCATTTTCTGATACAAATTTGTTTACAAAAGTAATATTGTTTTCTACGCCTAAATTTTTTGCCAATGCTTTTAAACTGTTGCGGTACTCTTCGCCATTATGTTTTACTACACCAGGATGCGTATTCCCTAAAATAACATATAAAACCTCCGGGTGCTGTTCTACAATTTTAGGCAAGGCTTTAATTACAGTTTCTAGGCCTTTATTGCGGCTAATTAAACCAAAAGTAAACAATACTTTACGGTCTCTAAACAGGCTGTTTTCCGCAATTTCATTATTTGTAGCTGGCTCTAAATCGGGTACACCATGTTCTATTAAGCGGATGGCTGCCTTAGGAATCTGGTAAATGCTGGTTAAAAACATCACCGCTTTTTTGCTCATCACCACAATTTTGGCCGATTTACGCGCAAGCTCCTTGAGGATAGTAAGCTGCATAAAATTAGGATCCTTTAAAACCGTATGCAAAATGATGATAAAAGGTTTATTTAATCTGTTTACCAGAGATAATAAAAACACACCACTGTTACCACCATATATTCCAAATTCGTGCTCTATAATGCAGGTATCAACTTCACTATTATTTATAAAATCGGCTGCCTCAATATAATCGTGCTGGTTTTGCTGCCTGATTACAAATTTAACTTCCTTTCCGTAAACATGTTCAACGATATTATCTGATTCGTTAAGTGCAACAATAAAGCTTTTTACCGGATCATAATCACCATTTAAACTTAAAGCAGTAACTAAGTTGTGGTTAAATGTTGCCAAACCGCACTCGCGCGGCAGGGATGTAGAAATATAAGCGATTTTCATAGGTAGGTCAGCTAAATTCGTATTTAAACAACATTGCTAAGTCTAAATAGTTTGCGGTTTTGGTAAATGCAACTCAATAAACCCAAAACAAGCTGAAGTATAAAGGTAATAATGGAGCGGTTTATCACTTCGCTCCATTATTTAAGATTTATTTAAAAGCGGCTTTCAGTTGCTCTGCTGCGTAAGCCTGTGCTGCTTTAGCTTCCGGAACAACAATGGCCATCCCGAAGAATTCGTGCGTTACACCATCGTAATTTTTACTCGACACCTTAACACCGGCGGCTTTAAGCTTATCGGCCAACATTACTCCATCATCGTGTAGCGGGTCTATTTCGGCGGTAATAATGGTTGTTGGCGGCAAGCCTTTCAAGTTGGCATTTACCAGCGAAATTTTAGGATCCTCGGCTTCAATCATGGTGTTTAAATATTTTTCTGTAAACCAACCCATCATGGCTTTATTCAAAGGTTTGGCCTTTTCGTATGTTTTGTATGATGTAGTATTCATATTGGCTTGTGCAATGGGATAAACCAAAAGCTGATGTACCGGAATCATAATCTGTTTATCGCGCGCCATAACCGAAACATTGGCTGCCAAATTTCCTCCCGCACTTTCGCCTGCTACTGCAATTTTGCCAGGATCGGCCTTTAAATCGAATGCATTTTTAACCGCCCACTCGTAGGCAGCAAAAGCATCGTTATGGGCTGTTGGAAATTTATTTTCAGGCGCCAAACGGTAAGCTACCGAAATTACAACCGCGCCAACCTGTTCTGCCAAAGCCTGAGCCGAAGCATTATACACATCGAGGTTTGCAATTACAAAACCACCTCCATGGTAATAAACGATAAGTGGGTAAGGGCCATTACCTGTTTTTGGAGTGTAAATACGCAGATGTATCTTACCCCCACTAACAGCTATATCTTTACCGGTAGTATCTACTTTTGGTGTAGGCAGGCTAATGCGGTTTTGTTCAACCAGATCCATAACAGCATCAGTAGGTGTGTGGTTTTTGTGGGCATCGGTAGCGCTTAATGTTTCAAGGGGTTTATCGCCATAACTGGCTAATTTTTCGATAACCGTTTGCATTTCAGGTTTAATGGTTTTACCCCATTCGGGTGGTGGACCAACAGGTTTTAAACTGGTAACAGCAGTAGAATCGGTTAAGGTAGTATCGTTCGTGCTACTCGTTTTGGTATTGCTGCTACATGCCCAAAGCAACATTATACCCGCAAGTAAAAATGCTGTGTTTTTTAAATGTTTGATTTTCATGAGTTTAATTTTATTTCTGTTGCTTCTATAACAGTGTGAATCAGTTAAGAGTTTTTACCGCCTTACAACTTGGTAGAATCTGATCAAAATCCAAACATCTTTATCTTTTATGGTGTTCTAACTATAAAAAAAAATATGTTAGCAGAAATTACGGGCTTACCCGATCAGGTTTTTGGGGTAAGGGCCACAGGCGAAGTAACCAGCGAAGATATTAAACATGTTCTGCAGCCAGGCCTTAAAAGAACAGCCGATAAGTTTAATGAAATCAGGTATTTACTTGTTTTAGATACCGATGTTAAAAATTTTACCGCAGGCGCCTGGGTACAGGATGCCATGGCAGGACTACAAAATTTTACCAAATGGAAAAAAATAGCTGTTGTAACTGCCGAAAAAGGGGTGGAGTGGTTTACCGATATTTTTACTGTAGCCACTCCCGGTTCTTCTAAAGGTTTTAAGCCCGATGAACTTGAAGCGGCCAAAGCCTGGTTACTCAATAATGATTAATAAATACTACCTATGAAAAATTCAAAAACGCCGGCTGAAAGTAGCAAGGCTACAGCGCTGAAAAATGCAAAAGCAAAAGGAGCCGATGAAAAAGTAACATCGGCCAAGGATGCCAAAAAAGTAGAGGTAACCAAAGATGCTCCGGTAAAACATAAGAAACCGTAATTTTTTTGAACCAGTTTTATGACATTAGACACCGCTAACCTAAACAGCTTTTATAACAAAGCTTACGATTGGATTATAACCAAAGGCCCCTCAGTAATATTAGGTATTGTTTTACTCATTTTAGGATTATGGCTTATTAAGCTGCTTGGCAAATGGTTGCAAAATGGAATGCACCGTAAAGATGTAAACCCATCGTTGCGTCCTTTTCTTACCAGTTTAATATTGATTACACTGCGCATTTTACTGGTACTAACCATAATGCAGGTTATTGGTGTTCAGCTCACATTTTTAACCGTACTGATAGGAGGTATTGGCGTTGCAGCTGGTTTGGCTTTATCCGGAACCTTACAAAATTTTGCAAGCGGAGTACTTATTTTATTGCTTAAGCCGTTTGTGGTAGGCGATAATATCATTGCACAGGGGCAGGAGGGAACGGTTACATCTATCCAGATATTCTATACCATTGTTAAAACTTTCGATAACCGCACGGTAGTTATTCCGAATGGAAAATTATCAAACGAAGTTATTATCAACATTAGCAGAGAAGGCAGCAGACGGGTAGATATTGAGATGAAATTTAGTTACGGGATAGATTATGATCTGTTAGTCGGGATTTTTAATAAAACGGTAGATGAATTTAAGGCTTGCTTAAAAACACCCGAGCGGAGAATAGGGGTATCGGTTTTAGAAGAAAGTGGTTATAAAGTAATTTTCAATATTTGGGTAAAGGCACATGGTTTTACCGATACAAAATTATCTTTTCAGCGGGAATTGATGAAAAACCTAAAACTGGACGGAATAAAATTACCAGGAATGCCTGATTAACTTACTCTTTTTTTGAGTAAGGCGTAGATCTTATCCATCAAATCGTCAATGTTAAAAGGTTTGGCCATGAAATCATCTGCTTCAATACCATCGAGGATATAGTTAGTTGCATTATAACGTGCCGAAATCATTAAAACCGGGATGTGTTGTGTTGTATCGGTACCCTTAATTTCCTTCAAAAGTATCCTTCCATCGGTGTCTGGCAGCATAATATCCATAATAATCACATCTGGATTAAAATCGTGGACATGGCTGATGAAGTCTGCGCCCTTATTTAAACCGGCCACATTAAAAGCCTCGCTTTCTAAAATCAGGGTAATAACATCAAGGATTGCATGATTATCTTCGATAACCAAAATGTTTTTTTTTGCCAAAACGGGGATGTTTTTTTATTAGTTGGAACAAATATAGAATAAAAAACTATCCTTGAAACCGAATTTGTCGAATTCGTACAGCATGCTAAAAAATAAACTAATATTTGTTAATTCGTAAATTCAAATGCGTTTGTCTTATCTATAATATATGAATAAATTTTCTGTCGACTTAACCAATTGTGATAAAGAACCCATTCACATTCCTGGTAAAATTCAGTCGCACGGTTTTCTGATAGCCGTTGATAAAAAGGATCTTACCATAAGTTACATCAGCGAAAATGCAGGAGATTTTTTTAGTGAGCAGGCTAAAAACCTGTTAAATAAACCTCTTGCTGTGGTTAATACATTTATTAAACAACAAGATCCAGAGTTTAATATAGAAGATCTGCTTAAGCTGGGTATTATCCGCGATAATTTCGACGCCATTAGTCCGCACCCTGTTGAGCTGGACGGTGATCCCTTTTACCTGATCATTTCTTCATCCCAAAAAAACTGGTTGTTGGAGTTTGAACCGGTAACCCTGCAATACGATATACAAAGTTCAATTGGCCGTTCGGCATCATCCATGCTTCAGGGCAAGAGCGTTTCTGCTTTGCTAAGCGGTGCTGCACTCGAGGTTAAAAAACTGATCAATTACGACAGGATCATGATTTACAAGTTTTTAGACGATGGTCATGGTGAAGTAGTTGCAGAAGAAAAAGAACCTGATTTAGAGCCTTTTTTTGGCTTGCATTATCCTGCTTCCGATATACCAAAACAGGCTCGGGAGCTTTACAAACTGAACCTTACCCGTTTAATTGCCGATGTAAATAAGCTCGATGCACCCATTTTAACCTTTAAAGAAAATGAGCCGCTCGATTTAACCAACGGAGGATTAAGAGCCGTTTCGCCTATACATATCCAGTATTTAAAAAATATGGGCGTTCAATCGAGTTTTAGCATTTCACTTATTTCGCATGGCGAGCTATGGGGATTAATTGCATGTCACAATTACAGTCCGAAATTTATTGATTATAAGGCAAGGGAAGGTTCTAAACTGATTGGACAAATTCTCTCATCGGCCTTAGAATACCGCCAGGAAGAGGAAGAAGCAGAAGTAGTAGAGCAGTTTAAAGATACGGCTAACGTGCTTTCAGAGTATTTAACACGCGATAAGTATTTAATTGAAGCCATAACAGGGCATAGAAGAACGATTTTAGATGCTACAACGGCATCAGGCGTGGCCATTATTTTCGAAAATGAACTCAAAACCATTGGAGAAGTGCCGCTTGAGGTGGATATTCGGGAACTGGCCGAGTGGTTAAAGAAAACCACCGATGAGTCTATTTATTACACCCACCGCTTATCGGAAATACATTCGCCAGCAAAAAAATATAAAGAGATCGCATCGGGAATGCTTTCCTGTACCCTAAATAAAGAATTGGGCGAAATGATTATCTGGTTTAAGCCCGAACAGATCACCACTGTTAACTGGGCGGGTAATCCCGAGAAACCAGTAAGTCCTGATAGAAATGGTTTATTAAATCTGTCGCCCAGAAAATCTTTCGAAACCTGGTCGCAAGTGGTAAACAATACTTCCGAAAATTGGCGCGCCGAAGAAATTTCTTCTGTTCTACGCATTCGCGAGATCATTATTACCGATATCAATAAAAAAGCCAACGAGATTAGGCTGCTTAACGAGAAATTACAGGCTGCATACGAAGAGCTGGATACCTTTAGTTATACCATCTCGCACGATCTAAGAACACCTTTAACTTCGATTAAGACATATACCGAACTGTTGCTTAAAAACAAAAGTATCGACGATAATGGCAAAAAGATGCTCGACCGTATTTTGCATGGCGCCAATAAGATGAATTTCCTGATTAAGGAGATACTAAATTTAGCCAGAGTTGGCCGTTCGGATATAAATTTTGAAACAGTTGACATGCCTTTGTTGTTAAAGGAAATAGAAGCCGAAGTTTGGAATGCTTTTAAAGCAGATAAGACTGAATTGGTTTTTGGCCAGTTACCTAATTTAAAGGGTGATAGAACGATGATTGCTCAGGTGTTTACCAATTTGGTTGGGAACGCCGTAAAATACTCATCAACGGTCGATAAGCCCAGAATTGAGATCTCGGGTTATGTTGATGGCGAAGAAACGGTTTATGCCATTAAAGACAATGGTATTGGGATTGATAACAGATATTACGACAGGGTTTTTGAGCTTTTTAAGCGCATGGATAATGTTAAGGATATTGAAGGAACAGGGGTAGGATTAGCTATTGTAAAAAGAGTGGTAGAGCGGCATAACGGAAGAGTTTGGTTTGATAGTAAACTCAACGCAGGTTCTACCTTTTATGTGGCATTTAAAAACAGATAAAATGAAAACACCAGATATATTTTACGTAGAAGACGATATAGATTATGCATTCTTTATGCAGAGTGCAGTGCAGGAAGTTAAAGATACTTTAAACCTCACCATTGTGGAAGATGGGAGCGAGGCGCTGTTGAAGCTGCGAAATTTTGCTGAGAGTAAAATCAAACCCAAATTAATTTTACTTGATTTAAACCTGCCCGGTTTATCAGGACTCGATTTGTTGAAGTTTATCAGGGATATTCCTTATCTGAAATCAATTCCGGTAATTTTGTTTTCTACATCCGACAATCCAGAAGACGTAAAGGCTTCGATGGAGTTTGGAGCCAATGCCTATCTAACGAAACCTAATGGCTACGATAACCTGGTGAAATGTGTACACTCTGTGCACGATTTTTGGTTTAATCAACATCTCAGGTTAAATTAGCAACAATTATATTAAAAGATCCGGTTGTAAAGCCGGATCTTTTCTTCTTTTATTAATACTTAAATTTAAATACCCCTTATGATTGCCAGTTTATTGAGAAGCGAAACGGCCGCGAACCACACAGCGCTCGAATCTTTAATGTTCGTAAATGAAATAATGAATAACACTTTAAGTGTAGAACAATATAGAAAATTACTAACTGTTAATTACATCATCCACCAAAAGCTCGAAAACGAATTGAGCAATATGCTCGATGCAGATATTGCCGCTGAACTGGATATGAACAGCAGGTTAAAACTCGCTGCCTTAGAGAAAGATCTTAATTACTGGCAAATTGATAATTTAACGCTACCCGGTCTGGATTTCGAACTCTTTGTTCCGAAGAAAAATACAGGCGAAGTTTTGGGAGCTTTATATGTGTTTGAAGGGGCTACACTGGGTGGAAACGTAATTAAGCGCCATATTTTAGCCAATAAGCACTTTGAGGGGCACGAAGAAGGCTTAAATTACTACGGCGTTTATGGCGACGAATTGAGTGTAAAATGGAAAACCTTTGTTTCTGTGCTTAATGAAAGGGTTGTAGAGGCCGATTACGAAGCCTGTATAAATAGTGCCAATCTTACCTTTAATAACCTCATAAACCTGGCGAAACAACTCAACTAAGTTGCTGAATTTTAATCCTGAAAATCGAAAAAATACGTCTATAATAGTGCCAGGGCATTTTTTTGATTTGTGAAAATGTGCAAAACTTATTTTAAATTAATATTTGCTTTCTGTTGTATATTCAAGGTAAATATGTATTATTGAAAAAAATAAATTTTTTAAACCTTAAAAACATCAATTAGCGATGGAAAAATTCTCAAAAGTTAAAGCTGCTGTTGCTGCGATTGAAGCAGATGTAGAAAAATTTTATAATGCTGGCAATGCAGCTGCTGGTACTCGTGTGCGTAAAGCAATGCAAGATCTTAAAGTTTTAGCACAAGAAATCCGTGCAGAAGTAACTGACAAGAAAAACTCTGGCAAATAATATTTCGCGAGTAAGAAACAAAAAGGGTTCTGGTACGCCAGAGCCCTTTTTGCGTTTAAGCACCTTACGAAGGCTGGTGCGATTGATTGCATTAATGTGCAGAGATAAGAAATGCTATTTAGCTCGTCTTCCTGAACTAGTTTCAGGGGGAGTATTAGGCGGTTGCTGTGTTTAAATTCCCGGATATCCAGACACAGGTGTTTCATCATGCCTTCTTTATTAGAGAGATGCTGAAACAAGTTCAGCAAGACGCTTATATTTCGATTTTTCGATAGTAGGTTGCCTCCCTATAAAAAGATAAAGCTCCCCATCGCGGAGAGCATCTATCCAACTAACAAAACATATTTTTTTTGATTGAGGTTATTGACTACGAACCTTTTTTAACCAATTTATACTCGATTACCGGTTTACCGCGGGTACCGCCATCTCCTGAGATATAGCTAACAAATTTTAATTTATATACATTTCCTGATCCGTCTTTAATCACGTAAAAGAAATCTGAGCTAACACCTCCACCTACACCTTGTTGATTAGGTGAGGTTCTCCATTTTGAGCCAATCACATCCCTTGCTGATGAAAAACTTACACTTGCAATGTCTGCTTCTGAAAAAGCAGCATAGCTTTTAACAGTGGTAGCAACAGATGCTGCAGTTACACCCGCCAAATTATTAATGAAAACCATATCCGAAAATGCATATGGGAAAGTAGCAGTCCAGTACATACTATAGCCCCAAACAATATCCCAGTTTGCTTTTGCAGGTTCAACAGAAACAACAGTTCCTTTTACTAAAGAAGTAAATTGAAAATTAGCATCAACGTTTTTGGTAACATCTAATGTTTTAAAAGTCGTTTCAGTTACTTTTGCATATTGTAAAGTATAACCTGTTGTACCTTTCCTAATTATCCTGATTTTATAAAGTTCATCGTTAGGTAAAACAGTTGCTGCACCACCTTTTCTATTGATGATATAAACTTTGTTTTCGGTATCAGTTGCAGAAATTGCTGCAATGGCGATTTTGTTTAAAATATTTGCCTCTCTGCCGTCGTCAACTATAGTGAAGCTACCTTGACCTTGACCAACTTTTAATGCATTTGGGTCAAAATCAGCGGCGGTTACTGCGTTTAAGTCTGTTTTATTAATAACCAGGGCAGAAGCACCATTAGTAGAGTTTAAGATAACTTTAAAATCAGCTCCTGAATAAAAACCCAAATCCCAGCTATCTCTTTCAACTGAAGTTTGTTTATCGGCACTAAAATCTACATAAACGCTGTTTCCAGCAGCACTTCCGGCCTCGGCACCTATTAATCCGTTAAGGGTTAAAGTGCTCCCGTCTGATGGTGGCGCAACAAATACAGGTTCATCAGCATCCTTTTTGCAAGCCGTAAAGCTTATCGCTAAAAAGGCGATTGCGATCATTGAGTTTAATTTATTCATGTTATTTTAATTATGTTGTTTTAATTTTAAAGTTTATTCCAGTTGTAAGTAAGGCCCAGTACATACGATCTGCCATAGCTATATGGAACATCACCACCAGTGCTATGTGCACCACCGCTTGCTGTTGATGTATTAGAAAGCTGTGTAACATTAAACAGGTTTTTAACACCCACATTAAGGGTTAATGATTTAAACAGGTTTTTGTTAAACATTAAATCAGCTGTATGAAAAGCAGCAATTTTAACCAGTTTTATGGTCTGCTCATTGTTTGTTGTAACCGATTGGTAGCTGGGTAAACTGCCAGTATATTTATAGAAAAGACTAATCCCGGCATTTATTTTAGTGAAGGAGTAGGTAATATTCGAGTTTACTTCAGTAGCCCATGTAAACTCTGGTGTTTCAATGGTTTTGTTTTCGCTTAATTCATTATATCGTCCTATGTAAGATATGCCCAGTGTGGCTTGCAGATTTTTGTAAATCAAGGTATTATCTAAAGTGCCGCCAGTGGTTTTGTATTTTGATACGTTAAATAGCGATGTAACTGAGTTGTCGGTAGGTGAGGCCGCAAACATAATCCTGTTTTTAAACAGGTTATAAAAACCCGATAAGGTAGAACGGAACTGTATAGCTCCACGGTGTATACCCGACCATGCCAGAGAGCCGTTAAAACTGTTTGATTGCTCAGCCTTTAAATCGGGATTGCCTAAAATAGTATGGCTGGCATCTATAAAATCGTAAAACAACTCTCTTAAGGCCGGAGAGCGAAAGCCACGTGCGTAAGCAAGACGTAAATCGAGATCTTTGGCTATAATGAATTTGGTATTTAATGACGGAATTACAGGTGGCGCATCGTACACCGAATTTTTAATAAACCTTAATCCGGGCCTAATGTTAATTTTAGGTGAAAGCTTAATTTCTGCAGAAACAAATGCCGAATAATCGTTAATCACCGGCGATCCGCTAATTCTTTGTCCGCTGGCAGCATCGCGGTTGTATTCAATTCCTGGTTGAAATGAGACAGATGGATTATGTACATAGATAGCTGTAGCTCTAAAAATGCCATTGTTAAATTTGGCGGTATCCTGTTCGCCCTTATCCGAACTTAATCTTTCGCTGTTACTGGTGAAATTACGGATAACGGTGTGGGTTGATCTCTGCAAATCGGTATAACCGGCAATTGCAGTTAATTGTAGTTTATTGTTTATCCTCCATTCAGATTGTAACTGTTGATTATAACGTTTGGTGGTGTAAGTGGCAAGCTTCCCCTCAAAAGTGGTAGAATTTATTCCAAACCTACTGTCGATATCTTCTTTAACGCCATCCAAACGGTACCAGATATTAAAGTTCTGGTTGCGGTAACCAATTTTGGCATTTCCAAGCCATTGTGCTTTGGGTTTCCATTGGTTTTGGTATAAACTAAATTCTTGTATAAAAGCATCTTTTGGTGCTAAATTCCATCCACCAAACTCGTTATGCGAGGCACCGGCCAGTACACTCCAGCCATTTTTCTGCCAGCTTACACTTAAATTTTGATTGTGTTGCCCTGCACCATTGAGCAGGTTATATTCATTTCCTGCAGTTTCTTCCTGTATGCGCGCATTAACACTTAACAAGGCCTTGCCGGGGTTTTTGGTGATGATATTAATTACACCTGCAAGGGCATCTGTACCATACACTACCGACATGGGGCCTTCTACAATTTCTATCCTTTCTACAGTATTAATGTCGATCTGGTTTAAGCTCTCTCGTGCATCCGAGCGATCAACAAGGGGCACACCATCCAGTAATATTTTAACATTTCTGCCAGTCATGCCCATTAAAGAAACATCGGTTGTACCCAAAGTTAAATCGTTGCTGAAACGAAAGCCCAATTCGGTATTTAAAACCTGTTGTACGCTATTTGCTGCACGAAGCTTAATCCGCTCTGCGCTAATGGTTCTGATGTTGTAAACTGAGTTACGTAACGATTGTGGGCCGAACTGACCGGTAATGACAACTTCTTTTAAATCATTTGCCTTAGCGGTATCAACTTTAATTTCTTGAGCCACAGTAACAAATCCACAAAGCGATAAGGCAATTGATAAATATATTCTCATTTATTTAGACTAATTATAAATAATTGTGCAAATTTGTGCATTATCACCAAAAGGAGATAACGTTAAACGGATAATTAATGCCGCTAAACGGATTAAATTGAAAGCACAGATAGGGATTAGGCTTTTTATATCGCTCAAAAGGATAGGAAAGTATCACCCGTAAGAATTAAATAAATTGGTTATCAATGAAGATTAAGCGCTCAATAAAGGCTAATGGAACGGTATGCTATAAAAATATTTATCCGGCAAATTTTGCAGGCTTAAAGGATATAGAGGAAGCAGAGATTGCCATTAACACACCACATATGCATGTAGATGTAAAGGAAATGTGGTTCGAAGGCATTCATATCAGTTTGGTTGAGCTTGAAAGTGATCAACCTGAAGATTTATGTTTTGAATCATCACACGAGCACATTGGGCTGTTATTTTGTTTAAACGGAAGCTTAACATCCTGTAGTGGGGCAGAACAAAATTTTTTATCGCTGACTAAAAACCAGCAAAACCTTAATCTGGGTAAAGTAAACCACATTGCTTTCCGGGTAGCCGAAAAAACAAGTTTGGTATATATTCAACTTACCGAAGCTTATTTTCAGAAGGCAATGGGACGCGAATTTCATCAGGACGCGCTTTTGCCTTTAAGAGAACCGATAACACCCGAAGTAAGCTCAATTTTACAAAGCTTAAGTCATGCCAATCATTCGGGCAGGGTAAAGCGTTTGTTTTTAGAAGCGCGTATGCTTGATCTAATTGTGATCCACAGTAACCAAAAGTTGGATAAACAACGGGTTGTTTTAAAGGAAGAAGATTTAAAAAAGATTATTTATGCCCGGCAACTGGTAGAGCGCGACCTGCAGAGGCCAAGCTCTTTAATTGAGCTCTCGCGCAAAGCCGGTATTAACGATTTTAAACTTAAAAAAGGTTTTAAAGCGCTAACCGGCCATACAGTATTTGGCTATCTGTATAAAATCAGAATGGAAAAAGCACATTACTACCTGGCTAAAGAAAAGCGAACGGTTAACGAAGTCGCTTTTTTGGTAGGTTATAAAAACACGCAGCATTTTATTGCTGCCTTTAAAAAACAATACGAGGTTTTGCCAGGTAGTTTAAATAAGCATTAATTATTTAGCACAAACGTTTGCCCGTACTATTCTTTAACCTCATTAATAATCAGGTCTGATTCTACAATGGTATTGTAATAGGCCTGATTTTCGGGAACGGGGCTATGAATCAAATCCAACAGGATGTTTGCAGCCTTTTGTCCTTGTAAATAGGGGTATTGTTCTACCGAAGCAACCGGCGAATTATCCAGGTAACTGATAATAGGCAGATTGGCATAGCTCACTACATCGAAATCGTTAATTACATTTAATTTTTTAAAGTACTTGATTAAAAACAAAGCCACATAATCGTTAAATGCAACAATTGCGGTTGGTTTCCTTTTGTGGTTTAAAAACTGTTCAGCAGCTTCTATGGTACCTTCTTCGGTTAAATCGCAGTTGACTACTAAAGATGGATCGAACTTTAAACGGTTAAAAGTAATGGCTTGCATATACCCATCTTTACGCTCTTCGCTGGCGTACAGTGTGCTTGGCCCGTTAATCATACCAATACTTCTGTGCCCTTTTTTAAGCAGGTAGTTTACCGCCTTAATGGTTGCGCTCTCGAGGCTGCAAGCTACATAGTGGACATTTTTAAAAGGAGGGATCCGATCAAAAAATACTACCGGAATATTGAAAGAATTTAATTTTTCAAAATGATCAAACTTCGAGGTGTCTTTACTGATCGAGACCAATAATCCATCCACACGTTGGTTTTTCATTTTTTCTACCAGCTTTACTTCCTGTTCATAGTTATCGTGCGACTGGGCAAAAATTACCGTATAGTTTTTCTTGATGGCCTCATCTTCAATTGCCGAAATGGCTATAGAGAAAAAGTGTTCAGAAAGTTCTGGTAAAATTACTCCAATAGTGTAAGTTTTGCCTTTTTGAAAAAGTATAGCCGCATTATTAGGCTCATAGTTCAGAGACTTGGCCAGCTGTTTAATCTTCTCACGGGTTACTGCTCCAATACTCGGATGGTCATGCAGCCCTCTTGATACACTGGAGGGTGAGATGTTTAAAATTCTGGCTATTTCCTTTATGGTTGTTGGTTTCGATTGCATTCTAAGTGCTAAACTACATTAAATTTCTTCAATATGTAATAATACAAAATTAATCAAACGTTTGCGTTGTTTTTTTCTTTCAAATCTTTTCTTCAAAGCATTAAATATCGATACATTCGGGCCACAAAACAGATTGCCTGATTAATACTTAATAATATAAAATTTATAGATAGAAAGCAATTCCTGGAGACTAAAAAAATGGTTTTAGCACATTATTAGTCTTAGCGAGAATAAAGAAACACCCCCCAATGATTAACAGAAATGCCCCTTGTAACGAGGGGTGTTTTAAAAAAAAACGAGAAGTGTTCGTACCACTCCTCGTTAAATCGGGTTTATTCCTGCAAGCAGGAAACAATAAGTTATCTAAGCTATATGTTAACCCTTTTCAAAGGTATAAATTTTAAGCGTTTTTTAACAGGGTAATTTGTTGCAGGAAATGCTATCTTGTGCAGCAATATATTTTTAACCAAATAGATAACCAGTACACTTAAAGGATAAGTAGAAACCCATTTTTTACATCAAATAATCACATCCCAGTTATATCAGGTATTCTTTTTTGTATCAGCAAATTTTTAATTTAACAACGCTGTACCAAATAATTTAATAAATTTAACATTAGGTTAATAATGATGTTATTTCTTTGGCGCACCTTAAAAACCTTAACCGTCATCCCAGATTGTTTATGTACAAAGCATTAGAAAGTAACTTTTTTCTTCTGGTCAAATTAGACAAAAATAAAGCATTTAACCTGGTGTTCGATGCTTACTGGAATGCGCTATACAAACAAGCTTATAAAAAGGTACACTGCACCGATCTGGCCCAGGATCTGGTTCAGGATGTATTTGTAAGTTTGTGGGATAAGATTGAATTATTGGATGCCGAAGGCAGTGTGCTGGCCTATTTATTTGCGATCCTCCGCAACAAAATCTTAAAACTTTACGAAAAAGACAGCGTTCGCTTAAAATATGCCATTAGTGTAACCGCTAATGTAGCGCCATCCGATATACATTCTCAAAATACAATCTTAGAAAAAGAACTGAAAGCCATTATTGATACCGAAGTAGAACGGATGCCGGTACGAATGAAAGAAATTTACCTGCTTAAACGAGAGGACGACCTTTCTATAAAGCAAATCGCACAGGACTTGTCTTTATCCGAGCAAACCGTGAAAAATCAGTTACAAATGGCTTACCAGCGCTTGCGTACGCGTGTTAAGGATTATGATTCTTCGCTAGCCTTACTGGCTCTGTTTATTGCCAAACACTTATAATTTTCCTTTTCATTTTGCCCAATAATTGGTTATTAATGCCTTTGATAGACCTTTAGGCAGGTTTTAGCAATTTATTATAAAAAAAAATAATAATGCCATGGTACTTTATGCCAGGCAACCGTATACACATATAAAAGCCACTATTTTGAATACGAACGAAATCAAATATTTAATCGAAAAATACAATAACCAAACTGCTACACCAGCCGAAAAAAAGCTGGTAGAGGAGTGGTACGAGCGTATTGATGGTGCTGATTTAACACATAACGAGTTAGCAGATATTGAAGTTAAAAAACAAATTTTAAATCGGGTAACTGCTAGAATAATCCATATCGATAAACCAAAACCTAAGCAGATTAAATTAAATTATGCACTGTTTTTTAAAGCGGCGGTTATTTTAATTGCTTTAATTGCGGGTATATATAGCTATTTCAACCAAAGCGATCGCTCTCCCGTTTTGGCTACCTCAATTAAAACAAATACAAAACCAATTATTCCGGGAGGCAACAATGCAGTACTGCAACTGGCCGATGGTTCTCAGGTTATCCTCAATAAAACTGCTGATGGGCAAGTTGCAAACCAATCCGGGGTGCAGGTAATTAAAACGAAAAGCGGCGAGTTGCTTTACAGGTTTACAGGTAACACAACTGCAAAAGCAGCAGCCATCAACACAGTAAGCACCCCACGCGGTGGCCAATACCATTTAATTCTGGTAGATGGTACTGAGGTGTGGCTTAATGCAAGCTCGTCGGTTAAATTTCCTTCCGCTTTTGTTGGCAATGAACGTAAAGTAGAAGTTACCGGTGAAGTGTACTTTGAAGTAGCTAAAAATAAAACAAAGCCATTTATTGTTCATACCGATCAATCTGATATTAAAGTGCTGGGCACTCATTTTAACGTAAATACTTATGCTGATGAAGCTTATCAGCGTACTACCTTGCTCGAAGGTAGTATTGAAATTAAACGGGGCAATAAAAAGGCACTTTTAAAACCTGGTCAACAGGCTAGCCTGAATGGTAAAGTTGATGGTATTGCAGTAAATGAGATAGCAGATCTCGAGGCTGTAGTTGCCTGGAAAAATGGCTACTTCCAGTTCGAAAAGTCAGATCTCCCATCAGTGATGCGCCAGGTTTCGCGTTGGTATGATGCGGAGGTGATCTACAATGGCAAAATTCCGGCAAAACAATACTCAGGCAAAATACCTAGAAATGTGAGTATAGCAAAATTAGTCGAAATGCTGGCTTACAGTGGTATTCATTGCAAAGTAGAATACAATCAGATTACAGTGAACCCTAAATAAATAACCAAACCAAATCAAACTATAAAGTGCAGCATATGAAGATATAATACTCCAGACATTCGATCTCAATCCGCTTAAAAGCAATGCAAAGTGTTCGTACCACTTTATTTGCAATGAGTGGGTTAAAAACCTGCGCCAGCTGATCTGCAGCAGGGACACAATAAGTTATCTAAGCAATTATGTTTTAAACCCAAATTCAATCATGAATTTTAGTACATTTTTTATGACCGGATCATTAATCCGGCGTAAGCCCACACAATTAATATTGGTGATGAAACTAACCGCACTATTTTTATTCGCTTGTCTGTGCCAGGTAAGCGCAAGTGTTTATAGTCAGAACATCACATTGAAACAAAAAAATGTTTCGATGGAAGTGATATTTAAATCGATAGAGAAACAAACCCAATACGTTTTTCTTTACGATAATCTTGAACTGCAAAATGCACACAATATAAGCATCGATGTGAAAAATGCACCACTTGAGCAGGTGCTTAATTTATGCCTTAAAAATCAGTTACTGAGCTACAAAATATTTGATAAAACAATTGTACTCAGAAAAAAAAATGAGCTGATCTCAAATCCGTTTTTCGAAACGATTAGTGGCAGAGTTTCAGACGAAAATGGCTTGCCTATTGTTGGCGCTAGCATAATGGTTAAAGAAACCAAGTCGGTAACTTCAACTGATGCTAATGGTTACTTTTCAGTTAATGCCAATGTAGGTACCACGCTGATTATCTCGTTTATTGGTTACACTACCAGAGAAATTGTTATTGACAGCAAACGTGATTATAAGATTTCTTTACAAGCTGCCACAACCGAATTAACAGATGTGGTAGTTACAGCTTTGGGAATAAAACGGTCAGAAAAATCGTTGGGTTATGCCGTACAAAAGGTAGCGGGCAAAGATCTGCAAACCGTTAAAGGTGTAGATGTTGCTACTTCATTAACCGGAAGGGTTTCTGGCTTGGTAATAAAAAACTCAACCGAATTTAATGCCCGTCCTACTATTGAATTACGTGGCGAACCAGCTATGTTGGTTATAGATGGTGTGCCTTATGGTAACATGTCGTTAAGAGATGTGCCTACTGATGATATTGAAAGTATGGATATACTTAAAGGCCCAACCGCATCTGCATTGTATGGCTCAAGAGCATCGGGAGGTGTACTTTTAATTACAACCAAAAAAGGTGCTGCAGGTAAAGGATTCTCAATTGATATCAACAGCAATACCATGGCATCATTGGGTTTCCTGGCTATACCTAAGGTACAAAGCTCGTATGGCAGGGGACAGAATGGCGTTATTGATAACGACTACGTTTGGGGTCCTAAGCTTGATGCAGGTAAAACTGCCAGAGACTGGAATCCTGTTACCAAGCAGTTTGAAGATAATATGCCTTTGGTATCGAAAGGGAAAGATAACCTGAAGAATTTTACATCTACAGGGATTATTTTAAATAACAATATCAGTATTGCCCAAACCGGCGAGAACGGAAGCTTTAGGATTGGATTAAATGATATTTACAATAAAGGACAATTCCCAAATCAGAACCTGAACATGGTGAATTTAACCATGGCCGGTGAGATGAAGCTAAGCGATAAATTTAAACTGGAAGGACACATGGGGGTAAGCCGCCGCTGGGCCGACCAAATTTGGGGCGGAGGTTATAACAACCAGGGTTATTTGTACCAGTTAATTATGTGGACAGGTACTGAATACGATATTCGCGATTATAAAGATTACTGGAAAGTGCCTTATAAAACCCAGAACTGGATGTACACCAACTGGTACGATAACCCATATTTAATCGCTTACGAGAAGTTAAATGGTACCCAAAACAATACCTTAAATGCGAATGTTACGGCCAGTTATCAGATCAATAGCGACTTTAATTTATTGGTACGCTTAGGTTACGATAACTATAATAACAAAACTACTTTCCGCAACCCAACTGCAAATATATTTTCTACCCGTGGTGGTGCGGTGAATGGAAGTGGTTGGAATGCCAGAGGAATGTATTCTATTCAGGATTCGAGAGGCTTTAGTACAAATGATGATTTAATACTGGGGTATAAAAAGAAACTTAACAAGTTTACAATAGATGCTTTGGCGGGTGGAACGGTTTATTATTATATAGACGAATCCTTAAGTGGAACAACTAAGAACGGATTAATTTCGCCAACTTTTTATTCGTTAGCAGGTTCGGTAGAGCCACCAACAGTATCACAAGGATATGGAACCAGACAGATCAACAGTTTGTATAGCAGGGCTTCTATTGGCTATAACGATGCCATCTTCCTTGATTTTACCGGTAGAAACGATTGGAATTCTGCACAACCAAAAGCGTCGCGGTCTTACTTTTATCCATCAATTGGTTCGAGTATCGTAGTTTCTGAATTGGTTAAACTACCAAAGGTTATTGATATGTTCAAGATCCGTGGTTCGTGGGCCGTATTTAAAACAGCATTCGATCCGTTTGCAATTAATAAAGCATACGGTACAACTACTGCTGCCTGGAATGGCCTAAATTCTGCAAGTTATCCAAATTACCTTATCGGGGAAGGTTTATTACCAAGCTCTAACAGAACTTACGAGATTGGAGCTGCCGGATATTTATTTAAAAAACGCCTGCATTTTGATGTAGCCTATTTTAATAAATACTATTACAACAGACAAACCGATTTGAAGCAAAATGGTAATACAGCATTCTTGCCAAATTCTTCGGGCTTTTCTATGGCTATTATAAACACCCAGGAAACTTTTGAAAGAAGGGGGCTTGAAATTACAGTGGATGGTTCAGTGATCAAAAACAAAGATTTCGAATGGTATTCTACTATCAACTGGTCTAACCAGCACCGTTATTATGTAAATTTAGATCCGGTATACTCTCCTGATAATTTATGGGTTAAAAAAGGAGAAAGGTTAGATACCTATACTGATAATTACTGGGTTAAAGATCCCGAAGGGAATGTAATTCACGAAAGTGGTTACCCGGTTTGGAGCGATTATGTTAAAAAACTAGGTTACGGAGATCCCGATTTCAGTTTTGGCTTTATCAATAATTTCACCTATAAAAACTGGTCGCTTGGCGTTAATATCGACGGGCGTATTGGTGGCTTAATGTACAATTACGTTTACGATAAAATGTTCGATTCAGGTACTGCTCCCGAAACAGATAACGAATATCGTTACAATCAGGTAGTACTTGGGCAGAATAATTATGTTGGCCAGGGGGTTAAAGTGGTATCAGGAAGTGTTACTTACGATAAATACGGTCAGATTACCAGCGATACCCGTAAATATGCCGTAAATGATGTGCCAATTGGCTATCAGGATTATGCACAATGGTACCGTGGTGGCGATGCAAGGGTACAGAACGAATCGTTTGTTAAGCTACGTGAAGTTTCACTGGGTTACCGCTTACCATCAAAAACAGCAACTAAACTGGGCTTAAAGAACGCATCTTTCTCGTTAACCGGGCAGAACCTGTTTATGTGGACCAATTTCAAATACTCAGATCCCGATGTTGATACCGAGAACTTAAACTCACCATCAATGAGAATGGTAGGTTTTAATGTTAAGGTAGGTTTCTAGTTATTTATTGTTTAAAGAAGATTTTATGAAAAGTAAATTTTTAAAATATAGCTTACTATTGCCTGCATTGGCACTATTAAGTAACGGTTGTAGCAAGTTCGACGATATCAATACCAATCCCAATACAACAACACAGGTAAATTCAGCCATGCTGGCTACGGGTATGATTTTAAATATTACCAGAGGAGATATCAGCAGCACCAAATCTTTTATGCAGCCATTCTTACTGGGCAAATATCTAACCTGGGGCGAAGGACAAGAGAATTTTCAATACAACAAAATTAGCCGCACTGATTTTAGTAGGATAACCCTCTTGCGCAATATTACCCCTATGGAAAATTACGCCACCAGCGATGGGCTAAAAAAATCCTACCAGGCATTGGGCCATTTTGTAAGAGCATGGCAATTTTTTATGACCACCATGCAGGTTGGTGATATTCCCTATACCGATGCTGTTAAAGGCGAATCGGAGGCGATATTACAACCTAAATATGATAGCCAAAAAACGGTTTTCCTTGGTATTTTGAACGAGCTGGATCAGGCCAATGCCTTATTTGCATCAGGAGCTACCTTTGAAGGCGATCCTATTTTTGCTGGCAGTACCGATAAATGGAGAAGGTTAACCAATAGTTTCGAGTTGCATGTATTAATCAATCTCTATAAAAAAACAGGTGATGCCGATTTGAAAGTGATTGAACGCTTTAAGGATATCGTAGCCAACCGCCCTTTAATGCGCGATTTCAATGATAACTTTGCATTGGCTTACAATGCAACTGCTGGTCAGAATTATCCATGGAGCGATGTTCCCGCTGGATCGGGTAACTCATTCGTTAAGTCGAATTATACCATGTTAACCAATGTACTATTAGAACCACTAAAGGGAACTAACGATAAGCGTCTTTTCTATTATGCCAAGCCATCTCCGGTTAAAATTACTGCCGGTGTTTCGCAAAGCGATATGGCAGCATATCCCAGTGTAGAGCCTTCCGATTCATTTTCGAGTTTACAAACCAGAAGGGTGAATAAAGACTATGCCGATATCAATGCCCGTTACGTAAACCTGGTAAACGCAGAGCCTGTAGGCGTTTTTAACTATTGGGATTTACAATTTATTCTGGCCGAAGCTAGCATACGCGGCTGGATAACCGGTACACCTGCGCAAACTTATTATGCCAACGGTATTACCAACTCAATGAAGTTTATAGCCCAATACACCCCTGATTTGGCCGATTATAACCATAACATGAAAATGGATGCGGCTTATATCGATGCTTTTCCGGCTACTGTGGCTTTAACGGGAACTACCGAGCAGCAAATAGCACAGGTAATTACACAAAAGTATCTAGCCAGCTTTTTGCAGGGGAACAAATATCAGGGTTGGTTCGAAAACAGAAGAACGGGTTATCCGGTATTTAAACTTAATTCTACTACAAACTTAAATTCGCCATCTACTAATTTTCCTTTAAGATGGTTGTATCCTTCAAACGAACTGAGTTACAATTCGGCTAACCTTTCGGCCGCCATTGCCAGCCAGTACGGAGGTAACGATGATGTAAACCAGGCTATGTGGCTGTTAAAATAATTCGCTCTTAATCAATTGAAAAAGTTCTCCGGCACTAAAACCGGAGAACTTTTTTGTTTTAACCCGCAAGTAATCCATACGTCATTTATCTTTAGTGTATTATATTTATAAAAGCATATTCATATTTTGCTCCAATTTATAAATAACATGATAGCCTTATACATAATACTTTTTCTCGTTATTGCGTTTTTAGTAATAACCAATCTGCCTGTTTTTGGTCGCTTACCAAGAGGGTTAAGACTGGCCAAAACCCAACAGTTACCCAATTATAATCAGGGAGCCTTACAAAATCTTTCAGTTACGCCAATGCAACCCGAAGGTGTAAGTTTCTTTACCATATTAAAGGCATTCTTTTTCGAAAAGCATCCCGGTAAGATCCCTGTGCAGGCACTTCCTTTTAATCAACCTGATTTAGATACCCAACCTAAAAGCAATGCGCCCGAAATTATCTGGTTTGGGCATTCTTCTTATTTAATCAAGCTTGATGGATTGCGGATTTTGGTCGATCCGGTTTTTAGTAAAGCACCTTCGCCCTTTTCATTTATTGGGAGCAAGGCTTTCCCTGGTACCGATGTAGTAAAAGCAGCTGATTTCAAAAATATCGATGTGCTGGTGATTACCCACGATCATTATGACCACCTCGACTATCAGAGTATGTTAGCCATTGCGCCCGGTGCAAAAACGATTGTTACTTCACTTGGTGTAGGCGAACATTTAGAAAAATGGGGAATTAAGCCAGATAAAATTACTGAACTGGCCTGGGGTCAATCGATAACTTTATTTGATAGTCTCGAATTAACGGCAGTTCCGGCCAGGCATTTTACCGGAAGGAAATTTAAACGCAATCGAACACTTTGGTCGGCCTTCGTATTAAAAACTGTTAATTGTAAACTGTTTTTAGGTGGTGATTCTGGTTACGATACACATTTTGCCCAAATTGGAGGAACCTATGGACCGTTCGATCTGGCTTTATTAGAATGCGGGCAGTATAATGCCTATTGGCCTTACATACACATGTTTCCGGAAGATACGGTACAGGCCGCTATTGATTTAAAGGCAAAAGTTTTAATGCCGGTACACTGGGGTAAATTTAGCTTAGCCATGCACCCGTGGAACGAACCGGTTAAAAGGGTAGTAGAAGCCGCTGCTGTTAAACATTTGCCCCTGGTTACCCCACGTTTAGGCGAAACAATAATTTTAAACCAATATATGCCAACAGAAAACTGGTGGCTTGAAGCATAAAAATTAAACAATAATTACTTAGCGGTGTTTAATTGAAAAATAATACCATCATGAAAACCGATCTTGTAGAAATTTTTCAAACCATTAGGGCTGGTATGCAGCCTTACGCTACACGTGGCTATACCGTGCACGAAAATTCTGAAACAGGCTACGACCTATACAGCGAAAAAAATATAGCCGTTAATGGTGAAAAAATAACCGAGCGTTTTTTTTCAGGGGTTTATATTAACGGTAAGGAGGTAGAGGTGAAGGTTAATACCGAAGAATTTTCTGCTTCGAACCAGCATTTAGAAGACTTTGGATCAAATAAAGCAGGTTTAAAAAATACCTCACTCGATGACGCAGGACTAAGGGAAGTGGAAACCCTTATTGAAATTATCCATACTAACTTTAAAGAAAAAGAGTGGATTTAATAATTTGATGCTAAATTTGCACCTGAATTTTTTCTGAACTAAACTTCTGGTGATTGAGCATTTTAACTTCCGATAGCAGCTGGCATAATGAATTAATAAAAGCACTTGCCGCTTGTAAGGTAGATTGTAGATTCTTTTTAGAGGGGAGTTTCAATTGTTAAAGTTAACAGATCAACTCGTCATTAATTTGGTGAGTTTAAATAATCCATTTGATCCCCAAAACCTTATTCAGCTTCAGGAAAAGTATGCCATAGCGAATCTTAAGCTTATTCACCTCTGGGAAGATATTTGGTACCTAAAACCTGCACAGGTTTTGGCCAGACTTACTTCATTGCTTGGTCAGAATAAACGAGTTCATGGCCGGAAAACAAAAATTCATAAGATTGCCAAACCCGAAGCCGATACTTTTTTAAACGAAAACCATTTGCAGGGTGCAGTGAGCAGTCGCTATAAAATTGGTTTGTTCGAAAAGGACGAACTCGTTGCTGTAGCTACTTTTTCTGCCCTCCGTAAAATGAACCATACCGAAAATTATAAATCGGCAGAGCTGATCCGCTTTGCAGTGAAGGCAGGTTATTCTATTACTGGAGGCCTGAGCAAACTCATTTCGTATTTTGCAGCATTATATCAACCAAACGATTTAATGACTTACGCCGATCGGGATTGGTCGGCAGGCGAAGCGTATTTAAGGCTTGGTTTCTTACAAACAGCAGTGGTAACTCCTCAATATTATGGATTAAACGGACAGCTTCAACGCCAGTTAATCAAAGACGCACAAATTGGAGATGCACAAATATTCAATACCGGGAGTTTAAAATTCATCCTCAAATTTTAATGAATCAGCACAACCTTATCATCATTTTAGGTGCAACTGCATCTGGCAAAACCAAATTAGCTGTTCAGGTGGCTCATGCGTTAAATGGTGAAATCATCAGTGCAGATAGTCGTCAGGTTTTTAAGCGAATGGATGTTGGAACCGGGAAAGATCTCCAGGAGTATAATATAGCAGGTACAACTATTCCTCACCACCTGATTGATATTTTAGAGCCCGGTGAACGTTACCATGTAGACGCTTTTAAGAACGATTTTTACGAAGCTTTTGAGCAGGTTATCAGCCGAAACAAAATACCGATCCTTTGTGGTGGTACAGGCATGTATATCCATAGCCTGCTGCAGAACCAAACTTTTACAGCTATTCCTGTTAACCAGCCTCTGAGAGATCAACTGGAGTTGCTTCCAAAAGAAGAACTGACTATGCAATTGCAAAACAATCCTAGTCAAAATGTAGGGCACGTCGATCTATCTTCTAAAAAAAGATTAATCAGGGCTTTAGAAATTGCAGCTTATTTAAAGGAGAATACGCTCGAAATGGTTGAACGACCTTTGCTCAAACCGGTAATTTTTGGCTTAAAGAACGAGGTAGAAGTTACGCGTGCTAAAATACTGGCCCGGTTAGAAGAACGGTTTAAGGCAGGTTTAATAGAAGAGGTACAACAATTGTTACAGGTAGGCATTAGTAAAGAAATACTCATCTTCTACGGACTCGAGTATAAGTTCATTGTAAATTACCTCGAGGGCTTAGATACATTAGATGAGTTAAAGCTCAGGTTAGGCATTGCCATTTGCCAGTATGCCAAAAGGCAGAATACCTTTTTCAGAAAGATGGAAAAGGACAATGTAAACATCAATTGGCTCGATGCTTCAGCTACTACCAACCAGTTAAAACAGCTGGTTTTGCAAAAAGTTTCATCGTAGTTTAATTTAACAAAATTAGTCGTTTTAAGGCTACTTTATGAGTTGAAAAGTGCTTAAAAAGCCCTTTTGGCACAGCCTTTGTGTTTGTTGAAGCATATTAGTTTAACTCAAAAACAATATCTTAAACATGAAAACAATTACGAAAATTATTGCTACATCAGCAGCTGTTGTAGCGTTATTCTTTACTACAAATGTTAATGCACAATCAAGCCGGAACTTAGGAATAGGATTAAATGTAGGAGCGGGAACGTCAACTGGATATGGTTTAGTGATTGGAGGTGATATCCGGTATCAGTTTAACGTAGATAAGCAATTGTCTATTCCAGTAACTGCAGGTTACAATAATTTTTCTATTAAAGACTCTTACGGAGGCGGAAGCTTTGGAGTAATCCCGGTTAAAGCAGGAGCAAAATATTTCTTTGATGATTCTGGTGCGGGTGCATATGGCTTAGCAGAAATTGGCGCAGGTTTTGGTACAAATAAAGGTTCTGGAACTTCTTTCGTTTACTCACCGGCAGTTGGTTATGCCTGGAGTAACGGATTAGATTTAGCAGCCAAATATGAAGGTTATTCAAATAATGGTAGCATTGGTTTCGCTGGTATCAGATTAGCTTACGGATTTAGCTTGTAATCATTTCCAATAATAAATGAGAAGCCTCCTTTTTTTAAGGGAGGCTTTTTTATTTCATAATATTCTGAAAAAAATGAAAATTAAAAATCTGGTTGTCTGGTTTTATCGTATATCATTTAAACCTTTATTTGATAACTTAAATACTTTACCAATGAGAACATTTACAAGACTTTTTGCAACGGCATTAACGGCAATTGCAATATTAAGCACCAACAGTTTAAAGGCACAAGAAATGAGTCAGACCATGAGTACTAACGGCATGGCCTTTAAAATAGGAGTTGGTGTTAATGCCGGATTGTTTCCAGATCGTTCAGAAATGGATTATGGCTACGGAGCAGACGTAAAATTGCAATACGATTTATCCAAAGATGTTGCTGTAACGGCTTCGGCTGGTTATACCCGCTTAAGGTGGAAAGACAGCCCCTTAAATTTTCAGTTTATTCCTTTAATGGGTGGAGTTAAAGCTTATGTAATTGATAGGATGTATTTAGGCGGTGGCCTGGGTACTGGCCTGGCAGTTAAAGAAAGTGCACAAATGAACTTCATTTATACCGGAGGCCTTGGCTACGAGTGGAATAACGGACTTGAAATTGGTGCACGATACGAAGGCTATGTAAACAATAGCGCATCTGATTTGTATTTCATGAAAACAGGTCAGTATAACCTGCGTATCGGTTATAATTTTAAATTATAATTAAAATATCATTTATTTTAAAGAGCCCTGCAATTAGCGGGGCTTTTTTTATTTATTTAACATATTAATTGCTATTTTGAGCCGAAAACCAAATACAATGAAAAGAATATTCGGAATAGCCATACTCACTGCATTAATGGCCTGCAATCAGTCAGAAAAAAAGACAACTGAAAATAAAGATTCCGTAAAAACAGATTCTGTGAGCGTTAAAAATGATGTAACGATAAAAGATGAAAAAAAATCGGTAATTTTTGCTCAATATGTCGAATTAAAAAACGCTCTGGTTAAATCTGATGCTGCAGTTGCCCAAAAAACGGCCGAAGCTTTGAAAAATAGTTTGGCAGCTTACGAAGGTTGCGAGCTTACTGCTGAGGTTGCCGGTAAAATTGCGGGTACCAATAATCTGGTAGTACAAAGAAAAGACTTCACCGTTTTAAGCGCCGATTTAATTGCTTTAGTTAAAAATGCCGAAATAGAAAAAGGCACCATTTATGTGCAGCATTGTCCAATGGCCAATAAAGGCGAAGGAGGCGACTGGCTATCAACGGAAAAGAAAATTAAGAATCCTTATTACGGAAACGAGATGATGGAGTGCGGAAGGGTAGTTGAAGAAATCAAATCGAAATAACAGGCACGATTTGTTTTGTTAAGCATGATTGTTACGTCTTCCTGACTAATTATTCATATTAATTTAACAGATTTGTTATGCATGTATATTAATTTTATATAATTTAGAAAGCTATAAACACAATACAATAATATGTCAGATATTGCAGAGATCAAAGTTGATGGTAAGACAATAGAATTGCCAGTAATTACAGGAACAGAAGACGAAAAGGCCATTGATATTTCAAAATTAAGAGATCTTACAGGTTTTGTAACTTTAGATACTGGTTTTAAAAATACAGGTTCTACAAAAAGCAAAATCACTTTTTTAGATGGTGAAAAAGGCATTCTAAAATACAGAGGTTACGGTATCGAGCAGCTAGCAGAAAAATCTAGTTTTTTAGAAGTAGCTTACCTGGTTATTTACGGAGATCTTCCTACCCAAGCGCAATTAGACGGTTTTCAGGCTGAAATTAGTAAGCATACGCTGATTCACGAGGATATGAAAAAATTCTTTGATGGTTATCCGTCAAGATCTCATCCAATGGGTCAGTTAGGGTCGCTAATTTTCTCTCTATCTACATTTTATCCAGAGTGCTTAAAGCCAAACCAAACTGCAGAAGAGCAAAACCTAACCATTATTAAGTTATTGGCTAAGCTTCCAACAATCGTTTCGTTTATTTATAAAAAGTCTTTAGGTCATCCGCTTATTTATCCAAAAAATAAATACGATTATGTTACCAATTTCCTTTGGATGACATTTGGCCAGCGTACCGAAGATTACGAAGTAAACCCGATTGTGGTAAATGCAATGAACAAATTACTGATCCTGCATGCAGATCACGAGCAAAACTGTTCGGCATCTACTGTACGTATTGTTGGTTCGTCTGATTGTAATTTATATGCATCAGTTTCAGCAGGTATTGCCGCACTTTGGGGACCGCTTCACGGTGGTGCAAACCAGGCCGTTATCGATATGCTCGAACTGATTAAAGCTGATGGTGGCGATACTGAAAAATGGATTGCTAAAGCTAAAGATAAAAATGATCCTTTCCGTATGATGGGCTTTGGACACAGGGTATATAAAAACTTCGATCCAAGAGCAAAAATCATTAAGAAGGCTTGTGATGATATTTTAGAGAATTTAGGTATCGACGATCCGATTTTAGAAATTGCTAAAAAACTAGAAGAAGCAGCCCTAACCGATCAGTATTTCATCGACAGAAAATTATATCCGAACGTAGATTTTTATTCAGGTATTATTTACCGCGCATTAGGCTTCCCGTCAGAAATGTTTACCGTTCTTTTTGCTTTAGGACGTTTACCGGGATGGATTGCACAATGGAAAGAAATGCACGAAAACAAAGAGCCAATCGGTCGTCCGCGTCAGGTTTACGTTGGTGAAACCGATAGGGAATTTGTTGAGATTAAAAACAGAAAATAGTTTCATTAAACATAAAAAAAACCACTCGAAAATTCGGGTGGTTTTTTTGTGGGTAATACTTTTTTACTAATAGCCGTCATCTCTACTGAAGTGTAAGCCCGTACAGGCAGGGAGAGATTTATCTCGATAACACTTATGAATTAGATCTCTCCGCTCTACTACCTTCCGATCGAGCTGACGACTCTCTTAAGTAGTAACGAAGCGCGGGCTACGTAGCTACGTAATAAATTAAATTAATCATAACAAATTCTGATACCTTAAACGCAATCCAGAAGAGTACGAAGATCCAGAACATTTTAAAGATGATACTGCCGGTTTTGCGTTGATAGAATACCTTTAATGCATTGAACATATACCAGCATATCCAAACCAAAACAGCCAATTCGATAATTTTGGTAAAGACACCACTGCCTCCAAATACATGCTTAATTACCGGAGCTGTAAAAATCTGAACGATAAAATAGGCGGTCATCCCATGAATGGTGAAAATCAGGTGGTTGAGATAGTAAATGTGATTCTTCCTGAAATTCCACATGATGAAAAGCGCCAGTAACGGCATCAATAAAAAGTATTGTTTTGGCCTGTTGTGCTCCAGGGTTTCATTAATCACTTCCGATTTTTCGCCAAGGCTAATCGCCCTTTTTTTGATTAACTTTTCGTACCAGCTATCCTGATCGGCTGAAGGAAGTTTTTGCTGACGTACCAGATAGGCCGCATAAGTACTGTCGTTCCTTTCGATATGGATATCATTGTAATTATCAATAATATCTTCAAGCGAATCAGATTTAAGTGTAACGTTTTCGGCTTTTATCCGGTTCAGCTCAACTTCCTGGTCCTTAAACCCCAGTTTTTTAAATTCTTTAATCTTTATCGCATTATCTAAAGATTTTACGGTCTTTTTAATAATAGCGTTGTTCTCAGGCATTCCTGCTAGCTTCAGCGCTTTGCTTACACTATCGGTTACATTCTGATTCTTTTTCTTTTCAACCGTGATGCCATCGTCGTCATGATTATCCTTTGCTACATGCTTTGGCGAATAAACCACCAAAAAGTATACAATTGATACAAAAATGTACATGCTCACCGGGTTGATGTACCTGGCTCTTTTACCGGCCAGATAATCGAGTGTAACTTTACCGGGTTTGGTTAGGAGTGGAGCAAGCGTTTGAAAAAATTTGTTATCGAAATGAAAATAGTGGGCAATACTATGACTAATAAAAGCCCAGAAACTCTCTTTTAATTCTAAATTAGGCTGACCGCATTTACTGCAATAATGTGATTCTACATGCGAACCACAGTTTAAACAATCGTGTTCTTTTCTGTACTTACCAGCTGACATGGGACGGATTATAAATGATTAATGGCTTCTACTTCGGCGCGGGTATGTTTGTGCTTAAATATCACAACAAAAACGACTGCTATAACGAGTACATAAATGGTAAAGGTTAACCAGATGTTATGCCAGTCTTTTACATCTAATGCCCTGCTCAGATCTCCGTTTGGCAGCACATCAATGCCTTTGTTTTTTAAGAATTTAAGCAAGTGTGCATTGTCTTCTTCACTTTTAACGTATTTAGATAGCGAACCAATACTATGATAATAAGTGGTAAAGAAGCGGCTAATCATCCAGCCCGAAACCAAACTGCCAAACACAGCCCCAAAGCCATTGGTCATCATCATGAATAAGCCCTGGGCAGAAGAACGGATTTTTGGCGCAGTTGATGTTTCTACAAATAAAGATCCCGATATATTAAAGAAATCGAATGCCATACCATAAACGATACAAGAAGTGATAATCATCCAGAGGTTGGTAGATGGATCGCCGTAGGCAAATAAACCAAAACGCAACACCCAGGCAAACATCGCAATGGCAATAACCCATTTAATTCCAAACCTTTTCAAAAAGAAGGGGATAGCCAGAATAAAAAGTGTTTCAGATACCTGCGAAATCGATAAAATGATAGTGGAATATTTAATTACGAATGATTCTGCAAAAACCGGGAATAACTTAAATTCATCTAAAAAAACATCGCCATAAGCATTGGTTAACTGTAAAGCAGCCCCTAAAAACATCGAGAAGATAAAAAACAAGGCCATTTTATAATCGGCAAAAAGCTTAAAAGATTCAAGCCCAAGTTTTTGTGCAAATGTTTTCTTATCGCTGATTAAGTTTAATGGTTTACAGGCTGGTAGTGTAAAAGAATATACACCTAAAAGTAAAGCACTTATACCCGCAATGTAGAACTGGTTGGCACTGGCTTTATTACCGGTTAAATTGGTAATCCACATAGCAGCAATGAAGCCAATGGTACCCCAAACGCGGATAGGAGGAAAGTCTTTTACTACATCGAAATTGCCGTTTTTTAAGGTGGTGTAGCTAATGGAGTTACTAAGCGCTATGGTTGGCATATAAAAACACATGGCTACCAGTATTACCCAGAAAAAGGTGTGTGCATCATTTACCTGTGGCAGGTAAAACATGGTCGCCGCGTAAAGAATATGCAAAATGGCATAAAGTTTTTCTGCATTGATCCATTTATCAGCTAAAATACCGGTGAGAGTAGGCATAAACAGCGAGGCAATGCCCATTGTAGAAAAAATAATTCCAAAATCTGCACCATCCCATTGTTTGGTTCCGAACCAATAATTTGCAATTGTAATTAACCAGGCAGCCCATACAAAGAATTGCATGAAACTCATTATAGTTAAGCGAAACTTAACATTCATAATAATAGTTTAGTTTAAAAGCTGAATATAGAACTATTTTAAGTCATAATCCAAAATGATCCTTAATTATTTTAAACAATTTGGATCATTTTGGGTTTTAGCTTTTTTATTGGTGAGATTTTGTAGAAAAATCTGAAAAGATTTGAGTTTTTTTAATGCCTGAAGGTGGGAAATTAAGAAGTTCCGCGCTTATTCAGTTCATCTCTTAACCTTGCTGCTTTTTCATAAGCTTCTTCGGCTATGGCCTCCTGTAGTTTTTGTTGCAGCTCTTCTAAGGTAAGATCGCTATAGCCTGGTTGCTGGCCTGAGGTAGGCAAGGTATCGGCTTCAGGTTCTTTAGCAATCGAATCCATATTTTCGAGAAAAAGAAAATCATTTCCTTCAATTACAATACCTGCAGAAGCGAGGATAAATTCGTAGGTATAAATCATGGCATTAAACCTAACAGCCAGTGCGATAGCATCCGAGGTGCGGGCATCAACTTCATGTGTGTTTTTGCCGTCGCTACAAATCAGTTTGGCATAAAAAACGCCGTCAACCAGGTTGTAGATAATAATTTCCTGAATGTTGATATGAAAAGTATCAGCCATCGATTTAAACAGGTCGTGCGTTAATGGCCTGCTTGGAGTCATTTTTTCAATTTCAATGGCAATGGCCTGAGCTTCGAACGCACCAATAATAATGGGTAAGCGCCTGCGTCCATTTACTTCTCCTAAAACAAGGGCATAAGCACCAGATTGAGTCTGGCTGTAAGATAAACCTACAATATCTAATTTAACTTTTTTCATATTTATGATAAGACCTTATAGGTTTTTTAAAACCTATAAGGTCTGTAAAATATTATCCCTTATGTGCTTTTAATGCCTCAATTAATTTTGGTACAACTTCAAAAGCATCGCCAACGATACCGTAATCGGCTACTTTAAAGAAAGGAGCTTCCGGGTCTTTGTTAATTACCACAATCACTTTCGATGAGCTTACACCTGCCAGATGCTGTATAGCACCAGAAATACCGATAGCAATGTATAAATTCGGGCTGATGGCAATACCGGTTTGACCAACGTGCTCTGAGTGTGGTCTCCAATCAGCATCAGAAACGGGTTTAGAACAAGCGGTAGCAGCGCCCAATAAGCCTGCAAGCTCTTCTATCATTCCCCAGTTTTCAGGGCCTTTTAAACCTCTTCCTGCCGATACTACCAGCTCAGCATCGGGTAACGAAACTTTATCAGTAGCCCTAACAATATCTTTAATAACAGTACCCAGGTCTGATTGTTTAATATCAGCGACAAAGTTTTCGATAGTTACATCGATAGCATTTTCTTTAACACCAAATGCATTCGGGTTTAAAGCAATTACTTTGTTGGCAGAAGTTAACTCGGTAATGGCAAAAGCCTTACCAGAGAAAGCAGTTTTCTTAACGGCAAATTTACCATCAGTACTTGGTAGTTCAACAGCGCCATCGGCTAAGCCTGCTTTAAGTTTTACTGCAATACGTGGCGCTAAACCTTTACCTGAGAAAGAGTTAGATAATACCACAATTGCTGCGCCTTCTTTCTCGGCAGCAGCAGCAATAACGCTGGCATAAGCTTGATTAACGAAAGATTTTAACTGATCGGCACTTACATTTAATACTTTAGCTGCACCATATTTTCCCAGTTCTTTTAATTCACTTTCGGCAACATCGCCAATTGAAATGGCGGTTAAGCTGGTAGATTGTTGATCGGCAATGGCTTTGGCATAAGAAACGGCTTCGAATACAGATTTCTTAAATTTACCTTCAGCTTGTTCTACATATACTAATACTGACATATATTTATCCTTAAATCCCTTAGCGGGAGTATTATATTTATTATTATTAATTTATCTCTGCTCGGTCAGTCAACTGAATTGCTAACTGACTAGATTACTTTAGCTTCGCTGTGTAACAAGCTAATTAACTGCTCGGTTTGATCGGCAGGAATTAATTTAACTGTTCCGCGAGGGCAGGGGTTTCGTATTTGGTTACCTTGGTTACCTCGTCGATGGCAACAGCCTCTACAACTGCTAAAGGTTTTGTTCTTGCGCTCATGATACCACGCATGTTAGGGATTTTAGGCTCGGCTACACCTTCAGCACAGCTGGCTACAAATTTACCCGAAACGGTTAATACTTCTTTCCCGCCTTCAATTTCTCTTTCGATAGTTGCTGTATCGCCGTCTATATCCAGTTTTTTGATAATCGATACCGAAGGGATATCTAAAAATTCGCCAACCATGGCTGCAACCTGATTGCCATTGTAATCGATAGATTCGCGACCGGTTAAAATAACATTGAAATCTTTGTCTTTAGCGTATTCTGCAATTTGCTTAGCCACAAAATATGCATCTCTTGGAGCTGCATTTACCCTAACTGCATCGTCGGCACCAATTGCAAGTGCTTTTCTAATGGTTGGATCGTTGGCGGCTTCGCCCACATTGATTACGGTTACTGTTCCTTTACCACCTTCAGTTAGCTCAATTGCCCTTGCCAGTGCAATTTCGTCGTAAGGGTTAACAATATATTGTACTCCTGCGGTATTGAATTCGGTATTATCGTTGGTAAAAGTTATTTTTGTCGTTGTGTCTGGCACATTACTGATACAAACTAATATTTTCATATGTTATATGTTTATTATATAAGGTCTTTCTGCAAATTTAATTAAAAAAGCAAGGAATAAAAATGTCAAGTACCCGTTTAAGTAAGTTATTAGATTTTTTAGAAAGTGATCCCAACGATCCGTTTATACTATATGCCTTAGCCACAGAGTATAACGTGCAAAATGATAAAGAAAAAGCCTATTCTTTTTACCTTCAGTTAACTGATAAGCATCCCGATTATGTTGGCACTTATTACCATTTGGGTAAATTATTTGAAAGAGACGGACAGAAAGAAAAAGCAATCGAAATTTATCAAAAGGGAATGCAAGTGGCGCGCAATAAACGCGATATGCATGCTTTTTCCGAATTGCAGGGCGCTTACAATTCGGCAGCAGGATTAGATTATGAAGATGACTAGTTTAGTCTTGTTAGTTAACAGTTATCAGTTTTAATTGATGCAAACCAAACCTATTGCTGCCAAAAAGCAGTGGCTGTTTATCCGGAATGTTATTTTTTTTACCTTCACCTCTTTTGGTGGGGCGCAGGCGCATCTGGCTTTATTGCTTAAATATTTTGTACAGAGTACTAAATTTATCTCCGAAGAAGAGCTTTTGGAGTTAAATGCACTGGCGCAGGTATTACCCGGGCCGGCCTCCACGCAAACATTAGTAGGTATAGCCTGGAAAGTAGGGAAGCTGAAACTGGCTATTATTACTTTTTTGATCTGGATTTTACCCACAGCCAGCATTATGACTTTTGCTGCAATCAGTTATGCCATGCTCGATCAGAAGCAAAAATTTAATGCGGTTTTAGAATATATTCAGCCCATTGCGCTTGGTATTGTGGCTTATGGCGCATGGCAGCTGGGTAAAAAAGTGCTTTCTTCTCAGGTATCCATATTTCTGGCCATTGCTTCGGTTATTGCCACGCTGGTGCTACGGAATGCCTATGTTTTTCCCTTGTCTATTTTAATCGGAGGGATGATCTCATCAGCCATTGAAACCCCTAAAGAAGAAGCCGAACTCAGGGTTAAACTATTTTCGAATGTTAACCCCCGAAAACTAATCTATTTTTTGGGTGCTTTGTTGCTTTTCGCATTAGTGGGCGCTATCATTAACCGCACATCGCCTTTTAGTTTGCCTATTCGTTTATTGGAGAATTTTTACCGTAATGGAATACTGGTTTTTGGAGGCGGACAGGTGTTGGTACCTTTAATGTTTACCGAGTTTGTAGAGATGAAGCATTATTTGCACGCCTCTGGATTTTTATCGGGCTTTGCACTACAACAAGCCTTACCCGGACCAACCTTCTCTTTTACCAGCTACCTGGGGGCACTAAGCATGAAAAATTTTGGTTATGGCCTTTGGGGACAGATTTTAGGAGGTTTAATTGGTGTAATCGGTATTAATTTACCAGGCTTAATCCTCGTTTTGTTTATCGTACCTTTTTGGGATGACCTTAAAAAAATCTCGCGAATTAAGCACAGTCTTTCAGGCATTAATGCTGTAAGTGTAGGCTTTATTATTGCCGCTTTTATTCTCCTGTTAATTCCAATGGGTTTTAATTGGTTATTTTTAGGCATTATGCTGATTACGTTTCTTTTGCTCAACTTTACCAAAGTGAGCCCGCCAATTATCGTCTTAGCCGGTATACTATTGGCCTATTTGTTTTAGTGTTTAGCTAAATGATATATGCTTTAAGCCTATAATTATAGGCTTTTGTTTAATCGATATATGTTCTGAGCTTATGATGATCTATCAGGTGAGCGGTGTCCCCACCGCCCATTCGTTATTTCACAGAGATTATCAGGATTTAGTGGTAATTAAGTGTATGGTTAAAAACGATAAAGGCCTGTATTCTATAAGAATAGAGGCCTTTATATTTATAGTGTGATCCTGATTACAAGGACCATAGTTTGATTTAGTTAACCGGCTCTTTCGACTACCTATCCCGATTCATCGGGAGGCTGAGGATGACAACTGATTATTAAAACGGTGGATCATCATCACTGTAATCATCCATTTTTGAAGGACGGATGATTACGTTGCTTTGTTTTTCAAAATCTTGAGATGGATACATTCCGGCTGCCGGATCAGCTGCAAAAGAACTCGGCGGTGCGTTAAAATCATCTTCCAGATCCTGGAACTTAACAAACTTACCTACGAATTTAAGTGGTACAATACCGGTTTCACCGTTACGGTGCTTGGCAATAATTACCTCACCAATACCTGCTTGCGATCTTCCTTGCTCATCTTCGGTGATACCGTAATATTCAGGACGGTATAAGAACAATACCATATCCGCATCCTGCTCAATTGAACCCGATTCACGTAAATCGGATAACATTGGCCTTTTTCCCTGTAAACCAGGTCTACTCTCTACCGCACGACTTAACTGTGATAGTGCCAGTACCGGTACATCTAGCTCTTTAGCAACAGATTTTAGTGCCCTTGAAATACTACCGATTTCCTGCTCACGGTTACCGCCACCTTTACCTTCGCCTTTACCGTGCATTAACTGCAAGTAATCGACAATTACCAATTGAATATCGTACTGCGATTTTAGCCTCCGACATTTAGCCCTGAACTCAAAAATATTCAGTGCAGGTGTATCATCAATTAATAGGGGAGCTTCGGTTAAGCGGCCAATTTTGCTGTGCAGCTGTTGCCATTCCCACTCCTGTAAATTTCCCTTTCTGATTTTTTCCTGCTCAATTTCGGCTTCTCCTGAAATAAGACGATTAACCAACTGAACAGACGACATCTCAAGCGAGAACACCACACATGGTTTGGCAAAATCAACCGTTGCATTGCGTGCGCAGGTAAGTACGAATGCGGTTTTTCCCATCGCCGGACGCGCAGCAATAATTACCAGATCCTGTTTTTGCCAGCCCCCGGTAATTCTGTCTAATCCGGTAAAACCAGTTGGAACACCAGTTAAACCATCTGTTTTTGTTCTTAATTCTTCAAGCGATGCTAACGACTGCTTAATGATATCCTCCATTTTCTGCGTATCTCTTCGCAGGTTATTCTGGGCAATTTCAAAAAGTCCTTTTTCTGCCTGGTCCAGTAAATCGAAAATATCAGTAGTATCTTCGTAGGCATTGGTAATAATTTCAGTCGATATTCTGATGAGCTCACGCTGAATATATTTCTGAGAAATGATACGGGCATGAAATTCGATGTTTGCGGCCGAAGCAACCCGGTTAGTTAAACTGGTAATATAATATGCACCACCCACAATTTCTAACGCACCCATGGTACGCAATTCTGAAGTAACGGTTAAAATATCTACTGGTTTCGATTTTTGGAACAAAACGTGGATGGCCTCAAAAATCTTTTGATGGGCGATATTGTAAAAAACATCCGGTTTTAAAACATCAATTACAGCTGATAGGGCATCTTTTTCGAGCATGAGTGCTCCCAAAACTGCCTCTTCCAAGTCTAATGCCTGTGGTGGGATTTTTCCCATCGAACTTACTGTATTGCTCAGTCTGCTCTTTCGGGCAGCGAAGCTATTTTTTCCGCCTTGTTCATTATCGTTACTCATTCCACAAAAGTAGTTAAATTTTGATGGGCTTGTTTGAATAAGTTACTAGCTCTTTGTTAACAAATTGAAGCATAATCATATTGATTTTTTTATGGGTTTTAGGAAACATTTTTTTTTTTTGAACAATTAAATGTGAATAAGAATAACATAGATGAGGGCTAAAACATTTTATTTGAATACTTTTGCCTAACAATTTTAGAACATGGATAATTTTAGAAGACCGCAACGCGCAAAAGAGAATAATGAGTTTGTATTTGGTATCAGGGCTGTTATAGAAGCTGTTAAAGCTGGAAGGGATATTGAAACCATTTATCAGCAACGTGGCCTTGGGGGCGAATTATTTCTGGAGTTGAAAGCACTTTTAAAAGATACCTTAATCCCTTTAAATTCAGTTCCTATTGAGAAACTGAACCGGATGTCGCAGAAAAACCACCAGGGCATTATTGCGGTAATTTCGCCAATTACCTATCAAAATATTGAAGACATTGTACCTGCCATTTTTGAAAAAGGAGAGGTACCTTTAATTTTGATTTTAGATAGCGTAACTGATGTACGCAATATGGGCGCTATTGCACGGACGGCATCCTGTGCGGGTGTTCATGCCATCGTGGTGCCATTAAAAAATGCTGCACAGATTAATGCTGATGCCATTAAAACATCGGCCGGAGCCCTGTTCAGCATTCCCATCTGCCGCCATGCCAACTTGCACAAAACCTGCTTGTTTTTACAAGAGAGTGGCTTACAGATTGTAGCCTGTACAGAAAAAACAAACGATTTAATATATGCGCCTGATTATACCATGCCAACAGCAATTGTAATGGGCTCGGAAGATGAAGGGATTTCGAACGATTTGTTAAGGGTTGCAGATCATCTGGCTAAAATACCAATGGCCGGCAAAATCGAATCTTTGAATGTTTCTGTATCGGCAGGCGTAATTATATACGAAGCGATCAGACAAAGAAGCATTTAATGTAAGATGGATGTATGATGGAAAATGTAAGATGGGGGATGCGGAACTATGCTACATCATCCATCTTACATCGTCCATGTTACATCTTTAAATGAATTTATTGCCAAAACGCGATTTTACTTCTGCAACGAATTCTTTAACACGTTGTTCTTCGTTTCTTGGGCAAATCATTAGCATATTGTTGTTTTCTACTACAATATAATCGTGCAAACCCTGCATAATCACCAGCTTATCTTTTGGTACATTTACCATACAGTTCGAAGAATCGAACATAATAACCTGTTCTGACGGGATAACTGCATTTCCAACGTAATCTTTTTCGGCCATTTCGTAAATCGAAGCCCAGGTACCTAAGTCAGACCAGCCAAAATCGGAGGGAAGCACATATACATTTTCGGCTTTTTCCATAATGCCAAAATCTATAGAGATGTTAGTACACTGAAAATAAGCATTGTTGATAAACTCTTTTTCACCTGCTGTGTTCATGTCAGCCCTGCCCAGATTGAATATTTCATACATATCGGGCAAGTGTTTCTCAAAAGCTTTCAGAATGGATTTTGATGACCATATGAAAATTCCCGCATTCCATAAAAAATCGCCACTTTGAATAAATGATTTGGCCAGTTCGAGGTTGGGTTTTTCTGTAAATGTTTTAACCTTGTGTAAATCTGTATCGGTATTTAGCACATAATCAGTGTGTTGTATGTATCCGTATCCCGTATCCGGACGATTTGGCTTAATGCCTAAAGTAATCAAGCAATCATTTTTCGATGCTGCATCTAAAGATTGTTCTATCGATTTTATAAACTCGTCCATATTGCCAATGGTATGATCGGAAGGAGCAACTACAATGGTAGAATTGGGGTTTAACTCAGCAATTTTAAAACTTCCGTAGGCAATGCATGGTGCCGTATTTCTAAGTAATGGCTCTGCTAATATTTGGTTTTCGCTTAACTGCGGCAGTTGTTCTTTTACCAGATCTACATAAATCTCGTTGGTAACAATAAAAATATTCTCAGGTAGGCAGATTTTTAAAAATCTGTCATAAGTACTTTGTATCAGTGTTTTACCAATGCCAAAGAAATCAATAAATTGTTTTGGATATTCTGTTCTGCTTACCGGCCAAAAACGGCTTCCTACGCCGCCGGCCATAATTAAGGCATAATAATCTTTATTCATTTTATGTTTTAAAATTACACAATCCCCTCGTTTAAGAGGTCGTGCAAATGGATGATGCCAAAGTAAGTGTTTTGTTCCAGAACTAACAACTGTGTTATGTTATTTTGTTTGATAATCTCCAGGGCATCCACTGCCAAAGCATCATGTTGGATGCTTTTGGGTGTTTTGCCCATAATATCTTCGGCTTTTAAATTTTCAATTGTATTGTTGTTTTCCAACATCCTCCTAATATCGCCGTCGGTAATTACCCCAAGTATATGGTTGTTGTTATCTACAACAGCTACGGCGCCTAAACGGTTTTTACTAATTTCGATCAGTACATCTTTTACCGATGCTGTGGGTGAAATAGATGGTTTTTCGTTGGATAGGGCCAGGTCTCTCGCTTTTAGATACAGCTTTTTACCTAAGGATCCACCAGGGTGGTATTTCGCAAAATCTGCTTCATTAAACTCACGGCATTCGAGCAGGCAAATAGCCAGGGCATCACCCAGGGCAAGTTGTGCAGTGGTACTGGTAGTGGGAGCCAGATTATGCGGACAAGCCTCTTTTTCGAAAGCAGTGTTCAGAATCAGATCTGCCTGTTCGGCCAGGAAAGAGCCTAATTCACCTACCATACCAATTAAAAGGTTACCCGAAGTTTTGAGTAAGGGAACAAGTACTTTAATTTCGGGCGTGTTGCCGCTTTTTGAAAGGCAGATAATTACATCGTCTATCTGGATCATGCCCAAATCGCCGTGAATGGCATCGGCAGCATGCATAAATATAGCTGGTGTACCGGTTGAATTAAAGGTGGCCACAATTTTTTGGGCAATAATTGCACTTTTGCCAATTCCGGTTACAATCACCCGGCCTTTGCAGTGTAAAATGCTGGTTACGACTTTTTCAAAATCGTCATTAATATTTCTGGCAACGTTTAATATTGCTGCTGCTTCGAGCTCTAAAGTGCTTACAGCCGATTGTATAATTGATTTTTTACTTTTCAAAGAGAAAATAATTGTCTGTTAATACTTGAAATTCTTGTAAAATTATGTTATTTTGGATAGAAAAATAGCATCGCATATTTTATTACACAAAATGGACGTGAAAAAGTCGTTATTTGATAACCTACAAAATTTCTTCGGGTTTGACAATTTCAAGGGTGATCAGGAGTCGATCATAACAAATATTTTAGAAGGCAATAACACATTTGTTATTATGCCAACAGGCGGAGGAAAGTCGATTTGCTATCAGTTACCAGCTTTAATGAGCGAAGGGACGGCAATTGTTATTTCTCCGTTAATTGCATTAATGAAAAACCAGGTAGACCAATTGCGGGCTTTTGGTGGAAATGACAGTATCGCTCATTTTCTGAATTCATCTCTCAATAAATCTGAAATTACGCAAGTTAAATCTGATCTCTTAAGCGGTCAGACCAAATTATTGTATGTTGCACCTGAATCGCTAGCAAAGCAAGATAATATTGAATTTCTAAATCTGATTAAAATCTCTTTCGTTGCGGTAGATGAAGCACACTGTATCTCTGAATGGGGGCACGATTTCAGGCCTGAATACCGTAAAATAAAACAGGTTATCGCTGGTTTGGGCAATAATATTCCAATTATAGCTTTAACGGCTACCGCTACACCAAAAGTGCAGCAGGATATTATGAAGAACCTGGGGATGACAGAAGCTACCCTGTTTAAATCATCATTTAACAGGCCGAACCTGTTTTACGAAATCCGCCCCAAGCGCGATATTACCAAAGAGATTATCAAGTACATTAAATCCAATCCCGGTAAATCTGGGATTATTTACTGTTTAAGCCGTAAAAAAGTAGAGGAAGTTGCCGAAGCTTTAAACTTAAACGGCATTAGTGCTTTGCCATACCACGCAGGTTTAGACCCTAAGGTGAGGGCAGAAACACAGGATAAATTTTTAATGGAAGATGCCGAGGTGATTGTAGCCACTATTGCCTTTGGTATGGGGATCGATAAACCGGATGTACGTTTTGTAATTCACCACGATGTGCCTAAAAGCATGGAAGGCTATTACCAGGAAACAGGTAGGGCCGGACGTGATGGCGGCGAAGGGGTTTGTATTGCTTTCTACTCGCAAAAAGATGTAGATAAGCTTGCTAAGTTTATGAAAGATAAACCGGTTTCTGAAAGGGAAATTGGTACACAGATATTAAAAGAAGTAATTGATTATGCCGAATCGGGCGTTTGTCGCCGTAAACAGATTTTGCATTATTTTGGCGAAAACTTTAACGAAACAGGCTGTAATTGCATGTGCGATAACTGCAAGAAGCCTAAAAAGCAATTTGATGCTGAAAATCAATTGTCTACCCTTTTAAAATTCATAGAAAAAACAGGCGAGAAGTTTGATGATGCCCATTTATTGAATGTTTTCTTAGGTTTAGAAACTGCCCAGACCATTGCTTATGAGCACAGCAAAGTACCTGAGTTCGGTATCGGTAAAGAAGATGGCGAACTGATGTGGAAATCGATTGTACGCCAGGCAGTGTTAAATAATTTCCTTTTTAAGGATATCGATAATTATGGTTTATTAAAATTAACCAGGCAGGGAAAAGATTTTATTGTTAACCCTTACAGCCTGAAGTTTATTTTAAACGAGCCGATTGAAAGTGGTGCCGACGATGATGATGATGATGTTAAGCAAGGCACAAGTGCTTTAGATACGCACCTCTTATCGTTGCTGAAAGATTTACGTAAAAAAATCGCTAAGCAGAAAAACGTTCCACCGTTCGTGGTATTCCAGGATCCTTCGCTGGAGGAAATGTGTACACATTATCCCATCGCTATGGATGAACTTCGTCAGATTTCTGGTGTAGGTTCAGGAAAGGCAATGAAATTCGGAACGCCGTTTATTGAACTGATTAAAAAATATGTAGAGGATAACGACATTGAGCGCCCGATTGACCTGATTATTAAAACCCAGGCCAATAAATCGCAAATGAAAGTTTCCATCATCCAGAATATAGATCGGCAGATTGGCCTCGAAGATATTGCCGATTCAAAAGGTATTACCTACGAGGAAATCCTTAAAGAAGTAGAATCGATTGTAAACTCCGGAACAAAGCTCAACCTGAATTATTTCATTGATGAAGTAATTGATGACGACAGACAGGATGAAGTTTTTGATTATTTCAGGGCTGCAGAAAGCGATTCTATTGATGAAGCCTTAAACGAGCTAGGCGAAACAGACTACACGCGCGAAGAAATTCAATTGATGCGCATTAAATTCATGTCAGAACTAGGGAATTAATGAAGATGGGAAAGGTAATATGGATCATGTATCCAGTTATTTTTCCCATCTTCTTGTCTATTATCCATTTTACATCTTCCATCACACATCATCCATTTTACATGCTTAACTATTTAGATAAAATAAAAAATACAGATTCAGGGAATTTCTTTTTAATGGCTGGTCCATGTGCTATTGAAGGCGAAGAAATTGCCATGCGCATTGCAGAGAAGATTATTACCATAACCGATAAACTTAAAATTCCTTATATTTTTAAAGGTTCTTACCGCAAAGCTAACAGGAGCAAAGGCAGTTCATTTACAGGCATTGGCGATGAAAAGGCTTTAAGGATTTTGGAAAGGGTTGGCCGCGAATTTGGTGTGCCTACAGTAACCGATATTCACGAAAGTGATGAAGCGGCTATGGCAGCAGCTTATGTAGATGTATTGCAGATTCCGGCATTTTTATGTCGCCAAACCGATTTGTTAATTGCAGCAGCCCAAACTGGCAAAGTAGTTAACGTAAAAAAAGGCCAGTTTTTATCAGCTGGTTCGATGAAATTTGCAGTGGAGAAAATTAAAGAAGCCGGTAATGATAGAGTGATTTTAACCGACAGAGGAAATACCTTTGGTTATCAGGATTTAATAGTTGATTATCGCGGTTTACCCGAAATGCAAAGTTTTGGCGTACCCGTGGTGATGGATTGTACCCATAGCTTGCAGCAACCCAACCAAAGCAGCGGTGTTACTGGTGGTAAACCCGAATTAATTTCGACCATTGCTAAAGCAGCCATTGCCGTTGGTGCCGATGGCCTGTTCATCGAAACACATCCCGATCCGGCTAATGCCAAATCTGATGGAGCCAATATGCTGCATTTAGATTTGCTTGAAGAAACTTTAACCAAACTGATCCGTATCAGACAAGCGGTTTTGTAATGGTTTCAAACAAAGGAGTTTTCTTAACTGCAGAGGGAGTAAGCTTGCACTTGCACAGTATGCTGTAGATAAGGAAATTCTTTTAAAGTATTTACCGCCTAATACTGAATTTGATAGTTGGGAGGGGAAATATTATGTAAGCCTGGTTGGATTTATGTTTGTCGACGTAAAGCTGCTTGGCTTCAATGTACTTTTTCATAGTACTTTTTGAAGAAGTAAACCTGAGGTTTAAAGCGGGAGATGACTGGAAACGTGGCGTGGTATTTATTAAAGAGACACCCACCTCTAGCGAATTTAGACAGTCATTCCCGTGCAGGTGGGGTCTTAAAGCTATAGCGATGTGATTTCGCGATTTTTATATGCTGAATGCAATGAAGCATCTTTTGTGGATGTGTTTTCATTTGAGGGAGATTCTTCACTACATTCAGAATCACAACTTAAAATATTAAACCTTCGTAATCACGAAAGAGGTTCTCCTGTTATTTTTTCTGCCCAGTTCAGTTTTATTATCAGCAATTGGCTTGCTTGCACCCAAGCCTTTAAAAGTAAGCCTTTTGGTATCAATCTGGTTTTTAATCAGGTAATCGTACACTGCATTTGCCCGATTAAACGATAATTTCTCATTCAGCTTATCATCGCCAACATTATCAGTATGTCCTTGAATTTCGATGTTAACCGATTCATTTTGATGCAGGAACTCAATTAATAAATCGAGCTCGCGGATAGAAGCAGGCAGCAGGTTAAATTTATTGGTGTCGAAAAATATATTGCGAAGGGTTACGTTACCGCCCTGTTTTATTTTTTCAATCTCTACCGCTATCTGGTAGGGTTTGCTAATATCAGCTGCTTTTAGTTCGAAATTTTCTGAATAAAACAGGTAACCTTCAGCGTTTACGTTAAACAAATAGTCGCTCCCTATGGGCATTACCGCGAGAAATTCGCCCGTTTCAGGATCGGTGTAGTCATCAAAAACGGTCTTATTGGTTTTAAGATCGATTACCTGAACGTTACTTTCAATGGTTTTTTTAGTGTCCTTATCTCTTACTACGCCTTTAACATAGGTAATTTTTGCCGGCCTGGCTTGCTCCGGAATCCCAAAACTGTAAATGTCTTGCGCACCAAAGCCGTTCTTTAAATTCGACGAAAACAAACCAAAGTTTCCGTCGGCACTTACAACTAAACCACTCTCATCATCGAACGAATTAATGGGGTAGCCAATATTAAATGGTTTCTGCCATTTTCCGCTGTCATCCATGCGGCTGTAGTAAATATCCTTGTTGCCAAAACCCGGCCATCCGTCTGATGAAAAATAGAGGGTTTTTCCATCTACATGTAAGAAAGGTGTATTTTCATCATATGCGGTATTAATATCCGGACCAAGGTTCACTGCAGGCCCCCACTTAGCGTCATCAGTAATGGTGCTTTTCCATATATCGTAACCACCAGAACCACCAGGTCGGTTGCTGATGAAATACAAGGTTCTACCATCAGGGCTAATGGCAGGTTGCGACTCCCAATATTCGGAGTTTACAGGCTTACCTACATTGTAAGGCTCGCCCCAGTCTTTGCCTTCACGGTGCGAAACATAAATGTCGCATCTGCCCAATCCGTCAGGGCGGTTACAGCCCGTAAAAAAAAGGTATTTGCCATCAGGTGAAATGGTTTGTGCACCTTCGTTATAGCGTTCGGTATTTATTTTGGCCGATAAGGGCGTAGCTTTAGTCCAGGTATTATTTTTGAATTGTGAAGTCCAGAAATCTTCGTTGCCATTAACCTGTCGGGTAAATATTAAGGTTTCGCCATCTGCAGTCAACGCAGGGAAATACTCGGCATCTGTTGTATTCACCCCTTCACCGAGATTGGTTGGTATATATTTTACCGGTTTTTTAACTGCTGAAATAGCGAAATCGCAATCCAGTAAGTATTTCTTTGCTTTTTTAGCACGTTCAGATGAAGCATCGAGGGCCAAAAAGGTGTCGAAATCTTGTTTTGCCTTAGTATAATCCTGTGTAGCAAACTCAGTTTCTGCCAGGCCAAAAATAACCTCAGGTTTTACGCTTTTATTAACAAGTATGGCTTTTTGATAAGCGCCTTTAGCTTCGAGATATTTCCGTTGGATTTTGTAAACCCCAGCCAGAACAATATAGGCATTCTGGAATAGCGGATCGCTTTCAACGGCATTTTTCAGTAACTGTTCAGCACCTGCGAAATCCTGCTTTTGGATTGCGGCACCTGCGTTCTCAAAAGAATTTTGTGCTTTTTTATTGCCCGAGCCTTGCGCAAATGCACAAAAGCTCAAAAAACTAAAACATAGGAACAGACAAAACCTCATACATTAACATTTGGTTATAAAGCTAATGTATCGTTTTTAAGGAATATTTAAAAATTTGTGTGTTTGTAAAGAAATTTCCCACTTCGGATTGGCCATCACATAGTCGATAATCATTGGTGTAATTTCCTTGGATTTTGACCATTCGGGCTGGAGATAAAGCTTACAGCCCGGCGATACCATTGCGGCATATTCTTCTGCCCATTTAAAATCGCTTTTATTGAAAACGATTACTTTCAGCTCGTTGGCAAAAGGGGTAATGTCTGGCCTTGGTGCTTTAAATTTTTTGGGCGATAAACAGATCCAGTCCCAGTTGCCAGATAGCGGGTAGGCACCAGAGGTTTCAATAAAGGTTAGTATGCCTCTTTCTTTCAGCTTATTGGTCAGGTAATCGAGGTTGTAAATTAAAGGCTCACCACCGGTAATTACAACGGCTTTACCCGGAAAGCGGTCGGCATTTTCTACAATAACATCCGAAGCGGTTAGCGGGTGCATTTCGGCATCCCAGCTTTCTTTAACATCGCACCAGTGGCAACCCACATCGCAACCGCCCAAACGGATAAAATATGCCGCTTTGCCAGTGTTAAATCCTTCGCCCTGTATGGTGTAAAATTCTTCCATTAAAGGAAGTAATGTGCCGTCTTCTGGAATGTCTTGTTTCATTTTTGAGGATGCAAATATCTTAAAAAAATATGGGGAAGCAGTTCCTATTTCGAAATTTAATAGAAAGATGAAATAATACTGATATTTATTTGCCGTATTTTAGCTGTATGAAGTGGTTTAAAGCCTTAAATAACAATCAGATTCCACCAGCCGACGACATTAAAACCATTTCGATTGGTGGCAAACAGATCTGTGTAATCAATAATGAAGACAAGCTTATCGCTACCCAATCACATTGTCCACATGCAGGCGGACATTTTAGCGGGGGCTGGTGTAAAAACGGGCATTTAATTTGTCCCATTCACCGTTATGAGTACAGCCTCGAAACCGGAAGAGGAGCAGAAGGGCAGGGAGATTACATTCGCATCTATCCAACCGAATTGCGGGAGGATGGCTTGTACATTGGCTTTGAAGAAAGCTGGTGGAGCAAGTTGTGGGGTTAATTGGTTCACTTGTTCATTAGTAGGTTAACTGGTTAATTGTTTAAATAGGTTAACTGACTCCAAACTCCAAACTCACAACACCCAACTCCCTGTTTTATGGGTTAATTGTTCCTAGCGGCCGCTTATGCTCAATTTATCAATAGTTTACTAACCATAAGTTCATTCATTATCGCAATAACGAACCAGTGAGATACGTCATTCTGAACTTGTTTCAGGATCTTTTATGTGAGAATAACATTTTAATCAGGTCGCCTTTCTATTAGAGTACAGTACAAATAGGGAAGTAATCATCAAACGCTAATCACCAATCGCATATCGCTAAACAAAAAAAGCGATCCAACAATGAACCGCTTTTCTATATTTTTTGGACGTTGAGTCCTCCACCTTATAACCTTCTACCTTTAAGAATAAATCTCTTTCCTTGCTGATGCCAGAGTATTTTTCAATAAACCCACAATGGTCATTAAGCCTACGCCGCCTGGTACCGGGGTAATGTACGATGATATTGGTGCAACATTATCAAAGTCAACATCACCATATAGTTTAAAGCCTGATTTAGTTTCCGAAGAATTTTCTCGGTTAATGCCCACATCGATAATAATGGCGCCCGGCTTAACCATATCGGCTGTAACAAAGTTCTTTTTACCAATAGCAGCTATTACGATATCGGCCTGTAAAACCTGTTCTTTTAGATCTTTGGTGCGCGAGTGGGTAAGTGTTACAGTACAGTTTCCAGGATTTGCATTTCGGGCCATTAAAATACTCATAGGACTGCCCACAATATTACTGCGGCCAACCACAACACAATGTTTACCGGTTGTATCGATATTGTATTCCTGTAACATTAGCAAAATACCGTAAGGCGTTGCCGGAATAAAGCATGGTAAATTACGCATCATTCTGCCCAGGTTTACCGGATGGAAACCATCTACATCTTTGCGGTGATCGATCTTTTCAGTAACTTTTTCAGGGTCGATGTGTTTTGGCAATGGCAATTGTACAATTAAGCCATCTACATCTTCATCCTGGTTAATTTCCTCAATTTTAGCCAGCAATTCTGCTTCTGTAACCGAGTTATCATAACGGTGAAGTGAAGATTTAAAACCTACCTTCTCACAATTTTTCATCTTGCTCGCTACATAAGTTTCGCTGCCACCATCGTTACCTACTAAAATAGCAACTAAATGTGGCTTGCGCCCTGTTTTATTCAAAAACTCAGCTGCTTCTTCGGCAATCTGAACTTTAACTTTTTCTGATACGTATTTACCGTCTAATAGTTTCATGTTTAAATATCGGGGTAGCAAGTATAAAGTATCAAGATTTCAGTTGCTTGCAACTTGATACTTTACACTTGATTCTATTTTTAGTCTAATTTCAAAACTGCCATAAATGCCGTTTGCGGAATCTCTACGTTACCCACCTGACGCATACGTTTTTTACCTTTTTTCTGTTTCTCCAATAACTTACGTTTACGGGAAATATCACCACCATAACACTTGGCGGTTACATCTTTACGCAAAGCACTTAATGTTTCACGGGCAATAACTTTGGCACCGATAGAAGCCTGAATTTTAATTTCAAACTGCTGACGTGGGATCAGTTCCTTTAATTTCTCGCAGATTTTTTTTCCGAAATCGTAAGCATTGCTACGGTGGATCAATGATGATAAAGCATCAACAGGTTCATCATTAATTAACATATCTAAACGAACCAAATCAGATTTGCGGTAACCAACCTGATGATAATCGAAGGATGCATAACCTTTAGAAATTGTTTTCAGTTTATCATAAAAATCGAATACAATTTCGCCCATTGGCATTTCGAAAACCAATTCTACACGATCCGATGTTAAGTATGATTGATTTACAATTGTTCCTCTTTTCTGAATACAAAGTGACATCACAGGGCCAACAAAATCAGCTTTAGTAATGATATTGGCTTTGATATAAGGTTCTTCAACCGAATCCAATTTACTTGGGTCAGGTAGATCAGATGGATTATTTACAAAAATTTCGTCGCCTTTGGTAGTATGCGCAACGTAAGATACGTTGGGAACGGTTGTTATTACCGTCATATCGAATTCACGCTCCAAACGTTCCTGGATAATCTCCATATGCAGCATGCCTAAGAAACCGCAACGGAAACCAAAGCCCAAAGCTGCAGAGCTTTCAGGTTCGAAAACGATTGAGGCATCGTTAAGCTGCAATTTGTGCATGGCCTCACGAAGTTCTTCAAATTCATCGGTATCAACAGGATAAATACCGGCAAAAACCATTGGTTTTACCTCTTCAAATCCTTGAATGGCATCTAATGATGGTCTTGCAGTAGTCGTAATCGTATCCCCAACTTTTACTTCTCTTGCTTCTTTAATTCCTGAAATAATGTAGCCTACATCTCCGGTTTTAACCACATTACGTGGCGCCATATCTAACTTTAAAATACCAACTTCGTCAGCTAAGTATTCTTTGCCAGTATTGATGAACTTTACTTTATCACCTTTTTTAATTTCTCCGTTTACTACTTTGTAGTAAGCAATAATTCCCCTGAATGAGTTGAAAACGGAGTCGAAGATTAAAGCTTGCAAAGGTGCTTCCGGATCGCCAACTGGTGCTGGAACACGATCAACAATTGCCTGGATAATATCAGGAATCCCCATTCCGGTTTTACCCGATGCAGGAATAATATCTTCACGTTTACAGCCAATCAGATCAATAATCTGGTCTTTTACCTCTTCTGGCATTGCGCCCGGTAAATCCATTTTATTTAAAATCGGAATAATTTCCAGATCGTGCTCTAAAGCAAGATATAAGTTAGAAATGGTTTGGGCCTGTATACCTTGCGATGCATCTACAATAAGTAGCGCACCTTCGCAGGCAGCAATAGAACGCGAAACTTCGTATGAAAAATCTACGTGTCCGGGTGTATCGATTAGGTTGAAATTATATTCAATATCACCAACTTTATAGTTCATTTGTATGGCATGACTTTTAATGGTGATGCCTCTCTCACGCTCTAAATCCATATTATCGAGCAATTGCGCCTGCGCTTCACGCTGCGAAATCGTCGCTGTATATTCTAATAACCTATCAGCCAGGGTACTTTTACCATGGTCGATATGTGCAATAATGCAAAAATTACGTATATGCTTCATCTTTGCGCAAAGATATGCTTTTTAATGGAAATTGTAAGGGGGAAAATGGAAGATAGGAGAGGCTGTATCATTAGTTATAAAATTACTTCAATTTTATCTGGTTAAACACATCAAAATACTATGGAAGGCATTTATTCATGGTTTTCCGACAGACTCTGGATTGATAATTTATATTTAATTTATGATATAGCCTCATCTTAATTTCTTATAGTGTTTAAACAACCGTTTTCTTCCATTTACCTTTTTTAAACAGGATGTAAGCGGCTACAGCAATTCCTGCTTCGGCGGTTGGTATAGCTATAAATACTCCGGTTGGGCCCAGCTCTAAAAACCTGGTCAAAAAGTAAGCGAAGGGAATCTGAAACAGCCAAAAGGCAAAAACGTTTATTTTTGTAGGTGTCCAGGTATCGCCGGCACCATTAAATGCACTAGTAAGTACCATTCCCAATCCATAAATGATGAAGCCAATACTTAGTGTTTTTAATGCATAACTTGCGATTTCAATTACCTTTTTATCTGATGTAAAAAACGCTGCAAATAAATTTCCGCATGTCAGAGAAAGTATACTTATTATTGCCATAAAACCGACCATATACTTCATTGTTATAAAGACTGATTTCTCAGCTCTATCTAAATGACCAGCACCTAGATTCTGCCCAACAAGAGCCGCAGAAGCATTGCTAAGCCCCCATGCAGGCAATATAGAAAACATCATTAATCTCAAAGCTGTTTGAAATCCTGCCGAACCATCTGGCCCTCCGGTTGTTGCAACTAATCTTGTAAGAAAAATATAACTGCATGAACCTATACTAAACTGCAAAATACCAGGAACGGCAATTTTTACAATAGCCTTAATCTGCTCCCAATCGGGAATAAAATTACTAATGATAATTTTTAATGCATTCTTACCATTAAAAAGATTGTAAACCTGGTAAGTTACACCCAAACCTCGGCCAATGGTTGTTGCAATGGCTGCGCCGGTTAAACCAAATGCAGGTATCGGGCCAAAACCGTTGATGAAAATAGGGCAGAGGATAATATTTGCAATGTTTGCGATCCATAAACTTCGCATGGCAATGGCGGCATTTCCGGCACCTCTGAAAATACCATTAATTAAGAACAGCAATACAATAATAAGACTACCACCCATCATAATGCGTACGAAAGGAGTACCATGATCGGCGGTTACCGTACTTGCGCCCATCAGTAATAAAATATCGCGGGCATAAATTAAGCCTAAAATACTGATAATGAGATTAACGCTTACGGCAATTAAAATAGTTTGCATACCTGCTTTTGAAGCAGCTTCGGGATTTTTCTCACCTATTCTGCGGGCTACAACTGCTGTGGCAGCCATACTTAAACCAATAGCGAGCGAATAAATAATAGTTAAAACAGATTCTGTTAAGCCAACGGTTTGTATAGCGTTACTACTATTTTCCAAATGGCCAACAAAATATAAATCAACCAGCGCGAAAACAGATTCCATAGCCATTTCCAGCATCATAGGGATGGCCAGTAAAATAATGGCCCTTTTTATACTGATAGCTGTTAAATCGACCTCGTGACCTTTTATAGCTTGCACGAGCAGCTCGAAAAAAGAAGATAGTTTGCCCTTTGTCTTTATGGACTGTGACATATAATAAAGTTAAAATGTAATGAATAAACCAAATGATACGCATTACGCGTATATACCTAAAATTAAAATCGGAGGGAATCCTCGGTGTTTAGAACCTCAAACGGATTGCAGATACTATCATGGCTCTGGTCTTTTTGATAGATCAAAGATAAAGAAAAATTCTAAACGTCAAATTTTGAGGACGATTATTTTAGTTGATGGTTAATTTGCCACGGAGGCACGGAACTCACGGATTATTTTTTCAGTACTCTTATCTGTGTAATCGCCCTTAAATACTGTAAGCTTTGATCATCTCTTCAGTAACCTTAGAGCCTCTGTTGGTATTCAGGTCAATCAATACGTAGTCAAAAATGCCATCCGAAGCTACCTTGCCGGTTTTTTTATTGATGATTTCGAACTGCACCGAGCAACCTTTTTCGTGCATGGTTAAAATTCCGGTACGGATCAGCATCAAGTCGTTCATCAATAGAGGGCGTTTAAAATTGATATCAACACGGCTTACCACCCAGCCTAACCCTAGTTTGGTAAAATGTTCCCAAGGCATTCCGTAAAACCTTTCCATCTGTTCGTAACGGGCAGCCAGCACATAATCTAAATATTTACTGTTGTGCACGTGGTTGAACATGTCTATATCATCCGGACGGACACGTAATTCGCTTTCGAAGATGCTGTATTGATTCTTTTCCAAGGGTAAATGTTTTCTGCAAAAGTAAGGTATTTACTTTAAAGCCGTTTTTAAAGTTTTTGTTACAGCTTTTCAAAAGAAAAAGTTATTCAACTTCTTTCGGCCCGGATTTATCATTACTCATAAACCTCCACTGTTGCCCATAAAGCGATTCATATTGAACCATTATTTTAATATCAGACTTTTCGACCAATGGCCCCAGACGTTCATCATCTATTTTGATTAAACTTAATTTTTCTCCAACTGGTAGCACTTCATTTTTCCATAAATTAGTAAGCAGTACAGCTTTTGTTGAATCCAGTTTGTGGTCGGTTTTTATTTGTTTAAGAATATCGGCTATGTTTTGATAGGGTTTTGACTTATAATAAAATGCATAATCAGATACAATTGCCGGCCCTAAACCTTGATTTGCAATCAGAAGTTCGTAATGATAAGATTGATCGTTAGTGTTTATTTTATCAGAAAAGCTATTGGAATAGCTCATTAACAGCGGTTTTACTGATGCATATTGCTGAATTCGTTGTAATCTGGTTTGGTATAGTGTTATAATTATTGCGCAAATACTTGTTACAACTGCGCACACTCCAACAATGGTGTTTAATGATAATTTGGGTTCTTTGCTAACTTTCGGTTTCCGCATCTCTTGGTATTAATGGTATCTAAGTTCTAAAATAGAAAAACTCTAGGATTCATTCTTATTAACTATTAAATATTTAAGCTAATAATCAAGGTATTAAGGGCTGAAAAAGTATCCATACTGTCATTTGCTTTTAACCAAAAATAACTTTATCTTTGCGCCACAATTAATTAATTTTTATTGCTTTAATATTATTCAAGAAATGTATTTAAGTCCAGAAAAGAAAGCCGAAATCTTTAAACAACACGGCGAAGTAGAAACCAACACTGGTTCTGCAGAAGGTCAGGTAGCGTTATTCACATACCGTATTGCGCACTTAACAGAACACTTAAAGAAAAATCGTAAAGATTTCTCTACACAGTTGTCACTTCAAAAATTGGTAGGTAAACGCCGCGGTATTTTGGCTTACCTATACAAAAAAGATATTGAGCGCTATCGTGCTATCATCAAAACTCTTCAGTTGCGTGATATCATTAAACAAAAATAAGCGCAAGTTTATCAGAAAAGCCATTCTTTAGGGAATGGCTTTTTACTTTACCTCAAAAAAAAATGACGGGGATTATCATAGATAGATTTTTTAATTCTATCTTCGTTTGCAAAAACAAAAACATATATAAACAACGGTGTGTAGAAAGAGGAAAACACACCATAATTCTATTTAAATGAATGTAATAAAAAAATCGTTCGACTTGGGCGATGGCAGAATTGTAGAAATTGAAACTGGTAAACTGGCTAAACAGGCTGACGGTTCGGTTGTAGTAAAAATGGGCGATACCATGTTGTTAGCAACAGTAGTATCAACAGTGGGCGCTAAACCAGGTACTGATTTTTTACCTTTATCGGTTGATTATCAGGAGAAATATGCAGCAACAGGCCGTATCCCAGGAGGCTTTTTACGTCGTGAGGCAAGATTATCTGATTACGAGGTTTTAATCTCTCGTTTGGTTGACAGGGCTTTGCGTCCAATGTTCCCTTCAGATTATCACTCTGATACTCAAGTGATGATTTCATTAATTTCTGCTGATAAAAATATTATGCCTGATTGCTTAGCTGGTTTAGCTGCATCGGCTGCATTATCAGTTTCAGATATTCCTTTCAATGGTCCGATTTCTGAAGTACGTGTTGCTAAAATCGATGGTAAATTGGTAATCAATCCATATGCCAGTGATTTAGAGCGTGCAACTTTAGAGTTTATGGTTGCTGGTTCGGCTAACGATATCGGTATGGTTGAGGGTGAGTGCGATGAAATTCAGGAAGATGAAATGGTTGAAGCATTGAAATTTGCACACGATGCAATTAAAAAACAATGTGCTATCCAGGTTGAATTAACAGAGGCTACAGGTAAAACTGTAAAACGCGAATATAGCCACGAAGATCACGATGCTGATTTAAAAGCAAAAGTTTACGCCGATACTTACGATAAAGTTTATGCATTAGCTAAATCTGGCTCGAACAAAGATGAGCGTAAAGTTGGTTTCACAGCAATTATTAACGAATTCTTCGAAGCAATGCCAGAAGATACTGCTGATTTAACTAAAGCAATGGCAAAACATTACTATCATGATGTACAGTACGATGCGATTAGAAATTTATTGTTAGATGAAGGTATTCGTTTAGACGGTCGTAAAACTACTGAAATTCGTCCTATCTGGAGTGAAGTTGGTTATTTACCTGCTGCTCACGGTTCGGCTGTATTTACACGTGGCGAGACTCAATCTTTAACTTCAGTTACTTTAGGTAGCAAAGATGATGAGCAAATGATTGATGGTGCTTTCTTTAATGGTTACCAAAAATTCTTATTGCACTATAACTTCCCTGGTTTTTCAACTGGTGAGGTAAGACCAAACAGAGGTGCAGGTCGCCGCGAAATTGGTCACGGTGCATTAGCACAACGCTCTTTGAAAAAAGTATTGCCACAAGGTGAGGCAAATCCTTATACCATCCGTGTTGTATCTGATATTTTAGAATCAAACGGTTCATCATCAATGGCAACTGTGTGTGCTGGTACATTAGCGCTAATGGATGCTGGTATTAAAATCAAATCTCCGGTTTCGGGTATTGCAATGGGTTTAATTACCGATGAGAAAACTGGTAAATATGCAATCCTTTCTGATATTTTAGGTGACGAAGATCATTTAGGTGATATGGACTTTAAAGTAACTGGTACTGAAAATGGTATCGTTGCTTGTCAAATGGACTTAAAAATCAATGGTTTATCGTACGAGGTTTTAACAAAAGCTTTATTGCAGGCTAAAGATGGTCGTTTACACATCTTAAACGAGATGAAGAAAACCATCAGCCAGCCGAATGAGGATTACAAACCACATGCTCCACGTATTGTTTCTTTAACTATCGATAAAGAATTTATTGGTGCAATTATCGGCCCTGGAGGTAAAATTATTCAGGAAATGCAACGCGAAACCGGTGCATCAATCTCTATCGAAGAAGTTGATGGAAAAGGTATTGTTGAGGTATTTGCTGATAATAAAGCATCAATTGATGCAGCAGTTACCCGTATCCGTAACATTGTAGCTAAACCAGAAATTGGCGAAATTTACCAAGGTAAAGTAAAATCAATTATGCCTTTCGGAGCATTTGTTGAAGTAATGCCAGGTAAAGATGGTTTATTACACATCTCTGAAATTTCGTGGGAACGTTTAGAAACCATGGATGGTGTGTTAAAAGAAGGTGATAAAATCGAGGTTAAATTGTTAGACATCGATAAACAAGGTAAAATGAAACTTTCCCGTAAGGTTTTATTACCAAGACCTGAAAAACCAGCTGCACCAAAAGCTTAATAGGTGAACGTAATGCTGAACTTGTTTCAGCATCTCAATAACGAAAACCCTTTCAGTTAGCTGAAAGGGTTTTTTGTTTTATGTGAAACGTTTTTCTTAGATTTATTGAGTTCTAAATCGCTTCTCTATTATGAAGAATACCGCACTACTTTTGTTATTTTCAGTTTTGATTATGGCTTGCAACCAACAAGAGCATAAATCAAAAGGCAACACCAATAAAAAAAATACATCGAGAACCTTAGAAAACAAATCAGCTAATTTCAGCGAAAAAAGCTTGATTGCCTTTATGGATAGTGTTGGAAGGCTTTCAACTGATTCATTGGTGAAAAAAACTTCTTTTTATGCCGATTCTGTGTTTTTAGCTATTCAACAAATTAACCGGAAGTTAAATAAATTAGAATATAGTACATTAAAAACAGCTATTAAACAGAGATCAATAAAGATTGATCAAGCTGAAAAAATCTTTGGTAAAATAGAACTCGACAGTATTTATCTGGGTGAAAAAAATATTCCGGTTAAATTTTATGCTTTTGGTAAAGGGAGTAGAAATAAAAAGGAGTTTGCAATTTCTTTTAATGAAGATCGGGTCCGGGGAAGAACTAATCTTTATTTCTTTAATGGCGATTCGTTATTAGCAAAAAAAGCGATATATAATTATTATGGCCTTGAGCTTAATCATTATAAAGATGCAGATGGCAAAACCATAATTTATTACAGGGAAGATTATATCACCGGCTCGGGGATTTGGTGGAATAATTTGTATTTCTACAAATATTATAATAACCGTTTCATCCCTGTATTGAATGAATTGTCTAATGGGAATACCACAGGTGCTTTGGGATCGCGTCAAAAATGGCTGGAGTCAATCAAGCTGAAGACCAATCCTTTGATGTTAAAAATGGTTTACTCCCATGGCTTTAATGAATGGAAGAATAATGATTACCCGGACTTAAATTATTTGTTAAACGATTCTACCATTGTAAAGTATAGCTGGGATGAAAAGAGTAAAACACTAAAAGGAGCTTACGAAAATTCAAAGATTACAAAACCACAAATTTTAACTTATTATGTTGAGGATAATGAACTGCTATACATAAACGTTTTTTACGATCTGTTAAAGAACAAGATGAGAGATAATGAAAAAAGAAAATTAATTCTAACTTATTTAAATACAGTTAAAAAACACGAAAGGGACAGGGATTCTAAGTAAATAATATATTTTTAAGCTGACAAATAGAAATTTTTCTTTCATATGAAATGAGAACTTGAATGTTTCTCACTAAAAACTTTCATGGTTCTTTTGTAACTTGCAGTATTGCTATGAAAAAGGAAATTCTTACCAATTCGTCATGCTGAATTTATTTCAGCATCTTACCTGTTATTAAGACCCTGAAATAAATTCAGGGTGACGATTGCTTTTAGACTTTGCAGATACAATATAAAAGCGATTTATTCGCATTATTGAAAGGATTAATACCAAAATATGAAATACATTATAGCCCCATCCATACTTTCTGCCGATTTTGGCAATTTGCAGCGTGATATTGAAATGATTAACAACAGTGAAGCCGATTGGTTCCATGTTGATGTGATGGATGGCGTTTTTGTACCCAATATATCTTTTGGCTTTCCGGTTATGGGTGCTGTTAAAAAACATGCAACAAAACCTTTGGATGTTCATTTAATGATTGTGGAACCTGATAAATACATTCAGGATTTTGCTCAGGCAGGGGCAGACCGCATTACCGTTCATTACGAAGCCTGTACACACTTGCACCGTAGTATTCAATTAATAAAGGCATCAGGCTGTAAAGCCGGGGTGGCCTTAAACCCACATACACCTGTTACTTTATTGCAGGATGTAATTGAAGATCTGGATCTGGTGCTGATTATGTCTGTTAACCCCGGTTTTGGCGGTCAGGCTTTTATTCACAATACCTATAAAAAAATACAGGATCTGAAAGCGTTGATTAAAGGAATTAACGACGATTTAATTATTGAGGTAGATGGTGGTGTAGGTTTGCAGAATATAGCTACACTGATATCGGCGGGTGCGAATGCTTTTGTAGCGGGTAATGCAATTTTTGCGACTGAAAGCCCTACAGTAACTATTTCTGAGATGAAACAATTAACCCATAATAGTGTGAGTATTTAATTGTTTTATTGCTAAATTGTTCTGATGATAATAAGTAATTTTTTAGCACTTAAATGCTAATACTTTTTATTGCCTGGCAAATACCTGTTGATACTAAAAATGCTCAAATTACGGCTCCTCTTTCTTCTTTTAATTGCCGGTTGCGGTTTAGCTGTCGCCCAACCTCTGGTTAGGGTTTCGGGGATTGTGCAAAATGAAGAAAAGCTGCCGCTGGCACAAGTTACCGTTATTGTATTAGGTCAGGCACAATCAACTGTAACCGATGAATTTGGTGTGTATACCATTTATTCAAAATCCAAATCCTTTAGTATTAAATATTCCCTCTTGGGCTATCAGCCTCAAACCATCAAATTTAACGAACGTTCTGGTGCGCGAATATTGCAAAAAGTTAATTTAATAGCCAATATTAATGAACTGGAGCAGGTAAATATTACCAATAAGCAAAACCAGCTCAGTAATGCCACCACCATAAATGTTACCGATATTGGCGCTATGCCTTTGGTTTCGGGTAATTTTGAAACAATGCTCAAAACCTTGCCTGGGGTATCTACCAATAATGAATTAAGTGCACAGTACAGCGTTCGTGGGGGTAATTTTGACGAAAATTTAATCTACATCAATGATGTAGAAATTAACCGGCCTGTACTTATCCGCAACGGGCAGCAGGAGGGACTTAGTTTTATCAATTCCGATCTGGTCAGCAAAGCAAAGTTCTCGGCTGGTGGCTTTGAAGCCAAATATGGCGATAAGCTTTCATCTATTCTGGATATCAGATACGATAAACCCGATAGTAACCAGACCATATTGAGTACCAGTTTGTTAAATACTTCTTTAAGCACAAAGCAAGTATTTAAGCACAGTTTTTTACTGGCTGGCTTACGTTACAAGAATAATACGAGTGTGCTAATTAAGCAGGACGAAAAAGGGAGTTACAGTCCCAATTACGCTGATGCACAAGTGCTGTACCAGTATGATTTTTCGCCTAAATTTAACATCAGTTTTTTGAGTAATTTTAATATTGGTCAATTTAAACTGGTACCTACCAACCGCGAAACGCAGTTTGGAACATTAAGCACTACACTTAAGTTAAATGTAGATTATACTGGGCAGGAGATAGACGATTATCAGACTTTTGGTAGTGCTGTTACTGCTGCTTATTCGCCGAGACCAAATTTAGTGGTTAAATTTATAAACAGTTATTTTAATACGATTGAGCGTGAGCGTTTCGATATTAACGGAAGCTACGTTTTTGCGGAAGTAGACAATAACTTTTCGGGCGAAAATTTTGGCCCTGTTAGTAAAAATAAAGGAATAGGAAGTTATTATAATTATGGGCGAAACAGTTTAAATACCCAGGTTTTTGCATCAGAAATAAAGGTTGATCAGAATTTTAACAGTCATGTTTTTTCATGGGGATTTAAATTCGATCAATCTACATATAACGATAAATTGAATGAATATAACTATACCGATTCTGCAGGTTTTATTTTGCCCAATAATGGTAAAAATGTTGTAATGCAGAATGTAATTAACGTTAAGAATAACCTCGATATCAAAAACTACAGCGCCTATATTCAGGATAGTTATTCGCTTTCCAGCTCGGCCGAGCTACAGTTGGGGGCACGCGCGACCTACGGTTCTTTAAGTAAACAACTGTTAATCAGTCCGAGGATGCTGATTGCTTACCGGCCTAACTCTAACAATAAAATTTTAAGGTTTACGGCTGGCGTTTACAAACAACCGCCATCATACCGTACCATCCGCAATTTCTCGGGCGTTTTAAATGTCGATCAGAAAGCACAAAGTTCTTACAATACCTCTTTGGGTTATGAATACGCTTTTGATGCCTTCGGCACACGCTTAAAATTTACTTCTGAAGCTTATTTTAAATATTCCGACCGGTTAATTCCTTACAAAATTGATAATTTAAGGATAAAATACCTCGCAAATGAAATATCAAAAGGCTATGCCTATGGTGCCGATTTTAGTATAGGAGGGGAGTTTGTGAAAGACCTGGTTTCGTATTTCAGGATGTCGGTGATGCATGCCAATGAAGATATTATCGGTGATAGTTATGTGCAAAACGGAACCACCATTTATCCGGGTTATCTAAAACGGCCAACAGATCAGCGGTTAAATTTCTCTATTTTCTTTCAGGATCGGTTGTTGAACAGTCCTACATATAAGGTGCATTTAAATGCGCTCTATGGCTCACGCCTGCCCATTGGCCCTACACAAACACCTAGATATTTGGATCAGTTTTTTGTTCCATCTTATAAAAGGGTAGATATCGGTTTTTCTAAAGATTTCCTGGACGATACTGCTTTGCATAAACCAAAATTCTTAGACCGTAATTTCAGTTCCGTGATTCTGTTTTTTGAAGTTTTTAACCTGCTCAATATCGATAATACAGTTTCTTATTTATGGTTAAAGGATGTAGATAATGTTCAGTACGCCATTCCAAATTATTTAACCGGGAGGCAATTTAATTTAAAACTGATTGTTAAATTGAAAAATAATTAAGCAGTCGGTTACATTGCCCTAAAAGTTGCAGTAGAAGTATTTCCGATTAAAAAGTGGAGCCATTTCTATCAGAAAAACAGCTTTCATACCATATCAATTCAACATATTTGACTACTTGGAAGCCTCATTGCAAAAACTGCAAGAAAAACATCATTTTTAGTCTTTTTTTTAACAAAATTTAATTTTTTATGGTACGATTTTATAGGCATAACTGCTATAAAAATTTTACATTTACGCCCATAAAACATTATATAATAAGATGAAGCATAATTTTGGCGCAGGCCCTTGTATTTTACCTCAAGAAGTGTTTAAACAAGCAGCTCAGGCTGTTTTAGATTTTAACGATGGATTATCAATTTTAGAGATTTCGCACAGAACAACCGAGTTTGAGGCAGTTGTTGCAGAAGCTGATAAATTGGTAAAGGAATTATTAAATGTGCCATCGGGATATTCCGTTTTATTTTTACAGGGTGGTGCAAGTTTACAGTTCGCAATGGTGCCGATGAATTTGTTGGGCGATGGACAAACTGCAAGCTATTTAGATTCTGGCGTTTGGGCTAGTAAGGCTTTAAAGGAAGCTAAACTGGTAGGCAATGTAAATGTAGTGGCTTCTTCTAAAGATGCTAATTATACCTTTATTCCGAAAGATTTCGAGATTCCGGCTGATAGTGCTTATTTCCACTACACTTCGAACAATACTATTTACGGTACTGAGCTTTTCGAAACACCTAAAACCACTGTTCCGGTAGTATGCGACATGTCGTCTGATATCATGAGCCGTGTGATTGATGTTTCTCAGTTCGATTTAATTTATGCAGGTGCACAAAAAAATGTGGGCCCGGCCGGATTAACCATTGTGATTGTTAAGGACGAGATTCTAAACAAGATCGACCGTAAAATTCCATCAATGCTGAACTATCAGTCGCATATCGATAATGGTTCGATGTACAATACTCCACCGGTTTTCTCTATCTACGTTGCTTTATTAAACCTGCGTTGGTTAAAATCAAAAGGCGGTGTTGCTGAAATCGAGAGAGAAAACAAGCAAAAAGCCGAAGCACTTTACAGAGAGATTGATCGTAATCCTTTATTCAAAGGTACTTGTGCACTTGAAGATCGTTCTAAAATGAATATTTGTTTCGTAATGGAAAATGCCGAACTGGAAAAACCATTTCTGAAATATGCAGAAGAACAAGGTATTGTTGGTATTAAAGGCCACAGAAGTGTTGGTGGTTTCCGTGCTTCGATGTACAATGCTTTGCCAATTACAAGCGTACACGCTTTAATTGATGCCATGCAGGCATTTGAGGAACAACAGGCAAAGGTGAATTAATATAAATTATAACCACCGATTAATAGATTTATCAATGTAAACTATTAATCGGTGCAATCATAAGTAACAATGTTTAAAATATTAGCAAACGACGGAATTGATCCGATCGGAAAAGAATTATTAGAAAAAGCAGGTTTCCAGGTTGATACCGAAACTATTGCACAAGATCAACTGGCTGAAGCTTTAAAAAAGTATGATGCGATTACAGTTCGTAGTGCTACAAAAGTTAGAAAAGAGCTGATTGATGCTGTACCAAATATTAAATTAATTGGTAGAGGTGGTGTAGGTATGGATAATATAGATGTGGAATATGCACGTAGTCAGGGTATTGCAGTTGTAAATACTCCTGCAGCTTCTTCTTTATCGGTAGCCGAACTGGTATTTTCTCACTTATTTACCGGTATCAGGTTTTTACAGGATGCTAACCGTAAAATGCCTGTTGAAGGTTCAAGTCAGTTCAATAACCTTAAAAAAGCTTATGCAAAAGGAACTGAACTAAGTGGGAAAACCATTGGTATTATCGGTTTTGGTCGTATTGGCCGTGCTACTGCTAAAGTTGCTTTAGGTTTAGGTATGAATGTTTTAGCTTACGATTTATATCCAACCGAAACTGAAATTACTTTAGATTTTCAGGGCGGTCAATCGGTAAGTATTCCAATTAAAACCGTTTCTTTGGATGAAGTAATTACCGGAAGTGATTTCTTAAGCTTGCATACACCATTTGCTGATAAGCCGATTTTAGGTGCTGAAGAATTTGCTAAAGTGAAAAAAGGCGTTGGTATTGTAAACTGCTCACGTGGTGGAACAATAGATGAGCCTGCTTTAATTGAAGCATTAAACTCTGGTAAAGTATCTTTTGCAGGTTTAGATGTTTTCGATAATGAGCCTACACCATTGGCTGAAATTTTAACACACCCTAAAATCTCGTTAACACCACACATTGGTGCATCAACAAATGAAGCTCAGGAGCGTATTGGTTCGGAATTGGCTACATTGATTATCGAGCATTTTAAAAAATAAATAATACCAGACCTTGCAGGTTTAAAAAATCTGTAAGGTCTGATATCTAATCTAACGCCTTCTTTAATACCCAATAACGATAACCTAAAATCGCTTTTTGCCATGTGTTTAGCTTATTAGGATCTTTCTTATACAAACTAGGCAAAATGACCTTGTTAATTTTAACCAGGACTTTAAATAGCGCTTTTTTCATACTTTTTATATTGCTGTAGTTTTTTGTTGAAAAAATAAAAACCACCGGCCATTACCAAAATTAAAAACACCACGAGGTAATTAACCAGGTTTTTACTTTTATCCCTTTTGTCGGCAGCTACCTTTAATTGCTCATTCTGATCCTGTAATTTTTTAATGGTTTGCATATAGCGTTGTATGCGTTCTTCCGAATGATCAGAAACAGCTATTTTCTGTTGATTCTGAAGATCTTTGTAGTCCATCAATATCTTAAGCTCGGTAAAAATATTATTATCTGTTAGTACAACCTGACGCAGGATTTCGTTGGAATTTTTAATATCACGCTTGGTTTGCCAGCCAAAAATCCCGGTACGCTGGTTCAGGCTTTCGTCGTACTGACCAAATTTGGCACTTCGTTCGACCAATAGTGAATTTATTTTGGCGCGCTGGGCAGCATAAGCTGTGGTATCTTGTTGAGCGAAAAGCTGAAGATTAAATAAGAGGGCAAAGAGTAGGTAAAAATATTTCTTCATGTGCTATAAACGTGAAAAAGAGTGAACTTGTTTTATTTTCCTAAAAGAGAAGATGAATAACGTCACAATCTGCAACTAATAGCGATCGTCATTTATTCTTAATCAAGCTTTCGGCTTTGGTCTTTCTCCTTTTAACCAGCCTTCGAATGAAACTCCACTCTAACAATGTCGCCCAGGTGTAAGCCTAACAAACCACTGGCTTTACCTTTATTAATGGCAATTTCGAGGTGGTTACTAATACCAAATAGGCAAAGTTTTTCGCCTTCCTGTACTTCATTGTAATGCCAGCTCAATTGGGTAATGGTTTCGCTCTTTCTAAAATGCAGGGTAAAATCGCGGTTTTGCTGTATACGGGTAAAAAGATCTTTTGTAATATTGGTAATTACGTTGCAAAAAGTGTCGATGTAAACTACACTTCCGCGAATCACATCTTTCTCAATAACAGGATGTAAAAGCATCTTTTGCTCAATCTCTGCTACAGGTAAACCGATATCTTTTAGCTTACCCCCTTTAGCCAGGTGTGTAGCAGCTTTTACAAAAATATCAACCAATGGAAAGTGCAGATACTTCAAATCCTGCATGATATTCAGCTCTACCACATCTTCCGGATGCTCATCAAAAAGGAGGGAGAAAATACCATTATCGGCGCCTACAAAATAATGATCACGGTGCTTTACTGCAATGTATTTAGTGTTTTCGCTATACACAGAATCGATGCCGATTAAGTGTACCGTATTTTTTGGGAAATAGGGATAAGCGTTCTTTAAAACGAAAGCTGCGTACGAAATATTGAACGAAGGAACATCGTGGGTAATATCAATTAAATTAACATTAGGCATAAGACTCAGCAGACTACCTTTTAGTGCACTCTGGTAAAAATCTTTTGAACCTAAATCTGTTGTTAAAGTAATTATCCCCATTAAAAATTCATTATTATTGCTTATTCTTGTGTACAGGCCTAAGCGTCTGCAAATATTCAAATTTTAATTAATATACCCCGATAACTTTTTAAAATACTACAGTTTGAACGAATTAAAATTAACTCTGGATACCGTAAATCCTGCTCACTTTTGGGGGCCGAATAATGAGAATTACGAAATGATTAAAGGTGCTTTCGCGAAGTTGAAACTTGTGGCGAGGGAAGTGATATTAAGGTTCTCGGTGATGAACAGGAACTTAAGTCTTTTGAGGAGAAGTTTAACCAGCTGGTCGCTCACCTCGAAAAATATAGTTCGCTAACCAATAACGATGTAGAATCGATACTGGGAGCGAAAGCAACAAACCTGGCAAAAAAAGATGTCGAACAGCCAACTGGTGGAGGCGGAGAAGTGATTGTTTTCGGTACAAATGGCTTATTGGTTAAAGCCAGAACGGCTAATCAGCGTAAAATGGTGAGCAGTATTGCTAAAAATGATATTTTATTTGCCATTGGTCCTGCCGGAACAGGAAAAACCTATACAGCAGTTGCTTTAGCAGTAAGGGCACTGAAAAATAAAGAAATTAAGCGTATCATTTTAACCAGGCCGGCTGTAGAAGCAGGAGAGAACCTCGGCTTCCTTCCAGGTGATTTAAAAGAAAAGATCGATCCGTATTTACGTCCGCTTTACGATGCGTTGGACGATATGATCCCTGCTGAAAAGCTGAAGTTTTATATTGAAAACCGTACGATAGAAATCGCTCCTTTAGCATTTATGCGTGGCCGTACCTTAGATAATTGCTTTGTAATATTGGATGAGGCTCAAAACGCCACCGATATGCAGTTAAAAATGTTTTTAACCCGTATGGGGCCAACAGCTAAGTTTATTGTTACCGGTGATGTTACGCAGGTAGATTTACCAAAGAAACAGATGTCGGGTTTGTTTAACGGTTTAAGGATATTAGAAGACATTAAAGGTATTGATATTATTTATTTAAGCGGAGAAGATGTAGTTCGCCATAAACTGGTTAAAGATATTCTTAAAGCTTATGGTGATATTCAGTAAATGGGTGATGTAAGGTGGATGATGTAAAATGTAGCATGGAAAATGTTAAAGCCTTCAAAAACCATTATCCGTCTTACATTATCCATCTAATATTATTATTATGGAAAGTATCTTTTTAGAAAATAACCTAAAACTTTCTTTTGAGAAACTGCCGCATACCATTCGTCTAATCATTTCGAAAAACAATGAAGAATGGGTTTGTAAAAAGGAAACGCTTAGAAAGCTGTTCGAATTTGTTAATATTGATGAGGCACACATTTTTAAAGGAAGGCTTCAGTTGATTAAAATTAATAATCATATCACGCTTCAAGTGAAAAGTGAAAATATCAGCACCATTTTGACAAAGACCTTTATTGAGGTTTTAAATAAGCTGAAATGAACTAAACCCGTAGCTTATTAACTGCTGTTTTTTTAGTAAATTATATCTTCGGACTTCTGATCCCAGTCTTCGGACTTTCCGACTTTTTTCCTATTTTTACCGCCTCATGAAAGCACTTAAAGAAACCCATTTTAATTTCCCCAATCAGAGCAATTTTTACAAAGGTAAAGTTCGCGATGTGTATACTATAGCCGATCAGTTTATGGTAATGGTGGTGTCAGATCGCATTTCTGCATTTGATGTTGTCTTGCCAGAGGCTATTCCATTCAAAGGACAGGTGTTAAATCAGATCGCAGCTAAGTTTTTAGCAGCCACACAGGATATTGTGCCCAACTGGGTTTTAGCTGTGCCAGATCCGATGGTAACCATTGGTCGTATTTGCGAGCCTTTTAAGGTAGAAATGGTAATCAGGGGTTATTTAGCTGGTCACGCATGGCGCGAATACAGTGCAGGTAAACGTTCAGTTTGTGGTGTTTCTTTACCTGATGGTTTAAAAGAGAACGATAAATTGCCTCAACCAATTATCACCCCAACTACTAAAGCAGCTGTTGGTCACGATGAAGACATTTCGAAAGAAGATATTTTAGCCAAAGGAATTGTTTCTTTAACTGATTACGAGAAATTAGAACAATATACTTATGCACTTTACAAGCGTGGAACTGAGATTGCTGCAAAAAGCGGATTAATTTTAGTAGATACGAAATATGAATTTGGTAAGGCGGATGGCGTAATTTATCTGATTGATGAAATCCACACACCTGATTCATCACGTTATTTTTATGCAGAAGGATACCAGGCACGTCAGGATAATAATGAAGTACAAAAGCAACTTTCGAAAGAATTTGTGCGTAAATGGTTAATCGAAAACGGCTTTCAGGGTAAAGATGGGCAGGTGGTACCAGAAATGACTCCGGAAATTGTAAATTCCATTTCGGAGCGTTATATCGAGCTTTACGAAAAGATTGTAGGTGAGACCTTTATGAAAGCAGATGCAGATGCCATTTCGAGCCGCATCGAAACTAATGTTTTAAAGGCACTTGAAACACTTTAATTTCCGAAAGAAATTTATACATTAGTGCAATAAAGATTAGAGAGATGAAATTTTCAGTAGATAAACACGATAAATATGTAAGCTTAAGGTTGGAAGAAACCAGGTTTACAAACGATAATGCCCCCGGTTTAAAATCTGAACTGTATTTGCTTAATGCAGAAGGGTTTAAAAATATAATTGTTGATCTTAGCCACGTTACTGAATGCAATGATGCACAGGATTTGAGCTGTTTACTGGTTGGCGACAGGCTTTGCAAAGCAGCTGGAGGATTGTTTATCGTAACTGGAATTAGCGATGAGCTTGCTACAATTATAGAATTATCAAACATATTTCAGTCTGTTACGTTTGTTAATACATTAGAAGAGGCAACCGATTTCATCTTTATGGATGAACTGGAAAAAGAATTCAGAGGCGCTAAATAATCTATATTATCCAATAATATTATAGCCTCGTAGTTTTTCAAAATCTACGAGGCTTTTTATATCTCATCATTATGAAATTTGAAGTTACCATTTTAGGAAGCAGTTCGGCAACTCCTGTTTTTAACCGGAATCCATCGGCACAGCTTTTAAATTGTAACGAAAAATGCTATTTAATTGATTGTGGCGAAGGGACCCAGCAACAACTGGCTAAATTTAATTTAAAAGCCGCCCGCATCGATTATATATTTATCAGCCACTTACATGGCGATCATTACTTTGGGCTGATTGGTTTGCTTTCCAGTCTGCATTTAAACGGCAGGATAAAGCCCATACAAATTTTCGGTCCAAAGCCACTGCTCGAAATTCTCGAAATCCAGTTTAAATATTCCGATACGGTTTTGCGCTATCCGATAGAGTTTTTTCCGATTGAGGCAGATGAACCGAAACAGATTTTCGAAAACAGCGATCTGATTGTAAAAACCATTGTTTTAAATCACCGTATTCCTACCACAGGTTTCCTTTTTCAGCAAAAGAAAAGGCAGCGTAAACTGATTAAGGATAAGGCAGAAAACGTTCCGATGGCTTATTATACCTCCCTCAAGAAAGGAATGGATGTTGAGCTGCCTAACGGAGAAATTTTACGCAGTGCCGATTATACTGTAGCTGCCGATCCACCCAGAGCATACGCTTATTGTTCGGATACTTTATTTGATGAAAGTTATTTTCCGACAATAATGGGCTGCGATACGCTTTACCATGAGGCAACCTTTATGCACGATTTGTTGGATAGGGCCAGAGAAACACATCATACTACTGCACTACAAGCTGCTGAGGTTGCTAAAACCATAGGCGCAAAGAAATTGTTGATCGGCCATTTCTCATCACGCTACAAAACTTTACAAATGCTTTTCGAAGAGGCTCAGGCTGGTTTTGATAATACCGAGCTGGCAGTAGAGGGGAGGACTTTTCAGCTTTAAAAAGGTATTCTGTGTTAACCTATTTGCTATTATTTAACCATATAATTCATGTCAGAAACATTTGAGTTTACATCGCCTTATATGCTTATATGGTTAACATAAATTTCTCCGCCAATTGAGCACAAAAAAAGCCCTGAATTTCTCCAGGGCTTCCGAATTTATTAAAAATAATTACTTGTCTTTTTTGTTACCACCTCCAAATACAGAGAAGTGAACATAACGCTTTGGATTGGCTTTTAAGTCGATCATTAATGCATCCAGGTTTTTAGAAGCGTTGTTTAAGTTTTCGTACATTTTATTGTCGTTCAATAATAAACCTAAACTTCCTTTACCATCTTTAATACCTGAAATTACACTTTGTAAATCGGCAATAGCATTGTTGGCGTTATCTAATGTTTGTTTAAAATTAGCTGCTGCAAATTTATCGGTAACGGTGTTAATGTTAGTTAAGATATCGCTAATCTTTTTGTTATTGTTGTTCAGGTTAGCTGTAATACCTTCAACATTTTTAAAAATAGCTTCAATACGTGCACTTTCAGATCCTACTAAACCATCTACTTTTTTCGATGTGGTTTCTAACGAAGCTAAAGTACCGGCAATACTGTTAAAGCTTTTGTCAACATTTTTTTGGAAGTTAGGATTCAGGATTGAGTTTACACTGCTTAAAATAGAATCCATTTTACCAATAATCAATTCAGCTTTCTTTTGTACCGGCTGAACCTGCTCCATTAGTCCTTTTTCTACATTTGCATTTAAAGTGTAACCATCTTCGGCCATTTTTTTAGAATTACCTAACGACATTACAATTGCTTTGCTACCCAATAAATCTGTACCTTCTAAACGTGCAATACTGTTTTCAGGAATTTCATATTTGCTGTTTATACTTAAAGTGGCAATAATAGTTCCATCGGTTTGAAGTTCGAGTTTTGCCACCCGGCCAATTTGGTAACCATTAATCAGTATGGGTTTAGATACCGTTAAACCATCTACTCTGGTATATTTGGCAAATAAAGTAGTTTCGTTTGAGAAGATAGAATTCCCTTTTAAAAAATTATATCCAATTATTAATAAAGCAATGGCAAATGCAGCTAAAATACCTACTTTGGTTTCGTTCTTAATCTTCATGAGTGTTTCTTTAATGGCTACAAGTTTTGTTATCAATCTAAACTTGTAGAGCGTAATTTATTTTTTAAGCTAAACTTTATAAATACACAAAGCCAGCATTAATTGTTTGGTATATGTTCTATATTTTCTGCAAAGTTAAAATAACTATCATTTATAATGCCACTTATTTAACTTCGATATTTTTTTTATATGTTTTTATTGCATCTAAAATAGAATTGGCAATTTCACTCTGACCTTTTGCAGAATTAATATACTTCTCTTCGTCAGAATTTGAAATAAAACCAACCTCAGTTAATACAGCAGGCATACCACAACGTTGTAATACCAGCACGCCTTGTTCTTTAACACCACGGCTTAATCTTTCATCCCTGCTGATGTAGCTGTTTTGGATTAGTTTGGCAAATTTAATGCTTTTATCACGAAATGTGTTTTTTAGTAAAGATAGCAGTATAAAGCTACTCGGATTGTTTGGGTCATAGCCATCGTACTTGGTTTTATAGTTTTTTTCAAGTTTGATATCGGCGTTTTCGCGGATGGCAGCATCCTGTTCCTTTAAGCGGTGGGAGCCGGCAACCAATGTTTCTACACCTTTAATGTGTTTGTTGCCTGGCGGCATAGAATTGCAATGAATCGAAATAAACAAATCGGCGTTGGCCTCGTTGGCTATTTCTGCCCGTCTGTATAAGTCAACATCAATGTCGGTTTTTCGAGTGTAAATGATTTTAATATCCGGCAGTTCTTCCTTTAATATATCGCCTAATTTTAGCGCAACTTTTAATGAAATATCCTTTTCTTTTGAGAAACTGCCCGATGCACCTGGCTTTCGGCCACCATGACCAGGGTCGATCACAATGGTTTTAATTTTGTATCCCTGTGCAAATGTATGTGTAACAGCTATTACCGAAAGAAAAAATAGGCTAACCAGAAGTTTAATCTTCATTTAAAATGGGTTTGTTAAAATGATGTTTCAGCTATACGCCTGTAATTTTTAATTGCCTTAATAATACCATCAACTATCTCTTTCTGCCCTTCTGGCGAGTTCATATAATCTTCTTCATCTGGATTACTAACAAAACCAATTTCGGTTAAAACCGCCGGCATTGCTGCCCTTGCAAGTACAGCTAAGCTCTTTTCCTGTACGCCACGGTTAATGCGTCCTGCGTTAACATACTCTTGTTGAAGCATAGAAGCAAACTTTAAACTCCTGTCTCTGTTGGTTTGTTTCATTAAAGATAACATAATATCGTTTTCGGGGGTATTGGCAATAAAGCCTTCGTAGTTTTTCTGGTAGTTATCCTCCAGAAACATAGATGCGTTCTCCCGTTTAATTACTTCGTCCTGTTCGCCCAAACGTCCTGTTCCCGATACAAATGTTTCAGTGCCACGGGTAGAAGTGCTTTTGGAAGTAACGGTTCTATAAACCGGAACTTTTCTGCCCCGAACTTTTTTATAATAATCAACAACCCGCGAAACGCGAACCGGCATATCGTTTAAGTGAATGGAGATAAAAAGATCGGCTTTTGAGTTGTTTGCAATATTAATACGCTCATAAAGCGGAATAAACACATCCGATTCTCTGGTGTAGATCACTTTGATATCTTTCAGGCTATCCTGAAGCGCCCGGCCAAGGTTTAAAGCTGTTTTTAGGGCCACGTCTTTTTCCTTCGAATAAACGCCATGTGTAGCGCCGTCTTTACCGCCATGGCCGGCATCAATTACAATTGTTTTAATTTTATATTCCTGCGCAAAAGCCTGATTATCAAATGAGTTTGATAGCGTAAAGCAAATAATAAATGTTAAAATGGATTTAAGATACATCAATGGTATATTTTTCACTAATTTTGAACGTTTTTGATTAAACATTTGTGCAAAAATAACATTCAAATACGAATTTGAAACTTCTTAAGAGCTCTATTTTACTAATTTCTGTCATTTTATTAACACTTGCTGTTAGTAAAGCTAACGCATTTTCTCATTTTTCATTGCAGCAAATCATTAAGCAAGACACAACTAAAAAGGATACAACCCTTAAAAAGGGCAAAAATAACAGTAGTATCGATCAGAAAGTCGAATACAAGGCCGATGACTCTGTGAAGATGAGTGCCGATAAAAACATTGTTTACCTGTACGGAAATGCCAGAGTAGTTTATGGCGATTTTGAACTTGATGCGGGATATATCAAATACGACAAAAAGCAAAATACGATTTTTGCCACAGGAGTAAAAGATCCGAAATCGGGAAGATATACTGGTAGGCCAATTTTTAAATCGGGTGCTGACGGTACAGCAATAGCCGATTCTATTTTTTATAATTCGGAAACTACACGGGCCAAGGTTTATGGCGTTTTCTCTGAACAGGAAGGTGGGTTCTTTTCTGGCGGACAAAGTAAAAAACAGATAGATGATGAACTGCATATCAAAAATGTGATGTACAGTACCTGTAATTTGCCGCATCCACACTTTGGTTTAATGATTTCTAAAGGCGTTGTAACCGAAAAGCAGATTATCACCGGCCCGGTTTACATGGTTATTGAAGATATTCCAACCTTTTTTGGTCTGCCTTTCGCATTTTTTCCAAAGCCGAATAAACGTACATCTGGTGTAATATTACCTACACCGGGTGAGGATGCAACCCGTGGATTTTTCTTGCAGAATGGGGGTTACTATCTTGGCTTAAACGATTACTGGGATGCCAAAATAATGGGCTCTATTTATACCAATGGTTCTTACGAAACCAGTTTATTAAGTAATTACACCAAGCGGTATAAATTTAACGGTAACATTAACCTGTCTTACTCCAGCTTTAAAGATGGTTTGGAAGGAACTGAGGCTTTTAGAAACCCAACCAAAAACTTTAGTATTAACTGGAGTCATAGCCAAAATGCCAATGCTAAGCCTGGTACGACTTTCAGTGCCAGTGTAAGGTTGGTGTCGAGTGGTAAAAGGGGATATTATAGAAATACGGCAGCAGGTACTTCGTACGATATTAATGCAATTTCTACCAATTCTACAAGTAGTAGTGTCAGTTATGCCAAAACATTTTCAAACAACATGAACTTGTCTTTGGCTGCTAGAAGTGATCAGACTTTAAGTACAAGGGCCATATCACTTAGGTTGCCAGAAGTAACATTTAACGTACCTACATTTAACCCTTTCAGTAAAAAAAATGCTGTTGGAGAACAGAAGTGGTATCAAAAAATAACGGTTGGTTATAGTCTTCAGGGAACAAATAGTATTGATACTTTTGATAGTTTACTTTTTGATAACGATGGTTTAAAGCGTTTAAGAAGTGGTATTGCACACAGCATTCCGGTTAATATGTCGTTCACAGCCTTAAAATATTTAAACTTTAGTTTAGGAGGAACGTATAATGAAGTCTGGAATTTTCAGAGCGTAAACAGACGTTACACCCAGTTTGCCGATAACACCTATACCTTTAGAGAAGATACTCTTAGCGGTTTTAAAAGGGCAGGGAGCTATAGCCTTTCTACCAGTATGTCGACGAAGATTTATGGAAGAAGAGATTTTAACCCACAAGGAAAGATTCAGGCCTTAAGGCATGTAATGACTCCAAACGTTTCTTTCTCTTATTCGCCCGATTTTACTAAAGCAGGAGCAGGGCCTTACAGACCTGCTATCGATCAAAACGGTAAGGAAATTTTAACTGGAGGCCAGCCCTTAAAATATTCTATTTTTGATGGTATGGCGCAGCAGGGATCTTTCGGTGGGCCTAATGCATCAATTGGTTTCGGGGTTGATAATACGGTAGAGTTGAAGGTGAGGAATAAGAACGATACTACAGGCACAGGGTCAAAAAAAATCCCCATTATACAGGGCTTGAGTTTTAGTGGCTCCTACAACTTTTTAGCTAAGTCTTACAAATTATCTACCATTGGTTTTAGTGGTCGATCTCAGTTTACAGATAAGCTGGGAATCAACTATAATGGTACCTTGGACCCTTATTCACTTAGACCCGATACCATTCCTGGCTCCAACTTGTTGATCAGGCAGGACCGTTATTTCTGGCAGAGCGGAAAAATATTGCCACGTTTGGCAAACCTTGGTTTCTCGTTCGATTACAGCTTAAACCCTGAAGCTTTAAAACGCAAGAACGAGGCTAACGATAAATTAGGAGAAGCTGCGAATAAAAAAGGCCTGACCGATATTCAGTCGGAACAATTGGCCGCCATTAGCCGTGATCCGAATGCTTTTGTTGATTTCAATATTCCTTGGAATTTTTCGTTCTCTTATAGTTTTCAGTATTCGAATGATGGAAATCGTACAACCATTTCTAATACACTGAATTTTAATGGCGATGTTAATTTAACGCCTAAATGGAAAGTTACCTTTAACTCTGGTTACGATTTTAAAAACAGAGGCTTAACACCTATGAACTTGGCCATTTATCGCGATTTACATTGCTGGGATATGAGTGTAAACTGGGTACCCTACGGTGCTTACAAAAGTTATTCTGTAACGATTAAAGTAAAAGCATCGATACTACAGGATTTAAAATTGAGCAAAAGACAAGGTTTTTACAGCACATACCAATAAATTTATGCTAGCCGAAATTATTACCATTGGTGATGAAATTCTAATCGGACAAATTGTAGATACTAATTCTGCATGGATGGCCCAACAGCTAAACCTGACCGGAATTTCTGTAAAACAAATCACTTCGATATCTGACGACGAACAACACATTCTGGATGCTTTAGCCCAGGCCGAACAAAGAGCTGATATTATTCTTATTACGGGCGGTTTAGGACCAACTAAAGATGATATCACCAAAAAAACACTGGCCAGGTATTTTAACATGGGCTTTAGGCGCGATGAAGGTGCTTTAGAAATGGTGCGTCAGATTTTTGAAAAATTTAAACGCCCTCTAATTGATGTTAATATTCAGCAGGCCGATGTACCGGATGGCTGCGAGGTAATTGTAAATAAAAACGGTACAGCGCCCTGTATGTGGTTTGAAAGGAACAATAAGATTTTTGTTTCTATGCCTGGTGTTCCATTCGAAATGATGTACCTCATGGGGGATGAAATTCTTCCCCGCTTAAAACGCAGGTTTGAACTTCCGGCCATTGTACATAAAACCATTCTTACAGCAAACATCGGCGAATCATTTCTGGCCAAAGAAATAGAAGAAATTGAAGATGCATTACCGGCACATATTAAACTTGCCTATTTGCCCAAACTAGGGCAGGTGCGTTTGCGTTTATCTGCCATAGGCGATGATGAAGTCAAATTAAAAACTGAGGTGGAGGTTTTTGCCAAGCAAATTATGGCAAAGGTGGATAAATTTGTGGTGATTGATGAAGATATTCCTTTGGAAAAGGCGATTCTAAACATCATGCATGTCCGCGGTCTTACCCTATCTACAGCCGAAAGTTGTACCGGTGGATATATAGCCCATTTAATTACCCAACACCCGGGCTGTTCTTCAGTATATTGGGGCGGAGCGGTTACCTATGCTTACGAACTTAAAGAATCGGTGCTTGGCGTAAAGGCAGCTACATTGGCTACCTTCGGTGCAGTTAGTGAAGAAACGGTAAAAGAAATGGCAGAAGGCGCTATTAAACACTTTAAAACCGATTATGCTATTGCAGTAAGCGGAATAGCAGGACCAGATGGCGGAACAGCAGACAAACCAGTTGGCACCGTATGGATTTCAATTTCTTCGAAAGATAAAACTGTAGCTAAACTGTTTAATTTCAGTAACAAACGTATTCAAAACATCGAGCGTTCGGCAACTGCAGCATTAACCATGTTATTAAATCTACTTAAAGAAACAGTTTAGAAGGAATAAAAACTGTATTTTTGTGGCGTTACCAATATAAAATACTGTAATTTAATATGGCTCAATACGAACTATTGTTACCAAAAATGGGTGAAAGTGTTGCAGAAGCAACGGTGATTAAATGGGTAAAGCAACCGGGTGATACTATTGATTTAGATGATACCATTCTGGAAATCGCTACCGATAAGGTAGATTCAGAAGTTCCTTCGCCGGTTGCGGGTAAATTGGTTAAACAATTATTTAAGGAAGACGAAGTTGCCCAGGTTGGTGATATAATTGCGATTATAGAAACCGAAGGTGGATCTGCCCCTCAGGTAGAAGAAATTGCTGTTGCTGCTCCGGTAACAGAAGAGAAAACTGAAACGATTCCGGGGATTGAACAATTGCCGGAACAAAATACAAGCCAGCAAGCTGATTTTAGTGCTGCTGAGCGTTTTTACTCACCTTTGGTTAAAAGTATTGCCGCACAGGAAAATATTTCGCTTGCAGAGCTTGATGCAATTAAAGGCTCTGGTGCCGATGGCCGCTTAAATAAAGACGATTTATTAAACTATATCGCCAACAGAAATGGCGGAAATGTAATTAAAACGCAAACTGTTATTTTGGCTCCACCACCTCCGGTTGAAAAAGCAAGCGAGAGCAAGCCAAATATTCAGCCAGTAGCACAACCTTCTGGCGCAAGTAAGCCATCTACCACATCAGTAAGCGGTGGCGATGAGATTATTGAGATGGACAGGATGCGTAAGCTGATTGCCGATCACATGGTGATGAGCAAAAGTACTTCGCCACATGTTACTTCATTTGTTGAAGCCGATGTAACCAATATGGTTTTATGGCGTAATAAAGTGAAAAACAGCTTCGAAAAACGCGAAAACGAGAAAATTACCTTTACACCGATCTTTGTAGAAGCAGTTGCAAAAGCAATTAAAGACTTCCCGATGATTAATGTTTCGGTTAACGGAACACAGATTATCAAAAAAGCGGATATAAATATTGGTATGGCAGCAGCATTACCAAGCGGAAACCTAATTGTTCCGGTAATCAGAAACGCCGATCAGTTAAATATTGTAGGTTTAACCAAAGCTGTAAATGATTTGGCCACGCGTGCCAGAAACTCTAAATTAAAACCCGACGAAACCCAGGGTGGAACCTTTACCTTAACCAATGTAGGTAGTTTTGGTAATGTAATGGGCACACCAATTATTAACCAGCCTCAGGTTGCTATTTTGGCTGTAGGTGCTATTAAAAAGAAGCCTGCGGTATTAGAAACCGAACACGGTGATGTAATTGCTATACGCCACATGATGTTCCTTTCATTATCATACGATCATAGGGTAGTTGATGGTTCGTTGGGTGGTATGTTTGTACGCAGGGTTGCCGATTATTTAGAGGCCTGGGATTTGAACAGGGAGATATAACAAGTTTACAGTTAAAAGTTTTCAGCTGGCATAATGCCAACAATCTAAACCTTTTACCAGTTTAACCATTAAAGAATGTTAGATTCAATTTTAAAAAAGATAGTTTCCGATAATGTGTTGCATGCCAAATGGTTAAATACATTGTCTTACATGGAAAATGCAGGTGCTAAAAAGATTTCGGCATCAGAACATAAGGAAAATGTTAATCTCATTATTCTTAAACATGCTGCCGAAGAACATCGCCATGCCTATTACCTGAAAAAGCAGATTGCAAAGGTTGATGAAACCTCTTGTAAGACCTATACCAACGCAGAGTTGTTATCTCCAAATAACACCAAATATTATTTACATGCTTTAGATATTGCGGTTTGCCGTTACTTGAAAGCAGCATTTAATCTTTCTGGTTACGATTTAAAGTTTGCAGCTTACCTTTTTGTTACTTACGCAATAGAGGTGCGTGCCGATGAGCTTTATCCAATTTACCAGGCGGTTTTAGATGAGGCGAAAAGTAAGGTAAACGTTAAGTCGATTATTTTAGAAGAAGAAGGCCATTTAGAAGAAATGATTAATCAGCTGGTTAACTTTTCACCTGACTGGGAAAATCACGCCGCTGAAGTAATTAAAATAGAGAAAGACCTGTTTGATAGCTGGGTAACTGCTTTAAATGTAGAACTGCCGGTAAATGCTTAATTTATATTGCATTGTTGCAAAATTATAATTCTGAGCAGTCAAGTTTTAAAAGAACTTGACTGCTCTCGTTAAAACCAATCCCATTTACCTTTGTTTCTAACTAAAAACAAGTAGCATGTCTAAATTCTCCGATTTAATCAATGGCGAAAAGCCTGTTTTGGTTGATTTTTTTGCCGAATGGTGCGGACCCTGCAAAATGATGAAACCCGTTTTGGATCAGTTAAAGTCACAGGTAGGAGATTCTGCAGCGATTATCAAAGTAGATATCGATAAAAACCAGCCTGCTGCAGCGGCCTTTAATGTACAGAGTGTGCCTACGCTAATTTTGTTTAAAAATGGGAAACCTGTTTGGCGCCAGAGCGGTGTGGTACAGGCTGCACAGTTGAAGCAGGTTATAGATCAGCACGCTTAATTAAACCTCTACAACGGTTTTGGGGGTTACAGCGAATATCCTTTCATTATTTTTAGGGTAAACGGTATACAAGCCCGTAAAGAGACTAAAAGCAGGTAAAACAGCATAACTTCTGCCAAAGTAAAAACAAGGAAATTTGAGCCGTTGTTTGGCCTTGCCCACAATGGTTACACCCGGATGGATGTGCCCGCTAATAGGGTAAAGTTCTGCTGCATCATTTTTGGGTGCATCGTGAATAAAACAAAAAGGCCCTAAGCAATAACTGAGATCGTGTATTTCAATTCCCATTTTCGCATAATCTGCATGGGCCAGTTTATCGTGATTCCCCTTTACGAGCAGTAATTTCAAATCAGCATATTGTGCTCTCCACGTCGAAAAATCATCAATATCTGTGTTTAAACCATGATGAAACATGTCGCCGGTAATGAGTAGGGTTTGGGGTTGATATTTTTCAATTAAGCCACTTAACCGTTGCAAATCACTCTGGGCAATGGTAGCAGGCACCTGCACTCCGGCTTGACGAAAATGAGCCGATTTACCCAAATGCAGATCGCTTATGGCCAAAAGTTGATGTTTAGGTAGAAATAAAGCCCGCTCTTTATCTAAAATCAGTTCTTCTCCGTGGCTTGTAATGGTCATTAATAAATATGTGATAGTGTTACCATTTAAGAAATATAATAACTTATAAGGCATATCGCCCAAAACTTAGAACTTATATTTTCTCAAATGCCCTATATAGTTAAAAGTATTACTTAATTTTTTCTGATTCTGCTTTCATCCTTGCAATTCGCTGCTCTAGTTCTTCCGAGCTCATGTTTTCCCGCAAACTATCTACCTTAATTGGAAAAGAAAGCGGGGTAAAGCTTTTCGGGTGAGTAATTACAATTGCACCATACTGAATTCTTTCCAATGCAGCGGCCAGTCGCGGTTCTTCCAGTTGCTGATAAAACACTTCATCGTATGCTTGCCGTAAAAGTAAATTATGTTGGTCATAATCACTAAAAACATTAAAAAATAAACCTGCCGATGACTGTAGGTGTTTATTAGCCACATATTTTCCGGGGTAACCCTGAAAAACCAAACCCGAAATGCAGGCAATATCACGAAATTTCCTCCGCGCCATTTCTGTTGAATTGATGCTCAGGGTAATGTCTTCCGTTAAATTTTTGGGCGAAAAAACTTCGTAAGCAATTGATTCGTCCATGGGTATTTCTGTTTCGCTAAGCAGTTCAAATCCGTAATCGTTCATGGCAATAGAGAAACTGATGGGCAGCAATTTGCTCAGGCGATAAGCTACAAGCGCAGCAAGCACTTCGTGTACCAGCCTTCCTTCAAAGGGGTAGGCAAATAAATGGAAACCTTCTTTGTTGTTAATCAGTTCGATTAATAATTCATCGTTACGCGGCACATGCGAGCGTTTTTCCTGCAATAAGAACAGGGGGTAAACCGAATCCAACTCTTCATCCTGATGGGTTTTATCCAGCGCTTCATTGTATTTCTTACGCAAAACCGAGCCTAAATTTGACGACAAGGGCAACCTGCCGCCATTCCAGCTCGGCGATATCGCATTTTTTTGTTTGCTGTTGCGCACAATTACCGTCATATCCTTTACATGGATAAATTCGAGCACGCGACCAGCCAGTCTGAAGTTATCGCCTGCCTTTAGCCGGGTTACAAAATATTCTTCTACCATGCCAATGTAGCCTCCTGAGAGGAATTTTACCTTCAGCATGGCATCACTAACAATGGTTCCGATGTGCAGGCGATGGCGCATGGCCAGTTGGCGGCTCTTTACTTTCCAAAGTCCGTCTTCATCTTTAGTTACTTTCTTAAATTCGTTATAGGCACTTAAACTATCACCGCCCGAGGTAATAAACTGCATCACCCAACTCCATTCCTCAGGGACGATCATTTTAAAAGCATGGGTGTTTTTAATCTCGTTATAAATCACCCGGTCGTCAAAGCCATCGCCAATAGCCAGGGTAACCAGGTATTGTACCAGCATATCGAAAACCATAATAAAGGGTTCTCTGCTTTCGATATTGTTGGTTTTGGCTGCTTCTTTTATTGCGGCAGCCTCTACGAGTTCCAGAGCATGAGTGGGGAGGAAATATATTTTAGAGGTTTCGTGAGGAGAGTGGCCCGACCGGCCGGCACGCTGTAAAAAACGGGCTACACCTTTAGGCGAGCCTACCTGTACTACCGTATCAACAGGTTTAAAATCTACTCCTAAATCTAAAGATGAAGTGGCAATAACAGCTTTCAACTGACCCGTATGCAAAGCATCCTCAATCCAGTTGCGAAGTTCGAAATCTATTGAACCGTGGTGTATGGCAATGCGCCCGGCCAGTTCGGGTTCAATATTGAGCAAATGCTGGTACCACATTTCCGATTGGCCGCGGGTATTAATGAAAATTAGGGTTGTTTTGCTTTTTTCTATAATCGGCAATAGTTTGTAAGCTAGCTTTAGTCCTAAATGCCCTGCCCATGGGAGTGTTTCAATATCATCGGGCAGGATAGATTTAATCAGGATTTTCTTTTCCAGGTCAGCTTTAACAATAATGCGTTTGGTGTTGATATCAGGTTCTAAAACATCCAGTGCTTCATCGATATTTCCAATGGTAGCAGATATCCCCCAAACCCTTAAAAATTGTTGTTTTTCCTGCTTTTGCAAGCCTTTAATGCGAGAAACAGCCAATTCAACCAATACGCCACGTTTACTGCCTAATAGCTCATGCCATTCGTCGGCCACAATGCATTTCAGGTTTTTAAATAAAGTTGATGATCCTTTTTGAGCCAAAAGCAAATGCAGGCTTTCGGGGTAATCAGCAGGATTTCTGGCATCGATTTTTTTTGCCGAACTTTTTCCGCCTGGCTAGTATCGCCGTTTCTTACACCTACATGCCAGTCGAGTTCCAGTTCCAGTAAAGTTTCGCGCATCGCCCGGGCAATATCTTTAGCCAGAGAGCGTAAAGGCGTAATCCAGATCAATTGCAACCGGTCTTTTGCTTTTTTATTGCTGCTTTCGGAGGCGTTCATGGCCTCAATTACAACTGCCAGAAATAAAGAAAAGGTTTTGCCGAAACCAGTAGGGGCATTTACCAGACCACTATAACCATTAAGATAATACTGCCAGGCCTCTTCCTGAAACTGAAACGGCCTGCGCTTATGGGTTTTAAGCCATTGTTTTATCTTTTTATAACCTTTGGTTTTGGTTTGGTTCATTGTTTAATTTTTTATACAAACTTTGCATGTTTTTAAAACCTGTGAGGTTTAAGCGATTGTATTACAAAGTAGACTGTAGCAACTGCCTTAAATCTTCCAATGTATTAATTTCTGCTGCTTTTTTATCTTTTCTCCACCTCAATATACGTGGAAAACGCAAGGCTAGTCCTGCTTTATGCCGTTTGCTTTCGGCAATACCTTCAAATGCAATTTCGAAAACCAGTTCGGGTTTAACGGTGCGCACGGGGCCAAATTTTTCGATGGCATTACGGGTTACAAAACTATTTACTTCTTTAATTTCTTTATCGGTTAAGCCCGAATATGCTTTGGCTATGGTGACCAGGTTTTCGCCATCGCGAACAGCAAAAGTATAATCGGTAAAGAAATTTGCCCTTCGGCCGCTTCCTTTCTGCGCATAAATCATTACAGCATCAACGGTATATGGATTGATTTTCCATTTCCACCAATCACCTCGCTTACGGCCGCTATGGTATAACGAATTAAGCTTTTTGAGCATAATGCCTTCGCTGTTTATAGCTCGCGAAGTTTGTCTTAACGCTGTGAGTTCTTCCCAGCTGTTACAATTTATAACCAGGGAGAGGATTACCACGCTTTCGCCTAAATTGCCAATAATACCGTTTAAAATTTGTCTTCTTTCGCTTAGCGGTTGTGTTCTATAATCCTGTGCTTCGTATTCCAGTAGATCGTAAACGAAAAACCCAATAGGGGCATCTTCTAACTGTTTTTTATTAATTGTTTTGCGGTTCAGACGCTGTTGCAATGTGTTGAATGACAATACTTTTTTATCTTGTATGGCAAGTATTTCTCCATCTAAAACGATACCATCAGGCAGTGCATCAACCAGGAAATGCAATTCAGGGAATTGTTCGGTTACCAGTTCTTCTCCACGGCTCCAGATAAAAAGTTCGCCATTTCGTTTTATAATTTGTCCACGTATGCCGTCCCATTTCCATTCTGCCTGCCATTCCGTAATATCTCCCAGGTTTTCGGGCTCCTGTTCCAAAGCATAAGCGAGGCAAAAAGGGTAGGGCCAGGAATTATCGGTATTTACATGGATCCCATTAACAAGCTCATGGAAAGTAATTTCGTAAGGATTCCATTTACCCATAATACTGTGCATAATCTGTGCACTATCTAAACTGCTTTGTTTAGCCAAAGCATTAACGAGCATTTTGTTTGAAACGCCTATTCTGAAATTTCCGGAAATCAGTTTGTTAAAAATAAAGCGCTCCTGTGTTTCCAAATGGTTCCAGGCATTAAAAATAAAAGCCTTTTTGGTATCATCATCCTTGCCTTCCAGGCAATGCAGGTCTTCAATCCATTGGTAAAGCTGCAAATCGGAAGTGTTTTCTGCAGGTGGAAGAAGAAGAGCAATAGTTTCGCTTAAATCGCCCACATTGGCGTAGCTTTCCGAAAATAACCATTCTGGCGTTTGGGTAATTTCGATTGCCCAATATTTAAGCAGAGCTGATTTGATGGGTCTTTTTGGCTTTTTTCCGGTAAATAAAGCAATTACCCAAACTTTATCTTTATCATTAGCAGAGTTGAAATAATGAACCAAAGCCGCTATTTTATCATTGGTTTTGTTGCTGAGCTCGAGCTGCTGAATCAGTTGTGCGAAATGTTTCATGGTAATTTACTTTCGTTTTGCCCGGCTAAATCAACTTTGTTGTCCTCATCATCTTCCTGTCCGAATTTGGTCAATACTTCACTGGCTTCAATACCTTTCTCATTTAAAAAGCGGCTAAATGCAGCTGTAAAACCATGGGTTACATAAACCTTTTCGGCTCCTGTTGCGGTAATGGCTTCCATAAGGCCGTTCCAATCGGCGTGGTCGCTCAATGCAAAACCTGCATCCGCACTCTGCCAGCGACGATGTGCCCTAACCTGCATCCATCCGGAACAGATGCCTGTAGCCGGATGGGCTAAATTTTTGATCCAGCGGCTATCACGCATTGCAGGCGGAACTATCACAATTCCTTTTTGCAAGGCTTCTTTAGTGGTTTCGGGTACTATCTTGATGGTTTCGGGTAAATTTACGCCTGCATTTACAATTACCTCGTTCAGGTTCGCAATACTGCTATGCACATATATCGCAACGTTGCCCGCCAGATTTTTAATCAGCCGCTGTGCCTTGCCTAAACTATAGGCAATTAATACACTTGTACGTTGCTGACTGATATTATCGTTTACCCAGTTTTGAATGCCGTTAAAAACCACTTCTTGTTTTTGCCACTTGTAAACCGGTAAGCCAAAAGTACTTTCAGAAACAAATGAGTGGCATTTTACGGGCTCGAAAGGTGTAGTAATACCATCATCTTCAATTTTATAATCGCCCGATATTACACATATTTCACCTTTATAAGCCAATCTAACCTGTGCCGATCCAATGATATGCCCTGCCGGGAAGAATGAAATATTTACGCCATTGCGGGTAATACTTTCGCCGTATTCGAGCGTTTCTACGTTTAAATCTTCACTAATTCTGCGTTGAATTATAGGCTTGGTAAGCGTATGGCAGAGGTAATATTTGTTGCCAAACCGAACATGGTCGCTATGGCCATGCGTGGTTACGGCATAATCTACAGGCCACCAGGGGTCTACGTAAAAATCTCCCTGATTGCAATAAATGCCTCTTTTGGTAAATTCGATTAATGCCATGACTATTTAACAATCAATATCTCAATTGGTTTTAGTTTAATATCGGGTAATTACCCGATAAATAGAAATATCGGGTAATTACCCGATATTATTTGTTGTTTCTAATTATTTTATCGATATTGGTGTTATGATTTGCATTATAACAGGCGATATTATAGGCTCACGTAAAATAAAAGATACCTGGTTAGCAAGCTTAAAAGGGGCGCTAAAAGTTGTTTCGGGCAAGCATAACAGGTGGGAGATTTTTCGGGGCGATAGTTTTCAGGTAGAAGTAAGTGCAGCAGAAGCATTGAAAACAGCTATATATTTAAAGGCTTGTATTAGGTTGAATAGGGCTGCAGATGTGAGAATGGGATTGGGGATTGGTGAAGTGCGAGGCAAAAGAAAGAAACTGACAGAAGATAGTGGCGATGCTTTTGTGTACTCTGGTGCTGCCTTTGATAGCTTAAAACAAATCAAGTTGAACCTGGCCATTAAAACCAGTTCTGCTGATTTTGATGAAGAAATAAATACCTTAATTAAGCTTGCGCTTATTGCAATGGATAGTTGGGGCATTGTAGCTGCCGAAATGGTTAAACTGGCGCTGGAGTATGAAAATATATTGCAAAGCAAATTGGCTGCTATTTCGGGCAGAACACAATCATCGGTTAGTGAAGCCCTAAAGCGTGCTCATTTTGCCGAAATAATGGATATGGATAAGTTGTACCGTAAAAAATTGAACCAAATGTTTTAAAATAATGGATATCTACCTCATCAAACTTATTATTGCCCATTTAATTGGGGATTTCTTTTTGCAACCAGCCTCTTGGGTTGAAGAAAAAGAGATAAAGAAACTAAAATCAGCCAAACTTTACCTGCATGTAGCCATACATATTGCGTTGATATTCCTGATATTTTTAAGTTTTGCGGTATGGAAAGTGGCCTTACTTGTAGGAGTAATCCATTTCACAATTGATGCATTGAAATTATTGTTTCAAACGAAAAAAAATGCCCGCTTGCTGTTTTTTATCGATCAGGTATTGCATTTAACATCTATTGTAGCAGTATGGCATCTGTTTTATAAAGGAAGTCTGGATATCAGTTACCTGAACGAAACCAAAACCTGGATAATCATTTCGGGAGCTTTGTTTTTAACCATGCCTACCTCCATTATCATGCGGGTTATTATTGCCCGCTGGATTCCGGATAATCAGCCAGACAGCCCAAAATCATTGCAGAATGCCGGTAAATACATTGGTATACTGGAAAGGGTATTGATATTTGTATTTATATTGACCAAGCATTTTGAAGCAGTTGGCTTTTTGCTTGCGGCAAAATCTATATTCAGGTTTGGCGACTTAAAAGAAGCCCACGACCTTAAATTAACGGAATATGTATTAATCGGAACCCTGCTGAGTTTTGGAATTGCCATTGTAACGGCTATGCTAACCCAAATGTTTGTGATATAAAAAAAGCAGCTTTCGGGCTGCTTTTTAAGTGTGATTATCTATTATCTTGCTCCCGGAGGGCAGTTTTCCTTTAAAAACTTGGTGTAGGTTAACGATAAATGCTCGCTGGTTCCATCGCCTTCAGAGATACTGTGTGTACGGTTTGGATAGCTCATTAATTGAAAAACCTTTCTGTTTTTAATTAACTCATTGATCAGCATTTCAGCATTCTGGTAGTGTACGTTATCATCGCCCGTACCATGAATATATAATAAGTTACCCTTCAGGTTTTTTGCATGTGTAACTGGCGATCCTTTAACATAAGCTTCTTTGCTTGGAAAAGGCGTTCCCATATAACGTTCCTGATAAATATTATCGTAAGTTAACTGGTTGCCCACTGCTGCAATAGCAATACCTGTTTTGTAAATTTCAGGATATTGGAACATCAGGTTCAGGGTAGACGAACCACCGCCGCTCCAGCCCCAAACAGCCACACGGTCTTTATCCATAAAGGCATTGGTGGAAAGTAATTTCTTCGCTGCCATGGCTTGGTCCCGGATATTTATTACCCCAATATTTTTATAAATACCTTTGTGCCATGTACTCCCTTTTGGTACTGGTGCCCCTCTGTTATCCATTGAAATGTAGATGTAGCCATCTTTCGCCATATCGCCGGCATACAAAAAGTTTCTTCCTGCGCCGTAGGTATCAAGTGCAGTTGCCGAAGCGGGTTCGCCATACACATAAAACACAACAGGGTATTTTTTAGATGGGTTAAAATTATCAGGTTTTTTCATCCAACCATCCATTTCTACACCATCTTCGGTAGTTACTTTAAAAAACTCTACTTTATTTTTTGTTGCCTCTTGTTTTGAAAGCTGTGTAGTGATGCTGCCATCCATGGTAAACGGATTACCAGTTGTAAAATTCATCCACTCGGTAATTGGCCTAACAATAGCACTGTTGTATGAATGACGGGCAAATGCTGCATTTGGAGAAATATCGTAATTGTGTGTACCAGGTAAAACTGAAGGGGTAACCTGCTCTAATTTTCCTTTTCCATCTAATTTGGTTTTGAAAAGGTATTTCTGCGTGGCATTTGTTGGAGAGGCCAGGAAATAAACCATGTTGTTTTTAACGTCAATTAATTTAACATCAATCACATCATAATTTCCTTTGGTAATCAGGGTTTCTTTTTTGCCATCTAAACTAATTCTGTACAGATGGTTCCAACCGTCTTTATCAGATACGATGGTAAACTCTTTATTGTCGTTTAACCATTTCCATTCATCCTGTGCATCAATCCAGGCTTTGGCTTTTTCGGTATAAACGGCTTTTGCAGCACCAGAAGAGGCCTCACAGATAAATACTATACTTTCGTTCTGCTCGCGGTTAAGTTGTTGTAAAATGATGTTATTGCTATTTGGCACCCATTGCATACGTGGAATATAGTGCTGAACATTATCGCCCGGTACATTTAACCAGTTGGTTTTGGCGGTATTAATATCAACTACTCCAACTTTACAGGCTGAAGGATTTTCTCCAACTTTAGGATATTCAACCGGAATGGTATAAGGATAAATCGAATCCGTATTGTTGATCATCAAAAAGTTTTTGATTTTAGTAGCATCGATCTGCCAGTAAGCAATCGATTTCCCATCCGAACTCCACCTGAAACCATCACGACAATCGAATTCTTCTTCGTAAACCCAATCAAAAGTACCGTTAATCATGCGATCGGTACCATCTGTAGTTAAAGCTTTCGCACCGGTTCCATCAATGTTTTCTACATACAAATTGTGTTTACTAACGTAGGCTACTTTACTACCATCGGGCGATAATTTGGCAAACATTAAAGAAGATGCTGGTCTGTCCTTTCCAATCTGTACAATCTTGTTTGCAGTTAAATCGGCCAACCAGTAATCGCCACGTGTATCGTAGCGCCAAACTTTTTTGCTATTGGTATAAATTAATGCTTTTGTGCCATCGTTCGATAACTGAAAGCTTCTTACGGCAATAGCATCGTTATTACCTGCAGGTGTTAATAATGCTCTTGAAATAATTGTTTTTCTGTCGCTTTTAGGAAGTGTTATTGAAATAATTTCTCCGCCAGCAATTTGATAGTAGGAGTTACCATCCTTTGCCCAGTTAATGTTTTGGGCATTTACATCAATTACAGCACATATTGCAATGCAGGTAACTGATAATCTGAGTAATAGTTTTTTAATCATATAAAGTTAGGTCATAAAAAAAGCTTTTTAACTTTTGGACTAATTTAAATAAAAAGCCGTCAGTTAAAAAGCTATTAATTAGCTGTAAATGGTTAATTATTCACCACCACCTTGCATTTTTGCTAAATCTTCCATCGTAACTACTTCGTATCCGGTTGGAACTTCTTTCGAAATTGGGCCAACTTTACCTTCTGCTATCGATTTTAAGGTAGTAGTAGTTTCGATACCTCTCTGTACCAAAGTGTATTTTACCGGGAAAGCTGCTAAACCAGGGAAATAGTTTTGAGCACCTACATTTGGTAATTCCACATCTTTAGTTGCCCAAAGTTCGTGCGTACCACCTTTGTCATCTTTAAAAGTATATTTTTCTGCGTTAAAGCCACCAACAGTTTGTTTTTCGCCTGTAGCTTTGAAATCAGAAAACTTAGGCAATGCACCCATTGCTTTTTCAATATCTTCTTTTGATTGTTTAACCGCGAATTGTTTTTGGGCAATTGGCACATCGATTAAAAGTAAACCTGTTTTGTCATTATTGTCTGATACAATGCCAATTAAAGCCGGACCTTGCTCCATTTCAATTTTAGTTAAACCGTTATTGAATTTAACTTTCAGTTCTGCAGGTGGCTCTTGTCCGCCCATAGCAGCTTTTTGCTCCTCCGTTAATTTGTATACTAAACCGTAAGTAAGAGTACCTTCGGTCATTTTCTTTTGCGCATGAGCAATTACTGCACTAGCCACTAAGATTAAAGCTACAACGCTTGTTTTGATTGATTTGAACATGTTTTTATTTCAGTTTAGTTTTTTTACCAATTAATTTTTTCTTTTTTCAGAAATGAAGCGATTCCTTTTTTAAAATCTTCACTTTCTCTAACCCGGGCATTGATTTGAACAGCAGTTTCCAGGCTTTTTTCCAGTAATGGATTATTCGTCTGGTTAATAAGCTGTTTGGTAATCATTAATGAATTTCCAGAGCTTTCGTTACACAAACTTAATGCAAAATCTTGTACTTTTTGATGAATTTCATTCGAATTTGTTACAAAGTTGATTAAATTATATTTCTGTGCCTGCTCAGCAGAGAAGGTATTTCCGGTGAGCAGAATTTCTTTGGAAACTGTTTCACTGACCTTCTGTTTTAAAAAGCACGAAACAATAGCCGGCACAAAGCCAATTTTAACTTCGGTGTAACCAAAATTGCTTTCTGGAGTTGCAAAAACAATATCACAGATGGTAGCCAAACCACAGCCTCCGGCAATGGCGTGCCCTTCAACCTGTGCTATAACCACTTTAGGTAAATAATAAATGGTGGTGAAAAGCTTTTTCAGGTTATTAGAATCGGCTACATTCTCTTCAAAGGAATTCTGCTGTAGTTGTTGCAGATATTCTAAATCCGCACCTGCACTGAACGAACTTCCGTTTGCATTTAAAATTACCACTTTAACCAAATCATCTTCCGATGCTTTTATAAATGCTGCTGTAAGTTTGGCAATGAGCTGAGGGTCTAATGCATTCCTTTTTTCAGGCCTGTTGATTGTTATTGTTGCAATTCTTTCTGCAACATGGTACAAAACCAGATTTTCCATCTTATTGGGTTAGTTGTATCAAATATGCTTTATTTTTCTTTAAAACGTAAGCACTTTTTGTGTTTTCCTGTAATTGTTTGATACGATAATCTTTATTAGTGGAATCGATTAATAAGGTTTGAAACCTGATATCTGGAGGAATGCTGTTTAAATCGAACCTACTGTTTGCAGTAATCCACATGGCAGAAAAGGAACCTGATCCTTGTAATTGCTTATAATTTAATGAATTGTCTATCAATAAAAATCGGTAACCAGAACGGTTTTTTTTCCCCGCGTAAAAGCAGCAGCATAGTTTTTTCTTAACGAAAAGAAGACGATGTTATGTTGTTATGAGGCCCTGAGGCTACCGTAAGCGATGAGTAACTGATAACAGGCAAAAAGAGATAATGATGAAAAGATGAACCTTTTATTGAGCCTGGCGAGACCGTAAAAAAATAAACCCAGGCTAAAGCTCAACAATATAAATTCGGTTAAAGTAATGTAGATAGAAGAAAAGGTTGCAAAAGGCAGATTGGTTATCCATTTTAAAACTGTGTTGGTGAGCTTGATTAGCCATTCGAAAGCAGGAGCCAAAAACTAAGCCCTGGAATTAATACGGCAACCTCTAAATACATCATTAATACCAGGGGTAGTGTAATGAAAAGATTACCAATGAGAAAATAGAGTGGAAACTGGTGAAAGTAATAGATGCTTAAAGAGAAAGTAGCAATTTGTGCCGCCAACGACATCGCTATAAAATTCCATAATTTATCTAGCCATTTATTTTCGATATAAAACAGGTTATAAATTTTTGGCTGTAAATAGAATAGCCCGAAAACAGCTAAATAAGAAAGTTGAAAGCCAACGTCCCAAATGGAGAAAGGATTATAGATGAGCTGGCAAAAGGCCGAAAAAAAGACTCTTTCATTTACCGCCTCGGTTGATTCGGGCACTCCCTGATTTTTGCTGTAGTTACGGTAGGTTACCGCCGCAGAAACCGAAGACGATAAACTGATTAGTACGCCACTTATTGCCACTACACCTCCATTTAAAGCTTTGCCGACTTCATTATACCGATACATGTTTTTGAAGGTATAATTATAAAAAAGCCCCAGGTTGGTTAGTTTATTGCCCATAAAACTATATTTATCATAAAGTGCGGTTTGTGTTATAAAACTGTTATCGTAACTGCTTTGGTAAGCAACAGTGCCTACACCAAACTCATTTTTAGTATACTGCAAAACCAGGCTGTAAGTGCGCTGAGTTAGGCTGTTTTTGTTTTTAATTTCTGTTGGTGTCCGGTGTAAGCCAGTTTGATTAATGGTAGACTGCTCAGGCTCGCCCAGCTTATTTTCTTTTTGGCTGGCATCTAAATGCCTGAAGGAAACAAAAGGAGTAATGTCGAAATATTTATATAGGTTAATGGTAGCCGCCGCACCTCTGAAGAATGAATATTCGTTGGCTGAAGTATAAGGGCTCAAACCTAAATCCTTTTTGGCAACGCTGGTTACATCAGGACCTTGGCCAAAAGAAAAAGCCTACCATAAAGTCAATCCCTGGCCAAACTGCAAAGTATAATCGCCCAGAACCAACTTTTTTACCTTGTCCAATTTGGACAGTGTTACGTTGGCAGAAAAGAAATCGAATGGTTTGCCTATAAATTTTTCGCCTGCATCTTTATCAAATGTTAAGGCAGCCGAAATTATCGAAGCATAGTTATAAGGGCACCGTGTTTGAAAGCGTTCAGGCGTACCTAAATAACGGTTCCCTGGCAAATCTGTAAAACCTTTTTGTTTTTCTAAGGTTTGAGCAAACCGCATCATGATATCGTGCTCCCCAGCACCAAACAGCTTGCTTAACTGCAAGCTTTCATATTCAGCTATTTTATTTACGGTAACAAATGGAATTAAATTTTCAATTGTTTTAACATCAAAACCATGAATGATTTGCAATTCATGCACGTCCAGCAACCTTCCATTCTCTTTGGAATAGGCAAAGAAATTGTTGATTTGGAGTGGTGAAATAAAAATCAATGTTTTCAATTCCTCAACCGAGGTATTATTTAAATTAATGGGGTGCTTGCGGTACCTGGTTAATACTTCAACCAGTTCGGTTATATCGTAATCATCAGGAAGGTTTTCGGCAACGTTTTCTACAATATCGCGTATGGCTCTTCCTGTTCTGTTGTTTGTGCACTTGCAATAAATCCGATCATTACAAATACAATGCTTAAAATTTTAAAACGCATAATAAATTGTTTTTCAAGTAAATTGCTTAGGAAGGTAATAGGGGATAACCGGACGATTTTTGTAATTAGGAGCCATACCTACATCACACTTGTATAGCGTACGGTGGGAGTCATTTACTGAATTGGCCCTAAAAGCCAATGTAATAGAAATAACTATTTGATTGCGATTGGTGAGCGCTAAAAGATTACGCAAATAATCTTGATCAGATACATAGCGAGGAAAAAAGACACGTAACAAAAAATACCATACTTTCATAAGCGAGCGTTAATCGGTTAAAGAAAATAGAGGTGATTTTTTGTTCTGTAGAACTAATATAGAAAAAATATTTTTAAAACTACAAGGAATGTAATTCTAAAAATACTTTTAAGTAAGGTTTTATGTTTTAAAGTTCCTGAGATAGATTAACCAGAAAACCTTTTAGCTTTTCTAAAGAATCAATAATTTTCTGATTTTCTTTTACATCAGATTTATTGTTTTTCAGGTAATCTTTAGCGCCCTTTAAAGTGAAGCCTTTTTCATCGACAAGGTTGAAGATGATTTTCAGGTTTTCTATATCTTCTGGAGTAAAAAGACGGTTGCCTTTTTTGTTTTTCTTAGGTTGAAGGATATCGAATTCTTTTTCGTAAAAACGAATCTGTGAAGCGTTTACATTAAACATTTCAGTCACTTCGCCCATGGTATAATACATTTTATTAATGTCTCTTTCTTTATACGGCATATTTTGAGCTTGATTATGAGTGTTTTATATCGATTAATTAAAGTGTTCAAATGTAGCTCGATTTTTCCTTAATAACGCAATAAAATTTTAATTTTGTTCCCTCCAATATTATTGAAATGACAGCAAAAGAGATTAGACAGGCATTCCTTAGTTTTTTTGAATCGAAACAGCATCATGTTGTTCCTTCCGCACCGATTGTGGTTAAAAACGACCCAACCTTAATGTTTACCAATGCGGGTATGAATCAGTTTAAAGATTTATTTTTGGGAGAGGCTGCCATCAAATATTCTCGTGTTGCAGATACTCAACGTTGTTTGCGGGTTTCGGGTAAACATAACGATTTGGAAGAAGTAGGTATTGATACTTACCACCACACCATGTTCGAAATGTTGGGCAATTGGAGCTTTGGCGATTATTTTAAAAAAGAAGCCATTGCCTGGAGCTGGAACTACTAACCGAAGTTTATAAAATTCCAAAAGAAAAATTATATGTTACCTATTTTGAAGGCGACGAGAAAGAAGGTTTAGCTAAAGATCAGGAAGCTTTTGACCTTTGGAAACAATATGTAGATGAGAGCCATATTTTACCAGGAAATAAAAAAGATAATTTCTGGGAAATGGGCGATACAGGACCATGCGGCCCTTGCTCAGAAATCCATGTTGATTGCCGTACCGATGAAGAAAAAGCATTAGTGGATGGTGCTACGCTGGTAAATGCAGATCACCCTCAGGTAATCGAAATCTGGAATAATGTATTTATGCAGTTTAACCGCTTAAAAGATGGTTCCTTGCAAAGTTTACCAGCCAAACATGTGGATACCGGAATGGGTTTTGAACGTTTGGTACGCGTTTTACAGGAAAAAACATCTAACTACGATACCGATGTTTTTCAGCCAATGATTCAGTTTATTTCTGATAAAGCAGGAATAAAATACGGTGCAGACGAGAAAACCGATATCGCTATGCGTGTAATGGCCGATCATATCCGTGCCATTTCATTTGTTATTGCAGATGGTCAATTGCCTTCTAATAATAAAGCTGGTTATGTAATCCGCAGGATTTTACGCCGTGCAGTACGTTATGCGTACACTTTTTTAAACTTTAAAGAGCCTTTCTTAAACCAATTAGTGCCTTTGCTGGCCGAACAGTTTAAAGGTGTTTTCGATGAGTTGGTTTCGCAACAGGATTTTGTACAGAAAGTGGTTTTGGAAGAAGAAGTTTCTTTCCTACGTACACTATCAACAGGAATTCAGCGTTTTGAGAAATATCAGGCTGTAAATAATAGCGTAGAAGGTAGTTTTGCTTTTGAACTTTCTGATACTTTCGGTTTCCCGATCGATTTAACAGAGCTGATGGCAAGAGAAAAAGGCTGGTCGGTTGATTTAAAAGCCTATGAACAGGCATTAAAAAAACAAAAAGACGATAGCCGCGCCGCTACCGCTATTGATACCAGTGACTGGGTAATTGTAAATGCCGATGATCAAAGCGAGTTTGTAGGTTATGATGACTTAGAAATTGAGACCGAAATTTTAAAATACCGTAAAGTAAAAGCTAAAGGCAAAGAGCAGTTTCAGCTGGTTTTACGCCAAACACCTTTTTATGCAGAAAGTGGTGGTCAGGTAGGAGATACCGGCCGATTAGAGGACCACAGTCGCCAGTTTTGGATTGATATTACCGATACCAAAAAAGAGAATGGCTTAACAGTTCATTTTGCTGATATATTGCCAGATAATCTGGAAGGTAAGTTCTGGGCTGTTGTAGATGAAGATAAACGTGTTTTAACCGAAGATAATCACTCGGCTACACACTTATTACATGCTGCCTTAAAACAGGTTTTAGGTCAGCACGTTAACCAAAAAGGATCACTGGTAAATGCTGATTACCTGCGTTTCGATTTTTCTCACTTTGCAAAGGTAACCGATGAGGAGCTGGCGCAGATTGAAGTGATTGTGAACCAGAAAATCAGACAAAATATTAAGCTGAAAGAGCAACGAAACGTGCCTTATCAGGATGCTATTGAAAGTGGGGTAACCGCTTTATTTGGTGAAAAATATGGTGATTTTGTTCGGATGATTACTTTCGACGATCATTTCTCTAAAGAACTTTGCGGTGGTACGCACGTAAAAGCTACCGGTCAGATTGGTTCGTTTAAAATTGTTTCAGAAAGTGCAGTTGCTGCCGGTGTTCGTCGTATAGAAGCAATTACTGCTGATAAAGCAGAACAATATTTCTTAGATCAAAGGAAAGAATTAGGACATTTAAAAACATTATTGAACGGTAGTAAAGACTTGTCGGCTGCTGTACAAGCTTTGCTTGACGAAAATGCGAAACTGAAAAAGGAGATTGAAAAATCGACTATTGAACGCGTAAATACCTTAAAACATGAAATTGTACATCACGTACGCGGTATTAACGGAATTAATTTAATTGCCAAACATATTGATATACAGAGTGCTGAAGCAGTTAAAAATCTGGCATTCTCTTTAAAAGATATGGTTGATAACCTGTTTTTGGTTTTTACTACAGAAATTGAAGGCAAGCCTGGTATTACGGTTATGCTTTCCGATCATTTGGTTAAAAAAGGATTAAATGCTTCTAATATTGTTCGTGAGCTTGGAAAAGAAATTCAGGGTGGCGGAGGCGGACAGCCATTTTATGCAACAGCTGGTGGTAAGAATCCAGCTGGTTTAAAAGCAGTATTAGAAAAGGCCGAAACTTTTATTCCACATGCACATTAAGCATAGTATAAATGCATAAAAAAAGAGGCTTAAAGCCTCTTTTTTTATTTTAATGTCTGCCATGTTTTTCACGGTGTCCTCTCGAGAATAAACTCGCATTCACATTTCTATCGTGGTGTCTGTTATCTTCCCTGTAGCTTCTATAGTTATTTCTTGATGGATTGTATCTGATTCTGTCGCCACCGCCATAAGATGAACGATAATAGTTTTGATGACTGGCGTACCTTACCCTGTGGTTATTATAGCTGCGATAAGGATTATCACCATACATTACAATTTTTCTACCGTGGTTCAGGTTATAGCCTCTATATCTTGCAGGTAAATATCTTGATCTGGTCCATCTGTTTCCACTTAAATAAACAAACTGTCTTTGCGGAACACAATAGTAAGACTGTACTTCGGGGAGGTAGTAGTAATTAACATCCTGATAGCCTGCCGGGATCCATGCAGGTTGTGAACCAATATTTACATTAATACTTACCTGAGCGTTAGATTGATTAGACGTTAAAGCCACGATACTTAAAATCGCGGAAAGGAGAAATAACTTTTTCATAATAATCTATTAATTTGTGTGTGTTTAATGTAATTCAAACGTTGTGCCAAAAAATCTATTGTAACAGCTATATAAAAAAAGGAGCGCCTATTCTGGCACTCCTTTAATTTAACTAAATGCTCATATTAGTATTTTTCTTTGTTTTTTTCTTTTCCATGACCTTTTTTATGGCCTTTTCCGTGATCTTCCCCGTTATCTTCTTTTCCATACATTTTTTTAGCCTGACCTGGAGGCATGCCATGCGGGTGTCCTTTTACAACATAATATCTACTATCACGGCTGTCTCTGATAATCAACTGGCCTTTATTACCTTTATACTTTGCATATTTTACTTTATCATTTCTGAAATTTAAATAGGGTTTTGGCGAATTGATCACAACCTTGTAACCGTTGTATAAATCATAGTTACCGTATCTGGACGGCAAAGAGTTGGCAAATACCCAGTCATTTCCATTTAAATAAACAAACTGCCTTTGCGGAACGTAATAATAACTCTCTACATCGGGTAGGTAGTAATAATCTACATGGTCGTATCCCGTTGGACCCCATAAGGGCTGAGAACCGATATTAACGTTAATATTTAACTGGGCTTTTGCCGGCATGCTGAGCAATGAAACCATCATAACTACCGCGACTAAAAATAATTTTTTCATAACAGATTTAATTTATGTGTGTTTAAGTGTTATTTAAAGTATCCAAACTACGTGCCAAACTCATTAAATAAATAAGGAGCATCTTTTTGGGATGCTCCTCTACACGACTAACTAAATATTTTGATTAATGGCGTTCATTTCTTCGTTCGCCACCATTTCTTTCTGGTCTACCATTATCGTTTCGTTCTACCCGCTTAACTACTTTTATATTTCGTGGTCTATTACGTTCGGGACGTACTACAGTTACCTGTTTCTGAGCATAGTTGGGATGGCCTTTAACTACATAGTATTTAGCTTCGCGACTATCTCTTATTACCGCCTGGCGACCACCATAGTTTTTATATGGGCTATACCTGGTAACATAAAAATTGTTTTGCAAATAAGGTTTTGGCTTGTTAATTACCACTTTATAAGAACGATATAAATCGAAGTTGCCATATTGTGCAGGCAAATTGTTCGCCCATATCCAGCGGTTACCATTTAAATAAATGTACTGGGAAGAAGGAACATAATAGTAAGCATCTATATCCGGGAAATAATAATAATCTACATGGTCGTATCCGGTTGGACCCCAAACAGGTTGTGAGCCTATATTTACATTTAAACTAACTTGTGCTTTTGCATAATCTACGCCGAATAATGAAACCATCAGGACTGCGGCAAATAAAACTAACTTTTTCATAATCTTAAATTAAAGGTTTTGTGTGTGTTAATTATTAGGATAGACGGCGCAGATAAAGAGTAGTTTAATTAGGTGATTTGGATTTAACATTCTTTAACGGATTCGTTTTACTCAATACACCGGAGTAATTTTACTCAGTGTATTGAGTAAATTGCCAGTTGTCTTGTATTTTATTGATTGTCAGCTGTTTATTTGTTAGTTAAAGAAAGGTTGTTTTGATAGGGATTTTTAAAAAATTCTCCATCAAGCCTTTTTTAACGAAAGACTAAATAATAACTATATTTGCCTGTAATTTTAACATATAAAGCTTTAATGTCTTTACAAAATAGCAATTTCGAACTCGTTTCAGGACTGGAAATCCACGTTCAGTTAAATACCAATACCAAAATATTTTCTGCTGATAGTGCTGCTTTCGGTGCTTCGCCTAATCAAAATATATCAACCGTTTCGCTGGCCTTGCCCGGTGCTTTGCCAAAGCTAAATAAAGAAGTGGTAGCTAAAGCGGTTCGCATTGGCCTGGCGTTAAATTGTACCATCAACCAAATCAATCATTTCGACAGGAAGAACTATTTCTATGCCGATTTACCTAAAGGATATCAGATTACGCAGGATAATCAGCCAATTTGTGTTAACGGTTTCCTGGAAGTTGAACTTGCTGATGGATCGACAAAGAAAATCGGTATTAACCGCATTCATTTAGAAGAAGATGCAGGTAAAAGTATCCACGATCAGGATGATCAATATTCGTTGGTTGATTTGAATCGCGCTGGAGTGCCTTTAATTGAGATTGTTACGGAGCCTGATATCCGCAGTGCGGAAGAAGCTTCGGCTTTACTGAGCGAAATCAGGAAACTGGTGAGGCATTTAAATGTGAGCGATGGAAACATGGAAGAAGGTAGTTTGCGTTGCGATGCCAATATTTCAATCCGTCCGGTGGGCACAACTGAATTTGGTACCCGCTGCGAAGTGAAAAACCTAAACTCCATGCGCAACGTACGCAGGGCAATGGATTTTGAATTTGGCCGTCAGGTTGAAGTGATTAGCAACGGAGGAAAAATTATTCAGAGTACGCTTAATTTTGATGCTGAAAATGGTACTACTTCACCTATGCGTACCAAAGAAGAAGCAAACGATTACCGTTATTTTTCCGATCCGGATTTACAGCCTATTCACATTTCGGATAGCTGGCTAGCTGAAATTAAATCGGCCATGCCTGCTTTGCCAAATGAGATTTCGAAAAAGATGATTGCGGAGTTTAGCATTAGTAAGGCCGATGCAGCCTTGTTTGCAGAAGATTTAGCTTTACTAACTTATTTTAATGCTGCTTTACCACTCGTAAATACCAAAAAAAGTTTAATTAACTGGCTCATTGGTCCGGTTAGGGCTATTTTAAACGAAAAAGCTATTACCATTGATGTTTATAAGGTTAAACCTGAACAGCTTGCGGTTGCAGTTAATCTTGTTGATGATAAAAAGCTAACTCAACAAATTGCCATACAACAACTATTGCCTGCAATTGAAACCAAAGCGGGTACGGATGTAGCAGAGCTTGCCCAGACTTTAAATCTTTTAATTACCGAAAACGGTGATGAACTGGGAAGTTTTATTGATGAAGTGTTAAATAAATACCCGCAACAGGTAGAAGCATATAAAAAAGGTAAAAAAGGCGTTTTAGGCTTGTTTGTTGGCGATGTAATGAAACTTGCCAAAGGAAAAGCTGATGCAAAAAAATTAAACGAATTAATACTTGAAAAACTGAAATAATGAGAATAAAACAATTGAGCCTGATTGTGCTGATTGCAATTGCTTTCACCGCATGTAAACCAAAAGATAGCTTCACGATTGACGGAACTTTCCAAAATCCGGGGGCAGAAAAAAAGGTGTTTTTGTATGGTATGCAAAATAGTAATATGGTTGCAATCGATTCGACTAATTTATCGGAAAAAGGCGAATTTAAGTTTATACGTAAAACCCCTTCTGTAGATTTTTTCAGGGTATCGGTAGGTAACCATGAATTTATGCTGATTGCTAAAAACGACGATGCAATTAAACTGGAAGCTGATTTGGCTGATAAAACCATGGCGTACAAAATTTCGGGTGCAAACGAGGTAGATAAATTATCGGAGCTTAATGGTATCAGAAATACCTTTGCCAAGCAAGTTGAAAAACTACAGGCTGATTTTGAAGCGAAAGTAGCTACGCAACCGCAAAACAGGGCGACCATTTTAGAATCGATGAAGCCTCAGTACGAATCTTACATCAATCAGTTAAATACGCAGATCTTAAAATTTGCTAAAGACAATAAAGGTACGTTGGCAAGTTTTTATGCCATGAACACTTTAAGTCCGCAGGAATTTGAAGCTGAACTGGTAAAATTTGCTGATGAGGTTAAACAAGATATTAAAGGTAATGCCACTGTAGATGCTTTCGTTAAGCAAATGGCGCAGTTAAAAGCAGTGCAAGTTGGCGAAATAGCACCAGCATTTACCATTAATACTGCAGAAGGTAAACCCGTTAGTTTAGCTGATTATAAAGGAAAATATGTATTGGTAGATTTTTGGGCATCGTGGTGCCAGCCTTGTCGCCAGGAAAATCCGAACGTGGTAAAAGTTTACAATCAATACAAAACTAAGAATTTTGACGTTCTGGGTATTTCGCTCGATACCGATAAAGCAGCCTGGTTAGGTGCAGTTAAAGCCGACGGATTAACCTGGACACATGTATCGGAATTGAAAGATTTTAACGGTGAAACGGTAAAAAAATATCAGGTGCAAGCGATTCCTACTTCATATTTGATTGATCCGGCAGGGAAAATTGTAGCTAAAAACCTTCGTGGAACAGCGCTGGAGGACTTCTTAGCCAAAACGTTACGTTAAAACAAATTTCATGTTAAACTAATTTAAGTAATTAACAATTTCTTAACTTAGGCTTAACTAAATATTGCATCATAGACAGTACTTTCGTAACAAATATTTAACTATGAACAACGCAGGTCAGAAAATATTAATTGTTGATGATGAACCAGATATTCTGGAGCTTATTGAGTACAACCTAAAGAAAGAGGGGTACCAGGTTTTCACCGCAACCAACGGTCAGGAGGGAATTACAGTTGCAAAGAAGGTTCATCCTGATTTGATTATCCTGGATATTATGATGCCTAAAATGGATGGGATTGAGGCTTGCCGTTTAATGCGTGCAATTCCTGAATTCAAAAATACATTTATGGTTTTCTTAACGGCCAGAAGCGAGGAGTATTCGGAAATTGCCGGTTTTAATGTGGGTGCCGATGATTATATCGCCAAACCAATTAAACCAAGGGCTTTAGTAAGCCGCATCAATGCAATTTTAAGAAGAAATGCAGGTACAGAAGAAGTATCAGAAAATAAGCTTGAAATTGGTGATTTAGTAATTGACCGCGAAGCATACCTCGTTTTTCAAGGTGGTAATAAAGTGGTGCTGGCTAAAAAGGAATTCGAATTATTATATCTTTTAGCTTCTAAACCAGGTAAAGTTTACACCCGCGAATCGATCCTTAAAAATATCTGGGAAGACTCTGTAGTGGTAACTAACCGTACTATCGATGTACATATCCGTAAACTGCGCGAAAAATTAGGCGAAACCTATGTGTCGACGGTTAAAGGTGTGGGATATAAATTTGAGCTATCTTAATTGATATTGACCTAAAAATATAAGCCGTCCTAATCTCGCATTAGGACGGCTTTTTTGTTTTGGTTAAGCAAAGTGTTGCTCTTTTTATATTGAGATCTGCGTCTTTATCCATGAGACCCCGAAATAAATTCAGGGCGACGGGTGGCTTAAAAAATAAAATCGTATTTTTGCGCTTCATTAATCACAGCACAGTTTGAAGTTTCCAAATTTTAAAGACCTTATCCTTTTCGAAGACAACGATTTTATTGTCATTAACAAACCTCCGTTCTTAGCATCGCTTGATGAAAGAGGCGCGGCTGGCGAAACCAATGTTTTGCGTTTAGCCAAGCAGTATAGCTATGATGCACAGGTATGTCACCGTTTAGATAAGGAAACTTCTGGAGCTTTAATTATTGCGAAAAATCCTGAAGGCTATCGTCATGCTTCTATGCAGTTTGAAAGAAGAAAGGTAAATAAAACCTATCATGCTGTGGTAGATGGTCATGTGATTTTTGATGAGCTAATGGTCGATTTACCAATCTTAAACGATGGAAATAAGAATGTAACCATTGATAGGGTTGAGGGAAAACGTGCCGAAACCATTTTCGATTCGCTAAAATATTATAAACACTATACTTTGGTTGAGTGCAAGCCTATTACTGGCCGCATGCACCAAATCCGCATCCATTTAGCCACACAAAGGGCTGCCATTGTTGGCGATGATATGTATAAAGGAAAACCCGTATTTCTTTCTTCGATCAAAAGAGGTTACAGGTTAACCAAAGGAGAAGAAGAACAACCCATCATGAAACGTTTTGCACTACACGCTAGGCACCTGGTGTTTAAAGGGCTTGATGATAAAGACATTGTGATCGATGCGCCATATCCAAAAGATTTTGCCACCTTAATTAAGCTTTTGGACAAATTTGACGCTTAACCTTCGTTTTTCTGCTGAAAAGTAAAAATAGAACTAAATGTATATCCGCTTTGTAAATTACCTTGATCAGATTAACCAATACCGGAAATCAAAGATATCAAACCGTAATTTCTTAGTAGTTCTGGCTATTATAGTAGGTGTTTTGGCCGGACTTGCGGCGGCTGCTTTAAAAAGTTTAACCCATCATATCGAAGAGTTTCTTCAATCAGACTGGCATTGGAAATATAAATACTACCTGTATTTTATTTTTCCGATGATTGGGATCCTTTTAACCGTTTTGTATATTAAGTATTTTATACGAAGAACAAAATTCGAAACCGGTTTAACACCTTTGTTATATGCTATTTCGAAGAAATCGAGCAGGGTAGAACCCCACAACATTTATTCGCAGGTAATTACAGCTGCAGTTACGGTTGGTTTTGGTGGCTCTACAGGCCTGGAGGCGCCAATAGTTACCAGTGGTTCGGCCATTGGTTCAAATTTGGGCCGTTTTCTGGGGCTTTCCTATCGCGAAATTACCATGTTGGTGGCTTGTGGTGCGGCCGCAGGTATTGCAGGCGCTTTTTATAGTCCGGTGGCAGGTATTGTTTTCGCAATAGAAATTCTGCTTCCCGAGTTTACTATTCCAGCATTTATTCCGCTGCTTTTATCGGCAGCTACCGCAGCCGTGGTGGCCAGGGCATTTTACACGCAGCAGTTGTTCTTTTTGGTAACTGAGGGTTGGAAAATGGATGCATTGGTTTATTATGTGCTTTTGGCGGGCTTAATTGGCTTGTTTTCCATTTATTTTACCAAAGCGAATTATGCCATTAAAGGCCTCTTTTATAAAATAAAAGATCCTTACACCAAGGTAGTTGTGGGCGGTTTAATGCTTGGCGCTTTGGTATTTCTTTTTCCAACATTATATGGCGAAGGCTATATTACGATGAAAGGCTTACTAAAAGGCGATTACCTGGCCGTAATTAACAACAGTATTTTCGAAGATTACAATAATATCCTGCGATTGTAGTGTTGTTTACTGTGGTCACCATTTTCATGAAATCCCTTGCTACCCTCATTACCTTAGGTGCCGGTGGTAATGGCGGAACGTTTGCGCCAAGCTTAATCATGGGTGGATTAATCGGATTTATTTTTGCCTATACGGTAAATTTATCCGGTATGGCGCAGTTAAACGTGTCGAATTTTATTGTGGCGGGTATGGCCGCTGCTTTGGGTTCCATCATGCACGCGCCTTTAACGGGTATTTTCCTTATTGCCGAAATTACGGGAGGCTATATTTTAATGGTGCCGTTAATGATTACTACGGCTATTTCTTACGCCATTAACCGTGGTTCGCAAAAACATTCTATTTACACCAAAGTATTGGCTGATAAAGGTGAGCTTTTATCTCACGAGGATAAGGATACTACGGTTTTGAACCAGATGAAATTAAAATATCTGATTGAGAAGAGTTATCCCCAGTTACAACTGAATGATGTACTCTCGCTAAAGATGAATGAAATTGTACAATCGGGTAAAAATATTTGTGCGGTTACCGATGAGACGGGCGATTTTAAAGGTATCATTTACATCGAAAAGCTGTTTAATGAGATGATGGGCAATCCGGATAAGGAAAACTTACTGGCTGCAGATTTGGTACAAGCTGCACCAAACACACTTACCGAGGCCGATGATCTTAAAATGGTACTGGAAAAGATGGAACAGGAAAATGTATGGATTTTACCGGTACTCTCTGAACAAAACCGTTATCTGGGGTTCGTTTCTAAGACTGCAATCTTTAACAAATACAGGGCCTTGCTGATGCGGCAGAATGATTATATGGGTTAGAGTCAATTCATCTTCAGTTATCGTCATTTCGAGAGAAGTGGAGAAATCTTTTGGTGAATATTCTTGATAGATCTCTCCGTTCCGTTGCACTTCAGTCGAGATGACGATTGGTTTATTGACATAAAAAAATTGGAATGCTATCCGGCTAATCTTCAAACATTCCAACTTCAAAACTTTTCAACTTATCGTACTACTCAGCTCTTTTTAAACCAAATTTCTCAATTTTACTGTATAAATGGCTACGCTGAATGTCGATTTCATCGGCCGTTTTAGAAACATTCCAATTGTTTTTCTCGAGCTTGAATTTAATAAACTCGCGTTCTGCATGATCTTTATAATCCTGAAAATTATTAAACGAATCGAAAGTAGAAGCAAGGCTTGAGCCGCCTGAGCTGGCAATCTGAGCACTGGTTGCAGCACCAATGTTTGTTCCACCGCCAGGGTTGGCAAAAGCACGCACATCATTTTCAGTAATTACTTTATCGCTCAAAATAATCAAACGTTCAATCATGTTGTGCAGCTCACGTACGTTACCTGTCCATGGTAAAGCTTGTAAGGCCGACATTCCGCCGTCGTTTATCTTTTTAACCGGCATGCCGTAATCGCCACAAATACGCTCTAAAAAGTTTTGCGCAATTACAGGGATGTCATCAGTACGTTCGGTAAGATGAGGCACATGAATATTAATTACATTTAAGCGGTGGTACAAATCCATACGGAAATTACCATTCTCAATTTCTTTTAATAAATCTTTATTTGTTGCGGCTAAAACACGCACGTTTACATCAATTTCCTTTTCGCCACCAACACGGGTAATTTTATGTTCCTGTAATGCACGAAGCACTTTTGCCTGAGCCGAAAGGCTCATATCGCCAATCTCATCCAAAAATAAGGTGCCGCCGTTAGCCAGTTCAAACTTACCAATGCGTTGTTTTACCGCAGAGGTAAACGATCCCTTTTCGTGACCAAATAGTTCGCTTTCAATTAGTTCTGAAGGAATAGCGGCGCAGTTTACTTCAATTAAAGGGCTTTCTGATCGGTTCGATTTTTCGTGTAACCAGCGGGCAACCAGTTCTTTACCACTGCCATTTGCGCCTGTAATTAATACACGGGCTTCGGTAGGGGCAACACGTTCGATGGTTTCTTTAATTTTCGAAATACTTTCCGATTCGCCCAGTATTTCGCGTGTTTTACTTACTTTACGCTTTAATACCTTGGTTTCTGTTACCAAAGTTCCGCGATCTAAACCATTGCGTACAGTAATTAGTAAGCGGTTTAAATCAGGTGGTTTGGAAATAAAATCGAAAGCGCCTTTTTTGCTGGCTTCGATAGCGGTTTCTACTGTACCGTGACCAGATATCATAATAAAAGGTAAATCGGGCTTAATGGCCTGGGCTTGTTCGAGCACCTCCATACCGTCCATCTTGTTCATCTTGATATCGCAAAGTACGAGATCATAATTCCCTTTTTTGATCATCTCGAGGCCATCAATACCATTATCGATATCTTCAACTTCGTAATTTTCGTATTCCAGAATTTCGCGTAAGGTACTTCTTATCGCTCGTTCATCGTCAATTATTAATAGTTTAGCCATTAGTGCTTTATTCTTTTATTTGAAATGCGAATATATTATTTTTTAATTAATGTATAGTTTTTTGTACAATTTATACGCTATAAACCCAAAAAGCTACGAAAGGTTTTACTGTTTAATGCTTATAATCGAGTTTGAACTTGCTTAAATCGGGCCTATGTTTTTTGCTTCTTTTTAATTCCACTTCATAAATACTTTTGCCCAGGTTTTTCATAAATGGAAAACAAACGGTATCGTATTCATATTTATTGTCGTTAAATATGCCGTCTTCATTACTATGTACGACTGCGGTTAAAAAATATTCGATGCCGTTTTTAAAATCAACGAAGTAAGAATTGTCGATAATATAACCGTAGCTGTCGCCATATTTATTAAAGATCCTGATGTTTGGATCCGGACTAATGTTCTCGCGGCCGTAATAAAGCATTTTAGCATAGGTAGGCCAAAATTCTTTCTGATCATGTTTAGGAAAATCGCTTTCTGTTGGATATTTACTCATGTAGGTGTAAATGAGTTTATAATTATCAGCAGTTAATTTAAACCGTTCTTTTGCAGGAAATGCTTCCGGAAAAATCAGTTTTTGCATCAATTTCTGCTGATCGTTAATCGCGAAGGCATTTTTTCCGGCCAGGCTAAAGGGTTTGTTTACCAGTTTATCGGCGCTATCCAGGTAACCTTTTCCCATAGTGAGATTGGTTAAGCTCAGTTCATAATCTTTGGGATCATACTGTGCCTGCTGATTGTACACCAGTTGACTGCTGTTATAGAATTTAACCGGATTGGAGTGTTTAGTTGATTCGCCTGCATCGCCTATGGCTAAACGGTTTAATATCCGGCTGTCGTTAAAGCCATATGCTTTTAGTTTCTGGTTAATTTCTGCACGACCAATAAATTCAAATAATCGGTTAAATGCATCATTATCACTGGTGAGCAAAATCTTTTTAACGTAATGAGCAACAGATGGCAAACCATTACTGGCGCTCGTATCTTTTAGTACTTTGGTTTGACCTTTAAAAGCACTATCTGTAACCATAATACTTTGTGCGGTTAAACCAGTGCTTTTTAAACGGTTTACTTTCTCCAGCGCAAAAATTACAGCCGCAAGTTTAACGGTACTGGCCGGATAAAAATAGTGATGAGGATCTAAATTATAACTGAAGGTTTTAAAGCTGGGCTTGTTTTGGGCATCGCGGTTAACCTGTGTGTACATAATTTGTATTTGGTTTTTATTCGGATGATTGAGCACAGCCGAAAAAAGTTCGGGTTTCGACTCCATCAGTTTCCTGAGAAACACGGTATCGGTTTTTTGCGCCATGGCAGATAAGCTGATTAACGAAAGTACAACAGTTAAAATTTTTCTCATGTGTTATAATGTGATTCCTAATTTAGCCTTTTCTGTTAAAACGACCATTTTCCATCATCCATTTTACATGTTGGTTAATTTTCTTACATTTGCGGCGCTTTTGGTTTCCGGCATTACACCCGGAATTAAAAGGGAATACAGTGTAAATCTGTAACTGTCCCGCAGCTGTAAGCTCCTTAACGGGTTTCCAATCATTTGCCACTGTGCCGACTTGTCGGGATGGGAAGGCCGGAAAACCGGGAGTAAGTCAGAAGACCTGCCTTAGCATTATATTTCATAGCTTTCGTGGATTGAAGCTAGGGGTGAGGTACTTACGTTTTTCGTATTTTCATTTCTTTTCTATCTGTTGGCTGTGGGTTAAACTCACAATCAAATGATCAAAATTAAAGGTGTTTTACTAAGCACCAGGTTTTTCTTTTTGCTGGCACCGCTATTGGGCACGGGCATTCTTTTGCCTGCTATTTCAGTCGCGCAGATTGATACCGCAAAGGCCAATCAATTGCAGGATGTTAAAATAACAGAGTATAAAAACTCAAAGGTAAATTTATCGCCAACTCCGGTACAAATACTCATAGGGACGGAATTAAAACGCCTGAACAGTCTTTCGGTTGCCGATGCCATACGCTATTTCGCCGGTGTACAATTAAAAGATTACGGAGGTGTTGGCGGTTTAAAAACTATTAATGTAAGGAGCATGGGCAGCAACCATACTGCTGTTTTTTATGATGGTGTGCAGCTTGGAAATGCCCAAAACGGCCAGGTAGATTTAGGCAAGTTTTCATTAGATAACCTCGAAGAGATTGCTGTTTATGTTGGTCAAAAACCCGAATTACTGATGCCAGCCAGAAGTTATGCAGCAGCCAGTGCACTTTACCTTCGAACAGCACAACCTGCTTTTAATGAAGGGAAAAAGTATGGGTTGGGCGTTGGTTTAAAAACCGGCTCATTCGGATTGATTAACCCGAATATCAGTTATAAACAAAAAATCAGCAATAAAATCTCTCTCCTTTTAGATGCCAGCTATTTAGAATCCAACGGCAAATATAAATTCAGGTATAAAGAACTGGCTTACGATACCACCATTATCCGGAATAACAGCGATGTTAAATCGGCAAGGGTAGAAGCAACGCTGTTTGGCTTATTGCCTGATAGCAGCAAGTGGAACCTTAAATTATACAACTACAATTCGGCACGCGGACTGCCCGGGGCTATTGTTTCGAACAGGTTTACCTTTACACAGCGCCAGTGGGACGATAATAGTTTTATTCAGGCTTCGTACCAGAATAAAAGGAGTGCCCGCTATAATTTTATGTTCAATACGAAGTATGCATATAGTTTTATGCGTTACCTCGATCCCGAATTTAAACAACAAAACGGCTTTTTAGACAACCGCTTTACCGAAACGGAATGGTACATCTCTGCAGTCAATCTTTATAAAATATCGGGTATTTGGGAGGTTTCGCTGGCTACAGATTACAGTTTACAACAGTTAGATGCCAATTTGTACGATTTTGCTTACCCTAAACGTAATACCGGTTTAGTAGCACTTGCGAGCGCCTTAAACCTAAAAAGATTGAGTATACAAGCCAATGTTTTAGCAACCCTGATTGCAGAGCAGGTTAAAAATGGTAATCAATCAGCCAACAGGCAGGAATATACTCCGGCTTTAATGGCATCGTGGCAACCTTTTCAAACCAAAGATTTCCGCATTCGCAGTTTTTACAAATCCATTTTCCGGATGCCCACTTTTAACGACCTCTATTACACGTTTATTGGAAACTCCAAGCTAAAACCCGAATACACCAGTCAATACGACCTGGGTTTTACTTACGGACATACTTCAAACGGGAGGCGCCTTGCTTATTTATCCCTTCAGACTGATGCCTATTATAATCTGGTAAAAGATAAGATTGTAGCCATTCCAGGTAATAATTTAGGCAGATGGACCATGGTTAACCTCGATCGTGTGCGTATCAGAGGCTTCGAAACCAATATTCAAACGGTTTGGGATTTAGATTTACAGTTGAAGCTGAAGGCAAGTGCGAATTATACCTTCGAAAAAGCAGTAGATATTAGTACCACAGCCTTCAGGTATGGCGATCAGATTCCCTACATCCCTGTACATAGCGGATCGGCAAGATTTGGAATTGATTATAAAAACCTGGTGTTTAATTATGGTTACATCTACACCGGCGAACGATATAGCCAAAAGGCCAATATAGCAGCTAACTATGTTAAGCCGTGGTACACCCACGATTTAGCACTTGGTGCAAATTTTTTTTACCACCAAAGCAGGTTCTTCATCAATGCCGAAATCAATAATGTTTTTAACCAGTATTACGATGTGGTACTTAACTATCCAATGCCTGGTCGTAACTACCGACTTACTTTATCCGCTAATTTTTAAACCAATTTAAAATCACGATATGAAATACAAATTACACCACGTTTTAAAACTAACCGGCTTTTTGCTTTTAACAGCCCTGGCATTTGCCTGTAGAAAAGATACCCCGGTAGATGAAGACGCTGAACAGGGAGCCAAAACCCCATCATTAACCGTAAAGGGCTTATATGTTTTGAATGAAGGCAACTGGGGTTCTAACAAATCATCTTTAGATTACTATAGCTATGATGATGGGAAATACACGAGGAATATATTTGGCGCAGCCAATCCGGCTGTTACTTTAGGCCTGGGCGATGTGGGTAACGACATCAAAATTTACGGCGCTAAAATGTATGTTGTTGTAAACGGAAGCAATAAAGTAGAAATTTTAAATGCCAGCAACGCAAAGCAGGTGGCTAAACTGGATATCAACAACCCGCGTTATGTTACCTTTTATAAGAATTTCGCTTATATCACATCTTATGATGGCTATGTAGCCGTAGTAGATACCACTGCTTTGAGTACCATTAAAACTAAAATAACGGTAGGTAATCAACCCGAAGAAATGGCGGTTGTAGGTACCAAACTCTATGTGGCCAATTCTGGTGGTTACAACTATCCAAACTACGACAGAACTGTATCGGTAATTGATTTAACAACCAATACCGAGATTAAAAAAATTGATGTTGCCATTAACCTTCACCATTTAAAAGCCGATAAGTATGGTGATGTGTATGTGATTTCGAGAGGTGATTATGCAGCCATTGCTTCGTCGCTGTATGTAATCGACACCAAAACCGATGCTGTTAAAAAGAACTTCAATGTTCCTGTTAGCGACTTCTGGATTAATGATGATGACGCTTACCTGTTTTCTTACAGCTACGCTACCTCAAAATCAACCTACGTGAAACTTAACGTAAAAGATGAAACAGTTGCAAGTAATAATTTTATAACCGATGGTACTGAAGCTTCAATTACACTCCCTTATGGCATTGCAGTAGATCCAACATCAGGAGATATTTTTGTAACCGATGCCAGGGATTATGTTACTCCAGGTATCATTTACTGTTTCGATAAAGCAGGCAAAAAGAAATTTACGTTTACCACCGGCGATATTCCGGCACACATTGCATTCTTATTTAAATAACATAAACACACACAAAATGAAAAAATCAATAAACTATGCCATGGTTTTCTGTCTGTTCTTATTCAGTTGTAAGAAAGATAACGTACTCGGGCCTGATGTAAATCTACTGGTTAAAACAGATGCAGTACAAGCTAAGGTAGCGGTAGCAACCAATTTTAGCGCAGGTACAAACAATGGCCAGGCTTTTCAGCACGAATGGAAATTAGATGGCAAAGTGGTAAGTACCATTTACAACTATAACTTTACTGCCACAAAAGCCGGTACTTATGTTTTAGCGTACAAGGGTTATAACGAAGCTGGCGAATTTACACATACTTACACCATTACCGTTCCGGTTCCGGTGGTTGAGATTACACCTGCAAGCAGCAAATTTATTAGCCGGATTTTAGATTATTTACCTGCACCAGGGCAATTTGTAAACGAAACTTTAGGTAAACCAGAACAGGCGCAGAAATTAATTGGAAGTACCACTAACTTAATCTCTTTAGGTGGCTTTGGTGGCTACATTATTTTCGGTTTCGACCACTCGGTAGTTAATAACACAGGTAACGATCTTGCCATTTATGGTAACCCATCAGGTGCTCCTTATCATTTTTCTGAACCAGGCGTTGTAATGGTTAGTCAGGATAGCAATGGTAATGGCCTTGCTGACGATGAATGGTATGAATTGGCCGGAAGCGAGTACACCAAAGCTACAACCATTAAAAACTATGAGATTACCTATACCAACCCTAAAGCGTTTGCAAATGTAACCTGGAAAGATAACCAGGGAAATAGCGGCGAAGTGAAGGTTAATAATTTTCACAAACACAATTTTTACCCTGAATTTGCTGCAAATCAGGAAACAATTACGTTTAAAGGTACCTTATTACCGCCATCAACAGGTAAGGTAGGTAGTATTGTGATCAGTTCTCCTTTTGATTGGGGCTATACCGACAGTTATTCTACAGGCGATGATTACAAAACCAATCTGTATAACAGCTTCGATTTATCGTTGGCGGTTGATAAAAGCGGAAACAAAGTTGATTTAAAAACAATCGATTTTGTTAAGGTGTATACTGGCCAAAGTGCCGATGCAGGTAGCCTTGGAGAAATTTCTACTGAAGTTAAAGGTGCAGTTGATTTAGGGATCAAATAAATACGAGCATCTACCTATAAATAACGTCTCAATAAAAGAAGGCCTGCCTGGTGCAGGCCTTTTTCGTTTACATCGTTTTTAATAAATACTAACAAGAGTTAATCTGCATCTGGTTAGTTTAAAATATTTTCTTGCAAGACTCAAAACGTATCGAATTACATACAAATCATATCAAAAAAGACTGAAATCATGTCATGCAAGACCCAAAGCGTATTTAATTACATACAAAAAGTATCAAATTACACTGAAGAAGTATCATGCAAGACTCAAAACGTATCGAATTACATACAAATTATATCAAAGAAGACTGAAATCATATCACGCGACACTCAAAATGTATTGAATTACATACAAAACATATCTAATCATAATGAATTTGTATCAGGCTAGTTGGTTTCGGTAATTCGCCTGATACGTTTAATATTTAGTCATAAGCGCTTAGTCTTTATTTTATCTGCGTTCATCATTAAATCTGCGCGAAAATGGTTAGCGAATATTTCCCGCTGATTACACAGTAAAGGTCGCAGATTTAAAAGGTGATCGTCATTTCTCGATAACGGAAAAATTGCTCGTTTAGATCACAGGAAAAGCCCTGGTGCTAATAAATTTTACATTCTATTGTTGTTGTATTTTTTTTATTACATTTGCGGCGCTTTTGGTTTCCGGCATTACATCCGGAATTAAAAGGGAATACAGTGTAAATCTGTAACTGTCCCGCAGCTGTAAGCTCTGTAACGGTTTTTCTATTCTTTCGCCACTGCTCCAGCTCGCCGGAATGGGAAGGCAGAAAACCGGGAGTAAGTCAGAAGACCTGCCTCTAGCATTAATTTCGTAGCTTTCGGGGATTGAAGCTGGGTTTTGAAGTACTTAACGTTTACGTATTTTCATTTCTTTTTACAATCTGTTGGCTATAGGTAAAACTAACCATCAAAATGAACAAAACAACAATTTTAGCCGCTGCTGGTTTAGGTCTGGCGCAGCTAATGATTAGCCAGTTGGCTAATGCGCAGCAAAAAGACACTTTGCAGCTTAAAGATGTGGTAATTTCTGCCACCAAAAACGATCAAAAACAATCACAAACCGGTAAAGTGGTTAGCATCATCAGCAGAGAGGTGTTGGAGCGCAGCAACGGAAAATCATTACCCGATTTATTGAATGAGCAAGCTGGTATCATCATCAGCGGTGGAAACAGCAGTCAGGGTAAGGATAAGAGTATCTTTTTCAGGGGCTCGGCTAGCGGTTATACGTTGGTATTAATTGATGGAATTGTACAGAACGATCCTTCAAGTATCAGCGGAACATTCGATTTACGTTTATTCTCAATCGATCAGATTGATCATATCGAAATTTTAAGAGGTGGCCAGTCTACCATTTATGGTTCAGATGCAGTAGCAGGGGTAATTAATATTGTAACCAAAAAAGGCGGACCAAAAGGAAATACCATTTATGGTGTAGCCAGTGCCGGAAGTTTTGAAACGTATAAAGGAACAATTGGCTTGAATGGTGGTGTTGAAGGTTTTTCTTACAACATTAACTATACACACCTTAAAACCGATGGTATTTCGGAAGCGGTAGCGCCGGCAGGCAGCACAGCCGAATTTGATAAAGATGGCTTTAAAACGGATGGGGTTAATGCTAATTTCGGTATTCAACTGGATAAGCGCCTTTCTGTTAATCCGTTTTTACGTTATTTCTATGGTAACTATAAAATAGATGAAGGCGCTTTTGCTGATGGTTTACCAGCCAATAATTCGATATTGAAGCAGTTTAGCGGAGGTTTTAATGCCGAATACAAACTCAATACCGGAAAAATTACTTTAAACTATAGTCACGAAAGCAACTCGAACGATGTAAATTCGAGCTTCATGGGCTTTGCCAGTAATTTTGTAAATTACGGTAAAATGAACCTGATCGATTTATTCTACAATCAGAAATTGGGTAATAAATTAGATTTATTAGTAGGTATCGATAACCGCAAAACAAAACTGATTACCAATTCAAGCAATCCGACAACCAACATTTTTGCAGCTTATGGATCGTTGTTTTTACACGATTTAAGTGTGTTTAACCTTGAGGTAGGCGGCCGTTACAACAAACACGATCAATATGGCGAAAACTATACTTACTCGGTAACCCCAACCATCAATATCATTAAAGAAGTGAAGTTGTTTGGAACGGTATCTACAGCGTTCAAAGTGCCTAGCTTAAACATGCTTTTCGGACAATATGGAGCTAATTTAAACCTGAAGCCAGAAAAATCGCAGAACTACGAAGCAGGTGTAAACCTGAGCTTTGCCGATGATCAGTTTAGCTTGCGTGTAGCTGGTTTTAAACGCGATTTAACCGATGCTATTGTTTACACTACAGGTTATATTAACCAGGGAAACCAGAAATTTAAAGGAGTAGAGGTAGAGCCGGCAGTTAAGTTTAGTGTATTTAATGTTAATGGTTATTATGCTTATGTTGAAGGAAATACCGGAACTGTAGATTTCCTGATCCGCAGACCGAAAAATACTTTTGGTATTACAGCGGGTGCACAGGCAACTCAAAACTTATACATCAGCGCCAATTACCGTTACTTTGGTAAACGTTTCGATACCAATTTTATATCTTATTTAAACGAAGAGCTGCCATCGTATAAATTGCTAAATGCTTACGTAGAATATGCTTTGGCTAAAAAACGCGTAAAAGTATTCTTTGATGCCAAAAATATCCTGAATGCAAAATACAGTGAAATTATTGGCTACAATACACCTGGCTTTAACTTTAATACAGGCGTAAGTTTTAATATACGCTAATAAAAAATTAACTTTGCTTAAATAATAACCAAAATACAATGTCTCATTTAAAGTTTAATCCGCGCACCTTAATACTGCTATTAATGATATTGGTGATTACGGCTTTCCGTTTACTGGTAACATTTAATTCAGATGAACTGAAATTTGCTAATTTCTCCTCAATCGGAGCGGTTGCCTTATTCGGTGGTGCCTATTTTAAAGATCACGCCAAAGCTTTTGCTTTTCCGTTGTTGAGTTTGTTTTTAAGCGACTTTATTTTAGCTTCAACCATTTTCAGTAAATACAGTGGGGGTTCATTTTTGTACCAGGGCTGGTATTGGACCTATATTGCTTTTGCGTTAATGGTTTTAGTAGGTAGAATTCTGCTTAAAAATGTAAACGTGGTAAATTTATTGGCCTCAACATTAACTATTGTGCTTATCCATTGGTTGGTTACCGACTTGGGTGTTTGGATTAATAATCCGGCATATACCCAGGATTTAGCAGGTTACTGGAACTGTTTGGTTAAAGCTATTCCATTCGAAATTAGATTCTTAGAAGGAACAGTTATTTATGGAGCCTTACTTTTTGGCGCTTTCGAGATTTTAAAAGCAAAATATCCGGTATTAAAATTAGAAGCACAAGCTGCATAATAATACCTTTTAAAAATAGAAATCCTCTTTTGACTCAGTTCAAAAGAGGATTTTTTTTAACTTAGAATATTCAATTACATTTTACCTTTTCCATTTTACATCAAATGAAAGTCGTTTCTTTTTTACCCGCTGCCACAAAAATGATTTACGATATGGGCCTTCAGGATTACCTGCATGGTGTAACCTTCGAATGTCCGAAAGAAGCAGCAGATCAACCCAAGGTAGTACGCTGTATCCTGGAAGGTAAAAACTATTCGAGTATAGAAATCGACCGGATTTTTTCTGCATCCAAAGCACAGGGCAAAAGTCTGTACTGGGTAGATGATGCACTTCTGGAAAGCATTGCGCCTGATGTTGTATTTACGCAGGATATTTGCGAAGTATGCAACATAGATACAGTTTGTACCGAAACTGCAGTAATGAAACTGAGCAAGCAGCCAACTTTGGTGCCGCTTTCGCCCAATAACCTGCAGGATGTTTTCGAATGCGCCATTACCATTGCCAGGGCATTGGGAAAAGAAGAAGTAGCTTTTAGCTATCTGGCAGGATTACAGCAGAAAACCGATCAGATTTTAGATAAACTGCGGGAAAGCAAATCACCTTTGAAGCGTGTGATGCTAATGGAATGGATAGAGCCTATATACAATTGCGGGCACTGGATTCCCTTTCAGATTGCAGCAGCAGGAGGGGTTGATATGCTTTCTAACCCTGCAGGCGATTCGATTGTTACCCCATGGGAAAAGATTGTAAAGTATAATCCTGAGGTTTTGATTATTGCACCTTGTGGCTTCGATCAAAAACGCAGCCTCGAAGAAATGAGTTTGCTTACAACTAAAACGGGCTGGAATGATTTGGAAGCTGTAAAAAACAATCAGGTGTACATTGCAGATTTTGATATGTTTACCCAGCCTAGTGTAGGCACTCTGGTAGAAGGTATTGAAGCTTTAGCCTGTATGTTTCATCCGCAGATCTTTAAAGCAGATGAAAGGATAGCTAAAAAGTTTATCAATTATGCTCAATCACTTCAATCCGTATAATCATTAACTCAGTGTAATCTATTAATCGGTGTAATCATCTTATGAAATTAGTTGTTTTAACAGGAGCGGGGATTAGTGCCGAAAGTGGATTGAAAACTTTTCGGGATTCGGACGGTTTGTGGGAAGGATATAACGTGTACGATGTGGCTACTCCCGAGGCTTGGGAAAGAAATCCGGAGTTAGTACAGGAGTTTTATAACGAAAGAAGACGGCAGGTGGTAGCGGCTCAACCCAATGCAGCGCATTACATACTCGCGGAACTGGAGAAAGATTTCGATGTAGAGATTGTTACCCAGAATATAGACGATTTGCATGAGCGTGCCGGATCAACTAAGGTTACGCACCTGCATGGCATCATAACCCGTTCGCAATCGAGTTTGCGGCCCAGTTTAACTTACCCCATTGAGGGAACAGAAATTAAAATGGGCGAACGCTGTAAATTAGGTTCTCAGTTACGGCCTCATGTAGTATGGTTTGGCGAAGCTGTGCCGATGATTGAAGTGGCTGCTAAAATCTGCAAACAAGCTGATTTATTTGTGCTGATTGGGACTTCACTGGCAGTTTATCCCGCAGCCGGACTAATCGATTTCGTTCCGCGAGAAGTAAAAAAATACATTATTGATCCTAAAACCCCTGATGTTAAACGATATCAGCATGTAATTACCATTGAGCAAAATGCCGTAAACGGGATGGAGCAGCTGAAAAGTATTTTAACAAATGGATAAGAAAATCTGCATTTTCAACTGGAGTGGCGGTAAAGACAGTACACTGGCACTCCACTATGCCCTTCAGGACCCCACAATCGAAATCAGGTACATGGTTACTACTGTTACCGAACAATACAACCGCGTTTCGATGCACGGTGTTAGAGAGGCTTTGCTGATTAGACAAGCCGAAAGCATTGGTATTCCTTTATATCAGATCCGTTTGGGAGAAATGCCCGATATGGAAACTTACGATAATACCATGCGTACCCACCTCAGTAAATTTAAAGCAGAAGGTATTACGCATTCTATTTTTGGTGATATTTTTCTGGAAGACCTTCGTTTATACCGTGAAGATAAGTTGGCAGAAATTGGTCTCAAAGCTATTTTTCCGCTTTGGCAGAAAGATACAAGGCGACTGATCAGCGAGTTTATAGGTTTGGACTATAAAACCATCATTGTTTGTACGCAGCAAAACCTAAAAGATATATGTGGAAAAGTAATCAGTGAGGATTTGATTAATAGCCTTCCCCTTGAAATTGATCCCTGTGGCGAAAATGGTGAATTTCATACTTTCGCTTTTGAAGGGCCTGTGTTTAAACAAAAAATCGCTTTTTCAGTCGGTGAGCAGGTTTTTAGGACTTATAATGCGCCTGCAAAAACTGCTTCAGAAAGTGATTCTCCCTGCTCGACTACGGAGCTTTCGGGCTTTTGGTATACCGATTTAGTTGAATAATTTTCTTTTATAAAACATTTTGGCATCATTTTTTCTTTAGTATCTGTAATTAACTAAAATCGCACATGCAAATGAAAATTGTTTGGCAGGTTAGGGGCCAGACAAACGTCATTTAAAACTAAAAGTTATGAAAAAGATATTCGTGGTAATCGCACTAAGCTCAGTAATGTTTGCCTGTAACAATAAGGCCAAAGAAGAAGCAGCATTAAAACAACAACAGGCAGAAAAGCAGTTGGCTATTAAAGCTGTAAAGGATAGTTTAAGATTAGATAGCTTTAAAAAAGCAGAAGTAGCTAAAGTAGAACAGGAAAAAGAAGCTAAACATCAGGCAGAACTTGCAGCGGCAAGAAGGGCTGGAGCTAATTCTTCAAGGTCATATGCAAGCTCAGGTGGTAGTTCGAGCGGTGCTTACGGTGGTACACAACCAACAGCTAAGAAAAAAGGCTGGAGTGATGCTGCTAAAGGCGCTGTAATTGGCGGTGCTGCCGGTGCTGTTGGTGGTGCTTTAATTGATAAGAAAAAAGGTCGTGGCGCCATTATTGGTGGCTTAGTGGGCGCTGGTGGTGGTTATTTGATCGGTAGAGGGGAAGATAGAAAATCAGGTCGTGTTCAGCCTAAGAACTAACAGGTTACTTAATATAATAAAAGCGTTGCGATGTAAAAATCGCAACGCTTTTTTTGTGCACCATAAAATCATTTCTATATTGCGCAAAAAAAAATCCTCATGACAGACCAAACTTTAGCTGATAAAGGCCAGATTCAACATTTTGTAATGTTCTGGTTAAAACCACAGTTAACCAAAAGTGAAATAGCCGATTTTGCCAATTTCTTCGAAAGCCTGAAGCCCATTAAATACATTAAAACTTTAAGTTATGGTTTGGCCGCAAACACACCCGTACGTCCGGTTACCGATAATTCGTTTACTTACTCTCTAACCATAACCTTCGCAAATATCGAAGATCATAATGCTTATCAGGAAGATAAGACACATCTTGATGCTGTAGAGAAATTCTCGAAAAACTGGTACAGGGTAGTGGTACACGATACGGTGATTGCTTAAGATCAAACCCAACCTATATTTCGGTAATCGTCATCTCGACTGAAGCGCAGCGAATGGAGAGATCTTTAAATATAAACCCAATAATATCATTGTCATTTCGATCTGATAGCTATTGAATGGAGCCTGCCGGTTCTTCGGTTGCGAAGTCGAGAAATCTATCTATACAGATTTCTCGACTTCGTTACACTTCGAAATGACGTTTCTGTACCAAACCTCCCATATATTTGGCAAAATAAGCAGTCGGAATTATATTTTGTGTATATTGTTAATTGTCATTATATCAGTATTTTAAATTTGTTTAATTAAACTAAATGCTGACTTAAATGTAGTTTTGTTTCTCTGAAACAGCTTAAATTTCAAAATATAATTTTGATTTATATATTAATAATCAGTAAATCAGCTATTTACGTATTTAATATTGATGCCTGTTATAAGCGGCTGTAAAATCGCTCCGCATTAATTTAAAGCGTTCAATAACTGTTGTGATAAATGCTTCGTCAAGTATTTCGAATACATCATTTACACCCCCTCCACTCAGGTCGAGTTCGGCTAATTTATAGCTTTGCTCGAAGGAGCCTTGTTCAAATTTCACAATGTATTTCTGGTTCATAGAAAAGATGGTGATTTTACACTCAGGGTGTGGTAATTCTGCTATAACTCTCATTTTAAATAATTTTAGGTTTGGTGGGGTTAACTTGTGGTTGGTAATCGTTAATCGGTATGCCGTTTAGTTTACCGTAGCTGGTTATGATTTCAAAACGCGCAAATAGTTCTTCTTTGTACCATTGGCGTGCTCTGGTTAGTTTAATCACATCGGCATGGTCAAAAGTTTTGTAGGCATAATTTTTTACGCTTTCGGCATTTTCCCAGATGGAGAAAGTAGCCTGATCCAGAAAAGGATTTTCTCCAATGCCTGCAGCGAGGATAAATCCGGGGGCAGTCCTCATGGCATCGGAAGCTCTTTTAATGTTTTGCCTGAACTCTTTCAGACGGTTAAACCGGATCGCAGCCCGCGTAATCACAGCAATTTTTCCGTTGTATTCGTTATTGTCTTTGTCACTCTTAAAAGGTTCTTTTTTAGACCATAAGCCATGGCTTGATAAAGGTTTTAATAAGGTGGTGCAGCTTTCCAGACCAAAGAAGTTAAACCATTTTGTTACCAGCGAATTGCGGTAAAAAGCTTCGCAATCTTCCTGGTACTCCCAGGTGGTAAGTAATGCCCAGTGTTTGAAATCGGTAGCCAGATCAATCTCTGCATTTTTGCCACTACCCATTAATTTCCAGAACCTGCATTTTTTGTTGAGCCACAAGGGTAAACGCAAAACAGCCATGCCTATAAAAGCAAAGGGAATGGTAAGGCCACGAAATTTTGTAATGGTTAAGGCTGTAATCAAAGCAGTCGAAGTTTTAACTGCCAAAACTAATGAATTTAAGGATAGGTTATCGTTCAAAATTTCGTCATTAAATCTGCAATAGCATTGCTTATTGCAAATCATCATTAACTTTGGTTATAGAATTAGTAAGATGGCAGAAGATTTAACAATAACCCGAAATACCTCAAAAGAGGAACAATATCAATCCATTATTCCTCAAATAGAAGCTTTACTGGATGGCGAAACCGACTTTGTAGCCAATATGGCTAACGTTGCTGCTGCATTAAAAGAACAGTTTGGGTGGTTTTGGGTAGGTTTTTACCTGGTGAAACAGGATGAATTGGTTTTGGGGCCATTTCAGGGACCAGTTGCCTGTACGCGCATAAAAAAGGGAAAAGGCGTTTGTGGTACTTCATGGGCAAAGGCCGAAACCATTATTGTGCCTGATGTGGAAGAATTTCCGGGGCATATCGCCTGTGCTTCGGCGTCAAAATCTGAGATCGTGCTTCCTTTAATTGTAGCAGATGAAGTAATTGGTGTGTTAGATGTAGATAGCGAAGTATTGAATAAATTTGATGATACAGATCGACTTTATTTGGAGCAGGTTATCGTTGTTTTGTTAAATAATTTATCGATATAATTTTTGAAACTGGAAACCGAATATTACCTGAATGAAGATGTGGTTGCGCTCGCAAAAGATCTGTTGGGTAAGGTGTTGTACACGAAAGTTGATGATCAGATTACCGCAGGCATAATTGTCGAAACGGAAGCTTACTTTGGTGTAAAGGATAAGGCGTCGCATGCATATAGTGGCCGTAGGACAAACCGCACCGAAACCATGTATGCGAAAGGCGGGGTAGCTTATGTATATCTTTGCTATGGCATGCATCACTTATTCAATATTGTCACATCTGTAGAAAACGAACCGCATGCTGTGTTAATCAGGGGTATCGAACCACTGGTAGGTATTGATGTAATTGAAGCGCGCCGCAAAATGCCTTATACAAAAGGAGCAATAGCGGCCGGTCCGGGTTCTGCCGCAAAGGCATTGGGGATTGATAAAGGTTTTAATGCAAAACACTTAGGTGGTGACGAAATCTGGGTAGAGGATCATAATATCCGGTATGAAGAAGCAGAAATTGCGGCTTCACCAAGGGTTGGTATCGCCTACGCGCAAGAACATGCTTTATTGCCGTGGCGCTTTTTTGTAAAAGGCAATAAATATGTAAGCAAGCCAAACAAAGTTTAATAACATAGATACTTCCTAAGGTATTAAGCAATAATTGCTAGCAGGACTGGAAACATTACCTGCTTTTTTTGTAATATTGAGAAGGTGAATTTCCCTAATAACGACGTGCTATCTAATTAAAACAGCTGAAATGATTAATTACAACCCTAAAGATTGGTTTACTTTTATTTTTCATATCCATAAAGCCGATACCTTCCGTAAACTATGGCCTTTGATGTTAAGTGTGGCTGCGTTTTCGGGTTTGGTTTCTTTTCTGGAGCTCAATATTTTTAAGTTATCCAAAAGCGATTATGTGAGTAACATCGGTATGATGCACAGCTTACTGGGTTTTGTAATCTCCATGCTGCTCGTATTTAGGACCAATACTTCTTACGACAGGTGGTGGGATGGTAGGAAGTTACTTGGTGGACTAACCAATGTAAGTCGCAATTTTGCAATGAAGATTAAAGCGTTAAAATTACCGGAAGAAGATTTAAAGTTTTTTGAATATGGTATTCCTAAATACGCATTTGCCTTAAAAGAGCATTTAAGGGAAAAAAAGTATTTTGGCAAAAACAGCTTTTTGATCGAGGTAGAGGAGCATAAACATATTCCTAACCAGATTGCTAGCAGTATGATTTCGAGACTTTATAATTTGCTCGAAAGAGGGTTGGTTTCGCAGGAGCAACTAATTGTGCTTACTAATGATGTAAACCAGTTTACTGATATTTGTGGTGGTTGTGAAAGGATCAAGAATACGCCTATTCCGTTTTCATACAGTGTGTTTATCAAGAAGTTTATTTTTGTGTATGTGCTTACCATTCCAATTGGCTGGGTATTTAGTTTAGGCTATTACCTGGTGCTGATTGTTCCCTTTATTCTCTATGTATTAGCGAGTTTGGAGTTGATAGCTGAAGAAATAGAAGATCCATTTGGTCAGGATGCGAACGATTTGCCGGTTGATCAGATTTGCACCAATATAGAAAAACATGTAGAGGAGATTTTAAGCTAATGATTAAAATTGCCTGGCATCAATTATATGCGCATCCTTTACCGGAAGGGCACCGTTTCCCCATGCTAAAATACGAGTTGATACCCGGTCAGCTTTTGCATGAAGGTACCATATCGCAGGCCAATTTGTTTCATCCCGATTGTGTTGATGAAGCCACAGTTCGTTTAACCCACCAAAGGGAGTATTGGGAGCAATTGCGCGATTTAACCCTTTCACTCCGCGATCAGCGAAGAATTGGTTTTCCGCTAAATGCGCAGCTGCTGGAGCGCGAACTCCGTATTGTACAAGGCACGATTGATGGTGCGCATTATGCCAAAGCGCATGGTATAGCTTTTAACGTAGCCGGCGGAACACATCATGCTGGTAGTAATTGGGGCGAAGGTTTTTGTTTGTTAAATGATCAGGCTGTTGCTGCTAACTATTTATTAGATAGTAATTTGGCTAATCGTATATTAATTATAGATTTAGATGTGCATCAGGGAAATGGTACTGCCGAAATCTTCCAAAATGAGCCTAAAGTATTTACCTTTTCCATGCACGGCGATAAAAACTTCCCGTTCCGGAAAGAGCTGTCTGATTTGGATATAGCCTTGGAAGACGGTCTGAAAGACGAAGCTTATCTTGCACTTTTACATGCCAGCCTAAAAAATGCTTTTGAAAGATCAAAGCCCGATTTTGTTTTTTACCTTTCGGGGGTTGATGTACTCTCTACCGACAAACTGGGGAAGCTGGCTTTAAGTAAGGCCGCCTGTAAAGAACGAGACAGGGTGGTACTGCAGGCTTGCAAAGATAAAGGCTTGCCTTTACAGGTGAGTATGGGTGGTGGTTATTCGGCAGATATTAAAGAAATTGTAGATGCACATTGCAATACCTACAGGCTGGCTTTTGATTTATTTGCCTAGGCTGTTACGCCAAAACTATAATATCCTTATCTTCGCGCCGATATGTTGGAGATTATTTACGAGGATGAAAACCTGATTGCAATCAACAAACCACACGGCTTGCTGGTTCACCAATCGTCTATTGCGCGTGATGCTACCGAGTTTGCCTTGCAGATGCTTAGGGATCAGGTGGGTAAACATGTAAGTCCGGTACACCGGCTGGATAGAAAAACAAGCGGAATCTTATTGTTTGCTTTTGATAAGCTATCTGAAATTACTATGCATCAGCAATTTATGAATGCTAAAACCGATAAAAAATACCTCGCCATATTAAGGGGCTTTACACCTGATATGATGGATATAGACTATCCTTTAGCTAAAGAGAATGGAACCATGCAAGATGCCTTTACCTCTTTTAAAACATTGCAAAGGGCAGAAGTTGATGTTGCTTTTGGTAAACATCCTACCTCACGGTATTCGCTCGTTGAGGCATGCCCTAAAACAGGCCGAATGCACCAGTTGAGGCGCCATTTCAGCCACATTTTACATCCCATTATTGGCGATAGGACGCATGGCTGTAATAAACAGAATAAGTTTTTTAAAGAACAGTGGGATATGACCACCATGTTGCTGCACGCCTCTGAGCTTTCATTCATTCATCCGGTTAGTCAGAAACAAATACATCTTAAAGCTGGTTTACACGATGAATTTAAAAGGGTGATGGATTTTATGAAAATGGAACGCTAGCACAATTTTTGCCTTCAAAATCAGTTTATATAGCATCTATGATTAAATACTTACGTTTTTCCCTTCCGGTTTTAGCACTTTTTGTAGCCAGTTGTTCTTCAGTTTACATGCCCAACGTTCCAAATACCCCGATGCTTAGTAAGCAGGGAGAGTTTAGCGGAGGCGGTCACATTTCTTTAAAGGGTAATGCCAGTATTAATGGTGCCTATGCGGTTTCCGATCACATTGGTGTACTTTTTAGTGGATCAACCATGAACAGTGAAAGAAAAGCCAAAGATTTCGGACATAAACTGATTGAAATTGGAGGAGGGTATTTTGATACTTTTGGTCCGGATAATAACCGCATTATTGAAATTTACGGCGGTGTTGGAAAAGGCTGGAGTGATATTACTTTCCGTGATTTTAAGGATGATGTTTTAGTTAGCAGCGAATTACAGGAGGTAGATTACCGCAAAGCATTTTTGCAGGTTAATTACAGTTCTAAAAAGAAAAATAACCTGCATTTGTTCGGAAAGGATTTTCCAATCAATTATGGGACAGCGTTGAGGATTAGTCACGTAAAAATGGATCGTTTCTTTTTAAACGGAGTAGTTCAGCCAAAAGAAGATAATATTTTCTTTGAGCCTGTTTTCTTTACGCGTATGGCTTTAAGTAAAACTTTCCAGCTCCAATATACAACAAGTAGTAATATTGGCTTAAAGAGTCGCAAATACATGTCGGCGGGCAATTCTATCTTTACTATCGGAGTTGTGGTTAATGTGGCTGGGAAGTAGGTTGGTTTATTAGTTCATTTGTCAATGGTTCATTGGCTGCAGTGAGCTCATTTTCAGGTTCTATTCTTATGGCCTGTCATCCTGAGTCTGTCGAAGGACTGTATAATCAGGTTCATTAGTCATTAGTTCATTGGTTTGCAGGGAGCTAATTTTTGATTTTTCCTATAGTTTGTCATCCTGAGCCTGTCGAAGGATTGGATATGCAGGGTGCTTAACATAACTCTTGCTCATTGTAGTCAGATTATTGGTTATTTAGCGCCTTCGTTTTATTCTGAAACCGTAAAAACAATAGGATAGAAGCCGTTAATAAACCAAAAGTTAAACCATACCAGATTCCGTTTACGCCCAGATTGAATTTAAAGCCCAGCAAATAACCTACAGGGATTCCAACTACCCAATATGCCAGAAAGGTGATAAAAGTGGGTATATTAACATCGCCCAGCCCGCGCAATACGCCGAGGCCTACCACCTGAGTCCCATCAAAAAGCTGAAAAAAGCCTGCAATAATCAACAATTGAGCTGCAATGGCTACCACGGATAGATCTTCGGTATAAATAAAAGGCATAATGTTATGCGCCAGCACAAAAATTATGGCTGTACAAGTCATAAATAGTAATATAACATGGTAACTGGCTATGGCTGATTTGCGCAGATCATCAAAATTTTTCTTGCCTAAATTGGTGCCGGTTTTAATGGTAGCGGCTGAAGCTACACCACTGGCCATCATGTAAGTCATTGCAGCTAAGCTAATGGCAATCTGGTGTGCAGCTTGCTCTACTGCGCCGATGGTTCCAATTAATACTGCCGCGCCACTAAAAGCACTGATTTCGAAAGAATATTGCATGGCTACCGGCGCACCAATTTTAATAATTTTTAGCGCACGTGCCTTATCAATAAAAGTAGCTTTAAAATGAGTCAGATATTTTTTGAAATGTTTTGACCTTAAAACATAAAAGCACATCACTGTTGCCATTAAAAGCCTGTCGATTAGGGTACTCCAACCCACACCACTTACCCCCATAGGTTTGATGCCGAACATTCCTTTAACAAAGATAATTCCCAGGGTAATGTTTAAGGCATTGCCCCATATCGATACGAACATGGCCTGTTTGGTAAAGCCCAAGCCTTCTGCAAACTGTTTAAAGGTCTGGAATATCAGCAATGGAATGATGGATACAGAAAGCAGTCCTAGGTATGGCTTGGCATATTTTACAACAGCTGGTGTTTGATCGAGGTGATCGATAACCAATAATACGCCGAAATGTACCAGGCAATAAAGCACGACACCAATTAAAATATTGATGATTAAGCTGTTTGATAATAAGCGGCCGCATTCTTCGTAATTCTGACGGCCGTTTTCCTGCGCAATCAGGGGCGTTAAACCATACGAAATGCCCAGGCCAATTACGAGAATTAGAATGAAAATGCTGTTTACAAGCGATACGGCAGCGAGTTGAGTAGTGTCTGTAAAATGGCCTACAATAATACTATCTGCCATGTGCACCAGCGTATGTCCAACCTGTGAGCCTACAATAGGTAAGGCAAGATGGAGATTTTCTTTATAGTAGGGTTTATATTTTTGGTAAATTTTAGAAAACATAGGTAGACAAAGGTCGGGTTTTTAAACCTCAAAAAATAGGAGTGTAGAAAAGTTAATATACACCCCTAGGTTAGCGTCCTTTCGAGCGGAGTGCAACGCAGTCGAGAAATCTATCGAGCTAGATCTCTCCATTCCACTACGTTCCAGTCGAGATGACACCTCTTTTTATTTACGTCAATCAATAATAGAGGAGTGTAATGTGTTTGAAAAACCTACCGTACCGCTGTAAAATATTCCTCCCGCTCAGTAGTATGCGATTTGATTACGTTCGTGAGGATTAAATTAACCAGTATCTTTTGGGCTTTGCGGTAAGAACTGCGCAACAGTTTACTAAACTCTTTAAGCGTTATCTTTTCGTTTTCTTCCAGATATTCGAGCAGTTTCTTTTCGTTATCCGAATAAGAAATCAACACGCCTTTATCTTTGTAGTCGTTTTTTAATACTTCTACAATAATTTTACTGGCGAGCACACTTTTATCATCGATACGGATATAGGCCCACCATTTTTTCTGGTCATCGAGCGCATAGTGAGGTTTAGTATCACTTTCGGGAATGTTTACCACCAATACCAGTTTGTCGTCAACATAAATCTCTTCAAAATTGGGTTCTATTGCAGGTTTGCAAAACTGGTGCGCCGAAGTAAGGATCATGTATTTTTCCTCTTCTTCCGATTTCACACCTTTAATCGAACCATCATCGGCAACGCCAACCAGCAATTTACCACCTTTATTATTGGCAAAGGCCACAAGGCTTTTCGCAATTTTCTCGGTATTATTAATGGTTTTCTTAAAATCGAGCATAACACCTTCGCCCTGCATAATTAAACTCTTGATACTCGGCATAATCTAAAAATTAATAGGCAACACGGGGAGTTTCGCCCTGGTGCAGGTTTCTTACATATACTTCATTCATTACAGTAGCACACAATTCGCCGCTTTTGGTGGTAATTTCCATCGGATAGGCTTTTACAAACTTTCCGGTGGTTTTTAGCGCACGTGTAGCTTCTACAAGCATTTCGTCGGTTATGGTGATGGTAAAATATAAAGTTGAGCGTCCGGGTTTTAAATATTGTATAGAAGCGCTTTTAAGCCATACACGTACTTTAAATCCTTCACGCTGCATCAACTGATCAAATAATAAAGCGTAAAACGGATCGGTTGCTGCATAAATTGTTCCACCAAAAATAGAGCCATTGTAATTCTTATTCAGGAAACTTTTACTCAGTTTAACCGTGCAGCTTCTAAATTCATTTTCAAATTTCTGAACCCAAATGCGCTGAAAAAATAACGGAGGGTAAAAGCGCATTACCCATTTAAGGGTGTTTTGAGAAATAATCATACTTACTAATATCAGAAAGTTTTAGCACCTTTTAAAGTTTTATAGCGGTTGATTTGGTAATATTTGCGTAAATTAGGTTATGCATGTATACGACACCATTACCGCCGCTTTAAGCGATTTAGACCACCGGGGTTATAACCTGGATTTTAATTTAACTGCTGTTGGACTGGAATGCAAATCGATTAATTTGTTTCTGATGCCGGAGGAGTTTGAAATTGAAGAAGTTTACCGTTTTGAAGGCATGACCGATCCGGCAGATAGTTCGGTGGTGTATGCCATTTCATCGAATACCGGAAGTTTGAAAGGCGTTTTGGTAGATGGTTATGGGGTTTATGCCGAAAACGTTTCTCCCGAACTGCTGAATAAGCTGAAAATACACCATGCATAATTTTATGTCGTTGCAGTTTATAATTTGATAATCAGTTTGATGCCTTTAAACAATAATGTGGTTAGCGAAGAAAATTAAAACCAAATGATTATAAGGTTGTTAGAATTATAGATAACAATAAAAACTATGAAAAAAACAATTTTAAGTCTTGCTTTTGCTGGTTCTTTGATAATAGCCACCTCAGCATGCAATTCGTCTAAAAATATGGCTGGTTCCTCAGATAGCACGAAGACGGATTCTACCAAAGTGATGGATACCACTAAGAAAATGACTGACACAACGAAAAAACTTCCTGATACCACAAAACAGATGTTGCATTAAGCACATAAAAGCCACACTACAGAAAGTGTGGCTTTTATTTTAAAATCTATTTTAATTTATTTGTGTTAATGCGTACTTTCAGCGACTAAACCCAAATATTTAAATGGACCAGCAAGCCCAAACCAACAAACGTAATGTAATTTTCTTAGTTATTGTAGCCGCCCTGGGCTATTTCGTTGATATTTATGATCTTGTTTTATTTTCAGTAGTCCGCTTAAAAAGCTTTACCGATATTGGTATTTCGGCCGAGCACATGCGTACCGAAGGAGAATATGTGCTTAACATGCAAATGTTTGGTTTATTGTTTGGTGGGTTATTATGGGGGATTATTGGCGATAAATTTGGCCGCATTAAGGTATTATTCGGATCTATATTGATGTACTCACTAGCCAATATAGCCAACGGTTTTGTTACTGATATACATGCTTACGCTATTGTGAGGTTTATTGCAGGTATTGGTTTAGCAGGAGAGCTTGGTGCAGGGATTACCCTGGTTACCGAAACCATGGATAAAGAAAAACGTGGTTACGGAACAATGGTTGTGGCCGGAATAGGCTTATTGGGTGCCGCTGCTGCTGCAACAATTGGGAAACATTTCTATTGGCAAACCTCATATTTCGTAGGTGGTGGTATGGGCATATTATTATTGTTTTTACGGATAGGTACCTTCGAATCGGGGATGTTTAAAAATGCTGAGCAGGATAAAGCGGTCTCAAAAGGTAACTTTTTTATGCTATTCTCCGATCGTAAACGGTTCTTGAAATATCTGGCTTGCATTTGTTTGGGGCTTCCGCTTTGGTTTATTGTAGGTATCCTGGTTACACAATCGCCCGAAATTGGTAAGGCTTTGGGCGCTAAAGATATTTTGAATGCCGGCACAGGAATTATGTACACTTATTTTGGTATTGCCATTGGTGATGTAGTTTGCGGTGTACTGGCTCAGGTTTTAAGATCGCGCAGGAAAACTGTGCTTATTTTTCAGGGTTTATCAGTAATTACTGTTATAGTTTATCTTACCAGTACCGGTTTAACTGAAAGTAACTTTATCCTCATTTGCTTGTTTATGGGTTTTGCTGTTGGGTATTGGGCTACATTTGTTACTATCGCAGCCGAACAGTTTGGTACCAACATCCGTTCTACCGTAACCACCACCGCACCCAATTTTGTACGTGGCGCATTAATTCCGATTACTTTCCTTTTTGAGTTTTTTGTACACCGTTATCACATCATTCCGGCAGCATTTATTGTAATGGGGGTTTTAACGGCAATTGCGATGATTTCTGTATTGTATTTAAAAGAAAGCTTTAGTAAAGACCTCGATTACCTGGAGGAATAATCAAAAGCAGGCTGGTCGAATCACAGTCAATGTCAATAAAATGTACTATCTAAACATAAATCAGTATAGCTATTTTAATAGCCTTAAATTTGTATGGAAATAGAAAGAGCCATCATGTTGAAAGAAGAAGTAGCAGCGCGTTATAAGCAAATACAAGATGAGATTTGCCGTGGATTGGAAATTGCCGATGGCAAGGGAAGTTTGAAGAGGAGCTTTGGGAGCGAAACGGTGGGGAGGCGGACGTACCCGGATTATGCAGAACGGTGCGATTATCGAAAAAGGTGGCGTAAATTTTTCGGCTGTACACGGCAAACTACCCGAAGCCGTTAAAAAAGCTTTCAATGTAACCGAAGACGATTTTTTTGCAACAGGTGTTTCTATTGTAATCCACCCGAACCATCCGCTGGTACCGATTATCCACATGAATATCCGTTATTTCGAACTTAATGAAAACACACGCTGGTTTGGTGGCGGAATTGATTTAACGCCACATTATGTTTTTGAAAATGACGCCAGGTTTTTTCACCATAAATTAAAAAATGCCTGCGATGAGTTCAGCGCAGATTTTTACCCGAAATTTAAAACGCATGCCGACGATTATTTCTTTATTAAACACCGCGAAGAAACCCGTGGTATTGGCGGCATTTTTTATGATCGGTTAAAACCAGAAAATACCAATTTAAGCTGGGAGCAGATTTTAGATTTCTCTATCAATGTTGGCGAAACTTTTCTGCCGATTTATACTGAATTAATTGACCGTAACCGCGATAAAGAATTTACTGAGCAACAAAAAGAATGGCAGTATCAGCGCCGGAGCCGTTATGTAGAATTTAACCTGGTTTACGATTCTGGAACTAAATTCGGATTGGAAACCAATGGCCGTATCGAATCAATTTTGATGAGCTTACCGCCACAGGCCAATTGGGGTTATAATGTACAGCCAGCTGTTGGTACTGAAGAATATGAAACTGTGCAATTGCTTAAAAAAGGCATAAACTGGGTGTAGGTTTTAAACTTAAAATCGTCAATGCTGAATTTATTTCAGCATCCCTATGCTTTATTCGCGATAATTAAAACAGCGTTAAATCTGGTACAACTTCATGAAAACCGGCTTTGAGTTTGCCAGTTCTAAAGTCGTTGACAATGTTATGCGCCAATCTTGTTGGCTCCGGAATCCGGTAGTTTCCAATACAATTTTTAATTACTTCGAGGCTTTGTTCCTGCGTAATTAAATGCCCGGCCGATACGTAAACCGGCGCACAATTATTTTTGGTACGGAGTGCAAATCCAAGCGTTTCGCCATGGCTTTTAATTACTGTTGTGCTAAATTTATTGGGTTCAGGCACATGATTTTCGCCATACAACAGACTTTTGGCGCAACCAATTGTTGCCTGATTGGTTAAAATACCAAAATGAGACGCAACACCCATGCGCCTCGGGTGCAGAATTCCATTGCCATCAAGCACCACAATATCCGGCTTATCTGCAATTAATTCCCAAACTCTCAGCAAAGCCGGAACTTCTTTAAAACCTAAAAAACCAGGCTTGTATGGAAAATTGGTTTCGAAAGTGGCTAAAGCAAAAGATTTTAATACCATAGCCGGATATTCAAGCATCACAATTGTAGCGTACATGGTTGTACTGTTTTTGTTGAACGAAATATCAGCACCAGCAATGGTTTTAATTTTATCTACCTGCGCAAATTTTAATTGTTTTGCAAGCTCAATTTGGTAAGCGGTTGCTTCCTGAAAGCTATAATGATCGTACATATTTGAAGTACAAGTTTGGAGATAAATAGTTTTTATCAATCATGTTCCAACAGTAAATATACTCAAATGCTAAGTAGAAATACGCAGCAAAATAAGGGTGATATTACGCTGTTTTGATATAGCTGTTTACTGGATATTTGGTTGACAACTTTAAGGAATAATCAGTGCGAAACGCTCTTTTGTTCTTTATAATCTGATTGAGCCTTGAGTTGTAGGGAAACCGAAACCCTTGTAAAAAAGAGGATTATCTATAAAACAAAAAAAATGGGATTTTATTCAACTGAACCGGTAAATCCGGCCAAAACAACAGTAACTTATCTGTGGACAGGATTACGTACCCCTGGGATTTTTATTGTAGAAGTTCAAGGCGATGCGCCAAACTATTCGTATGGCTTTACCTTAACACGTGATCCGCAGTTTGTTGGTGGACTTAAAATTAATTCTATGGGCTGGACAGGACCTTTAGCAAGTGGTACATCGCCATATATATCGAGAGGATCATTTCCTGGGCATTTCCAAAATCAAATTGTAATATCAGGATCAAACGGAGATTTTTTAATCCCTGTAAAAGAAGTTCCACACGACCAGGTTGATAGTTATATCAAATCTCAGGCTGAAGAAGCTGTTGGTGTGTAATTAAATAAATTTAAACGATATTCCCATTTGATGCATAATATCAAATGGGAATTTTTTGTCAAAAGGGAAGAAGGGGATTCCTATCAGATAGTCGTAACAAAAATCCGCATACTAAAGTCCTTTTATTTACATCTTAGTTGTTTTATTTAGCTAAATTGGTTCGGAAAACAAATAAATAGCGGTAAACAACCTAAAATGGTTTTAGTCCAAATTTTAATGCTCACTTCATCCTATGCCATTGCTAAAATTATCGGCGTCGTATTCATCTATTTTTTTACCCGACAATTAAACCGAAGTTTTAAGCGAGAGCATGGCATTATAGCATATTCAGCGCCAGAGGAAATTCAGGAAAGCATGGATGAAATAGAGAAAATAGTTGCAATTGATTTTATAGCAAATTCGGATGAAATTGCACTCGTTAAAGGGGTGGGTAATCAGAGCCTATTTATAGAAATTGTTGATGCCGACCTTAATCACAAAGAAACCATCAGTTTAGCCGATGAAATTTTCAATACTCATAAATTCAATAAGTTTCAATGTTTGCCAGATCGTCATTTTTATTTTAATATGTCTGTTTTCCAAGCTGAAAAATGGAATAAATGGCACTTGAAGATCGATTTTTATGGAAATATATTTTTTGAAGAAGACAGTTTTGATTATAACCGAAGCATGGGTGATCCGATAGATCTGTTTTGCTCTTCAGATTACAAGCGCCTGAGCCTTTGTTATTTTTTTAAGGATGAAGAAGAACCACGCGGAAATTTTTCTGTTTTTAATATAGAAGATTATGAAAATCCGGAATTAATATCTTCTTTGAAAATCGATGATAAAAAAGGATTTGTAATTCAATATGTAATTCTAAAGCTTGAAGAATTTTCCATTACGTTGGAAAAAAGGATTAATATCAAATATGGCCAAAATGTTTTCGGTCATATTTATTTCTTAATCAACCAAAGCATTGTTAAGGTGGATTACAACAAAATCAGGATTCGCCATATTGAAACGAATGAAAATAAAATTATTCCACGTGATGAGCATTCGCCTTATTGTTCAAACGAAAACACCTTGGTTTACCTGAATAATCATCAGTTAGAAAAATTAAGTTTTTCTTAAGTAAAACGGAGGTTACAGGGATAATATCTTAGATTATTAATTTGTCATATAATTAATATTATGTTAAGTTGTATTTTAGCAATACTAACCTACTCGCTGTAATCAGCTCAAAAAATCACAAAATAAATTAATGAATCAGTGCGATATCTTTATTGGAATTATAGTTCCTGAAGTTTGCGGTTAAGCTCCTGAACTTTGTCTGTAGCTTTTTTACGGGTGTAAATATCAAGCAGCAGCTGAACAGTTTTTTTATCGTTCGGATTGATTTCGTTGGCGCGCTGTAAAGCAAATTGTGCGCGATTAATTAAACCATTGTATTTACTGGCTTTATCGGCATCATTCTTTTTAAGCGTTTCGTTAGCGGTATTGATGTACGCGATGCTCAGTTGGTACAATGCGTCAAAATAATTCTGATCAGTTGCCAAAGCTTTATCGTAAGCTAAAATTGCGGTAGAATTGTTTCCGCCAACTTGCTGCAAATAACCGTAAAGAAAATACAGTAATTTACTACCCTTTTCAACCTGTAAGTTTTTTTCAATCAATGAAGTGGCTTTACTGTAATTTTCAGTATCGAGTAAAAGATTAATGTAGTCGTTGGTTAGGAAACGGTTAAACGGATTTAATACCAGTCCTTCTTCCAGCGTCCTGATTGCAGTTTCATAATCAGATTTTACTACATACATTTGCGCCATTTTTTGGTAAACCGACGGATTTTTAATGCCGTTTTCTTTGGCGCGTTTAAAATAATTTAACGATTCATCGTACGATTGAATGTTTAAAGCACAAATGGCCGTATTTAATGCCAATGTGGTATCTGCTGGAAACTTATTGCTTACTTCCTTTAAATCGGTAAAAGCTTCCTTAAATTCATTATTGAAAAAAGCTTCGTTGCCTTTATCCTGCTTTTTGATCAGGATATTGTGGTCAGATGCTTTAATCAGGCCAGAATTATCGTTGTATCTATCAAGCGATTTGGCTTTGGCCACCGCCTCTACTGCTGTATCGTAATATTTATTCGAATTGCCCTGATCGGTATCAATTATAGCCGCGAAAGAAGTTAAGTAGGATTTTATTGACCAGGTTTCGGTCCAGTTTTTTGTTTTACTGTCTTTCTCGGCCGATTCAATTGATTTTAAGCCATCGGTAATGATTGCCAGTTGTTTCTTTTGGTCTTCTTTATTGGCAATTGAAGCCTGCAATTTACCAACCGAATTTCTTGCGATCAGGATTTGGCTTTTTTGAGCTGCCGCGTTAAAAGAGACTAAAGTTAAAGCGATCAATGATATTTTAAAGCAATTCTGCATAGGATAAAGAAATGAGTAAAACTATAATAAACCATAAAAATAGACATAAAAAAAAGAGCCCCGAAATTTCAGGGCTCTTTTTTTAAAACGTTAACTAAATTATTGTTTAGGCAAAGCGTCTAAACGTTTTTTAATTTCGTCGTAGTTTTTAGTGTCGTTTCTGAAAGCGTAAATGGTTTTCAACGTTTCTAATGCACCTGCATTTTTGCTGTCAACCTCTAGTGCTTTTTTGTAAAAAGGAAGCGATTTATCTAACAAAGCGTTCATTTTAGCGGTTACTTCGTTAAATTCTTTCACTTTTTTAGGATCGATTTTATTTCTGTCGGCTTGTAATTTTAAAGCCTGACCGAAATAAATGTTTCCTAATAAAACCTGATAATTTGCATTGTTTGGTTCTTTAGTTGCTAAAGCTACCAGCATTTGCTCAGATTTTGCAGCATCACCCCTATCAATATAAATTTGAGTCTCAGTTTTGATCCACTCAGTGTTTTCAGGGAATTTAGCCGTTGCTTCTTTAATTACAGCTAAAGCAGCAGTGGTATCTTTCTGTTTGGCTAAAATGGTGCTGATAATTTCATTATACAGATCTTTAGATTGTGGCGCATTAAAAGCGATTACTTTTTTAAACTGGGTAATCATGCCCGGATAATCTTCAATCGTTCTTGCAGCAATACCTGCGTTTAAATACATTGAAGTATCCTGAGGGTTAATTTCGGTTGCCTGAACAAATTTTTGATAAGCAGTTTTGAAATCTTTTTTATTATAAGCAATTACACCACCGTTTCTAACTGCGTTAATTACGTTGGTTTCAGCTAAATTGATATTATCTTTCTCTGCACCTTTAGTATCCAGCTTTTTGGCTTCAACAATTGCTTCTCTTGCAATTTTTAAGTTTGCATCAGCATTTGCTGTGCTTACAGAATCTAAAATTGCAGCTGATGATGCAAAAAGTGCACGGTATGACCATGCTTCTGGCATTACTTTAGATTTTTCATCAGCAATAGCTTTATCGGTGTGAGCTAATCCTTTTGCTAAAGATTCTAATTTTTTTGCCAGTGGAGTTGAAGCATTAGACGAGGTTAGCTGGAATAAGCCCCAATCGTTTCTTGCTGCTGAAACTTCGCTTTTCTGAGCAAAAGCAGCGCTTACTGCACCTGCCAGAAATATACTTAGAAATACTCTTTTCATAATTTTTATTCTAATCTTAATTTTTAGTTAATTTTCTTCCGTTTCGTTATCTGAATCATCATCTTCGTCAGCATCATCAGCTTCTGCTGTAGTATCGGCTTCTAATTCTTCGCCATCAACTACAACACTTTCTAAATCAACTGTTTCTTCTTCATCTTCCTCGTGGTCGATTTTGGTTACCGATGCAATTTCGTCGTCGCCTTTTAGTGAGATTAAGCGTACGCCTTGCGTTGCACGACCCATAACCCTTAAAGCTGATACCGGAATCCGGATAACAATACCAGAACGATTAATGATCATCAAATCTTCGCTATCAGTAACGTCTTTAATCGAAACTAATTGTCCGGTTTTTTCAGTAACGTTAATGGTTTTTACTCCTTTACCACCACGGTTGGTTACACGGTAATCTTCAATATCGGTACGTTTTCCGTAACCTTTTTCTGATACTACTAACACGGTAACCTCAGGATTGTTTACAGCAATCATGCCAACTACTTCATCCTGATCGTGTGCCAGCCTTACACCGCGTACACCAGTAGCAGTTCTACCCATCGGACGAACAGTTTTTTCGTTGAAACGGATAGCCCTTCCTGAACGTAAAGCCATTACAATTTCGCTGTCGCCATTGGTTAAACAAGCTTCTAATAATACATCGCCTTCGTTAATGTTAATGGCGTTGATACCGTTAACACGCGGACGTGAATAAGCTTCAAGAGAAGTTTTCTTAATAGTACCTTTTTTGGTACACATAATAATAAAGTTGTTCTCTAAATATTCCTGGTCTTTCAGGTTTTTAACCTTAATGTAGGCCTTGATTTTCTCTTCTTTCGGAATATTGATGATATTCTGGATTGCCCTTCCCTTGCTGGTACGCGAACCTTCCGGAATTTCGTAAACCCTTAACCAGAAACATCTTCCTGCTTCGGTAAAGAATAGCATATAGTTGTGGTTTGTGGCCACCAACATGTGTTCGATAAAGTCTTCGTTACGTGAAGTACTGCCTTTTGATCCTTTTCCACCTCTACCCTGCGCTTTAAATTCGGTTGCTGGCGTACGTTTAACGTAACCTTCGTGCGAAATGGTAATTACTACCTCTTCATCGTCGATGAAATCTTCCATGCTCATATCTTCGGCAGAGTGAACAATGGTGGTTTTACGGGCATCGCCGAATTTCTGTTTTACTTCTTCCAACTCATCCTTAATGATTTGCATCCTTAAGCCTTCGTCAGCTAAAACAGATTTCAAGTATTCGATGGTTTTCATCAGCTCAGCATATTCTTCTTTAATCTTATCACGTTCTAGTCCCGTTAAACGACGTAAAGTCATATCGAGGATAGCACGTGCCTGAAGATCGCTTAAACCAAATTTCTCCATCAATCCTACGCGGGCTTCCTCCGGAGTTTCTGAAGCACGAATTAATTTAATTACTTCGTCTAAATGATCTAAAGCAATTAAATAACCTTCTAAAATATGTGCACGTTTTTCGGCTTCAGCTAATTCAAATTTGGTACGGCGAACAACAACATCATGACGGTGGTCTACGAAATGCACAATTAAATCTTTAAGATTTAGCATTTGCGGACGGCCTTTTACCAATGCAATGTTATTTACACTGAATGATGTTTGTAGCGCAGTATACTTATATAAGTTATTTAATACGATTGAAGCATTGGCATCGCGTTTAATTTCGTACACGATACGGATACCATCTTTGTTCGATTCGTCTTTGATGTTTGAAATGCCTTCCAGTTTTTTCTCGCCAACCAATTCAGCAGTACGCTCAATCATTTGTGCTTTATTTACCTGATAAGGGATTTCGGTAACAATAATTACCTCACGGTCTTTTATGTTTTCGATTTCGGCTTTGGCGCGCATTACAATACGGCCACGGCCAGTTTCAAAAGCTTCTTTTACGCCGGTATAACCATAAATGATACCACCGGTAGGAAAATCAGGAGCTTTTACAAACTTCATTAATTCTTCTACAGTGATTTCGCGGTTGTCGATATAGTTAATTACACCATCAATAGCCTCGGTTAAGTTATGCGGGGCCATGTTGGTGGCCATACCTACTGCAATACCACTCGATCCGTTAACTAAAAGGTTCGGGATTTTTGAAGGTAGAACCGTTGGTTCCTGCTCGGTATCATCGAAGTTTAACTGAAAATCTACTGTATCTTTATTAATATCAGCAACCATTTCTTCAGCCAGTTTACTAAACCTAGCCTCGGTATAACGCATCGCAGCCGGAGAGTCACCATCAATGTGGCCAAAGTTTCCCTGTCCATCTACCATTGGATAGCGTAAACTCCAATCCTGAGCCATACGAACCATAGTGAAATAAACAGATGCATCACCATGCGGGTGGTACTTACCTAAAACCTCACCCACAATACGGGCAGATTTTTTATAAGGCTTACCGCTGGTTACGCCCAGCCCCAACATACCGTATAAAACACGGCGGTGTACTGGTTTTAATCCATCGCGTACATCAGGCAAAGCCCTCGATACGATTACCGACATTGAATAATCAATGTAGGCCGATTTCATCTGCTCTTCTATATTAATTTGAATGATTTTGTCGTTCTGCTGATTCTCTAAATCTTCTGCCATAAATTATTATTCTCGTTACTAAAAACGATGTTTAAAAAAGGTATTGTTATAACCTTGCGAATTTAACAAAATTATGCCGAAATAAGGCATTGTGGAAAAGTTTTAGGCTTTCATTAGGGTTTTGAATCTCCTGACTGTTTTTAATTCGCTGTAGGTTAGTTTAAGCGTTTTTGGATAAGTCTATCAGGTTTTTAAAACCTGATAGACTTTATGCGGTTTGTAGAGAACTAAAATTGAGTTTATGGGGTAATTCTGATACTTTTGCGCATCAACCTTTTACACTATGGCAAACGAAAAAAAATCGGCAATGGGTTTTATTATGGTTACCCTCCTGATAGATTTTACAGGTTTTGGGATCATCATTCCGGTTTTACCAAAGCTGATACAGGATTTTACAGGTGGTGGCTTTGGTTTGGCAGCAGAATATGGTGGTTGGCTAACGCTCGCTTACGCCTCAGTACAGTTTATATCTTCGCCTATTATTGGTGCGCTTAGTGATCGCTACGGTCGCAGGCCGGTTTTATTAAGCTCTTTGTTTGGTTTGGGTATTGATTATATTTTCCTGGCTTTTGCACCTTCCATGATCTGGTTATTCGTTGGGCGGATTGTAGCTGGTATTACTGGTGCCAGTTTTACTACTGCACAAGCATATATTGCAGATATTTCTGCACCCGAAAAAAGGGCGCAGAATTTTGGTCTGGTAGGTGCAGCTTTTGGTGTAGGTTTTATCTTAGGGCCTGTATTGGGAGGCGCCTTTAGCCATTTTGGTACGCGCGTTCCTTTTATGGTAGCCGCGGGTTTATCGCTAATTAACTGGCTATATGGTTATTTTATTTTACCCGAATCGTTACCAGTAGAAAAGCGCAGAGCTTTTGAATGGAAAAGAGCCAACCCAATAGGTTCGTTACGAAGCATTGGCAAATACCCGGCTTTGATGGGGTTAATGGCTACTTTATTTTTATTGTATTTCTCCAGTCATTCGGTACAATCTAACTGGACTTTCTACACCATGGAGAAATTTAACTGGGATGCCTCATGGGTGGGTTACTCGTTGGGGTTTGTGGGCTTGGTAATTGGTGTGGTGCAAGGTGGCTTAATCCGGGTTATTTTACCAAAAATAGGCGAAAAGAAAGCGGTTTATTTTGGTTTGATGTTGTATATAATCGGTTTTGTGGCTTTTGCTTTTGCTACAAAGGGCTGGATGATGTTTGCCTTTATGCTACCTTATGGACTGGCCGGAATTGGAGGACCAGCGATGCAGGGTTTAATTTCTAACCAGATTCCTGCAAATGCGCAAGGCGAAATGCAGGGCGTTTTAACCGGTTTGCAGAGCTTGGCTGCGATATTTGCACCCTGGGTAATGACCCATATTTTTGCTTATTTTATTGAGGGGCATGCGCCGGTGTATTTTCCAGGAGCACCGTTTATTCTGAGTGCTGTTTTAACTTTGGTTGGGTTGTTTATTGCAATCAGATCGTTGAATAAATACCATTAGTTATTTCCCGCAAGTTAATAAGCGCATCCGTGTAATCCGCGAAATCAGCGGGAGATTTAAGCAAGTTTATTCCATCATTATTTTCCCGCAGATTTAAGAAGATAAACGCAGATTAAATTACGGTATCATTTGTATGCTCCGTGCAATCAGGAGGAAATAAAAAGTTACAACAACTCATTCGCCAGGTTGGCCAACTCGCTCCTTTCACCCTTATGCAAAGTAATGTGTGCATACAAGGGATGGTTTTTGGCGTTTTCTATTAAATATGACAATCCATTACTTTCCGAATCCAGATAAGGTGTATCTATCTGGTAAATATCGCCTGTAAATACAATTTTGGTATGCTCGCCTGCCCTCGAAATAATGGTTTTTACCTCATGAGGAGTTAAATTCTGGGCTTCGTCAATGATAAAGAAAATCTTAGTCAGCGTTCTTCCGCGTATAAAAGCCAAAGGTGCAATGGCTATTTTCTCAGTATTGATCAGTTCATCAATCTTTTCCGACATTTTATGGTCGCCGATAAACTGTTCTTTAATAAACCTGAGATTATCCCAGATGGGTGCCATAAAAGGATCGGTTTTCGATTTCGCATCGCCAGGCAGAAAACCAATATCTTTGTTGCTTAACGAAACAATGGGTCTGGTAACGTAAATCTGCCTGAAGTTTTTACGCTGTTCTAATGCGCTGGCTAATGCAAGCAAAGTTTTACCTGTTCCGGCATTTCCCTGTATGCTTACCAGTTTAATTTGGGGATCTAAAAGTGCATGTATAGCAAAAGCCTGTTCTATATTTTTGGGTTTGATTTTAAATATCGCATCAGTAGAAACGGCCGAAATGGTTTTTAAGCTATTGTTATAAAATACGTTGGCTGTTTTTCTTTTGTTTTTAAGAATGTAGAAATGATTGGCACTTTTGGCGGGGAGCCCGATATCTGTAGCATCAGTAAACGGTTGCTGTTTTACGGCCTCTATAATTTCTGTCGAAAAATTGTGCAGTTCAGTTTTGCCGGCATATAATTCATCTACATTTTTAATTTTACCGGTTTCGTAATCTTCGGCGTTTAACGATAAGGCTTTGGCTTTTAGCCTCAGGCAGATATCTTTCGATACCAGCACAACGCGTTTATCTGGATGTTCGGCCTTTAAACTTAAAGCAGCATTTAAAATTTTATGGTCGGTTTTGCCCTTGCCATACACCTCTTCGGCATTTACAGCAAGTGGGTTTTCGTTCAGAATTACTTTAAACTTACCCGAATTTGGCTTTTTAAGCGGAGTCCAGTCGCTGATGAGCTTTTGCTTAGCCGTTTCATCAATTAAGCGGATAAAGCTTCTGGCTTCGAAATTACGGGTATCGTTACCGCTTTTAAAATTATCGAGTTCTTCGAGCACTTGGATTGGAATGGCCACATCATGCTCATGGAAATTGTTAATCGCATCATGATCATAAAGGATTACTGAGGTATCCAAAACGAAAATTTTCTTTGTTAAACCGGGATCTGCTTTATCTTTTTTGGCCATAAAGTAAATTTAAGGTTTTAGCCATAATAAGCCGAAAGTTTGCCATTCTTTTTTAGCGTGCTTCAATTCTTTATTGGTGTTGGGCACTATCATTATATTGCCAAAGTACATTTATAATTTTCCATGAGTCATTCAGTTTTACCAGGTGCATATAGTCAATCCATTCATCGGCTAATAGCTTTACAGAAGCAGTCCTATCTGAAACATCAAGAAACTTAAGATCCTTTTTAGGGTTTACAGGGAATTTGTCGCTCTTCTTATTATAGCTTTCAGCCAATAGAACCATCGACTCTGCTGATGTTTCGCGCACATAATCTTTTCCGGTGGCCTTATCTTTCCAAAAAGTCCGTTTAACCAAACGTGGGTGTAATGCCTGTTCCATTTGCTTAGGATTGGGCTTGTGTTGCGATTCAATGTAATCAAGTGCGGCGCGTTTAATGTCTAGGCTATCTTGTTTCGTTTGTGCGAACGATGCTGTGGTTCCTAAAAGCAAGATGCTTAATATGATGATGTACTTCATGGCGTTAATGTGGTATTTGTTTTTAAATCAGTAACTTGTTATTGTTCAGGATAAATATATTCATTTCAAACTTTGTGATGCACTATTTATTTGCAGCAAAAATGTTAATTTTTAAGCCCTTCCCTTTTCCTGAAAGATAAAAAAACGATAAAATTTTTTAATTCAAAAAAATAAACGTTAATTAGACGATTATTTATTGTTATGAGCACAGCAAACTATGTAATAGGCGTAGATTACGGGACGGATTCTGTTCGTTCTGTTTTAGTCGATACCGCTAACGGGAAAGAAATTTCGGCCTCTGTTTTTCTTTATCCACGATGGCAAAAAGGTTTATATTGTAAACCTGCTATTAATCAATTCAGGCAACATCCGCTAGATTATATTGAAGGATTGGAATACACCATCAAACAGTGTATAGAAAAAGCTGGTGGTGCAGAAATTGCCCGACTGGTAAAGGGAATCTCTGTTGATACTACGGGTTCAAGTCCGGTGGCGGTTGATGCAAGTGGTACTCCCTTGGCCTTAACACCTGGTTTTGAAGAAAATCCTAACGCCATGTTTGTATTATGGAAAGATCATACCGCGGTTAAGGAAGCGGCAGAAATTAACGAGCATGCTACCAAATTCGAAACCAATTATTTAAAATATGTAGGTGGAATTTATTCCTCTGAATGGTTTTGGGCTAAGCTTTTGCGCACCTTAAGGGTCGATTCGGCGATTAAGAAAAGTGCCCAATCGTGGGTGGAACATTGTGATTGGGTTCCATTTTTACTCTGTGGCGGCAAAGATGTAACCACCATGAAACGCAGCCGCTGTGCCGCAGGACACAAAGCCTTATGGGCAGAAGAATTTAATGGTTTACCGCCAGAAGATTTCTTTAGCAGTCTCGATCCGCTTTTGGCTGGTTTCAGGGCCAAATTATTTAACGATACCGATACTTCTGATATTGCTGCAGGAACTTTATGTACCGAATGGGCTGATAAGTTAGGCTTAAATACCGATGTGGTAATTGGTGTAGGAGCTTTTGATGCGCACATGGGAGCTGTTGGAGGTCAGATTGAACCCTATTATTTAAGTAAAGTAATGGGCACGAGTACCTGCGATATATTAGTGGCACCAAACGAAGATTTACATGGTAAACTGATTAACGGTATCTGCGGACAGGTAAATGGTTCGGTAATTCCGGGGATGGCCGGTTTGGAAGCCGGACAATCGGCTTTTGGTGATGTATATGCTTGGTTTAAAAATTTAATCAGCTGGCCACTAAATAGTTTATTAACGGAATCTGAATTAATAAATGAAGCTACGGCGCTGGCTTTAAAGGAAGAGCTTGAAGCCAAGATTATTGCCAATTTGAGTAAGCAGGCCGATGCTTTAGAGGACGAAGATTATGCAGAGCTGGCTGTAGATTGGTTGAACGGTCGCAGAACACCTGATGCCAACCAGGAACTTAAAGGCGCTATAACAGGTTTAGGCTTGGGTACCGATGCTCCAAGATTTTTCCGGGCATTGGCTGCAGCAACTTGTTTCGGGGCTAAGGCCATTGTAGATCGCTTTATAGAACAAGGCGTACCTGTAAAAGGGATTATTGGTATTGGTGGTGTGGCTAAAAAATCGGCTTATATTATGCAAATGATGGCCGATGTATTAGAAATGCCAATCAGGATTCACCGTTTTGAGCATACCTGCGCTTTAGGTGCAGCCATGTTTGCTGCTGTTGCGGCAGGTATTTATCCAAACATTGAGGCTGCAATGGCTGCCATGGGAACTGGTTTTGAAAAAGAATACCAACCCAACGTGAAAAAGCAAAAGCTTTACCGCCAGCATTACGATCAATATTTAGGCCTGGGCCGTTACCTGGAGAAATACAGTAAAAAAGACGTAAAACCTTATTTATCATGAGCAACTATCAGGACATAAAACAGCAGGCCTACGAGGCCAATATGCAGTTGCCCAAACTAGGGCTGGTACTTTTTACCTTTGGTAATGTAAGCGCTGCCGATCGTGCTAAAGGCATTTTTGCCATTAAACCGAGCGGTGTGCCTTATGATGATTTAACACCGGAAAAAATGGTGATTGTAGATTTTGATGGTAACACGGTTGAAGGGAACCTTCGTCCCTCTTCTGATACCCAAACACATGCTGTTTTGTACAAACACTGGGAAAATATTGGTGGTGTAGTACATACCCACTCTACTTATGGTACGGCGTGGGCACAGGCACAAAAAGCCATCCCGATTTTTGGTACCACCCATGCCGACCATTTAACTGTTGATATTCCCTGCGCGCCTCCTATGGATGATGCCATGATTAAAGGCAATTATGAATATGAAACGGGTTTCCAGATTATAAACCATTTTGAAAGTTTAGGTTTAAGCCATAAAGAAGTAGAAATGATTTTAGTGAGTAACCACGCTCCTTTTACCTGGGGAAAAACTGCAGAAAAAGCGGTTTACAACAGCGCAGTGCTAGAAGCAGTTGCGCAGATGGCCTTATTAACGCAGCAAATTAATCCACAGGCCCCGAAGTTAAAAGACTCGCTCATTGAGAAGCATTATGAACGCAAGCATGGAGCCGGTGCTTATTACGGACAGAAGTAGTTAGTTCTCAGTTTTGAGCTGGCAGTTAGGAGTTTCATTAACCGAAATTGAACAAAAAATAAGAAACCTCACAGTTTTATAAAACCTGTGAGGTTTAATTGAATAAATAAAAACAACATAAACAGTAATGATTGATTTAAAAAAATTACAGGTTTGGTTTATTACCGGAACACAACATTTGTACGGCGAAGAAACCTTAAAACAAGTGGCAGCGCATGCACAACAAGTTGCTGATTCGTTAAACAAGAATGGAAATATCTCGGTTTCTGTGGTGTACAAACCGATTGTGAAAACTACCGAAGAGATTTTTGAAACTTTACAGCAAGCCAATATCGACGAAAATTGTATCGGGGTAATTACCTGGATGCACACTTTCTCGCCTGCTAAAATGTGGATCAGAGGCTTAAATGTATTGCAAAAACCATTGCTGCACTTACATACTCAGTTTAACCGCGATATTCCGTGGAATACGATTGATATGGATTTTATGAACCTGAACCAAAGTGCACATGGCGACCGCGAATTCGGTTTTATGGTTTCGCGTATGCGTAAAGACCGTAAAGTTGTGGTTGGGCACTGGCAGGATGAAGAAGTAGCTAAACAGATTGATACCTGGTGCAGAGCTGCTGCAGGCTGGAACGATTGGCAAGGTGCTAAATTTGTGCGTTTTGGTGATAATATGCGCTTTGTAGCCGTAACGGATGGCGATAAAGTTGAAGCAGAAATGAAATTCGGTTTCTCGGTAAATACTTATGGCATTGGCGATTTAGTGGCCGTGATTAATGGAGTTGGTGAAGATGCTATTCAAGCTTTACTAAAAGAGTACGAGGCTACTTACGAGATGGCCGATGATTTGAAGGCTGGTGGTGCGAGACATCAATCGGTTTACGATGCTGCCAAAATTGAACTTGGCTTACGGAAATTCCTGGTTGATGGCGGTTTTAAAGGTTTCTCTGATACTTTTGAAGATTTACATGGTATGATTCAGTTACCAGGTATTGCTGCCCAACGCTTAATGGCCGATGGTTATGGTTTTGCCGGTGAAGGTGACTGGAAAACAGCGGCTTTGGTACGCGCCTGCAAAGTAATGGGTGCTGGTTTACCGGGCGGAAATGCTTTTATGGAAGACTATACTTATCATTTCGATCCTTCTAATGCATTGGTTCTAGGTTCGCACATGCTGGAAGTTGATGCCAGCTTAGCTTCGGGAAAAGCAAGTTTAGAAGTGCATCCGCTGGGTATTGGCGGTAAAGCCGATCCTGCACGTTTAGTGTTTAACGTAGGTGGCGGCGATGCCTTAAATGCATCGTTAATTGATATGGGTAACCGTTTCCGTTTACTGGTTAATGAGGTTAAAGCAGTTGAGGCCGAAAATGACCTGCCTAATCTTCCTGTTGCCCGTGTGCTCTGGAAACCGCTGCCGGATATGAAAACGGGTTGTGCGGCATGGATTTACGCAGGTGGTGCACACCATACAGCCTACAGTCAGAATTTAACTACCGAACACTTATCAGATTTTGCAAACATCGCAGGATTAGAATACATAAATATCGGAGCTGATACCAAAATCAACCAGTTTAGAAATGAACTACATTGGAATGAGGTTTTTTATAAAGGTTAAGCAACAAAGCGCTCGATAATGTTAAAGCCGATAATGATCTAAATTATCGGCTTTTTTTATGCCTATGGTTCGGCAGCGATACAATCGCTGTTCTCGTACATCCGCGTTGCAAACGCGGACGATGGTTTTTGTCATTCTGAACGCAGTGAAGAATCCCATCCAATTAAACAATTCGGTTAGAGATTCTTCACTGCGTTCAGAATGACAGATTTATCTACTCCCCAATCTTTGCAATTGCCTTAATTACCCCGTTTTTCGGATCTAACCAGCTTTCAAAGTTATCTTTAATGTCTTCAAAATTAACCTGATGGGTGATATATGTTGCGGGGTTAACCAAACCGGTTTTGATAGATTGAATTACATGTTCAAAATCTACAATGGTAGCATTTCTGCTGCTCATTAAGGTCGACTCGCGTTTGTGGAATTCGGGGTGATTAAAAATTAAATCTCCTTTTTGCAGGCCAATCAATACAAATCTGGCTCCATGGGCCATGTAGTTTATGGCATTGTTTATGGCTTTTTGGTTACCTGTTGCATCGATTACCACTGTAGGCATATCGCCATTGGTAATTTTACTTAGATGCTCCGTTACATCAGGCGATAAGGCATTTATGGTGTGTGTAACACCTAATTTTTCTTTGCAAAACTTCAGACGGTCATCATTTATGTCGAGTGCAATTACCTCTGCGCTGGCAATACGGGCAAATTCCATTGTACCCAAGCCGATTGGACCAGCTCCTATTACCAGCACAAATTCGCCGGGTTGTACATCAGCCCTGCGCACCCCATGAGCACCAATGGCCAGAGGTTCTACCAAAGCAAGTTCATCATAACTCAAGCCTTCGCCATGCAAAAGCGTACGCGATGGCACAGTTAAATATTCGCGCATACCACCATCTACATGCACACCGCAAACCTGCATTTTAACACAGCAATTGGGTTTGTGCATGCGGCAGGCAATACATTCGCCGCAATTAAAATAAGGAATAAAGGTAACAGCCTCTCCTATTTTAAAATCGCTTCTGCCATCAATGGCAACCAGCTCGCCCGAAAGCTCGTGCCCTAAAATGCGTGGATAATTGAAGAAAGGTTGCGTGCCTTCAAAAGCATGTAAGTCGGTACCACAAATGCCAATTCTCTTTATTTTAATAATGGCCTGGTCTTTTTGAAGTTCAGGTTTTTCAGTTTCTGAATATTCGAAAGTGCCAGGGGTTGTACAGGTAAGGGTTTTCATTTTAATTTTAATGATTGAATTTTGAATGATAGATTGAATGCTAATTAATGAATAAATATATTGTTGATAATATTCAATCATTCATAACTCTTTCATTCAATAATTAATATTTAAGCATTTGCCAAAGCTCTGTCTAAGTGCACATATCCGCCATCTACATGGATAATCTGTCCGGTAGTGTGGCTTGATTTGTTCGACATTAGAAAAACTGTCATATTCGCAATTTCTTCGGCGGTTGTCATTCTGTTTTCTAAAGGGATTTTAGCCGTAATTTCGTTCAGCTTTTCCTGTGCATCTGTCAGGGTTTCGATCCAGGTTTCGTAGGCTGGTGTCCAGCATTCGGCTACTACCACCGCATTTACCCTGATCCCATATTTTAATAGCTCTACCGCCCACTCGCGGGTTAATGCGTTTCTACCGCCATTGGCTGCTGCGTAGGCAGAGGTATTTCCCTGACCGGTTTCGGCAGTTTTTGAAGTAATGTTTACAATTGCTCCTTTGCTTTTAATCAGCTCGGGCAAGGCATGATGCGCCATTAAATAGTAATGTATTACATTTTTGTGCAGCGATGCCATGAAACCTTCATAATTACCACTTTCAAGGCCTACTCCATCATTCACGCCAGCATTGTTAACCAAACCGTCTATCCTGCCAAATTTAGCTACGATTTGCGCAACTACTTTTTCGCAATCTTCAGGTCGGGAAAGTTCGGCTACAAACTGTTCGGCTTTTTTGCCTTGCGCAGTAATTTCGTCAACCACTTTCTGGTTGTCTTCAGCCTTTCTGCCTACAATTACGGCAATGGCATCTTCCTTAGCAAATACTTCGGCAATACTTCGGCCAATGCCTTTAGCCGCGCCGGTAATGATAATAACTTTTTCTTTTAACTGTAAATCCATATTTTTTCATTTTTTGCCACAGATTTCACAGATAAACACGGATAACGTTTTTTTATATTGAAATCTGTGTTCATCCTTTTTATCTGTGGTTATTCATATTTATAATATCCTTCTTCCTCGATTCGGGTAATACTTTCAAATCGATCAATTTTCCATCTTTTAAAGTTCCTTCTACCGTAGTTTGGTATGGCGCATGCAATTTAAAATGTACGTCCCAAGCTTTCGGCCAGGCTGGAAAAAGGTAAATCTGTTTTCCATCTGCCTGCAAAAGCATTTCCTGTAAACCAATCATTCCGGAGCCACCCCAATTGTGATCGGGTGCCCAGTCGAAGCCCGGTCCCCAAAAGGCAGGAAACCTTCGTTCTGAATCTTTTAATTTTAGCGTTGTTAATCTGGCTGCTTCTTCGCTTAAACCTAATCTGGCGGCAAAAATATTATCCTGTTTCCATCCTACATGACTGCGAAATTTAAGTACATCAGTATCGTATTTAAAGGTATTGATGGCGGTATCTAAATCAGGCTTCCCAATACCATAAATACCCCATGGATAAACCGGATATAGTTGCGGACTTTCTACATTATTAATCCTTTCCCAAAGTTTTGCAGGAGCAATGGTGGTATGCCCCTGAAAAGATCTGAAATTGATATCAGGAATGGTTTTGAGCATTGCTGTCCATTCGTTACGTTTATTTTCGGTTAAGCCAGGCAATTCGACCAGGCGCTGGAGCACCGTTTTCAGTGCTGCAATGGTAGAAGTTGAATTGTATGCCATTTTATAGGTTTCTGCACCTGAACCGGGATACAAAACCAAATGCCCGTCACCATCAAGAGCTTTTGCACCACGTTGTTTGGCTAAATAAGTATAATGCTCTTTGAAGAACGTTAGCGAGCTTTCAATCAATGACAGATACTTATCTATATTCCGGTTGTCGTAGCGATTCGTTTCGAGGATCATCATACAAAACTCCAGAACCGTATCCCATTCGTATTCGAGCCAGGCGTTATATTCCACACCTTTATCAAAATCAGCTGGACGTTTCCAGCCGTATTCGGCAGGATTTGGTAGTCCGAAATTCTCCAATTGCTCGGTAAAACTTGCTCCTTTATGGCCCCATGCAACTTCTGTTCGGATTTCTGCATTTCTGAGTAAATTGAGATAGAAATCGAACTGCGGTGTCATCATATCGAAATCGCCACTTTTAAGCATAGGCCAGTAAACCAAACGCTGATTTTGTGCGGTATGGGTACCTCCTCCCCAGTTTCTGAAATCAGGAGTATATTTTAAAGCTGTATCGGTAAGCTGCGGATCGAAAGTGAATAATCCGCCGTTAAATTTAGTGGGATATTTACCGAATGCATTACAGCCCAACATGTAGCGGAAAAGCTGATAGTTTTTAGCCGATTGGTTAGCAGCTTCATCTTTAGCCTGTATGTAAATGAAACTTTTGTTCCAGTAATTATTCCACCATTTGATGCTGGCTTGCTGATCGTTTTTGATGCTTTGGTTAAGGCTGTTTAGTTCCTTTTCCCAGATATCAATAGCCGCAGTTTTACTGGTATGTAGTGTAATGGTGAGGTGTTCGGCTGTAGTTGGTTTTTTACTTTTCAGGCTCCAGGCCTTAAAGGGGGTGCTCAAATAAGTTCCATTGTAATTTCCAGCTACTACCATATTATCTCCCTGCATTAAACCGCCAAAAACCAGGTTTTTTAAGGGATTAAACAGCCCGGTTTTTCTATCCTCCAATCCTTGCTGCTTTACGGCTACATCGAATACGGTTTCTGCTTTGTTTTGGTGATAAAACTGTATGCGGTTTTGCTTAAAGGCAATTTCATCTTTTAATGTTTTTACAATGCCTTGCGGCGCCCATTTATACGAGTTCTGGTTATTTTCTTTACCCTTAGTAATGCGGTCTGCAAAACGCCAGTTTTCGTAGCTAGCAGTTGTTGTTATTTTTTCGCCCGATTGGATGTTTAAATGGATAACAGGTTTAAAAACATCTACCCAAACTTTGATTTCGGTTTTTGTTTTTCCGTTTGCACCTGAGATTTGGGCATAACCATCTTTCAAAACCAGTTCTTGTTTAAAAGTTTGTCCAGCAAATGGGTTCGGGCTGAACTGGAGCTTGATTCGGCCAAGTTTTAAGAGGGTATTGTTTTCATCGAAGGTCCCACTGCGTGAAAGGTACAGGTAAACTTCGCCTTTTTCTACCCAGAGATTTAAACCGATATCGCCACCGCCAACCGGCATAGATTCGGCTGAATTGATACTTTGGTTAGTCCAAACTACGTTAGCTAAATCTTTTCCTTGTGAAAATGCAGCTGGTATAGCGAAACAGAAAGGCACTAAGAGCACCAAGGCAAGTTTTTTAGTTTCAAGGTGCATTATTTTCGACCACCTGAGAGATCTAAGAACACCTGAGGAATGGTTTAAAAATATTGACCATATCAAATGCATAAGCACATTTAAGTCCATTCTCAAAATATTTCTTTGCTTTTGTGTCTTTGTGGTTAAAATCATGGTTATTGCTCCCAATTGTCGGTACGGAAAGAGGAAACTGGCAGGCCATCATTCCCAAATAAATCGCCGTTTACAAAATCTTTAAAGGCATAACGTACCGCTACAGGTATTTTTACCTCTTCGGCCGAAACGATTACACTGCTGCCTTTTATCGCTGCTTTGGCTGGATAAAATTTCTGGTCTGCGCCCGCAATCTCAAATAAAGATAATGTTTTACCAAAAGAAGTTAATCCGTTGGGTACATTTTGAAATTTAATGGTGGCAGTATTTTTTTCAATACTTACCGATTCATATGTAGGACTAAATGCACCAAAGCCTTTGATGCCATAAGTTTGAGCCAGGGCTAGATAGGCAAGCCTTTCGCCACCTTGCTTTTTATTGGCGGGGTGAATAGATTTTTCTTCGCCAATATCCATTAAAACCGCCATTCCGCTATGTGGGATTTTACTGAGCGATTTGCGCTGGGCATCTCTTAAATAAGCCGAATTATAGTTGGTGCCTGGTTTGGCTATTAATGAATAGTTGTAGGGTGCAATTTGCGCATAGTAAAAAGGAAATTCGCCGTTATCCCAGTGTTGTCGCCAACTCGAAACCATGGCTTGGAATAAATCTTCGTAACGCTGTGGCCGCTCGTAATTGGATTCGCCCTGATACCAGATGGCACCCTTAATGCCATAACCAATAACCGGATAAAGCATGCCGTTGTATAAAGTAGTGGGCGTTCTGCTTACTTCTTTAATGGAATCGCCTTTTGCAGGGATTTTAACTTCTGTAAAGGGCTTTAAATCATCTGGCGACATCCATGCCTCGATAGTAGAACCGCCGTAACTATCGTTGATTAAACCAATGGGTACATGCAACATTTCGCTCAGCAGCGAACCGAAATAATAAGCGGTAGCACTGAAATTCGAAACGGCTTCTGGCTCTGATAGTTTCCATTGCGAAGGTTTGCTGTTATCCTGCCGCTCTGTGATAGATGAACGCGGAACCGTGTACAACCTAATATTTGGATTAGAAGACTTTAAAATCACTTCGTTTGAACCGATTATGGGTTGGCTTTTAAAACCTTTCATGGGCATTTCCATATTAGACTGGCCACCACAAAACCAAACTTCGCCAATCAGGATGTCTTTCAGTACCAGTTTTTCGCCATCATTTAGTTCAATTTCGTATGGTCCGCCGGCTAAAGGGGTAGCCACTTTAACTTTCCATTTTCCAGCCTGATCTGAACTTACGGTATAGCTTGATTTGTTCCAAGAAGTCACAATTTTAACTTTGCTTGCGGGTTTTGCCCAGCCCCATATGGCTACATTGCTTTGCTGTTGTAGCACCATGTGATCGGTAAAAATGGATGCAGGCTTTACCGTGGCGAAGGCAATGCTGCTGCAAAGGCTTAAGAAAAGTATTAGTTTTAATTTCATTGTTGTGTTATTTTTTTAGCGATTACCGTGGTCGTCATTTCGAGCGAAGTGCAACGTAGTCGAGAACCCGAAGGCTCTGCGAAGCAAAATCTATTATAGATCTCTCCATTCCGCTTTGCTTCAGTCGAGATGACGATCAGAGTAATTTTATCTACTCAGCGGCAACCAAACCGACATTTCTGAATGGCCCCGGTTGCCCCAGGCAAAGTATGGTACCAGTTTTAATGTTGTTGCTGTATTTTTATCATCAATAGGTTTGTAAAGTACATTTTTCCAGTTGTTAGGTGCTACAATTTTAGCATTGCCCGTTAATGCCATCACCCTCGCTCCATCAATATCCATGGTTTGAGCTTCAAATTTGGTTGAGGCGGGTACAAAAGCATTGAAAATACTTTTGCCCGGTAAATCGGTTGATTCTAAACAATATACCACAGGGCCACGCTTTACGGCTACCTGATTCCGGTTCTCCTCTACTAAAGGATTAGCTTCAATTAATACAGCCTCCATAGGTAAATTTAAATCAATCCTATCGCCTTTTTTCCAAACCCGCTTAATCTCCGCGTATGTACCCGGAACTACTGGTATCTTTTCAGCTTTACCATTAATGCTGATCTTTGCATCGTGAGTCCAGGCGGGGATCCTTAAAAAGATCGAATAGGCTTTGCCCGCACTTTCTTTCATCGTAATTTTGATCTTCCCATCCCATGGATAATCGGTTTCTTGGGTTAAGGAAAACTTGCTGCCGTCAGCCAGCCTAGTACTTAAGTTGTTACCACCATATAAATTGAACCACAAGCCTTTATCTGAAACGCTGTAGGCATAATCGCTCACTTCCGCAATGGTACGCACTACATTTGGTGGACAACAGTTAGATAAAGCGATATAAGGTACACGATCTTTCGACCAGCGTTGTTTAAAGGGCAAATCATTTGATTGGGCAAGCGGATTGGTATACAAGAAATTCTTACCATCTAAACTAATGCCTGATAAAACGCTGTTGTGAAGTGCGAGTTCCATCACATCGGCATATTTTGCATCGCCGCTAATCTGTAGCATGCGCCAATTCCAGAGCACATTACCAATATTGGCGCAGGTTTCGTTGTGTGCCGTAAAGTTGGGCAGCTGGTAATCGCGTCCGAAAGCCTGGTGTATTTTCTGCACATCTGCCGGGTTGTATGAGGTTCCATCAGGCGACGTGCCATCGTAAAGCGAACCACAACCACCGGTAATGTACATTTTATGCTGGTTTACGTCATCCCACATTAAATTAAGCGTTTTCAAAAGCGAATCCTTACCAGTTTCGGCATATAAGTCGGCAACGCCAGCATACAGGTAATTGGCCCTTACTGCGTGCCCCATGGCTTTGGTTTGCTGTAAAAAGGGAATACGATCCTGGTTATCATCCGTTCCGTCGTCTATTTTTCCTTTAATGGCAATTAAATGTTTGGCCAGTTCGAGGTAGCGGGTATCTTTTGTAGTCCGGTACATTTCCACAACGCCCATATAGTGTGATGGACAAATGGCATTCCGGGCCAAAGTAGGCGAAGCTGATTTGTAGAAATTATACAAATAATCGGTAGCCTTTTTGGCGATATTGAGCAAGGTGGTTTTACCTGTAGCGCGGTAATGGATGCAGCCGGCGGTCATTAAGTGACCAATGTTGTAAGATTCGAAGCTAAGGCGATCCTGAAACTGGTTGTTGGCGCCGGTTTTTCGCTGCTCGATCATGGCTTTGGTGTAAATGTAGCCATCTGCACGTTGCGATTTACCGATTACCGCAATCGCCTTATCCATCATATCGTTCAGCTTAGGGTTTTTGGTCGAAGCGTAAAGTACGGCTACTGCTTCTAATGTTTTGTAATAATCACCATCGTGGAAAGATGGACCTGCATGTGATCCAGTATCTAAGCCTGCAGCAATTTCGAAGTTTTTGAAGGCATGACTGATTTTAGGATCGTTATAAATGGCCCACATGTTGGGTACCATGGTTTCGGTAGCAACTTTAAAGCGGTCGGCCCAGAAACCTTTTGTCCAGGTTACATCGCTCAGGTTAATGCTGTGCAGTTTGGCATAAGGACTGTTTGAAGTATTTACCAGCGACTTATCCTGTGCTTTTGCCACGGAGGCTAAAGCCAAAAAAATAAAGACTAAAGCTGATAAAGAAATGAATGACCAGCAACGGTTCAGTATATCATTTAAAAACGAGCAGCTATGCAATTCTTTTTTTATCATTTTTCTTCAATTTGAATGGTAACCGGTCCCAATAAGCCAGCCGGATTTAATGGCTTTCCCTCCAAGCGGAAAGGTGCTGTTGTTTTGGTAATTCTTTTATCTTCAGGTAATTTACTATCGCCGATTAAACGGTTTGCCCAGGTGTTTACTACCTCAATACTGATTTGGTTCTCCCCTTTTTTAATGGCTTTGCTGATATCCAGGCGATAAGGCGGGGTCCATAAAGTGCCGCAAGTAATGCCATTGATTTTAACCTCTGCCATGCTCGAAAAAGCACCTAAATCTATCCAGGCCTTTTGCGTATCGCCCTTATAAGTGAAATTTTTGGTGTAAACTGCAGTTCCGGAATAATAGCGGATTAATGAATCAGGATTTTTGGTCCAATCGCTAAGCTGATTAAAGGCAACTGGTTTTGGTGGGCCACCATAAGCAGGATTGAACTGTACTTGCCAGTTATCTGAAATATCCAACGCTTTTTTATCGATGGATTTATTTTTTGCGGCTTTCAATTCGTCCTCTGCACTACGCGAATAAAAAGAAAATACTTCCGGCGTATCCAGTACCAAAAAAATAGATTGGTTAGGATATAAGGTTAAATTGATGTCAGTACCATCAAATGTGTTGTTAATCTTATGCGGCTCAGACCATACATTACTTACTGCATCATAGCTTTGTATCGATTTTTTGCCATTTCTTATGTTGAAGAGTAATGCTCTTTTTCTATTTTGCTGATTAGAGATAAAGTAAATTTCCTTGTTTCCATCAACTCTGTGGGCGTAAGCAATATCAGGTGCATAATCCTTATTTAAATGATTGTTTGTGAATTCATTAATATTTAAATCTCTTTTCAAGCCTAAAACATCAAAGGTTTCGCCATAGAAAGGTGCCTTAAAAATCTGTCCCAATCCTACTTTTTTGGTGTAAACAGGATGGTTATTGTTTTTATATGATTCGAAGTTTCCACCCCAAATTTCATCCACAATTTTATTAAACTCCATGGCATTAACCTGTTTAATACCAGATTGATAAAGTGGTTTATCTCCAACAATTACCTTAGCTCCTGCTTTTATCAACTCGAAAAGTTTTTTAACTGTTGCGTAGCTCATGTACTGGTAATTGGGGTTCATTTTCATGGCTCCCGGGAATACCAGAATTTTATAAGTAGCACCACTTGCAAAAACAACATCACCATTTTTAACGGTAGCGGTGCCCAATACATCGGGATTAAAACTATCGTAAGCATAGCCACGTAAAGGGTTTACCCAGTTTTCGGGATCGGCCATGTTGGCCGAATGGGTAACACCGGAAGGAATCTGCCTCAATGGTTCTCCAACATTTGCCAAACGTTTTCTTTCCGATTCGACAACATCAGCTCCAAAAATTCCCGGTAAGGTTTCTACCAACCTATCGGGCAAAACCGAACGGCGGGGTAATTCTTCGCCTGTGAAAACAGCAATATCAACCACTGGTTTGCCTTGCTGCAACAGATTTTGTGTGCGTGTGGCATAATCTATCCAGGCTTTTCCGAGTTTCCACCAGGTTTGGTCGCGCTGAAAATAAAGACCTACCCCATCTAAGGTCACCCCCGGCTTTCTATCCACCCAGGGGTTATGCGCAAAAACGTGGTAGCTTAGTTTGTTAATTCCCAGGGCATAATTACGGTCCTGCAGCGTTTTCATATTCCCCGGATTTTCGTTCCAGTCCATCCGTACGGTGGTAAATGCTTCGGCCTGAATAATATTTTTACCATAAATATGTGCACCAGAAATGGCATCGAGCATATCATTTGGTTTATCGTGTGTAGGGCTGTTCAGCCAAAATTCACCCATGGGTACATCTACGGTTTTATAATGTAACAGGCCATCGCTTACCATGGTAGGTGCCACACTCTCGGCTGTAAAGGTTACACCTTTTTCTTTTGCGAGCTTGGCCAGAGTCTTATAAAACTGATCAACAACCAGTTCGGCAATGGTTTTTCTTACATCGTATAAGAAATCTTCAGATACTTTTGCGCTTTCTACCGGTAAACCCGTCATAATGGGTAGATAGGGCGTTAAATCATAACCTCTGCGTTTTAAAAATTCAGCTTTAAACAAAGGCGACCAGTTCTGGCTGCCACACTCCCAGCTGTCGACATGAAAAACACTCAATACCTTTTTAGCAATTTCGGGTCCGCCGTGTTTTAAAGCTTCTCCGTACCAGCTATCGAATTGAAGTTTAACAGCTGCGGGATTAAATTTATCGCACTCTAAGCCCATTCCACCACCTGCGGTAGCATTGGTATGGCCAGTAGATGTATGTCCGATTCTTAGAATGGTCCAGTTTCCTTTTGGAGCTTTCCAGTTTAAAGTACCGTCAGGATTTAATTTACTGGTGAGGTTAATAATACCTTTTAACGGAACGCAAAGATTTTTGGCAATTTGTCTCTCAGTGCTTCTTTTGCTCAACCGCCAAACCGAGCCATTTTTCCCTTCAAACTGATTAATCTGCACTTCGGCAGAAAGTTCGAGATTCACCAGCTTTAATGAAGGTTTCCACTTGGCGGCATCTAAATCTTCTGCTCCTGGTTCGGAACCTATTTTATCGTAAATAAACCTGAAAAATTTAGCTGTGGTGGGCACAATTGAATGCGTAACATCTTCATCTGTGTCCTGCCAGCCATGCCGCGGAGCCTCTAACCTGCCAATGGAACGATAGGTTTTTCCGTCGTTACTCACCTGGATGGCCAGACGCTGGGCCTGGTAATTATTGCCGCTCAGCCTGATGGTTACCGTTCGGCAAGTGAAAGGTTTTTCAAATTCGTACTGGATATAGCATGGTTCGCTGGAACCAAAGTTTTTCTTATTGCCAGGCGTTATCAATCCGCTTGCATCAGCACCATTACTAGCCGTAATTTTAGGGATTACCGTGCGTGTAGAGATGCCTTCGCCAATAGGTGAAGGATAAGCATACACCGCTATATTGCGGTAATAATCTTCCTTACTTTCGGGTTGAGGTAAATGTATTTTAGTGATTGTATTACTGATGTTTATTTTTGACCAAACTACTTTTTGCATAGATTGCTCGGGTTTAATCCAGGGGCCACCAGCCAGGGCGAAACCATCGCTTACATGCATGCCCAGTTTAAGGTTTAGTCGTTTGGCTTCACTCATGGCAAACTCGACCATTTGCCACCATTCAGGCGTAAGCTGCACACTGGGCGGATTGTAAAGCGGTGTCTTATCTGCGCCCTGGATGCTCATTAAATATGCTCCGCCAATGCCATTGGCTTTCATCGCCTCCAAATCGGCGGTTATACCTGCTTTTGAAACGCCTGCCTTAATCCAGTACCAAAATACCCAGGGCTTTGCATTTTCGTTTTGAGCATAGGTTTGCTTTGAAAAGCTTATGCTTAACAATAAAACAACGGACAGTATCTTAAACCAACTAAGTTTCATTTTTCGCAGAGGCAATTAAGATTTGTGTGCAATTTTATAGCCGCTTAAACCGAAGTAAAGCACCACTATAAAGCAAATTAGTGGTATGCTATAGCCAATCTGAATGTTATCGCCATACAAATCAATCAGGCTCCCCATACCAAATGGCAAAATGGCCCCACCAACAATCGACATAATGAGCCACGATGAACCCGGTTTGGTATCATCGCCAATGCCATCGATACCCAGTGCAAAAATAGTCGGGAACATAATCGACATGAAGAATCCGAGTCCGCCTAAAGCATAAACGACGTAAGAACCCTGTCCTAAAATAGCTACCAGGCACAAGATTATCGAAATAACTGCATAAATGACCAGAAGTTTACTTGAAGATACAAACTGAAGGATCGCAGTACCTGCAAAGCGCCCCACAGTAAATAAGAGTCCGTATATGGCTAAGTAAGAGGCAGCTGTTTTCTCGTCGAAACCACCACCTTGTTGCGCCATTCTGATGAAAAAACTGGTTACGCAAACCTGTGCGCCCACATAAAAGAACTGTGCTACAACTGCCCACTTGAGGTGTTTGTGACGTAATGCTCCAAAGAAACTGCCTTTGGCTTCGCCATCAATACTTTTGGTTTTGATTTCGGGAAGGTGGATGAAATAAAATATAACTGCAATAACCAGTAAAATAATTCCCAGAGAGATGTATGGTGTTTTAACTGAAGCAGCTTCTTCAAGGAAATAACTGTTGCGGCTGGTTTCAGTCATTGCTGCAAGTTGATCTTTGGTATGCGATTTTCCGGAAAGGATAAACAAACCACCAATCATTGGTGCTACCATGGCCGCTAAACCGTTAAAAGATGCGGCTAAGTTTAACCTGCTGGTGGCTTTTGCCGGATCGCCCAATACTGCAGCATAAGGATTTGCCGAGGTTTCGAGCAGGGTTAAACCACAACCAATAATAAAAAGTGCAATGAGAAAGGTAATATACGAAAGGTTATTAGCCGCTGGAACAAATAAAAATGCGCCAAATGCAAAGGCCAGTAAACCTGAAATCATTGTCGCTTTGTAGCCCCATTTCTTTAAAACAATACCTGCTGGAATGGCCATTAAGAAATAGGCAAAGAAAACCGAAGTATCAATTAAGGTGGATTGGCGGTTATTTAAATTACAAGCTTTCTTAAGGTGTGGAATGAGGATAGAATCGAGGTTATGTGCCATTCCCCAAAGGAAAAATAGGCTAACTACAAGTATAAATGGTAATATGTACTTCTTCCCCGATGAGGGATCGTGCTCAGTTACAATTTCAGCTGGTGTATTGTGGTTCATTATATTTGGTTTTATTGGTTCATTCGTTCAATAGTTCATTTGTTCATTGGTGTCACTTGTTCATTGGTGGTGGTATGGCGCTTAGATATAAGCATCCAGACTAATGAACTAATGATTACAGAACTAATGAACTTTTTTTACTACAAGCAGATGGTCGCAAACCAGTACTACTTCTCCGTGCTGGTTAATGATTTCTACGTGCTCGGTTACGGTGCCATATTCAGGTCTTTTGCTATCCCTTTTTCAGAAATGGTTACTGTTGAGTGGATGGTATCGCCAATGAAAACAGGTTTTATAAAGCGAAGCTTATCGTAACCCTTCGACATGGCTTCGGGATTAATCTCTGAAGCGGTAAGACCGATACCAATGCTGAAAATCATGGTGCCGTGTGCAATACGCTGTTTAAACGGTTGGGTAGCACACCACTCGGCATCCATGTGGTGTGGAAAAAAATCGCCGGTATGTCCCGCGTGAACAACAAAATCTGTTTCGGTTATGGTGCGGCCTAAGGTTACACGTTTATCCTGTAATTGGTAGTCTTCAAAAAATGTTGATTTGAAATACATAGTTTTCGTTTTTTTAAGCGATACAATCGCTTTGCTCCTTCATCCTCGTTACAAACGAGGACGATGTTTTAATTAAATTGTTGTTTAACCTTCACCCCACCCGTATCGCTCGATTGATAGGCACTCTCCACAACCGCCATGGTATCGATAACATCTTCAACACTGGTATGTAGAACATCGGTTGAGCCTTCATTGTAGCGCATTAAATTGGCCATGGTACCGATAAAGGCTTCTGGAAACCAGGAACCCTCCAGTTTTACGGTTTGCCATAGCGGTGTTTTACCTGCTTCTACTAGGCAATATTCAAAAACATCAGGCACACCATGCGGATAATCCATCAATAAGCCGATTTTAGCTACAATGGCTCCTTTGGTTCCCTCCCATTTGATGTAGCTTTCCTGGTGGTTTGGACCAAAATCATGGTCGTGGTTAGTGTTAATTACCGCATGCATGGTATCTCCATAATCGAATAAAATGGTAGAACGCGAAGAAGACAAACTTTTAGCCGGGTGTTTTAAGGTTTTAGCCAGCACACTTTTAGGATTGCCTAAAAATGAACGGATTAAATCAACATAATGGATACTGTGGTACTGAATTTCCAAACGCGGGTGAATAATTACATGCGGGAAAATTTCCCAGGGGGTTTTAACGGTAACACGCACTTCCATGTCATACAGTTCTCCAATTAAACCTTTATTTATCAAGTATCTTGCAGCACTTACAAAAGGCGCAAAACGCAATTGAAAGTTAATGGCGGCTTTGAGTTTTTTTGCATGGCATAAAGCTAAAATTTCTTTGGCCTGGTTAAAATCATCGCCCATTGGTTTCTGTATTAAAACCGCTGCACCATCGGGCAGTTGCTTTAACGTTTCGATATACTGCTCGGGCATGATGGTAACATCGAATACCGTATTTTTTGGTGCTGCGGCAACTGCCTCGGCAAGGGTATCAAAAACATGCGGAATGCCGAAAGCATCGGCCAGTTTCTGTGCTCTTTCTTTTGTACGGTTTACAATGCCATAAACTTCGAAACCAGCGATTTTATATGCAGGCAGATGGGCATCAGCCACAATTCCACCAGCACCAATAATGATAATCGGCTGTTTGGTTTCGGGTAAAGTTGGTTTATATTGGATATCGATACTCATCTAATTCAATTCGTTAATCTGGTTTTGGGCTCTTTCAATTAAACTTGCAGATGCTTCTGTGGTGTGCATCGCTTTCAAAACCATTTCATCAATAATTTTGGCTATTTGTGTCCAGTTTTTATGCTGCGGCAGCATGTTGGCCACCTCATGCAACTGTTCTAATTTGTGGTAATAAGGAATAATTTCGTTCACCTCCGGATCTTTCCATGTCGAAAGGCGGCAGCCGATGCCCCTTCCAGCGTCAGCAGTTTATCTTGTTTTGCATTAGTGGCAAATTTCAGAAAATCGTAAGCTACATCCTTGTTTTTACTGCCTTTGGCGATTGTATAAAGCCAATATACATTTAAGGACGCCGATGCCTTACCGGCAGCTGCAGGTAGTAAATCTACCCCAACTTTCCCTTTTACCTTCGAATTTGCATCTACTTCGCACATTCCGGCAAAGCCAAACCAGTTGATCATCATGGCGGCTTCGCCCTTGGCAAAAGCTACTCCGGCGGCAACCGATTCAAAATCTTTTGATTGAGGATGAACAGCGGTTTTATCGTTCACTATTTTCCGGTAAAAATCAAGGCCATCAACAGCGGGCTGGCAATTAATGCTGATGTTTCCGGCTTTATCTACCAGGCTGCCTCCCCTGGTCCACAGTTGGAGGCAAAAATCGAAAACCGTATTGTGACCGTCGGGATAACAGGCAAAGATGCTACCATACAGATTATCGGCCGGGCGGTTGAAAAACTGAGCTACCTGATGAAAATCTTCCCAGGTTTGGGGTACTTCGAGCACCTTTCCATATTGTTTTAGATAATTTGCCTGCTCAGTTTCGTTTTCAAATAAATCTTTGCGGTAAATGAAACATTCCGGGCCATCGTGAAAGGGCAATCCCACTACTTCCCAGCCAAAACGCTGTAAGCTCAATAACGATTTACTCCAGCCGTTGGGAAAGCTTACCGGTTTATTGGTGTTAATATAAGGGTTTAAAATCTCAAATGCCTGACTCAGGTAACCTTCATACACCCAATCGGTATTGATGTGGGCAATATCGAATAAACCATTTGCCAAACCTTTACGTGTAATGGTGCTCTCGTAAAGTTCGTGTAAATCCATAATCACCAATTCCAGTTGAAGTGTGCAACCGGAAACTGCACAATAGCTGTCCCAGAATTTCTGCATAGCAGATTCGAAAGGACCAAATTTACGTACGGCAATTTTGAAGGTATCAGCTTGGTTAGACATTGGCAATGGTACTGTGTGTAATAAATTCTTTGATGATTTTCTCGTTGTCCTGACCCAGTTTTGGCGAACCTTTTGGTGAAGTTAATAATTCTCCATCAATACGGATTGGGCATCTGGTGGTTTCATATTTATAGCCATCCAACATTTGAACTTCCTGTATCATATTTAATACTTTGAAACCATCATGTTGCATTAAAGCGTTCCAGTTTAATACATCCGAACACCAGATATCGGCTGGTTCTAATTTTGAAAGCCATTTTTCGGTGGTTTGGCTGAGCAAATGACTGGCTAATATGGCTTTAATTTCATCGCGTTTATCGAAAGCTTCGCTCACTTCAACATAATCTTCGAGCTTTTCGCAGCCCAGTAAATTCCCCAACTGAGGAATAGAGCCCATGGCCAACGCCAGGTAGCCATTTTCGGTTTGGTAAATGCCATAAGGGGCACCCAAATAGGCATTTGCATTGTTCTGCTTCGATCTTTCGGGCAAAGCGCCGCCATCGTTCATAAAGGTTGTAATGGTTTCAAACTGAAAATCGTAAGCCGATTCCATCATGCTAACCTGCACAAAACCACCTTCATTTTTGATGGCCTTGCGGTATAAACAGGCCAATATTCCCTGGGCCAGATGTGCACCTGCCAGCATATCTACAATGGATAAGCCCATGGCAACCGGACCGCTATCTGCATTGCCGGTAAGGGAGGTTAATCCGGTAACAGATTGCAATAACAAATCCTGTCCGGGTTTATTTTTCCATTCGCTATCAGTTCCATAGCCCGAAATTTCGCCGTAAACAATGGCTGGATTTAAAGCACTAACGGATGGGTAATCGAAACCTAAACGTTCCATTACGCCCGGCCGGAAGTTGTGGATCATCACATCTGCTTTTTTAAGCAGCTCGCGTACCATTTCGCAATCTTCTACGCTTTTTAAATCAACTTCAAAACTTTCCTTATTCCGGTTAATGGCATGAAAAACCGACGATTCGCCATTCATAATCAGATTTGAAGTGTAAAGGGTGCGACAAATATCGCCTACCCCTAAACGCTCAATTTTGATTACACGCGCACCCATATCAGCCAAACGCAAACTCGCAGAAGGCCCCGAAAGGAACTGACTGAAATCGATAACTAAATAATCTTCAAGCGGTCGCATAATTTTATTTTTTATATTCTTTATTCTTCTCCCGTCGTCCCGACCAACGAGTCGTTCCCGTCATCCCGACCGTAGCGGAGGGATCTGTTTTAAAAGATTTCTCCATTTCGCTGCGCTCCAGTCGAAATGACGACTATCTATCGGTTGCTTTGTGGTTCGTGTCACCACGAAACACTCTAAGTTATTCGTCATCCCAACCATATTGGTGGGATATGTTTAAAGTAAACATGATCGTCATGCTGAACTTGTTTCAGCATCTCTTCTACTGTAAACAGACCCTGAAATAAATTCAGGGTGACGGATTGTCTATTTTATTTCAAACTCCCTGTTAATACTTTCCGTATCAAAACCTAGTTTTGGCGCAGCTTTTTTGGCAAATAACTTTCTTTGGTTCAGGCGGATCGGGCTTACCGTGGTTTTGATACTTTTTCCTCCGTCCAAATCAATCTGTTGCTCAATGTTCAGATTTTTATAGGTACTTAAAGCAGTGGCTGTTTGGTAATTGAGCACCTCCGCACACCAGATACCGTTACTTTCTAACAGGTTAACCCAATTGCTGGTATTTTCCTGTTTAAAGGTTTCGGCCAACCGTACAATTAATTTATCGCGGTTTTCGAAAGCAGAACCTGCTTCAACGTATAAATCTGTTATGTCGCAATTGATAATGGCGCAAATATTTGGCAGGTTTCCCATGGCCATGGCAATATAACCGTCTTTGGTTTCGTACATGCCATAAGGCGCACTTAAATAGGCATGCGCACTGCCTTTTGCACCGCTTCTATCTGGTAATTTTCCCCCATCGTTCAGGTAAGTGGTAATTACTTCAAACTGCACATCCAAAATCGATTCGAGCAGGCTCACTTCAACCAGTACACTTTTATTGGTTTTGGCCCTTTTAATTAAAGCTGCCATGATTCCCTGTACCAGGTGATTACCGCACATAATATCAGAAACAGATAAACCAAATGGAACGGGGCCATCGGTATCTATCCCCGATAAAAAGGTTAAACCAGAAACCGATTGTACCAATAAATCCTGGCCGGGTTTGTTTTTCCACGGCCCCTCATTGCCATAGCCGGTAACCATGCCGTAAATAATTTTTGGATTTATTTGTTGTACCCGGGCATAATCCAGGCCAATTTTCTCCATTACTCCCGGTCTGAAATTATGCGTCATCACATCCGCTTTGGCAATCAGTTTTTTAAGTTTTTCTAAATCTTGCGGATTTTTTAAATCTGCGGTATAACTTTCTTTATTGCGGTTGATGGTATGGAAAAGCAAACTGTCTTCATCCACAAACAGATTTTTGATCGATAAAGCGCGACAGGCATCGCCGGTTTGAGGTCGCTCGATTTTAATTACGCGTGCGCCTAAGTCGGCCAGTTTTAAGCCAGCCGATGGTCCTGCCAAAAACTGACAGAACTCTAAAACCAAAAGTCCTTCTAACGGCCTGTTCATGATACTGCTAAGCTTTTAGATTTTTGATATAATTCGTTCAAAACAGTTAAAACTGTTATTTCATCACCTTTGCCCATCAAATAATCGCGCACTACATCGCCGGCATGATCCTGAAAATACATCGAACCATGATAGCGCGGACGGAGAAATGCACGTTGTAAGGCAGGTAAGGTATTTAAAAAGTAATTCTGGCTTTGCCGGTTTACTTCTTCATTTTTCCAGGCTGCCAAATGAGCTGGCTGACCTCCACTTTCGAAATATAGTGTTGACTGACAAGCTGGTGAACCAACAAACTCAGCATATCTGGCCGCCATTTCGGGATCGGCACATTTGGCAGAGATAGCCAATCCGGTGCCGCCCAGTGTGCTCCTCAAATTGGTTTTTCCATCCAGCGAGATCATATCATAAAAATGCAGCACTTTGCGCGCATAACCATTTCTCGAATAATTGGAATAACCGTAGGCAAAGGGACAATAGGCAATTTCGTCGGATAAAGTCATGGCTTCATAAACCTGAATCGGATTTCTGCTAAAGTTGGTCGGATCTATTTTTGATGCCAGTTGGCGATACATTTGCAATGCTTTTACTCCGGTTTCGATCGATACTACCTGATCATCGCTCTGGCAGGGATCTTCGCCCAGAGAGCAGCAAAGGGTATAAAAATTCATTAAAACATCAATTGGGATGCCTGCAAAAGCGACCAGACCCGCATCGGCCAGGGCTAGTAAATCTTCAAACGACTTTGGTAAAGAGAAGCCTCTTTCTGTTAATAAATCCGGCCGGCTGGCGGCAACAGGCGTAGCAGCATCAATGGGTAAAGCCCATAAATGATCATCGTAGGTATAACTTTCGTAAGATTGCCCCAGCGAATTGTTTTCCTGATCTTTTAAATAAGCCTCGCTAAGGTAAAAATCTAAAGGAACAATTGATTTGGTTTTGGCCGCAAAGCCAGCCCATGGGTGATCAATTACCAACAGATCGAAATGTTCGGCCAGTTCCTGAATAGAGAAATCGGCAAATTGTTGCAAGCTCCGCTTTTCCCAGGTGATGTTCACGTTAGGGTGCAATTCTGAAAAACGCTGTGCGGTTGCCACCATGGGCAATAACCCACGACTGTGGTTCCAGGTTATTCCTTTTAAATTAATCGTCTTCTCCACTTATTCTTATTATTTAATTTTTTTATTCCGTCATTTCGAGCGAAGTGCAATGGAGTCGAGAAATCTGATTATAGATCTCTCCATTTCGCTGCACTACAGTCGAGATGAAAACTTTCAAGCTTTCATCCCTCCGGTAACTCTCCCATTACTGCTTCGAACTGCATTTATCTCATCATTTACCCGTATTAATCACTATTGATGACGAGGACAAACCTGCTGATGTTGCTGTTAACTTAATTGTTCCTGCTTTTTCTGTAGCTTGTAAAATAGCCAGGCACAAACCATGAAAAGCTTTGCGGTAACTGGCTTTAAAAGGCTCCATACTTGCCTGAAAGCCATTGTCTACACCGGCGATAAAACCTGCACCTGCTACTTTAAAATCAACAAGGTTATCGGCATTAGGCACTACATTTCCGGCTGCATCTAAAATACGTACGGTAATAAAAGACAAATCCTTACCATCGGCTTTGATCTGTTTCCGGTCTGCTATCAATTCAATTTTGGCAGGATCGCCAGCAGTTTTTATTTCACGAACCAGAACCTCTTTTCCATTTTTACGCGATACCGCTTTGACTGTACCTGCTTCGAATTTTACGTTCCATTGTACATGAAGATCATCGTTCTGTTTTGATTTTTTGCCTAATGATTTTCCATTCAAATAGAGTTCTACCTCATCGGCCTGGTTGTAATAAGCCCAAATCTCAACCAGTTTACCCGGCTCCCAGTTCCAGTGAGGAAGGAGATGCAGTACAGGCTTATCGGTCCATTCACTTTGGTACAGATAATAAGAGTCCTTTGGGAAACCTGCTAAATCTACAATCCCGAAATACGAGCTACGTGCCGGCCATGGATAAGGTAGCGGCTCGCCAAGGTAATCAAAACCTGACCAAACGAACAGTCCCGAAACATGGTCGTATTTTTTTGCTGCTTTCCAGGTTTCTTCGTGCGTAGAGCCCCAATAGGCCGAAACATTGTCGTAGGCAGATGCCGACCATGCTGCATTCCCTTCGGTGAATTTCGTTTTTCCGTCTCTCGGCCAGCGGCGAATAGTATCGGCAGTATCGTAAAAACCTCTGGTTTCTAATGCAGAAGTGGTTTCGGTAGCCAGAAATTTAACACCCGGATAATTTTTAGGCCAGTCTTTATACAGTTTGTGGTTATAGTTTAAGCCGTAAATATCCAGGGCATTGGCCTGATAAATAAAGTTTTTCTTCGCGTCGGTTTCGGTCAGGGCCGAAATTACTGGTCGGCTTTGATCAAGGTTTTTAACGATTGAAACCAGTTCTTTTGTGATGGCTACACCAGTACTATCGAACTGTTCGCGGATCTCGTTACCAATGCTCCAAAGGATAATGGACGGATGATTACGGTCGCGGAGGATCATATCTTCCAGATCGCGCTTGTGCCATTCGGCGAAATTGAGGTGATAATCGTTTTTGTTTTTCTTCTTCGCCCACATGTCAAAAGCTTCATCCATAACCAGAAAACCCATTTTATCGCATAGGTCTAAAAATTCGGGTGCAGGCGGATTGTGAGCTGTACGGATAGCATTTACGCCCATCGCTTTCATGATTTCAAGCTGACGTTCCATGGCGCGTACATTAACAGCAGCACCTAAAGCACCTAAATCGTGATGCAGGCAAACACCCAATATTTTGGTAGGTACTCCGTTTAACGAAAAGCCCTTTTCGGCATCGAAATGGAAAGTTCGGAATCCGAATTTAGTTTCGTAAGTATCGATGGGTTTGTTGTTTTGGACAATTTGCGTAACCAGTTTATATTGAAAAGGCTTAGCCAACGACCAAAGCACCGGGTTTTTAAGCAGGCTTTCGCTGTTGACGATTAACCCTGCCGTATCTATTTTGATATTTTGTGGTTGTGTTTTTGAAATCAATTTGCCATTGGCATCGTAAATGGTGTGCACCAAAGCTACTAGCTGCAGTCTGAGGGTTTTGTTCTTGATTTGGGTTTGCACACTCACCTTGCCTTTAGTATCGGTAGTTACAAATGTTCCCCATTTGGCAACAGCCACCTTTGCTGTTGAGCTTAGCCACACATTTCTGTAAATACCCGATCCTGAATACCAGCGTGAATCGGGTTGTGCAGAATTGTCGACCTTTACTGCTATGATGTTCTTACCGGGTTTTAAAAACTGGCTGATCTCGTAAGAAAATGAGCTGTAACCATAAGGACGCTTGCCCAGATGGTGGCCGTTTACCCAAACTTCGCTGTTTTTGTAAACGCCATCAAATTCAATACTGATCAATTTGTTTTTGAAGTTGGCTGGCGCAGTAAATTCTTTTCTATACCAGCCAATACCGGTTGGTAAGCCTCCACCCTCTGGTTTTGCAGGGTTTTTCTTGTCGAACTTGCCTTCAATGCTCCAATCGTGAGGCAGTGTTAATTTCCTCCATTTCAAATCGCTATAAGTAACCGATTTTGCCTTCGGTTCATCGCCTAAGTAAAATTTCCAGTCTTTGTTAAAACTGGTTCTACTTCTGGTTTCCGTAATCCTATCGGTTGGTGTCTCACCGACCGAAGTTTGGCTATACTGGTTGGTGAGACACCAACCAGTAGGAATAATGGTCGCGGCGCAATGATATGATATCGCTAAACATGCAATTAAAAAAAATAAAATCTTATGGCTACCCCGTATTCTCATTTCTTAATTATTGAACAAAATTCACTTTACTTTTTCCTAAATCTTTCGAAGTAGCCACAGCAATGCCACGCTGGTCTTGTTTATTCACCGCGCAATAAAAGTGGTACACCACACCCTTATATTTGATCACAAATGATTTGTGTGCATAAAGCTCATCGTACTTTTCTGACGATTCGATCAGGTTGCCCCCGTCCAGTCGGTCCAGTTTATCAGGTCTTTAGATGCCGCAAAGCGGTTAAAAGAACCTTTTCTGTCCTGCCAGAAAGCACCGAAGTAAAACATTACGTAATTATCGCCTATTTGCTGGATCACGGCATCGCCGGTAATGCCAACCGGGTGGTGAACCACCGGATCTTTCATAAAGCGTTGCCAATGGATCATATCATCTGATACCGCCATACCGATACGTTCGTACCAGCGTGTTTTTTTGTTATTCGCCAGCGAATCGCCAACAGCATTGTAGTACATTACAAAAGGATGGCCGGTTAACTTTTTCTGATCGGCAATCACCGTACTTTTAAATAGTTTATGCCGGTTTTCCCACCAGCGTACATCGCTGTCGAGCGAGCTCAATACTGGTTTATCCAATCGTTGCCATTCCTGCACTACTGAAGGATGTTTATCGGTGTATGCCATACCGATTGATAGAGGTTCTACCTCGTATCCGCGTTCTTTACCACCGAAGTACGACATCCAGTATTTGCCATTAAAGCTTTTAGCCTGGTAACTTCCACCCCATTTGATATCTAAAAGTGCGTTGTACCCGGCTTTTTGGTTATCGTCCCATTTACCTGAATCGGCAAACGACATTAACTTACCCTGCTTTTCCCAGTGCAATAAATCGCTGCTTTTGGCCATCGAGGTTTCGTAACCTCTGCCGCTAAAAATCAGGTAAGTCATGTACCAGTATTTACCTTTTCTAAATATGGTTGGGCAATCCATTTTATGGTCTTTGTCGTTCGGAACCATTACCAACCCGTATTTGAAAGGGGTTTTAACTTCCTGGTAAATCTTTTTCATCTCTGCAGCGGAAACTGGATTTTTAGCTTCCTGGGCCCCCGCTGTAGCCGCCGTTAACATGCCAATTAGATATATCCAAATCGTTCTCATGTTATTTCACCTTAAATTTATAATAACCTGAACCGATAGCCACCTGCATTCTGCCATTAGCTATACCCATGTTTTGGAAGGCTGAATTACTGGCTTCTGAAAGACTTTGCTGAGGAGAAACCGGAATATAAACCACAGCAGTGGTATTTACCGGAATGTTTACTGCTATCTCAAAACCATCAGCCGTTTTTTTCCAGTCGGTTGAAATGTTCCCATAAACAGACTGGTAGGCCGTATGGGCGGAAGTTAAATCGCCGGCCACTTCCGGATAGATTTTAATCCGGTTAAAGGCTACCGAATTTTCATCCTGGCGGATCCCGCCAACCCCGCTGTAGAACCATTCCATCAAATGCCCTAGCATGAAATGATTATTTGAAACACTGGGTAATGCCGCCCAGCTTTCGGTTAAGGCAGTAGCGCCTTTGGTCAGTTGCATGCCATACCCCGGAACATCAATACGACTGTTCATATCGAAAATCACATCCGAGTGGCCAGCATCTTCTAAAACCCGCAACACATAGCGGTAACCAATGTCGCCTGCGGTTAAGCTATTGTTGTTGTTTTTGATGTCTTTGATTAGGTTATCGATTACTGCCTGCTTATCTTTTTCTTCAACCAGCCCCATATAAACGGCCATGGCATTTGCTGTTTGACTGCCAGAGCCATATTGCTTGGTTTGCGTATTAAAGAATTTGTTGTTAAATGCTTCACGTACCAATACCGCACGATTGGCATAAGCCAGTGCATCGGCTTTTTTACCCAATAAAGTCGCTATTTTTTCGAGTACTTTTAAATCGTAATGATAAATGGCAGTAGCCGTAATCCCCATTGGGGTGAGCTGCGAAACGCCCGGAGGTTTTGGTCCGAGGTCATACCAGTCGCCCAAACCTTGCGAAAGGATGTGTTTATCGGCTTTTGTACCTAAGTATTGAATGTAACGCTGCATGGTTGGGTAATGATCAACCAAAGTTTGTTTATCGCCGTACCATTTGTACAAATCCCAGGGGACCAGAATACTGCTGCTTCCCCACTCAGGCGAATCGCGGAACATATCGCCACCCCATTCGAATTTAACATATTCGGGTGCGATTTCGGGCACCAGACCATTGGCCAGCTGTGAGTTTTGCATATCCACCGCTGCTTTTTCAAACAAAGGTGCCGCGGCATAATTGTAATTTACCGAGCTGCCCATTAAATGCAGCTGTTCCAGCCAGCCCAGTTTTTCGCGGTGCGGACAATCGGTAAATACGCTTACAATATTGCTTTTTATTCCCCAGTTAATCAGGTTAAAGGTTTTGTTGAATAATTCGCTGGAAGATGAAAATTTACCAACTGTTTCGGCAGCATTGCGTATATGAAGGCCTTTTAAATCGTGAATCACAGCTTTCCTGGATGGATTTTCTTTTCCCACTGGTACGCCCCCTTTAACCTGTAGGTACCTGAAACCGCTATAAAAAAATCTCGGTCGCCAGGTTTCTACGCCACTACCTTTTAAAATATAGGTGAAATATGAGGGGCCGCCCATGTTTTTCTGGGTAGCAGTGCCATCTTCTTTTAAAAGTTCTGCAGGTGTAATGCGGATGGTATCGCCTTTTTTGCCACTTACTTTAAGTTCAATAATGCCCGAAGCATTTTGTCCGAGATCATAAACCCATTCGCCATTAGCAGTTTGGGTAATCTGCTGTGCCTGAAAATGATCGAAAATTTTTAAAGGTTCTTCTTTTTGTGCATTTAGCTTTGGCCCGTCAGCTAGCATGGCAGCTTTCCATTTGCTATCGTTAAAAAGCGGCAGGTTCCAGTCTTTTTGCTCTAAAGTGGCATTGTAATCTTCGCCTCCGTAAATGCTCGAAAAAGTAACTGGCGAAGGTGCCGTTTTCCAGCTTTGGTTGCTGATTACATTTGCTGAAGTTCCATCGCTATACTCAATAAACAAACGACAAATCATTTTTGGGAAGCCGTAGGCAACTTTTAGTTTCCGGTACCTTTCTTTTACCGGTGGAATGTAGTAAAAACCATTGCCTAACATTACCCCAACCGCATTCGAACCTTTTTTAAGGTGCTGAGTAATATCGTAGGTTACATATAAGGCTTCGCGGTCGTATTTTGTCCAGCCGGGAGCTAAAAAATCATTTCCTACCTTTTTGCCGTTCAAAGTCATTTCGAAATGGCCTAAGCCCGAAATAAATGCCGTTGCCTTTTTAATGGTTTTGCTAACGGTAAAACCTTTGCGAAACATGGGCAGAATATTATTGCCATTAAACTTATCCTTTTTACCATCTGTAGGTAACGCATTAACGTTAGAATCGGCCAGTTTTTCGTAGGCAATCCATTTAGCACCTTTCCAGTCAGAAATGTTTAACAAGCCCATCCCGAAAAAAGCCGGTTCGCTCCAGGCAGACTCATTCCCCAAATTATCCCATACTTTAATTTTCCAGTAGTATTTTGTTGCCGGTAATAATTTTTGACCCTTATATTTTATCTGGATAGATTGATTGGTAATGGTTTTTTTAGAATCCCAAACATCGCCTTTGTTTTGCTTTAAAGTGCTCAGGTTTGTGGCCACTAAAATCTGATATCCCTTTTGCAGCACATTATGACGCGGAGACACCAACTGCCAGCTTAAATGTGGCTGAGCAAGGTCGATTCCAAGAGGATTTGAGCGGTATTCGCAGCTTAGGCGCGACACCTTAATCTTCTGGGCAAACAGCGAAAAAGTGAAAAGGTAAAGAAAAGAAAAGATTACAAGTTTGTTCATTAGCCCTATGGTATTGCTCTCGATGCTTTGATTTAGGTTTATAGTTGGTTATCGTGTTCAATTTAGTTAGAAATAAATTCCCGGCCCGTATTAAATAAGCTGTAGAATTTGCTTAACTTTAAATTTTACATGTAATTCAAATATAAATCTTTTTTTTAAATATGAAAACATATATTGTTGTAATAATTATATAATTTCGTTCTGAACGAGAAATATGAAAGCATTTTGTATGTTTGAAACTGTAAAAAATACGATACAACCAAATTAAACCTGTATGAAAGAAAATGAATCGAAGTATCAGGCGCCAGCTTTAGATAAAGGACTTGATATTTTAGAGTACCTGTCGTCTCAATCCATCCCACTATCACAAACCGAAATAGCCATTGGTATAGAAAAAACACCCAATGAGATTTACCGGATGTTAATGAGTTTGGAAAGCCGCGGTTATATTCTGCGCGATGAGGTTTCGGGGAAATACCGGTTATCGCTTAAACTTTTTTACCTGTCGCACCGCCACTCACCTATTGATGAGCTAAGGAAAGCCGCACAGTTTCCTTTAGAAGAACTGGCCAATTCGATACGGCAATCGTGTCACCTGAGTATTCTGTACATGAACCAGGTAATGGTAATTATCCACGCCAAAAGCCCGGGGCCAATTGCGCTTTCCATCGAAGAAGGGAATTTGTTTCCTTTGCCATTAACTGCATCGGGTAAAGTGTTACTCGCTTATATGCCGGAAGCAGAAAGGAATACCGTGCTGAAAAACAATACCATTTTTAAAAAATATGCCAAACCACAGCAGGAAGATTTCTTAAGTTCTTTAGCTGATATTCAACAAACAGGCTCTTATTTCAAAAACAGTGATGCTGTTTCGGGCGTAACTGATATTTCTGTGCCCATTGGTATTGCCAATAATAAAGGGATTATTGCCTGTCTAACCATTTCGATGCTGAATGCTCTAAATGCCGATCAGGCTATCGAAAGCGATGTGATTTTGGCCGAAGCCAATAAATGCGTTAAAAAAATAGAACAAAGAATTGGGGTTTAGGCGTTTGCGTTGGGTTTAAATCCAATGCAAACTCAGGCGTAATTATATTGTTAAAATGTTTGATATTTAATTAAATGTATATATGTTTGTACATATAGATTAACTAACAAATAGCGGCTTCAGTATGGAGCAGCATAAACAATATAAACTACAACCCTATGAATAAAAATATAGCATTAGCCATGCTGGTTGCATTAGCCGTACCCGGTACATCGTTGGCTCAAACCGAAGCTATTGCGCCAAAAGCACAAAAAAATGTAACACCGGCTGTAATGAATCAGGTTAAAACCATGGCCGAAGCATTGATTAAAAAAGGTTTTACCGCAGGCGATGGTTATGGTGAAGTATGGATCAGGGATTTGAATACCTTTATCGAATTGAGCTGTAAGGTTAACGATAAATCGCAGATTAGGAAACACCTGATTACATTTTTCCAGTTTCAGCAGGCTGACGGATCTATTCTGGATGGCTATATCCCGTCAAAACAGGCTGGCTCGGAAGGTACTTTTTATAAATCAGACCTTGTACCGGGATATCTTGGACATAAAAATACGGTAGAAACCGATCAGGAAACCTCCTTGATTCAGGCTATTGCAAAGTATATCAATATTACAGGCGATAAATCCATTTTAAATGAGCAGGTAGCCGGCTTACCGGTTAAAAAGCAAATGGAAAGGGCTATGGATTTTCTGTTGAAAGAAAGGTTTAACGAGAAATATGGCTTGATTTGGGGTGCCACTACTGCCGATTGGGGCGATGTACAACCCGAGCAAGGCTGGGGCGTGGTAATTGACGAGAATACCCATAGGGCGATTGATATTTACGATAATGCCATGTTTTTAATTGCGATAAACGATTTTATTGCGGTTGGCGATTTAAATCCTGCAGAGATTACCAAATGGAAAGGCATTTACAAAAGCGTTCGCCAGAATATCAACAAGTATTTATGGGATGATAAAGCCCAGAAATATATCCCGCATCTTTATTTAAATGGCTCCCCTTTTCCGGCTTCGTTCGATGAATCGAAAGTTTACTATCACGGTGGTACAGCGGTTGCCATTGAAGCGGGTTTGCTAAGCAAAAAACAGGTAAAGGAAGCTTATGAAAAAATGCAGAAAAACGTAAAAGACGCCAATGCTGCAACCATCGGCCTTACACTCTACCCTGTTTACCCGGCCGGTACCTTTCAAAATAAAGTAATGGGGCCATATTCTTACCAAAATGGTGGCGATTGGACCTGGTTTGGAGGCAGAATGGTTACCCAGCTAATCAGGTATAATTTATTGGCAGAAGCCAAGGAAGCACTAGACCCGATGCTGGCCCGTGTAATCAGCAATAATGGATTTTACGAATGGTATACACCCGACAATAAACCAAAAGGTTCATCAAGTTTTAGGGGCGAAGCCGGCGTATTGTGGACCGCAATAACAGCACTGGAGAAAAAGAAGTAGTTTCTAATTAAAAGCTGAAAAAGGGATAGTAAACCAGGTGTTTGCTATCCCTTTTTTTTGAGGGATCGTCATTCCCGCGCAGGCGGGAATCTTAAAACGATTACTAATTGAAATTAAATTGATGCTAATGAATTCTCCCTCGAAATGACGATCCCGGAGTAAAAGATCAATACGTATCTTTTGGTTCTTTACCCAGCTTTACTACTAACTTCCCGCCATTTTGGATATCTTTAAGTTTCATAAATGGAGCTTTTAAAGCATTGCCATTCAGTGTAAAAGACTGTACATACCGGTTTTCGCTATTATTATTAAGGGTTATAATTTCGAAATCTTTACCGCTGAAATATTTCTTATTGCCTTTGATTCTGATCGTATTGAAAACTGGCGCGGAGAGGCCTGTTTCTGGCGAGGCATCGGTAAAGCCCTTTACATCAAAAATACCCATCGAAGCCATTACATACCAGGCACCAAGCTGCCCCTGGTCTTCATCTTGCCCGTATCCGTAACCGTGAATACCTTCGGTGCCATAAAATTCATCCATAATTTTTCTTACCCATTTTTGCGTAAGCGATGGTTTGCCTGAAAAATTAAAGAGCCATGAAGTGTGCAGGTTGGGTTGATTACCGTGGTTGTAAAGCCCTTCAAGTCCCGAAAAAGCATCTAATGTTGTGCCACCTCCAAATTTATTTTTTTCAGATACGGTGAAAATGCTATCCAGTCTGCTGTTAAAATCAGCTTTACCAATGGCTGCAATCAAAGCATCCGGGTTTTGGGGAACGTAAAAAGTATATTGCCATGCATTTCCTTCCTGAAAACCTCTCCAGGCCTGTTTAGGATTGAAGTTGGATATAAAATGGCCATGCTCATCTTTTGGTCTGATGAATTTGGTTGCAGGATCTAAAATGGTTTTCCAGGCATTGGAAAGTGTAGTTAACTTCTGGTAATCGGCTGTTTTATTTAAAAGTTTTGCCCATTGGCCAACTGCGTAGCAGCTGAATGCATACTCTAAGGTATGCGAGGCCGAAAACTGCCAGCGTTCGCTGGCACCACTACCGCTATCCAAATGATTAACGTAACCATATTTCAAAAACCGATCTAAATCGGGCTTTCCTGCACCAAATGGCCGGTTTTGAAACGTTAATTCATTTTTGAGCGCAGCCTGATAAGCAGTTTTGATATCAAAATCGCGGATTCCTGAGTTGTATGCTGCTGCCATCGCTAAGCTCACGAAGTTGGTACCCACGCCTGATACATAGCGGCTATTGGCAATCCCGTCAGATAGCCAGCCCGAATCTTTATACACCAGCAACTGACTTTTAACCCAATCTGAATAATACTCAGGATAAGCTACAGCCCACAGCTGGGTTAAATTCCAGAAAGCGCCCCAAATTGCATCGGTATTGTAATGGTTATGTAGCGGAACATTGTTCTTATCCAGCGGAATCTGACCAATCCCTCCATCATTTTTAGGATAAGCCCCATTTACATCGCTGGCCAAACCACGTCCCGATAAGGCATGGTATAATCCGGTATAAAACTTCGTCAGATCTGCTTTATTTGCCGAAGTTACCCTGATTCTTCCCAGGTAGCTGGCCCATGTATTTAAGGCCTGTGCCTTAGCCTGATCAAAAGAAAGGTTTGAAGCTTCTTTAGCCAGGTTTAGCCTAGCGTTTGCGATTGATGTATACGAAAGCCCGGCTTTTAAGGTAATGCTTTCCTGCTCTTTTGTAGCAAAAGTAAGATATAAGCCAGCTCCTTTGCCACTGGTACTTTTGTTTCCTGTGGTAATTTCGCCACCGTTAAATGTGCCAAATTTTAAAGGCTTTTTACTGGCGACAGCAGAGAAGTACATTTTTACGTCGGCACCGGGCTGATATTTTTGTACATATACCGGCCTCGTAATTACATAACCTTCAATTCTGCCATCACTGGTGAGGTAAACCCTTGCATCACTTACCTCTCCGCTCTCTCCCTGCTGGTGGCCGATATCGAAAAGGATGTGTGCTTCGGTTGATTTTGGAAAAGTATAGCGATGAAAAGCCACCCTTTTAGTAGCCGTTAATTCGGCTTTAATGCCATAATCTTTCAACAACACCGAATAATAGCCGGGTGTGGCAGTTTCGTCTTTATGATCGAAAGCAGAACGGTAACCGGTTTCGGGATGTTCCAAAGCTCCTGCCAGGGTTTGCCGTTTTCCGGTGGATGGTGCAAAAACAACCCCGCCAATCTGAAATTCGTGAAAATTGGCAAAACCTTCGATAGAAGTATGCCTTTGGTCGTATCCTACAGCTTCCCAGCCACTTTTATTGCCATAAGAGCCGTTGGTTGATGGTGCGGCTTTAGCCATCCCAAAGGGAACTGCCCCGGGTGTAAAATAAAACCAGCGGCTGTGCGCTGTACCAATGCGTGGATCGGCATAAGCCAGCAAATCGTGGTCTGACTGTGCTTTAATCGGTTTGTAAAATAAATTAAGCAGCAGTAAAACGGCAAGTTTGTGCTTTAAATTCATAGGTGGAGTTCTTTTTAGTGAAAAAAAACAGGCTTATCGGCTTCCTCTTTCCAGTCATTTTCTATCTCTTCAAGCGATTTACCTTTGGTTTCTGGAAGCAATTTATAAACTGCAATAAAGGCTACGATACAGAAGAAGGCAAAAAACCAGAAAGTACCCGCGCTACCCAGTTCGTTTAGCAAGATTGGTGTAATTTGCCCTACGATGGTATCGGCTACCCACATAACCATAATGCTGATGGCCAATGCCCTTCCGCGGATGGCTCCGGGAAATATCTCAGCCGCAACCACGAATTTTAAGGGGCCAATTGAGCAGGCAAAAAAGGCAAGGAAAGCCAAAACGCATACCAAAAGCCAAATGCTTGAAGTTGCGTTAAAATAAAAGCATATACCGGTTAAGATCAGTGAAATCGCAGCTCCGGCAGTTCCGTATAAATAAAGTGGCCTTCTGCCCCAGCTATCCACTTTCCAGATGGCGAACAGGGTAAAAAGTACGTTGGCCAGACCAAAAATAACCTGGCTGATAAGCGAATTACTTAACGAAATGCCCGCATTACCGAGTATTCTTGGTCCGTAATATATAATGGCATTAATGCCGCTAAACTGCGAAAATAAGGGCAATAAGATGCCGATTAACAAGGCTTTACGCATTGTTGGTGCAAATAATTCTTTATATGAATTTTTAGTGCCGTTGTTTTCAGTTGCAAACTGATTGGGATCAATTTCTGAAGGCGCTTGTCGGTTAATTTTACTGATAATTAAGGTGCCTGCGGCGATATGGCCTTTTTGTATCAGCCAGCGTGGACTCTCCGGAATGAGCAATAATCCAAATAAAAATAAAACAGCAGGCAGCACACCCATCCCCAACATACCCCGCCAAGCTTCCTGATTGAAAAGCTTGCTCCAGGCAGAAGTATCAGTGAGAGCCGTCGAAGCACCGCTTAATAAAGCCGCATTACTGAGGTAAGCCACCAGGATACCCAGTGTAACTGCAAACTGATAGTAGGTAACTAAACGGCCTCTAATGTGTGCAGGTGCGATTTCAGAAATGTATAATGGCACTACATTGGAGGCAATGCCGATGCCAATACCGCCTAACAGTCGGAATGCGATAACGCCCGGCAGATTGGGAAGTAATGCACAACCCAGGGCCGATGCAACAAAAAGGATAGCGGTTAAAATAAGCGGTTTTTTCCTTCCAAACCTGTCGCTCAGTTCGCCCGAAAGAGCTACCCCGATGATGCAGCCCAACAAGGCCGAAGATACAAACCATCCTTCCTGAGAGGCACTTAATGCAAACTGCTTTTGTACCAGCGGTAAAACTCCTGATATAACGGCCATATCGAAGCCGAATAAAAAGCCGCCCAGCGATGCTACCAGCGTTATTAAAAAAACACGGCTTCTTTTTTGCTCACTCATAATTTCTATTTTGGTTAAAATTTAATTCGTTTGACAATGGATTACAAATCCACATCAAATCTGACCGCTGTTTTATAAAGTTACAGCAGTCAGATCATCTTTTACAAATGCTTTAATTACTTTAGCCTTTCCACTCCCCGTATTAATCAGCGTATAACTTTCGGCTGCAGCCGGAACAACAAAAGTTTCGGCATAATGGAATTCACTAAGCTGGCCATCTGTATTTTTTAATTTGATGGTTGTACCTTCCACCAGCATCAAAATATGGCAGGCATTATTGGTTTTTACCGTGATTTCAGTGTCAAACTCCATGCGGTGAATATCATAAAAATGTTCGCGGTGTGTTGGCAGATGGATCAACTCCCAATCCTCTCCTTTTTCAATTACCGATGGTTTCGAAATCAGCTCGTTGGTTACCACCTTCCCTTTTCTGTTAAAGTCAAGGTTTTTAAAAGCATGTTCAATGTTAATTGGCCGGGGCTGACCATCCAGACCTAAACGAACCCAATCGTACATTTTAAAGGTAAAAATATAAGGTGTTGCACTGATTTCGAGTACCATGTTGTTGGCACCGGCACTGTGCACCGTACGGTTTGGAATTAAAAAAAGATCATGTTTCTGCGCATCGTGTACCTGCACAAAATCTTCAATGTTTATTTCTTGTCTTAGCTGCTGACTTTTAACTAAAGCCTGATTAAATTCGATTGGATTGATATCTTCCTGAAAACCCAGGTAAACTTTCGCATCCTCCTTACATTCAAGAATATAATAAGTTTCATCCTGCGTAATGTTTTCGCCAAATTCTTCGCGGATGTATTTCAATGAAGGGTGACATTGGATGGAAAGATTTCCACCACTCATCGTATCGAGAAAATCAAACCTGATCGGAAATTCGGTGCCAAAAACCGAAGCATGTTTACCCAATACAGCCTGATTTTCGCTAAACATCAGAAAATCAAAAGCAACTTCTAACAGGTTCCCGTTACTTTCGAATACTATGCCGTTTTCGGGAACAATCATTTCGAAAGACCAGGCATAATTTACTTCATCTTTATTTAAACCTTTAATGTTTTCCTGCAACCAGTGACCGCCCCATGCGCCTGCTTCGAACCATGGCCTAACCCGAAATACCGACTGGCTGATGTGTTTTAAGCCTTTCTTCAGTTCATTTGCCGCGATCCACTTTACCGATGATTTGTGCTGGGCATCTGCAACGATACTAATGCGGTTTAAAATTTCCGCTTTGTGTTTATTCAGCACTTCCCAATCTACAAAATAAAAGCGCTTATACATTTCGAAAGCACTCGCAGTAGTAGTAGCTCCCAGGTTAGTTACCGAGCCCGCACGCATGCGGTACTGGATTTCATTTTTAGGGATATCGAGGTAAATGATTGGTGCATCCCAATTCACTAATGAGGCACCCATTCCAATTACAATATTTATTTCACAAGCAGTATCGGGTTGGCTTTGGGTGAATCCGGGTTCGAAAAAATCTGCAAGCTTAAGCGTAGTTTTTTTACCCCAAACACTTTTAGCTTCGCCCAGAAAAGGATTTACCGATTCTTGTACCACATCTGCACTTTTCATTTGGCTTGTTGTACGCAGCCAGTTAACTTTTAGATTCTTATTGGTAAAGATTTGTTGTAAAGCCAGTTCTGTTTCGCGCCAGAAAACACCAACATAACCATCTATAATTACTGTTCTTTTTTCAATAATCCACGAGGCCAATGCAGCATAACCATCAAATATTTTTCCCTCACCCAAAGCATGTACCGGGTACAGGTTATAACCATCTGCAGGCTGATTGAAATGATTGATATTTTCTGGTAAAATCTTTTCTCCACTTTGTCTCCATTGTTCAGTGGTGCGTGTTTCCTGAGGATTATTTTTTACTTCCATAAACGGGCTACTATCTTATTAAAGAACAAATGTATATATGTATGTACATTTATCCTAATGTTTTATTCAATTTCTTTTATCCAGATTGAATAATAACCTTTTAACTACCATCAGTTACTTTAAATGGAAATAAGGATGCATACATGTGTTGTTGTTTGTACATGCTTTTTCTATCTTTGTTTCAACAGCATAAGCATAATTGTAGTACTTAAAGCATTGCTGCATAAAAAATGAAATTTTCAATCGATCATAAAAGCCCTGTGCCTTTGCACATTCAGGCAGAAGAATTATTGCGGAATCTGATTAAAGATCCTGAATATGCCACTAAATTTCTGCCTAATGAAGTGGATATGGCTAAGCAGCTGGCCATATCGAGAACAACGCTGCGCCAGGCCTTAAACAAATTGGTTTATGAAGGCTTGCTGATCCGTAAAAAAGGTATCGGTACTAAGGTTGCTGAGGTTTCGGTTAGTTCGAAAGCGAGTAACTGGTTAAGTTTTTCGCAAGAAATGCAGGCAAGAGGCATTCCGATTAAAAATTTCGAACTTCACATCAGCTGGGTATATGCAGATGAGAAACTGGCCCATTTCTTTGATATTGGTACGGATAAAAAGGTTCTTAAACTGGAGCGTTTAAGGGGAAAAGAGGAAGGCCCTTTTGTTTATTTCATCTCTTACTTTCACCCCAGGATTGGCCTAACGGGTGATGAAGATTTTAAACGCCCTTTGTATGAAATCCTGGAAAGAGACCATTCGATAATTGCGAATTTATCGAAAGAGGAAATTAGCGCCAAAGCTGCTGATAAATTTATGGCCTCTAAACTGGATGTTGAGGTTGGGAGTCCCCTGCTTTTTAGAAAACGTTATGTTTTTGATCAGGGAGAACGGCCAATTGAATATAATTTAGGCTATTACCATGCCGATAGTTTTGTGTACACTGTAGAAAGCAGACGGGATAGTTAAGCTGATATTAACCGGGAACGATCAACATCAATTGATGGTTCCCGGTAATTTTAAATGCACACTAGTAATTGTAGCGAACGCTATAGTTTCTACCCTTTTCTATTGTGATTTCGTACAAGTTATTTCCTATTGATTTAATTTCTGCTCCACTTGCCACAGGTTTAGACTTGCTTTTAACCCTTAACTTTCCGGTACCAACAGCAGCATTTACCCTGATTTCCTTTTTGTTCATGTAAACCGCGATATCGCCATTTGCAGTAGGTACTTTGCCTTCCATCCAAGCCAAACCGCCTAAGTTGGGCTCGATGGTGTAGGTTTTGTAACCTGGTGAATCAGGACTAACGCCTAGATAATATTTGCCCAGTAAATAAATCGGGCTTGCACCCCAGGCATGACAAAGGCTTTTTCCGAAAGGCCGGCCATACATGGCCAAATGCTCGGTTCCTTTCTTGTTGGGATCGTATTCTTCCCAGAAAGAAGTAGCACCCAGTTTAAGCATGCCACCCCAATAGTTTTTCATCTCTTTTAATACGTATGATTGTTCGCCCATTGCACAAAGTGCTTCCAGCTCGTAAAAACGCATGTATGGCGTGGTAATTTTATTGATGCTGTCGTTCAGCAAAACATGTTCTTTTACCGCCAGCTTTTGTTCAGGCGTAAAATAATCGAAAAAGATGCCGAACATATTGGCGTAACGGGTCACATTTTCCGTCGGTTTACCTGCCACCCTGCTGTGTACCAAAGCGTGTTTGTTCTGGTTCCAGTACAAATCAAATATTTTGGCTTTCAGTACTTTGGCCTGTTCTTCATATCTGGCTGCACTTTCGGTATCGTTGGCGAGTTTCGCGCATATTGCCATGGTTTCTAAGCTACTGGCATAAAGCAGTTGTTCGAAACTTACTTCGCCATCTTTACTCAACTTATCGGCCCAATCAATGAAAATCCAGTCGCCCGGCATCCATTCCAATAAGCCATTTTTGTTTTTCCGCCCATCGATGTAGGTCATTAAGGATTGCATCCTGGGATAAATGTCCTGCACAAATTTTTTGTCGCCAGTAAATTTATAGTAATCGTAAATGCCCAAAAACCAATAGAAAGAGTAATCCATAATGGTATTGATATGTGCTGTAACCGGATCTTTGCCACGTTGGGCCAAAAGGGTTCTTTTTACCGTTGGTGCATCAAAAAACGAGTAATAGTTCATCAGGTAACTCTGGTAGGCATCGCCGCTCCACACCCATCTGTCGCGTTTAATCCCGTCGATAAAAAACTCGCGGGTATTGAGGTGGAAGGTATATTTGGCAACATCGTAAATCTTGTTCAGCTCCGCATCTGAGGATTTAAAACTTCCTCTTTCGCTAACCGGCGCATACTCATAAAGCATAGAAATAGAATCTGCAGAAACACCGCTACCGGGCTGAAAGTTAACATAGCGGAAGGCTTTGGAGAGCGGCATTACCGAATCTTTTTTACTGGCCAGATCAATATCCAGGTAATCGAGCGTTTCGCATTTATCGGTTGATAAAGCTTCTTCTTTCGATTCGCCATAATAGATACTGAGTTTGCCTTTACCTTTTAAACCGTGTATTTTTATAAAGCCAAAGGTTTCTTTGCCAAAATCGGCTACATAACCGGCTCCGGCTTTATCCGTTTTTACGGAAGCTTGTGCAACAACAGGTAATTTAAACGCAGATGGTAAGCTTTTAGGGTCGGTTAAGCTCCATGAACCCGCCGAAACAAAGGTAGTACCCGATTTATCGGAAGTTTTCCCGCTCGCATCAATCCATTCTTTATCTTCGAAAGTGGCTAACCAGCTTTCATCTGATACAACAGTTTTACCCTGCACAAAAATGGCGGGTACTGTAGCCTGACTATATACTTTCAGGCTAAGTTTATGCTTCCCGGCAGGAATCTGGATGGATTTAGGGAAACCGGTAATGGCCTGTCCGTCTATTTTAACGTTATAAGTGCCTTCTACAAAGAGTTTAACCTCCTCGGGTTGGCTAAGTGTAAATTCTTTATGGAAATCGACCAGCACATAATGGCTATCCATTTTCCAGAATACAGGAAAAAACGAACCACGTTCTGTTCGCCGGTTCTGCATCACATTGCTCATGTAAATATCAAAATCGCCTGGATACCAGATCCACGATGCTTTTTGCGCAAAAGCCGGCATTACCATTGCCTGGAGCAAGGTAATGAAGAGTATTTTTTTTAGGTTTTTCATATTTTTTATTTTGGTTCGTCATCTCGACTGAAGCGCAGCGAAATGGAGAGATCTATGCTAGTTAGATTTCTAGTGCCCGTTAAAGAAAATATATAGTGCAAGCATTACAACGGCCAGGGCAATCCACGAAATCCAAACCATTCGGTCGGGTTTTTCGATATTGGCTTCGTGTGCTTCGTTAGCCGTATAAACGCTGGGTGTTCTATCTAAAAGTGAAATCAATATGGCGATAACCAATAAGCCTGCAAAAATCAGGAAAGACAACATCAGGTAATGCGGCCAGAAAGTGTATTCGCTGGGTGGTAAAACCCATAAATAAACAATTCCGGTGCTCAGACTCAGTATTGAACCGATTGATAGCGTAAAATTTACAGCCTTACGGGTAGTGCGTTTCCAGAATACAGTCAACAGAAAAACCACCGAAAGTGGAGGTGCTATGAAACCCAGTACGGATTGGAATACATCGAAGAGGTTTAATCCCTTGATGTTATCGATGGCCAGCACTACGATTACAGCGAAAATACAGCCTGCAACCACCGTTAAGCGGCCTATATTGATAATCTGCTTATTAGTGGCCTGTGGGTTAATTTTCTTTACATACACATCCATGGTGAAAACGGTACTCAAAGAGTTTAATGAAGAGCCGATGGTACCAACCAAAACCGCAATCAGTACCACAATCACTAAACCATTCATGCCCGGAGGGAAAAGATTGGTTACCATGGTCATGTAGGCTTCGTTAGGATCTTTCAGGTTAGGAAAAAGTACATAACACAATATGCCGGTTACGATGAATAAAGGCAGTGAAAGGATTTTTAACCAGCCGATAAAGCTTACACCTAATTGTCCTTGCTTAAGGTTTTTAGCGCCCAGAACCGACTGCACCATGGATTGATCGGTACAGAAAAAAGCTACGGCAGCTACCGGATAACCTAAAAGTATGGCATACCAGGGATATTTTGGATCGCTTGCAGGTTGTATCAGATTCCAGAAATGGCCGGGAGTTTTACTGTACAAAGCCGAGATGCCTCCAACCTTGTCCAGGCCTAAAAGGGTAAGTGAAAGAGATACAGCAATGAGTAAAATCATCTGGAAAACGTTAACCTTGGCAATGGCTTTTAAGCCTCCAAAAAAGGTAAACAGTCCGGCAAAAGCAACCAAAACAGTAACCGATTGCCACATGGGGATGCCTAAAATCTGCCGTACCAAAAAACCGCCTGCAAACAGGCCTAATGATAGCCAGGAGATTAAAATCTTAACCAGGGCATACCAGGCCAGTATATTTTGGGTCGAATCGCCGTAACGGTTCCCCATAAACTCGGGCATGGTGCTTACCCGCGCAGCCAGGTATTTTGGTGCGAAAACGATAGCAAGCAGAAATAAGAAGATGAAGGCATACCAGTCAAAATTGACGGCCACAATACCTGTGGTGTAGCCTATACTGGCAAAGGCCAGCAACATGGATGGACCTACATTTGTACCCCACATGTTGAAACCTATACTTGCCCAGCCTAACGATTTATTGGCTAAAAATAAGGTTTCATCTTCGCTTTTTTTCTTCGAAAAACTGGCGTGGTACCCAATCACCATGAGGATGATGAGGTAGGCCATTACGATGATGTAATCTAAACTGGTTAAACGTTCTACAATGTTGTGCATTTGGTTAGTTTGTTTTTTTATTTGTTTGCCACGGAATTACTTCTTTATCCGCCCGCGATACATGCCCTTTAATTTGTCGTCATTGCGAGGCACGAAGCAATCTTAATGCGGTTATCTTACATAGCCTAAGTAGTAAGATTGCTTCGTCGTTCCTCCTCGCAATGACGAATTTCTATAGTCCTATCGATTCTCTCGTAATGTTATAACTGGTTAATATTTCATCAATTTTTACGGGTAATCCTGTTTCCAGCGATCTATCCATGGCCTGTAAAAGGGCTATGGTACCTATTCCCTCTTTTAAATCGGGATAAGCAGTAAACTTGTTGTTAATGCTATCGGCAAAATAATCCAGGTAATTCTGGTACTCGCCGGCATGGTGACTTTGCCCTTCGAAACGGAAATAATGCTTTAAAGTGGCATCGCCCCAGGTAATGATTTTCTCTTCACCGGTTTTGGTAGTAACCGAATAACGCAGTTCGTGGTAATCGGCCTGACTTGCGCCTTCTGTTCCACGTAAGATACAGCTCATGCCGCTATCGCGGCTTGCCGGCTGGGTTGGTCCGGTATAGGCACCACTAACACGCGCAATTCTGCCGTCTTTGGCCTTGAAAATGAAGTGCATGGTGTCCTGGTTTTTTAAGCCTGCTTTTTGGCCATTGCTGCTCAGCATACCATAACCCATTACCTCTTCAATATCGGGCATGTACCAGCGAATAAAATCTACAGGGTGACTTAAACCACCATACAACCATTTAAACGATTGTTTTAAGGACCAGCCTTTTTCTAAAAACCAGCGGTGATCGGCATGGTAATGACTTTCGATGGTGATTAACTCGCCGATTAAACCTTTGTCAAAATCTTTTCGCTGCCGCATGGCTGGTTCGAAAAAACGTGAGCTCTGGCCTACAAAAATTTTCTTTTTCGTTTTTTTACTGAGTGCCAAGAGTTCGTTTGCCTGCGAAAGGTCGTCGATAAAAGGCTTGGTGCAAACCACATGTTTATCGTGCTCCAAAGCCAGCTTAATGTGCTCAAAATGCAAATGATCGGGGGTGTAAATCGCAATCATATCAATTTTGTCGCTTTTCAGCATGTCGTCGTAATTGGTGGTCCAGTTCTGAAAATCGAACTCCAGTGCGCGTTCTTCGCACAGTTTTTTATTGGCATCACAAATTTGAATCAGTTTAAATTTGGTGCTTGCCAGTGAGGCAGAAATGGTGCTTCTACCCTCGCCTAATCCTAATATTCCTAATCTTAACATATTTTAATAAGTATTATTTATTTCCTCCCCCTGCCCCCTCCAAAGGGGGACGGATCAGTCTATAGGTTTAAAGAAAACCCAAACCTCGCCGGGTTTGGTGCCTGCTATTCCTTCCTGGTATTTTTTCATTAATGCATTCCATTCATCAACTTTAGGGTTGTTTTCGGTTGTTTTAGGGTTCAGTTTATTTAAATCTGCACCTTTGGGTATGCTGATAATCAACATCAGCTGACGGTCTTTTTTAAAGATAACCAGGCGTTGAAAATCGGCATTGCAAAAACCTTTTGATATTTCGGGCCATTTCTCGAATTGTGTTTTGTGGTAATCGAGGTATTCTTTTTGCAGCTTTTCGTCATTAATCAGATTGGCCGATAGAATAATATTGTCCCATTCTTTTACCGGTGCTGTTCCACATTGCTGTTTCCGGTCGAAATCGTAAAACATATTCTCGTACAACTTAATCTCAGTGGCATTGAGCCTTTTTAAAGTTTGCTGTAAACTTTCTGTTTTTAAGTTTGAAGTGTAAACCACCAAACGGTTTTCCCAGCTGTAAATGGATGATCTTAAAAGGTTATTTTCGCGGGCAAATGCTGTCAGGGTTTTATCGTTGGGTACGGCTCCAGCTTTAAAAATCAGCTCAAAAACAACGGGCTTATCTATTGCGTTATTTATTTTTCGGGTGGCAGAAATAGGTGATTTATCTTTAAGCAGGTACTGGTATGGAGGTGTTAGTCCTGCATTTTGCTTGATTTTTTGGGGAACCTCCGGCCCGTTATTCTCCCATGAATTATCGGGTCCGTTGGCATTTTGCAGGTATTTTTCGCTTGGTGTCCAGTTATCTTTAATGGTAAGGAACGAAGATCCCTCATCTGTGTACAGGTAAAACCAGTGGTCGGGAAGGTGTGCATACCTGGCTGTGTAAATGCTATCGATCACATTTTCGGTAATAAAAGAGTTCGGCTGGGCTGATAAAGTGTAAATGCCGGCCACATCGTACATGTGTTTGCCGTAATGATGGATTTTATTGCCGCTGATGGTGTTATCCTTCATTGCGTTTTTGGTTTTTGTCCAGCCCCAACCCATGCTAATTCCGGAGTAAGAAACATCGCTGATTTCGTTATGGATGATTTTCAGCGCACGCACGTAACCCGCACCAATACCAACCGCACCCCAGTCTTCGTTGGTTACATCGGTAATCAGATTGTTTTCGATCAGGTTGTTAGCCGAAATTTCGCGCTCATCTGAAGGTTGGTAAGGCAAATGTACCTCAGTAGCTTCATCCGAAAAAGTACCAATGAGTATACCCGATCCGCCAATATCTTTAAACAAGTTGCCTTTAATCTGGTTGTTAGTCGTTCCTTTTTGGTAATCTATACCGGTTGAAGCATGGTGTTCGAATCTGCAACCTTCAAAATCGATGTGATTGGCGTAGCTGATTTCGATAGCCGAAGCTGGCCGGCCAACCCAGGCCTGATTCTCTAATGTCGGTTTATCGGCAGTTCCCGGTTGGTCTAACTTATAGGCATCGAGCATGTACATGCCTGCCTGATGCGGTACGTGGCCTTGCTTGGATGGCAATAACCATGATGCATGCTGAAAAGATATGTCCTTAAACGAAATGTACGACACCGGATGATCAACTGTTCCGGCCGCCTTTACCAGGCTTTCTAAAGCCGGCGCAACCACATCTGCCTGAAGCATATTTTGCGCGGATGTGGGCCAGTAATATACTTTATGCTGCTGTAGGTCTTCGAACCATTCGCCTGGTTCATCTAAAAACTGAATGGCATTGGTAAGATAGTAAGCAGAGTTTCCGGTTTTGTCAGAAATCCATGGCGCTGGCCAGGGATGCTCAGATTGTATGCGGCTTTCGGGCTGTAAAAAGGAAAGCTCAGCAGCATTGTTTTGATTTTTTACCGATTTTACCCGCAAATTGGCAATGGCCCACCATTGATGTATCACCATTTCGATACCTTTTGCCTTACTCAGGTTGATGTTTTTGTTTAAGGGGATTTTGCAGGTTTGAGATTGTGCATCCCAGGATAAAATCCTGTTCATGACATCGCCATTGGCATCTTTAGCCCGAACAGCCTTATTGCCATTTACCCAGAGCTGCCTGAACTGCAAAGTATTATCGGCAAACATAGGGGCATCAGCCATCCAAACTTTACCTGTGGCCTTTTTAGGTAAACCTGCAAGGGATGTGGTTAATTTCTTCCAGCCCTTAATTTTTATACCGCCACTAAAAATAACGCTTGCGCCGGGAGTAGCCATAATCTGTGTCGGATTATCTTTTGTGCCTGAATCTTCCGGTCGAAGGACAATGGTTTCGTCTAAAGTGTAATAACCATTTTCAATGATGATATTAATCCCGCCTTTAATCGAATTATCGTTTAAGCGCCGCAACTCCCTCGCCTTCCGGATGGCAAAATGTAAGGAAGCTAATGGTTTTTCCTTTGTACCACTATTGCGATCTGAACCGATTTTAGAGACATAAATATCAGCCGCATTTAATTGCGAGCACATTAAATTTAAAATCAACAAAATGGTTAGGTAAATTCTCATAACAAAATGGTTATCCGGCTTGGAAAATGGACTTCAGGTATTTGGTGTTGGCGGTAAAGTTGTATTTCACATTAGTAGGCTGTTTGGCATCACGACTGCGTTCAATAACGAGCCAACCGATCCAGCCCATTTCATCTAAAGTTTGTTTTACCTTTTTGAGGTCAATTTTGGGGTCGTTTTCGAGCCAAACCCCATCTTCGTTGGTGGCATGAATTTGTATGATGTTTTTGCGTCCCAATATTCTTAGCTCCTCGTGTAAATCGCGGCCATTTTTGATCGCATTAGAAAAATTGAAATAGCTTCTGATGTTTTTACAGTTGATTTCCTTCAGCAACTGTAATTCGCCTTTGGCATCCAGTGCGGTTTCGATACCAATCACTACACCTGCCTTTCGAGCCATTTTACCTGCTATTTTTAAACGTTCAACAATGGGTACCCTCAATTCAGGATTTTTAACCAGATCGCCCTGTATGCCCAATGGTAAAAAGACTATCTTAATGTGCATGGCTTTAGCGGTATCTAAACAATCCTGCACCATTTTTTGGTAGGTAGGACGTTTGGCAAAAGACTGTGCATAAAAACCGGTCATGGCCAATGCACAAAATTCGAGGTTAAGCGCTTTTGCTTTTTCTATGTATTGCTGGCGGATGCCCGGATCTGCCAGTTTATTGTCGAAGGTTTCCCGGTCGCCCAGCCCGCCCATATCGATTTCCAATCCATCGGCTCCAATTTCACTGGTCAGGTCTAATGCGCTTAATTTCTGACGTTTGAGTATCATCAAATCAATTACAGCTACTTTGTATCTGCTTTTTAGGGGAGCCGCCTGCAAAATATTGGGCAGCATTAAGCCACCGCTAATTAATGCGAGATGGTGAATAAAAGTTCTTCTGTTCTGGTGTTCCATAATTTAATTCAGGCTTTGTGGAAACATTTTTTGCAGGTTCTCAAAACCCATAACAGCGTTTTTGGGTAATTTTTCTCCCTTATCGCCAAAAACATACAAGGCATTTTCTTTTTCGATGGTTACTTTGCTTTCGTCGTATTTTCCGGATTTGTCTTTTACCGCATTACCGTTAAGCTTGAAATATTTAATCAGAAAGTCGTAAAGGGCAATGCGCTTATTTGGTCCGAAATCATGCTTTTCGTCGGGTAAATGCACATTTTCAACTTTATCTTTTACGCCATAATAGCCATACATTTTTTGCAGGTATGGAAAATCGTGTTCAGGCGTATGCGCAGTCCAGTCGCTGCCATCCGATACGAGTAATTGTGGTCTTGGTGCAGCCATTGCAGCCAGTTCTACATTATCGGTTCCGCCAGCGCATTGGTGAATGGGCATACCGCTTTCGCAAGGGCAACCACCATAAAAGTATGATGACATGGCCACCACCGGTGCGCTGAGCTTAATACGGTTATCCATGGCAGTCATTAAAATCGAGTGACTGCCAGCTCCCGAACCACCACTAATGGCTACCCTGTTGGTATCGGTTTCCTTTAATTTGGTGAAATAATCCAAAATACGGATTCCACCCAATGTTTGCACGGTTTGCGCCAGGCTTTTTCGGTGATCTTCATACTTAAACTGCAACATCGATTCGCCCCAGGCAAAAAGGTCGTAACTGAAAGCCATTGCGCCCATTCTGGCCAGCATGGCACAACGAATCTGACAATCAGCACGGTAGCGCTGTTTTTCCCAATGTCCATCAGGACTTAAGATAAGTGGTGTTTTGCCTTTGATATTTAATGGTTTATAAAGTGATCCGTTAATCCAAACGCCGGGTAAAATCTCCAGCGCTATGTTTTCTACCGAATAGCCGTCGAAAATTCTTTTAGCGGTTATAATGGGCTTCGCATCTGGTTTAGCTGGTAAAGGCGATAGTTGCAAGGCTTCAAAAAGCTGAGGTTTTATTAAGGCTTTCCGTTTTTCCCAGCTCGCTTTATCTGTATATTTTGAAGCCAAGCTATCCAAATAAGCCCAACCATCTTGTACCTCCCAACGGTAATATTCGTATTCTTTAAGTTTGTAAACCCCTGGTTTCTCTTTGTTAACTTTCATGTCCAGCGGCGTAAGCACGTTGGCTAAGGTTTCGTCAACATTTGCCCGAAAACGCCATGTGGCATAATTTACCCACTTATCTTTTACCTGTGGTTCAGCATATTTAATCTTTACGTTATAGCGGGTTTCAATGGCTTTAAGTACCTCTATTAAAGGTTTTTTGTAGGCGTTATCTGAATTTTGAGTTTGGGCAGAAACGGCTTCGATAGAAAGAACCCAAACTATTACAATGGCAAGTAGTTTTGTCACCCTCCCCTTCAAAGGGTGATAGCATGGAGCCAAAGACAACTTCAGACGCATTAAGATTGCTTCGTTCCTCGCAATGACGTATCGGTTTAGATTTCTCATGGCTCCTCGTTTTTGGTTTCTGTAATTACCGGTGCGGCATATCCGTTCAGTTTTGGCCAAATGCCATTTTCAATTTTCTTCAATTTTAGCTTTGAGGGGTCTACTACTACATGTTTGATCTTTTCCCTTCTCCAGGTATAAATGAAATGTAGCATGCCATCAGCCGTTTGGATTACAGCCGGATAAGAATACTGGCTAATGGGCGAATCTTCTAAAATCAGTGCTGCGTACCAGGTTTTACCATCTTTAGAAACAGAAACATTTAACGGTGTGCGTGCTCCTTTCGCTAAATCGCCCGGAGGCAGCACATGGTTGTAAACCAATACCTGGCGGCCATCTTTCAGCGTAACGGCATCGGTACCCGAGTTGTTGTTGGGCAATGTAGTTTTGGTAAGCGGTGTCCAGGTTTCGCCATTATCAGCCGACCATGACTCGGCAACTGCCCGGTTGGCGGTACGTGCTAAAATTTGCAGTTTACCCTTTCCGTATTGCAGAATGCTGGGTTGAATGGCTTTAAGCCCATTTTCTTGTAATGGGCCTACGGTACGCCAGGTTTTGCCATTATCTTTAGTTACCTCGAAATGTACTTTCCAGCCATCACCCTCCCGGCTCGATGACGCGAACAGGTTTCCGTTGCTTAGCAGTACGGGCTTATTTTTAACCGGACCGATGTTCCCCGCAGGCAATTTCGTAGCTTCCGACCAGGTTTTACCACCATCTTTTGAGGTTCGCATCATACCCCACCATTCTGAAGGCTTAGGTCCGATTTTGTAGAATAACAATAAATCGCCGCCGGGTACCTGATACAATACCGGGTTCCAGGTAGGTAATCGTTTACCATCGGCCATAATACCATTCGCTACCGAAACCGGTGCCAGCCATTTTCCATCAACAAAGCGGCTGATGTAAATCTCCACATCTGGATTTCTTTCTTTGGTACCTCCAAAAAATGAAGCCACCAGGCCTGTTGGCGTTTCGGCAATAGTAGCCGAGTGACAAGACGGAAACGGTGCCTTTTCGTATAAAAACTCCTGCTTAACTATACCGGTTTGCCATTTTTCTACCTGAGCATTGGCGGTTAAAGCGAATGCTACTGCGGCTATGGTTAAAGTTCTTTTGAATATCATATTCTTTAATTAATTATGAACGGTCGTCATTCTCAGCTCGACTGGGAATCTTAATGGATTCGCTATGCATTTCTTTTGCTTTAAGATTCCCGCGTTTGCGGGAATGACGATGAGACTAAACTAAATGCTACTGTTTTGCTTTTGCTGCTTTTTCTTCTTTAATTTTTTTGGTGTAAGCACTGTAAAGCGCTCTCCAGCTACGGCCGTTGTTATTGAGCAATTGCTCCGATTTGGTTTTGTAGATCTCAAAAATGGCCGAAATCTGCTTCATGTTTTTATAATCAACAGCCTGCTCCCTCGCCTGTTTTAAGTAAGCCAGTATTTTAGCTTCTTCATCGGCAGTTAAATCGGGCACTATGGCTTTGTAGCCTTTCATGGTAAAAGCCACCTTTCCGATGGTATATTTATCGAGGATCAATTCTACCTGATCGGCTGTTAGGTTTTGGTTTAAGCCGTCCATCAGGGCTTTGTGCACAGCAGCAGGCATGGCCGAATCGGCGATAATCTGTTTGTCTAAGTCGCTTAATTTGGTACCGGTTACCGGATTTATCCCATCGGGAACTGTGGATGAAGGATGGTCGTTATGCCAGTCTCTGATGGTTGTTAAATGCACTGCGATGATGTGCTCAACCGCTGTTTTTTTGCTTGCATCGGTTAAATTTAAAGCTGAAACCCATTCTTTGGCTTTGCTGGTAATTTCCTCAGGTGCAACAATTTCTTTTGTTTGACTGAATATATTTACTGAAATCATCAGTAGGCTGATCAGCATAAAGAATCTTAAAATCTTTCTCATAATATTATTTTATATTGGTTTTAAAAATTTTGTTTAGTGTGCAAATGCGCGTCATCTTGGCTGTTTTAAACTCTGCTATGAGGTTGACAGTGTCCAATAGAAGAATCGTCATTTCGACTGGAGCCAGCTGTTTTTCACCAGCGGCGCAACGGAGAAATCTATATGAGCAGATTTCTCGACTACGTTGTACTCCGCTCGAAATGACGAGCTCTATGGTGAGATGCTGAAACAAGTTCAGCATGACGGTACAGGAGTTATTTCTGCTCCACCACAAACTCATAATCTCCCGACCCTACTTCATAAATGGCCCTGTCTTTTTCTAATTTTATAAATTTTAAATCTCTTATTGAACCTAAGCTTTCTGTAACTGCATTTTTGTTTTTAGCAGGAATGTAAAGCGTAGCTGTTGTATTGGCCGGAATGCTAATTTTCCAGTTAAACTTATTATCTGTTTTGCTATAACTGCTTTTAATCAGGCCATAAGCGGAATGATAACCCGCAGTTACCTGGTCCAAACCGTTAATCATTTCGGGTTTCATGGTAATTTTTTTAAACGCCGGACTTTCGGCCTTAATACCCGCCAGATTTTCGTAATACCAGATTAGCAAATCGCCCAGCATCATTACATGGTTTTGCGAATTCATTTTCGGATCAGCAGTATTTCCGTTCCAGAGCTCCCAGATGGTGGTTGCACCGTTATCGATCATGTAACCCCAACCCGGGTAAGTTTTTTGCGTGGCAATGGTGTAGGCCAAATCTGACCGGCCGTAATCGTTTAAGCAGCGCATTAGCCACTGTACCCCAACCAAACCATTACTTAAATGCCCTTTATTGGTTACTTCAACCGTGTACACGATGTTTTTGAAAACCTGATTAATATTCGCTTCAGGTACCATTCCGAAATACAGCGGAATAATGTTATCTGTTAAGTTGTTGCTGGCATAAAAGCCTTTTTCATTGTAGAATTTCTGATTAAAGGCTGCTTTAATTTTATCGCCTAATGCTTTAAATTCTTTGTAATCATTATCATTTCCGCTTATCTGGCTAAACTGCATCATCAGTTGTGTAAAGTGGTAGTAATAAGCCGTCGAAATCAATTCGGAAGGATATTTTTTATCTGCGCTTTTACCTCTGCCCGTTTCAATGGTTACAGGTGGCATGCACCAATCGCCATAACTGTCTTTGGTGAGGATGTAATCCTTCATGTACCGCTCCTGCATGTAGCGAAGCCACTTTTTGATGGCAGGATAATTATCGGTTACCGCATTTACATCGCCGGTTTGTTTGTAGAGCATTTCGGTAATAAGTACAATAGAACCTGGCCAGCTCATGTTATCGCTGTAATAGCGCCAAAAAGCAGGTGCAACATCGGGGATGGCACCATCTTCTTTTTGTGCATTTCTGATATCCTGCAGCCACTTGGCATAAAATTTTCCATTATCGAACAGGAAATTTTCGCCGTGTGCTACAGCACCTCTGTCGCCTAACCAGGGCATGCGTTCGTTGCGTTGCGGGCAGTCGATCGGGATGCCCTTATAGTTACCGGCAATTCCCCACCAGGCATTTTTAAAAATCTGATTGGTTAGCGCATTTGAAGTTTCGAAAGTACCTACGGTGTTCATTTTGTCGTAGATCATTTTTCCGGTAAAATCATTCAGGCTGGGGGTATAATTCAGTCCAGATATTTCTACATACCTAAAACCCCGGTAAGCAAAAGTGGGTTCCCAAGATTCTGCTTCGTTTCCTTTAAAAGTATATAAATCAGTGCATTTGGCATTGCGCAGGTTTGCGGTAAACAGCTCGCCATTTTCCTGTAGTGATTCGGCAAAGCGCAATTTAACCTGTTTGCCTTTCTGCCCCTTTACTTTAATCTGTAGCCAGCCAACCATGTTCTGTCCCATATCCAGCAGGTATCTGCCACCCGGGATTGTCTTAACTGAAAGGGGTTTGAGCGTATTCATCACCCGCATATTTTCGTTCATCTGGGCCTCGATGGTTCCCAAAGGTTCCTGAACAAACTCTGCTTTCAGCCATTTGCTGTCGTCAAAACCTGCCTTATTCCAGCCAATCGCTTCTTTTGTTGCGTCGTATTCTTCGCCGTCGTATTCGTTATTGGCCCTGATAGGTCCATCGGCAGTGCCTTTCCAGCTGTCATCAGTATCGATATTGGCCGTACTGCCATCACTGTAAACGATACGGATGTTCAGCAGCATTTTAGGAAAACCAAAGGTTTTAATTTTGTAGGGTTTTTCGTTTTGCCGCATGGCGAAGAAACGACCATTGCCTAAAACAGCACCTACCGCATTTTTTCCTTCCTGCAAATACGAGGTAACATCGTAAGTATTGTACTTTACGTTTTTATTGTAATCGGTTGGTGAAGGTGTGAGTACCTCCTCGCCTACTTTTTTGCCATTCAGGTAAAGCTGGTACAAGCCCAGACCAATAATGGAGGCCGTGGCATATTTTACTTTTTTAGTGTTTTGAAATTCCTTCCTGAAATAACGTACGGATAAGCGGGAATCGGTTTTGGTATTATCCCAGGGAAAAGCCCTGTCGAAACCAATCCAGCCTTTCGGCCAGTCTTTGTAGTTGAGTAAGCCCATCGTCCACGAATTGGGTGCTGACCATTCGCTTTCGCCGGCAGTAGTCCAGGTTTTTACCTTCCAGTAACAGCGCATTCTGCTGGTCAGTGCTTGTCCATTGTATTTAACGTGGATCGACTCTTCGTTATTTACCTTTCCCGAATTCCAGAGATCGCCTTCATTTTGTGCCAGTTTTTCGGCGGTTGAAGCCACCAGAACCTGATAAGCTTTTTGTATAACATTACGTTTTGAAGAAATGATTTCCCAGCTCAACCGGGGTTGTGTTACATCAATACCTAATGGATTAACCAACATCTCGCATTTCAGGTTTTGCAGACTCACCTGGGCCACCACTTTCTGGAATGGCAGCAACAGCAGCAGTATGATTATCGATATGTAGGTTTTAATGTTCATTTTTTTTGTGGTGATTACACTGATTTCGTTAATTATTTTTTGCCACAGATGCACACAAATAAACACTGATCTTTTCTGCAATAATCCAATAGTGTAATTAAAAGTATTTTTTATCTGTGTTTATCCAATTCATCTGGGGTTAATTCTTAGGTGAAAAATCAAAATACAAGGTCATATCCAATGCTCTCGCCGGTTCTTTTTCAAAATCGTAAAAAACATGCTTCATGCCCATCGGGCCGGTTGTTTCTGGTTTTTGTGTTTTGGTACCAATAGCAGATATTCCATTCATGAAAGAAATATCCCCATTAGGAAAAGTTGGGCTCATGTTATCATATTCTGTGTCTTTCGATTTTTTTGGGGTAAATAACCTCAGGAAAACATCTTCCCGATCGGTTACTACTTTAAAAGATTGTTGCCTGCCCACAAATTCGCACCAGTACATATTCGAGTAGTAGCCCTTAAATTCAGGGTACTGCCAGGCTGGTTCTCCGGTGGCGGAATCGTTGTAATCTTTTTTCCAAATACCCAGCTGCGTGCCTTTCATTCGGTTTTTCCAAACCCGGTAAGGACCGTTTCCTTTATAAGTTACGCCTTTAATTTCGGTTTCGGGGTAAGAAAAGTTTAAACCCACGAAAGTGGTAAAATAAGCGGCAGGGAAATATTTTACCTGCATTTTTAACCAGCCCGATGGATAAATGGTCCACTCTAAGGTATTGTAACTCTCCTTGCGGTCAAAAGTAGAAGCAATAACCAGGTTTTGCCCGTCCATTCTGCTTGTGAAATTTTTGAAGTTATTTACACCTTCCTGTAAAACAGGTCCGTTGTTAAAAGGGATAATTCCTTTGGTATTTTCGGCTTTCTGCAACAGGCCGGTGGTTTTATCGAAAGTGAGTTGGATGCCATTGGCCGAAACCTGAAAAAGCGTCGCCGATTCTTTCAGGTTCACTTTCGATGGACCAGTAGTTACTACTAGCTTAGCGGCATCATCTTTCGGCAGGCTGATTGGGAAGCTCCAGGTAAATAATTCCTGACCATAAACATCTTTTGCAGTTAAATATAAGGCATCGAAATTCTTCCAGCCGGCCGGAAGGTTAATTTGTAGTTTTCCTTTCTGAAAGGGTTTAATATCGGGCGCATCAGCTTTGCCTGCTTTGAAATACGCTTCGGTACCATCGTTTTTCAGGCTTTTCAGTTTCCATTCAAAGCTGCATTGATTCAGATTAGTAAAAGCATATCTGTTCTCCAGGCGCAACGCTCCGTCAAATGCTGGTGTGATTTCTCTTTTTTCGACAAACACAGGACTCCAAACTTCCTTGATTGTAAAAAAACTACCTTCTTTTTCGTGGTAAGGGCCAACAATACCATCTGGGCCATGATTGCCATCGGTATCTAAAATGCCGTTTTTATCGGTGCGTACTACAGCCTGGTCGGCAAAGTCCCAGAGAAAGCCTCCGGCCGAAAGCGGATTGTTCCACATCGCGTTCCAGTAATCCTCAATACCCGCACCGTGGCCACCATCCCACATGCCATGAAGGAACTCAGTAGGCATTAAAATGTTATGGCCATGATCGTAATTGCCAATGCCATAATTAAATTCGCGGTAATGCGTGGTTTCAAAACCGCCAAAAACTTCCCAGGGATGGATTAATGGTCTTTTTTGAATGTCGTTTTCGGGGAAAAGGTGATCGAGTTCGCGGTTATGGCCACCTTCGTTTCCATTGGCCCAAAATATAATAGACGGATGGTTTTCATCATTAGCCATCATTTCTTTAAATAATTTGGTGCCGGTTGGGGTATCGTATGTGCCGTGCCAGCCTGCCAGTTCATCCATCACAAATAAGCCCAATGAATCGCAAACATCTAAAAAGTGGCCGTCAGGCGGGTAATGCGACATGCGAACAGCATTCATGTTCATTTCTTTCATTAACTTCACATCGGCAATGCTGATTTTCTTACTGGTGGTACGGCCAGATGATGGGTAAAAGGAATGTCGGTTTACCCCTTTGAATTTCATTTTTACGCCGTTAACATACACGCCATCGCGCTCGCGTAGTTCTACCGTTCTGAAACCTATTTTTTTGGTAAGCGTATGGAGCATTTTTCCATTCTTGCTTAGCTTAAAAGTAGCGGTATATAAATTCGGGAACTCCGACGACCAAAGCGCGGGGTTTTTAAACGCCTGGTTGATCCTCGTGCTAGCCCCTGTAATTTTAAAAGCGGTATTACTACCGAATTTATTTCCTTTTACATCGGTTAATTGAACCAAAATTTGATCAGCATCACCAGTGGTTAAAATATTTGCAGCCAATATTCCATTAGCTTGTGCATTGATTTGTACGCTGTTGATGTGGGTTTGGGGTAAAGCTTCCAGATAAACCGGACGGAAAATACCACCAAAAATCCAGAAATCAGCATTGCGTTCTGCATTGTTAACCGATTCATTGGCAGAATGTTTAGCTACTTTTACTTCAAGTAAATTATCGCTTCCAAATTTAATCAGTTTGGAAATGTTGTATTTAAAAACATAAAATGAACCCTGGTGGATCTCTCCCGCCAGCTGACCATTAATTTTGACTTCAGTATCGGTCATCGAGCCTTCAAAAACGATATTGATTTCCTTATTTTTCCAGACAGTGGGAACATTGAAATTATACTTGTAAAGGCCTTGCTCCTTACCTTTATTTTCTTCTTTGTTGAAACCGTAATTGTATTTGCCAAAGCCCTGCAGCTCCCAGTTTGAAGGAACAGGGATGGTTGTCCATTTGCCCGAATTCATGCCTTCTGTACAAAAGAATTCCCAGTTTACCGTATTGTCGTTACCCGTACCCGATAGATATAATTTCTCTGTTTGTTGTGCCTTTGCCAGGCAAAACAGTAAAGTAAAGCAAAGAAATAGTGATGCTCGTTTTAACATTAATTGGTTTTAAATTGCTGGTTTAATGGATTATCGGTTCGAAAAGGTAAAGCGGGTAAACCGTGGTTGTAAAAATTTCCGGTGGGATTTTCTGTCCAGTTATAGCGCACCGCTTTAGGCAGCGCTACATCTTTAGCAGAAACCCATACCTTGCCGGCTTTGATAACTGCATTGGCTGGTACAAATTTGCCATCAGCACCTGCCAGTGTAAAGCCGGTAACAGTATCAGAAGCGTTTGCATTTAAATATTCGAAATCGAGTACGGCTTTATCGCCTTTAAAGGCGACTGTTTTATAAACAGGACCAGAAAAGTCTGTTTTTTGCTTGTAAGTTTTGGCTAAAGCCCAAAGTGCTAAACGCCTGCCTACCTCCCATTTATAAGTTGGATGTAAATCGCCACCGTTATCGTTTAAATCGGAGGTTGAAACCATTCCGGTATTGGGCAAGCGTAAGATCTGTTCTTGTGCTTCCCAAAAAGCAGGCTCTGTATCGGCGGTCAATACCACTTTATCGCTTTTTTGCTTGCTGTAATCGAAAGGGGCAATCTGCACATAATAAAAAGGCAGATTACTTTCGCCCCATGCTTTGCGCCAGAGGTTTATCAGCGTTTTCATTTTATAACTGTAGCTGATCGTTTCGCTTAAAAAGCAATTGGTTTCTCCCTGATACCATAAAAAGCCAGCGATTTTAAATTTGGAAAGCGGTTCAATCATTGGTGTATAAAACTTGCCCGGATCGTTACCCACTTTTTCGTTTTTGAAATAAGGTTCTGTAGCAAATGCTTCCTGACTAATCCAGGGCTCGATGGCGCTGCCGGGTACAGCGGAAGAAATTACCCCCACCGGAACGCCGAGCTTTTGCTGTAGTTCCTTCGCAAAGAAATAACCTACAGCCGAAAAAGCCCGCAAGGCTGAATCCTGGGCTACACTCCAGCTTTTATGAATAGAATCGGGTTTAATCAACGTTTTTCTATTCACCAGGAAAATTCTGATCTGTTTATTTTTCGCCTGTGCAACTTCATCAGCCGGGAAACCCAGTTTGTCGTTTTTTGGTTTCGGGATTTTGGCAAGTTTACGCATGGCATATTCCATGTTCGACTGGCCGGAGCAAAGCCATACCTCACCAATCAGGATATTGCTGAGTTCGATTGTATTAGCACCAGAAATGATCATGCTTTGTGGCTCTGCCGATGTTTTTAATGGATTTAATACCACTGCCCAGCTTCCGTTTTGGCCGGCAATCGCTTCTTTTTTCTGGCCTGCAAAGGTAACCGTTACTTTTTCGCCAACAGCTGCGAAGCCCCAGATCGTGATGGGTTTATCGCGTTGCAAAACCATATTGCTGGATAAGATTTGCGGCAACAGGATTTTGGCATTGGTGGTAAGCGAAAAAAACGATAAGAGCGTAATGATTATCGTCATTTCGAGCGAAGTGCAACGTAGCCGAGAAATCTTAATAGTTTGCTTAAAAGATTCCTTCGCTACAGTCGGAATGACGAAGCGCTTTAAGCGCAATGAAGGGAAAACTGCAAACTCCGAACTGTAAACTGTCAACTGCCTCATAATCCCTCCGTTTTTAAATATTTAATCAGGTAAACAGCTTCTTTTTTCTCGGCTTCGCCCGCATTTTTTAAATCGTAGGTCTGATCGGCAGGTGTATCAACATCCGGGAAACGGCGAACATCTCCGGTGCGGAACACAATGCGCGAAACATTGGCTAGAGGTTGAAAGGCCAGGCTGGTGAGCACATCTTTGCCGTTAACCGTTATGGTGTAAAAACGATTCGCGGTGGTTAGTTTTAGTTTAATATCGTAAGTTTCGCCAGCTTTATATTTTAGGAAGTTTTTGTAACGTGCACCTGCTTTTGCACTTAACACGCCTGCAGTATCGAAAGTTAAACGAACGGTAGCCATGCCTTTCTCGTCTTGCAGCTCAATTTCCAATAAGCCAAAATTATCCTGTTTCGGAGTGACTGAGAAAGAAGCACTTAGCTTAGCCGATGCAGGAAATACGCGTTCAGCTTTGGCATAATCAAAGGGATCTTTGTCTTTTAAAACCAGATTACCGTTTTCAACCTTTACAGGTGCCCATAACGGGCTGTAAATATTCCAAAATGCTAAAGCCTGTTCGGCCGGCATTTTACTAAAATCATCGTTTACATGCGTTTTTACCGTGGTGCTTACCGGTACCGGAATACCAGAAACCCAGATATCTTCTTTATTCATGCTGTAGGTTACCCAAAGTTTCCCGTCGGCAGGTTTTCCGTTGCCTTCTTCTATGCCGCGCACATATTGTGGACCATAGGATTTGTAATTGCCGCCATAGCGCATCGGAGAGATTTCGCCGTTAACTAAGGACAGGTCAGTATAGTCTAAGCCATTTTTGCTGGTAGAGATGGCAAGTGGCCAGCGGTATTCGGATGGATTATATACTGTTGCATAATTACCATCGCTTGTTTTCTGTCCCCATATTTTGGCGTTGCTGTTTACAAAACCGGGTGCACGGAAAGCACTTTCAGGCCAGCTTTTACCATTGTCGGTACTGATAGCCGTTAGTGCATTTTTCCATAAGCCTACTACGCGGCCATCAGGCAAATGGTAATAGCTAAACGCTTTGTATTGCTTCTGCAAGGTGATAAGCGGATCTTTTCGGTCTGCCTCTTCGTTCCATTGCTGGGTCATTAATTTATTGGTCAACAACTCCTTACAAGCTTCAACAAAAGCTTTGCTTTTACTTTTTGTATAATAAGGATATCGGGTGTTTTTTTCTGAATAACCTGGATTGTAGTGAATGAAATAAATTGGTCCGTATTTGCCGTCTGCCTGAATTTCGCGCACCGCCCGGCCAATGCCATGCCCATCGTTTGGATCATCTTTGGCATCGAAACTAATGGCATAAAAGCCCAAAACCAGGAATACGTTTTTGGTGGATACATAAAAACCCATCCGTTGGTGCATCACCGCATCGAGATCTTTAGCTACATCGGTGCGCCCTTCTTTTGTAGTGCCATCAGGAATACGGTAAACCGGAAAAATTACATCGGGTTTGGTCCAGGTATAACCATCTTTCGACGATTGTAGTAAAGTTTGTCCCGGCGGGATGCTTTCTCCTACTTTATCGCTTAAATATTCTACATAAAAACGGTTATTCCAGTAAGCCAGCATGGGTGCGTGGTTATAAGTCCAACCAAAGTTTTCGGCCAGTTCAGGGTGTTCCCTGTTCGCCCTGAAAGTTTGAATATTGTGCACGCCCACTACCGGTGTTAGCTGGCCATGATGATAATCGGCATTAACCAGTGTTTTGCCTGTGTAACGCACGGTATCTTGCGCTTGCGCGTTTGATATCGCCAATGCAAACAACAGGACTAAACTAATTATTTTAAATATTTTCATTTTTAATATTTTAACTACTAAGGCACTGAGTTCTTATTTAAACCTTACAGGTTCTTAAAACCTGCAAGGTTTGTACGAGTTATCTACTCTTTAATAAATCCTGAATTACTTTATTTTTCACTTTTATAATTGTTCCGTGTTTATGCCCTTCGGGTATTGAAACTTCGGAAGTCACATCTTTAAAGGATTTAAAATCAGTTGTTTTATAGGCCGAATAAATCTTTTGTCCATAGGCATCAAAATAAATCAGCCAATCTTTTCCGGTTTTTACAACCGTAGGGCCTTCGGTTAATTTCGGGCTAAAAGTTTCAGACACATTTTTGTAAGGCCCCAAAGCTGACCTGGCAAAAGCTACCTTTAAATTGCGGTTCGGACGGGTATTGTCTTTCAGTACCAGTACATAATCTTTAGTTGCGCGTTTCACAATCACGGCATCAATAACACTAAAACCGGGATCAAGAAATAATTTCGGCTGAGAAAAAGTTATAAAGTCTTTAGTTGTAACCGAATACATTCGGTGGTTATTTTCCTCTTCTTCTATCCCTTTGGCAAAGCGGAATGGTATGGTTGATGCCCAAATAATTACAAATTCTTTTTTTTCATCATCGTAAAAAATTTCGGGAGCCCAAACATTAACGGTTTTAGGTTCGTTTTCCATTACTGGTAAAAATTGCTGAGCACTCCAGTGGATGAGATCTTTGGAGCTGGCATAACCAAAACCTTTATCGCCTTTCCAGCTGCAGGTCCAAACTAAATGGAAAGTGCCATCCGGACCCTGAACAATTGATGGATCACGCAATACTTTCTGCGTGCCAACTGCCGGTTTTAAGAACGTTTTGTTTAAATCGGTCCAGTGGTAAGCATCATAACTATACAACAGGCGCAAACCTTCTGTAGCCGGTTCGTGGAACGAAGTAAATAAGTAAGCCTGTTTGGAGCAGGAAGTTAACCCACAGCAAAGCAAACCAATTATAGCTAACCGAAATGATGATATTAACTTTGATTTTAACACGTTTTTTTTTGTTATTTCTTTACTTCCCTGATCGTCATTCCCGCGCAGGCGGGAATCTCACATCCTTTAAATAGATTTCTCCATTCCGCTTCACTCCAGTCGAAATGACGATTATCTATATATTATCTAAAATCAACACCCAATCGTTACCATTTGCAGGTGTTCCCGGAGGATCAAACTCGTGAATCCCTTTGTTTTCAAATTCGCCAATTGGTGTGATTTTTCCTGTTCTTGGGTCAAACCACGATGCCTTTACATCATCACCATCAATTTTACCCATTTGTACTTTGAAATTTTGGCCTGTATAGGTATAAAAGAAGGCATAATCTTCGCCTCTTGTAGCGAGTACACGCTCGTACCTTTCTCCGTTTTTACCGGCAACCAGCGTCTGATCGGGTACGCGATCGAAATAATTATGCGATAGCATCAGCTGTTTTAAATATTGCATTTGCGTTGCCCCTTTAGCATTCAGGGCGGTAATCCACTGGTCTTTTGGACCGTAAGCAGGTTTTTTATCCGTAAACTTGTACATCTGCATTACCGAATTATGGCCGTATGTGTAGCCAAAAGCCCCCGCAAAAACCGACCAGTAACCATACCTTCTCACATCAGCATCTTGCCAGCGTGGTTGGGTAGTATCGTGCAAACCCTGGGGAATATCTTCATACGAGGGTTCGCCATCGATAGTAGGTTTAACAGGCTTTAGCTTATAATCGGTTTCAATGTATTTCCAGTTGTCTTCGCCGTAGTGTAATTTTTCGTTTTTAGAAGTATCCTGTTCGTAACGGCGATGGCCCGATTGTACCATATCGAAATCGCTCCACGGCGAATTGTGGAACCATTGCGAAGAGGCTGTTCTGCCTCTTGGGTGAAAAGTAATTAGGTGATTCGGATCGTTGGCCCTTAGTGCCTGGCCGATTGCATTCCACACTTTCAAGCCGTCAGAACCTTTAATGTCGCCACCATTTAGCCAGATGATATTCCATCTGTCACGGTATCTTTTAGCTAAGAATTCGGCATATTTTTTGGCTTGCGCTTCTTTTACTTTTCCGGTTTTAACATTGGTTCCCCAAACGGGTACCAAGGCCATGTAAAGCCCTTTTTCGGCCGCCTTGTCTACAATGTAATCTACATGGTCCCAATAATCGTAAGCAACAGAATCTTTGGGGTTATTGCCTGGCGTAACCATTGGCCTGGACACATCAGCATGCACTACCGACGAATCTAAATACACATTGCGCGAGGGCACATCGTGCAAAACCATTACCTGGATTACATTAAAGCCTTTTTGCTTTCTATCTTCGAGGTAGGTATTGGCCTCTTCGCGCGTTAGCCTGCCAAACAGTAACCAGCCGGTATCGCCCAGCCAGAAAAAAGGTTTTCCGTCGCCGGTAGTTAAATATCTGCCATTTTCGGAAACCAGTAAGCTATTATCGCCAAAATACGGCTTTTTCTTACAGCCAAAGGCGAGTAAGGATATCATTGATAAAAGAAATATTTTAGATTTAAGCGTCATAACTAAATTTTATTGATGATAATTACCTCGTCGCCTGCACCGGTTTTACTGATTTTGGCAACCGTATTTCCGTTTATTTTCTCTTCTTTCAGTACTTTTCCGGTTTTAGGATTCAATACTTTCAAACTGAATTTCCCGCTGGTTTTAGTCAGGTCTACACTTATGGCTTCGGTGGTGGCGTTGTATAGAACATAGGTTTTTCCTGCGTTTTCCAAACCATATTGCTTTGTATTTTTTCCTACCGGAAGAAAGGCCTTGGTACCTGCAATGAGGTTAAGTGTAGCTTTATCGATATGATCTACGTTAGAAAGTGAACCGCCTGCCATCAAAATGGCCCATCCGAAATTATCGTAGCTATCGCCCGAATAGATTACCGCTTTTTCAGGGAATTTGGTTTTATACTCAGAAACAGCATGATAAACCTCTTCAAAAGATGTTTTCTTAGGTTTTAATAAGCGTGCGTGCTGACGTGGGGCAAGGCTTAAACCTCCTTGCGGTGCATAGGCAGTGCCATCGGCCTGATAGTGCCAATAGCGGATATCGATTAAATCGATTACGTTTGCGCGTTCCGGATCAGCTAAAATGGCATCCTGCACGTCTTTCGTTACGCTTAGCCCAATAATCGGGTGTTTGCCGGTTTCCTTTTCCCATTCTTTAATGGTGTCGATCCAGAATTGTACAAAATGTAGAGGGCCTGTAAACTCAGCACCGATAAGCTGGATTACACCAGAGTTTCCGTCGAAATTTTCCAGGCATTTTCGGATATAAGCTTTATGGATTGCTCTGTGGTGTGCATTGCTGATATCGTAAAACTGCTCTGCCATAAAAATGCGTTTATCGCCTGCATAAGGAACGGGCTCAGGGAAACCTGTACTGTTGATGTTATTTGCGGTACGCCATGGGAAATCGGCATAGTGTGCACCGGCTTCAATAATGTTATGCTGAAAATAGTTTTCGTGAATGAGTACCAAACCTTTCTGATCGGCCAGGTTAGCAAAAGTTTTTAAACGGTCCCAATACCAGAGGTTGTATTTGGTGATATCGTATTTACTCAAACCATCCCAGGCTTTATCCTGTCCGCTACGGGCAAAAGGAAGTTCGTAAAATGGTGCCCAAACTTCTCCGTCCATACGGCGGATACGCTCGTGGTCGTCTCTTCTCCTATCATACCAAAGGCCATAATTGTGATCAAGGATTTTAACCTGGCCATTTTTCATCGAATCGGTTATTTCCTCTAAATTATCGGTTAAGCCATTTCCTTCGCGGCCCGGTACAAAACGGGTAATGTGGAATTTCGTGTTTTTTAAGCCATGCGGACGGGCGCTGCCATTCCACCAGGGAACTTCCTGCCTGTCGCCAAGCACAATTTCGTTGCCACGGGCAATCCAGCCATTTTTTATGCTCATTATACCAGCTGTTTGCACGGTGCTGCTGCTGTGAAATCCTGAGCTGGTAACGGATTTAGCCTGACCTTTATCGGTTGGGATTTTATTCCTTTCTGCTGCCGAATCGATATATTCGGATAAGGTTAATGCAGGTTTATAAGCCAGTTTGGTGAGTTTAAGGGCAACATCAACAGGCGGACTGCTCGATGCTTCGGTTTCAACCGGAAGTACAAAGGTTCGGGCATCAACGCTGTTGCCTAACCTGTCTTTTAACTGGGCATAATACAAACTACGGGGCTGGATTTGCTCATTCGACATGTCCCAGTAACCGTTACCTGCAAATTGCGACCAGGTGCCAAAAGCCCAGTTTTGAGCAGTGGGTGGCTGGTAATTGTCGACTCTTGCTGCACTACACTGCCAAAAAACACTGTTTGCAGCACTCCAGCCTGCTCCCTGGCCATCCTGACCACGGTTCAGATAACTTAATGCCTGCCCGTCAATATTTACGATATCGAATAACACTCCCGAAGCCCAGCTATCGTAAGCGCCACTAAAACTAAATGGCAAATACGATTGGCATTGTACAAAAACATTAGGTCCGGGTGCGCAGAAACCAACCGAGAAATCGTGGTAGCCATATTCTGAATACAACCTTTGGAAAAGCGTTTGCTGGCCTGTGGTTAAAAAGGTATTGCGTCGTTCGCCACCAATTTCAGAAACCGGGGCTAAGGATTTACAATCCTCAACTGTAATTCTTTTGGCTGTAGCCAGAACATTCACTGCAGAACCTGCAAAATGCTCGAAAACAATCTGCCGTACCCAGGCATCTTCTGCGTTTTCGATGCAGATAGCTGTCCAACGATGATATTCGTCCTTAATATTGTCTTTGTGGTAATCTGATTCGAGTTTTAGGTTCTCAATACCAACCTTTGCAATGCGGCCATCCCATTTGTATTTAGCAACAGTTGCACCACCAATTTTGGCGTCGAGTGCGGTAGTAATGGGCGCATCGAAAGTTATGGTTGATCCGCTGATGGCGGTAATTTTACGGTCCCAGAAAATATCCCTTGTACCTGGTTTCCAGCCGAGCGCACTTTCGCCACCGCCAAACTCAACTGTTTTTAGTGTTTCAATCCACTCTTTTGTGGATGGACGTTGTATGGTGATTCTATCACCCACTTTAAATCCACTTGCATCGGCCAGCGTAAGTTGCATGGCATTAACAGGCACATACGTATCGTTAATGGCAACTGCCGCTTGTTGAATTTTGTTGTTTTTGCCCAAAATCCTGATTAGGCCGATACGATCTAAACCGGTAGCGAAAATCCTGGTGCCATTCTCTCCCATTCCGCTCCCCCTGATGATGACACCAGAAGCCGAAATTTTTAAGATTCCGGCAACCTGATAAGTTCCTTTTTCTAATAAAACTGCACCACGTAAACCATTCTTGCCCGGTTGCAGCGCAGAAACCATATCAATAGCACGCTGAATATACGGGGTCGCATCGCCCTCAACCACCGGAACCACAATTTTAACTGTAGCTGTGGGAATAGCTTTTTCGCCAGCCATGTAACCGGCATAAGAAAAATCGGGAATGCGGTTTCCCTGGGCATCAGCAGTGTACGCCATTTTACCATCTTTACCCTTAAATATGGGCTTAGGTGGCTCAACTGGTTTGGTTTTCTGACCAAAGGATACCTGGCTCACAAAAAACGCAATCACCAGAATGGAGATAGTTTTAAGTGATGGTGACTTTAATATGTGGTTAGTTTTTGGCATTTATGTTTTTGTTAATCAACTTAATTCAAATACGCGTCACCCTGAATTTATTTCAGGGTCGCTGTTAAAGAGATGCTGAAATAAATTCAGCATGACGATCGCGGATTGTATTTAAGCTTAAGGTCTCACTTTACTGATATCTACCAGGCTATTCAAATACACTTCAATATTCGCATAACCCGATTTTGTAAGGCTTGCGGCATCTTTTCCATCTTTCGGGTTGAGGCCATGCTTAGTTTCCCAGGCATCCGGAATACCATCCTGATCGGTATCTAAGTAAGGTTTTCCATTGTATTCAGGATAGCCGCCAACCTGCGCAATATCCGAAATGATGCCTTGTTTATACGAATCGGCTGGTAAGCGTCGTTTAACATAACTTTGTTTAGCCGGCAGTTTCCCATCTTCTACGTGTTCTATTTTGCCTGTGCTAACCTGTTTTACAATGCGTTGGTCAACAGCATCACGAACCGGCAAACTTGCCCCGGCATTAGCCAGTACATAATCGTAAGCTTTTTTGGTATCGATGATCGAAATTTTTGCCATTGGCAAAGGTTTATCTACACGCATCGAATCGAGCAGTTTTTGTTTATCGCGTTTGGTTTCTGGTTGTACGCCACCATCCCAGTTGTTTTGGGTTACTTTTGGATTGCCCTCAGTAATATTTCCGGTAACGTAAGCTTTACCAAATTCGTTGGCAAATTTTTTGTCTCTCCCCGATTCTGGCTTTAAGATACGATAAGAAATCGGTTCGCCGGCAGGTGTAATAGGTCCTGGTTTGTAGTAGTTGTTAACGAAACTATAAAAAGAAGCATTATCTCCGCCATCTGCACTGCGGTTCCACCAGTTGAAGATTACATTATTGGCAAAGCCGAAATCGCCATACATACCAACTGATGGATTACGGCTGATATTGGATGCCCACAAATTACGCATAAAAGTACTGTTCAAGCCGCCGATGGTACTGCCAAAAGCATGGTTGTAAGTATCTAAAGCCTCCGAAAAAATAGAGTTCTGAATGGTTACGTTCACAGTTGGTAGCTTTTCGGGCTTAGAACCATCTTTTTTATCATAAACATGGCGGTAAATCGACATGTTTTCATCCAGTCCCCAGCTTGCCGAAACGTGGTCGATGATGATATTTCCAACCGGATTGCCGCCAATGGCATCATCTCTGCGGGTTACATCAGTAGCGCCTCTGCGGAAACGCATGTAACGGATTACTACATCATGGGTATTGATCCAAACCGATTCGCCGGCAATACAAACGCCATCACCCGGGGCACTCTGGCCTGCAATGGTAATGTACGGTGCGCGGATAATCAGTGGTGTTTTAAGTTTGATGATTCCCGAAACATTAAATACAATAATCCTGGAACCACCCTGTTCGCAGGCTTCGCGCAGGCTGCCCTTGCCCGAATCGTTTAAGTTGTTTACCACGTAAACTTTACCCCCGCGACCGCCAAAAGAATAAGCGCCACCACCCTCGGCGCCCGGAAAGGCTACCAGTTTGGATTGAGGTAAGTCGCTGGGTTTGGCTGCCCATGGAATATAGGGTTTGCCATGTTTGGCCTCCTCATCGATAATGGATTTTACCTTCAGAAACTGAAGTTCCGATTTCTCTTCTATACTGTTTAAAAGCGAATCGGCTTTCTTTTCCATCGCCTCAGGTATAACCGGATATTGTGCAAATGCTACATTTCCTACGGCACAAAGGACCAGTACGCTAAAAATTGAGCTCCAGGTGCGCATATTATTTAGTGTTAGGTTTTACAATTGAAACCGGAACTACGCTGTTTAAATAAACTTCGATGTTTGAATAACCACTTTTGGTGATTTTAACCGCATCAGTAGCATCCTTAGGGTTCAAGCCGTTTTTGATTTCGTAAGTATCTGGCATACCATCATCATCAGTATCTTTGTAAGGTGTTCCTTTATATTCAGGATAACCACCTACCTGTGAAATTTCGGTAATAATGCCATGTTTGTAAGAATCTTTAGCTAAACGGCGGTGTTCGAACTGAAAAGCTGAAGGTTTGGCATCGGGATGAACTTCGATTTTGCCTGTAGCCACCTGTTTAATTACACGGGTATCAACCGGATCGCGTTTAGGTAAAGTAGCACCAGCGTTGGCCAGTACATAATCTTTAGCCTGTAGTGTTGGGATAATACTGATTTTAGGCATTGGGAAAGGTTTTTGTGCTTTCATGGCCGGGAAATATTTACTTGCCGTTTCGAAAGACATTAAGCCTCCTTTTTTATCTTCCATTTGTACACCGCCATTCCAGTTATCGCGGGTTACTTTTTCGTTTCCTTCGATGATGTTGCCATTAACATAAGCCCTGCCAAATACCACATAAGGTAATTTACTACGGCCCGATTCTGGCTTTAAAATGCGATAGCTGATTGGATCGCCAAGTTCGGTAACTGGACCTGGTTTATAAAAGTTGTTGATGATATTATATTGTGCAGTATAATCGCCACCATCAGTTGAGCGGTTGTTCCAGTTAAATACCACATTATTGGCGAAGTTGAAAATACCGTTCCAGCCGATTGAAGGGTTACGCGCACCGTTATCGGCCCAAAGGTTACGAACAAAGGCACAGTTCTCGCCACCTAAAGTGCTACCAAAAGCATGGTTCCAGTAATCTAGTGCTTCAGAAAAGATCGAGTTTTGAATGGTGATATTTACCGTGCCCAGTTTTTCTTCGGTTTTACCGGTACTATCATTGTACATATGGCGGTACATCGACATGTTCTCGTCTAAACCCCAGCTGGCCGAAACGTGGTCGATCATGATGTTACCCACCGGGTTGCCACCTATGGCATCATCCCTGCGGCCCACAAAAGTTTCGCCCCTTCTGAAACGCATGAAGCGTACAATTACGTCGTGTGTATTTAACCAAACCGATTCGCCGGCAACACAAACGCCATCACCAGGTGCAGTTTGACCGGCAATTGTAATATAAGGTGCACGAATAATCAGCGGTGTTTTTAAGCGGATGATACCTGCTACATTGAAAACTACAATGCGGGCACCTCCCTGTTCGCAGGCATCGCGCAAAGAACCAGGACCCTTATCGTTTAAATTTTTTACCACAATAACCCTACCGCCGTGACCGCCAAAACTATAAGCACCACCACCTTCAGCACCTGGGAAAGCCAAAAGTTCTGATTGTGGTAAATCATTAGGGCGGCCTGCCCACGGAATATAAGGTTTGCCCATTTTGGCCTCTTTCTCCATAATTGGCTTAGCTTTTTCCCAGGCAATATCCGATTGGTGATAAGCCTCTTTCATCATAGAATCGGATGATTTTTTAATGTCGGCCGGGATGTTTGGATATTGCGCAAATGCATAATTTACCGGGAGCGTTAATGCTGTTGCAAGCAACAGATTTAAAAGGTTCTTTTTCATTTGTGTTTTGCTTGTTTGGGAAGCGAAAGAATTTACGCAAATATTTTTGGTTAGCAGGAATGCCTGAACAAATTTATTAAAAATTGCGGCTCATTTCTTTGTTTATCCTTTGTTAGTATTTTGGTTAGAAAGTATATTATATTTCAAAGTTGCATGCAAATTGGGGTGGTTTACTGTATAATTTTGGCTATGTTTTGTATAATATTACCAATTGATAATATTAGCTGTAACAAATCAAATTCATTCTCTCAACCCTGTTACAAGATATAAATAAAATTCATATATAAATGTAACATTCTTAAATGAAAAAAAGGAAACAAATTAATGTTTCCTTTTCCAAACCAATTATAAAAAAACCGGGGCGATGAGCAAACCGCCCCAAAAAATTATTAAAGCATCTATTGAAGCGGATCAAAGGGACCGCCCCAGGTATTATTTTGCTGTAAATTAAGGTTATTGTTTATTGCCGCTGTTGGAATACCATAGAAATAATTACCTGCCTGGAAATTAATGTTCTGGGTATCCAATGCTTTTAAATTTAATGTAAAACTAGAAGCGTACAAGGCATCTAATGAAGTTATGGCAGATGCTTCCCTGGTAGAAGCAATATAGTCGGTTGCTAACGTACCACTTCTGTTTAACTGAATTACAAGTGCATTTCTTTTCATTCCGTTGAGGGTCGATTCAAGCAGCTTTCTCCTTCGTAGATCAAAAAATCTTTTACCTTCAAATGCGAATTCTATCTGTCTTTCTTTCATAATAGCAGCGACTAAATCAATGCGTGACATGCCAGCACTTAAACCATACAAACCGTCGGCACCAGCCTCAATTCCAGCCCGTTTTCTTATCGCGATCAAATTTGCATAGGGTTCATCTGCTGCACCCAATTTATTCAATTCTGCTGCACTTTCTGCTAAATTCAGGAGCACTTCAGCGTAACGGATTTCAATCCAATCGGTTCCGATAAATGTACTTGGAGATGCCTTTGTCTCATCTACCCCTTGCGTAAATAAAAACCGGTATTGCTCGCTGCCGTTGCTTCTGTTGTTTTATTTGTTGTACCTGAAGCTGCACTGTAATAATAGTATGTCCATAAACGGGTACCATTCATTACACTACCCCAGGTTGCTCCATTGTAGGCAATAGTTGCATTAAATCTTGGGTCTCTATTTTTATAGAATGTAGACATTGTATACGGATACTTTGTGGATGCTCCGGTTCCGGTAGCTGGCTTGCCATCCAACATTGGAAAAGCTAAAGTCATTTCGTAACTAGGCGTATATGAACCGCTTCCAGAAACAGATCTAGGTCTGGCCCCATTATCGAATGTGTTGTTATTCATATTAATATCTACCGAAGAAGTATTATATCCGGTTACGAGTACGGCTTCTGGATTTAATGGAGCACCAGTAGACGTTCCTCCTTCGGTTGTCCACATGGTATAGTCGAACTTTGAATAAAGTCCAAAACCGTTTGCAGATAAAAGTGTTACTGCAGTTTTATTTGCATCATAAGCAGCTTGCCATCTTGTTACATCGTTACTTGGATTAAACTCGGGCTGGCATAGGTTAGCAATACCCTACCCATAAAAGCAGCAGCTGCGCCTGAAGTAATCCGACCATAATCGGCTTGTTTAGGCCATTTTGCAGGTAAGTATTTTACACAAGAATCCAAATCCTTTTTAATTTGAGCAAATACTTCACTGGTTTTAGCGCGAGGTGTTAAAGCCAATTGTTTTGCTTCATCACCAACGGCGTTAAGTGGCACTAAGATTAATGGTACCCCTCCGTACAGCTTAGCTAATTCAAAGTATCTGAATGCTCTCCAAAAATAGGCCTGAGCGGCAAATCTACGTTTCATGGCTATATCCAGGTTGCCTGCGTTTAAATCTCTTAAGAAAGTATTGATTGTCCTGATTTTTCCATAGCTATTATTATTCGCGTTAGCAACCCCTAAATCAGTAACACTTTCTATTGTTGCAGTACCTAAAACAAAAACATTACTTCCTTGACTTTCTTCTGTTAAATTATATGTTCCGGCAGAGTGAATAGAACCGCCTGTACTACCGAACCAATTAGGCTGATTTTGACTATATAAATAATCTACATTCAATTTTACCGTGGTTGAATCATTAAATACTTGCTCAGCAGTAAAATTTCCTACGTCTGATTTTTCTAAAACTTTTTTGCAATTTGTTAGCGAAATTACAGCTAAACTTAATGCAGTTATAACGAATATCTTTTTCATTTTTATACGTATTAAAAGCCAATATTTAAACCAAACGACCAAGTTTTTAGTGTTGGGTAACTATATAAAGCTGTTTGCAAATCTCTGTATTTACCAGGGAATGGGTTAATAAATTGAATTGGATTGGTAGCGACCGTAAAAATTCTGGCACTAGCCATACCTACTTTATTAGCAATTTTAGTTGGTATGTTGTAGCTTAAATTCAAACTTGTTATGTTAAAACTTGTCGCCTTAACTAACCAAAAGTCAGACGTTACTTCAAAATTGGTTCTAAAGAACGGATTAGGGTATGTGGCGTCTGTGTTTGTTGGTGTCCAGTGATCAACCCAATAAGCCGCTCTGTTATCATAAATAGATGCACCTGTTGCGGCACTAGATTGATTTGCTGGCTTTAAACCATCAATTGTTGTCCAGCCGCCCCATGAAACGCCCATAATTACATTTAACACCAATCCTTTATAGCCAACATTCCAGTTCAAACCCAAAGCATTATGATTATTTTGTCTGCTTTTGATGAATGCCTGATCTTTCTTATCGGTACTAATCACCCCATCACCATTCACATCTTCGTAATTGATCATGCCAGGTTGCAAGGCTTGTCCAAATATTTTAACATTGGCAGATCCACCTGCAGCTGTAGCTCTTTGTGCTATAATTGCATCAGCCTCAGCTTGAGTTCTGATAATACCTAATGATTTGTAACCAAATACACCTAAATCAGAAGATCTTCCGGTAACATCTTCAACTGTACCAACAATTGCTGCAGATTGATCTACCTTTAACATTTTATTATCCATCCAGGTGTAGAACGGACTAAAACTGTAAGTGAAATCTTTTCCAATGTTATCTTTCCAGGTTGCAGAGAACTCCCAACCAAATGTGTTTGCATTGGTATAGTTTTCAGTTGGTGTGCTTGCTCCAATTGTAGCAGGAACTGATGAGCTTAATGATGTTAAAATATCTGTACCGTGATTCCAATAGTATTCTCCGGTAAATGATAGCCGATTTTTTAAGAAAGCCATATCAACACCATAAGAGGTTTTGAACTCTTTATTCCAGGTTACATCTGCGTTTGGAATCGCTAAATTTGGCTTAATCGCAATTGTTCTGTTATCGTTTCCATTAAATACAGCTCCTCCAGCGCTACCAGTACCTAAGTTATAATTGGCCAGATATTGATAAGCTTTTGTATTATCCACACCAGACAAACCAAATGAGGCTCTGAATTTTAACATATCTAACCACTTAAAATTATCAGCAATAAAAGATTCTTTTGATGCTACCCAGCCAACCGATGCAGCTGGAAAATTACCCCAGTTATTGCCCGGTGCAAATCGTGAGCTTCCATCTCTTCTAAAAATCGCTTGAAACAAGTATTTCTGATCGTAATCATAATTTAATCTCGAGATAATAGATTGGAAGCCAAAAAGACTTACTGCTGATGATTGATTAGAGCTTGATGTACCTACTGCAAATGATTGGTAATCCAAGGCACCCGCCACTAAGCCTGTTGCCTCGGCATTAACACTCTCACTGTATTGTTCACGTTGCTCAAATAAAGCCAATGCAGAAATACTATGCTTTCCAAAGGTGCGATTGTAGGTTAAACCACCATTTATCTGGTAGCTATCAGCAAATGTTGGTGTTAAACGAACTTTATCCCCGTTTAACACATTAAAAGTACCTGTTAAATTTCCTCCCGGAATGTGGTTGTTTGCGCCTAACCCAGCGTATTTATAATAAACAAATGTGGTACCGAATTGCTTATTGTTAGCTGCATTTAAGTTTTTATTAAATGTTGCTGTAGCCATTAAGCCTTTAATTCCTGGAATTTCATAAGTTACTTTGGCTAAAATATTTGTTGATGTATTTGTACCGCCGGTATAGTTATTTGAATTTTGGATTTGGAAAAAATTGATGTTATCATTACCACCAGTATTACTTCCTCCAATAATTACCGGATTACCATTGATAAAATATTCTTGCCATGGCTGAACATTTTGTAACGATGCCGCGTCATTATCTAAATTCTCTGAGGTACTTGTTAATTTATACCAGTAACTTCTTGAATAACCAATATTTGCATTTAATGATAATGAAGTTACAAGACCTTTAGCAGGTTTTGCTTCTACTGAAGCCCTTAAACCATATTTATGCGAATTAATTCCTTTAAAGTTACTGTTCTGATTTACGAAATCGCCACCAATAAAATAAGTTACTTTATCTGTTCCGCCACTAATATTTGCTGCTGTTCTCCAAACGTAAGCTGGACCAAAAGCATCATTGAAGTAATCATGACTGTTATTAGCAAAATATTCTAACTCATCTGGAGTATACCAGGCAGCCGTTCTGGAACTTGCAGGCACGCCTGCTGTTACTAAATAACCGTCAGCATTAATGAATTTGTCTACTGGTACACCTGGTACAGTTTGAATATATGCTGATGCATTTGTATAATCATTTGAAAACGTTCCTAATTGCGAAGAATTCATCAATTTAGGCATAATGGTAGCGGTAGAAACCCCTAATGAATTGCTAATATTAAATTTTGGTGCTCCGATTCTTCCTTTTTTAGTTCTAATCATAATTACACCATTCGCACCTTGAATACCAAAAATGGCTGCTTCTGCGTCTTTCAGCACTGTTACACTCTCTACCTCATTAATATCAAGATTATCAAAGTCGGCTTGTGTCCTTATGATATCATCAATTACGAATAACGGATTGGTTCCTTGTCCGCCATCTTTAGCAAATACCACCGGATTACGAATAGTAATGGTAGTTCCTTGCCCTGGTCTTTGTGCTCCGCCAGAAACACTTAAACCTGGTGTAGTACCTTTTAAAGCCGATGTAATGTTTAAGGCAGGTATATCTTCTACAGTTTTTAAATCTGGTGTAGAAACGGAACCTGTTAAAGAGATTTTCTTCCGGGTACCATAACCCACCACCACCACGTCTTCGAGGTTTTTATTATCTGGAAGAAGTTTTACATTGATATTGTTTTGGGTACCCACCGTGATTTGCTGCCTTATATATCCGATATAAGAAAATACCAATACATCTGTGTTGTTTTTTACCTGGATGGTGTAAACGCCGTCTGCATTTGTGCTTACGTTACTGGGAATACCTTTGATGCTTACATTCACCCCGGGAATACCACTCCCGTCGGATTGATCAACAACCTTACCGGTAACCTTTCGGTCTTGGGCAAAGAGAATTGTACTTGCCATAAGCATAAGCAGCAAAGGCAAAGAAATTTTGCGTAAAAATTTTAAGTTCATCTTATTATTTGGTTAGTTTTTAACATGGTTTTGGAAGGCTTAGTCCTTCCATTTAATGCTCTGGTATTTATAATTTTGTCTTTATTATTATAAAGTTGCAATTGATTATCAGTAATAAGGAGATCAATGCTTTTTTCCTATATAAAAAAATATAACGTCAAATCAACGTTTATTAAAAATGATACAAAAAAATAGAGGTAATTTGGCTCATTATATTTCAATCTCTGTTAATCCTTTGGTTAGAAAGTATATTATAATTTAAATTGTAATTAAAACATGGATATAGCTAGAATTGTAGTTAAATATTGACTTATTTTTGCTCTGATAAAATAAAGTAAATACTCATTTATCCCTTTTCTTAATTGACAATACAATGTAGTGATAAATTCATATATAAATGAAATATTCTTAAATAAAAAATGATAAAAAATTTTCAGGTACCCGGCTTGATTATAATTAGTTTCCCTGAGCCTTTAATTTACGCCTTTTTTCCCATTCAATACCTTCTTTTTTAAGGTCGTAACCTGCGGCCGAAAGGTAATTATTAATGCGGCCTTTGTACTTTCCGAACCAGGCATGTTTTTTATCCGACGATTCTGCATCCATGGCGCGCTCGCGGGCTTCGGTTAACCAAACCAGAATTTGTTTTTTCTGATCTTCGGTTAAGGTTAAAATCTCTTCCTGGTAAGCTTTGTAGGTAAGTGGTAGTACGCCATAGGTCATTCCATTTTTAACACCTTCAATTTGCTCGCTGTTTAATTGTGCAGACAGTTTGCTGATGTATTTTTTATGAAGTTTGGCCAACGATGCCTCTACAGCACGGTCTTGTTTGGCCAAAGCCGAATCTCTCAATACTTTATTGTCTTTGTTCTTTTCTTTAATTTCTTTAACCTCAAGATCTCTCGCTGTGTAAATATCGTTCAGGTTACTGTATTGATCTCTGATGATTCCTGTAACTTTCTCTGCTTTTTTAGTATCGGTAATACCCAGGGGTACTACAATTTTAGCAGCACGCTCGGTAATGGTTTTGGTATAGGCGGCCTTATCGGCAACTGCATTATTTTGAGCAAAAACCGTGGTTGCAGCTGAGCACGTTAACAACAGGGCTAAAATCTGTGATTTCATTTTTTATATTTTTAATTAGAATTTCTTTTCTTACCAAGGTTTATATCTCCACAAAAATGCACTTTTATGCCCAGTTCGTCCATAGCAGCAGCTTTAATTCTACAGGCTTCGTGTGCACCGGCCTCATAATTGGTATATACTACCTGTATGTGGTTGGCTTTGTGGCGCACCATTAACTGGTCGCGGCTTACACCTTTTAAAATGGCTTGCATTATTGGCCATTCTGGTGTGGTTTCCTCCCATCTTCTTTTCGTTTCGGCTTCTGGTAATGATACCACTTCGCCTACACCTAAATCGCAATGTAATTCATTATCCTTTATATATACGCGGCTCCATACAATAAAGCCGGGTTTGCTAATGCCTTTTAACGAGCCGCCACCCAAACGGAAATACATGGCCGGTTGCCTCTCGCTGCTTGCGCCGGCATAACCATTTATAAAATGTGCAGGCGGTGCTGCGCCCGAAATCAGAAACAGCCATACGAAGCCATCAATTTCGCCATCTTTGTAATATTCACCCCAACGGATATCGTGCAGGGTATTTTCGCCGGTCATACCCAGTTCTTGCCAAAGCTGGTAGGTTAGCAAAGCATCCAGGCCGGCACATTCATCTACTTCATTAAAATGAGGCAAAGCCTTTTTGGCATAAAGTTCTTTGCCGTTTAACGCATATACAGGCGGACGGTCTTCATTGTTTAATAATCCTTCAACCAGGTCGCTTGAAACAGTTAAATCTTTTAATCCCTGCTGGTATTGTATGCCAATCGTATCGCAACTAAATTCATCAGCAATGCGTAGGGCTGCAATATACATGCGGCATTGTTCGAGGGTTTGCCTTTTGGTTAACTGTGTGGCTTCTTCAGTGCCCCAGTTAAAAGTCATTCCTTTTTGCAAAAGCCAGTTTAAAACATCTTCAGCTTCCTGGTCAGTAACCTGAAGCATAGCCGCGTATAATGCCGACTGACTAAGGCGTTCTTTAAAGAAACCAGTGCGGTGTAGCAGTTCATCCGGAATGATAGCATTGTACATACCCATACATCCTTCATCAAACACACCCATAATTACTTTTCGTTCTTTCAGGTTTTTGGCAAAATCGCGACCTTTTTTATCATCGCTTGATGGAATTTTATTTAGCGCAAAACTTTTAACGTGACTTTGGTCATAACTAACTTTTCCGGTAGTGAGCCATTCCTGTAAACCGTCGTTAAAAAAATCATCGGTAAAATTTTCGCTCCATAAAGTGCTGTACGGAATTTGTGCTTTGGTTAAGCAGCCGTTCAGGTTTAGCATACCCACCAGTCCCGGCCATTGTCCGCTCCAATTGGCAACCGTTAATATCGGGCCGCGATGAGTAGTTAAGCCGGCCAATACATGGTGTGAGTATTGCCAAACGCTTTCTGCAACGATTAAAGGCTGCTCAGGATCTATTTTCCGGAAGATATCCATGCCCATTCTTTGCGAATCGATAAAGCCGTGTTTTTTATCCGGATCGTAAGGGTGTGCACGTTTAACCGTCCAACCAAATTTCTCAATTGCGGCAGTTAATTTTTGCTCCATTTCGGCTTGCGCTTCCCAGCAACTCTGGTTTGCCGAAAGGCGTAAGTCTCCGCTGGAAACGATAAGAATTTCGCTTGGTTTATCTGGTCTCATATTTTATTAATGAACATAAAATTTATAGGAAAATAATTTGTTCGTTTGTAATTTGGTTATGACATTGTGCCTCTATACAAAACTCAGCAATGAAATACAGCATTTTATAATGTTTTTTATCAAATTAATATAGGATATTATCATTTATCTCCCTAAATTAGGCTCTTGCAATTGGTGTACGCACAAACATCAAACGCAGACCTAACCAAATGTTTTAATTAAAATCATGAAACCTCATTTTCATAAAGTTCCCATTACCCTGCAAAGTTCTTTCAGTATCCGTCACGATATTAAACCCGATTTCGGCAACATCTGGCATTACCATCCGGAGCTGGAATTACACTATGTGATTAAGGGTGAAGGTGTGCGTTTTATCGGCGATAACATCAGTAATTTTGTGCCTGATGAAATGGTATTGCTAGGTGAAAACCTACCCCACACCTGGCGCTGCAAGGATGAGTATTTTCAGAACAACCCCGATTTAACTACTGAGGCAATGGTGATCCACTTTCTCCCCGATTGTTTGGGCAAGTACATGCTCACTTTACCAGAGGCTTACCTGATTCCGAAACTATTTGAAAAGGCAAAAAGCGGAATGGTAATTAAAGGAAAGGCGAAGGATAAACTGATTGATTTAATGCGCGCCGCAGTAGATGCTACTAATCTTGACCGGATTATTATCCTGTTATCGATTTTAAAAACATTGGCCGAAACTGATGAGTATTCGACCATTGTAACGAGTAAAAATACTTTTTACCAGAGCAATGAGTCTGAAACATTGCGCATTAATAAGATTTGCAATTATACCTTGAGTAATTATAAAAAGGATATCACTTTAGAAGAAGTGGCTTCCTTAAGCAATTTGAGCGTGACTTCTTTTTGTCGTTACTTCAAGCTGATGACTAAAAAGACTTTCTACGATTTTCTGATCGAAATCAGGGTGAGTCATGCCTGCCGCTTCTTAATCGAAAATAAATTGCCAACTGAGATGATTTGCTTCGATTGCGGTTTCAATAATGTTTCTAATTTTTACAGGCACTTTAAAAAAGTAACCGGAATGACCCCACTCGATTATAAAAGGAAGTATTTGAATTAAAATTTTTAAACCTTACAGGTTTTTAAAACCTGTAAGGTTTAACTATTCCTTTTATATGAACACCTCAATATTTAAATCACATCTTAAGGCAGTATAATCATCAAACAATTTTTCTACTTCTTTAACCACATTTGGTGTAAAGGTGCCTACGTTTCTACGGGTAAATGTAGAGATGTTTAAGCCACGTTTTTGCAGGAAATATTTAGAAACTACCGGATAAACGTTGTGCATCACATCCATGTTATCAATTAAAAACTGTTGTACTTTTTGTACTTCATCTTTAACGGCTTCATCGTTATAGTGATCGCAAAGCCACACAATCAACTCTGGGAAATAATTGCCCTGAATACAAGATAAACCAGCAGAACCTGCCTTTAAAGATGCTACGGCATGTACCACATAAGCATCATAAAGTCCAAAAGCGTTACCGTCGGTCAGTTTTATTTTTTGCTTAATGGCTTCAATATCGAGCGAAGTATCTTTATGGTAAATTACACGACCTGTAGCAACAAAATCAGCAAGTTGTTCGGGTTTTATTACTCTTTTGTAAGGCACTGGACATTCGTAAAAACCCAAAGGGATATCGTTGGTTTGTTTTAACAGATCGAAAACACGATCGTTAAAAATGGTATCGTTTTCGTTTTCATCGGCCAGTAAACTAGTTATGGCAATAACTGCTTCAACGCCGGTGTCGCTCACTTCTTTTACAAAATCCGCTTGTTTGGAAATGGGGCCACCAAAGGTGCCGGTAGCCACCACCGGTACCGCACCATTAACCACTTTTACGACATGTTTTATTGCCTGAATACGCTCCTTATCTGTTAATTCGAACATTTCGCTCGAAAGGCAATTGGCAAATAAACCCGACGACCCAGCCTGCAAATAAATTTCTGTAAGCTGGGTAAGTGCCGGATAATCGATATTTCCGTTGCTTAAAAAAGGCGTAAGCATAACCGGGATGAACCCTTTTTGTGAGTTTTCCATTGTATTCTGATGGGATAAAATTGTTCTAAATAATTGCCGGTTAGACCTTAACCGGGGCCTGGCTGGCCGTTTTAATTTTTCTGTTTTTAATTTTCGTCAGGAAAAGCCCTGTTAAAAAAATGGTTAAAGTACCGGTTACGATAATCATGTTTTTATGCAGCGGATTTCTAAAAGCTTCATATTCCGGAGGAAGAAGTGAAGAAAATGTCATCCATATAATTACGGCTATGCCGATAATGGTTGCGGTTATGGCCTCATGGTTTTTGGTTTGCCTGCTGATAATACCCAGTAAAAACAAGCCCAGCATACCGGCAGCAAATATGCCAGATAGCTCCCACCACACATCCAGTATGCTTTTTACCCCAATCATGGCAATACCGGCAATCATGCCCAGCAAGCCAAAAGCTACTGTTGCGATGTGTAAAAGCGATAAGTTTTGCTTTTCGCTAATTGCAGGTTTAAAATACCTTTTATAAATATCGACAGAAAATACCGTTGCCGAAGCATTCATGCCCGAACTGATGGTACTCATGGCTGCCGATAAAATGGCCGAAACAATTAAGCCCACTAAACCTACAGGTATTTTAGTTACCATAAAATGCGGCATAATTTTATCCCCGTAATCTGCAGGCTGTAATGCATTTTGTACTTTCAATATTTCAGCTGCAGAAGCATGTAAGGACAAGCGTTCTACCGCTACCTGGTGTTTAATGGATTGAACCAACTCCGGGTTAATTTCGTAATAGGCGAATAAGCAAGATCCTATAATAAAGAATAATAAGGATGCCGGAATATATAACCACACACACAACCAGATTGATTTCGATGCCGCCTTGCTTGATGAAGCGGTATGGTAGCGTTGAATGTAGTTCTGGTCCATACCGAAATTGTTCAGGTTAATGAAAAAACCATAAAGCAGTACCACCCAAAACGACGAACTGATAAAATCGGGTTTGAAACTACCCAGACTAAATTTGTTGGCCGTTTTTCCAATCTCTACAATTTTAGCTACCCCGCCTGGCATATTGCTGATGATCAGATAAAGGATGAGCAGCGCGCCAAATGTTTTCACAATGGCTTGTACTACTTCTGTCCATATTACCGCTTCAATTCCTCCTAAAACGGTATAAACAATGATACAGATCCCCATTACAATCATAATCAGCTGCATCGAGTAGCCGGTTAAAGCCTGTAAACTCAGTGCAATACCGAAAAAAATGGAGCCCATCCGTGCCAGTTGCGTCAACAGGAAGCATACTACTGCATATACTCTCGCCCAGGCACCAAAGCGCTTTTCGAGGTGGGTATAAGCCGATATTTCTCCTGTATTTCTGTAAAAGGGTACAAAATATTTGGAGGCTACCCATGCGGCCAGGGGCATAGAAATGCTAAATACAAAAGCATTCCAGTTACCGCCAAAAGCTTTTCCGGGTACTCCTAAAAAGGTGTTGCTGCTTAAAAACGTTGCATAAATAGATAAACCTATTGCCCATCCGGGAATGAGGCCCGAAGCTTTTGTAAATTGCTCGGCATTTTTATTTTTCCTCGAAAAATAAACACCAACTAATATCATTCCAACCAGATAAATGGCGATAATCGCAAGATCGAATATAGGTAGACCCTTCATTATTGGTTGGCTCGTTTATTAATTTGGTTAAAACAAATATGCGTGTCTAAATAGCTGTATTCATATAAGATTTTGGCTACATATTGTACCATCTTATCTTATTGAACATCTAAAGCGTCGATACTGAGCCCTTTGGTTTCGGTAGCAACAATTCTCAATTGATAGGCGCCCGCATTAATCATACTGCCGGTATTGGTACTGTAATAGTTCCATTTACCAGCCTTGGTTGGTGCAAATTCTACCTGTTCTGTTTTCATTAAAGTTCCATCTGCCGATAAAAATTTGAGTTTTGCTTTCAGCACCTGTTCAAACGGATTGTGGTATTTAATGGTTAAAGAGTAAGTATCGGCAACACCTACAGCAATATGCCAGGTTAAAACGGCATCAGTATTGGCTTTAAAAGTTACCCGTTCTTTGCCCATCAGTTCTTCTTTTGCAATGTTGCTACCTTTTAATGCGGCATCAGTTGCTTTGTAGGTTATGGTGCTTTTTAAATCGTAAGCGGGTTGTAAATGGGTAACAGGTAAAACGAAAACAGTTGCTGTGCGGCTATCAAAAATAATTCGTTCCCGTGGATTAAGCCTTTTGCGATACAGTTGGTAGGTTTCTGCCTTACTATTGGTTAATGCGGTTTTGGTATCTTCGAAACCTTGCGGCACACTGCTGTTGCGGTTCAATGCCACAAAAGTGTCTACCGTATCTGTTGCGGTAAATTCGATACTCTCCTGTCCACGAGAAGCTTTAAGCCATTCGGCACCAAACAAATTGGATGGCAAATTGGTAAAACCTGTATTTTCTCCGATAAACTGCTCCTCGCCTATATCGAGCCAGTTATGCAGCTCTGCGTTTTTTATTTTAGTTAAAAGCGATGGGCTTGCTGGCGCAGGCTTAATGTTCGGGTTTAAGCTGGCAATGGCTATAGCCGAAATAACTGCCTGCCCAACTTTTACCTCCGGAAAATTGATAGTTAGTGCGCCACCCTTAACTGTAGTTTTGATAGTTTTCTTCAACAAAGCATTGCTGCCGGCTTCTTTCCAAATGTCTAAATCCTGTATTACCGTTTTACCGTTTAAAGCTACATCGAATAAGCGCATTCCTTTCGCATCTAAGCCTCCGCCAATGCCTAACCAGGGTTCTACAAAGTAAAGTTCGACAAAATATTCGCCATCAGGCAATGGGAAGTAATATTTCAGCCGATCGCGGCCATATCTGAAAGTTTGAAATAATTTCCAGTCGGATGTACCGGCTATGGGTTGAAAAGTACGGCGCTGACTGGCAAAAAAAGTGGGTACACCCGGGAAATCTTTTGTCCAGGAGCTTGATCCAAAACAGTTGTTCGCCGTTAAATTCCTGTCGGCCGACCATTTATTGCCATTAGTGTCGATATAATCATCGCCACCACAATTCATTCGGTAAACATAATGATAGTTTTTTTCTGGTCTTGTAATTTGCTTCTCGCTAACCAGCAAGTTGAAATTCGGGCTTTGGGGTAAATTCTGCAAAACGATCTGATCTTTAGCTACTGCTTTCCCGTTAACATACCCCACAGCGTATAACACATTGTATTGAACATCAGGCTTATCCCATTGGAAATGCATACCTATGGCACCACGTTTTCTTTTGCCTAGTGAATGGCCGTTAATGTCGTTAAAAAGCTCAACTTCATCACAGTTCGAGTATACCACTACACTATCTTTTACACCGGCTTTGCTCCAGCGGTTTGGCCAGGTATGCGATACAATGTAAGCCATTGGTTGTGTTGCTTTTGGCGCATAATTAGCCCTAAACATGTAAAAAACATCGGTAGGTTCTTCCCAGGGGGTAAACATGCCTTTGTAATTTACCGGACCAATCCGATCTAAATCGCGAAGCCCCTCGCCACCCTGAACCCGTCCCGGATTATCGTGAGAACTGTACAACCAGAAAAAATGACCAGCTGTTTTATCTTTCACCGACTCGGCAAGGCGTACTTTGGTTTCCATTAAATCTGTCATTTTGTTTTCGGTATAACCTTTACCAGCCGCATCAACATCATGCAGATCAATGGTTCGCCAGGCACCATACTCGCCTACTAAAACCTGTCTTTGCAAATCTTCGTCATAAGTTAAAGGATTGCCGCCATAAGTGCCTGTCCAGTTTTGGGGCACATCCCAATCGGTGCCTTTACCGCCATTGCAGGTGGTTACCTTTCTTTGCGATGAAGCTGTTGGATCGAGTTTGCGGATTAATTCGGTGCACTCGCGGGCAAAATCTTCGGGCAAGGTACTTTCGTTTTCCAATCCCCATAAAACCACTGCCGGACTGTTCCGTCTTTCTTTTACCCAATCGGTTAAGAGTGTTTTGAAATTTTTTCTAAACTCAGGCGTATCGTACCATATATGAGCTGCCATTTGTGTCCAGCACAAAATCCCTTCCTTATCCCAGTAATCTGAGTACAGTAAATTGTGCGGCTGGTGCGCATCGCGGAAAGCATTAAAACCGGCCGCTTTAATCTGCATCACCCGCGAACGGATCTGCTCAGGGCTAAAAGCATGGCTCTGACCAATTAAATGCTCATATTCGGCAATTCCATTGATAAAAACAGGCTTTCCGTTTAATAGAAATACCTTTTGACTGGCCTGTTCGCCTATAGGCCAGCTAACCCAACGAATGCCATAAGGCGTTAATTGTTCATCGAGTATCTTGCCATTTTCAATAATTATTGTTTTTAAAGTATAGCGATAGGGATTTTCAAGCGACCACAGTTTAGGGTTAACAATGGTAGCGGTTTTTTGCGCCACATCTATTTCCTTTCCTGCCACGAGATTAACATTGCGTCTTAATACCTGTACCACTTTTCCGGAGGCATCAAGCAAGGTGTTGGAAACTGTGACGAACCTGTTTTTGGAACTGTAATTTTTTAAGGTAGTGGTGAAGTTTAAAACAGCCGCTTTTTCCGAAACTTGATTGTCGTTCCAGATGTGTACGCCAAAAGGCATTACACGCACTTCGTTGGTAACAATCAAATGTACCGGCCTAAAAATGCCCATGGGTTGCGAGCCTTCTGAAAAGCCACGTTCGGTAGAACAACCACCATCAACCCAGGGTAAATCCTGGATATTGGCTGGATGATCGGCTCTTACTGCCAATATATTTTCACTGTTATTGAGTTTAATTGCCGCCGTAACATCGAGCGTAAATGTTGTTCTGCCTCCAGCATGGTAGCCTACTTTTTGACCATTAAGCCAAACTGTTGCATAAGAACCCACACCCTCAAAATATAAAAAGAACCGCTTACCTTGTTTAATTTCATTAGTTTTGAATGTTTTGCGGTACCAGGCATAGCCATGCTTGTTGCCATGCAGTTTGCGTTGGTAGCCTTCGTACTGATCCCAGGTATGCGGCACATTAACTTTTTTCCAGTTTCTAGTTTGATAGGTAAACGCCTGAAAGCCATCAAAAGCAGTGCTGCTTTTCTCGTCGGCAACCGTAAGCCAATTGGTGTTTAAGGAAATATCTTTGCGGATTTGGGCTTTAGCAAAGTTTATATTCCATAAGATCAATAAAATGAAGAAATGTTTCGACATATTGATTTTAGGTTCGTGTAGACATGAACCAGGGCCTCGGAAGTATCTATTACAGGAGATTGCTTCGTCGTTCCTCCTCGCAATGACGATTTTATTATTCATGTTTACAGCAGTTTCAAATCTCCGTTCAGTTTATAGGTTTCGCCTGCTTTGGTATGCAGTTGCACAACCTGGTTTTTGTAATGCAGCGTGCAATCTCCACCGGTTTTAGATTTAAGCATGAATGAAGTTAATGTGCCGTTCTCCCAGCTCAAATCCACCTCAAAACCACCTCTGGCTTGTAAGCCTTTAATGCTGCCCGTAGGTATAGCTGTTGGTAAGGCCGGCAAAATATCCAGATAACCCTGATGACTTTGTAAAATCATTTCAGCTATGCCTGCAGCGCCGCCAAAATTGCCATCGATCTGAAATGGCGGGTGTGCATCGAAAAGGTTTACATACGACCCCGCACCGTTGTTGGCCGGTTTCATTAGCATTTTTACGAGTTTCATGGCGTGGTCGCCATCTTTAAACCGGGCCCAAAAGTTTATTTTCCAGGCCAAACTCCAGCCTGTAGCATCGTCTCCGCGATATAACAGCGATTGCTTTGCCGCCTGCATCATTTTGGTATCACTATCCCAGGTAATGTCGTTACCTGGATAAACACCCCATAAATGCGAAACGTGGCGATGCTTGTTGGTGGTATCGTCTTTATCTTCAAGCCATTCCTGTAACTGGCTATATTTGCCAATCTGGTTGGGAGCCAGCTGTTTTAGTTTTTCCTCCAATGTTTTTTTAAAATCGGCATCGGTATGAAGCACATCGGCAGCTGCGATACAGTTTTTAAAGAGCGATCTGATAAGCTGATGATCCATGGTTGGTCCTGCTACTAAACCACCATTTTCAGGAGAATTGGAAGGCGTGCTGATTAACCAGCCAGTTTTAGGGTCCTTCACCAGAAAATCTACAAAAAACAAAGCCGCCTGTTTCATCGCAGGATAAGCTTCTGTTTCCAGGAATTTGCGATCCTGACTAAACTGGTAATGTTCCCATAAATGCTGACTTAACCATGCCCCGCCTGTCATCCAGATACCGTGGTTAGAAGCGTTTATAGCCGCGGTTCCGTTCCATAAATCGGTGTTGTGGTGTAAAACCCAACCACGCGCGTTGTAATATTGTTTGGCCGTTTCGCTACCTGTTTTGGTTAATCCTTTAATTTTTTGGAATAAGGGCTCGTTTAAAGCAGAAAGGTTGAGTATTTCTGTTGGCCAATAATTCATTTCCAGGTTAATGTTGGTGGTATATTTACTGCCCCATGGCGGGGTTAATAAATCGTTCCATATTCCCTGAAGATTAGCAGGCTGTGTACCTGGTCGTGAACTTGAAATTAACAAATACCTCCCATACTGCATGTACAAAGCCGCAAATGCAGCATCATTTGAACTTGCAAATTTGGCCAGGCGCTCATCCGTTGGCAACTGCTCATTTTCTGAACGTCCAAAACTCACCTCAAATTTGTTGTAGTACTGCTGGTATTCTTTAAGGTGGTTTTGTTTAATTTCAGCATAGGTTTTTACTTTCAGGCTGTTTAATGCTTTAATATTGGCAGTAGCAGGCAAACCTGAAACATCCTGTGCATTAATAAAATTGGTGCCAGCCGTTAAATAGAGCGTTACTTCATCGGCCTGATTGATGCTGATCTTGTTGTTAACGATTTTTAAAGTTCCCTTTTTAACGATGGTCGTTAGCCGGCTCTCCCCTTTCAAGGCTCCATCTTTTACTTGTACGCTTAAAGACAGTGTTTGCTTATCAAGCATCTTTACCGACGATTTACGGTGCGGACTTGATAGCACCGCATCAAAGCTAATGGCTTTGGGTTTATCGGCCGTTAAATGAATTACAATGGCCTGGTTAGGCTGACTAGCCAGATATTCGCGCTGATAATTTACACCATCAATCGTAAAAGTGGTTTTAGCAATCGCCATACTCACATCAAGCGAGCGTTTATAATGGCTAACCGGCGATTTGCTTTGCCTGAAGTATAAATTTAAATCGCCAAAAGGCTGATAACTTGCCTGATATTGCGGTATAGCAGGCGGATTTTCGTCCTGTATTTTATATTTCCATTCCTTTTCCAGCGAAACGCCTTGCGAAATGTCAGCGCCAACGGGATAAATTCCAATATTTTTGCTGGTATCTTTATAACCTACCAATCCGCCTTTATCGGCATAATTGAGTACCTGGATGGCGATTATATTTTTGCCTTTTTTGACCAGTTTTGCTGGAATGGTATATTTTCTGGGCTCGGTGTTATCGGTGTTGCCCACCAACTGACCATTGATATAAGTGAAATCCTGATCACGAACACGGTTGAGGTCAAGTACGAGGTCTTTTCCTATCCAATTCTCCGGAACATCAAAACTTGTTCTAAACCAAACTGCTCCGTCTAAATTGGCTAATCCCACAGTCTCCCAGCCATCAAAGGCAGGCACTTTAATGCTTTTCCAAAGCTTATCATCAAAACTGGTTAATGCAGGGTTTCCCTCAATGCCCTTCCCCGCTTTCATCTGACTTACCCAGGTATTCCTGTCGCCTGATTCGCTCTGCCGGCCCATAAATTCTGCCTGAGCAAGAGTTTCGGCTTCTTTTTGCTTCCCTTTAAAAAGCAGTTCTCTAATGTCGTTTAAATATTTATAGGCTCCCTTGCGGTTGTAATCTCTTGGCTTGCCGGTCCACAGGGTTTCTTCGTTAAACTGGATGTGATCTTCAGCTGTTCCGGCAAAAAGCATAGCGCCTAAGCGGCCATTACCAATTGGTAAGGCATCGGTCCATTTTTCTGCAGGTTTGTTGTACCATAAAGTATGGTTATTTTCCTGTGTCCAGCCATTCGATTGAACGGTTACCGCTAAAATTAAAGTGCCCAGTAAAAATTTAAATTTCATGTTATTGTACTTTGTCGCCAGATATAATTTCGATGGTAGCCGTTACTTCTTTTTCCTTTTTAACCGGCGTTTTTATCCTTCTGAAATTATTGTTGCCTAAAAATATGTTTTTGGTTTCAGCGCCACTCAACTTTAGGTAATTATTTATTTCGGCTGAAGGAAAGGCATTGTATAAAAACAAATCCGAAACATTGGTAAGATCTACTACAGCGGCATTTGCAGATATTTTATTGCTTTTTAAGCCATCAATAATGAGGTTATTTACTTTTAAGGCTTTTACAGCAGCACCAATTTGTGTATTTACGGATACATTATGCAGTTCAATATCAGCGGCGTTGCTGATCGAAAAACCGCTTTTGGCTTCGAGGTTAATGTCGTTAAAAGTGATATTGCTGATGGGCATTTCCTCCAAGCCGTTTAAATAGGCAGCCTGATTTACCTGCCCCGTAATATTGGCGAAATGGATATTCCTGAATATCGGTGTACGCTCTGAAACAGGCTCGGGATTGGTTTTGGCATATTGCATATCCAGTACAATGGCCTGCTCTCTGATGTTTTTCATGATAATGTTGCTTACCCTGATCTCCTCAACCACACCTCCTCTGCCACGGGCAGTTTTAATGCGGATGCCCCGGTCGGTTCCGTCAAACACACAATTGGAGATGGTGATTTTGCGCACATCGCCCGACATTTCACTGCCGATTACAACTCCGCCATGGCCTGATAGCATGGTGCAATTGGTAATCACATAATTCTCGGCAGGAACAGCCATCTTTCTGCCCGGAGCGTCTTTGCCCGATTTGATGGTGATACAATCATCGCCTACGCTGATGTGGCAATCTGAAATGTGTACATTTTTACACGATTCGGGGTTGATACCGTCGGTATTGGGTGAATGGGGATTGTTGATGGTTACCGCATGAACCTTAACGTTTTCGCAAAACTCAGGATTTACGGTCCAAAATGGCGAATTACGAATGGTTATGCCATCTATCAATACGTTTTTGCAAAACATGGGTTGTATAAACGGCGGACGCAAAAAGCCGCGTTTCATTTGTTTGGGGTCGTCGGGTAGTATAATGTCTTTATTGAGGCTGGCAAAGGTGGTTTGCCATTTCGAGATCGGCTGACCTTCTTTATAACCTTCTACAAAATCCCACCATTTTTTGCCATGCCCGTCTATAATACCGCGACCAATTATAGAGATATTTTCGGCTTTATAGGCGTAAAACAATGGCGAGAAACTGCTTACATCTACCCCTTCGTAACGGCTCTTCACCATCGGAAGGTAATCGTCGAAGTTATCGCTAAAATGAAGCTCAGCGCCGGCATCAATCAAAATCGTGATGTTGCTTTTTAAATGGATTGCGCCAGTTAAATATTTACCTGCAGGGAAATAAATGGTACCACCACCTGCTTTTGATGCTGCTTCGATGGCATTTTTAATGGCAGTAGTGGCGAGCTTGCTGCTGTCGTTTTTAGCGCCATACTTGATTACATTATAGTAGCTCTGTGCACTAAGGCTTACGGAAGCTGTTATCGCAATTACAAAAGTTAAAGTCCTGATTAAATATTTCATCTGCTTTGTTAATAAATTTCGTCATGCTGAATTTATTTCGGCATCTCTATATCGTCCTCGTTTGTAACGAGGACGGACCTGATTAGCAATTTTATCGCTTAATTTCCTCATCTGTCCGTAGAGTTCCGAAGGGCTCTACGGATTTTCGCATGGAAAAGAGTCTCTGACTCGTTCTTTGTTACTGAGTTGTAAACTCAATTCTATTCGCCAATCCGTAGTGACGCGTTGCTTAACACTACGGACAGGGCTTGCATGTGATCAGCGATTTCATCGCTTCATCCCCTTAATTCAGCTGCACTTTTATTGGCTTCAAGTCTTTGCCTTTAAAAATCACTTTACCATCTGCAAATACCAGAAATCCTTTGCCTTTATTGTATTTAGTTCCGGTTTTATCCCACAATACTGTTAAAGTTTTGTTGTGATATGAAACGTTATCAAGCATAAACCAATCCCATTGGTTTTTAGGGATTAGCGGATATATTTCCAAAGTATTGTCTGTTCGTGGTTTAATGCCAACCAGGTCGTTGATAATTAAATCGCAAAAAGTAGAATGGTTATAAAAACTACTTCTCGGATTATCGCCTTTTAACCATTCGCCATTCTTTTCATCCTGATATTCACCAATATAAGGCTTGCCGTTTTTAGTATGCGATGCAGCGAATTTATGTAACGCTGCATAAAATACGCTGGCATTCATTTTACCATGCTGCTTGTAATTGGTAAGCAGGTTCACCAATCCTTTCAGGGTTTGAGAACTGGCAAATGGCCAAAGCGCACCGTCCCATTCGCAACTGTGACCCGAGCCACGTGTTCTGAAGGTTGGGTTTCTCCGTTCAGCTGTAGTTAAGCCCCAGGGCGCATTAAAACCTGCGGTATCCAATAGCTGATCCCAGGCTTTTGCATAGGTAGCTTTATCATCAGGTAAATTAAAATCCCAGGGAATAAAGCCAATGGCTTCGCGAACCTCGGCATGACCTCCCTTTGCTTTTCTGGTTTCGAAAAAGGCCGAGGCGGGGTTCCAAAGGCTATCCTGAACCAGTTTCTTAACCGAGTCCGCTTTGAGGTTGTATTTGCTAACTAAGGTTTTGTTGCCAAGAATTTTACCAATCTTACTTAAAGCAATGGCATTTCCATACATGTAGCTGTTAATGGTTGGTCGCTGGTTCTGGTCTTTCCGCGATCCGCTGATCGACTCTTCCATCCCATCTTTCACATCGTTCTGCCAGAACAATCCGTTTTTAAGTTTACGTTCAGCTTCCCATTTGGTATAATCTTTATCCAACGCAGGCAGAATTTCCTTTAAAAATTCCTGATCAGGCTTTACCAGATTGTTTTGATATACCGCATCGTCGATCCAGCTGCTAAATTGGTGAAAACGCTGCTTCGTTTGACCTACATCAGCATGGTACAACCAAAATTTCACATAATCCTGCAGGTAACTGTTGTCTTTTAACCACCTGCCCTCGTAAAGGTGATGACCTAAGGCACAGCTAATTGAGTTGTATTTGCCAGCATGTTTAACCGGTTCTATGAATTCAGTAAAGATGAACCCTTCCGGTGTTTTTACCAGATGCTTGCGGTAGGTCCACCAGCGGTAATAATAATTTTGTTCCAGCACTTCATCCGGGCATTCAAATAAAGGGATTTGACCTGCCAGCCAGGTAAATGCTTCGGCATTGGGAACATAGTTTTTTACCGCTTCCGTATCAATTGAATTGAAATAGGTAACGTATTTCTTCAGCTTTTCTGTTCCTAAAATAATTTTTTGCTGTGCAAAACCGGTAATAGTGCATAACGAGAGTGTCGCAGCAGCTATCAAATTTCTTGTATTTATCATTATTCAAATAACCAATCTATGTCTTTTCCCCTGCCATCTAAACCAGCGTTAAAAATCCGGAGTTCCTGTTTATCATCAATAAAACCTAAAACCAAACAAGCTCCTTTACCTAAAGTTAAGCTATGTGTTCCGGCTGCAAAAGCGTAAGCGTGCACATTTACCGGAGGGAAACCATAAGGCACCAGGGCATTTGATATTTTAATTTCCGACTGACCATAATTATTGGCGCTTGCATCGGTTTCCAACTGTGGCGGCGCAAGGAATTGCGAATTCTTCTGATTGAAAAAACCTACCAGTAATTTTACCGGCACAGCTGTACTGAACTTAATTTCAGTTCCGTTTTTGATCTGATCTGCTTTAGCCAGTTTAATGCCTTTTAAACCCAGCAATTCATCGGCAAGCTCTTTAATTTTAACGGTTGTGTCAGTAAAAACAACAGCATCTTTGGCTAAAATATAGCTTTCAGGATGGTTTAAAATCTTTACTTCGGCAGCTTTATAGGTTACCGTTTTAGCTGTTGCTCCTTGTTTAACCGATTTTAGCGAATCGATACTGTGTTTAAAATGGTTGAGCTCTTTAGTAAAAACCGGTAACATTTCGCGCCAGTGTATAAATGTTTTATCAACCCCGCGCATGGGGATTTTGCGTTGTTTGGTTTGCATGCTATTGGCATACAGGTAGCTTTTTTCGGTGCGTTTAACCAGTTCGGCATAATGTGTTGCGCTTTTTTCGAGAAACGGAAGTGCCTGATCAAGGTCTGCTACGCTGTTAGAATATTTATAACGTAAAATCCAGAGTGCAGCTTTTACCTTTTCGGCATAAAAGTTCGCCATGGCATCGTAACAATACATGTCGTTTTTAAGGCGGTTAAATTCTGCGGTATCTTTGGTTACCGTTGGTGCAGCGTTTTGTATAGCAGTTAATGCTTTCTGACCATGCGCTACCACTTCTTTGGCTATTTGTACAGGTGTTTCGCCAATGTGCCCCTGCTTTTTCCATTCTTTTTCGGCGTAATCGATAATCATTTCGCCTTCAGGTGCTTCCGATTCGTACATTAAAGTAAATACACCATAACGGAAAGGGTTAATCAATTGCGTCATTAACATGCCCAGTGTTAAGGTTTGGCGGTTTCCATCGGTGATGCCGTATCTGCGCAAGAGTTTGGGTGAGATTTCTCCCGATTCTTCATAAGCATTTAATATGGCTTTGCCGCCAGTTAATGTGGTGCCATATTTATTGGCTAGTGCCTTACCCCAGTAATTAACTTCCTGGTTGCGGTCTCTTTGCGAATTCCATGCATACCTGGCCCATTCTTTATACCAGATCCAATCGCGGTCTACCTCCAGTAAGCGTCCTTTTACTTCGTCGGCAGTGTAAGGCCAGTCCCAATAGCTGGCTTGCGGGTACAAGTGTAAGCCTTTAGCACCATAAATCTTGTTCATGGCCTGTGCCGATTTCTGAATAAAATCAGCCGAACCATATCTGAAAGGCTCTAAATTGGCCAGAATGTGTACGTTAGAGATGTTTACTGTACCGATTGAGGCCAGTTTACGGTTCAGCTCTGCCCAGGCACCGCGTGGTGTGTAGGTGGTTAAAGCTTCGCCGTTGAATTTATTTTCGGTGTACAGGTTTTTATATAGCGGTAATGCGGCTTTCATTACGCTTGGCGCATCGGTATCGTGTGCGCGCAATACAATAGGTGGCTCTTCTTTTATCCTGGCAGCTTTTAATCCGTCTTTTACACCCGGGATAATGGTTTTGGTAAACCAATCGATATCATCCTGCCCCACGCCTTCCATAGCTTCGCCCAATGCAACCATTAAGCCTACATTTGGATATTTTTCTACAAATGCTGCGATCGATTTTTGGGTATAATCGGCAATTAACGGAATAATCGGACGGTTACGATCTTGTGTTTTTAATCCATGTTTATCAGCAAATGGCTTTGGGATAATGATATTGTAGAACATCTGGATCACCCAAATGCCACGCTTATCAGCTTCGTGGGTTAAAAACCTGAAAATTTCCTCGTTCTTTTTAAGTGTGGCATCGTCTACTTCTACTGCGTAAGGATAGGCTTTTAGTCTCAATAAAGAAGAAAATGGATGGCCGTTCCAAAGATAAAGCGAATTGTAACGGTTTTCTACCATCATATCCAGGTATTTAATCCACAAGGCTTTGTCGTAAAGCCAGGGGAAAGTTTCTGGTGTGTAGGGATATTCGTAAACATCGTGACCAGGAAGATAATCGGGCTTTTGCAAGCCAATACAAGTTCCGCGGAGTACCATTTCGGGTTGATCTGAAACGGCTAATGCAGTTGGTAATTTACCTGTTTCGTTAATTTTATCGGCCAGTTCAATACAGCCATATAAGGTGCCCGATGCATCATGACCTGCTATATATAAGGTGCCACTTTTATCTGTATAAATGGTATAAGCTTCTTTTTTTGCATTGGCTATTTTGCTTTTTAAGGCAGCCGGAAGTTTGCTGGCCAAAACCGCATCAGTAAATATGCCGATGATGATACCTGGTCTGCTTGTAGCCTTTTGGCCTTGCACGGTTATGCTGGCCTGATAACCAATTTTATTTAAGGCTTTTAAAACCTGCTCTGCGCCAAACTTTACCCTTACATGCGCAGTTGCTGGTATTAATATATTTTTTTCGGCGCGACTAGCCGCACTTGAAAAAGAGATCGATAAAAAATAACAGGAAATAAAAATCAGAAAATTTCTCATGCAATTGGCTCTTATAACAAACCCTTAAAAATTAGGATTTTGTGTAATATTTGGTTGTAATATTATTTAAATATAAAAATAATATTCAAATATAAGTAAATTAGCCTTTAGCTTTTGTAAAATTTATGCAAGGTAAAGCCCTTTTAAAGGTTTGTGGCAGGTATGACAATATCTGTTAATATTTAGACAAGAAGATAAAATTTTTAATCAACAATATTTATTTTATTTGTAGTCGTATTCTAATCAATTATAACATTAAGTCCGTTTTTTAGGCGCTGGTAAGCTCAATTTATAATTTAAGGATGCCAAATCAAAATACGTATATTACATTATCAATCAATTTAAACAACAAACATGTTTTCACTCAAAAATAAAAAAGCAGTAGTTACAGGCGGCGGAAGTGGGATTGGCAGGGCTATTGCAACTATTCTGGCCAAACAGGATGCCGAAGTACATATCATCGAACTGGGTACAGCACAGGCACAAGATACACTTGATGAAATTAAGACTGCCGGCAAACAGGCTTTTAGTTATGCCTGCGATGTTTCAGACCACCAGGCGGTTAAAGCTGTTTTTGAACAGATTGGAAGCATAAATATTTTAGTAAATAATGCCGGTATTGCACATATTGGTAAAGCCGATACCACTGAAGAAAGCGATTTTGACCGTGTAATGCGCGTAAATGTTAAAGGTGTTTACAATTGTTTGTATGCTGCCATTCCGCAAATCCGTTTGGCTGGCGGTGGCGTGATCATCAATATGGCTTCTATTGCAGCACTAATTGGCTTACCCGATCGTTTTGCTTACAGTACCGCAAAAGGTGCAGTAAAAGCCATGACCATGAGCGTAGCTAAAGATTATATCGGCGAAAACATCAGGTGTAATTCAATTTCTCCGGCAAGGGTACACACGCCCTTTGTAGATGGCTTTTTACAGAAAAACTATCCGGATAACATCCCCGAAATGTTCGAGAAATTATCTAAAACACAACCTATCGGCCGCATGGCTAAACCTGAAGAAATTGGTGCGCTTGCTTTATATTTATGTAGCGACGAAGCTTCGTTTATTACCGGCTGCGATTACCCGATTGACGGTGGATTTACTACCCTGAACAATTAATACCCTATTTTAAATACAATAAAGAACCTTTTAACATGAAATTAATACGATTTGGCGAAGCTGGAGCAGAAAAACCAGGAGTAATTATCAACGATAACTATTTCGATGTATCTGCATTGGTTAGTGATTATAACGAAGAGTTTTTTGGTGGCGATGGCCTTGAAAAATTAAAATCAGCTATTGCATCGGCTGATTTACCACAAGTAGATAAAGGTGTACGCTTAGGTCCTGCTTTGGCACGTCCCTCTAAAATTATCTGTGTTGGTTTAAATTACAAAGACCACGCGGCAGAAACTAATGCCCCTATTCCAGCCGAACCCATTTTATTCTTCAAAGCTACCAGCGCTATTGTAGGCCCGAATGATGATTTGGTGATCCCTAAAAACAGTAAAAAAACAGATTGGGAAGTAGAATTAGCTATTGTTATTGGTAAAAAAGCCAGTTACGTATCAGAAGAAAATGCCTTAGATCATATTGCTGGTTATGTATTGCACAACGATTACAGCGAACGCGAATTCCAGCTGGAGCGTAACGGACAGTGGGTGAAAGGAAAAAGCGCCGATACCTTTGCACCAATTGGGCCATTTATTGCTACACAGGATGAAATTGCTGATGTACACAACTTACGTTTGTGGTTAACCGTTAACGGCAAAACTTTACAGGATGGAAATACCTCGAACCTGATTTTCAATGTGCCGTTTATGATTGCTTATATCAGTCAGTTCATGACTCTTTTACCTGGCGATGTAATTACCACAGGTACACCTGCTGGTGTAGGTTTAGGACAAAAACCTGAGCCATGGTATTTAAAGGCAGGCGATGTAGTTGAATTGGGTATTGATGGCCTGGGTACAAGTAAACAGACTGTTAAAGCTTACATCGAAAACTAATATGAAGAGATATTGCCTGGCGCTCGATCTGGTTGATGATGAGCAGCTTATTGTAGAATATAAGCAATATCACCAATCAGTTTGGCCTGAAATTAAAGAAAGCATTATTGCTTCCGGGATCGAAAACCTCGATATATATTTAACTGGTAACCGGTTATTTATGATTATGGAGGTAAACGAAAGCTTTTCTTTTGAAGAAAAAGGAAAGGCCGATTTAGCCAACCCCAAAGTGCAGGAATGGGAAACTTTAATGTGGAAATTCCAGCAGGCATTGCCAGGTGCCAAACCGGGCGAAAAATGGATCTTAATGGATCAGATATTTAAACTTTAGTGCTTTTACAATATGATTGATACCCACGTACACTTTTGGAATTTCGACCCTGTTAGAGATAACTGGATTAATGAGGATATGCAAACCATCCGTAAAGATTTTTCTCCTAAAAACCTCTTAAGGGTGTATAGCGATTTGAATATTACCGGATGCGTTGCAGTGCAGGCCAGTCAATCGGAAGAAGAAAACGATTTTCTTTTAACCCTGACCGGAGAGAACGAAATTATAAAAGGCATTGTAGGCTGGGTTGATTTGTTAAACCCTGATCTTGATGAGCGCTTAAGCTACTGGAACAATCATAAAACCATTAAGGGCTGGAGGCACATCCTGCAGGCTGAGAACCGGGATTTTATCCTCAATCCAGCTTTTATTGCTGGAGTTAAACAGTTGAAAAAATACAATTATACATACGATTTGTTGTGTTATCACGACCAGTTGGAAGCCATTATACAAATGGTTGATCAAATTCCCGATCAGCCATTTGTATTGGATCATTGTGGCAAGCCAGATGTAAAAAGTCAGGATTTGAAATTGTGGGCTGAAAACATTAAAACTTTGGCTGCAAACCCCAATGTGCAATGTAAAGTATCGGGTTTATTAACTGAAGCAGACTGGAAAAACTGGACAGAGCAAGAACTGTTTAACGCCTTTGATGTAATATTTGAACATTTTGGCCCTGAACGCGTAATGTATGGCAGCGACTGGCCGGTAATGTTACTCAGCAGGCCTTACGAGGATTGGTTTAATTTAGTAAATAAATATACCGAACGTTTCACTGTTGCAGAAAGGAGATTGATCTTTTCTGATAACGCGAAGGTTTTTTATAGTCTTTAAAGACTGTTTTTAAGCCCCTTGTGGCTATTACCTGGCACTTAAATTCTCCAGAAACCAAACATGGCCGATAGTGCAGGATGGAGATTACAATATATAGTGTTAGTTTTCGGTTTTTAACACCCCTGCGGCCAAGATAATAAATTTAATAATGAGCAAAAAAATTACCTTTCCTTATCATTCTCAATATCCTTCTGTAGCTGACCTTAGAAGTAAAGCAAAAAGAAGAATACCAAAATTTGCATTCGATTATTTAGAAGGCGGCTGTAACGAAGGGCTAAATCTGGTCCGTAACGAAACTGATTTCGGTAATATATATTTAAAACCTAACTATTTACGTGTTGGTGGAGATATTGATATGTCGGTTGAGCTTTTTGGCCGCAAATACAGTGCTCCTTTCGGTATTTCTCCTATCGGTTTGCAAGGCTTAATGTGGCCCAATGCGCCCGAAATTCTAGCTAAAGCGGCAGCTAAACACGATATCCCCTATACATTGAGTACGGTATCGACCAGTAGTATCGAACGGATTGCTGAAGTTTCGGAAGGAAAAGCCTGGTTTCAGCTTTACCACCCTACAGAAAATAAACTTAGGGATGATATTTTATCACGTTTGAAAGCAGTTGAATGTCCGGTTCTGGTTGTGCTGGTAGATGTGCCTGCCTTCGGGTTAAGGTACAAGGAAATTAAAAGTGGCCTTTCAATACCACCTAAAATGTCGGTAAACAACATCTTACAGGCATTTGCAAGACCATTATGGGGTATAAAAACACTACAGCATGGTATCCCCTCTTTTGCCACCTTAAAACCTTATATGGAAAAAGGAATGGACATGTCGCAGCTGGGACAGTTTATGAACCGAACGTTTACAGGGAAGGTTGACATAGAAAAGGTTTCGGCCATCCGCGAAATCTGGAAAGGGCCATTGGTATTAAAGGGCATAGCTACTGATGAAGATATGCAGGCAGCTATACAGATTGGTGTGGATGGGGTTATTGTTTCCAATCATGGCGGGCGACAAATTGATGCTGGTGAATCATCGATTAACTCTTTAATTAAACTCGCCGGAAATGAAGCCTATAAATCAAAACTCAAGATCATGCTGGATGGAGGAATCCGTTCTGGAGTTGATTTGGCCAGGGCACATGCAGTAGGTTCTGAATTTAACTTTATGGGCCGCCCGTTTATGTATGGCGTTGGGGCATTGGGTAATGAAGGTGGAGACCATACCATCAATATGTTTAAAACCCATTTATACCAGATTATGCAACAGCTCACGATCGAAAAAATTTCGCAATTCCCTGAAAGGTTATTAGCGGTATAAGTTAATAGAGTGCCCAGGTACCAAAAACAGGATTATCCGAAGATTTGGTTAAAAATAAAAAAAGCTCCTGTATAGCAGGAGCTTTAATTTTATATACCGGTTGGTGAGACACCGAACAATAAGCGAATAAGAAAAACACTATTCCTTGCTCATCCGTGGCCAGAAAATAGTTGCGCTAATTCTGATCTATTGGTGAGTGAGATACCAAACAAGAAATATGTTATTCCGTGCTTATCCGTGCCTCCGTGGTCAGAAAAAAGCTACGCTAAATTCTGATCTACTAGTCGGTGAGACACCGGCCAATACCCGATCTTATTTCGAGAACTTATAAGTTGTACTGGTCTTATACGTTTCGCCCGGTTTAAGCACCGTCGATGCAAAATTCGGGTGGTTTGGGGCATCAGGGAAGTGTTGCGTTTCTAAACAGAATGCCGAACGGTGAGGGTAAGATTTACCACCTTTACCATCTTTATCAGCGCCCGTTAAAAAATTACCACTGTAAAACTGTAATCCAGGCTCTGTTGTAATCACCGATAACACAATACCTGTTTTAGTGCTTTTAACAACCGCTACGGGTGCTTTACCATCGTGATGGGTTAATGCAAAGTTATGGTCGTAACCTTTACCAAATTTTAATTGCTCGTCGTTATCGCCAATTTGTTTGCCAATCAATTTACTTTTGTTAAAATCGAAAGCAGTGCCTGCAACAGGTTGTAATTTACCGGTTGGAATCAGGGTAGAATCTACCGGCGTATAAGCACTGGCATCGATCACTAATTCGTGATCTAGAATTGTGCTGTCGCCTTCGCCGTTTAGGTTAAAGTAAGCGTGGTTGGTTAAGTTTACGATGGTAGTTTTATCTGTAGTGGCCACATAATCAATTTGCAGGGCATTATCGTCGGTTAGCGTATAGGAAACCTTAACATCCAGTTTACCCGGATAACCAGCTTCCCCATCCTGAGAAACATAGCTCAGTTCCAGTTTGGTGCTATCCACTTGCTTCGCTTCCCACACCTTGCCAAAAAAACCATCGGTACCGCCGTGCAAGGTGTTTACACCATCATTAAGCTGCAATTGATATTCTTTTCCATCTAAAGCAAATTTACCTTTGCCAATCCGGTTTCCATATCTGCCAATCAGTGCGCCAAAAAACGGTTCGCCTTTTTTACGATAAGCCCCGATGCTATCGTAACCCAATACTACATCAGTTAATTTATTGTTTTTATCGGGTACCAGTAACGAAACCACCCTGCCACCGTAATTGCTAATCGAAACGGAAGCCCCCTGCTTATTTTTTAATGTGTAAAGTTTAACACTTTTTCCATCAATCGTGCTGTTGTATTTTAACGAATCGTGCTGTGCGGCTGTATCGCTGCCTTTATCCGATTTGGAGTTGCAGGAAGAAAAAGCAAGGGCTAAACACAATGTAGCCACTGGTAACGCTTTAAGAAATGGTTTTTTCATCAGTTATTATTGGTTTTAGGGTGATGAAGCAGTCGTGATTTGTACAGATTAAAACCCGCATGCTTTCATATAGATTTATTTTTGGTTAACGCTAAAGTAGTAAAAAAATAATTAACGTTAAGTTAACGATTATAATATTATTTCTCTTAATATTGATCATCATTCCCTACATCAAAAAAAATCACATAATTTAGCAAGAATATGCACGATTTGAATTTCAGACCTAAAGCTTTTCTTTTCGATTTAAACGGAACCATGATTAACGATATGGAATACCATACGTTGGCCTGGTACAGCATTATGACCGAAGATTTAGGTGCAGCACTGGATTACGAAAGTGTTAAAAAGGAAATGTACGGTAAAAATCACGAAGTTCTGGAGCGTGTTTTCGGCAAAGGTAAATTTAGCGCCGCTGAGGTAGAACGCCTTTCAGTAGATAAAGAAAAGCGCTATCAGGCCGGTTATTTACCCCACTTGGCATTAATTGATGGGCTGGCTGGCTTTTTGGAGCGGGCAAAGGATGCAGATATTCCAATGGCTATTGGCTCAGCAGCCATTCCTTTTAATATCGATTTCGTGGTTGATGGTTTAAACATCCGCCATTACCTCGATGCGATTGTAAGTGCCGATGATGTGCAAACAAGTAAACCCGATCCCGAAACCTTTTTAAAGGCTGCAGCTGCGCTGAGCACTGCACCGGCTGATTGCCTGGTTTTTGAAGATGCGCCAAAAGGTGTAGAATCGGCCCTGAATGCGGGCATGCCTTGCGTGGTATTAACCACTACACATACCATTGAAGAATTTGAAGGTTATCCGAATATTTTAGGGTATATTACGGATTACAATGACACTAAATTAAATATGCTTTTTTAAACATGGGAAAATATTTAAATCAAAAACCTGTACTGGTTGCCGTAGACTGCATTATTTTTGGTTACGATGGCGAAGAACTGAAACTTTTGGTTATAAAAAGGGCCATTGAGCCAGTTAAAGATCAATGGAGCTTAATGGGGGGCTTTATCGGCGAAACCGAAAACCTCGACGGCGCTGCGAAGCGCATCCTCTTAGAACTTACTGGTCTGCACGATGTATATTTAGAGCAGCTGCACGCTTACGGTAGTCCCGATCGTGATCCGATTGAACGTACTGTATCGGTAGTGTACTTCGCCTTGATCGATATCAATAAATACAGCAAACAGATTAACGATCAATACCATGCCGAATGGTTTAAAATTAAAGATGTACCTGAACTGATTTTCGATCACAACATTATGGTTAAAGCCGCTATGGATAAAATCCGTTATCAGGCAGCCCTCCACCCTGTTTTGTTCGAACTTTTACCTAAACGTTTTACCATCCCGCAATTGCAGGCACTATACGAGCAGGTGTACGATGCACCAATTGATAACAGGAATTTTATCCGCAAAATAACTGCCAGTGGTTTGCTCATTAAACAAACGGAAAAAGATAAATCGAGCTCCAGACGTGGTGCTTTCTATTTTAAACTGGATAAAAACAAGCATAAAGCCCAGTTTCAATCCTTTTTGAACTTTATACCTAAGGCCACAAAACAGTAATTGGCTAAGCTTAAGCGCTCGTTTTTGTTCTGCCTATTTTTTTAAGAAAAAAGATGAAAAATATTTTCAGATCTTACAAATTTAAAATCAGCAGGTTACAAACAGATAACATTATTTTAACGCTAAGAACCAAAAACATTTTATAAAAACATTTGCAAAGAAAGGATAAATCTCTATATTTGCACCTCCTTAAACAAAGGGAAATGATTCCGTAGCTCAGCTGGTAGAGCATTACACTTTTAATGTAGTGGTCCTGGGTTCGAATCCCAGCGGGATCACAGAAAGCCTCACAGAAATGTGGGGCTTTTTTGTGCTTAAAAAGTGTCGGCGCTAATGCGCTTTCACATTTTTTTGTGGTATTAAATAAGTATAAACTTAAGATAGCGATAGAATTGCAGTTCTTCACACCTGGCGCAAGTCTTAGGGCAGCAAGGAAAAGAGCTAAGCATGATGCAAAAATGCATTGCTTAGCTCCTTAAGATAGCAAATTGTTGTTTCGAACTCGGCTTATTTAAAATTTCGCCGAAATACCAACATTGATAATACCGTTGTAACCAAAGCCCAATTCGGCGAAGGCGCCTATGTTCTTGCCTGCTCTTATTCCGAGTGCATTAACCTGGTAGGCAAAGTCTGTACTGCTGGCTGTATTTGTACTGTTTCCATTTTCAGGCTTAGTTTTAGCTATGGATGCGCCTAGGCTAATGCCAGAATACAACTGAATTGTTTTATTAACGTAACGGTAATCAGTTCTTGCCATAAAAACGTTGTAGGTATTCTTATAATCCGAGCCAGCTGTACTTCCGGCAGAAACAGTTGATTTTGATGAGGTGTTTGAATATAAAACACCAGCGGTTAGCCTTGCAGTAAGGTAATAATTTGCGCCAACAATGATTGGCCCAAAGCCATGAGATGTAGTGCTACTGGCATTACCACCTGTTATTAATGAAGTGCCCATATCTGATAGGCCATCTATGATTTCTTGCGCTGAACCTAGCCCATAAGCTCCGTAAATTTCAAATTTCTGTGCCCTAACTAAATTGGTAAAACCAATAAGCAATACTAAGAGTAATATTCTTTTCATATCTAATTATTTTGGGTCGTAAATAATATAATTATAAACATTAAGTTGTATTAATGGAAAACAATTAAGGAGCTTTTTAATGTATAAATCCAGTAGTAAAAGGCAATACACCTTAACTACGTTAATTGCTTAATGGTGGCTAATTTTATCATTAAGTAATTAAGCACATTAAGAAATGTAGAATCGCAGTTTTCAGCAATCCCCCGTTATAAACGAGAACGGTATTTACTTTTAGGTTTGTGATCACATTCATCAGCTAGTCCCGCCTCGTAAAGCCGTTTTAGTATTTCCTCATCCTTACCTCCGTATCGAAGCCCTGAGATACATGAAACCTGCATTGCGCTTATTGCCCTATTGAGTTCATCGGGAGTTTGTGGCTGCTTTTTAAAATAGCAATGTCCGTATTCGATTTTCGAATGTTCAATCAGATCTGGCGCTTCGGCTTCAGGTGCTCCACAAGTAATACATACCTGGTTCTCTACATAAAAATCTCCCTGAACGTTTTCTGGGTATCTGCCTGGTAGTTCCTTATCGAAAAAATTTCCAAATATTTTCATTATGCTATTATTGATTGTGGAGGAGTAACCACTTATTTAGCGTTTTACCAGCCAAATTTTCTTTCCTGCGCATTAAGTAATTTATCCACTTTCCTCCACTTAGGATCGAAGTCAATTTTATAAGTGAAAGATACGAATCTGTCTTCTGATTGCGCAGACATTGTTAAAAATTGCGCTACAGGTGCATCCTTTTCAGCATAAATAACATATCTATTCCTTTATCTGCTGCGAGCCTGGAAACTAAATGGCAAATGCACATTTTCTTTAGCCCATCTAAAAAGAAATCCTCAATTGTTCCCATATCCAAATCAGGATTATCTTCAGCAATTTTATCAGTAAGGTCGATACTTATCCTAATGTGATAAGGACAAAATTCTTTGAACTCATATTTGCTAAAAGCCTTATCAACCCAGCCTGTCCCTGGCTTACCGTTTGGCATGGTCAACTTTAGCAACGTAAATGAATGTTGTGGATATACCTTCTCTGAATAGCTCACTTTCTCCCAATCAATGGATGAGGACTTCTTTGCCAATATTTTTTTTTAAAAACTCCACGCTATTGGGAATAAAAATCTAGTTTGTAGAAGATAGAGACATCGGAAGTTTATTTGCAGGAGCTTTGCCGTAGTGGGCAGTGTACCATTCAATGAGTTTATCCGATTTAAACTGACTATTCCCATTCACTCCCCTAATAAACCGTTTAGCGGATTTGGTTCCATCTTCGCCTTTTATGGCCTGGCAAATAACATAATCTACTATAATTTTGTCATCTGGTTTTGGGCCTTTGTAAGCTAATATCGCACCATCTTTTCCAATAATGAATGGTGCAGGATCGCCAAGTTTCAAAATCTCTCTGAATTCAGCCGATGAAGCATTGTTAACTAACCTATTGGTATTTAATGTCGTATCAGAGCCTACATAAAGCGTAGCAAAAACTACATCCGGATATTTAGCAAAACGTTCCTTCAATAACAGGTATGATTTTTCTTGCTGCTCAGACAGTTTCTTATTTCCCCAAACATATAGATAAACCGTTTTTTGCGGGTACAAATTGCCAAATGTTTCACTCTTTCCATTCTGATTTACAATTTGGATATCAGAAATATGGGTACTGGTGTAATCATTGTAATCTTTAACCAAGAGTTTGGCGAAACCCTTAACCATCATGGTGCAAGAACTGGTAAAAACGCAAAGCGCGAGGATAAGCAGGTAAGTAGATTTTTTCATAGTTTAAAATTTCTTTGGTGCTGTAAGTATCTAGGTAATTATGTTTTTAGGAAAGACGACGAGGATCAATAGAAGGTTGCATCGCTATTCATATTTTTGTTCATCACATGCTTATTTTAATCACCAAGGGATTGAATACATTAAGAAAGGGCTGTTTCATTGTCAGGATAAGATGTGCTAATTATCTGCTGAAATAAGCGGCTTAACTATCTTAATTGGTTGAAGGTGGCTTATTTTAATCATTAAGCAATTAGCACGTTAAGAAGGACTGTTTCAAATTCAGGATGTAATTAACGCTCAAATGTATTATGTAGTAATGATTGATATAGATTAAATCACTCCTCCCTCAACCCTATCGCGTATTGCTGTTTGAAGTACACTTACATCAATATCTTTCAAAGCTTTAAACTTAATGCAATAGCCTGTAACGCTGGCTTTGCCAATTGTTGCGCCGTAGGTTTGGGCTAAGTATAGCTTATCTTCAATCCCCATAATGTACACCGAAATACCAGTTGTATTGGCGCTGAGACCAATCTGATAAAAATCTTTGCTTCTGCCATCAGCATAGGTGATGGTGTAAAGCCCATACCCGATGTTTGGGTTGGAAACAATTTTACCTTCACTGTTTTTGCCATCGAGAAACCAGAGTTGAGCAGTTGGCATTAGTGCTGTAATGATGTGGTGTAACGCCTGCATGTCGCTGCGTTTGGCTTCGGGTTGACTGGTAATGTAAGCTTCTATTTGTGCAGGGATATTCATTTATATGTTGAATTATACTGTCAGGCGTGGCGCTAACAACAAATATATCGATTTTAACAATCGGATATTTATACCCTTATTTTTTTGTATCTTAGGGTAAAGAGAATGATTCCAATTTAATCGATCTGATTAAATTCCAAATAACCACTAAACCCCACCTTAATTCCGCATTCACCCCACGTTTAGGCCACCTTTTAGCCAGGTTTACTTCGTACCTGCTTCGCCCCGTGCTGGGGATTGCTTTGAGCATACAAGGTGAAATAGTAAGTACCATTGGCTATAGTTGTTGGCTTTGGTTGATAGGACTTTGGATTATAGGGTTAAGAACAACTAAATATTAGGTTGAGCAATGCTAATCATGGGCCGATTTTGGGGTAATTTTGTGTTAGCGGATGGTGAGCTATATCTGATGGTTTCAAATCTGTGATTTTCTATGCATCTGTGACAAAATAAAGCGAATTACCTAGCCCTTTTCACCCACAGCCACCAACATTTCGCAGGGTCCCTCAAAACCGTTTTCTGTTTCAAACTGTTTGAGCGCTGTTTCTATTTCATCCCATACCGTAACTTTCTCAGGTTCGGATAAACCGCTCATCATTTGATGCAAAGCCCCGAACGATTCTTTTTCAAATTGCAGGCATTGTTTAGCAGATTCGCAAATTAAAGGAGCATTAATCAGACACGATTTTACATCTTTAAACCCAGCCATAGAAAAAGCCAGCTCAATAACCCCTTTCTGGCTTAAACTAAAAGGCCCCGGCTGGCCCGGTAAAGTAGGTGGTAGTTTGGCATGTGTGCGGATAATAGCGGCCGGTATAGCGAAAAATGTATTCTTTTCGGGTACGGAATAAACAATGGCAGCTATTTTTCCTCCCGGTTTAAGTACCCGTAACATTTCTTTCAGGGCCTTTTGCTGATCGGGGAAATAAATCAACCCAACCCTCGAAATTACAACATCAAATGTTTCATCATCGAGCGTTAGCTTTTCGCCATCCATTACAGCGGTGTCAATGTTGCTCAATCCGACCTGTGCGGCCATTTGTTTGGCATATTCGAGAATATTAGCAGAAATATCGGTAGCTAAAACCCTGCCTGTTGGCCCCACCATTCTGGCAGCAGTAATAGATTGCTCTCCGGCACCAGCAGCAATATCAAGCAGGTTTTGTCCGGTAGTTACGCCAGCCATATTGAGCATTTTTTCGGTGGTTTTGCCCAGCCATTGGTGCAACAAAGGACTCCAGCGATACCAGGCCTCTGCCGCTTCCTGCCATTGCTGGTGGGTGGTTTGTTTGTATTTCAGAGGATCAAATGGTGGAGGGGTTGAATCCATAACTTTAATTATTGCTGCTACTTAAATTTAAGCATTGGGATTGGTATTAATTGTATAGCCAGTTTACAATTTAACCTACTGCTCTGGCCATTGCCCTGATCCGATTTTATACCTGGGAAATGAATATCGAAGCCCCGCGGCGTCAGGCGGAAAAAAGCCTGTGGATATGGAACAATAGTGAAAGCATTACGGTTCCCGCATACGCGGGAATGACGGACCTACGCAATAACGATAAGCGAATGGAATAACAAAGGCCCTTCGATTCCGCTACTATTGACAGACCCAATAGAAGAATCGTCATTTCGACTGAAGTGAACCGGTTTTTCACCGGTAGCGAACGGAGAAATCTATAAAGACAGATTTCTCGACTACGTTGCACTTCGCTCGAAATGACGACACCGAAGTATCCGGCATAGGAGATGCTGAAATACATTCAGCATGACGATCCTTTGAATAGCATCACTTGATAAACAACTTAAAACAAAAAAGCAGGCAGCTCCTTTTACGGAGTGCCTGCGCTATAAACCGATGCTTTTCACATCAAAATGTAGGGTGCTATTTACTTTTAATCTCTGCCAGTAAAGCAGCAAGTGCCTTTACTTTATCGGGATAAGTAGCAGCCAGATTATTTTTTTCTTCCTTGTCTTTACTCAAGTCATAAAGTTGTGGCGCATCCAGGTTTCCGGTTTCAATACCTACCGCCTTAGCATAAGCAGGTCCTTTTTCTGGTGTAATGTATTTCCAGTTATCTTTAATAATGGAAAGCGCTCCACCCTGCTCAATATAAACAGAGCGACCGGTTTTATTTTTTCCTAAAAAAGAAGCCAATTGGTTTTCACTATCCGTTGCCGTTCCAGCCGGTATTTTGGCCTGCAATAAGGCAGCAAAAGATTGAATAAAATCGATTTGCGATACCAGCGCGTCAGACACAGCCGGTTTAATACCCGCTGGCCAGTTGATGATAAACGGCACACGCGTACCGCCTTCCAGTGCGCTATATTTACCACCCCTAAGTGTTCCGGCAGGGGTATGTCCGTTGCGTCGTGTAACAGCCTCATCCTGGTAACCATCATCCAGCACCGGACCATTATCACTGGTAAATACAATCATGGTATTTTGTGCAATGCCCTGATGTTCAAGTTCCTTCATAATTTCTCCTACTGTCCAGTCTAATTGCAAAATAGCATCACCTCTGGCGCCTAAACCACTTTTATCTTTAAACATGGTTGCCGGCATACGCGGTACGTGCGGCTCAGTTAAAGCGAAATAAAGGAAAAAAGGCGATTGTTTTTTCGATGCAATAAATTGTTTGGCCTGCGTAAGGAAGGTGAAAGAAAGCTCTTCGTCTACCCAACGGGCCATTTTTCCACCCGTCATAAAACCGATGCGACCAATGCCATTTACAATGGTATTATCGTGCCCCTGTCCCGGTGTGCTTTTCATTTTTAGCAGCTCAGGGTTTTCCTTTCCGGTAGGTTCGTCGCCAATTTTCTGCTTGTAATCTACTGCAATCGGATCTGCCTTATCCAGCGCCACTACCTGATGATCCTGAAGAAAAACAGTAGGAACCCGATCGGCCGTAGCCGGAAAAATAAAAGAATAACCAAAACCAACTTCATTAGGTCCGGGTTTAATTTCTCCGTTCCAGTTTTTTTCTACCTGATCGCCAAGGCCCAGATGCCACTTACCCACAATTGCGGTTTGATAACCAGCTTCTTTAAAAACTTTTGGTAAGGTCTTCCTGTCCGTTGGAATAATCAATGCAGCATCGCCAGGAAGAATACCTGTTCCTTTTTTCCGCCATGGATATTCGCCAGTCATTAAGGCGTAGCGCGCAGGTGTACAGGTAGCTGAAGTAGAGTGTCCGTTGGTAAAACGGATACCTTTGGCAGCAAGTTTATCCAGATTTGGGGTGTGCAATTTAGTTGCACCGTAGCAGCTCAGGTCGCCATAGCCCAAATCATCGGCACAGATTAAAATTACATTGGGTTTTTTCTGGGCAAAGCTCTGCAGACCAAAAAAAGACATTAAAATCAGTAATGGAATTTTCATTTATTTAAGTTTAGGATTAATATTCACCTCACTCTGCGGCACAGGCCAAAGTTCGTCTTGTCCGGTTCTGAAAGCTTTAGACGTTACAAACCATCTGCTGTAAGGATCTACAGCTGTTCCTTTTTTCCGAAGATTGGTTGCTCCCGGAAAAGCCGCACCGTAGAAATCGCCGTTCAGTACCTGTCCGATATTTTTCCAGCGTAACAAATCCCAATAGCGGATTCCTTCCAGTGCCAGTTCATTCCTTCTTTCCCTGCGTAAAATGGTACGCAATGCTGCCTGATTGGTTTCTGTTACTTTAGGCATGTTAACTGTGGCCCTGCCGCGAACTTTATTGATGGTTTCATCAAGCAAAGATTGATCGATAGCCGCACCAGATTCGAGTTTGGCTTCTAAATAGCTTAGCAAAACCTCTGCATACCTGATAATTGGTAAATCGACGCCCGAGTTTTGCAGGTCGCCACCACTAAAAGCCTCGCTGTTAAACTTTTTAAGTGCATAACCGGTACGGGTGGCTTGTTTGGTTGTAGTTAACTGGTCGGGAGAACTGCTGTCATCTGGATTACTGGTATAAACGATATTTTTGAAAGCCTGCCCGTTATACAATACCGTATATTTCAGGCGCGGATCGCGGTTAAGGCCTACATTGGCTGCATTGTACCTTGCATCAGCATAAGAAAAAGGCGTACCATCTGTAAATTCGTACGATTCTACCAAACTTCCCAGCGGACAGTATAAAACATAACCGCCCAGTTTAGCCGGATAATTATGCTGCATCATGGCATTGGGTGCCAGATCCTGAATGTATTGTGTGGCAAAAATAATCTCTTTACTGGTTTCGTTGGTGCCATTAAAAAGACTTTCATAATTCGGATCAATAAGGTTCTCATTGAGATCGATAAGCTGTTTATAGGTAGCTGCAGCTTCAGTCCATTTTTGTTGGGCAAGATAAATGCGGCCTAAAAATGCAAGTGCTGCCTGCTGTGTAGCCCTTCCACGTTCGGCAGCCGGCATGCTGTTCTGTTTCGGTAATGTAGCAGCAATGGCCTTAAATTCCGTTTCGGCATAGGCCTGAACCTGATCTTTGGTACTTTTGCTTACGGTATTGGCTTCGGTAAGGGTGAGTGTTTTTTCGACTAAAGGAACAGCGCCAAAATATTGCGAAAGATAAAAGTACTGGCAAGCCCTTATAAACCTGCTTTCTGCAGTCATTCGGGCTATTTTAGCAGCATCAATCGGTGCTTTGGCAATATTCTCTATAAAGTAGTTACACCTTGCAATACGTTTGTAACTTAAGCTCCAGTAATTGGCCAGGTAACTGTTGGTTGCCGTTAGCGTGCCATTGGTGAGTGTATTAAAACCCGAATTGTCTCCTCTCCTGTCGTAAGCATTATCGGTAGCAAATTCGAGGTAAAGCAAACCATGGTAAGACCACCAATCGGTAGCCGAAAACTCTGCACTGGTTGGATTAACCGACATCTGAATATTTCCTTTGTATACCCCGGTTAGTGCCAGCATGGTATTTTGTTCGGTATCCCAGAATGTTTGGCTCGAAAACTGATCCAAAGGCGCTCTGTCCAGTTCTTTCCTGCACGATACCATCAGTAAAAGTACAATTAAGCCTGGTAATATAGATTTATATAATATTTTCATCTCAGTAATCATTAAAAATTAACATTTAAACCCAGTGTGTATACTGCCATAATCGGATAATAAGAACCACTTGTAATGGTTTCAGGATCCCAGCCTTTAGGATATTTGCTGAAAGCAAGTGGATTTTGTGCTGTAGCATACACCCTTAGGCCCTCAATTCCCTTATCTTTTAACGATGCTGAAGTAAATTTGTAACCCAGTTGTACATTCCTCACTTTCAAATAACTACCGTTCAACATCCAGAACGAAGAAGTTAAGGTATTTGCTGTGCCGGTATTCGAAATGGTTTCTAAGCGTGGGTATTTGGCATTGGGATCGGGATTGGCAGTCGACCAATGCGAATCAGCCTGGTAACGCTGAATATTTCCGTTCTGGTAAAAAGCCCATCCGGCATAACCATCCAAATAACCGTTGGCACCACTTATGCCTTGTAGCAGGATAGATATATCAAATTTCTTGTAGCTGGCTGAAAGGTTTAAGCCAAAAGTGTATTTAGGTATCCTGCTGCCCAAAAAAGTACGGTCGTAAGTGGCATCTACCTTACCATCAGGAACACCATTGGGGCCACTTATATCCTGGTAACGGATATCGCCCGGTTTTACATTCGGGTTAATGCTTTTCTGATTGGCATAACCGGCAATATCGGCGGCATCAACAAACAAACCATCAGCCCGATAGCCATAGTACATATCCATAGGAAAACCATTAAACAAGGTTGATCCGTTTCCTACCATTCCGTTAGGTTGGGTAATATTACCTACACCCAAATCGAGTACTTTATTGCGGATCACAGAGAAGTTTCCGTTTACTGCGTAATTTAAACTGCCAATGTTATTTCTATAATCTAAGGTAAATTCCCAGCCACGGTTGCTTAAGCGGCCAGAGTTTTGTAAGCCAACGCTAAAGCCCAATACAGTTGATACACTGGAAGCCGGACTAACCAAAATATCGTAAGTATAACGATCGAAATAGGTAGCACTAAAGCCCAGTTTCCCTTTAAATAAACTACCTTCAACACCTAAATCCTTTGTTCGGGTCGATTCCCATTTAATGGTTGGATCTACCAGTCGGGTATTGGCTACACCGGTTGATAAAGTGCCACCAAAGGGATAATTAAATCCCGCATTCAGTACGTTTTGATAAGCGTAGTTACCAATGTTCTGATTCCCTAGTGTACCGTAAGAAGCTTTAATTTTAAGGTCGCTTAGCCAGTTGAATTTATCTTTTAAAAATGACTCTTCCGAAATACGCCAGCCAATAGCCCCGGCCGGAAAGGTTGCATATTTACTGGCGTCAGGAAAGCGTGATGAACCATCGTAACGTACTGTAAACTCGGCCAGGTAGCGGTTGTTGTAATTGTAATTCAATCTACCAAAATAAGAATCGAGTGCAAATTCAGCTCCGTTTCCAGTATTTTTTTGGGTACTGGCATCTCCGGCATTAATTTGGGTAAGGGTATTACTATTGTATCCTGATCTGTTTGCCGAAACGGTATCTGTTTTATTGAATTCGTACGAATGTCCGGCAAGAATACCAATCTCGTGGTCTTTGATCTTTATTTTATACTCAGCCAGTTGTTGTAATGTTTTGTAGTTATTATTTAAACTAACCTGATTAAGGCTTCCCGGGCCAAGCGTAACAGTACTGTTTAAGCGTTGGTTGGCTAAAAAACGTTGCGAATTACCCGTTAGTTGGGTATATCCACCAATAACAGAAAGTTTTAAATTTTTAATTACTTCCCAATCCAAACGCATATTGGCCAATAAATCGGTCTGTTTGCTTTTAAAGAAAGATTCGTTATCCGAATAGGAAACCGGTGTACCTTTAGCCACAACACCCAGTCCATAATCTCCGTTACTCAGTTTGTTTACATAAATGGCTGGTACCCTGATTACCTGGCTAATGTTGGTTAACATATCAGTCCAGTCTAAAGTGGCTGGCGGTGCGGGTTCGTTATTAATGTATTGTGCTCCCGAAAGGCGTGTGGTTAATTTAAGCTTTTTGCTAATTTGATTAGCCATATTAAACCGGATATTGTAGCGGTTATAATTGTTCTTTTCTACAATACCATTTTGATAGAGATAACCAGCAGAAAGTAAATATTGTGTATTACCTAAGCTGTTGGATAGCGATAAATTATGTCCGGTTTGAAAAGTTGATTTTTTTAATACCTGTTTGATGTAGTTTTCGTTGGGGTAATTATCCGGATCGGAGCCATCTTTATACTTTTGGATTTGTGCTGCTGTATAGGCACCCGGCTGTGCTTCGTTAAGCAAGGTAGCATACTCCCACGAATCGACAAATTCGGGGTAAGTTGTAGCCCGTTGTGTACCAGTGTAACCGTTATAGGCAATTTTAATTTTACCATCGCTACTGGTTCCGGTTTTGGTGCTAACCAAAATAACACCGTTTGCAGCCCGCGAACCATATATGGCAGCTGTTGAGGCATCTTTTAGGATCGAAATATTCGCTACGTCGTTGGGGTCGATATCATTAAACGAGTTTACGGGAATACCGTCAACCAATATTAATGCACCTGCGTTAGCGCCAAACGAACCTACACCCCTGATTTGAATGTTACCCGTACCTACACCTGGCTGACCGCTACGCTGTATTACCGTAACGCCCGGCAACTGACCCGTAAGTGCGTTGGCTAAAGAAGATACCGGCCTGTCGTTGATGTCTTTGGCTGTTAATTGTGAAACTGATCCGATGAGGTTGGCTTTCTTTTGTGTACCGTAACCTACAACTACTACATCGCCCAATTTGGCAGAAACCGGACTAAGTTTAATAACCAGTTGGCCTAATGTATTTACGTTCACATCTTGTGGTTCATAACCCACAAAAGAAACGGTTAAAACAGCATCGGCCGAAATGCCTTTCAGGGTAAATACCCCATTCAGATCTGTTGTTGTACTTACATTTTGCCCTTTAACTTTAATACTGGCTCCCGGCAAGGGGCTGCCTGTTTCATCGAGCACTTTCCCGCTTACATCTTTAAGCTGTACAATATTGCTATTTTGAGGCAGTATATTGCTTTTCTGCTGAACAATAATGGTTTTATTGCTAAGCATATAATCAAGCGGTTGGTTTCTAAAAGCATCATCCAGTACCGCTGTAATGCTTTCATTATTAGCTAATATGCTTACTGGTTTTGCATTTTTAAAAACATTGCCCATATAAATAAAGCTGTAGCCACTCTGTTTCTTTATTTTTTTTAAAATATCTTTCAGTGCTGCATTATTTTCTTTTAGGGTAATATTCTGACCATCGGCACCGATACTGATCTGTAGAAAGATCGATGTCATCAAAACCATGGTCAAAGAGATTCTCATAATAAGGTATCGTTTTAGTCCGCGATGGGCACAAAATGCCCTACCCAAGATTTTTTGTTTAAAATTCATACATTTGGTTTGCTAAGTTGGTTTATTGAAATAATTAATATTGCTTTAAGCCTTTATCAGTAATCGGAGGCGTTGCCGCGCCTTCGATTTATAGGCTAAATTTTAGTGACTGATGATTAACCTCCTTCCTTCAACTTTGAAATTTAACCTGGTAGTTAACCTAAGTACCTGTAGTACCTGATCAATATTATCGAACCGCGATACAGATCCTCCTATTTCTACTGCTCCAAACTGCCCGGTGTACACTACCTCAAGGTTGTACCATCGTGCTACTTTTCTAACAGCTGTTTTAAGGTCTTCGTTATCGAATACGAAATAACCGTTTTTCCAGGCCACGGCCTCTTCGGTATCTACTTCCTTCACATCAAACCGGTCGCCATTAAATTGAGAAGCTTGTCCGGGTTTTAAAAGTACGGTAGCGCCTGTTTCTTTGTTTTTTTGTACTACGCGTACACTGCCTTCAAGCAAGGTTGTTTTTACACTGCTTTCTTCGGGGTAGGCATTAATATTAAAATGAGTACCCAATACGGCTACCTCCTGTTGGATGGTTTTAACCACAAATCTTCTTTTCTTATCTTTTGCCACTTCGAAGTAGGCTTCTCCCTCTAGTTCAACAACCCTATCGTGATTGCTAAAAGCCATAGGGTAGCGCAAAGAAGAAGCTGCATTTAGCCAAACTTTGGTGCCATCTTCGAGTATAAGCTGATATTGCCCGCCATTGGGTGTTTGTACGGTATTTAACAGGTGCGCTAAACCTGTTTTTTGTGTTGATTTCGGTATCCGGTAAAGTAATTGGCCATCTGCCAGTTTTACAATTTGAATGCCCGATTTTTGAGCTAGTTCTCCGTTTTTCGAGTCATCAAGCGCAACTTTTGTTCCATCGGCAAGCGTTAACATGGCACGGTTACTACCCGGTACTATTGGTGTAGTTTGCTTATTTGCCAATTGGTTGGTTTGGGTATTTTGGGTACTGTAAAAATAAAAACCAATACCCAGCGCCACAACAAGGGCTGCAGCAATGCCAAGGTTCCTAAATAATTTAACGGTTTTGCTTTCTGGAGAAAAGTCTTGTGCCTTAAAACCTGCTTTTTTCGAAAAGTCATCCCATACGGCAGTTTTAATTTCATACAGTTCAGCTTCACTGTATGCGGGGATCGGCTTTCTGGCTTCTGCCACATACCAGCTCTCCAAAATGTTAAGCTCCTCCGGAGTACATTTTCCATCCTGGTATTTTTGTAGAAGTTCTTTAAAGGTGGATTCTTCCATGTTCATTTCAATAGGCTTGTTAAACTAAGACGATTGAAAGTGGCGATGGTATGAGAAAGAAAAAAAATATTTTAATTTAAATTAGAAAAGCATCAGGCAGGCGCCTATTTTATTGCGTAAAATGCGAATGGCATTGCTTATCTGGCTTTTAATGGTGTGTTGGGTAATGCCTAATTTTTCGGCAATTTCTTTGTGCGACATGTTTTCTCTACGGCTTAGCAAGAATACTTCTTTCATTTTACCGGGGAGCTCATCAATTCCCTGCTCAATAATTTTTTCCAGTTCTTTGCGCCTAATTTCCTCATCAGTAACAAGTGCTCCCTGATCGGAGAAATTAGTAAAGGATTCGAGATAGCGGTCAACTATTTTCTGGTGTTTGATATGATCTAACACCATATTTTTTACCGAACGGTACAGATAAAAAGAGAAAGAAGTTTTAAAATCTATGTGATGGATATTGGTGTAAAGGCTAAAAAACAGGTTCTGAACAATATCTTTAGCTTCATCTTCATTGCCGAGTATTTTTCTTGCATGTATAAAAAGCATTCCCCAATACCTTTCGTAAATATGCGAAAAGGCAAACTGGTCTCCTTCTTTTACCAATTGAATGAGTACCAGGTCGGGAAGTTTGGTATAGTTATTCATTAACAATAAAATGACCTTAATTTAAAATTACCAGCTGCAGTAAACAGCAGCGCATAATTTAATTCATTCCGATGCGTTTGGTTCTGTAAAATCGGGATTCATCAAATCAATATTAAGCATTACTTTAGAAATAAATAAAAGTTAATTTTTGGCCATCATTGCGCAAACGTTTGATCAACTGAAATTAAACCCAGTGCGATTAATCCACTTTAAAACGTATTGTCTTTCCAGCTATACTTTTATAAGTTAATAGTTTAGCTTTTATGTCCTGGCTTTTTTTTGCATAAAATTGAAGGGATCTGTTTTTCAAAATGAACTTGCAAGGCATGTAATTATTGTGAAATGCTTAAGAATACACAAGGCAAACCAAATACTTAATCCCGAAAACTACTGCCTCTACCTTTATTATATCGTCCTTCGGGCAATAGCAATACTATTTGGCCATTACAATCAAACGGTTGCGCAATCTTTTTTCTTTTATCTGGGTGTAAATCTTTATACATTCGGCTGACGTTGTAGAAAGACTTGATGTTTATCGTTTATTGATATTCAGAGATTTACATCAATTAAGAAACAGCTGTTGTAACCAAATTTTAAATAACCGTGCATTAATACCCTGATTTGTGCTGTCTGATGGTTATTTAACCCCAACAACTAAACCAATTAACCCGGTAGCTAACTTTAGTTTCGGGCTATTTATAACCTAACCTACAAAAACCTAAACATGAAAAAGAAACTTTTACTCTTTACTGCCCTGGCCATTACGTGCCTTGCTGCCTGTAAAAAAGCAGCTGTATTGCCCGAAGAAGTGGCAACAAACCAAACGCCTAAAAGCGGCGCCATGGTAGAATCGGCAACACAAACCAACATTTTTAACGTTACCGAAAAAATCAGTGCCTCAATTGAAAAGGATCGCTTAAAAAACGGGTACCAATTAACAGATTTTACTGCAACTGGCTTATACATGGCCCCAAATGCTACCCTTGATATTACCGTAGAACAAACAGCGGGCACACGTTTACCTAAATTACTGATTGGTACTTACTCCAGATATGGCACCTGGAATACCCAGCCAACAGTTGTACAGTTAACTGCCGGTACCAATACCATCACCAATGCAGTGGGCGGTTTACTATGGATCAGGTATACGAATGCCACTACCGGATCAACCGCTAAACTAACCTTTAACAGTGGTTATCAGTTTGCACCTTATTTTAAACTTGGGGTAAGTACAAATTCCGACTGGATTAATCAACTGCAAACGTATACCACGCCAGATGTAGTGTTAGAAGGTAGCAATTGTTTTATTGTTGTTTCACGCACCAAAGCAATACAGTACCAAACAGAAGATCAGGCAGCCATACTGAATAAAATTACGCAGGTAATTGCCCTCGAAGATGATTTGAATGGTTTAGATAATTCATTGCCTGCACATGCAAAAAATGTGCATACCTATTTGCTTACCCAGCACGAAGATCCGGCTTATTATTTTTTCGCTTACGATTACCGTACGGCTTATATTACTTCGGATGTAAATGCCATTTTAACCTTAAGCAGCGTGGGTACCAACGGTTGGGGCATGTGGCATGAGTTGGGCCATCAGCACCAGATGATGTGGCGCTGGGGTACTTTGGGCGAAGTTACCGTTAACCTTTACAGTTTATATGTGCAACGAACGCTTACCCCTTCTATTAACAGACTCGTAAATGATGGTACCTGGCCAAAAGTTTTTTCTTATTTAGGTAAAGCCGATGGTACCAAAGATTACAACGGATCAACCAGCTATGCCAATCCATTAACAGATGTTTGGATCAGGTTAGCGATGTTCCAACAGTTAACCCTTGCTTATGGCGATAATTTCTACAGAACATTGGCCAAAGACATGCGTGTAGAGAACCCTACATTGGCCAACGATGATGCAAAACTTCGTTATTTTATGTTGAAAGCCTGTAACATATCGGGTAAGAACCTAAGCAATTTCTTTCAGAAATGGGGTTTAAATTTATCAACTACGGCAGCTACCACCCAAATTTACACTGATATGGCTGCTTTAGGTTTACCTGCGCCAACTACCGATCCTTCTACCCTGCAGGATAACGTTGCACCATTAACAGAGTTAAGCAAAACCGGCTGGACCATCAATTCTTTCAGCTCTGAAGAAACCAGTGGCGAAGGAGCTACTAACGGCAGGGCTGCTACTTTAATTGATGGCAGCTACAGTACTTACTGGCACTCGAGGTGGACAAGCACGGCAACAAGCTATCCACACCAGATTGTAATTGATTTGGGATCGTCCAAAACAGCAAAAGGCTTAAGCTTAGTTCAGCGAAGCGGATTAAGTAGAGCGATTAAAGATTTCCAGGTGTTAACCAGTACCGATAATGTGAATTTTACTGCTATAAACAGTTATGTGGCACAAAATGCGGGTGGAGCACAATATTTTGCCTTTGGTAGCACCAAAACCTTAAGGTACCTTAAAGTTATCGCCAATAACGCACACGATGGTTTGCAATTTGCATCCTTAGCGGAGCTGGGGCTTTATAACTAAAAAAACGGGCCGGTTTCGGCGCGCTCTTTCTGTCTCAAATAATCAATAAAAGCGGCATCTATCCAGATAGCCGCTTTTTATCATTAACTAATTATTTATTTTCTTAAATACTGGCTTTAACCTCGCCACAAGTGAGCATGTTTTTAGGGTAATAAGGATTTTGGATGGCCCTATCGTCACTAATCCAGGTAGTGCCCGTCATAGGGCAAACTTGCTTATAAAGGCTCATTTTTTCTGGTTTAAATCTTTCAATTAATAGCCACATTTTAACCGATAGTTTATCCATCTCGCTGCGCTGCTTATTGATTGATCTGGTTGCTGCAATGGCCGATGCAAGACTGATCATTTCCTGACGTGTTGTGGTAGCCTCATTCATTTTTTCGAGCGAGAGTTTCTTAAACTTAAATTGGTTTAAACCAGTAACCAGTTCGTTTGCAAACTTAACCGCATTGAGCGAATCAGATTTAACAAGGCTATTTTTAATACCCAGGTAGCTGGCGATAACGCTTTCTTTCAAGACTTCGCGTTTCTGGGCCAGTTCTGGCGTACCCACTTCTTGCAACGAAGTAAGTACCTGTGCTTTTGCACTATTGCCAAACCATAGGGCGGCAACGAGCAAAACAATAAGGTAAGGTTTCACATTAGGCATTTGAATTTGATTTTTTGGTTATTTTTTCGATTTCCAGCAACATGTCTTTCAGGTGCAGCTGGTTTATTCCACTGGTTTGCGGAACAAGCAGTTTAATGGTTTCTTTAATGTCGTTTAAATGTGCTATGGCTTCCAGGCGCACATCACTGCGCTGGGCAGTGGTCATAGCTTTACCATCAACAATATCTTTCGGGTTAATAAGCATATTTAACTTTTCGAGGTAAGAACGCTGCAGGCTTCGGCGGTAAACATCGCTGGCTTCTGCTCCACTGAATTTAATCCAGGTGGTATTTTTCAAATCATTTAAATATTCTTTTACCGGATATGGATCGGCAGAGTTCAGTGCTTTCTGACTTATGTTGTAAATTAAGCCCTGACTCAAAAACATGTTTAGCATCTGATTTTGCTGATCCACAATATCGTCCATACTTTTGGTAGCAATCCTGCTGGTAATCGCTGCCGGGTATAGCCAGAGTGGTGCATCAAAAAGCTGGCGGCCTACGTAATCAACTACTCCTTTTACACGCTTTTTAGGTACTTCGGTATACACAACACCTGCCTCATCTGCGCTTCTTTTGGTTACATAACTGTTGCCAATATTTTTCATTACATGGTAGAGGTAACGGCTAAACTGGCGCACAGTTGCCTTGTGCATATCGCTTAAATTGTTGTACAGATCTCCCGGTTCATAAGTCCATTTTACCAGGTTGGGTACTACCCTTTTCAGGTTTTTAATGCCATAATCGCTGGCAGCAATAGCATCATCGCCAAGATCTTCTGTCTGACTACGCGGGTCTTCTTCTTTACCTTCGCCACCAAACCAAAGTTTTGGGTTGGCTGTAAGCGAATCGAGGATCATTTTTTTGGTAATCTTCTCTTCGGCATATTCATCTTTTGCTTGATCGTAATAACGGTAACCCCAGTTAATGGCCCATTTATCGTAAGCCCCAATACGTGGGTAAATACCTGCCGGTGCAATGTGATCTTCAGGCTGGGCCACGTAGTTAAAACGGGCATAATCCATAATCGAAACGGTATGGCCGTTAGCCTCTACCCATTTCTTATCTCTTAATTTTTCAACAGGAGTTTGACTACTTGCGCCCATATTGTGCTTTAAGCCAATGGTATGACCTATCTCATGTGAAGAAACAAATCTGATCAACTGTCCCATCAGCTCATCGTCGAAATTCATTTTACGTGCCCTTTCATCCAGTGCACCAGCCTGAATCATGTACCAGCTTTGTACCAGTTTCATCACATTGTGGTACCAACCTACATGACTTTCGATAATTTCGCCACTACGCGGGTCGCTTATCCTGGGGCCATAAGCATTTGGTGTTTCGGATGCGTAGTACCTGATTACAGAGAAACGGGCATCTTCCAGGCTCATGGTGGTATCGGCCTCTGGCCATTCTTTACCGACGATGGCATTTTTAAAGCCTGCCTTTTCAAAAGCCTTTTGCCAGTCGTTTATTCCTGCGATCAGGTATGGACGCCATTTTTTTGGCGTAGCCGGATCGATGTAATACACAATTTGTTTTTTAGGCTCAACCAGCTGACCTCGCTTGTACTTCGCTAAATCAGCATCTTTAGGCTCGAGGCGGTAACGCTCAATAAAGTACTTTGCATCTGCATGTTGTCTTTCTTCATCAAACAGAATGTATTTGTTATTAAAATAACCTACTCTTTCATCAGCAAAACGTTTGCGCATCGGCACTTTAGGTAACAGTACAAAAGAAGTATTCAACCGTACCGTTACAGCTCCGGTTAAGGCGCCTGAAGGAATATTGCCTGCAGAGGTGCTGTAGGTTTTGGTGGTCTTAATTTCGATATTGATAGGATAAGTACTGATCTTTTCGATAAAAGATCGGTCATCAGCTACGCTACCCAGCTTCTTATCTGATTTTTCTGTCGCACCGATTGAAACGATCGGGTTATCCTTTTTAAAGAAATCGGTTACCTCAATTACAGCATTACCCGTTTTAGGGTTTTTAGCTTTAATTTCGAAAGCAGCTACAATCGGGTTTTCCTGCGATTGCATTACAGCCTTGTAAATAGATTCTTCGTTGCTTTTTACATCCTGACGGTATAGAACTGATCTGAGCAAAAGGTTGTTGTTATTGCCTTTTTCAAAATAAATGGTTTGCTCGTTGGTTTGCTCACCGCCAAAACTACCCATACCCTGCGGGGTGGTTACATAACGTGTTACCGCTAAAATATAACGGTTAAGCATACTGTCGGGCACTTCAAAATACCACTTCTGTTCTACACGTTTCACATCAAACAATCCGCTTTGACTTAAGGCACTTTCAGGGATCAGCTTGCTGTAATCGGCTGTGGCTTTCTTTGTTGTACTGTCAGTTTTTACTTGTACTTTTTGTCCGTAGGCAGCTATTGAAAGCACGCAGGCAATCGGAAAAATAATCTTTTTAATATTCATCTTAAAACGGAAGCTTTTCGTCGGTATTTAATGTTAGGTTTGGATTTTTCTTAAGTATATTGAGCGGAAAAGGAATGATGTACAACCTCGAAGTAGGTAACAAAGTATAAGTTTGTTGTGGCACGGTCTTATTCACAATCGGAAACTTGCGTACCACTGTTTTTGAATATTCTGGTTCGGTATTTAATCGTTTTAAATCCATAAAGCGGTTAAAGCCTAGAAACAACTCCTTGCGGCGTTCGTTGATAATGATATCCATCGTTTCTTTTCTGGTGGCGGGTACAGGAAGCGTAATTGTACCTGAGATGATCCTTTTTTCGCGGAGTTTATTTACCACAGCCATGGCACCGGTTAAATCACCTTCCCTGGCCAAACACTCGGCTTGCATTAAATATACTTCAGTAGTTTTTAAGCCAACGGTTGGGTAAAAGAATCTGGTGTAAAAAATGCTGTAATATGCTGAGTTTGATCCAATATCTAAAAAGCTTGCGCTGGTAGTGTTAAAAAACATGTTAAAGCGGGCATCATTAGTGCCAAACAACTCTCTCAATTCAGGGCTGATTATCCAGGTATAACCAAAATTGGTTTCATTGTACCCCTGTATATACATGTAACTCAGTACCTCAGGATTGTTTGGTGCGATGATTGGCGTAACAGACGGGCCACCTTGTTTTGTAGTATAATTAACCAGATCAAAAATCTGGTTATTGTAAGCAAGCGACTTTTCGCAAGCTTGTTTGGCCTGTGCAATCTCTTTTTTAAATAAATGTACTTTAGCCTTTAATGCCCATGCAAAAGCCAACGATGGATGGTAGGGGTCTGATGGTTGTGCCTGTAAATATGGAAGGGCATCATCTATATCTTTCTGGATAAAATCATACACTTGTGCAACAGTCGATTTTACGGGCTGTGCCTCTAAATCATATTTATCCATGATACAAATTCCACCATCGGTTGCTGCAGTTGCAGCGTTGTAGGCTTTGGCGTAAACGTTTACCAGCAGAAAGTGATCAAATGCCCTTAAAACTTTGGCTTCGGCCTTGGCCAGTGCTTTTACATTGTCATCGCCCTTGCTTCCATCAACCAACGAAATAATAGTGTTCCAGCGATTAATGTAAACGTATGAGCGGTCGTAAAAGTTAGATGAGGTAATCATCGAAACACGATCAATATTCTCGTTAAAGCTGAAATGTACCGTATTAATATTGGGTGTAATACCAATAAAATTCGATTCTTTCATCCACATATCATCTACCAGATACTGAAAATTGCTGATGAGATAAGCACGGTTAGGATAAGATACCAACTCGTAGTAATCTTGAGCATTTTCTACCAGTAATGAACCTGTTGGGGTTAGATCTGTATATTTTTTGCATCCGCCCATTAAAATAACGGCCAGGAACGCGATAATAGTTATATTCTTTTTCATCTTGTTAAAAGGTTAGATTTAAGCCAAACACAAATGATTTAGGATTTTCTAGAGTTCTGGTACCTGTAAGTCCCGAGAAAGATTCCGGATCAATATCATCTCCGGCCGCACTAGCATACCATAAATTGGTAATCTGTGCGGTAAATTTTGCAGATGGAAGTTTAAATTTTCCAATCATGCCTTTAGGCAAATTATAGGATAAGGAAATATTCCTGAGCTTGATATAATCGCCCTTCACCACATTTACATCGGCAGCCTGCCACATGGTATTAATGGTACTGGCACTGTTGATTAAAGCTTCCGGATAGTCTACCAATAAACGAGGTACTTCGGGTATATTTCCGTTTTTAAACCTTTGCGTAATGTTCTCGTCGGTTACATCATATGCACTGATATTGGTTACATCTCTTCTAATCACGTTACCCCCAGAAAACACCAATAAAGCACCCAGTTCGAAGTTTTTATAAGAAATACGTTGTGAAAATGAACCATTGTAAGTTGGGGTTATGGTACCCATATTTACTAAGCTTCCAAAATTGTTCAAACTTTTTATACTTGAAATAATGGGGTTTCCACTGGCATCAAACTCAATACTGGCCTTGCCGTTCTCATCTAAAAAGTATGGATAGCCATTTACCATGCCGCCATAACGATAAGCATATAAGGTATTATATGCCGAGCCTTCTATATAATACAGTGCTGGAGAAGATACGTAGTTACCTGCCTGCGAAATTGCACTGTTCACCTTACCGATTCGGTTTCTATTGAAGCCAAGAATAAATGTTGAGCTTAAAACGAGGTCGCCTGATTTTAACCAATCGCCACCTAATGTGAATTCGATACCCCGGTTAATCAATGTACCGTTATTGATCGCTCTCGATGCTACCCCAACAGTCGGGTCTAATTCCGTATTCACAATTAAATCTGTACTCTTTTTGTAATACACATCAATACTTCCTCTTAAACGGTTAGATAAAAATGCATAATCTACCCCGCCGTTATAGGTTTCTGTTTTTTCCCAACGTAATTTTGGATTTGGTAAAGCAGTTATATCAATGTATTGTAGTGATGGAAAGAGATTATCACTTCTTCTTCTTGCTGTTAAGTATTTAGAACTTTCTGAGTTCTGGTTTCCGTTTACGCCATACGTAGTACGTAGCTTTAACAGGCTAATCCACTTTTGTTCCTGAATAAATTCTTCGTTACTGGCATTCCAGCTTGCGCCTACCGACCAAAGTGGTCTGTTTTTATATTCGGGATCTACACCAAAAAAATCAGCCTGATCTACCCTTACACTACCCGTAATGTTATATTTATTTAAATAGGTATAGCCTGCATTGGCATAGGTAGAAAGATTGCGATGTTTAATTTCGGTTTGCGTTCTGCCTAAAACAGATAATGTTCTGCTACCACCATAAATATAACTTGGTAAACCAGTTTGACTAATGGATTGGGTATTAATTAAAGTAGAGGTAAGAGTAATGGGATCATAACCGTATCTTAGATCTTCGATATCTCTTGGTAAAAATGTTTGGCGCATCTCAAAACCAGCAATAGCAGAGATGGCATGTTTTCCCTTGTCAAAAGTACGGTCGAAACTCAACTGGTTTCTAAAAGTATAACTATTATTGCCTCTTTCCCTCTGACCATATCTTCCTCCTGTAGGTAGCCCATAAGTATAAACGTTAGTTGCAGGTGTATAGCCAATAAGTGCATTATAAGCCGCACGCATCTTGTACGAATTTACATCATAATACTGATTTGATTTAGTAGCTGTATTTTCGAATTGCAACTGACTTGAAAAGTTAAGGCCTTCCATTAATTTTGCCTGTATATTGGCAAAACCTCTTAATGCAATATTGGTTGCGTTAACCTGTCCTTCATTTAATGATTCGAGGATATTGAACCGGTAAGAACGGAACTGTGCATTATTCTTTAAAGTCCCAACCATTGCGCCATTAACATTTCCACCGGCAATACCATCAGGCAAGTTTACATAATCTGCATATGCAAGGCTGCCATCAGGGTTAACTATAGAAGCATATCGAGGTTGGATTACATTGTAAGCATCATAAGATTCATCGGTTGAAACCGATTTGGTATAACTTCCATTAAAACCAAGCGTAGTAGTTAACCACTTATTTACATTGTAAGTATTTTTAAAATAGATATTGAGCTTCTGATCATTATTATGGATTACTCTTTGCGCAGAATTGTCGAGATTTACAGAAGCATAGGTGTTTGATTTTGCACTTGCAGAACTCAAAGAAAGGTTGTAACGCTGGCGGAAAGCGTTTTGCCAAACATTATCGCGGTACTGTTCATAATAATCAGAATTTCTCCACATGTCTAATTGCTGGTTTACCTGATCTGCCGTTATCTTACCTGCATCTCTATCCCGGTATAGTTGATATAGTGGGCTGTAATATCTGATAGTTCCATTTGCGACTGTTCCATAAGCGCCAAACATCGATTCGGTTGTCGTATAACGCGCACGCTCTTTATTGTATACGTCGGTTTCTAAATCTACAATATCGGCTGTAGATGCATAATGCATTGAATTAAACCTCGGCTTTGCATCCACAAAGAAATCGGTATTTAAAGAGATTTTAACAGGGCTGTTTGCTCTTTTGGTTGTTAATACAATTACACCATTGGCAGATCTTGACCCATAAATGGAAGACGCAGCTGCATCTTTTAAAACCGTTACAGATTCAATATCATAAGGATTAATATCTTCAAGTGCAGTTTCAGAAGGCAGTCCATCAATAACAATTAAAGGATCTGTTCTAACACCAGTTGTGTTGATAGAAAATGTTCCCCTGCCTCGTATAACTTGTTTATCGGCGCCTAATCCGAATGGGTTTTTATCATAAGCCAAACCAGCCACACGGCCTTCTAATGCGGCCAGAATGTTCGGATTAATTTGCTCATTCAGTTTCTTGCCATCAACAACACTAAATGCTCCGGCATTTCTTTCGAGTGGAAGGGATTGAAAGCCATTTACCACAACTTCTGCCAATAAGGATGCATTAGCACTTAAACGAATCGTTACTACTTTTAAAGCAGCAGCGCGATCGACACGTTGGGTAGCAGAAAGATAGCCAACATAGACGATTTCAAGTGTATTGTATTGATCGGTTAAATTGATGTTGAAGTGTCCGTTACCATCAGTTAAAATGTACTTGTTAGTCCCTTTTATTTTTACCGAAGCACCTGGTAATGGCGAACCTAAGCTATCAGTTACCATTCCGTGTAATATATATTCCTCATCCGCCAATGCCTTTGAGGGTTTTAAAACAATTGTATTATTATTAATCTCGTAATCGAAAGGCTGATCTTTAAATACCGTTTCGAGAACTGTTTTTAATGAATTGGTGCTAATTTTAGCGGTTACCGGTTTAGCTTTTTTAAGGTATTCGGCATCAAAAATAAATTGATAATTACTCTTTTTAGCAATTTCAGTAATTACCCCATTTATGAGTGCATTATTGAATGTAAAAGTATAAGTGGCAGTTTGCGCCTGCGTGGTTTTAAGGCTCAGTGTAAGCAAAAACAGCATTACAAAAGCCATAACCCTATTAAGTTGAAGGGATGATTTCAATTTAAAATTCTTTAAAGTTTGTTAGTGGTTGTTGATAAGGTGGTAGAAATGTTTTTGCGTAAAGCTTACTTCATTACAGTTACCCTCCTTCCTTCTATTTTAAACTTAATGCCACTGGTGGTCGATAACATATCCAATACAGTAGCCAGGTTTTCCTGCATAGCTATACGGGCATAAATGCGTTTTTCGGGGATTGATGTATAATCTACATTCAGCTGGTACCAGCGGCTCAGGCGTTTCATAATTACAGCAAGTTCTTCGTTTTCGAAAGCGAAGAATCCTTGCTGCCAAGCAGCCATATTGGAAACATCAACCGCCGATTTGCTTAACTGATTGTTTTGGATCAAAGCAGCCTCGCCCGGATGTAAAATGAGATTGGCATTGGTTTTAACATCTAAACAATTTACTTTACCTTCTAACAAGGCGGTGCTTATAAAGTCATCGTCGGGATAGCTCGATATATTAAATTTCGTGCCCAGTACGGTAATTCTTTCTCTTCCCGCAGAAACGATAAAAGGATGTTCGGCATCTTTGCTTACCTCAAAATAAGCTTCTCCGGTTAGCGAAACTCTTCTTTCAGCCTGGTTAAACCCAATCGGGAAAGTTAAGGTAGAGCCAGAATTTAAAACCACCTGTGTTCCGTCGGCAAGCGTAATCTTGTATTTTCCACCTAATGGTGTAGTAATGGTTTGTAAATAACTGTTGGTATCTGCAACGGCGCTTACGCGTGTATACACAATGCGATCGCCTGAAGACTTGGTGATTTGAATTCCGTAAGTAGTGGTAATAGATTTGTTGGCTAAAGTATCGAGGTTAATTTCTTGGCCATTACTCATTTTAAGTGTAGCCAGACTTCTGCCTGGCAAAATATCGGCCTGTTTCCATAAATAGGTATAACCCAGATAACCGATTGACAGTATGACTAAAATGGTGGCAGCAATTTTAAGCAACGATTTTAATGCAGGCTGTAATCTGGCCGTGCGTGGTTTTTCTACTGCATCTATACTGGCCGAAATAACATGATGAATATTGCTTAAATGCTTTTGCAGGTTTGTATTCGCCTCGTATTGCTCGTCTGTTTCGAAAAGCTCCGATTCGATTAGTGCATGTAAATCAGCACGATCGACCACATTAAAATAATCGAGCAGCTGATTGAGTTCAGCTTCGGTAATTTCGTTGCTTGAATAACGGGAATATAGGTTTTCTATTTGCGGAGTTATTTTCATCTTGCTTTGTTAGGTATACGCAGCAAAAGCAAAAACACACTACTCCGGAAATAAAAAAATAAATTATTTATTTAAATGCAGTGCAATTGCGAAAATCATGAACTCTTTCGAATGGAAAAACACATAATCCCTCATGCTTTTGGTAGCTTTTACCAGTTGGTTGCTTACCGTTGAGGGACTGATGTTTAATATAGATGCGGCTTCTTCGTAACTCTTCCCCTCTATGCGGCATAGCATAAAAATCTGTTTTCTTTTTTCCGGTAACTGGTCCAAAGCCAGATTTAAAACTGCCCGCCGCTCTTTATCCAGCAAATATTCTTCGGTTTCGTTGTAAAGCTCCGAATAGTGATCAATCAGGTATTGTCTCATTTTGGCATCTTTAGCCAATAAGCGGTAGTGATCGTAAATGCAGTTTTGGGCAATTTTATAAATCCATGCCTTAATGGGCTGGTTCTCGTCAATGAGGTCGCGTTTTAACCAAACTTTTAAAAATACATCCTGCAAAAGTTCATCGGCCACCTCCTGTACTTTTACCATTTTTAAAATGCGTAGGTAAAGGTTGCTGCTATAATGGCGGTAAACTTCATCAAAAGCTACTCTGTTTCCAGATTTTAATAAGGAAATAGTATCAAGGCCAACCTCCGTGCTTTTGTTCATTAAGTATTTTGCCTGTTTGGCATACAAAAGTAAGTATAAAATTGCAAAAGCGTTTATTTTACAGCTTTATAGCTCTATTTTAACATTTAAAACGATGGATTAAAACAAAAAAGTCAGACTTTTTTAAAACCTGACTACTAAAATTCAATAGTTGCTGCTTAATCGTAAATTTGTTAACCCACACGCAACAGATTATTCCTATTTTGTTTCGATCAGCACATGGCCTCCGTTTTTAAACAGATCGTGCGAAATAAAATAACCCTCATTCGTTTTACCGTCTACATTAATCTGGCTAATGCCTCTTCCCTTTCCGGGCTTGGTAATGGTTAAGATTTTACCGCTGCTGGTTTTCCATTTCACTTCATCAAACAAGGGCGCGGTTACAATATATTTAGGATCGGTGGCCGAAAATGGGTATAAACCTAAAGCACTGAATACGTACCAGGCCGACATTTCGCCGGCATCATCCATACCCGACAGTGCTAAACCATCACTACCAATGCCATATAATTCGTTTAAAATTTTATCGATTATCTTCTGCGATTTTTCGGGCTTACCAATAAAAGTATAGGCAAACGGAGCCTCGTGGTCGGGCTGGTTACCCTGGCAGTATTGGCCAATCATGGTTTCTACGTTGCGGACAATGTATTTAGGATTCCAGGGTACGGTAAATAACGAGTCTAACTTCGATTCAAAACCTGCTGCACCTCCATAAAGTTCAATTAGCCCGGGCATGTCGTGCGGTGCATAAAAAGAAACCTGCCAGGCATTGGCTTCGCGGTACATGTATTCATAATAAGGATATTGTGGGTTAAAGGGTTTAATCCAATCGCCGTTTTCTAATCTGCCACGCATGAAACGCGTTGATGGATCGAACATGTTTTTATAGTTTTTCGATCTGGCCATTAAAATGCGATAATTGGCAGTATCGCCCAATTTTTGCGCAACCTGTGCCAGCGAATAATCATCATATGCATACTCCAGTGTTTTAGATACACCAGCCTTGGCTTTGGTTTCTACATGTGGGTTCTTTACATCAGGGTCAGAAATGTAACCCTTTTCGATATACTCTTTTATAAATGGCCTCGCACCACCGGCTACATTGGCATTACGCAATAAAATCTGGTAGGTAGCCTGGATATCGAAATCATCAATTCCTCTTAAATAAGCGCCTGCAATAGAAGAAGCACCATGGTCGCCATGAAAAAAGGTAGGTATAAAACCTGTTTTTTCTCCTACATCCTTCATCGATTTAATTACATCTAAAGTTACCTTCGGTGTAATTAGGCCAAGCAGCACATCTTTATTGCGGTAAGTATCCCAAAGCGAAGGCTCGGTATAATACCTGAAATCGCTTTTTACCACCTGGCGTTTGGCATCTTTATATTCGCCATTTACATCGCTGCGCAAGGCCGGCCATAAAAACGAGCGGTACAAACTAGAGTACAACATTTGTTTTTGTTTGCTGGTACCACCCTTTACTTCGATACTGGATAATAAGTTTTCCCAGGTGCTGCTTGCTTCGTTACGGATCTGTGCAAAGGTTTTATTGCCAATTTCCTGTTTAAGGTTTTCTTTGGCATTGGCAATGCTCACAAACGACAAGCCTATTTTTAAAGTTACCGGCCCTTTGCTTCCATCGGCTAAATGTACAATGGCATAGCCCGAACGTTTGCTTGCATCGGTAATATCAAGTTTATCAATCTTTCCGTTTACTTCAGCATAAAAATAAACGTTCTCACCTCCCTGAAAACCTTGTATAGCCGATTCCCCATCCTGTGCTATGTTCCAGGTAGAAACACCACTATTGGCCTTACCCATGCTAAAAAGGATTTGCCTGTCGCCATTGTTTTTATAGTCATATTCGTGGAAACCACATCTTAAGGTTGATGTAAGCCTAACATTTACCTGGTAATCATCCAGATAAACCTGATAAAAGCCAGGAGTAGCGCTTTCGTTTTTATGCGAAAATTTAGAACCGAATTTACCTAAAGGGTTCGATAGTGGTAAAACAGGGATATTACACAGGTTCCAGTGCCCTTTGTTGGTATGCGCAAATCCGTAAATGGTATCGTCTTCATACTCATAGCCTGCGCCTGAACCAAATTCGGTTATCGGGCTCAGTTGCACCATGGCATTCGGCAATGAACTACCCGGAAAAGTTAAACCAGCCCACGATCGCCAGCCCTGTGGCAACTCATAACCCAGTATTTTAGGATCGGTTAAAGGTGCTGTGCCAATAAAGGTATTTACATATTTGGTTAATCTGGCTTTGGTTTGCGCCTGTAGCTGATACAAGCTCAGGGCACTTAGAAATAAGATAAAGTGTAATGATTTGGTTAGAGATTTCATTTTACATAAAACGTTTTAGTGTGTACTATCAAATATAGAAAATCTATCAGGTCCATCAATAAAATATCATATTAGTTACCAATTGATTTTAAGTGGCTACGTATAACCTTATGCTTAAATAATTGAATAATATGCCAAATATCGGGATGCTTTATTCGGGGTGTTTCGGTTCTTGCCACGCTATTTTATATATCTTTGGTTACACACTAATCAAATAACCATCATGCTTTTCAATTACAGGCAACTCCTCATTTGTACACTATTTTCGTGCTTGCTATTTCAATTCACAAACAAGGCAAAAGCCCAGGCTAAAGAAAACCCTGCTTTCACGATGTGGGATAATAAACCTGCAAAAAAATGGATGACCGAAGCCTACCCTATTGGCAACGGCCGTATTGGCGGGATGATTTTTGGTGGGGTTGATCAGGAACACATTCAGTTTAACGATAATACCTTATGGACTGGCGATGAAAACGACCGGGGCATGTATCAGGCTTTCGGCGATCTGTTTATCGATTTTAACAATAATGATCAGCAATTTACCGCATACACCCGCAAACTGGATATCACCAGAGCAGTTCATTCCATTGATTATAAGCAAAATGGAACGCAATTTAAACGCGAGTATTTTTGTAGCTTTCCGGATAAAGTGATGGTGTTGCGCTTTACAGCTAACCAAAAAAATGCTTATTCGGCTGCTATTGGCTTAAAAGGTGCGCATCAAGGCACGATAACAGCCAACGGAAATATTCTTCAGCTGACTGGTAAATTGCCAAACGGCATAACTTATCAGGCTACTGCTTTGGTTAAAATTGAAAATGGAAAATTGAGTACCGTAAAAGATGGCGATAACGAAAAAATTAAAATAGAAAATGCAGATGCAGTAACCATTGTTTTTACAGCTGCGACCAATTATGTTAACAAGCGCGAACAAAACTGGAAAGGCGAAGAACCGGCTCCTAAAATAGACAGGATTTTAAATGCCGTTAAAGCAAAAAGTTACAATAACCTGCTGAAAGCGCATATTAGCGATTATAGCCAGCTGTATAACCGCCTGAGTTTAAACCTGGGTACCAGTGATGCAGCAAATCAAAACCTGCCAACTTACCAAAGGTTAATTAACTATAAAAAGGTAACCGACCCTGCACTTGAGGCTCTGATTTTCCAGTATGGTAGGTATTTGTTGATTAGTTCTTCCAGGGCAGGTGGTTTACCGGCCAATCTTCAGGGTTTATGGAACGAAAGCAATACTCCGCCCTGGGGAAGCGATTACCACTCTAACATCAATATTCAAATGAATTATTGGCTGGCAGAACCTACAAATCTTTCCGAATGTCAGGTACCTTACCTCGATTACATCAACAGCATGCGCGAGGTGAGTAAAATGCATACCCGAAAGCAATATCCAAATACGCGGGGATGGACAGTAAAAACAGAGAACAATATTTTTGGGGGCATGAGTTTCTTGTGGAATACACCGGGCAGTGCTTGGTATGCACAAGCCCTTTGGGAGCATTATGCTTTTACCCAGGATAAAGCTTACCTGAAAAACTTCGCCTACCCAATTATTAAAGAAATTGCTGAGTTCTGGGACGACCACCTAAAAAGACGTCCTGATGGTACTTTGGTAGCCCCTATGGGTTGGTCGCCAGAGCATGGCCCTACCGAAGACGGGGTAACACACGATCATCAGATTATTTACGATCTCTTTACCAATTACATCGAATCGGCTGATATTTTAGGCATAGATGCCGATTATAAAAAACACATTGCCGATTTAAAAGCACATTTATTAAAACCAAAAATCGGTAAATGGGGCCAGTTGCAGGAATGGGAAACCGATCGCGATGATCCGAAAGATCAGCACAGGCATATTTCGCACCTCTTTGGCCTGCATCCGGGCAGAGAAATCAGCACCATTAAAACACCAGAACTGGCGCAGGCTGCAAAAGTAACCTTAATTGCCCGAGGCGATGAATCGACAGGTTGGTCGATGGCCTGGAAAATGAACTTCTGGGCCAGGTTGCAGGATGGAAACCATGCCTATAAAATTTTACAGAACTTTATTACCCCTGTGGGTGGTTCGGGTACCGATTACAATAAAGGTGGTGGTATCTATTCGAATTTGTTTTGTGCGCATCCACCCTTCCAGATTGATGGAAACTTTGGCTACACGGCTGGTATTTCTGAAATGTTGTTGCAAAGCCAGGCTGGCGAATTGCAGTTCCTACCTGCATTACCCGATAAGTGGAAGAATGGCAACATTAAAGGCTTAAAAGCCCGCGGTAATTTCGAAATCATCAACTTGCAATGGAAAGATGCTAAAGTGGTAGCCTTAGCGATCAAATCATTATCAGGAGAAAAATGCATTGTGAGAAGCCCTAATCAGCTTAAGGTTACTGCAAAAGGCATAATTGAAGAAAAGTCGGGCAAAGATTTCAGGTATAGTTTTAATACCCAGGCTGGCAAAGTATACCAGTTTAATTAAATGTATTACTGTGTGATTGAATGGCTTTTCTTTATTCGTCATTCAATCATTCAGAAGCTGTTCATAAATGAATGAAAAATTCACAAGTCTATCAGGTGGGTGGAGACAACCCACCTCAAACATTGCTATTGGGCGGTGTCTCCACCGCTCATTTGATATTTCACAGAAATTCAAACATTTATTTCTTCCCCACGTTTTACCTTTAAAGCAATTACAATATGAGTACGCCCAATAAGTTACTAACCGAGCACAATGCAAAAGTTGTTGTACAGGATTTTTTAAATGCGTTAAACACTGAAGATTTTAATCTGGCAAGGCAGCAATTGCATAACGAGGTGTATTTTAAAGGTGTAATGGGCGAAAGAAATGGAGCTGATATTTACATTGCTGATATGGAGAAGATGAAGTTTAAATACGATATTAAAAAAGTATTTACAGATGGCGAAGAGGTTTGCCTGTGGTATGATATTAATATGGGCAGTAAAACCATCTTCTGTGCCGGCTGGTACCAGCTTGAGGACGAAAAAATTAAATCGATTCAGGTCATATTCGACCCGCGACCCATTTTATAATTAACAAACCTGCTTGAGCTTTCTTACACTAATTTCGCCTTCAGTAAGCACAAAGCGAAACATCAAAAACTCATCTGTTTCTGTGATTTCTATCAGCTCAATCACGCCGGATTGATTGTTTTCGTTTTTAATTGCGTCACCAGTTTTTAACTCCAGAAGTGTTGAAGTGGGCAGCTGATCATTAACTGTTATCATTATTGTTGGCAAAGTTTAAGGTAAAACAAGTTTTATCTGCATTTGATGATACTTTAAGGGTACCATTGTGTGCATGGGCAATTTCTGAAGCAATATACAAGCCTAGTCCAAGTCCTTTTTGGTTCGGTTCTACCTCACCGCGTGAGAAAGGTTGAAATAGGCGTTCCATCGCGGCTGCAGGTATCTGCTTTCCGGCATTGGTTACGCACAAATTAAATTGATTGCTGGTACTGCTGGCCGTTACTTCTACAACCGAATCAATAGGCGAGTAATTAATTGCATTAGCCAGTAAATTAGAAAAAAGCTGCGCCAACCGTTTCCCATCTGCATTAATTGGGTGTGTTAAGTCGAAAACCATATTTATTCGTCGTTCCGGCCAAATGGCTTGCAACTCTTCTACTACCTCTTTTAATAAACGCTCATGGTCTTCGTCTTTAGTACGGTTTACTGAAATACCTGCACCTAAATGGCCGCTTGCAAAATCAAGGATATTATCAATCAAGCCATTCATTCTGAAAGAAGCATCGGCGATAATTTTAGTTAAGCGGCTACCTTTTTCATCTAAATTTAAGCGGGATAAAAGTTGAGTACTGCTGGATATCGCATTCAAAGGATTTTTTAAATCGTGACCGAGAATTGCAATAAACTGATCGCGTACAATGGCAATTTCTTGCTCCTTTTTAAGTTCCTTTTCTGCTTCAGCTACCTGTTCAAGCGCATCTAAATGAGAAGCAATTAACTCACCAAATATGGTAAACATGCCAATAATGGCCGGGTTTTTAAGCTTTGCAGGCTTCGGGTCGATGGCGCAAAGGGTTCCGAAAAAAACACCGTTTTTTAAGGTGATTGGAACAGAGATATAACTTTGAAAACCATACATTAAAGGTGTGTGGTGCCCTGCATATTCAGGGTCTTCGGCAACATGATCAATAACAACTGCACTTTTGTGCTGTCGGATTTCGTTGCAAATTGTGGTTTCCAGTTTAAGTTCGCCGCCAACCTTTAAGCCAAAGTTTATTTCGTCGTGCACAGCACAAGCAATCCATTTATCGGTAGTTACGCGGGCAACAGCTGCAAAACCCATCCCGGTAGTGCGGCATACGATTTCTAAAATATTGGCTACAGTGGGGATATTATTTACTGCTTCAATATCAGCTTGAATGTTTGTTACGGGGTTTTGCAAGGCCGGAATGAATAATTTTCCAGCAATTTAACTATATTTCTTTTCTCAAAAAACAGGATCTGTACAACTTAGCTTTTATTTTACACAGATTATGCTGTAAAAAACTAAAAAGCGTATAAATACGGTGTAGATTATTGCTAATTGTGAAGTTTGATGTGAATGTTGTTTTGGGCAAAAGCAAAAACCGCATTTATATGTTGAGCCATTTTTAAATAAGCATCAAAAACACATAAATGCGGTGAAGTGATATTAAGCTTTTAATAAAGCTGGTTTTTCGTGGTATGTTTTCCAAAGCAACTCGCCAAACAAAGTGTTCGACCATGCAAACCAGGCTCTAGTAAAGTTGGCAGGATTATCTTTATGAAACGACTCGTGCATAAATCCTTTGCCTGCATGCGTTTTACGTAAACTTTCGATACACGCTTTAATTTCGGCATCATCTTTAGATGTTAAGGCGCGCATGGTGATACTCATTGGCCAAATCATATCCTGACCAGCGTGCGGTCCGCCAATACCTTCGGCTGCTGTGCCTTTAAAGAAGTAAGGATTATCTTTTGACAAGGCAAATTTTCGTGTATTCTGATAAATCGGATCTTCGATTTTCATCGCGCCCAGGTAAGGCAAGGCTAATAAACTAGGTACATTCGAATCGTCCATCAAATACGAACTACCAAAACCATCTACCTCAAAAGCATAAATTTTACCATATTTCGGGTGGTTTACAATGGCGTGTTTTTGAAGCGCAGCACTCACCTCATCGGCCAGGTTTAATAAGCTGCTTTCTAATATTTTATCACTGTTTAAGACTTTAATCATTTCGGCCGCATGCCTTAAACTCGATACTGCAAAGAAGTTTGAAGGTACGAGGAAAGGAAAAATAGTCGCATCATCGCTCGGACGGAAAGCCGAACAAATTAAACCCACCGGGTTAACCGGAAAACCATAACCTGCCATTGGCAACGAATCAGTTGGTTGTGTAGTTTCCCTTTGGAAATGATAAGGGCCTTTTCCTGCTTTACGTTGTTGCTCTTTAAAGGTTTTTAAAGTTGCTTCAATTCCTTTTTTCCAATCGGCATCGAATGGTGTTTTATCACCTGTTTTTTTCCAGTAGTGGTAAGCTAAACGAATCGGGTAACATAACGAATCTATTTCCCATTTACGCTCGTGCACTCCCGGTTGCATAGCGGTTTTATCTGTTTTCCATTCCCCTACTTTGGTAGCATCGCCATAAAAGGCGTTGGCATAAGGGTCTTTCAAAATACATTTGGTTTGGTGGATAATTACACCGGCAATCAGTTTTTTAAGGGGTTCATCCTCATTTACAAATTGCAGGTAAGGCCACACCTGCGCCGAACTGTCTCGTAACCACATCGCATCAATATCGCCGGTTATAACGTAAGTATCGGGTCTGCCACCATTTTCGCTGTGATAAACCGTAGTATCTAAAGTGTTTGGAAAACAATTTTCGAACAACCAGGTTAATTCAGGGTTTTTAACATTGGCCTGGAAGGTTTTTATGGCATTATCTACCGCCTTACTTTGAAAATGTCTTTTTGCCGCAGCTACACGTACAACCGGAAATTCGGGGGCTAAATTAGCTGCAAAAGAGAATTTGGAAGCCACTACGCCTGCGCCTAACAAACCTGTGTTTTGTATAAATGTTCTTCTTTTCATTATGATGTGTTATGGTCTTTTTTTAATTTTGTCTAAACGAGGTTCAGCTATCGTTGATGCATGATCTGTTTTATTGATAGGGATTATTCGGTTAGCGTTTAACAAATATTATTATAATTTTTTGAAGATCAAAATTGAAATTGCCAATTCAGCTACTCCTAAATCGATTTTCCTATTGAGCTTTAATAACCTGGCCAATACCGGCAACGGTAAGTTTAGAAAGGCATAAAAACCAATTGAATTTGTATCTTTATTAACCAAACTTATCGCTATGGATGCAGCACAAAGCACACTTTCAAAACGTATTTTATCGATTGATATACTGCGTGGATTGGTGATGATCATTATGGCTTTAGACCATACCCGCGATTTTTTTCATATCGGTGCCATGACAGGCGATCCATTAAATCCTGATACCACAACAGGAATGCTGTTTTTTACCCGCTGGATCACGCATTTCTGTGCGCCAACCTTTGTTTTTCTTTCCGGATTATCTGCTTATTTATCCGCCCAAAGCAGAACAGCTGCACAGGCCAGTGCGTTCTTATTTAAGCGTGGCTTATGGCTCATATTGGTCGAAATCGTAATCATCACCTTTGGCTTAACCTTTAATCCTGGCTACAATTTTATTATCCTGCAGGTAATTTGGGCTATTGGTACCAGCATGATCTTTTTGGCTATTTTCAGCCGGATTTCTTATAAAACGGTGCTGATTATTGGGTTGGTGCTGGTTTTTGGACATAACCTTTTTAACTTATTCCCGGCACCAAAAGACCTCGCAGGCGGAATGATTTTAAAAGTATTTTTTACTGCATCGGGTACGGTTGTACCGCTATCTGCTAATCATTTTGTAGGTGTGTTTTACGCCATCCTTCCGTGGACAGGTGTGATGTTTGTGGGTTATGGTGTTGGCGCCTGGTATAGAAAGGGATACGAAGCCGAACGCCGGCAACGCAATTTATTGATGGTAGGTTTTTTAGCGGTGTTTGTATTTGTAGCCTTGAGATTAATCAATGTATATGGCGATCCGGTTCCGCGTAAAGAATATGATGATCTGTTTAAGAACCTGCTCACTTTTTTCAATGTAAACAAATACCCGCCATCGTTGCAATATATATCTATGACCTTAGGCCCGGCAATGCTTTTTTTGGCCGTTACCGAAAACCTAAGCAATTGGTTTACCAGAATAACTTCGGTGTACGGTGCTGTTCCATTTTTTTACTATGTGCTGCACTTTTACCTGCTGCACACGTTACTGGTAATCGTATTTTTTGCAACTGGCCATAGTACTAAAGAAATTGTTCAGATTCCATTTATGTTCAGGCCGGCAGCTTTTGGCTTCAATTTGCCACTGGTTTATGTAATATGGCTTAGTGTGGTTGCCTCGCTTTATTTACCTTGTAGATGGTTTAAGCAATATAAGGAAACACACCGGCAATGGTGGCTAAGGTATGTTTAGCCTTTTTTCCATTTTATACTGCAACCCACAGCCTTGGTTGTGGTAACAGCAGGCTTTTTACCTGTGGCTAAATTATTGATCGCATTTTTTACATAATCTTCTTTTGTGGCGTTTTCACCTTCAGGGTCATTATCTATTGCACCAATGTATTCAACTACATTTCCTTTGTCGCTTTTATTTACCAGGAAAACATGCGGCGTTCTGCTTGCACCGAATTGTTTGGTAACTACATGGTCCGGATCGAGCAAATAAGGGTAAGTGAAATTCTTTACTTTGGCCAGGGCCTGCATTTTATCGAAACTTTCGGCTGGAACCGCACCGGCATCATTTGGGTTAATGGCAATAACCGGATATCCTTTGGCGGCATAACTGGCATTTAGCTCAGCAACACGATCCTGGTAAGCCTGAGCTACCGGACAGGTATTGCAGGTAAAAACGACAATAAAGCCTTTAGCATCCTTGTAGTCGGCCATCGATACCATTTTATTGTCTACATTCTTTAAAGCGAAATCTTTAACCACATCGCCAACTTTATACCCTTCGCCTTGTGCACAGGCACCTAACGAAATTAACATCAAGCCAATTAGAAATAACTGTTTCATAACCTCTTATTTTAAGTTTAACAAAGTACTTTTGAGTTGTTTCTCTGTAAAATCCTGTTCGTAAAAGCGTCTGGTTTTTTGTTTCACAAATAATGTTGCAGGTATAGCGCCTGTCCATTTGGGGTCTACCCTTTCGATATATTTTTGCTGGTCGGTTTCGTTTAACAGAAACACTTCAGCTTTGATCTGGTTCTTTACTACAAAAGGAATTACCTCTTTTTGCAGTTTCGATTTAAAATCTACACTGATCAAGAGTACTTTTACAGGCTTTTTTAAATTGGCTACACGCAGTTTTTCAAAGTTCGGTAGCTCGGCTACACAAGGGGCGCACCAGGTTGCCCAAAAATTAACCACATAGGTGGTATCCTTACCAGCGGCAATGCGTTTATCCAGTTCATCGAGCGTTAACAGTTTTACCTGTGCGCTTAACGAATAACTAATTAAAGATAAGCAGATTAAAAGGAATGTGCGCATAAGATGAATAACGAAATTTAAGCGGGTTTGTTTTAACGATAGTCGTCATCTCGACTAAAGCACAGCGAAACGGAGAGATCTAATGTAGATTTCTCCGTTTCGCTCCCGATGAAAATCGGTGAGCTTCAGTCGAAATGACGGGAGAGATCTAATTAACCGAACCTGATTTAACAAATACGCGCTGATACGCCGGCAATGTCAAATCATCAACTATTACGCCCCGGGTAGTACTGGCATGCACAAAAAAACCATTATTTAGGTACACACCAACATGGTCTACATCGTTGCCTCCAAAGGAAAAGAAAACCAGATCGCCTTCTTTTAAATTATCTATACCTTTTTTCCTTACCACATTGGCCTGATCGCGTGAGATACGTGGCAAGGTTACACCGTAAATTTCCTTTTCTAACAAATAGGCAAATCCCGAGCAATCTATCCCGCCTTTATCCAAACCGCCAAAACGGTACCGAACACCAGTCCAGTCGGTAATGAAGCGGTAAAGCGGCTTGCTTTTTAAATTACTCATGGCATCGGCCGCCTTTGCTCCTTTCGTATCGGTTTTAACGGTGTATTTACGCGTACCACACGATGAAAGGAAGAGTACTAAAGCAACCAAATAGAAAGCGTAAGGTTTAAAGCTAGTATGCATAGGTATAAATTTAGTAACAAGGGCTTATGGTTAAATATTTTTATCCATAAGCCCCTAATCTGCTTAATTCTTAATTAAACGCTGTATTTCATCCAGTTTAAGTAATGCTTCAACTGGTGTTAAAGCATTTACATCCAAATTATTAAGCGTGTCTCTTATTTTTACCAAAACAGGGTCATCAATGGCGAACATTTGTAACTGGTAAGCCTGATTCTGCACTTTTTTAATACTGTCTTTAATGCTTTGGCCTTCCGTACGGTCGATTTCTAATTTTTTAAGTATTTCGTTTGCCCTGCTGATTAATTTTGGAGGCATACCCGCCATTTTAGCTACATGGATACCAAAACTATGCTCACTTCCACCCGGAACAAGTTTCCGCAAGAAGATTACTTTATTGGTCATTTCTTTAACCGAAACATTAAAGTTTTTAATGCGCGGCATGGTATTGGCCAGTTCGTTTAGCTCGTGGTAGTGCGTAGCAAAAAGGGTTTTGGGGCGCGATGTTGGGTGCTGATGTAAAAACTCAGCAATGGCCCATGCAATCGAAATACCATCGTAAGTACTGGTACCACGACCAATTTCATCCAATAAAATTAAGCTGTTGTCTGAAATGTTATTCAGGATACTGGCCGTTTCGTTCATTTCGACCATGAATGTACTTTCGCCTGATGAAATATTATCGGAAGCACCTACACGGGTAAAAATCTTATCTACAATACCCACCTCAGCATCTTTTGCCGGGACAAACGAACCCATTTGCGCCATCAATACAATCAAAGCAGTTTGACGTAAAATGGCCGACTTACCCGCCATGTTGGGACCAGTAATCATAATAATCTGCTGACTATCGGTATCCAGATAGACATCGTTGGTAATGTATTCCTGCCCTACCGGTAGCTGTTTTTCAATTACCGGGTGGCGGCCACCTTTAATGTCAAGTACCTTATCGGGTGTAACTTTTGGTTTATTGTAATGGTTTTTGGCCGCAAGCTGGGCAAAACACAGCAAACAGTCCAATTGGGCAATTAAGAACGAATCGAGTTGGATAGGTTTGATATAACCTGCCGTTTCGTACATCAGTTCGTTATACAAACGCACTTCGATAGCCTGTATTTTCTCTTCGGCTCCTAAAATCTGATCTTCGTATTCTTTAAGTTCAGGTGTAATGTACCTTTCGGCATTAACCAGGGTTTGCTTACGGATCCAACCTTCTGGTACTTTATCTTTATGGGTATGGGTTACTTCTAAATAATAACCAAATACGTTATTGAAAGCAATTTTTAAGGAAGGAATTCCTGTGGCTTCAGCTTCGCGTTTCTGTATCTGAACAAGGTAATCTTTACCACCAAAAGCAATTTTACGCAGGCGGTCCAGGTCTTCATCAATGCCGTCGGCAATTACGTTTCCTTTTACCAATAGTGCTGGCGGATCGGCCTGTAATTCTCTTTCAATCCTGTCGCGAATGGCCAGGCAAGGGTTTAACTGATCGGCAATTTTGATTAAAAACGGATTTTTAGAATCGGCAGCCAGTTTTTTAACGGATTCGATATGGTACAAAGCGCGTTTCAAAGCCACCAGTTCGCGTGGCCCAACACGTTGTAAACCAACTTTAGAAATCAGGCGTTCTAAATCGCCGATTTGCTTAATGTGCGATAAAAATTCCTCTTGTAAAGTATCGTGCTTCACAAAATATTCAACCATGCCCAGGCGTTCCTGAATAGGTTTCAGCTCCTTCAAAGGCATAATAATCCATTTCTGCAGCAAACGCGCGCCCATTGGGGTGCAGGTATGGTCCAAAATATCGAACAAGGTTACTGCATTATCGTTTGGAGAGTTAACCAGTTCGAGGTTACGGATGGTAAAGCGATCAAGCCACATGTAACGATCTTCTTCAATGCGGCTAATTGAGGTAATGTGCTGCAGGTTACGGTGTTCTGTTTCGCCTAAATAGTGTAAAATAACACCAGCAGCAACAATTGCGCTTTGTAAACGGTCTATACCAAAACCTTTTAACGAAGTTACCTCGAAATGTTTCATCAGCGTTTCGTTACCGTAATCGCTGGTAAAAGGCCATTCATCCAGACCGAAAATATAAAAGCGATCGCCGAAATTTTCGGTAAAGGCCTGTCGTTTCGATTTCTGGAAAATAACTTCTGTAGGTTTAAAACCTTGTAAAAGTTTATCGATATAATCGCTGTTGCCCTGTGCAATTAAAAATTCACCTGTTGATATATCTAAAAATGAAACGCCCAATTGTGTTTTATCGAAGAAAACGCAAGCGAGGAAGTTATTTGATTTCTGGTTAACGATATTATCGCCATAAGCCACGCCAGGAGTAACCAGTTCTGTTACACCACGTTTAACAATGGTTTTGGTTGTTTTGGGGTCTTCCAGCTGATCGCAAATGGCTACACGCTGGCCCGCACGTACCAGTTTAGATAAATAGTTATCAAGAGAGTGGTGCGGAAAACCAGCAAGTTCGAGGGCGCCGCCATTTGGCCCCGTTCCTCTGCGGGTTAATACAATACCTAATATTTGTGCTGTTTTTACGGCGTCTTCGCCAAAGGTTTCGTAAAAATCGCCTACCCTAAATAATAACAATGCGCCCGGATACTTCGCCTTTATAGCGTTGTATTGCTGCATTAACGGGGTTTCTTTATTCGTGTCTTTAGCCAAAACTGAAATTAATTTGCAAAAGCCATAAAGATAGCACGAATATGCATTGTACGGTTGTTTTGTTGAAAAGTTGAAAGATTGTTAGTGAAATCAGTTTCCAATCCACAGTTGGCAGTTTTAAGTTAGCGAACATGAACAATTAACCAATTTAAATAAACCCTTATTTGAAAATGAAGCGTTCTTCACCTTTCGGAAAGTTTAGTCCTGCTATCCGCTTTACTTCTCGCGATGAAAAATCGGGATCGTGCCCGCTCCTATCAGGTTTAAAAACAATAGCCGGTTTTAAGCCTTCCTCATAAAATTAACTTATTTACATAATTTTATAATTTAAACAAATACCCATACTTATGCGTTAAACTACATAAAACTTAATATAAATATGATGACGATCCAACTGAATGCCGACAAGAGTTTAACCATACACCACGAGTACGAAGAAAAAATTAAAGGCCAGCTAAATGAAGGGCTGAGCAGATACAGTGATTTGATTACGCGTTTGGAAGTTCATTTATCTGATGAAAATGGCAGTAAAGATGGTTTAGACGATAAAAGATGTTTATTAGAAGCCCGGATTACAGGAAAAGATCCTATTGCAGTAACCAACATGGGGAACACTTACGATTTAGCCCTTAATGGTGCTTTAACAAAATTAAAAAGTACACTCGAAAAAGTGGCCGGTAAGTTGAAAAGCCATTAAAATTGATGTGTAAATAGATAGAAATAAGTTCTGCAGTGCTATGCACGGTGAATAAAGCAATCTGAATTGGGTTGCTTTATTATTTTATTGGCTTCCTATCGTTCATATCAAACTGGAAAACACATCTTTCACTTAAAAACTCAAATTTTGTACTACATATAGCGCTTTGGAATAATTCATTGCTGTTTTTATTCATCAGATCAATATGTATATTGCCAACATTACAAAACGAACCTAATATGCTTTGACATTTATCGATAAAATAAATGTATTGTACTATTCCGTTGGTGCGAACAAGATCAACAAAGTGTTTAATAAACTGAGGTAAAGATGCTTTGTTTACGATTAGACCTCCCTTAAAATCCTTTTTTATACCTGATTTTGTAAAGAAATCCATCCCTTTTTTAAAGGTTTTATATTTACCTTCCCGAAAACGCCAGGCCAATTTTTCATCACCTAAAAAGATAAGGGCATCTAATTCCAGGGCATCTAAAAGCTTTGAAAGTTCTTCGCCTAAAGCCTTTAAATACTTTCTATATGTTTTTGATTTTAAAGTTAAAATATGGCTGGCAAAAGTATTAGGATAGAAACAATCATAATCTTCTATTTCCTTATTGTAGGTTCTTTGTGGAAATATTGGATATGCTTTAATGCATTTCTTCCTTTTTATTTGCTTAATCACCTGACAGCTAGTTTTTCATCTAGTTGTCCAATAAAGCCTAAAAACAAATTAAGGGCTTTCATCCTATCCTCAGTTACCTCGAATTGTAATTTGTGGTAAAGGTAATCTTCCAGGTCAAAATTGCTTACAGGTGGTAATTCTGCTAAAACTTCTTTACGATGATCTAAGCCAAACTTTAAAGCGGCATTAAACTCATCTTTAAATTGCTGCGAAATTTCTTTATTGGCTACCCAGGCAGCGTACATAAAAGGCAAACCGGTAAACTTCTTCCATTCTTCGCCCATATCGTAAACAAAGGCAAAATTTTGTGTTTTACCGAAAGTACGGTCGCCGATTAAAACAAAGGCATCTGTTTCTGCATTTTGATCTGTTGTAAATTCTACTTCCTTCTCCCAATGGAATTTTAGCAAAACTTTAGCCAGGTTATTCGAGGTCCGGGAATGGGCATCCAATCGTAGGGTTTTGATTTCATTAACCGGAACATTACTAAAAATAAATACCGAATTTACCGCGCCATCGCTTCCTATGCAGTAATTGGCCACAATGTTAGCATTCGGTACTAATGGAATAGCGGCCACAGGCATCAAACCAATATCTGCCTGACCGTTAATTACTTTAGCGGCACAATCTGAAGGAATATCTAAACTTAAATCTATCTTATCGATGATAGGCGAATGTGCTAAGCCGTATATAAATGCTTTGGTATTGGTGTAGGCAACAGCCGATATTTTAATCTTATTCAAGGTGTTATGCTAATGTTTTGCGCAACGCGTTTGGCGTTAAGCGGATTATCCAATCACTAAACCGTCTAAATGAACGGCACTATTAAATTCAAGAACGGTAAATTTTCCATCCTCGAAGCCCATTTTGTATAAAACAGTATTCTGATGCGGAAATTCGGTCATTTCGCTTAGAGGTTTTCCTAGCAGCAGGCATAAGAAAACCCTCATGGCCCTTCCGTGCATGCAAAGTAATACTTTCTGCTCTTCCGGCCGGGTCATTAAAACTTCCATGGGTTGTTTTAAACGTTCATACACATCCTGAACGCTTTCGCCACCTTCAAAATGGGCACTGTAGTTACCCTCCTGCCAGCATTGCAGCATCGAACGAAAAGCTTCGCGTGCCTCCTCTGTATTGGGTTTTCCTTCCCAAATTCCCCAGGCCAGCTCGTCTAAGCCCGATAAACGTTCCCAGGGCAGGTCCGAATCAATAAATTTCTGTACGGTTTGCCAGGTGCGTTTTAAATCAGAAGTGTAGATTTTATCGAAGCCCACATCTTTATACGTTTGATAAAAAGCCTCGGCCTGTGCCCTACCTAAATCATTTAAATCAGCATTTATACCCCTGCCTTGTACTATGCCCTGTCTGTTCAATTCCGTTTCGCCGTGGCGGATGATATAAATTTGCTTCATATTTTATATTTATTGAATGAGCGGGTTTTGAATGATTGAATAAGGGGACGTTAAAGTAATATTCTATTATTCAGTAATTTCACCCTTCAATCAATCATTCATTTAAATTAATTCACTACCGGTAATTTATAATAAGCAGGTTTCTTTTCTTCTTCGAAAACAACATGCTCAAAATCGGTTACCACATTGTATAAAGTGTCGCGCTCTATGGCTTTTCTGCCTACTTGTTTAATCAGGTTTACCAGTTCTTTGGTGCTCATTGCAGGAGTTTGCTCTTCAGCACCGGCCATTGAGTATATTTTTGTGGTATCATCCAATGTGCCGTCAATATCATCTACGCCATAATTCAACGACAATTGTGCTGTTTCGCGACTAATCATCGCCCAATAGGCTTTAATGTGATCGAAATTATCCATATAAATACGGGCAATGGCATAATTCCTTAAATCTTCAATTACCGAAACTTCGGGCACATTACTCATTTGGTTGTGCTGGTTGCGGAATTTTAGCGGAATAAAGGTTTGGAAACCACCTGTTTTGTCCTGTAGCTCGCGAAGTTTCTCCATATGATCAACCCGGTGCCAGAATTGTTCGATATGACCATAAAGCATGGTAGCATTGCTACGCATACCCAGTTTATGCCATTCTTCGTGTATAGCCAGCCATTGTTCGCCTGTACATTTATCTTTGGCAATCTGATCGCGCACCTCAGGGTGGAAAATTTCTGCACCTCCGCCCGGAATAGATTCTAAACCGGCCTCTTTCATCAGGCGCATTCCGGTTGCGTAATCAATTTTAGCTTTCTTAAAAATATAGTGGTATTCTACCGGCGTTAAAGCTTTAACATGCAAATCAGGACGGTATTGCTTAATTGCAGTAAACAGTGCTGAATAGAAAGCCACATCATACTGTGGTAAAACACCGCCAACAATATGCACTTCGGTTACCGGCTCATCATCGTATTTTTTTACAATATCGAGCATTTGGTTCATGGTTAAGGCCCAGCCTTCTTCTTTTTGCTTTAATAGGCGCGAGTACGAACAGAATTTGCAATCGTAAACACAAAGATTGGTAGGTTCTAAATGGAAATTACGGTTAAAATAAGTTTTATCGCCGTGTTTTTGCTCCCTTACAAAGTTGGCCAAAACGCCCAGATAGCCTAATTCTGCGTACTCATAGAGGTAAACGCCTTCATCAAAACTAATCCGCTCTCCCTGAAGAACTTTGTGTGCAATGTTTTGTAGTTCAGTTGATAAGTTGGTATCAGCTAGTATTTTTTCAACCTGATCAGTTGTATTCATTCCTGAAATATTTTGAACAAAAATACAATAATGAGGCGATTTGAAAATCATTTTCTTGTAACAAACCGGTATTTTATTATTTCTCAATACATTATTTGAATGTTAGAAGGATTGATTTTTGAATGAGTAAATATGCATCCTGCCTTAAACATTCAATCATTCAAAATTTAATTGTTTATGTAAGCTATATTCTTCAGGGAAGCTTCCGTGCTAATCCGTGCTTCCGTGGCTCATAAAAATAGGTTGTAAACAAAAAAGCACCTCTTTTCAGAAGTGCTTTCGGGTATGTTTTTCAATGCTAAATATTATCGTGCAGCTGGTACAAACGTTAAAATGATGTTTGCTGTTCTGCCACCAAATTCAATTGGCGATTTTAATACCATTTGGGTGCTCGAAAGTTCGGTTAATACTAAACGGTAACCTTCAGTTACGTTTTTAGCTTTATCACCTTCGTAGATTTTTTTAAACTGGAAAGTCTGATCTTTTGGTGCTGCCGACCAGAAAATAGTCTGCATTACCGATCCGCACGCGCTTGATGCCGGTAAAGTGTACGATCCGTTACCGCTGTTGGTTAATTTCCAGGTACTGCCCTGAAAGCATTTGTACGATTTCTCGCCGAATAAACCTTGCACGGCACCATCAGGTAAACCTTCTAAAGCTACATTGCTTACTACCCAGTCGCGCACTACTGTACCTCTGCTACCGGTAACACCTGCGGTTACCCTTTTTGCAGTATTGCAGCTTTGTAACATTACTAAAGTAGAACATGCGATTGCGATAGCTATAAATAATCTTTTCATTTTAGTTTAATTTAAATTCTGTCAAAGTTGTTACATAAATCTTGCCAAAACAATTACGAAGTTTAAATTAGCTGCAAAATATTAAATTGCAATCTGATATTATTTCGATCAACCCCTATTATCATGAAACCCGAAACCCTTGCTATTCACGCATCTAATCTCGTTAACAGTGCTACAGGCGATGTTACTCCTCCCATTAATCTGTCTACAACTTTTTTTCGCGATGAGCATGGCGGGTACCCTGGAGGCCATATGTATAGCCGGGTAAGCAATCCAAACCGGTCTGCTTTAGAAAACACTTTAGCCAAATTAGAATACGGTGAAGATGCAGCTGCTTTCTCATCGGGCAATACTTCGGGTATGGCCTTGTTTCAGGCGTTAAAAGCAGGGAGCCATATTATTGCACCCGATGATATGTATTGGGGCTTTAAAAAACAATTACTTACCATTTTCGCCGATATACTTGAATTTGATTTCGTCGACCAAACAGACCTGGATCTGGTTAAAGCCTCTGTTAAGCCTAACACCAAACTCATTTGGTCTGAAACACCTTCCAATCCCTTGTTAAAAGTTACGGATATAAGTGCAATAACTAAAATTGCAAAGGCAGCCAATATAACTTTTGCCTGCGACAGTACTTTCGCCTCTCCTATTTTACAAAACCCGATTTTGCTCGGGCTGATATTGTAATGCACAGCAGTACCAAATACCTGGGTGGCCACAGCGATGTATTAGGTGGCGTTTTGATTACAGCGAAAAAGGATGGACTGTGGGATAAAATTAAGAATGTGCAGCAAACCGGTGGTGCCGTTCCATCGCCTTTTGATTGCTATCTGTTAACGCGCAGTATTAAAACCCTGGCATACCGCATGAAAGGTCACTGCGAGAATGGTAAAAAAGTAGCTAAATATTTAAATCAGCACCCGAAGGTAGAAGCTGTTTTTTATCCGGGATTGGAAACGCATCCCCAACATGAAATTGCTAAAAGCCAAATGAAAGATTTTGGTGGTATGATGTCGTTCCTGGTAAAAGGTGGTGTAGAGGCAGCAAGTAAAGCGGTTAATAAAGTGCAGTTGTTTGCGCAGGCTACCAGCTTAGGCGGCGTTGAAAGTTTGATTGAACACCGCTACTCGATTGAAGGACCGGATAGTAAAACACCTAAAAACCTGTTGCGCATTTCGGTTGGGTTGGAACATGCAGATGATATTATTGCTGATTTGGAGCAGGCTTTAAACTAGCATTTAACCCTATAAGGTTTCTAAAACCTTATAGGGTTATCTATAGGACTTAAAAACTATTTCGGGTTACAAACCGTAGTTAATTTAAGCGAATAATTGGCTTCTAAAGGCTCATTGGTTTGCGCTAAACGTTGTGAACCCGTATTGGCCGGACAAGCAATATCGCCTGCGGCATCGTAAACCAATTTGTTGCCGTTGGCCAATAACTCTTTAGGTACATAAATCTGCACTTTAGTAATTGAATAGCCCGAAGGAAAATAGCGAACATAATAACCATCAGGATGTTTGGTCCAGATGCCGCTGGGCACATCGCTTCTTGGAGGTGCCATACCTGCTACAATTGCATATTTCTCCATATCAGCATAGGTGTAATTGCCTGATGCCACCAACTGCCTGATATTGTTTTCGGCTTCAAACACAGCTTTTAAGCCTGATGGCAACTGATCTTTAGCTTTCTCCATTACATCAAAAGGTAAAATACCCAAAGCACCACCTTCTAACTGGGTAAGTTGCTTAGGTGTAAGTAACTTAATGGCAGTAAGTTTAACCTGGCCGCTGTAATCGGCAAATTTTGTGCGGGCAATAATGGTCCACAATAAAACCTGAATATCGTGCTGTTCTACTTCGGGGTGCTTTTCGGCACTCTTTAATATCGATACTACAATTTCTTCTTTGGGTCCTAAAACCGGAGCAAACATGTAGCCATCGCCTTTTGAAGGGGCAAAGGTTCCGGCTTTAAGGCAATAGCTTTTATTGGTCATTTCGTAAAAACCTTCGCAAAGCACATAACCGCCCTCCGGATTTTTAGGTAATAAATATAAAGGCTGAAATTTCTCCTTCGATTTAAAATCGGGCATCATCTCGCCTTCGCGATTCACATCTTCAAAACTGGTGGTAATGGCAGCAGGCTGTTTCAGGAATTTATCAACCCCTAAGGCTTTAGCACCCTGTGCTGTACCCACTTTTAGTAGTTTATCTTTTAAGCCACCAAACTGGGCATTAACGTTATTTAAGCAGGCAACAGTAAATAGTATTGCCAAACCATAGAATTTTACATTTTTCATGATGATTAGATTTAGATAGGTAACACAAACTTAAAGTTTTAACCATTAACTTTATATTAAAATATTTAAGGAGCCTTAATTATTTAAAATTAGCACCCTCATTCACAGTAGCTTGCTTTAAATTCAAAATTTTATTTTGTGGATTAAAATTAAATTCAGACATTTGGAATATTATTTGGCAATAAGCTAAGTAAAAGTCAATCTTCAGAGGTTGATTTATAAAGAAGTGGCGAGAGACTGGCTCCATGACCCACTGGCAACCCTCAGAAAGAGAAGGTGCCAATTCCTGACTGGCTAACACGGTGTTATCTGGTGATATAAATTTTAACTGATGAAAACATTAAATCTTCAATCGCTAAGCGAACCTGGTTCAAACCTTAAAAAAGTAGAAGATCTTTCTATGTCTTTTATGTGTTGCAATATGCAGGCGATTACTTGTATGTGCTGTTGCATACAGTAATTTAAAAATCTTCCCTTTTTGTGTTTTTCAAACTGGAAGGTCCCGCTAAAACGGGATACGCCCACACAGCTTTAACCTTTAGGTTAATCTGATCCCTACAGATTATTCAACATTTAAAAATTTAAGCATTAAAGATTATGTCAACTTCATATAAATTCGAAACTTTACAAATACACGCAGGTCAGGAAATCGATCCAACTACAGGCTCAAGGGCTGTTCCTATTTATCAAACCACTTCATACGGTTTTAAAAATGCTGAGCATGGAGCCAATTTATTTGCTTTAAAAGAGTTCGGTAATATCTATACCAGGATCATGAACCCAACCAGCGATGTTTTCGAAAAACGCATTGCAGCTTTAGAAGGTGGCGTAGCAGCATTAGCAGTAGCATCTGGTCAGGCAGCACAATTTATTGCCTTAAATAATATCCTGGAGGCTGGCGACAGCATTGTTTCTTCATCTCATGTTTACGGCGGTACTTATAATCAGTTTAAAGTAGCGTTTAAGCGTTTGGGTATTCATGTTGATTTTGCTAACCCGGATGTGCCAGAAGAATTTGAAGCTAAAATTACCGATAAAACAAAAGCTATTTATTTAGAGACTATCGGTAACCCGGCATTTAGTGTGCCCGATTTTGAAAAAATTGCGGCTATTGCCAAAAAATATGATCTTCCTTTAGTTGTTGATAATACTTTCGGTGCTGCAGGTTACCTGTTTAAACCATTAGAACATGGCGCTAACGTAGTGGTACAATCGGCTACCAAATGGATTGGCGGACATGGAACCAGCATTGGTGGTGTAATTGTTGATGGCGGAAATTATAACTGGGGAAATGGTAAGTTTCCACAATTTAGTCAACCATCAGAAGGCTACCATGGTTTGGTTTTTAGCGATGTTTTCGGTGTCGACGGTCCTTTTGGCAATATTCAGTTTATTATTCGTGCCCGTGTAGAAGGTTTAAGGGATTTAGGTCCGGCTATTGCGCCGTTCAACTCTTTCCTGTTATTGCAAGGTCTCGAAACTTTATCGCTTCGTGTACAACGCCATGTAGATAATGCTTTAGAATTGGCTACCTGGTTAGAAAATCACCCGGCAGTTAAAGAAGTGGCTTATCCTGGTTTGGCCAGCAGTAAATACAATAATTTGGCAAAGAAATATTTAAGCAATGGCTTTGGAGCAGTTTTATCTTTCGAGTTAAACGGCAGCAAAGAAAGAGCAACCCAATTAATCGATAATTTAAAACTGATTTCGCACCTCGCAAACGTGGGCGATGCCAAAACGCTGATTATCCAGCCATCGGCTACCACACACCAGCAATTAAGCGATAGCGAACAACTGGCTGCAGGTGTTAAACCGAACTCGCTTCGCGTATCAGTTGGTATCGAGCATATCGACGACATTAAGGCCGATTTTGAGCAGGCTTTTGCAGCAATTGGCTTATCAGTAAGTACAGCCAGTTTACAAGCCTAATCCTTTTTTTATTACCATCAGCATTATTTTAGCATGAGCACAGCATCAACATATCAATATAACAAACAATTTAAGCTCGAAAGCGGAAAAAAAATCCGTAACCTGCAAATCGCTTATCAAACATATGGCAAATTAAACACAAAGAAAGATAACGTAATATGGGTTTGCCATGCGCTTACTGCCAATGCCGATGTTTTTGAATGGTGGGAAGGTTTGTTTGGGCAAAACGCTTTATTCAATCCAAACGATCATTATATTATTTGTGCTAATGTTTTAGGCTCTAATTATGGTACAACCAATCCTTTAAGTACCAATCCGGTTAACAGCCTGCCTTATTACTTGTCGTTTCCGCAGTTTACCATCCGCGATTTTGTATCAGCGCACCAGCTTTTAGCGGCGCATTTACAAATCGATACCATTAAACTATTAATTGGTGGCTCGTTAGGTGGACAACAAGCTGTTGAATGGAGCATTATTGAGCCGAATAAAATTGAGAACCTGATTTTAGTGGCTACTAATGCCGTGCATTCGCCCTGGGGAATTGCCTTTAACGAAAGTCAGCGACTAGCCATTACTACCGACCGTACTTTTTATGCCAATAAGCCTGATGGAGGCATTAAAGGTTTGAAAGCAGCCAGAAGCATTGCACTTTTAAGCTATCGTACTTACAATGCCTATGGCAGCACACAGGTAGAAAGTGTAAACGATAAAACTGATAATTTCAGGGCTTCGTCTTATCAGAATTATCAGGGAGAGAAATTAACCAATCGCTTTAACGCATACAGTTATTATTATTTAACCAAAGCAATGGATAGCCACAATGTTGGCCGCAACCGCAAAAGCATAGCTGATGCCTTAAAGCTGGTTAAAGCAAACACACTGGTAATTGGAATCGAAAACGACTTTTTATTCCCGATTTCAGAACAGAAATACCTGGCCGATCACATTACAGGTGCTGAATTTGCCACCATCCATTCTGAATATGGTCATGACGGGTTCTTAATCGAAACCAATACTTTAACCAATATTATCGGAACTTTTATTAAAGAGAGCCGCGATAAGAAAATAATCAAATTACAGCATACTGCATAGAAAGAGTAAAAGCAGAAAGACTTAAGCGTAAAGCTAAATAATAAAGACAAAAACAAATATAAGAACAATAGGATCGGTTAAAATCCGGTTATCTGTATAATCACAAAATAAAAATGAGTAAGAATTTAAAAATCGGTTTATTTGGTTTCGGAGTTGTAGGACAAGGTTTGCTGGACATTATCCAGAGCCAGAACCTGAATCTGGAAATCATTAAAATCGCGATAAAAGATCCAAAGAAGAAACGTACGCTCAATAAAGATTTGTTTACTACCGATCGTAACGAAATACTGAATAATACCGAAATCAATACAATTGTAGAATTGATTAACGATGCAGATGCTGCATACGAAATTGTAACTACCGCCTTAAAAAATGGCAAAAATGTAGTTTCGGCCAATAAAAAAATGATTGCTACCCACTTAAAAGAGCTGGTAGATTTACAGGCAGAACACGGTACTTCCCTATTGTATGAAGGTGCAGTGTGTGGTAGTATTCCAATTATCCGTAACTTGGAAGAATATTACGATAACGAATTGTTCCATGCATTAAGTGGCATTTTTAACGGATCGTCCAATTACATTCTGTCGAAAATATTTAACGAAAACCAGAGCTACGATTCGGCATTGAAAGAAGCTCAGGACTTAGGTTTTGCCGAAACCGATCCTATTTTGGATGTGGGAGGTTACGATCCGAAATATAAACTGGCTATTGCTACGGCCCATGCTTATGGTTTATTTGTAAACCCCGATATCATCCTGAACATTGGTATCCAAAACCTTTCGCAGTACGATATTAAATATGCACGCGAGAAAAATTTTAAAATCAAACTGGTACCAACAGCCCGTAAGGTAAATACCAAAGATGTGGTAACTTATGTTTTGCCTAAACTAGTAGCTAAGGATGATTTCTTGTATAATGTAGAAAACGAGTATAATGCTGTAGCAGTACAGGCTGCTTTTGCCGATAAACAGTTTTTCTATGGTAAAGGTGCAGGTGGCCATCCAACCGGTGCAGCTGTATTGTCGGATATTGCCGCATTACGCTACGATTACCGTTATGAGTATAAAAAGTACCACTCAGAAAACGGTGTAAAACATACTGAAGAAATTTTACTGGAAGTGTATTTACGCTACGCAGATGAAGATCTGATTACCTTACTGGAATTTGATAACATTAGCGAACGTTATGCTGCCGATAGTTATAAATATGTGGTTGGAACAGTTAAGCTGGAAAGCCTGATCAAGAACCGCGAATTGCTTTTAGATCAATCTGTTTTTGTGGCCTATACCGGCCGGCAGATTTACAAGCAGGAGCTGCTGAGTGAAAATGTTTTTGCCGAAGAACTGGCAGCCCTTTAAACTTAGAAACTGTTTAAATTTCTGTGAAATATCTAATGGGCGTTGTCTCCACCGCCCATTAGGATTCGCTAGAGGTGGGTGTCCTCACCCACCTGATAGACCTGTGAATTATTTATTCATTTTTAAACAGCTTCTTAATTTTTAAGGTTAATTTTTTTATTTGTTTTGTTGTTAAGCATAAAGGCCGGAGCGAGTCCGGCCTTTTGTGTTTTATTTTACTTTAACATACTTTTCAATAATCACCCGGTCCACCCCTTCTCCTTCTACCTTTTCTACGCCTTGTTGGGTTAAAGTATCTTTATTGATGCTGAGTTTGAAATTAAAAGTCTTTCCTTCCCAGTTTTTGTTTTTATAATATTCGAGGTGTTCGGTATAATTATCTTTATCCAGTACAAAAGTTCCGCCTCCGGCATCAAAATCAGCAGTATCTTTAGGGTTAACACTGTGTTTTAAAAATGCAAAATGGGTATTGTTAAACATTTTGATCATTTTCAGTTTACCGGTATAATCCGTTACCTCACTTTTGCCATGCTGCGAGGTAGTAGCCGAAACCAACTGCCAGGTGCCTTCAATATTCAGCGACTGATCTTTTTGTTTTTCTGCCGAACTATTGCAAGCCGCAAGTGAGAGCACAGCAAGGCCCATTAAATAATTTAATTTCATAAGTATTTATATTTGGTTAGTTTTTATTGTTATCCTCTGCCTGCCATCTTCATTAACTTATGCGCCAAATCTTTGCCTAAATAGCCGTCAATAATCCGGTGTACCAGATACAGAATCGGGGTCATTAAAATGGCTACAATAAATTTGTAGGTATAGCCCACTAAGCCTATGGCAAAAACCATTTTCCAGGTGTAGTGGTATTGTGGATTAAGGTAAAATGCAATAAAAATTACCACAAAGCTATCTACAAACTGAGAAATGAGTGTTGAACCCGTAGCCCTTAACCACAAGGCCCGCTCTCCCGTAATTTTCTTAATGCGGTGAAAAATGAGCACATCAACCATCTGGCCTATAATAAAGGCGGTTATTGAGCCGACAATAATCCACATGCCTTGCCCAAAAATACCCGCGAAGGCATTGTTCATGTTCAGGTCTTCCCCATTAATATTTTGATGCACCCAAAAATCGGCTGCGCTTAAATGCATAGATCCCCAAACCACGATAAAAGCAAAGGCTATTAAAATAGAAGTGAGAATAGATAAAAACCTTACCTGTTTTACCCCGAAATACTCGTTTATAATATCTGTCATGATGAAGATAATGGGCCAGGTTAGTACCCCTGCCGACATTACGAACGAAAGATGTGGCACACCTAATAGGTTGATGTCGAACTTCTTCATGCCAATGGTTTCTTCTACACTGAATAATTTAACACCAATAAACTCTGATAATATAGCATTGGCCACAAAAAAACTACCCAGAACAAGTAGTAAACGGCTTTCTTTCGTTTTAAAAGTCATAGGCAATAAATCTAAATATAATCTATCAAATTACAGCGCAGATTATGCTTTTTAACAGGAACCTTACGTTCAGTTCCGGGCTAATTTATTCATTTTAACCGCCAACTGTAATTTTTACAATCGCTCGACCCGCAAATTTAGGTTAGCAAATTAAATCTCCCAATCTTTGCGCCTCCGAAAAACTAACAGATCATGGCTAAGAAACAACACTTCTATTTAATACTTATTTTAGGTTCACTTGCTGCCCTTGGTCCTTTTTCTATTGATATGTATCTGCCTGGTTTTGTAGATATTGCCAAAGATTTAAAAAGCACCGAATCTGTAGTTTCACTATCCTTATCCAGCTTTTTTATCGGAATTTCGGCTGGTCAGCTTTTATATGGACCGCTGTTGGATAAATATGGCCGAAAAAAGCCATTGTATTTTGGTCTGGGACTTTATATACTCTCTTCATTTTTATGTTTAGCCGTAACTGATGTAAACCAACTCATTGTTTTACGCTTTGTACAAGCCATCGGAAGCTGTGCCACTGCTGTAGCTTCAGTTGCTATGGTGCGCGATTTGTTTTCAGTAGAAGAAAGCCCTAAGGTATTTGCTTCGTTAATGTTGGTGATTGCCGTTTCGCCTATGCTGGCTCCTACTGCCGGTGGTTATTTAATTTCGGCACTGGGCTGGAAATATGTTTTCGTATTTTTAGGTTTCATGGCAGTTTTAATGCTTTTGGCCTCTATTTTCAAGCTGCCTGAAAGCTATAAGCCCGATCCAAATTATTCGTTAAAGCCGAAGCCTATATTAACCAGCTTTTACACCGTATTACGAGAACCTCAGTTCTATACTTATGCCTTAATCAGCGCTATTACCTTTTCTGGCTTGTTTGCCTATGTATCGTCATCGCCAACCGTGTTTATGAAAATTTACGAAGTAAGTAAAACAGCTTACGGCTGGATATTCGCGCTGCTATCGGTTTCATTTATTGGTTCGAGTCAGGTGAATAGTTTAATATTAAAATGGTTCAGCAGTAAAAAGATTGTAACCTGGGCGTTAGTTGCCCAGTGTATATTTAGTCTTGTATTCTTAATTTTTGCCTTAAATAACTGGCTCAGTTTATACAGTACTATTGGTTTTATCGCTTTGTTTCTGGCCTGCTTAGGACTTATTAACCCCAACGCAGCAGCATTATCGCTGGCCCCGTTTTCTAAAAATGCCGGTAGTGCATCGGCTTTAATGGGAGCATTACAAATGGGTTTGGGTGCGCTGGCTTCGGTAATGGTAAGTTTGTTAAGCGAACATTCGGTTGTGCCTATGCCTTTGGTAATGACAGCAGCAGCGTTTATCGCGCTATTTTGTTTGTTAATTGGCCGCAGGTTTATTGTTAGTGAAGTAGAAGCAAGCGCTGATGCGGCTGTAGTGGCGCATTAAGTTTTTAAGCACTTTATTTCCCGCTGATTTCGCAGAAAAGGCACTCAGATTAGTAATTAAATCAATATGATCTGCGGTAAAATCATTTATATCTGCGGGAAAAACATAGGCGTTTAGTATTAGATCTTATTTTTTCTAACAATAAGGGGCTAAACTAGTTAGATTTCTCGACTTCGTTCGAAATGACGGTTAAGACTGATGACACCACGATTTTCTTTCAGCATTTTTTATAAATAAACACCGCTTTGTGTTTCTTCTGTCTTTGTGGTAAACAATTATGGCACTAAAAACTTATAAATCAAATAACAAGCAATCGTTCCTGCTGCAGCGATAATAAAACCACTCAAACGTTTCTTTTTAATAAAACAAATCAGAATAATCCCTGAAATAGAAACCAGTGTCATCAATACAGCCGAGATATCAATAATCCACGACCAGGCTTTGCCAGAATCCCTGCCTTTATGCAAATCGTTTATTACCGCAACAACACCCATCCGCGTAACAGCAAGTTCGTATTTACCTGTTTCACGATCGATAAAAGCATCTGCTACATAACCAGGCCCATTAAAAGTTAAGCTTAACTCCTGTTCTTCAATCCTAAAATCGCCCAAAGCACCTTTTACCTCATGTTTATTCCGCAGGAATTCTACCAATTGCAATTTATTAATTTTTGATGTATCGGCTACCTTAATCCATTTGAGGTTAACTGTTCCCGAATCTTTGGTAACCACTTCCTTGCCTGGGGTAAACCAATCGGCATGGTTTAAAGTTAAACCCGAAACGGCAAAGAATAAAAGGATGGTAAAACTCACCATCGAAAGGTAAATGTGCAGCCATCGTGATAATCCGGCTAAACGCTTTTTACCCTTACCTTTGCCACTCTCTTTTTTTACTGCCATTTTACCTAAACCTGCCGGTACGGCAATTAAACTACTTTTTTGCGGTTCCGATTTTTCTGTATTCAAGTGATGCTGATGCTAATTCCGGATTGGGGGTTAATTCTAATTTTTGTGCTGAGCCGGCAAATTTCATTTCTTTCGAAATAAGCTGATAGGTACCGTGCTCACGAGCCACTTCGATATAAACGGTGTATTTGCCTTCTTTTACCAATTGTCCGCTATCATTTTTACCGTCCCAAACTAAGCTATACTTACCCGGGCCGCGAGTTGCAGAACTGGTTGAACTCAATTTGCCTTCGGCACCTTTTTTAAATTCATCGCCGTTTGATCTCGTCCACGATTTTAAGTCTGGTAACCAGCGGGGTTTATTGTACCAGATGGCCAGGTTGCGAACAGGATTTTTTGCTGCATCTTCTACCCAAACCGCTACAAAAGGACGGCGTACCCTACGACCATCAGCCGATTCGATACTGGCAATTTCGAGATTAACCAGCAATTCAAATTTGGTATTCCAAAGTTTATCGGCACGGTTAGCCTTTGGGCTGGTAACAGTCTTTTTCTCTTCTACAAGCTCGTATTTATTCCAGTTTTTACTCTTAACCTCATTGCCGTCTTTAGTAACCAATAAATAGGCGATATCATTGTTGCCCGAAGTTAGTTGCGCAATTTCATTTAGGGTAAGTACGTTAAAGGCTGTTGCCAGCGCACCGGCCTCACTTGCATTGGTTGCGATAACTGTAGCACTGATAATCTCTGATACAGGCTTTCCGCTACGTGGATCAACGATATGCGAATACCATTTGCCACCTATGCTAAAACCCCTGTGGTAGTTACCACTGGTTGCTACAGCCATATTGGCTACTTTTACCGTAGTTAAAGCGGCTTCGTTTTCGGCAGATGCCTTAGGGTTTGTAATTTCAATGTTTTCGGTTTGGCTACCTTTAATCACCATATCGCCACCAATATTAACCACCACATTTTCAATCCCTGGCGCCTGCATAGCGGCTTCTGCAGCCTTATTGATGATATAGCTTTTGGCAAACGAGTTTAAAGCAAGTGGTGCATGATTCAGGCGCGTAACGGTTTTATTTTGTGCATCAAGACTGTAGTGCTTTTGTTTAACCAGGCTCACTGCATCCTGTAATACCGCTTCAGTGGGTAAACGATTGGCTTCAGCAGCCTTTTTCCATACCCTGCTAATCACTTCTGCCGAAGCATCGATGGCGCCATTGGTTACCGTTTTATAATGTTCGAACTGCTGTAATACCTCAAATAATTCGGGCGAAATTTTAACGGTTTGCTGTCTATTATTCATCCATTTGCTAAATTCACTATCAGCTTTATAAGCACTTAAAATATGATCTAAACGATCAATTTCATTCAGGGCACGTGCTTCTGCTAGGTTGGCATCAGCTTGAGTGGCCGCTTTAAATTTTAGCTCTAACGATGTTCCCAGTACATTTTCATAATTGGATACAAAAGTACGCAAGGGTTTAACCGGCGTAATAAAAGAAGAAGCTGTAACCACCAACAGAAAGGCTGTGGCCAGGTGTTTAAATTTCATATTCAAGTTAATTTGAGATTGCCTTACAAAGGAAATGGTTTAATTTGGAATAATTATAAATAAGCTTAAATTATATTGGAAATGATACGTTTTGACCCACTGCTTTTTGAATCATCACCAAAGCCAACACCATTTGCATTGACACGATATTAAACTCAGGGTTTAATCTGATATAAACTTTAATTGATGCCCCTGACCTATCGTTTTTAAGGGCTTTGCTATAGGCTTTAAGCTTTTTTTCCTATTTTCGCTTATAAGATGCTGAATATACAATCTAAACTTCCTGGCGTAAGTACCACCATTTTTACGGTGATGAGCAAGCTTGCGGCAGAACACAATGCCATTAATCTATCGCAGGGTTTTCCGGATTATGCATGCGATCCAAATCTGGTTGAACTGGTGACTAAGGCTATGCAGGATGGTTTTAACCAATATGCACCCATGCCTGGTTTGCCCGTTTTAAAAGAAACCATTGCTGCTAAAGTAGAAAACCTTTATAAAGTAAAATATAATCCTGATACCGAAATTACAGTAACGGCCGGAGGTACTCAGGCTATTTTTACTGCGCTGGCCGCTATCATCAGTGCTGGAGATGAGGTAATTATATTTGAACCAGCCTACGATAGTTACGCACCAACCATTAAACTGCTTGGCGGACTGGTTAAGACCTACGAACTTGCCCCTCCCGATTATGCCATAGACTGGGATATGGTGAAGAAGCTTTTTACGTCAAGAACCCGGATGATCATCTTAAATTCGCCACAAAACCCAACAGGCAGCATTTTATCAGCTGATGACATGAAAGCCCTGATTAAACTGGTTACTGGTACAGATATTTTGATTTTGAGTGATGAAGTGTACGAGCATTTAATTTACGATGAGCAAAAGCACCAAAGTGTAATGTTATATCCCGAATTAAAGCAGCGGAGCTTCATTGTGGCCTCTTTCGGCAAGCTTTTACATGCTACAGGCTGGAAGCTCGGCTATTGCCTAGCACCCGAAAAACTAACCAAAGAATTCAGGAAGGTACACCAATTTAATGTTTTCAGCGTTAATAGTCCCATGCAACAAGCCATTGCCACTTATTTGCAAACACCTACCAATTACACCGGAATCGCTGCCTTTTTTCAGGAGAAACGTGATTATTTCAGAAGTCTGCTGGCCGAAAGCAGGTTAGAACTACTACCCTGTAACGGATCGTATTTTCAGTGCGTTAGCTACCGGAACATCAGCGATGAAAAAGATACCGATTTTAGTATGCGGCTGATTAAAGAATTTGGTGTGGCCACAATACCTGTTTCTGCATTTTACCAGAAAGGTACCGACCACAAGATTATCAGGTTCTGTTTTGCCAAAGAGCACGAAACACTGGCTTTAGCTGCAGAGAAATTAAAGAATATTTAACGGCACCAAACTCATATAGAAATGGAAGCACCTGTTTACACTCAAATAGAAAACCTGAAAGTAACTGTTTTTCAGGCTTATCTTTTTTGGGAAAACATCGATAAGAACCTCTTAAACCTTGCTCTTCGCCTCTCGATGGGTGTACGGGAAAAAACAGATTTAATTATCCTGCCCGAAATGTTTAACACCGGTTTTAGCATGAACTCCGAAGCCTTAGCCGAAGAAATGGGTGGTAAAACCATGCAGTGGATGCACAAAATGGCCGATTTATATAATTGTGTGGTTACCGGCAGCATCATTATAAAAGAAAATAACCAATATTACAACCGCTTAATCTGGATGGAACCAGATGGAAAGCACCAGCATTACGATAAGCGCCATTTGTTTGGCATGGGCGATGAAGACGAACATTTTAGCCCCGGTAAGCAAAAACTGGTGGTTGAACTGAAAGGCTGGAAAATCAGATTAGCCATTTGCTACGACCTCCGTTTCCCGGTATGGTTGCGTAATGTAGATCAGGAATACGATATTTTACTGCTGGTAGCTAACTGGCCTGATAAACGTTCGGCGCACTGGAAAGCCTTAATTCCGGCACGTGCTATAGAAAACCAAAGTTATGTTATTGCTGTAAACCGCGTGGGGCATGATGGTAACCAGATTTACCACAGTGGCTTATCAATGTGTTTAGATCCTTATGGCAATACCGTTTATTACAAACCAGAAGACGAAGATCTCTATACCTTTAGTATCAATTACGAAGAATTGGTTAAAATAAGGCGACAGTTTCCTTTTCTTAAAGATGCAGATAGGTTTACAATTAACCAAAGGCCAAGCGAATAACCAATGATCAAATTGCAATTTTCAAACTACAACCTCCAGTTAACCAGTTAAACGATTTATACAATTAACCAAAAGTTAGAGAATAACCAATAATCAAATTACAATTTACAAAGTGTAACTACCGATTAACCAGTTAACCGATTTATACACTTAACCAAATAAAACAACAAACCATCCAACATACATGTTTAACCGCCGTAAATTTATAAAAGCCTCTGCCCTTTCTGCCGGGTTACTGGCTATTGACAAAAGCAGCATAGCAGCTGTAGTTCCAGAGAGAAGCCAAAAAGCAGCTAATTTCCCTATTGTAATTTCGACCTGGGATTTTGGGATTGCGGCCAATGCCGATGCCTGGAAAGTACTTTCTACAGGCGGCCGGGCGCTTGATGCTGTTGAGCAAGGTGTTTGGGTGCCTGAGGCTGACGAAAAAAATCAGTCGGTGGGTTATGGTGGTTTACCCGATCGTGATGGTCGTGTAACGCTCGATGCCTGTATTATGGATGAGCAAGGCAATTGCGGTGCAGTTTTAGCACTCGAGTACATTAAACATCCCATTTCGGTAGCCCGTAAAGTAATGGAAAAAACGCCTCACGTAATGTTGGCGGGCGATGGAGCACTTCAGTTTGCATTAGAACAAGGCTTTAAAAAAGAAAACCTGCTTACCCCTGCAAGCGAAAAAGCATGGAAGGAATGGTTAAAAACAGCCAAGTATGCGCCGGTAATGAATATTGAAAATAAGCTTTACCAAAAAGCTGCCCCTCAAAAATTACCCGGAAACCAATATAACCACGATACCATTGGTATGCTGGCTATCGATGCCAAAGGCAATATTTCTGGCGCCTGTACTACCAGTGGCATGGCTTATAAACTTCATGGCCGCATTGGCGATAGCCCTATTATTGGTGCTGGTTTATATGTAGATAATGAAATCGGTGGCGCAACCTCTACCGGCGTTGGCGAAGAAGTAGTGAGAAATGTAGGCTCGTTTTTGGTGGTAGAACTCATGCGACAAGGTTATAGCCCCGAAGCAGCTTGTAAAGAAGCCGTAATGCGTATCATTAAAAAGAAACCTGAGACTGCTAAAAATATCCAGGTTGGTTTCTTAGCCATTAACAAAAAAGGCGAATATGGTGCTTATGCCATTCAGCAGGGTTTCAGCTATGCGGTTTGTAATGCCGAAAAGCAAGATCTTTTAATTAAAGGCAAAAGCTACTACTAATTGCCATATTCATAGCTCACATCTAAATAAAACTCCAATGGGACTATTAGCAAAGATTTTCGGTAAAAAGAACGTTGCCGAACGTAAAGGCGAGCCAGATATGGTTATTATTCCCGAGGATAATGAAAAAATGGATTGGGCCATTGAAAAAGCAGTGCTCACCCTTTGGTATTTTGAAGCCAGCCTGAAAAACCCATTGCCACATCAGAATTACTTTTCAGTGAAAGTGATGATTATTGATGGAGATAACGGAGAACATATCTGGTTAACCGATCCTCATTTTGATGATGAAGGGAATTTATTTGGTACTGTCGGAAATGCTCCTGTTAATGTTCATAACATAAAACTGAACCAAAAAATCGGAATTAAACGCGAGCTGATATCTGATTGGATGATTATCGAAGACGGTCGTTTAATTGGCGGTTACACCATCAGGGCTATCCGCGATAACATTCCGGATAAAGATAAAATGGCATTCGATCAGCAAATTAATTTATATATCGATGAGGGGGTTGATCATTTCAAAACAAACCTGGAAACACCCGAAGGTGCAATTCTATCCTTAGAAAAAGCTTATAACTACAAGGATATCAATGCAGCAATGGATTGTAAAGATTTTCTTGAAGAAGCCACCACAATGCTTTCAGGCATGGATATGGATATCAACAAAGCATTAATCGCAGAAACTGCCGAATTATTAAAACTGTCTTTCATCAAAAATATAGAAGAAAACGGTTTTCCTGATTTTTCAGCTATCCAGAATGCTTTCCCCGAACGTAAAAAGATCGATGAAACGCACTGGGTAATTACCGAAGTGTGCTGGCATCCCGACGGTGGTAAATCCGTTCAACTATTAAATACCTATAAATCGCCTAAAGGTTGGGTAGTACTTGGCCCAAAAGGACCCAAAGCATAACATTAAACAAAGCACAACATGCATAATAAAGAAATAGTTGGTGGATTAGAAGTATGTGCCAATTCTTATACCTCTGCCCTGGCAGCACAAAAAGGTGGTGCCATCAGGGTTGAATTTTGCGATAATCTGGCCGAAGGCGGTACTACCCCAAGCTACGGACAAATAGCGCTTGCTAAAAAAAATCTCACTATTGCCATTTGGCCGATCATCCGTCCAAGGGGTGGCGATTTCTTATACTCAGATATAGAGTTTGAGTTGATGAAGGAAGATATAATTGCCTGTAAATCTTTAAAATGTGAAGGGGTAGTTATTGGTATACTTCATGCTGATGGTAGCATTGATAAAGCCAGATGTGCCGAACTGATTGCACTTGCACAGCCTATGGGCGTGGCTTTTCACCGGGCTTTTGATATGAGTAATAACATGGTTCAGGCCTTAGAAGACCTCGTTGAGCTCAAAGTTCAACGGGTTTTAACCTCAGGTGGTGCACCAAACGCCCCACTAGGTATCGAAAAACTGGCGCAGCTCGTTAAACAAGCTAATGGCCGCATTGCAATTATGCCAGGCGCGGGCATAAATGAGGGCAACATACAGGAACTGATTACCAAAACAGGTGCTAAAGAATTTCATGCTTCAGCAAAGGGGTTTGTGGCCAGTAAAATGGAGTATAGAAATACTGAAGCCAAAATGGGCAGTATCGAAGATGAATACCGTTACGAGTTAACCTCCGAAGAGAAAGTTAAAGGACTGACAGAAATTATCAGAAAGAATTTAAATAAATAGTATTCAGTTAATTAGTATATTTAAGTAACCATTAACTATACTAATTATGATCAAAAAACTAGTCCCCCTCTTTGCGGTGGCTTTACTTTTGGCGGCATGCCAGAGTAAGGAAGCAAAAACAACTAACACGGTAGCTACCGATACCACAAAGTACCCTTACACGCCTAAAAAAGTGCATAATTGGGAAATGAACCCTGAACCAGGCAACATGGTTGCTGCCATGAGCGCATTAAAAGGTTTTGCATCGTTGGATACAGCAGCTGTTAAACCTTTTCTTGGCGATAGCATCTGGCTTATGGTCGATAACTACAGCTTTAAAGGCACCAGAAGTCAGTTTTTAGGTGAAGCACAACACGAAATAGACCGGTTTAAGCATATCCAGATCGATATGGAAGATATGGAATCGGTAATCAGCAAAGATAAATCAGAAGAATGGGTGAGCTTGTGGTACAAACAGATTTCGACCATGAAAGATGGTAAAACAGATACCGTAAATTGCTTCAACGATTTTAAAATGAAAGACGGTAAAGTGGTGGGCTGGTCTGAATATGTACAGCACCCAATGAAGGGCAAACCTTGATGATGAGACATTGCGTTTCGAGATGCTCAAGGTGACGATTTTAATAGATTATCCGTCATTTCGAGCGGAGTCGAGAAATCTCTTTATAGTTAAGCCCTTCAAGAGGCTCAGTATGGCAAACTTTAATTTGCTATAATTTAAGAAGTCAGATGTTTCCATCTGACTTCCCTTCCTATATCTTGCCGCCGATTAATCGCCGCTTCCAGGTACGTAATGCAGGCCTGGTGTTAAATAGTGCAACAAAATTACCCTCGAATAGCGGTAATTGATGGGAGACAAAAGTAGCACACCGCTTAATATCAAGGCAACATAATACCAAAGGTTTTCATAAACCAATGGTAAACCCAAAATGTAGGAGGCCACTCCTATGGTAATGATCTCAGCAACATTCATGGCGTAACTCACAAACATGGCCACATAAAAGAAGCCAGGTTCGCGCTCGAATTTTAAATTGCAATGCGGACAGTTAATATTTGTTTTCTGAAGTCTGAACGAATAAGCATTTCCTGTAAAAATATCGCCTTTGCGGCAACGTGGACATTTACATTGTAAAAAGGATTGAAATTTTGATAACTCAGCCATAATATTCTGATTTGATACTACAAAGTTAGGCTTTAATATTCCACTAAATTATGATCTGTGTCATATTGATCGTTCATTGGTCATTAGTTTATTGCTTAGTAAATAGCACAACCAAAACAGCAAGAACTTTAAGGCCAACATTCTTTACTCCGCTTTGGAGCTTATTTTACCCTTTTTACTATTTTTCCTTTAACAGTTTTAATGAAACCTTTTTCAGCTAGCATTTTTACACCACGGATTACCGTTTCTACCCGTAAACCAGTCATATCGGCCAGTTCCTGGCGGGTTACCTTTAAATGTTCGCCTTCAGCAATATCCTGTAGTAAATAATTGATGATGGTGAGTAAACGGTGATCGGCTTTTTCATTGGCCAGTTCTTCGAGCATCATCGATTTATAAAATAAGCGGTGACTTAGCGTCTGGATCAGGTTCATGCTAAAATCAGGCTCATGCTTAATCAGACAGAAAAAGTCATCCTTATTTACGGCTATAAGCTGCGAATCTTTATTGGTAACGGTATAGGCCAGATAAGGTTTGTTAATAAGCAATGCTGGCTCTCCAAAATGTTGACCAGCTTTAAAAACGCCCTGAATAAACTCCTTGCCCTCATCGCTCACAGTTACCATGCGCACCTCTCCTGATTTAATGAAATACACATACCTGGGCTGCATGCCGGGCTCGTAAATCACCAAATCTTTAGCGTAAGCTTTTACCTTTAAACCGCTGTCAATAAGCTTCTGGATATTCATTTTTCAGTTAATTTTAAACTAGCCTAAGGTTTCTTTCATTAACCGGGTGTAAAACTCTTTCAGTGTAATGCCCATTGCTGCTACCTGTTGTGGAATAAAGCTGGTAGCGGTTTGACCGGGAATGGTATTAATTTCAATAAAATAAAACTTGCCGGTTTCGTGCTCCAGGAAATAATCTACCCGTACCACGCCCCTGCAGTTTAACTTTTTATATACATCAGTTACAACCTGTTGTACCCTAACCAGTTCTTCTTCATTCATGTTGCCTGGCGTAATCTCTTCGGTGGCACCAGGTGTGTATTTAGCCTCAAAATCGAAAAACTCATTCTGAGGAATAACTTCGGTAGTAGGCAAAACAATAATCTTTCCTTCGGCACCAAAAATACCGATCGAAAACTCACGGCCACTAACAAATTCTTCTATCAGGATTTGGCTATCTTCTTTAAACGCTTTTTCAATTGCCTCTTCCAGGTCATCAGCATGTTTAACCTTGGTCATACCAATGCTGCTACCACCACTGTTGGGTTTAACAAAATACGGAAGCCTTAAATCCTGCTTAATCTGATTTACATTGTAATTGCCTCCTTTAAAGATCTGCACCGATTTAGCGGTATATAAATGATCTATCCCTTCAACAATTGCTTTGGTATAGCCTTTATTCATGGTAATAGATGAAGTCAAAGCATCGCAGGTAGTGTAAGGAATGCCAATCATATCGAAATAGCCCTGCAACTTACCATCTTCACCCGGAGAACCGTGTATGGCAATAAATACACCGTCGAACTTTATTTTTCTTCCCTCTAAGGTTAACGAAAAATCGTTCTTATCAATTTCAATTTTTACCGAATCGGCAGGCTCGTAGAACCAGCCCTTTTCGTTCAGCATAATTTTATAAACATCGTATAATTCGGGGTCGATATGTTGCGCAATAGTTGCCGCACTTTTTACCGAAACTACCCATTCGCCTGTGGTACCGCCTGTTAACAATGCTATCGTTTTTTTCATGTCTGAAATCCTGTTATAAATAGAAATTGAATATAAATATATCCTCAAAAATATAAATATCTTTGTTCTTTAGTTAATTTTGAACCATAGAATATACAATAAATAAAATCAATATAATTTGGACGGATAATTGCTTATGCCCCTAATCTATTCTACATTCAATAATTAAAAATAGCTACATTTGAGCTTACATGCATAACCCAAAATTTAAGATTCATGTCTAAATTTATAGATTACTTAAAAACGAAATCCTTTAGAAACAACATTTTAGCAGCCGTAATTACCGTTATTGTTTTGCTGCTGATCGCTTTTTTTAGCTTAAGATATTACACCAAACATGGTCAGGGTTTAAATGTTCCATTGGTTAAAGGGCTGCCGTTTGAACAAGCTGTAAAAAAACTCGAAGATGCAGGCTTAAAATACGAAGTAGATTCGGTTTTTATTCTTGACCAACCGGCGGGTATTGTTATCGACCAGGATCCAGACCCTAATACTTTTGTAAAAGATAACCGCACCATTTACTTAACGATTAATGCAGGTAAAACACCCAATACAAAATTTCCTGATATTGCGTTTAAAACCCTTAGAGAGGCGCAAGCCCTTATTGAGAGTTCGCGCTTGAAACTTGGCGATACCACTTACAGGCCTGATGTGAGCCGCGATGTGGTATTGGAAGCTTCATTTGGCGGTCAACCCATTACGGCTGGTCAGATTGTTCCGGTAGGCTCACGCATTAACCTTGTACTGGGCGACGGACGCGGAAATGAGGAAGTAGAAATCCCACAGTTAATGGGCTTAACCATGGACGAGGCTAAATTTAGCTTAAAAGGCTCGAACCTGAGTTTAGGTACCATTATTTACGATGGTCCTGTTACAGATAGCGCTGCAGCAATAATTATCAAGCAAGACCCTATGGTGGCCGATTCGGTGACCAAAGTGGCTATTGGCACCAAAATAAATATTACCTTATCTAACAAACAACAATAATTTCGCATAAAATACCGATGACTGAAGTAGAAAAAAAGAATATGAGTACCGGCAAAAAAGTAGCACTAGTAATTGCACTTGTTGTGATTTTAATAGGCGGTTATTTTGTTTTAAACCTTTACAGGCTATACTTTGCCCCTAACGTTACCGAAAATCAAAAATATTTATACATTAAAACCGGAAGCAGCTATGATGATCTGGTAGCCGAAATAAAAAAGAAAGACCTGGTAAAAAGTATTTCTTCATTTACTGCAGCAGCCGGTAAAATGAACTTACCCAATAGTGTTAAACCAGGCCGTTACCGTTTGTTAAAGGGAATGACCAACCGTACCTTGATTAACCTAATTAAAGCCGGTAACCAGGATCCGGTTAAGCTAAAATTCCATAACATCCGCAAAAAGGAAAACTTTGCTGCCTATTTAGCCAGCAACCTAGAAGCCGATTCTTTAAGTTTCATTAATGCATTAGATTCTACTGCCCTGATTGCCAAATATGGCTTTAACCAGGATAATGTTTACACCATGTTCATCCCAAACACGTACGAAATGTATTGGAACATTTCGCCGGTTGATTTCTTTGAACGGATGCACAAGGAATATGATAAATTCTGGAATGCAGAACGCAAACAAAAGGCAGCAAGCTTAAACCTTAGCCCGGCTCAGGTTTATACCCTTGCTTCTATTGTGGATGGTGAGGCGCTTTACGATAAAGAAATGCCAATTATTGCTGGCCTGTACTTAAACCGTTTAAACAAAGGCATATTGTTACAAGCCGATCCGACAGTAATATTTGCCAATAACGATTTTACGGTTAAAAGGGTAACCGGAAAGCTGTTGCAGGTACAATCGCCTTACAACACCTATAAATATGCAGGCTTGCCTCCAGGCCCAATTATGATGCCGAGCATAAATGCAATAGATGCCGTATTAAACCGCGATAAGAACAATTACATTTACATGTGTGCTAAAGAAGATTTTTCGGGTTACCATAACTTTGCCGAAACCAAGGCTGAGCATGAAGTAAATGCCAAAAAATACCGCGAGGCTTTAAACAAAAGGAACATATTTAAATAATGTATAGCCACAGTACAAAAATACGGGTGCGCTACGGCGAAACCGATCAAATGGGTTATATGTATTATGGTAACTATGCCCAATATTACGAAGTAGGCCGGGTAGAAATGTTGCGCAGTTTAGGCATGAGCTACAGCTCTATGGAAGCAGATGGTATTATGATGCCTGTTTTAGAACTAAAATGCAAATACATTAAACCTGCACTTTACGATCAGGAAATTACAGTAAAAACGATTATAAAAACGTTACCCGGTATCAGGATCTTTTTTGAATACGAGTTGTATAACGAAAGGGAAGAACTGATTAACCTGGGGGCCACCACGCTTGTTTTTGTAGATATGAAAAAAAATAAACCTACAAATCCACCCGAAAATTTTATGGAGAAATTATCGGTATTTTTTAATTAGTATTTACAATGGAATGGTTACATAGGCAATTATTACAACTTAAGCTCTATTCGAGGTTTATCGAATGGACCAAAGGATGTGTTTTGCCTGGTTTTAGTCCACTCCCATTATATACGGTGGCCACTTTCTTTTTCAGGGAAATTGGTAAAGATACCCTGGTTAATAAGGCTTCTTCATTGGCCTACAGTTTTATGCTGGCCATTTTCCCGGGTATTATCTTTCTTTTTACACTTATCCCCTTTATTCCGATAAAAGGTTTCCAGGATCAGCTCTTAAACCTGATCCAACTGGTATTGCCACATAACGCATTTGATGCTTTTGAAACAACGCTAAAGGATATCATAAAAAACCAAAACAGAGGATTGTTATCCTTTGGTTTTTTCTCTGCACTATTCTTTGCAACCAATGGAGTTAAGAACCTGATGAAAGCTTTTAACAAATCATCGTTGATTATCGAAACCAGGGGTTGGTTAAAACAGCGTTTAATTGCATTGATATTAACCGTTATTATCTGTTTTTCGATCATCATATGCATCAGTGCCATGGCTTTAGGCGATGTTTTACTGACTAAAATTAATGACGAATTACACTTAAAAGACAGCTTCCTGGTTTATACAGTAAACTTTACCCGTTGGGCATTATTGGCCGCGCTGTATTTTATTACCATTTCTATTTTATACCGCTATGGCCCATCTCATACCAAAAAGTGGAAACTTTTTAGCGCAGGCTCCTGGCTGGCCACTATTCTGGCTTTTATAACTATCTGGGGCTTTTCTTACTACATTAACCATTTTGGCTCATACAATAAAGTGTATGGCTCAATTGGTACTTTAATCGTAGTGATGATCTGGCTTTACCTCAATTCTTTGATTTTACTCATCGGTTTTGAGCTGAATGCAAGTGTTGATGTAAGCAAAAGAAGTGTAAAAATTATCCGCCCTACCTTCAATCTCTTCAAAAAATCGGAGCCAATAGAAGAAAACATTCAGAAGAAATAATTTTTTCTCGCTCTGTGTTAAGTAATTATCAATTTTATATAAAAAAAACACAATCATAGTTTGCAGATTTAGCCGGAGTTTGTACTTTTGCCTCCGGAAAGCTGGCAGAGTGGTCGAATGCGGCAGTCTTGAAAACTGTTGACTGTAACAGGTCCGGGGGTTCGAATCCCTCGCTTTCCGCCCACAAAAACGAAACCCGACAATAGTCGGGTTTTTTGTTTTCCTGATTTTTTTATATTCTGTATTAAAATGGAAAGCCTAAGAAGGATCAATACATGCTTACACCCTTTAATTGGAATTATGCACATGGTCTCGTTTTTTCACGCGAAGCTCTTTTCTTTACTAATTTCCATATATTTAAGTATGACAAATCGCTTTCTCCTATTATTTTGGTTGTTTCCTGTGTTTTTAAGTGCGCAGTCACGTATTGAACCATTGCCGCCCTTTGGCAGCACGCTCGATTCTATACGTAAGAACACTCATTTTGTAATTGAAAAGTTGGCTTCCAGTTCTGCCTGGATGGTTCATGAATATGATGCACAGGATAGTATAATGACTATAGGAACCTTTCTGGATGAAAAATTAACTATAGCATCCGGAAGATTCAAATACTATAATTATAGTCCACCACATATACAAATTACCTATGATTATGTTACCCATAAAACAGATTCTGTAATTGTACCGGCAAAAAATTTCCTGAGTAAAGTTGGATACTATGTTAATGGTGAAAAAACAGGTATCTGGACTACTTTTAACGCTTCAAAAGAAAAACTATTTGTTGAAACATTAGAACATGGCAAGATGAATGGTTTATACGAAAGTTATAATCATGGAATAGTATCGGTAAGGGGAAATTATGTTGATGATATGAGAGAAGGCGAATGGCATATATTATCAGGAAAAGGTGATACCATGCTAACTGAAATTTACAAAAAAAACAAAGTGATTAAAAAAATCGACTTTATTAAGAATAAATATAGCCACGTAACTAATCCCCGCTCCAAATATGACTTTATTCGTTATTTAAACGCCCAGCTTTCGAAAAAAGGTATCAGCCAATCTGGCACAAAAAAGTCGTTTTATAACATTACCATAGATACAGCGGGAAGAATTATTGAACCAAGCGTAATAACAAGAAATATTGTTGATGAGGATATAAACTTTGAAGTAGATAAGGCTATTATTGATGCTATGTTAAACGCACCCGATGGGTTCCGGCAGAACAAGATAAAAAGAAGGTCGCGATAAGGATAACGGTTCAACTGGATATTGAATTTAATAAAAGAAGCGTAAGTGTTTCACTAGTAAATCCTTCTAATAATTAAACTAAGCTCTTATTATTTAAACAGACAATTCTGGAGTGATTAATAGAGAAATTTAGTTACCCTTTCGCTAAGCGTTAACTTTAATGAAAGGGAATGTTATTGATCTCATTTTTGCCCATAAGCATGATGAAATAGCAAATAAGTTATTTTAGTTTTCTTCCCGTCTTAAAAACACCGCACAATTGTCGCGTTTACCTATCCCCAATTCAGGGTACATGATGTAAGTTTGAATAAGCAAAATACAAACAATGAAAAATATCATACTATCCTTATCACTGATCATTTTTATAATGACAGCATCTGTGGCGCAACAGAAACCAGCATCGTCCGGATATGCGCCTGTTAATGGATTAAAGATTTACTATGAAACCTACGGCGAGGGCGCTCCGCTGGTATTACTTCACGGCGCCTTTATGACTATTGGCACCAACTGGAGCCAGCTGATACCCGAGCTTGCTAAAACGCACAAGGTAATAGCGGTCGAAATGCAGGGACATGGCCGTACCGCAGACATCGACAGACCTTATTCTTACACAGCATTGGCAGACGATGTTGCCGGATTATTGAAATACCTGAATATTAAAAAGACTGATGTGATAGGTTACAGTTTTGGCGCACCTATATCTTACCAAATGGCAATTGCACATCCGCAGTTGGTAGGAAAACTCGTTATCATTTCAGGCGTGTACAAAAGGGCTGGCTGGCTGCCACAGGTTCAACAGGCTATCAGTGGAATAACACCCGAAGTTTTTGCCAGTTCGCCAATAAAACAAGTTTATGATTCACTAGCTCCAAATCCTTCACACTGGGCGAAATTCATTACCAAAATGGTCAAATTTGCAGCAGAGGATTTTGATTTGGGAGAGGATAACATCAAACATCTTTCCTCACCTGTATTGCTGATCATGGGTGATAACGACGGAGTCGATTTACAGTATACTGCCCGCACCTATCAGTTATTGGGTGGTGGCATACCCGGAGATATGGCTGCAATGCCAAAGTCGCAATTGGCAATTATTGCAGGTGCCAGCCATGTGGGCCTGATGGGTAAAACAGAAATACTATCTGGTCTTATCCTTCCTTTCTTAAGTAAATAAACATTAAGCTGGTGCCCTTCAATAGCCCAATTTGTGAATCAGGAGGTAGGTTCCAGTGCATTGCTTCTATTGGCGGGGCAATTACTCATGACAACCAGACGATCTTAAAAAAAATAAATCATTGTATTTTAATTAATCTATTACCTACCTTTGCTTTGCATTGAAAAATTTAAGAATAGATATTGTTGCAGTATTGCTATTGTGTTTGGGGTCTTTTTTATTCCCAAACCTAAGTTATGCGCATGCTTCAATGTCTGCTAAAAAAATGCACACTTCCTGCTCAAAAAGCCTGGACAAAAAAGCAGCAATGAAAGATTGCTGCCCTACCAAAGCCAACAAAAAATCAAAACACAAAGATTGTAACAACAAGTGTAAACACAACTCGTGCCGTTGCTGTGCTTCCTGCCCTACTGTAAGCGCGGCTTTAGTATGCGATTTGAAAGTTATCAATCAACCACCTGCAGTTGAAAAACAGCAAATCGGTTATAAACAATCCAATTACGCTTTCGGGTTTATTTCTATCTGGCAACCGCCTAAAATAGCTTAAATTAATGGCTGCATAGCCACAAATGCGTCTTTATCAAAGTAAGGGGCGCAGTTTATTATTTAATTTATAGCATTTTAAAATCATCACAATGAAATTGACATCAAAAATATGGATGGTAATAACGCTGTTATTATCGGCTACAAACGCTTTTGCCCAAATCAAAAATGCACAAACAGTTAGCATCCAGGTATCAGGAAACTGCGAAATGTGTAAGAAAACCATCGAAAGCGCTGCGAATATTAAAAGTATTGCGGCAGTAAACTGGAATGAAACCTCTAAAATGGCCAGCATTACCTACAACAACCAAAAAACAAATACCGATGAAATATTAAAGCGAATTGCTTTAGCAGGATACGATAATACGGCTTACCTGGCTCCTGATGAGGTTTATGCAAAGCTACCTGAGTGTTGCCGCTACAACCGGACTTTAAAGCCGGTAAGTAAAATGAAAGAGGCTGCTACGGTAAAAGCAGATCACAATCACCAGGGTGTGTCTGCTGCTGCAAATACAGCACAATTAAAAACTGTATTCGAACAGTATTTTGCACTTAAAGATGCTCTTGTAAAATCAGATGCCAATGCAGCTGGTCTTAAAGCAACAGCATTGCTTAATGCCATTAAAGCTGTAGAAATGGAGAAGCTTAACTCAGCAGAGCATTCTGCCTGGATGGCTGCTGTAAAAACTTTAACAACCGATGTAACCAATCTTTCAAAATCAAAAGATATAACTGATCAAAGGCAAACATTTTCATCCCTTTCTGTAACCATGTATCCACTTGCAAAAGTTGCAAAACAAGATATGCCGGTTTATTACCAGCATTGCCCTATGTATAATAATGGTAGGGGTACTAATTGGCTTAGCAAAGAAAGTACGGTTAAAAACCCTTTTTACGGCAGTAAAATGCTCACTTGCGGCAGTACGGTAGAAATATTGAAGTAATGGTAACTAAATATAAGAGCGAACGCATGAAAAATTTCTTTTTTTCGATAACTTGTTTAGTTATCATAGCAGTAATACTAATTTCTTGTGGCCAGCAATCAAAAACAGCTGATAGTAGGGCAAAAAACGACCCGAAAGCAGTTAAGACTGATGCTAAAACTAAGCCTGCCGGCCCATTGCTAACAGCTTACTTAGGCTTAAAAAATGCACTGATTGCCGATGATGCCACTGCAGTATCTGAAGCAGGCAACCAATTATTGAAAGCACTGGGCAAAATAGATCATTCTGCGATTCCTGGCGGTAAATTAAACGACTATAAGGATATAGTTGATGATATAAAAGAAAATGCCACACATATTGCTACCAATGCCGATCAGATAGCGCATCAGCGTGAACATTTCGAATCGTTGAGCAATGATGTTAACGACATGATAAACCTGTTGGGAGCGCCGCAAAAATTATATGTAGACCGTTGTCCCATGTATAATGAAGGTAAAGGTGCCATTTGGATTAGTGAAACCAAAGCAATCAAAAACCCATATTACGGCAAACAAATGCTTACCTGTGGTGCTGTAAAACAAGAATATTAAGATGAAAAAGATGTTAAAAACAGGGGCTTTCCTCCTGTTATTGCTCTTTTTACTTGTTCAATTATACCGGCCTGCCCTGAATATAAAACAAGGGCAGGCCGGTTCGGCAGGTTTTGTACAGTTTTACAGACCGCCGCTTGCAGTAGGGAATATATTGGCCAATTCGTGTTACGATTGCCACAGCAATAACACCAATTATAAGTGGTATCAATACATTCAGCCAGTACAGGTATTTACTCAAGGTCATATCAATTCAGGAAAGGAAGTGCTTAATTTCAACGAATGGAATAACTACCCTAACAGAAAGCAAAAGAGATTGTTACAATCTATTAAAAAGCAGATCGAAAGTGAAAAAATGCCACTCAACTCATACACATTGCTACATCGCAATGCCAGGTTAAATAAGTTACAAGTAAAAACATTAATTAATTGGTTTGAAAACCAGATTAGTTTAAACTAAAAAATATCAGATGAATATATATAAAAACATCGCTAAAATAATATTGCCGGTGCTTTTACTGCTCATTTGCACCAGCCCTTTACAGGCGCAAAAAGTAGTACGCTACCACCTTTACGTAAAAGATACGGTTGTAAATTACGCAAACAAAGAAAAGCGGGCAATTGCGGTTAACGGACAAATTCCAATGCCTACCCTTACTTTTACAGAGGGCGATACGGCCGAAATTGTAGTACATAACCAGCTTAAAGAAAACACATCATTGCATTGGCACGGTGTATTTTTGCCCAATAAAGAAGATGGCGTGCCCTACCTTACCCAACAGCCCATTAAGCCCAATACTACACATACCTATCGCTTTCCAATTATCCAGAATGGCACACACTGGTACCATTCGCACTCGGGCCTGCAAGAGCAGATTGGTATGTATGGCAATTTTGTAATGAAAAAGCGAAGCACGGATAACACCTTTAGAAAGGGAATAGACGATTTGCCAACGCTGCCTGTAGTGCTAAGCGAATGGACAAATCTGAATCCGGACAACGTACACCGGATGCTACATAATGCCAACGATTGGGCAGCTATTAAAAAAGGAGCTACACAATCTTATGCCGAAGCCATTAGGCAAGGTCAGCTTAAAACCAAAGTGAAAAACGAATGGAAAAGGATGACCGCTATGGATGTAAGTGATGTGTATTACGATAAGGTATTAATGAACGGCCAGGTTGCTACCAGTTTAAAAAGTGTGGATGGCAAAACCTTAAAAGCTGGCGATCGTGTACGGCTCCGTATTTCGAACGGGGGGGCGTCTTCTTATTTCTGGCTGCGTTATGCGGGTGGTAAAATGACTGTTGTGGCCAGCGATGGTAACGATGTAACGCCTGTTGAGGTTGATCGCTTAATTATTGCCGTATCAGAAACTTATGATGTGGTGCTTACTATACCCGAAAACGGGATTGCCTACGAATTTATGGCTACCACGGAAGACCGAACCCAATCTACCAGTTACTTTATTGGTAATGGCATTAAACAATTGATTTCGCCACTGCCGCGCCTCAAGTATTTTGATGGAATGAAGATGATGAATGATATGATGAAGATGAACGGCGACCTCGATGATATGGACATGAAAATGAGCCTTAACCAGATGGATATGAACGTGGTTATGTATCCGGAAATTACCGGAGAAGCTTCAAAAAGCGAAGCCCACAATATGAAAGGGATGAATATGGAGCCCGATCCAAATCGCTACAATGCAAATGCACTGGGTGATATTGTTACGTTAAATTACGCCATGCTGAAAGCACCAGCTCCTACCACGCTACCTAAAAACACACCTGTAAAAGAGCTTAAATTTACGCTTACAGGCAACATGAACCGTTACGTTTGGAGCATGGATAATAAAGTGCTGAGCGAAAGTGATAAAATTCCTGTAAAAAAGGGAGAGATATTACGCATTACGCTGTATAACAATTCGATGATGCGCCACCCTATCCACTTACATGGCTTCGATTTTAGGGTGCTTAACGGACAGGGAGAAAATGCTCCGCTTAAAAATGTGCTCGATATTATGCCCATGGAAACGGACACCATTGAATTTCTAGCAAACGAAGAAGGCGACTGGTTTTTTCATTGCCATATTTTATACCACATGATGGCAGGTATGAACCGGGTGTTTGCTGTAGGAGATTATAAAAACCCACTGTTGCCCGATAAGGCGCAGGCTTACCGCGAGTTACAGAAAGAAAGTAATATGCCGCATTTTATGGCTCAGAACGATTTTGCCACAAACGGCAACGATGGTTCGGCCATGCTGCAAAATGCAAGATGGTCAGTAGGTACCGAGTGGCGACTTGGATATAACAACATGCATGGTTATGAGGTAGAAACACATGTAGGCCGTTACATTGGAAAAATGCAATGGCTAATGCCCTTTATTGGTTTCGACTGGCGTTACCGCAAAATGGGAATGGATGAACACGAAAAAAACATCTTTGGTCAGGTTAACAAAAAAGATAACAGAAGCGCCATAAGCCTGGGGGTAATGTACACCTTGCCCCTGTTAATTGATTTTCAGGCAGAGGTTTACCATGATGGTATTGTACGTTTGGCGTTAATGCGCGAGGATATTCCGGTATCTAAAAGGCTCAGGGCAGGTTTTATGGTCAATACAGATTTGGAATATATGGCCGACCTGAGGTATGTAATTAATAAAAATATGGGCATTCGTACGCACTACGATAGCGATATGGGATTCGGTGTAGGTTTATCGCTTAATTATTAGGCAATGGCCAGAAACAAGAAAAGGCCACTCCTTGCGGAGCAACCTTCCCGTTTCTTTAAGCTATTTTTTAAAATAATGGCTGTTTCTACTTAGCTGAGACAGCCATTATTTTTTTCCATTCATATCCATAAAAATAGATTTAATACCTTCTAAAAGTTCTTTCCTTTCGCTGGCCAGTACCAGCGGAAACCACTCATCGGTATGCAACTCTACCACATGCTCATGAATGAGGTAATGCCTCCCCGACCTTACCCGACGTTTATTGCCTGGAATAATGGTGCCTGAAAGCATTTTGATTATAATTTTGGTAATCATCCTGATGTATTTAGGAGAATCCTCATACTTACAATCAATAAAGAGAATCCATAGCCCATTCATTGTATTATACTGTATACTTGCTTTCATGTACAGAGCTTATTAAAGATGATTACTTAAATATCCCAGCTGTTATAGACTGAAGCCCCAGGCAACGCGGAAGCCTACGAAATTATTGGTGTGATCGCACTTGTAGTATTTGCCGTTACTCTCCCAACGCAGGCCGGCATCGATATAATTGTTGTTATGGAGGTAAAATATCATTCCAAATTGCGGCGCATATAGAAATGCCGCTTTTTTACCTTCAACACAATTGGTTTTATTCAAGAGGAACGAAACGCCAATTTCTGATTGTATGTAAAGATTACTTCTGTAAAAATACTTCAAACCAGTTTTAATAGGCACCAGATGAAGATCATCTACTAAACGGGAATAAGTACCTGAAACAAAGATATTGTTGAAGCCGGTATTTACCGACGCATACAATATACCTTCGGTGATGGGAAATTCGGCTTGTGCAGAAACGCCCAGGGGTGCTTCATATTTTTTAGCTAAATAACCAGTGGCCAACCCAGTTTCGATACCTACCGAATAGCGAATACCTGTGCCACCATAAACTTGCGATTGTGCATATACACCCTGAAAAATAAATAAAGATAATAGCAGAGTTAATGCGTTAATTGTTTTCATGATTTCAAAAATTTAGTGAATAGAAATCCATTACCATAAATAGCGTTATATGGTAAAGCTTTAGAGAGTTAAGAAATAATATTGGAGGCCTTTACAGAATCGTATAGCCTAAGGAGTTATTGGTTTAGTAAGTAAATAATAAGAAAATTTGGGAGTTAAGCCTATGATACGGAACGGTTACTGTTGCGCGGCATGGTGTGGTGTGCCACTGTTTCAGAAACCGTTTTCTCCAAATTGGTATGGCTTAATATTTCGTTGTACTTTTCGAGCAGCTTAATGTATTTATTCATCCAGAAATAGACCGAATTGGCATCGCCTTTGGCAAAATCTTCGGTATGCGCATCAAAAGCTTCACGAATGTTGCTGCTTGTCTTCGCAAAAGTTTCAGGCAGTTCTACCGAAAAATCATGACCGATTACACTTCCTACTTTCCAGATGATTTCGGGGTTAAGGCTTTTCTGATCGAACCAATTGTAAATTGTTCTCCTGCTTACATTTAATTTACGGGATAATTCACTTATTCCCATACGGTCCCGGCGCACAACGCGCTCCAGAACCTGGCCTACATTTAAACTCATAGCGGTTAATTTAATTTAAAACAATATTTAAATTCCATCAACATCGGGGACGACTATGTTACTGCAATTTAATAAAATTTTTGTTAACAAAAGCAAAATATACTTACTGTTTTAACGTTGCGGTAATTAGTTGGCAACCAGTAAATCAAGCTCTTCGTAGCGCGAATTGTTGCTGATATAATCAGGTATAATTTCCTTCATTTTCTTTACCATATTCAGGTCGTTTCCATCATTATTTAATACAATCAGATCTTTAATAATCTGATTTACGTACAGGTAATTATAGGCTACTTTTTGCGAAATTTTAATTTTAGGATGGTGTGTAGCCATAATTTCCTCTTCCATTAACAGCAGTTCTTCGTATAGCTTCTCTCCCGGCCTTAAACCAGTAAAAACGATATCGATATCGCTATACGGGGTTAAACCGGCCAGCTTAATCATATTGATTGCCAAATCGACTATTTTAATCGGTTTACCCATATCAAATAAGAAGATCTCGCCACCTTTGCCCATGGCCCCGGCTTCCATTACCAGTTGCACGGCTTCGGGTATAGTCATAAAATAACGGGTTATTTCCGGATCGGTAACCGTTATTGGTCCACGGCGCTCAATCTGGCTTTTAAACCTCGGGATAACCGAACCGTTAGAACCCAATACATTACCAAAACGGGTAGTTACAAAGCGTGTGCGAGCGGCATGTGTAGTAATTTCGCCACTTGGCAAAGTTTCGGGACTGTTTAACGATTGGATATAAATTTCGGCCAGACGTTTTGAAGCGCCCATAACATTTGTGGGTTTAACCGCTTTATCGGTCGATATCATCACAAATTTTTCTACTCCAAACTCCAATGCCACATCAGCCATGTTTTTGGTGCCTAAAACGTTGGTTAAAACAGCTTCTGCCGGATTATCCTCCATCATAGGTACATGCTTATAAGCCGCAGCATGGAAAACGATTTCAGGCTTATACAACTCAAACAGCGTACGGATGCGGTTTATATTCTGCACATTGGCCATAAATATTTTTATATGGGCTGCTTGGAAATTATCTTCAAGCTCTAATTTCAGGTCGTGCAAGGGTGTTTCAGCCTGATCACAAAGGATAACCATTTTAGGGTTATAATGTAAAGCCTGCCTAACAATTTCTGATCCAATTGATCCCGCAGCGCCGGTAACCAAAATGCATTTACCCGATAAATCTTTGAGAATATTCTTTTTGTTTAGCTTAATTGGTTCGCGTTCTAAAAGGTCTTCAATTTTTAAATCCCTCAATTGGTGCGAATCGAGCTTACCGTAGAGCCATTTATCAGATGGCGGTACCATGATTACTTTAATGCCCTGGTTAACGCAGATATCGATAATTTTCTTTTTGTTTAAGGTATTTAAAGCATCTTCGGCAAACAATATTTTTTTAATACCATGTTTTTCTTTTAAAAGCTCAACCGAGCAGGAATGGTAAACTTTTTTCTGTTCGAGGTATTTATCTACACGGTCGCGGTTATCATCAATAAAGCCAACAATATTCAGGTTCGAATCTTCATTTTGTTCGATGGCATTTTTGATTAGAATGGCTTTTTTCTCGGCTCCGTAGATGAGGATATTCTCTTTTGTTTCTGATTTAAGTTCTTTAAAAAAGTAAAATACTCCTTTAACCAGTGTACGCATTAGAATGAGCAGCGATGAGGAAATAAAGAAATTCAGGATCAATGCTTTATCCATTTGGCTCCAAAGCAACTGAAATCTTTGCGAAAGGATTTTATTTACGCTGATGAAAAGCAAACTGGTAACAAAAACTGCCAAAAATACCCGTAAAATATCTTCGGTATTAGAGTACCGGATAATACCGGTATGGATGCGTAGTGTAATAAAAACGCCTGCTGCAATGGCGCAGTAAAGCGCTACATACATGAAATTACTGGCGTTAAAAATTTCCTGGTAATTTAGGGTGTGCGTTAATAAAATAGATATAAACAAGGTCCAGATAACAATCATCTGGTCGATGAGTAAAATTAACCATCTAGAGTGCGCCTTGTCGGGGAAGAAGAACTTTTTCATAACTGAGAATCATTAAATAAAGCAATTGTAGATTATTGAGGGGTCATTCGGTATAGGGGAAAAAAGTCGGTAGTATCCTGGATGTCGATGCCTGATTTTTCGACCAGCTGGTTATAAACAGGTTCGTTTGCAATGTAACGCCAGCTGTAGTAATCTAGAACCAGGTTCGAAAAGCCTAGTTTCCATTCAAAAAGCGAGTTTTCTTTAAAGCCCAGGCCTCCACCTAAATGGTAATATTTCATGTTCCATTTTCTGCCAAGCTCACTTACTTCATCAACGAGAAACTTTGCTGGCGAATATTTGAGGTGGTTAGCATTGGTTGCAATTAAATGCCCCTGAATAATGCCATTTGTACAGGTAATAATGCTTCCACAGGCTATTTCATCGTCTAAACAAACCAATACCAGTTTACAATCAAATTCTGTTGAATTGATCATTTGTGTAAAATAAGCTTCATCAAACAGATAAAAATCGGCGGCACTAATGCGGCCCATATTGGCTTTGTATAATTGGGTAAATGCTGCAATATCTTCCTGCCCTCTGCTTTCGCGTAAGGTATAGCCTATGCGGCGGCATTTCTTAATACCATCCAAAGTAGTCCCTCTGTATTGTTTACGCCGTTCTTCGGCAGTTTGCTGCAGGTTAATGGCAATGGTTTTTCCATTTTCATACAATCCCTCGATTCTTTGCAGCAGCTCGTTCTGTTTAAAGAACGGGTGTAGCTTTGAAAACACAGAAACATATTTACCCTGGTGCAGGAACGCTAAAAACGCCTTTAAAAAATTATCTTTCAAGCCTTCAGGTTGTTGTTCAAACTTAAGGTTAGAAATTGGCCCCGAATAACCGTAAACGCAATGCAAATCCCTGTAAATGGTATCGGCAATTGGGCGGTCGAGCAGTGGCAGTGCAATAAAATTACCTGCTTCCTCATAAACAAATAAAATGGGAGTTCCATTTTCGGCCATAGAGTGATACTGCCAACTGTGATAGAAATCGTAATCGGCGGCAAGCTCCACATACTTTATCCAATCAACTTTTTGCTGTAAAGTTAATTGCAAAGTTGTGCCTGTAGCATTATTTTCGATCAGCATAACCATATAATAAAAAATTAAATAATTAATTATGAAGCAATTACGGGACTACGGTAGAGTGGAAAAAAATCAATGTTAGAGTAAGGATCAAGGGATCGTTCGTTTAAAAGAGTATTGTATAATTCGTTATTGGCAATGTATCTCCAGCTGTTAAATTCGAAACATAAGTTAGAAAAACCCATTTTCCAGCCAAACAAGGTGTCTTCCTTAAAATTAACACCACCGCCAAGGTTAAAATATTTATAACCTAGTTGCCTGCCTATAACGGTAATTTCATCAGTTAACAGTTTAGCAGGCGATTCGAATAAATAAGTGGTACGGGTGGCCAGCAGGTGTACCTGCATAATTTCTTTTGTACAAACCACAATGGCTCCCGAAATGGCAATACCATCTTTATATACCATAAACAGCTTACTGTCAAACTCATCAGAAGTAAGCAAAGCAACAAAATAAGCGTGGTTAAAAAGGTAACTATCCTTAGCGCCAATCCGCTGCATGTTTTCGGTATATATTTCAGAGAAAATAACGGCATCATTAATATCGGTAGAGATTTTTACCTCATAATCACGTTTTCTTAAGCGCCTTATCTTCTCTTTAACACTCTTTCGGTAACCCGCTCGCTGACTTTCTATAGTTGTGGTTAAATCAATGGCTACAGTTTTTCCGTTTGCATGCACGCCTGAAAACTTTTCCATCAATCTTTCCTGATCGAAGAAAGGATGCAGACGCGAGAATACTGTAACATTTTGACCGGTTTGCAGATAAGCTATAAAAGAAGCTTTAAACCGTTCCATAAAATCATCGTCGAGTGATTTAAAATCCATGTTAGAAACGGGCCCTGTATATCCGTAAACGGATGTAAAATCAAAAAAGTCAGATCCGGGTATGTTTCGTTTTAAAAGTGGAAAAGCGATATAATTTTCGTTTTCCTCGTAAACAAAGAGTATGGGCAAACCGCTTTTATCTAACGAATGGTAATACCAGGTGTGATAAAAATCGTAATGCAGCGCACGCTTCACATAATCTGTCCACTCTTGCTTTTCATTAATGGTAATAATCTTTCTCATTTGGAGCTTATTAGGTTGGTAGATTAATTAACGGTCAGTAAAACCGATGAGTTTATGACCATTTTTATAAAATCATGTTCTTGTGAAACACGCTCGAAACCTACTTTTCTGTAAATGGCATAAGCAGCCAGGTTATCGGCATGTACTTCTAAAAAAACATGTTTAAGGTTAAGGTTATAAAAGGCATATTTTAAGAGCATTACAGATGCACTGTAACCTATGCCTTTTCCCCAGTATTTTTTTTCACCAATAAAAATGTGAAATTCTGCAGTATCATTTTTAATATCAAGCAATTGAATGTTGCCGATATATTCGTTTGTATCTTTAATGCAAATGGCGAAGCGTTTTTCGTTAACGGCCTTCATTTTATTGGCAAGCCAGGCTGTTTCCACCTCTACCGTAACCGGATCTCTTAAAACAAATTTTGTGTACGACCATACTTCAGGGTCGTTACGCCATTTATAAGATACATCGGCATCTTTTAATTCTAATGGCCTTATGTAAATTGGAGTGTTCATATTAGCGGTTTTAAAGCATTTACCAGAATACGCATATCGTCTAGCCCGTAACGGTGATCAATGGGTAGTGCAATCAGGTTCTGCGCCAGAAAATATTCAAAACTATCGGCACTGGCCCAATCGTAAACATTTGGCCAGTAGGTGGCTACAAATATTTTTTGTTTTATGAGTGTTTGTTTAATTGTTGTATTATCGTTTAAAAACGGATATACCATGGGAACATCACTGGCAGATAATTTTAAAGACAACAGGTTTTTATCAGCCAGATGTTCGGCTAAAAAAGCAAAGTTTTCTCTTCTTATAGCAGCACAAGCTTCATAATCAATACCCGAAAGCATATTTGTGGTTAATGCCGACATTGTTTTAATGTCGTTGTTACACAGCCCTTTATTATTCTCTATATAATCGCCATAACCTTCTTCTATATTGATATCGATACTCTTGATCAGATGTGAAAAACGATCAATAGATTGGTCCTGGTTTAAGTTTAGATTAATCTGCGTTGCAATATTAAGGTAAGCACCATCTGGTACGCCAAAAAATTTGCGGCACGAATAAAAAGTATCGGCATTGGCTATCGGTTTGCAGAAAAAAGCCTGTGCATTATCAATAATCAGGTTGCTGATCTCTTTTGTTAAGCGCCTAACTGTTTCTGTTTTTAAACCATAATAATTGGTATATAATAAACAGCTGTATGTGGGTATATCAAAATCTATTATCGGATCAAGATTTTCATCGAGGTGATAAAACTTGTAGGCAATGTTGAGTTTGTGTAAGGGTTCGAGTAATACTTCGCAGGTGTAATAAGGAAGGTATACCATGGTATAATTTCTTACCTTAAGGATATATTCGAAAGCATTTCTACCCGTATTAAGTGCAATTAAACCGGGATGATAAACTGAACCTTTTGATAGCTGTAATCCTATATAGCCACCAATGGTTTTGACGGAGTGCGTTTGGATTTCCATTGTTTTACAATTTATCCCTGATCTGATTTGTACATACGGCTTTCTACAGGACGGTAATACTCTTGCAGGCTTGCCGGTACCCGGGCATTGTAGCCTATAATTTGCCTAAGGTCGCTATCTATCTTTTCGCCAAACTCGTAGCCCAAAAAACGTGGGTAATCGAATTGCTGTTTAATATATGGCTTGGTAAATCCCAGCGTTAAGGCACGGCGTGGTTTGCGGGTAAAGTTAATGCCTCCTGCATGCCAAAGGTTCGAATCGAACAGAATGATACTCCCCTTTTTGGCTACTGCCTGTTTAGAGAAGGCTTTGAAATGCTTTTCTTCAGGCCTGATATCGAGTTTGTGCGATCCCGATAAAAAATGCGTGGCGCCATTAAATATGGTAAAATCATCCAGTACAATAATCATCTGGATCATTAGTTTTGAATCCGGAGAAAAAGTTCTGATATCGCGGTGGATGTTTTGAATATAGGATGTGCTTTTTTTGGTATTAATTACACCATTTATCCCGTTCAGTATATAATTTCCACCTAAAAAATCTCGTATTTCGCGGTGACAATATAGCTTACTCAACAACTCGATCGCGAAATTATCCTTTTCGAGTAAATGATGTAAGGTGCCCTCCATATTGGCCTCAATTCCATTTAAAATCTGGATTTCGCGGCGCAAATGATATGAGGTTTCGAAACCTGCAATTATTTCGGATATTAATTTCTGATTGATCGCCTTTTCATATACGACCCATCCATATTCATCAATAGCTTCCCTAAAGTCGGCTAAAGTGGCTCGTTTGTAAATAAATGAATTGTTCACAGCTTAAAGTTTAGTTGAATAATTTGGTTAGTTTACTGTGTTACTTCAGGTAGGTTAAGCCTGAAGCTGCATAATTTTGAAGAGTTCGGTATTAACAAGGTTTACATCGAACCTGGATTTGGCAAATTCGTGCCCTTGCTTCCGAAGCGAATAATTTCACTAATGTTATTGATAAAGTATTCCATTTTACTGGCCAGGGCACTGGCATCCCTTACCGGAATGAGAAAGCCATTGGCTTGTTCAGGATCCTGGTTTACTGTTTCACGGCAACCAACAGAATCGCTGGTAATTACCGGCCTTCCCATGGCCATTCCCTCAAGTACACAGCGTGGAACACCCTCGCCATAATAGGATGGCAATACCATTACCGACGATTTTTCTATATCAGGCCTAACATCGTCAACCTGCCCCATGTACTGGATCGTATTGCCATTGGCTATCTGATGGTACAGGTCTTCATTAATAGAATCGATATTGGGATCATAAGATCCGATAAGTTTAAAAACAGCTTTCGGAAATTTTTCGTGGATTATCCTGGCTGCATCGTAATATTCTTTAATGCCTTTAGCGTTAATTAAGCGCGAAACCATTAAAAAGGTAACCGGTGAAGTACTTGGTTTTGAATAATTGTAGTGGCTTAAATCAACTCCCGATCCGTTTACTACATACACCTGGTGTTTCTTGTTGAGAATATTTAACTGAACCAGGCGCTCAGAATCGTCTTTGTTCTGAAAGATGATATTTAAACTGGGATCAGGCCTTAAACTTAACTTAAGCAACAAGCGGGTAATTTTAACGATAAGTTTATTACTGGAGTTGTTATCGGTAAAGTTATAGCCCAGGCCAGTAAGCATTGGGGCAATAAGTTTAACCTTGCAAAGTTTGGCTACAAAAGAGCCATAAATAACCGGCTTAAAGGTATATGGGAAAAATATATCCGGTTTTATTTCTTTCATTAGTTTATACAGTGAATATATAAACCGCAGATCTGACAGGATGGATACATTACTACCGTTAAGGTTGCTCTCGTAGGTAATTACCTTCATTTCGTCGAGCCGCTTACGTACCGTTTCCTGTTCTATTTTGGGTGTAAATACATACACCTGGTTGTGTTGCTGCATCTTTTCAATCAGCCTTCCCCTAAAATCGAGCAATGATCTGGAAGAATCGCAGACAATAAAGATCTTTTTCTTAGTAATGTTCATCATGTCAAAGTTTTTTTTTATTTAAACTGCAAAGCCACCTATCCAGGTGGCTTCGCAGAAAAAATATGAAGATTTTGGTTTACTTAGTTGGACCAGCGTTAGCCATAACAAGTGCTGGCACTGATGCCGCATCGTTAAGGTATGATTTGTAATCATACTCTGGAACCCAACTAGAAACTGCCGTCGTTATATTGTTTGCGCCACATTTATCGTAAATGTTGGTTGTAATACCGCTAAAGTATCCTTCAGGATCGGTTGCTACTTTTGTAGTTAAAGGTTTAACACAGTTAGAGAAATACTCGTTATCTGTTCTTACAATACCACCAGCTCTTGTACCGATTGAATAACCTGAATTGTTTAAGTGATAGTTGTTAAACATGTGTACACTACCCCAGTTCATTGATGGCTCTCTCTCAGTAATGTTGTACCACATGTTGTGGTGCATGGTTACGTGTAATTTACCTTTATCTGCTTCGTGACCAGCAATACCACCACTAATTAATACTGATAGGTTTGTATCGTGGAATTTGCTCCATGAAACGGTTACGTAATCAGATTCGCGGGTAATGCAAATATCTTTACCCCAGTATTCCCATCCGTGTGTACGGTCTGTAGAAAAATCACAGTGGTCTACCCAAACGTGGTGAGCCGAATCTTTAATTTGTACAGCTGCCTGTTCAACATAGTTTTTAAAGGTGATGTTCTGCACAATAATGTTGCTTACGGTATAGATATATAAGTTAAGACCTTCTAACACTGCACCTGATTTACCAATAATCGATTTGTTTGATTTTACATAAACAGGATCCATACCTGCGCCTTTAATTGTACCGCTGATGTAGATGATACGTGGAGTATTATCAGCAACAGCAGCTTTTAATTGCGCTACAGTGGTTACCGTAACTTCTGCACCACCCTGGCCACCGGTAGTAGTACCGTTTACCATAGCGTAACCCATTAAACCAGCAACTGATTGCGTTGGTGTAGTTGGCGCGGTAGTTGTATTATCAGCCGGAGGAGCAATTGTGCTTGTTCCGCCTACAGCATAAGTATAGGTACGGCCATTGGTTCTTGGATCTGTATTATCAGAAGCCGAGAAGATAACTGTACTTCCCCAATGGCTAAACCTACCTTTACCTAAATTTCTAATATCATCATGTAAGGAATGTGCCGGTCCTATTTCTACACCGTTTTCAAATAACCTTAAAACTGATTGCTCTTTCGCGGTCGAATTGTCGCCACCAGAAATGGTTTGCGAAATTTTGTACGCGTAACCACCTTCTGATTTTAAACCAGAAAGGCTTAATTTTCCTGTACTTCCAACTGTTGCGGCTAATACTGCCGACGAATCGCCCGAAAACATCTCTGTACTATTTGCTAGTACATCGTCTGCCTGTGCATTTTTTTTACAATTACTAAAAAAAATAATCGTCGTTAACATTAAACCAATTAAACTCACTTTTTTAAACAAATTTGTCTTTCTCTGCATTTTTGATTTTTTTTAAATTTACAACTTAACGCTATATGCGATAAATGAGTATATTCGAAAAAATGCAGTTAAAGTGCTGATAATTAATTAATAGAGTTTTAGTTATAGATTAGCTATACTGTAAACCAATTGTTTACAGAATGCAAAATTTAGATTTAATTATTCAATACATGTAAATTAATAATACATCTAGTTTACAATTGGATGACAATCTAAACGGCGATACGAAGTGTTTTCTGTGCAATATGTAAATCAGGGTGGTAAAATTCTGTAAACCATTTCACAAAATTCTTCACACCTTCGTGTACAGAAACACTTGGTTCATAGTTTAATAAGTGCTTTAAATCATCTACGTTTGCCGATGTTTCTGCCACATCACCATCCTGCATAGGCATAAATACTTTTTTAGCTACTAATCCTGTTTCCTTTTCTATTTCTTCTACAAAATCCAATAAGTTAACTGGTTCACCCCTGCCAATATTAAATACCGCAAATGGTGCTGAAGAGGTAGCAGGATCAGGACTCTCACTATTCCAGTCTGGATTTGATTTAGCAGGTTGATCGAAAATCCTCACTATGCCTTCTACAATATCATCTACATAGGTGAAATCACGTCTCATTTTACCGTTATTGAATACTTCAATTGGTTTTCCTTCTAAAATGGCTTTAGTGAATAAGAACAAAGCCATATCAGGTCTGCCCCATGGTCCGTAAACGGTAAAGAAGCGCAACGCAGTAGTAGGCAGGTTAAATAGATGACTGTAGGCATGAGCCATTAATTCGTTACTTTTTTTAGAAGCAGCGTACAAAGATACCGGATGATCTACGTTATCGTGCGCCGAAAAAGGCATTTTCTTATTAAGTCCGTAAACACTTGATGAACTGGCATATAGTAAATGGCCAACTTTAAAGTGACGACTACATTCTAAAATATTAAGAAAACCTTTAATATTGGCTTCAATGTAAGCATCGGGATTGGTTAAACTATAACGTACACCGGCCTGCGCAGCTAAATTACAAACAGCATCGAACTGGTAAGTTTCGAAACAATTTTCAAGGCCTGCTTTATCGCAAAGATCGAGTTTAATGAAAGTGTAGTTTTCATATTTCTCACTTTGCTGTGGAACACCATCAACCAATTTGGTATGTGTAATACCGGTTTCGGCCAGGCGGGCATGTTTTAGGTTTACATCATAATAATCGTTAATGTTGTCGATACCTACAACAGTATCGCCTCTTTCCAATAAGCGTTTTGCCAGGTGGAAACCAATAAATCCGGCTGTACCGGTAATTAAAATTTTCATAATTTTCTGTTTGAGAAACGGTTAAGAAAAGCCTTTTGCAAGGCGTGGATTTTATTTTTAAGCATAGCAGTACAGGCTGCTCTTGCAGTGTTATGGTTTAAAAGATTGGTTTTGAGCTAATTTCGCAGGCTTAAAGCGCTTAAAATAGATTGGGCAAATACTTCTGGTCGCCGGCCGTACAGGTATTGTGTGGCAATGTTCGAGGTTCCGGCGGCTTGTTTCTGCAGCGTTTCGTGCATGGCACTGGCCAGTGCCTTTGCGTTGTTTACCTCAACTTTCGCTATGGCTGGTATTTCACTTATTCCGCCGGCACAAAGTGTTGATACTACTGCGTTGTTTACCGACATCATTTCTAATAACACATTTGGGAAACCTTCTTTAATGGAAGATACCACACAAAGTTTGGCCTGTTTAAAATAGGGCGCCGGATTATCGATCTGGCCTTTCAGGAAAACGGAAGCTGTTAAATTATTTTCGGCAATTATTTGGGTTAGCAATGCTCTTTCTTTGCCCTCGCCCAGCAAAAGCAATTTGAGTTGCGGGTGTGCTGCTTTAATTAGTTTAAAGGCCTCAATCAAAACCGGAAAACCTTTTTCCGGAATTAACCTGCCTGCTGAGCAGATAAAATCGAGTTTGGCATCGCCATTAATTAATGGCTGGTTTGATTTGGCTACTATTTTATTAAAATCGATCGGATTAGGCTGAACAAGTACTTTAACTTTAGCAAGAAAGGGATTGTGAATCAGTAATTGTTCTTTCATTAAAGCGGTTTGGCAAACTACCAGATCTACAGCCGGATACCCCATTTTGTAGATGATTTTGTAAATGGATTTTTTTACTCCGGTAAAGCGGGTAAATACCGAAGTACATTCCCTTACAATCAGTTTCGGCCGTAAATAACCAATCCGTTTTAAAAAACCTAAAAAGGCATTTAAGTACGGATGTGTACTCATCAAAACATCGTCTCTGGTATATTGCCTGAGCAAGGGGACCAGCTTTGCGAAGCCGGTAAACAAACTTTGCTTAGACAGGTATGTTTTGCCAATGTTTTCGGATACTTTTAAACCAGAAAATGGTTGTTTTTTAAGGAAGATCATTTCGCCTTCAACCGCATTGGCCATCATGTGCAGCACATTTTCTGCACCGTTGGGGCATCTGTTAGCGAAATGAAAGTGATTTTTTGTTTTAATGATTTCATTTCGCTGTTGTTTACCTGTTTTTATAATTCCTGACAAACTTTTTGATCGGCATAATAGGGCTTAACACCTTTCGTTTGCCATCTATTACAATGATGTTATCGGCAAAACTGATGTTGTGAAGTCCTTTATTGTATGCTTTATCGGGTAATATTTCGAACTGGCTGCTGCTTTTAAATTCTTTTTCGCTCAGTATTTCTATTTGGTTAATCATGATGGAACCACCATAACGGTTAACGGGGTTCTGTGTTGGCCGGTACAATGACTGCCCTACTACAAACAAGTGCCCTGCTGCTCTGCAAAAAGCCTGTTCAACAGGGATTGGATTTTGATAATGCCCGGTGTATTGTCCATCTAAAGCATTTGAATGGTAAATGTAAAGGTTATCGTGATCTCCTGAAACGCTGGTAAACAGCCAGTATTTATTGTTGTAATAGATAACAGAACTATCTACAAATGCTTTTCCGCTTACAAGCGTTTTTATTTTAATCAATTTCTCTGGGCTATCTTGATCAACCTGGTAAAGTGCTACCTCTTTGGCTTCGGATGTTTCAGGGATGCAATACAATGCGCCTGCTTCTTCAATCAGGTACGGGTAAGATAAGTGGATGGCATCCGGTTGTATACCACTGATTTTCTTCTTGTTTTTGAAATCAAGCCCGTCAATCATCATAATCTCTCCTTTACCTTTCCAAAAATCAAGTTCTTCGTAATAAATGCGGGTGTATTGTCTACATTCACTACAAAAGGATCGGCTGCATAATCGATATCATCTTCGGGTAACCAGTTAATGGTTGAGCTTAATTTCCGGGTCTCGATCAGATTTTCGGGCGTTTGATGCACAAAACCAATGTTCCATTTATCGGCCGCGAAAATTTTATTAAAGAGATTAACTGTTGCCGTTACCATGTTGTTATGCGACTAGTGAGATTTTTTTAGCGTTTGTTTTATTCTTAATGAGCCATTGCGATAGTACCAGCAATTTCCAGATTTGAGGATAACGGTTCCACTTCCCTGTCATATGCTCGTTAATAATTTCCTGCGTTCTTTTAATATGAATACCAGGTATGTTTTTTAAGTTATCGGCCGATAGGTTATCCATTACATAATCTTTAAGTTCATTTCTGAACCAGTTTTGGAATGGCATGGTAAAACCTGCTTTAGGCCTGTCGAAAATGTGCGCAGGTACATGCTGAAACAAAAGATCTTTTAAGATCCGTTTTTGGTTGCCGCTACTGTACTTAAATTGCGTTGGCAATGTGCGAGAAAACTCTATCACACGGTAATCCATTAAAGGTGAGCGCGATTCTAATGAAAAGGCCATCGATGCGCGATCTACCTTGGTATTGATATCGCCGTTGAGGTAAGTTTTAATATCGAAATCAGAAACCCGTTCTAATAAAGGTTTAGATGGATTGGTTAAAATATGCATCAGCGGATTGTACTTGGCCAGATCGGGTTGTTTTACCCAGGAGTTTTCCATATTGCCGAACATTTTTACGTAAAGCTTTTCTACGTCTTCCATAGAAATACCCATAGCAATAAGTTTGTGCCTGTAACTTGGCGACTGGTTAATTAAGCCTGCAAATGCTTTTCTAACTGCATGCGGGGCATAAAATAAACTACTTACCTGTTTAATCCATTTATAACGGTGATATCCTAAAAAAGCTTCATCGCCGGCATCGCCACTTAAAGCAACGGTAACATGCGCGCGGGTACTTTTGCTTAACAGCATGGTAGGTATAGCGCTCGAATCGGCAAAAGGTTCGTCGTAGTAGCGGTTAAAGTTTTCAATCAGCTGAATACCATCGTCGTAATTGCACTCTATGGTATGATGATCGGTACCTAAATGTTTGGCTACCTGGTTGGCATAGGCACTCTCGTCAAATCCCTTTTCGTTAAATTTAATAGAAAAGGTTTTTACATGATCGATTTCTTTGGTGGCCAAAGCGGCAACCAGCGAAGAATCTATACCACCCGAAAGAAATACCCCGAGCGGCACATCAGCATTCATTCTGATTTTAACGGCATCGGCAATAATCAGCTCTAAAGCTTCTTTGGCCTCTTCGTAACTGCCGGTAAATTTGTTTTTCCAGCCATAATCTAATGTCCAGTATTCGGTAATTTTAAGTTTATCACTTTTGATATCGTAAGTAAAGTAATGAGCAGCCGGTAACTGTTTTACATTTTGCCAGATGGATTGTGGTTCGGGTACATAGCCCCAAATCAGGTACTGGCTAATGGCATCCTCATCAACACTTAAATCTCGATCGATACTGATTTGCGAAGGCTGACTGGCAAATTCGAAAGTACCATGTTCGTGTGCGTAGTAAAAAGGTTTTTTACCAAAACGATCGCGGGCACCAAAAAGTTCGTTTTTAAGTGTATCGTAAATTACAAAGGCATACATTCCGTTAAAGCGTTTAAGGCATTCGGCCCCGTATTCGAGGTAGGCTGCGCAGATCACTTCGGTATCGGAACTGGTTCTAAACTGATAATGCTTAGCCTCCAGCTCTTTTCTGATATCTTTGTAATTGTATATTTCTCCGTTAAAAACGATATGCAGGTGCAGATAGGAAAAAGGTTGATTAGACCGTGCATCCAGATCGATAATGGCTAAGCGGTTATGCGCAAAAACAACCTGGTTATAACGTTGAATACCAGTATAATCTGGTCCGCGAAAGTTAATCCTTGCCATTTTCTCACGGATAACACCGTCTGAGTAAGGTATAGTAGCACCATATATTCCACACATAACTTTAATTTTTTGAGTTGTTAACTGATTAATTCTTCGTACTCGGCGCTAATTTTATCGAGCGCACATTTTTGATATACATTTTGCCTGATGGCTTCGGGTTCCAGTTATCGGTTGTACAGGCCCGGATAATTTTCTGACGGAAGTCTTCTAAGTCACCTTGTGCAATTACATAACCGTTAAAACCATCGATAATTAAACCAGGTATGCCACTTACTTTGAAGGTAACCACAGGTAAGCCTACAGTAAGCGCTTCTAGTACCACATTCGGAAAACCCTCGGTATGTGAGCTAAGCACCATTAAATCGTGCTGAACCATTACTTCGTGGATATTTTTAATTTCGCCGAGTATTTTAAGCCTGTGGTCAAGCTGCATATCGCTAATCTGTTGGGCAATTTTATCTCTAAGTACGCCTGTGCCTACAAAATCGAGGTGGTAATTATCGGGCAAACCAGCCATAATCTCCACCAGCCGGTCTAAACCTTTTTCTAAAGCGAAACGGGCTACAACCAATAATTTGTAAATTTTTACCGGTGTTTTGGCTCCTTTAAGTTTGTTGGATTGCAGTACTGGGTTGGCAATTACTTTGATTAAATTCTGATCGACATTGTAGGTGTCGATCAGCGATTGTTTCATCTCGTCAGACTGGCAAACAATTTGTTTATAGCCTTTGTAGCTTGCACTTGCAAAAAGTTCGTAAAATTTAGATTTAAAACCTTCAAATAAACGTTGTTCGTGCGGGATGTTTGAAGCCCGCGCAATCAGCATCGGAATATTTAAGAACCTGCCTACCAGCGAAACCAGGATGTTGATGTGATCGGTGGTAGAGAAAACGGCATAGGGTTCTTCGCGTTTTAATACTGCATATAAGGCAAAGAAAGATCGTGAGGCTTTTTTGGTTTTAAGATCAATAAACCTCACACCATCCAGATCCATCGAAAAGCAGTTTACTGTAGAATCAAGTATAACAATGGTGATCTCGAATTTATCTTTGTTAAAGCCCTGGGCAAGGTTCCAGAAAACCCTTTCAGATCCTCCGGAAGTTAAGGAGCTCAGTACAAAAAAAACTTTTTTCCTGACTTTAACTTCTTCATTAATGGTTTGTTGGAGCGCCGACATATCTTTTTAGTTAATTACAATTCTGTTTAACGTTAACCAGATAATCTTAAAATCGGTGAAAATATCATGCTGCCTGATGTAGCGCATATTCTGCTTTATTTTAGCTGGGATGATCCGTTCGATATAATAATTCTCAGGATCTTCGGCATGTTGTAAAAGCTCGTTTTCATTACAAAACTCAACTGAGGCCCAATCGGTAATACCTGGTTTGATAGATAATACGTACCGTTGTTCTTCACTGTACATATTTACATATTTTCTTACTTCAGGTCGTGGTCCAACAAAGCTCATCTGCCCTTTTAAAACATTTAACAGCTGAGGTAATTCATCAAGCTTGTATTTTCTTAGCCAATAGCCGATTTTGGTTATACGGTTATCGTGGTTACCGATGGTGAGCAAGCTGTTGTTGCTCTGTACCACCTTCATGGTTCTAAATTTGATCAGGTGAAAATCTTTCATGTTTCGCCCCACCCTGATTTGTTTAAAAATAACAGGCCCTTTCGAATCGAGTTTGATCACGATAGCGATCAATATTAAAAGCGGGCTAAATAGAATTAGGCACAAGGTTGCAAATACAACATCGAATACTCTTTTTTTATCTGTTTTCATGATGCTACGGCCATTTGTTTAAGTTCAACCACGTTAGTTTCGATTACTTTGATATTTCTGTTTAACTGAATCTGAACGCAACTAATTACCGAAGGGATAATAAAATCAATTTCAGACTGTGTTAACTGGGGATAAATGGGGAGTGAAATTTCGCAGGCATAATTTTGGTAAGCCATTGGATAGTCTTCAATTTTATAACCCATATTTTTAAAGAGTGTAAGCATGGGCATGGGTATAAAATGAACGTTTGTAGCTATTCCAAGCGCCGCCAGATCGTCGATAATCTGATCTCTTTGTTCTTCGCTTAAACCTTTAACCCTTAAGGGAAAAAGATGGTAGCAAGATTCTCTTTGTGTGCTTACCAGCGGTGGGCTGATAAACCAATCCTGATCCTGAAAGCCTTCAAAATATTTTTTGGCAATGGCTTTACGTTGCGGTAACAAATCATTATCATATTTTCTGAGCTGCGCCAGGCCAATGGCTGCACAGATATCAGGCATGTTTATTTTGAGTCCCTGAAAAAGGATATCGTAACGCCAGCCGGCACCTCTTGATTTCGATAATGCATCTTTGTTTTGCCCGTTAAGTGTATACATTTTTAAATAAGCATATTCTGCTTCATGATCGAACTGAGTTGGAAGGTTAAGGCAAATGGCACCACCTTCGGCCGTAGTAATATTTTTTACTGCATGGAACGAGAATATGGTTACATCGCAGTTTTGAGCTGCTGGTTTGTTTAGGTAGGTGCTGCCAATTGAATGTGCCGCATCAGAAATCAACAATATCCTGTTTAACAGTGATTGTTTATCAGAAGCGCACCTGAATTTTTTCTGAATGCGGGGATCGCTAATTACTGCTTTCAGTGCTGCGTAATCGCAAGGCCAGCCTGCAATATCAACCGCAATAATGGCTTTGGTTCTGGAAGTTATTGCTGCCCTTACTTTTTCCGGATCGATATTAAAATCTTCCAGTACATCGACCATAACCGGTGTTGCGCCGCAATGTAAAACTGCCAGTGCAGTAGCGCTGTAAGTGTAAGCCGGCACAATCACTTCGTCGCCTGCTTTAACGCCAAACCATTTTAACATCAAAATGGCTCCCGATGTCCAGGAATTTACACAAATCACCTCATCTGTACCTGTAATTACCTTTACTTCCTGCTCAAGGGCTTTAACCTTTGGCCCTGTGGTAATCCATTTGTTGTTAAGGGTGTCTAATACCTGATCAACCACTGATTGATCGATAAACGGTGGAGAAAATGGAATATTCATAATCATAAATTTAATTGTGTGCTAAAAAGGTCCGCCGGGATGCAGGATGCCTAAACCGTTAATTGTATTGAACCAAAATGGGGTCTTCCATTTTGATTTTGGAGAGCTGTAAAATGGCAAAGTATAGAAACAAGGTGGGCCCACTCGTAGCCAGAAGCCACTCGTTATGGAAAAATGAGTTAATGGATATGGCTACAAAGGAGCAGCATAAACAAACGAGCAGTGCGTTTTTCTTATCCTTGACATGCAGAAAAGCATAAAAAATTACCTTCCCGACTTTATGGTACAATAAAATGAGTAAAATAAAGCCGAGCAATGGGCCCAGGTAAGTGATAAACATCAAATAGGCATTGTGTGAGGTAATTACAACAGGGCCTTTTTTATACACAAAGTTATGCTGTACTACATCGTTCCAGGTTTTACCGTAAAAAAGCAAACCAAAAGGATAGTCGGCAATGATCTGTATATTTTCGCCCATCAAATCGCCCCGTTCTTCTTTCCCCTCGCGTTTTCGGCACTCTTGTTTAATATGTTCTGTTGTTTTTTATCGCCCGAAAACTGTTCGAGCGAGCTTTGCGCAATAAAGAACATGCCTGCCAGCAAACCGAATAGTAAAACCGACTTGAATTTGTAATAGCTTAAGAAAAACAAACCTACCACTACTGCAAAGGCAACCATAACCGATCGTTGCATACCAAAGAAAATGAGGCACATAGACAAGCCGAATAACAGCAGGTTAAGCAGCCAGCTTCTTTTAAAGAGTACCGCGTTTACCACCATAAAAGGTGTTAATGCAGCCATCTGGTAGCCAAAGGTAAAAATGGTGGTCGATATACCTGCTGGCGCCTGTAGTACATCTTCCTGTACCAAAAGTGATCTGATTGGCGCCATATTGTATTCGTGATCTATAAACATGATCAGCCCTGAGAGCAATAAAACACCGAAGAAAAAGCCAACGGCAATATTCATGCGCTGTATATTGGTACCTATAACGTAGTTAAACAGTAAAGCAAAGCAACCAGCTACTATCAACAGGGCAAAAAAGCTTGTAATATCGGCCTGCCCAATCAGATAAAAAAACATCGCGGCTATAAAAAATACCAGCAGTTCTTTACCGTATGAGAAGCGGGTGATTTCTGTCCGGTAGAAATAAATAAGCGGAGCCAGAAAAACCACAGGTGCAGGGATCCTGAAAATCCCTGTCATAAAGATGTTGAATGTTGTTGCATAAACATAGCCAAACAACAAAAAGAGAAACATTATTTTTTTGGTCATGACAGTATTAATTCTTCCCAATTGGCCGAGATTCTTTCAATAGAATTGGTTTCGTTAATGAGCCTCGCTTTATCAGAAAATTGTTTTTTTAGATCCCTGTTATTTAATAGTTTATCTATTGCCATTGAAAGTGCTGATACATCAAGTTGTTCTACCAGAAAACCATTTACGCCATCGTTAATAATTTCTGAGGGACCAAATTCACAATTCACTGCTACACAGGCACAACCCATGCCCATAGCCTCTACCAACGCATTGGGGTAACCTTCATTTCGGGATGAGAGTACAAAAACGCTAGCTTGTGCGTAGTAATCCTGCGGATTAGATTTAAAACCAATCAACTTTACTTTACCGGTGAGGTTTAAATTTGCTATCTGGACTTCTAAAGCTGAGCGTTCAGGTCCTTCGCCTGATATGAGGAGATCGACATCCAATGATTGTAAACGACTATAGGCATCAATCAACAAATCAAAACCTTTTTCGTGGCTTAACCTCCCTACTGATAAGATAAAAGGTTTATTGTTAACCGATCCAGGGTTTGGTTTTACAAATTGATGGATTGGATTGTATATCGTTTTAAAATTATGCAGCTTTTCAAATTGCTTAATCCGCTTAAATCCATTAAACATGCCAAAGGCCGGCAGTACAATCGCTTTTGATTTTCTATAAATATGAAATATAAACCATTGTAATAATTTATTGTACTGATTTAAAGTGGCATCTGGTGTTGTTCTTTCAGAAACCAGATATGGTAAACCTAAAATCATGCAGCATAAACCTGCCCAGATGTTAGCCGATGTCATAAAACAGATGGTACAGTTTGGCTTTTCCTTTTTTAATAAAACAAGTAGTCTGTAAAAAGTTAAGAAGCCATACCGAATTCTGTTTAAGCTATTGTGGCTGTCTTCTCTTTCGAGCAGGCTCACAATTTTAACTTGTTCATTGATGTGGTATTTAACCTGAGCTTTATTGAGGCAAATGATTGTAACACTGCAATCTTTGCTGCTAAAGTGATTGGCCAGATTGCTAATTACCCTTTCAGCTCCACCCCTTCTAAGCTGTTTATTACGAAGCATAATTTAGTAGCCATTTCGAATTAATTTACTATCGTTTTAATGGTCTGGAAAGCGTTTCCAAATGTTTTATGTTTCACTTCGAAGAGGAAGTATTTTTTTAAGTAGAAATGCAAAAGCTTAATTTTCTGCAAACCTGTGTAGGTAAAAATTTTAATGAGAATATTAAAATCGCTTAATTGCATTTTCTTTAACGGAACATAAGACACCGGACTCCATATACCTCCTGGATGGCGTCTGTAACAGCTCATTACTTCTGGAAGTACATAAAGTTTTTTACCGGTTACCCAGGTACAGTAAAGTTTTAAAAACTTATCGCATGCATGGCATTTTAAAAACCATTCGTTCCTATACAGGTCTTTAATCGGTTCGATGTTACGGTAAACAATAGTGGCCGTACAGGTTTCTACTTGTTTATTAATGATCAAATCGCTAAAGCTATACTTTAAAGGAACCGGGTTAAAGTTCATGTAAAACACCTCAGTATCATCAAAATTTATTTCGCGGGTGTAGTGACAGCACATTACGTATTCAGGATTGTTTTCTAAAAAATCAACCTGTTTCTGTAGTTTGTACGGGTCGGTCCAATAATCGTCGCCATCACAGGTGGCTACGTATTTTCCTTTGGTTTCGAGCGCTACACGGATCACGTTTTGTGTGGCTCCGATGTTTTTAGGTGCTTTTAAGCGATTAATTCTGCCCGGATACCTGGCCACGTAATCATCAATGATTTCAGCAGTGCCATCTGTAGAGCAATCGTCGCCTATTATAATTTCAGTTTTGAAATTGCATTGCTGCATCAGGAAACCATCAAGTGCTTTGGCTATAAATTTACTGTGGTTATAGGTGATGCAAAAAATGCTCACCATGATTTCGTTGTGGTTCGGTTCCATAATAAATGATGACATTAACGTCCATTTACCGCAATCGCCTGGCTTCCATTTACAAGGTGACCGTAGTCTGCCAGTTTAACAACTTGTTTTTTGCGGTAATTTTGAGTTCTTAAAATAATTCTAACTACCAGATCCTGGTCGGCGCTGGTTAAAGTGTGGTATAGTGGCAGGCACATGATGCGACGGGCAATTGAATCACAGATAGGCATGTTTACCTTATCGATATATGGTAAGGCCGATAGTGATGGATAAAAGTACCTCCTGCAATACACCTGAACCAGTTCCAGCTGTTTCATGCAATCGAGCATAATTTCTTCCGACCTGAAAATTACCGGAAAGTATGCATAGTTAAAATCTGTATCTGGTTGTACTACCTGAAACTGGGCATCAATTTTATTCAAACGCATGGTATAGTGCTCAGACAACTCTTTGCGTTTACTCAATATCTGGTCGATGTAATTGAGGTTGCATAAGCCCATTGCGGCATGAAATTCAGAGTTTTTGGCATTGGTCCCCAATTCGGAGAAAGTATCTACCCCGCTGTAACCAAAGTTGCGCATCAGCGCCATCCTTTTTAAAATATCGGGGTTTTGTGTAAATACAGCACCGCCTTCAATGGTGTGGAAGAGCTTGGTAGCATGAAAACTGGTGGTGCTTACATCGCCATAGGCAAAAATCGATTTGCCTTTGTATTTTGTGCCAAAACAATGTGCTGCATCGTAAACAACCTTTAAGTTGTGTTTTTTTGCTATGCGGTCTATGGCGTCAATATCGCAGGGATTACCAAATACATGTGTAGCTAAAATCGCTGTTGTATTGGGTGTTATTGCGGCTTCAATTTTATTTGGATCGATGTTAAGCGTTTCCTCATCTATATCTACAAATACCGGTGTACATCCCTGCCAAACAATACTACTGGTGGTAGCTACGAAAGAAAAAGGTGTGGTAATTACCTCGCCTTTAATTTCGAGGGCCTGTATGGCCAGCTGCAGGGCTATTGTACCGTTGGTAACGTAAAGTAAATGCGGGAGCGCCAAATACTGTTGTAACTTTATTTCCAGTTCGTTTACCAATGGTCCGTTATTGGTGAGCCACTGTCTGGCCCAAATGCTACTTACATAGCTTTTAAAATCTGCCTGCTTAGGCAAAAAGGGTTTGGTTACAGGTATCATTGTTTAAGGATTAGTTGTTTAAAATCAGTTAAGGCAGCCAACCGGATGGTATTACTGATGCCCAGGTAAAAGCCTGCGTAAATAATGCTCAGGCCTAGAATCCGGAGAAAATTATTAATGTGATAATGAGACATACACCAGTTATCTAAGCCGTAACAGGCTAAACCTAAAAGACTTGATAACATTAAAATAGGTGCTATATCGTGAAGTTGCTCTTTAAGTGGATAATTGATTAAACGGCCACTGTAAATAGAATTAATGTAGTAGGCAAAAACTGTAAAAAACAACTGAAAATATAACAGCCCCATAATGCCGAATGGAATTACACAGATAATCCCAATAACACTCAGTGTTTTTTTTGCGACTTCAAGTTTTAAAAACTGTCCGCTTTGGCCCTTAACCTTTAATATATTTAAGTTGTAGGCATGTAAAGGATACAAAACCCCCGCAATGCATAAAATCTGGAAATAAGGTACAGATGGCAACCATTTATCGGTTAAAAGCAGCGAAATTAATGGTTGTGCAATCAATGCCAGAAAAATTAATATCGGCGCATTCCAGAACAAAACCTGCTGCATTAACCTTTTGTATACCATTTTAAGCTTTACATCATCGTTGCTGATGTTGGAAAACATGGGATAGGTAACTTTATTAATTGCGGTAGAAATAATGCCGATGGGTAACTGGCTCAAACTATCTGCCCGTGCATAAAAACCTAGTTGGGTTGCGGCATAAAAACGGCCAATAATTACCGTATATAAATTCTGATAGATGGTATCGAGCAGCCCCGAAAGCGTCATTTTATAACCAAAATGAAAGTGCTTCCTGAAACTCTTTTTACTGAACAGCAAGCGTGGCCTCCAATCTGAATAAAACCAGTGCAAAATGGTTGATACCGTTGCGCTTAATAAGCTCATCCATACTAAACTCCAGGTACCATAACCATTTTTAGCCAAGAAAATGCCCAAACAGCCACCCAGGATTACGGAAGGAATCTGGATAATTGTTTGGAGCTTAAACTTCATTTCCTTGGTTAAGAGCGTACTTTGGATGCTGAAGAAAGCATTAATTAAAAAGGTTAAACCATAAATCCTCACAATATTGGTGAGCTGTGGCTGCCTGTAAAAATCTGATATAAATGGAGCCGCAATGAAGAACACCCCATAAACTACAAGGCTCCCCAACAGGTTAAAAAAAAATATAGTCGAGTAATCTTTTTGGCCAGCTGTTCGTGTACGGATGAGTGACGAAGTTAAGCCACTATCCATTAACGAGTTGCCAACGGCAATAAATATGGAGAGCATGGCGATTAAGCCAAATTCGGCCGGACTTAATAAGCGGGCCAGAATAATGGTAATGAACAGGTTTATGAATTTAACACTAAACTGCTGCCCAATCGACCATATAATGCCCGATCGTGCTTTATATGTTAAACTCATGGCTTTTACAAACGAACCGTTTCCATTGATTGTGGTAAAACTGATTTGATATCGTACACTACACAGGTTGGTTTACGCAATTCGGCAATATTCAATTTATCGAATTCCTGGTGCGCTACGGCCAGCACTATCCCATCGTAACGCCTGATTTTTGAAGAACCGTTTTCGCAAATAACTCCGTAATTATGGTTCGCCTGATCGGCATTTGCCCAGGGATCGTGAATGGTTACATTTACTTTGTATTCTTCTAAACGCCTAACAATATCAATTACCTTGGTATTGCGTACATCCGGGCAGTTTTCTTTAAAGGTAAAGCCCAGTACAAGCACCTCAGCCCCCACAATGTGGATGTTTTTGGCGATCATTTTTTTAATAATCTGATCGGCTACATATTTGCCCATGCCATCGTTTACCCGTCGGCCAGCCAAAATAATTTCGGGATGATAGCCGGCTTCCTGCGCTTTTTGAGCTAAATAGTAAGGATCTACGCCGATACAATGTCCACCTACAAGGCCAGGCTTAAAGTTTAAAAAGTTCCATTTGGTACCTGCGGCTGCCAATACTTCCGACGTATCGATACCGATCTGGTTAAATATCATGGCCAGCTCGTTTACAAAAGCAATATTGATATCGCGCTGGGCATTTTCGATTACTTTCGCAGCTTCGGCTACCTTAATAGAAGAAGCCTTGTAAGTACCGGCATTAATTACCGAACGATATAAAGCATCAATTTTTTCGGCCGCCTCTGGTGTAGAACCTGAGGTAATTTTTAAAATATTGGCTACTGTATGTTGTTTATCGCCGGGGTTAATGCGCTCTGGTGAGTAACCTGCAAAAAAGTCTTTGTTAAACACCAAACCCGATCCTTTTTCTAAAATCGGTACGCATTCATCTTCTGTAACACCAGGGTAAACAGTCGATTCGTACACCACGATATCGCCTTTCTTTAAAACTTTTGCAACTACTGCGCTGGCTTTAAGCAAGGGGCTTAAATCGGGCCTGTTATTTTTATCAACCGGTGTGGGTACAGTAACGATATAAACCGAAGAACTACGCAATTTTTCGAGCTCATTGGTGCAATACAAACCTTGTAAGGTGGTACATTCGAAAGTGAGCACTTCATTTAGCGCTTCTTCGCTTACTTCCAGCGTATTGTCGTAGCCGGCTTTCAGTTCTGCAATCCGGCTTTGATTAATATCGAAACCGAATACTTTGTATTTTTTTGCAAATTCTACTGCCAGTGGTAAACCAACGTATCCTAAGCCGATTACCGACATTTTTAATTGATCTTCAGAATTATACATAATGTTGTTGTGGGTTAACAGTTAAGGTAAGGTTGCTTATTGGTACTCGGGTTACTACGGCACAATCTAAATGATCAAAAGACATGAGTACATGTTTGCCCTGAATCTGGATCACCTCTCCTTCCTGGTTGTGGAAAAGACCGTTGCTGATTCTTACGCGATCGCCTTTTGATACGCCGCTCAAACTCACTACATCTACATCATTATAGGCATCCATAATGTGTTTCAGGCGCTCTATTTCGCTATCTCTTACGATTGCAGGTTTGCCCATGTAATTGATGAAGTTGAGTACACCTTGTATGTATCTAACTTTAAATCCATCTCTTTCATCTATTTTCACAAAAACGTATCCGGTAAAAAGAGGCAGGCTAACAATTTTCTTTCTGTCGGCCCATTGGTTTTCTACATTTCTAACTGGGCAGAACGATTCAAATCCTTGTTCCTGAAGGAGCTTATCCACTTTTTTTTCCCAACGTGGTCGGGTGTAGATTACGAACCATTTTTTTGCAAATGAGGCTCGGTAGTTAATTTTAGATTCCATATGATTTGATAGAGATTATGATTTAATTTTTAGCCCCTTTGGTACAGCTTCGCTATATCACTTACATGGTGTAAGTAATAATGCTTTTTTTAAGGTTGAACTGTTTTAGCAGGCCGGATACAGCTTCGCTATATCACTTACATGACTATTTTTTGTTATTCAAAACCGTAATGCTTTAAAAGGCAAATGGGCAATCTAATGTGAGTAGTTTACAGCTGCCTGAACTTTTAACCGGGCTTAGTTAGGGCACGTGGTTCAATAAGCTGGTAAACAGAATTAAATCGTTTGGGGACGTTTATTTGGTATTGGGTACTAGGTATTCTTGATATTCAGGGTAAAATAAGGCTGTTTTAGTTTGCCATGGCATAACCATAACCCCCGTAACTGTATTTCTGGTTTTTCTCACGTTTGGCGTCGTTAAAAACAACCATCGGATTTTTAAGCTTGTTATTCTCGCAAATATCTTTCAATATGGCCAGCTGGTATTTATTGGTATAGTTGTATCTTACTAAGTAAATGCTTACATCTGCGTACTCGGCCAGGCTAAAGGCGTCGGCAACCTGTCCAACAGGCGATGTATCGATGATGATATAATCAAACCTATCTTTTAGCTCGTCAAAGAGCGCATCCATTTTAGGGCTCATCATTACTTCGGCTGGATTTTCGGGCGATTTGCCACAACCAATTACCGAAATATGCTCCGATATCTTGGTAGGTTTGATAATGTCTTCTAAAAATACGGCATCATCAATCAGGTAATCGGTTAAACCAACGGTTTGCTTTAAGCCTACTTTATTCAACAAGTCAGGTTTTCTTAAATCAAATTCGAGCACCACTACTTTTTTATCTAACATACCTAAAGTTGTGGCCAGGTTTACGCTGAAGAAAGTTTTACCTTCTCCTTTCATACTCGATGTTACCAGCATCACTTTGTTATCGCCATTGCCAGCCATCAAACCTAAATTCATTCTGATATACCTGAACAACTCGGATATGGTAGAACGGTTGTCTTTTTGAAAAACAATGGTGCTTTTATCGAGGTTATGCGAAAGCTCACCAAGCATTCTTGCTCCGGTTAATTCAATTGTACTTGCATCCTGTACTTTGTTATTGAAGAATCCTTTGATGTAAATGGCACCTGCTGGTACAAGGAAGCCAAGGATAAAGCTACACAAATATAAAAGTGGTTGTTTCGGACTTTCTGGTGTTGTATTATAAGCCGGCTTATCTACTACCTGCGAGGTAGGGACGGTGGCTGAGAGCGATAAAGCCGTTTCCTCCCTTTTTTGTAACAGATATTTATATAGTCCCGATTTTACACTTTGCTCACGGCTTCTTTCCAGTAAACCGCGTTCTATAGTAGGCACAGATTTGATTTTACTATCATACTGCGAGTAATTGGCCCTTAAATTATTGCGTTCAATTACAAATCCTTGTTTAATGCTGCTTAAATTTTCTAGTATATTGGTTTTTAATGTAGCCAACTGCTCATTGAGGTTTAAAACCAATGGATTTTCAGCGTTTGCAGTGCGTAACATCCTGTTACGCTCTAACTGTAAATCGTTAAATTTAGAGATCAGTGAATTTAAAATTGGGTCTTTAAGGCCCATGGCGCTTGGTGCGAGATCATACTGGCTTTGTTTACCTCTGAAATAACTTTCAATTGAAGATAGTATTCTTAGTTGCACTGATGAGTTTTCCAGTAACTGGTTATATTCTCCGGTACGGGCAGCATTCATCTGCGCATCCATATTAATATCGGTAACACGGTTTTGTTGCTTGTAGTTTTCTACATCTTCTTCAGTGCCTGATAAATCGCTAACCAGGTATTTGAGTCTGTTATCGATAAAACGGATGGTATTACGGGCAATGGTATTTTTATTGTTAACGTTATTGATGTTGTAAGTCTCAATCAAATCATTTAAAATATCAATTCCCCTTTGTGGTACCACATCGTTTAAGCTAATGGTAATGGTGTTTGCATCTTTCACAACCGGTACTATTTTTAACGAAACCAAACTGTAGGCTTCTGTCATTTTGTAAAGGTTTTTAAACTGGATTTTGATTTTGCCAAATTCTCTTTGAAATGCCGGACCTTTCTCTACTTTAACAACATAATTTTTATTGTGCAGGGTATCTCCATACTTTACAATGTTGGTATTCAGGCTATCCTGAATGATGTATGAAATATCATCAAGATATGAAATGTTGATTTTACGGGCATAAGCACCATTTTTTAAGCTAATAGCTGTAACCACCAGCGGAGATGTTTTACCATAAAGTTCTTTTTCCCTAAAACCTTCTTTTTTAAAATAAGCAGTTTCCAGGTTCAGTTTTTTCAACACTTTAAAAATCAGGTCTCTCGATCTCAGGATCTCGATTTCGTTATCAACCGTTTTAACAGTTTGAAACATATTAAGGTCGCTGAATGCAGTACTGTTCGACATGGCTGCACCGTTTTTGTCATCAGAGATTAGCAATGTGCTGGTTACCTTGTATTTTGGTGGTGTAATGTATAAGAAACCATATACAGCACCCATACAAATGGCAATACTCAGTAGAAAATAGGGCCAGTTTCTGGCAAAACTTATCATAGTTTCTGCAAAATCTTTTGCGCCACCATTTATGATTTGTTTAGACATGTTCTTGTTATTTTAAGAGACGTTATTGTTTTAAAACAGCTGTTATTAATACTGCCACTGCCGATATAGAAGCGATTACGAGTGGCATCACGCGGGTATTTGTACTGTACTCGCTGGCTTTCGATTTATCGGGCTCTACATATACGATATCATTCTGTTTAAGGAAAAAGAAGGGAGAATTCATTACATCCTGATTGTTCAGGTTAAGTCTTTTCATTACGCGTTGTCCGTTTTGCTCTCTAATTACCAGCACATTATCGCGCTTGCCGTACACGGTCATATCACCTGCTAAGCCCAAAGCTTGTAAAAGGTTAATGTTATCACCTTGTACCGTAAAATTCGACGGGCGGTTTACTTCTCCAATTACAGTTACCTTAAAGTTAACCAGCTGTATATCAACCACCGGCTTTTTAACATATTTATCCAGTTCTCTGGAGATGGTTGTCTGTGCCTGTTCAATGGTCAACCCTTCTAATCTTACATTTCCAACTACAGGTAGGTTAATCATCCCGTCTTTGCTAACCCTGTAACCCTCTACTTTATAATTGTTCTCAGCGCTCGGTACTTTTGTATTTACAGCAAACAATACATTCGATTCCTGGTTTAAGCTATTAATGCTTACACTTAACAAATCGTTCTGTTGTATTTTTACTTCCTGAGCTGGTAATTTTTCCTCGCTTGTTTGTTTAGCCAGGTTACTAAAATATACTAAGTCTCTTCTTGGAGCGCAGCCTGTAGCAAGGCAAGTATATATGGCGATAAATAATATTACTTTCTTCATAGCTTAAGTAATGTTTGAGTTTGTGGTTCGATTTATTGAGAACTAAGCTATGCAATAATGCCCCAATGTTTTATAGGCTAAACGGGGTTGTATTTAAATTGTATAATTAATAAACAGCGTACACAGTATTCCAGTAACTGCACCCATAAATTATACATGATTTGTGAATTTTTTGGCGCAAAAGATGTAAAAAAACAAACGTTTGTTTTCGTTAAAAACGGGCTATTTTAAAGAAAAATTTGAAGGCAAAAAACTAAAAAACGTCAGAAAATGATTTAACATTTAAAAAAGCTGTTTAATACTACAATAAACTCCCCGAATTTTTGCTTTTTTAGTGGTGCCACTTAAAATTTACTGCTGACTGTTTCCATATTATAAAATTCAGACCAGTGGCGGGTACAATTTCAACCCTTACCATTCTGATTTTGTGGCATTTTCGCATTGATGTATAACCTACTATACAGCTATTTATCCAGGCCCTGAAAAATACTTTTATTGTTATAAACCTGGTTTAATTTAGCTGGTTCCCTTTTGAAAGCTTGTAAAACGATTAACAATCGGCTGCAGGCGCCTCCAGCCTGCAAAATATGGGTACAAAAACAACCAGATTGCGCAAATGTGAAAACTGTAAACAGCGGTATGCAATAAGTGTACAGTGTGGGTTTAAACAAACAATTAAGGCTATTTAATGTATAAATTAGTGATTCACCAAAAACTAAATTATGAAAGTTATTATCTATGGAACAGGGAAAATGGCCGAATTTATAGGTTATTCGTTTATGAACGATAGCCCGTATAATGTTGTGGCATTTTGTGTCGATGATGCTTATGTACCGCCGGCTGGAAGTACATTATTGGGCTTACCTATTCTGAGCTTTGCTCAGGTAACAAAAGATTTCCCTCCGGATGCAAATAAAATGCATATTGCCATAGGTAGAAACAGCGCCAGAGAAAGCATTTATAATAAGGTAAACGAAGCTGGTTATCATTTTGCCAATTACATTTCATCTAAAGCCAATATATGGCCCGATTTAGTAATGGGGCACAATATTTTTATTGATCAATGCTGCGATATACAACCATTTGTAGCGATTGGAAATAACTGTATGCTTATTGGATCGAGAATAGGCCACCATTGCACCCTCGAAAACAATGTATTGCTTTCGGGCAATATTCTGGCAGGCAATGTAACTGTGGGCCATAACTCATTCCTGGGGATAAATTCTGCCGTGAAAGAAGATGTTATTATTGGTACACACAATATCATTGGCGCAGGCGTTTTCATTAACAAAAACACCGAAGATTATGCCATTATCACAAATGCCTCCGCAACCCAGCGCATTGGCGATTCTAAGCGTTTTGTAATGTTTACCAAAACGCCGGATGCAAAACCAGCATAATTAAAAAAGAAAAAGGTCAGGTTTACAAACCTGACCTTTTTCTTTTAAATGCTATAAGCAGCCGTAGCCAGTTGATGTTATATTTTTACGCTATTATCGGCACTTTTTTGTAGTTGTGCATTAATTCGTTTCAGCACATCATCAATATCAAAAGGTTTACTGATATAATCATCGGCAAAAGCATCAATGGCTTTCTGTTCACTGTTGTTTTGTGCCGACATTACAATAATCGGGATATGTTTGGTGAAAATATCTGTTTTTAAATCTTCGCATATTTCAGCACCGTTACCATCAGGCAGCATCACATCAAGCAGGAAAAGATCGGGCATTGCATCCTGGATATTCTTTTTTAACTCGGCAAATGATGATGAAAGCTGTAATTCAAATCCTTCATCGCTTAACAGAATTTCGATAACGTTTCTGATCTCCTGATCATCCTCTAAAATGTGTATTCTTTTTTTTCCCATGTTCAAATTATAATGTTTTGGTTTAACCGTTAGCATGGTTTTCGCTATACGATCGTAACAGTAACACCTAAACTCTCCAAATGTTTTACAATTTGATCAGAAATTCCTTTATCAGTTATAATGTGATCAATTTCTTCTAAACCGCATATTTTCCCAAAGCCTCTTTTACCAAATTTGGTCGAATCGGCCAATACAATAGTCCTTTGCGAAGCACCAATCATTTTTCGGTTTAAATGGGCTTCCATAGCGTTTGTAGTGGTTAAACCAAAATCAAGGTCTATCCCATCAACCCCTAAAAACAGTTTATTAAAATAGAAGTCCTGCAAAACCTGTTCAGCATAGGCTCCCATTACCGACGATGAGCTTTTTCTGAGCAAACCGCCTAACTGTATCACTTCTATACTAGGTTCGCGCATTAGCTCAAGTGCTACATTCAATGCCGAAGTAACCACTGTTAAATTTGTAGCAGGCGCAATATTTTTAGCAAAATAAAGTACTGTTGTACCCGAGGCGATTACAATCGAATCGTTATCGTTTAACATGCCGGCGGCGGCGATACCTATTTTATTCTTTTCGGTTGATTGCAGTTTCTCTTTCTCATTAACCGGCCGGTCAACCGTGTATGGATTATTTACAGTTGCCCCACCATGTGTTCTGAAAAGCAGGCTTTTATCTTCCAGTAGTTTTAAGTCCTTTCTTATTGTTACAGACGAGACTTTCAGTTCCTTACACAAATCAACCACATTAATGTATTGGTCACGTTGCAGGCGACTTAAAATAAACTGATGTCTCTCAGCCAAATTCATCATAACATATTTAATTAGGAAGCTGCAAAATAGCAATAAAAACAGGTTTTAGCATATTTTGTAGAAATATTTAATAAATTTTTAATACGCTTATTATATTATTTCGATTACGATTCCTTATAATTGCGTATTGTTTCGTTTTATTATTTTCACAAACACAACGAAAGCAAATTAAACATGAGGTTCGTAATTAACGGATGAGACCAATGAAGAGATTACACCAACATATACTTGCCGAAAACATCAATTGGGATCTGATTATTATTGGTGGAGGGGCTACCGGTTTAGGCACGGCCTTAGATGCTGCCAGCCGCGGACTTAAGACCTTACTGGTAGAACAATCAGATTTTGCAAAAGGAACATCCAGCCGAAGTACTAAACTGGTTCATGGTGGCGTACGCTATTTAGCACAGGGCGATATTGCCCTGGTAAGGCACGCTTTGAAAGAACGTGGCCTTTTGCAGCAAAATGCCAAACATCTGGTAGATAAAGAAGCCTTCCTCATCCCCTGCTACAATTGGTTTTCAGTAATTAAATACCTGGCCGGTTTAACATTGTACGATTGGCTTTCGGGTAAATACAGTTTCGGAAAATCGAAATATTTCAGCAGAAAAGAGACTTTGAGCATAATGCCAGGCATCAAAGAAAAGAGCTTAAAAGGAAGCATCAGATATTACGACGGAAAATTTGATGATGCCCGTTTAGCCATCAATATTGCTCAAACCGCTATAGAAAATGGAGCTGTTTTACTAAACTACACCAAAGTTACTGCCTTAATAAAAAGTGATGGCAACGTAGTTACCGGTATTGAAACCGAAGATGTACTCACTGGAGAAAAAGCCAAACACCATGGTAAAGTTGTAATTAATGCCACAGGTGTTTTTGTTGATGATATTTTACAAATGAATAACCCCAATGCAAAAAAACTGGTGCGTCCGAGTCAGGGGGTTCACATTGTTCTGGATAAAAGCTTTTTAAACAGCGAATCTGCATTGATGATCCCGAAAACATCAGATGGAAGGGTATTGTTTGCCGTTCCGTGGCATGAACATTTGCTTGTGGGCACAACCGATACTCCTTTAGATGAACATAGCCTCGAACCAAGAGCTTTAAAAGAAGAAGTAGATTTTATTATGGCTACCGCAACCAGTTACTTTAAGCGTAAGCCACTGGAAACAGATATCCTCAGCGTTTTTTCTGGTTTAAGACCGCTTGCAGCACCTACGAACAACAGCGGCAACAACACTAAAGAAATTAGCCGCGACCACAAATTAATGGTTTCAGCAAAAGGCTTAATTACCATTACCGGTGGAAAATGGACTACTTACCGCCGTATGGCCGAAGAAACCGTAGATCTCGCCATTTCACATGCTGGCCTCGAAGCGAAAGCATGTATAACGGAGAATTTAAAAATCCATGGTACTACCAATATAAAAGGAGATCATCATCTGGATATTTTTGGTTCAGATCGTGATAGAATAGAGGCATTGATACAGGAAAACCCTAATCTGGCTGAGAAACTGCACAAAGATTTTCCTTACACCTGTGCCGAAGTAGTATGGTCGGCAAGGAACGAAATGGCCGAAACTGTAGAAGATATTTTAAGCAGGAGATTACGCATTTTGTTTATTGATGCGCAGGCAGCGAAAGATATGGCTCCTAAAGTGGCCTCGCTCCTCGCACAAGAATTATCAGCTGATCAGGATTGGGGAACAAATCAGATTGAAACTTTTAATACCTTAGCAAACGGCTATATTTATCATCCAATACAAATAAATACCGGAACGGCTTTAGCCCACTAACCAAATTCTTAATTATGAGCAAGTACATCCTGTCTCTCGATCAGGGAACCACAAGTTCGAGAGCAATTATTTTTGATCACAATGGCGACATTATAGCCATTGCACAGCGCGAATTTACCCAAATTTATCCCAAGGCAGGCTGGGTAGAGCACGATCCGATGGAAATATGGTCTACACAACTAGCTGTTGTAACCGAGGTTATTGTTAAAGCCGGTTTAACCGTGAGTGATATCGACTCGATTGGGATTACAAATCAGCGTGAGACAACAGTGGTTTGGGATAAAGAGACCGGTATGCCTGTACATAATGCTATTGTATGGCAAGACCGGCGCACTTCTGCTTATTGTGATGAAATCAAGGCTCAGGGCCTTTCGGGGAGGATACAGGGAAAAACCGGACTGATTATAGATGCTTATTTTTCGGCCACCAAAGTAAGGTGGATCCTCGAAAATGTAGCAGGCGCCAGAGAAAAAGCCGAAGCAGGCAAGCTTGCTTTCGGAACCATTGACAGCTGGCTGATCTGGAAATTAACCGCAGGCGAAAAACACGTTACCGATGTAACGAACGCCTCGCGTACCATGATTTACAACATTCACACCTTAAGCTGGGATGATGAATTGCTAGAACTATTTGGTATTCCTAAACAGATGTTGCCAACCGTTAAATCATCGAGCGAGGTATATGGCGAAACAGCAGGAAAGATTTTGGCGGCTAAAATACCTATTGCAGGTATTGCCGGCGATCAGCAATCGGCTTTATTTGGCCAGATGTGTACCGAAGTGGGGATGGTAAAAAACACGTACGGCACCGGCTGTTTTATGTTGATGAATATTGGAACAACACCTAAAATTTCGGAAAATAATTTACTAACTACCATTGCCTGGCAGATTAACGGCGAGGTGCAATACGCTTTAGAGGGCAGTATTTTTATCGGCGGCGCAGTAGTACAATGGCTTCGCGACGAAATGGGTTTAATTTCCAAATCGGCTGATGTAGAAACTTTAGCTAAAAAAGTAAAAGATACCGATGGTGTGTACGTAGTGCCGGCCTTTGCTGGCTTAGGGGCACCACACTGGGATCAACATGCACGCGGAACCATTACTGGCTTAACCCGCGGCACCAATAAATCGCATATTGCGCGCGCTGCACTTGAAAGCATTGCCTACCAAACCATGGATGTTTTAAAAGCAATGGAAGCCGATGCTGGTGTAAACATTGCCGAACTCCGTGTAGATGGTGGCGCTACGGCCAATAACCTTTTAATGCAGTTCCAGGCCGACTTGTTGAATTGTAAAGTGATCAGACCAAAAGTAACCGAGGTTACAGCCATTGGCGCAGCTTATCTGGCCGGTTTAGCTACCGGTTTCTGGGAAAATATCGACCAAATCAGATCGCAGTGGAAAATAGATACCACTTTTGTAGCTGAGGAAGGTGTAGACAATACTGCCAGAATAAAAGGCTGGAACAGGGCTGTAAAAGCAGCCAGGGTAAACGCAGAAGATTAAAAATAAGATATTCGCTTAAGAATTTAACGTATGAACATATATCTCGCAGAATTTATTGGCACCGCACTCATGATCCTTTTGGGTAATGGCGTGGTAGCCAATGTTGTACTTAAAGGTACAAAAGGAAACAATGGTGGCTGGATTTCCATTACCACCGCCTGGGCGCTCGCCGTATTTGTTGGCGTAGTAGTAGCCGGACCATACAGTGGCGCACACTTAAACCCGATCGTTACTTTGGGCTTAGCCATTGGCAAAGGTTTTAGCTGGTCTTTAGTACCTTTTTATATCCTATCACAACTGGCTGGCGCAATGACAGGTTCATTTCTGGTATGGGTAATGTACAAAGACCATTTCGATGCTACCGAAGATCAAGGGTTAAAAGCTGCTCCTTTTGCCACTGCTCCGGCTATCAGAAATAATGCTTCCAATCTGGTTTCAGAAATTATCGGCACGTTTGTGCTAATATTTGTGATTTTCTACTTCACAGATGCCAGTATGGGCACTAAAGAAAACACTACGCCAATTGGCTTAGGTTCGCTTGGTGCTATACCCGTTGCATTTTTGGTTTGGGTAATCGGTTTGGCTTTAGGTGGTACCACAGGGTATGCCATTAACCCGGCCAGGGATTTAGGCCCAAGGATTATCCATGCATTGATTCCAATGAAAGGTAAAGGCAGCAGCGGTTGGGATTACGCCTGGGTGCCGATAGTTGGTCCTATAGTTGGCTCAACTTTAGCGGCAGTGGTTTATCTGCTCATGCACAAGTAAGCCAATCGTCATCTCGACCGAAGCAAAGCGTAGTGGAGAGATCTTTAATCAGATTTCTCCACTACACACTAAAAGACGATCCTCTTCAAAATAAGCTCATTATTGAAATGCAGCCTTCCCTACCTGTTCATCGCCCAGATAAACCCAAATTGCACCTTTCAGGTATTTTGTAAAAGAATCTTTCATATCAGCTAAGGTTACTTTGTTAAAGTTGGGCACCATATCTTCTACCAGCGTGTAACTTCCCAGTACTTCAGCCTCTCCCAAATCTTCTACAATAGAGCTTGCACTTTCCTGATGCCTGTAATAACCATCGCGATGGTCTTTTTTCAAAGCATCGAGGTAGCGCTGACTGTATTTTCCCTCTTTAATGTTGTTATATACTGTTACCATAGCCTGAAAAGCTTTCTTCGGTTGTGTAGTGCTTACAAACATAGAACTATACGGAATCTGCTGTGTCTTAATGGTAGCACCCGGCGCGTATGATAAACCTAAACGTGTCCTCAACTCATAATTCATACTTCCGCTTAATGCATTAATAATCAATACAAAGGCATGATAGTCGGGACTGTTCATGGTGGGTGCATTCATAATGCAACTCATGTAATTGGTGGCAATATCCCTTTGTTCAACTACCAAACGTTCTCCGGTTAGCATTTTACGATCGTAAACCGGAGGAGTGTAAGGTTTCCCTTTAAGCTCCTTAAAAGATGCCTGTATTTTTTGTTCCAAAGCTTCTTTGGTAATCTTACCTGCAACAACGAGGAACATTTTATTTTTGTTTAACAACTCGTTATGGTAGTAGTTACTTACCATTTCGGCGGTAAATCCACCTACTGTTTTACTGCTGCCCAATGGGTTAATACTATATGGCGAATCTTTAAACATGCTCTCCATGCTCATTTGTTCAACTCTGGTTTCGGGATCAGACTGGCTGTGGTAAATAGCCGAGATCATCCGTTCTTTAGTAGTCTGAAATTCAGTTTTATCAAAAGCAGGATTCACCACAGCATCCGAAAACAGCTTCCATCCCTGATCGAGATATTTGGAAATACAGTTCATACTAATGGTTCCATAATCTGTTGTAGAAGAACCTGAAATAGCGATTCCGTATTCATCTGCCAGCTCCTGATAATCGACTACACTATAATTTTTGGTGCCGCAAGTAGCCGCTGATGCTAAAGCCAGGTTTTCTATTCCTGCTTGTTCGGCAGTATAATTCATTACACCACCCTTAAAAAACATGCTAATGCTAACCGTTTCTTTTTCAGTTGGTTTTAAAATTACTTTCAAGCCATTAACATCAAATGAAATGGCTTTAGTTTGGGCGTGGCTATATTGGAATAATGCCACAAAGGCAATAAAAAATATAATTCTTTTCATGAGATCAGCTTAATTTGTCGATTTAAAAAATGTTTCGGGTTTTACCGTTTTCACACTCGCATTGTCCATCATTAAACCAGCACAGTAAGGCTTATCTTTAATGTATTTATGTACATAATCCAGTAAATCCTTTCTGGTTACCTTGTTTACCTCTTCTTCGTAATGGGTATAATAATCTATTGAAGCCGATGCCCACCAGAAGGAAAGTAAATGCGCGTAATCAGAGGTTACTTCTCTCCTTTCAACTTGTTCGATTGATAATAATCTTTTAGCCCGCTCGATCTGCAAATCAGACAAATAATCTTCATTGGCCCAAAGCGAAATCTGCTTTAACACTTCATCATAACATTCTTTCACCTTGGCCGGATTTGGGCTCACCATTAAACTGATAGGGCCGGTATATTTCTGCGTATAGTAATTTACATCCGCTTCCTGAGCCAGTCCCGAGTTAATTAAAGCCTGTTTCATTTTCGAACCGTTCTGGTTAACAATAAACGAAAACACATCTGCAGCATAAGTTGCCGGGATATCGTTACGCGTATCGGGGCCATGCCAGCTAAACAACATATATGGCACAGGGCTTTTATTCGATTCTACCAGATAATAATCGTTTTTAGTAAGCGGTTGAAATTCGGGAATAGGCCATTTCACAAAAGGATCTACTTTCGAGGGTTTCCAGCCACTAAAAATATAATCAACATAGCTAAAGGCATCATCAACTTTTACATCGCCGGCAATAACCAGCACCGAATTGTTAGGCCAGTAATATTTGTTTTTAATCGAATCCATTTTTGAAGGAGTGGCCGATAAAATTACCTCATGACTGCCGATTACGTTTTTCCGCGAATAATTTGTACCCCACATGTGGCGCGAGTTGGCTTCCATTAAAGCAAAAATCGGACTCGATTCGTGACGGGTGAACTCGGCATTTACGACTTCATTTTCGAGTGCCATATCTTCCTTTATAAACTTCGGATAACGGATAGAAGAATTCATCAGGCTTAAGCCAGCCTTTAAATTCGCAGCCGGAAGCGTAAAAAAGTAATTCACTACTTCTTCTCTGGTAGTAGCGTTTGAGTTGATATCCAAATCGTTCATCCTGCCATTAAGGCTTTCAAAATCAGGATAATCTTTGTTCGCCTTAAAGAACAGGTGCTCATATAAATGGCTCAGTCCGTTAAACTCGTCGGTTTCGGTAAACGAACCATTTCTACAAGCCATTTCGATGGTAACCAGTGGTACAGTACGGTCTACAACAACCAATACCTCCAGGCCATTAGGCAGCTTTTTGAAGTGCATATTTTCAGCAAGCTTCTTTTGGGCAAAAGCAGAACCCAAACACATAATACATGCGATAACGCAAAATAATCGTGAGAGCATAATTTCAAGTAATTTTTAAGGCAAATAAGTTCAAATCTTTTACTTTATCAAATAATATATTAACAATTTAAAAATATTATTTAGTGTGGCTATATCCTAAAATTGTTATCATTTATGACCGTTATTAATTATCTTTGGTGAACATCAGTCTTTAACTGTAAACCTAACCAAGCATTTTGCAAGCGTACTTCCTCGTAGTGGATACCGAAACATCCGGGCTGCCTAAAAATTGGTCGGCACCTTATGCCAAAGAAAATAACTGGCCGCATATTGTGCAGATCGCCTGGATAGTTTATGATGCTAATTATCAGGAAGTGAAACGCGAAAACCATTACCTGAGCAATACAGATATTGTTATAGATAAGGCAGCGCAAAAAATACACAACATAAGCCCCGAATATTTACGGGTGCATGGAGAAGATAAAGAAAAAATTATGCTCAGGTTTTATGCCGATATTAAAAAGTATAAACCTTTGGTTGTAGGCCATTTTATCGAACTCGATTACCACATGGTGAATGTTGAGCTGTTTAGAATAGGCAAAGAAGATGTTTTTAAAGACCTGTCCTTTTTCTGTACCATGAAAACGAGTGCTTTATATATTACCGATTCTGTAATCAGTCACCTAAAACTCGATAAATTTTATACCATATTATTTAATGAGGTACCAGAGAATATGCATAACGCGTTGTCTGATGCATTGAGTGCCGCTAAAATATTCTTCCACCTTATAGAAAGTAAAAAAATCAGCTTATCAGCTGTTTATAGTCAGCAACATAGCTTTAATCGCGAAAAGAAGAAAGCAAAAGCATTTTCATTCAAAAAAATTTTAAAAGGAATTTTTAATGGAAGATAAATTAGCCGACCGCATTTATACAGCCCGCATCGGAGATATCACTTTCAAGAAAATAGTGAGTTGCGATCCTGCCACTCCAATTTTTGAAGCGGCAATTAAAATGGCCGAACAGAAAACCAGCTGCCTATTTGTTAAAGATGAAGCACAAGGTTATGTGGGCTTTGTAACCGATATTACTTTAAGAGATGAAGTTATTGCCAAACAGTTAAATGCAGGCTTAGCTATTGAAACGGTTATGGACAGGAATATTGTAACCATAACGCCCGATGCTTATGTTTACGAGGCTATTTTGATGATGTTCAGTAAAAAATCGCGCTATTTGCTGGTAAATGATAACGGCAATTATGTTGGTTTTTTGAGCCGGAACAGGCTGTTGAGCGAGCAGGCAGAATCTCCTTTGGTTTTTATTCAGTCGGTAAAATCGGCGGTAAACACTAGCGACCTGAAGCTGAAGTGGCAAAAAGTGCCGCATATTGTTGCTCAATTATTAAACAGAGGAGTTCATGCTAAAATTGTAAACGAGGTAGTTACTACCATTGCCGATACCATTTCGTTCAAAATTATTGAAGATGTAATTGCCAAACTCGGGCCACCGCCTGCAAAATTTGTTTTTATGGTTTTGGGCAGCGAAGGCCGTAAAGAGCTGAGCCTTAAAACCGATCAGGACAATGCCATTATTTATGAGGATACCCCTGAAGATAAACGTGCTGCCGTACGCTCCTATTTTCTCGATCTGGCTACGCAGGTTTCAGATAACCTGAACTACGTAGGTTTTGTGTATTGTGATGGCGATTACATGGCTACCAATCCGAACTGGACGCATTCTTTATCGCACTGGAAATACAATTACAAAAACTGGATCGAAGAAGCTTTACCCGAAGCAGCGGTAAAGTTTGCAGCTTTTTTCGATTGCAGGGCAATTTATGGCGATTTAAGTATCATGGAAAGTTTAAGGTCTTTTGTGGATGAAGAACTGCAGAAACCGATAGAAAAATTTTATGTCTATTTGGCTAAAAATGCTTTGCTGTACGAACCACCACTCACCTATTTCAGAAACATCCGCACGCAGAAAATACATAAGAAAGAGGTTTTCGATATAAAAACCGCCATGACACCCATTGTTGATCTGGCCAGGGTTTATGCCTTGCAGAACAGGATTTTTCAGAAAGAAAATACCGGAGAACGTTTAAAAACTTTAAAAGAACTTGGTATATTTACAGAAGAGCAGTTTAACGAACTTTCGCAATCCTATTATTATTTGATGGGTTTAAGGCTGAAACACCAGGCCAATTTAATCATTAACCACCAGTCGGCGCCAAATAACTTTATTGAAATCGATACACTGACCAAAATTGAAAAGGTAACCCTTGTTGAAATCTTCAAAATAATCCTCAACTTTCAAAGCGGAATCAGGATGAAATTTACCAATAGTTTGGGCTAAAACCACCATACTTTCCTGTGTTATGGCTTAGTACTACCGTCAATTATTTGATGGTATTTTTACCTGCCTGCCCTCCTCTTGACCAGATTTTAAGTGGCTATGGTTTCAGCTTTTTGCAATAAAATATGAAACTATTTTTACTTAAGCACTTCTGCAACAAAAACAAAGCTTAAAAGCCTAATAAATAATACATCCCGGAAATAACGGCAAAAACACAAGTTCTTACGGCTTAACCTGACAGAGCAATCAAACGTTTGCGTGTTATAATCAGCACATTTTTTGTCATCCGAAATAAAAGTTATAAAAACCGGGGGTTATGTTTTTCAGGATTAACTATTAAATGTATTTCCGACAATTATAACACAAACGTTTGCGCTGATTTATTTTAACGAAGTATACTTACTGTGTGTAACTTAAGGATTACAAAACAAAAGGAAACTAACTTATTACGCTCCATTTTTAACTAAAAGTAGAGGAATAGTGGCCAGGTTTGGCACATATTGATGATGTGATCTTCATATTTTATGAAAATCAGAACATGTGGCTGAGGTCGGCACGTTAAAGAAGGCATTATTAACCAATTGCATATTATCAAATTCCTAACCTAAAAATTATCTAATGAAAAAAAACAGTCTACTTTTTGCAGGCCTTGTCTCCGCCTGTCTGTTTACCCTATCTTGTAAAAAGGAACAAACCCTACAACCTGAGGAAAAAACGCCTACGCTAAGTCATAAAATGGCTACAGCGAACATTATTACGCAAACGCGTAATGTAAATGTAGTGTACTTTGTGCCTAACGATCTGGATACCTTAGCCGGTTACCGTAAGAGGTTAAGTGATCTTTTATTGTGGACCCAGGACTGGTACAAACAGGAAATGAACCGGAATGGTTATGGCAACAAAACCTTTGGTTTGGCCGATGATGGCTCAGGTGGTGTAAAAATCTTAACCATAAGAGGAAGCTTACCAAAAAGCAGTTATCCTTATTCAGGTGGTTCGGGTGCTGTAGCCAGCGAAATAAACGCTTATTTTGCTGCTCACCCTGCTGATAAAACCAGCGACCATACCTTAATTATTATACCAAGGTACTCTATTGGCTCAAATGGTACGCCAAGTGGTGGCCCTTTTTACGGTACGGGTAAATGGTGCTATGCGCTTGATTACGAAGAAATGGATATTGCCAACCTTGGTTTAAGCACAGCAGTAGGTAACCGTTTCAGTGTTTGGTTTGGTGGTATGGTACACGAGCTAGGCCATGGTTTAAATTTACCACACAACAGACAAAAAGTTTCTGAAAACTCTACACTAGGTATGGCGTTAATGTGGGCCGGTAACGGAACACTGGGTAAAAGCCCTACCTTCTTAACTGCTGCTGATGCTGCTATTTTGAACGCTAACCAGGTTTTCAACAATAACTCCAACACCTATTATGGTTCGGTTACAACCAACATTCCTAAAATCTATGCCGGCTATGATAGCGGTCTTGCATCAATCGTGGTATCGGGTAAGTTTACTTCAACAGGTAATGTAACCAGTATACTGTATTACAACGATCCAAACGTAGGTAATGAAGGTACTGGTGTAAACAAAGATTACAATGCCATCACCTGGGAGTCGAAAAAGATTGGTACCGACAGCTTCAGGGTAGTAATGCCAATTGCCGATTTACAGGAAAAAGCAGATGGAATTCCTTACGAACTGAAAGTGAAACTGGTACATGATAACGGTACGGTAACCGAACAGATTTATTCCTATACTTTTTCGGGAGGTTTGCCGGTGCTAACCTTTTCAACTAAAAACGAGTTAAGTAAAACAGGCTGGAGTATTGCTTCTTTTAGCTCGGAAGAAACCAGTGGCGAAGGTGCTACAAATGGCAGGGCAATCAGATTAATTGATGGAAACGCAAGTACTTACTGGCACTCACGCTGGTCGAGCTCTGCAACTACCTATCCGCATAATCTGGTAATTAATTTGGGTGCTTCGAAAACTGCTACGGGTTTAAGTTTAACACAAAGAAGCGGTTTGCAAAGGGCAATTAAGAATTTCGAACTGTTAACCAGTACAGATGGCGTAAACTTTACTTCGGTAAACAATTATGTGGCACAAAATGCAAATGGGCCACAGTATTTTGATTTTGGAAGCGCCAAAACCTTTCAGTATTTTAAAATTATAGCCAATTCGGCACAGGATGGCTTACAATTTGCCAGCTTAGCAGAACTGGGATTATACTAATAAAAAGTATCGTCATTTCGAGCGAAGTATAACGTAGCAGAGAAATCTATTTAAAGATCTCTCCATTTCGCTGCGCTTCAGATTCTTCTATCGGGTCTGTCAATGGTAGGCTTAATTATTGGATAAAAATCAATATCAGCAACAGTCACTCCAGTCTCGTCATTTCGAGCAAAGTGCAGCGGAGTCGAGAAATCTATTTAAAAATTTCATTCTGTTGTGCTCATCCTACAGCTATTGGATGGGAATCTTAAGCATAATGCATTAAGATTCCCTCTTGCGAGGGAATGACGATCTCGATTTTCTATCATTTAACCCCTACGTTAACATACTTTTAATTCTTACACTGATATTGATTTTGCCTACAAACTTTTATAACTTTAAGTAAATAGCATTTTAAACCAAATAATTAAAATCAGCACTATGGGAAAATTTGTGATTACTAAAAGGACTAACGGCGAGTATCAGTTTAATCTGAAGGCCGGCAATGGTCAGGTTATTTTAGCCAGCGAAGGCTATGTTGCAAAATCAAGCTGTGAAAATGGAATCGAGTCCGTTAAAAAGAATGCTCAGGATGATTCGAAATTTGAGAAGAAAACATCGAGCAATGGCAAGCACTATTTTAGCTTAAAAGCAACCAACGGGCAAATTATAGGCTCGAGCGAAATGTACGAAAGTACTTCGGCCAGAGATAACGGTATCGAATCTGTTCAGAAGAATGCACCGGATGCCGAAACAGACGATCAGAGTTAAGTTCATTAAAAAAGGGAGCCAATTTGGTTCCCTTTTTTAAATATGATTATCGCCTGAGCGAAAATTTCTATTTTACTGCATCAATTACAGCTTTGAAAGCTTCGGGGTGATTCATTGCTAAATCAGCCAATACTTTACGGTTTAAACCGATTTCTTTTGAAGCTAATTTACCGATTAATTGAGAGTAAGAAATACCGTGTTGACGTGCACCAGCGTTGATACGTTGGATCCACAATCCGCGGAATTCTCTTTTCTTAACTTTACGGTCACGGTATGCATATTGCAAACCTTTTTCTACTGTGTTTTTAGCAACAGTATAAACCTTACTTCTTGCTCCCCAATAACCTTTGGCTAAATTAAGGATCTTTTTTCTTCTTCTTCTCGAAGCTACTGCGTTTACCGAACGTGGCATGTTGTTGTTGTTTTTTGGTAAGCGGCGTCCAACTAAGGAACTTTAATGCCTGATACCTGGTGAAATTAATGAATTACTTTCCGATGCAAAGCATACGTTTTACGTTACCTGAATCTGCATCTGTTACAATTCCTGCATTTCCAAGCGCACGTTTACGTTTAGTACTCATCTTGGTTAAGATGTGACTTTTGTATGCTTTGTTTCTTTTGATTTTACCTGTTCCAGTAAGCGAAAAACGCTTTTTAGCACTGGAATTGGTTTTCATTTTTGGCATAACCTGTTATTTAATTTATAAAATTGTTTTTATTTTTTTGCTACTTTAGGCGCAACAGTAAGGAACATGCGTTTACCTTCTAACTTTGGTAATAACTCTACTTTTCCTACATCCTCCAAAGCCTGGGCAAACTTTAACAATAAAATTTCTCCCTGTTCTTTGTACACAATTGCTCTACCTTTAAAATGCACATAAGCTCTAACTTTCTCACCGCTCTCTAAAAAGCTTACTGCATGTTTTAATTTAAACTGGAAATCGTGATCGTTGGTGTTAGGACCAAAACGGATCTCTTTAATTACAGTTTGTTTGGCATTAGCTTTAATTTCTTTCTGCTTTTTCTTTTGCTCGTAAACAAATTTACTGTAATCAATAATCCTACAAACCGGTGGTACGGCATTTGGAGAAATCTCTACCAAATCCAATTCCAGTTCATCAGCAAGTGCCAAAGCTTTCGCCAAAGGATAAATCCCCGGTTCAACATTATCGCCAGCTAAACGCACTTCAGGCGATTTTATATACTGATTAATGTTATGCTCTGCTTCTTTTTTCTTAAAAGGTGGACGTGGTCCCCTGTTAAATCCTGGTCTTCCTAATGCCAAATTTGTACTATTTTAATTTAAACTGTTATTTCTTTTCTTAATAAATTGTTGAACTCTTCCAACGTCATTTCGCCTAAATCTCCCTCACCGTGTTTACGAACAGAAACTTTTCCTTCTGCCATCTCTTTATCGCCGATAATGAGCATATATGGGATCTTTTTAACCTCCGCGTCGCGTATTTTACGACCGATTTTCTCATCGCGAAAGTCAATCAGCCCGCGAATATCGGAATTATTTAGTTCATCTAAAACTTTTTTTGCATAATCTTCATATTTTTCTGAAATAGGAAGAATGATAAACTGCTCTGGACTTAGCCATAACGGGAAGTTTCCGGCACAATGCTCAATCAAAACTGCAATAAATCTTTCCAACGAACCAAACGGCGCACGGTGGATCATTACCGGTCTGTGTTTCTGGTTATCGCTACCTGTATATTCCAGCTCGAAACGCTCAGGCAAGTTGTAATCTACCTGAATGGTACCCAACTGCCATTTTCTACCTAAAGCATCTTTAACCATAAAATCGAGCTTAGGACCATAAAAGGCCGCTTCACCATATTCTACAACTGTATTTAAGCCTTTTTCGGCAGCAGCTTCAATAATTGCAGTTTCCGATAATCTCCAATTTTCATCAGAACCAATGTACTTCGCTTTATTTTCAGGATCTCTTAACGAAACCTGTGCGGTGTAGTTTTCGAAACCTAACGATTTGAATACATAAAGTACTAGATCGATTACTTTTTTAAACTCGTCTTTTACCTGCTCTGGCATACAGAACAAGTGCGCGTCATCCTGAGTAAAGCCACGAACACGGGTTAAACCATGTAATTCGCCACTTTGTTCGTAACGGTATACAGTACCAAACTCTGCAAAACGAACCGGAAGATCTTTGTACGAACGTGGTTTTGTTTTATAAATCTCGCAGTGGTGCGGGCAGTTCATCGGTTTTAAGAAGAACTCCTCTCCTTCCTGCGGAGTTTTAATTGGCTGGAACGAATCTTTACCATATTTTTCCCAGTGACCAGAAGTTACATACAGGTTTTTATGGCCGATGTGTGGAGTAACCACCTGCTCGTAACCTGCTTTAGCCTGTGCTTTGGTTAAGAAATTAACCAAACGCTCGCGCAAAGCAGTTCCTTTTGGTAACCACAATGGTAAACCCATGCCTACTTTTTCTGAGAAAGCAAATAATTCGAGCTCTTTACCCAATTTACGGTGATCACGTTTTTTAGCTTCCTCAATCATTGCCAGATATTCGGTAAGCTCGCTCGCCTTAGGGAAAGTTACGCCATATATACGGGTTAACTGTTTTTTAGTTTCATCACCTCTCCAATATGCACCAGCTACGTTCATGAGTTTTACAGCCTTTACAAAGCCAGTATTCGGAATGTGTGGACCACGGCATAAGTCGGTAAATTGACCCTGGGTATAGAAAGTAATTTTTCCATCTTCCAAACCATCAATTAGATCGAGCTTGTACTCATCACCTTTCTCGGTGAAATATTTGATGGCATCGGCTTTACTTACACTTTCGCGTACAAAAGTTTCTTTTTGTTTAGCCAGTTCAATTATTTTAGTTTCGATGGCCTTGAAATCATCAGAAGAAAATTCCTGATCGCCGAAATCTACATCGTAGTAAAAGCCTGTTTCAATTGCCGGACCAATACCAAATTTAGTTCCCGGATAAAGGGCTTCTAAAGCTTCGGCCATTAAGTGGGCTGATGAATGCCAAAAAGTTGATTTACCGGCTGCGTCGTTCCAGGTTAACAATTTAACCGACGAATCAGACTCGATCGGTCTTGTTGAATCCCAAACTTCACCATTAACCTCAGCGGCTAAAACGTTACGGGCTAAACCCTCAGAAATTGACAATGCAATTTGGTGGGCAGAAGTGCCCTTTTCGTACTGACGGACAGAACCATCAGGTAAAGTAATGTTAATCATCTACAACTATGATTTAAAGTTTAATAAAAAAGTTTTAAAAGATCACTTACAATGTGATACTAATTTGCTGCAAATATAGGGATTTTTCGGTCAAAAAGCAAGTTTTAGTTGAAGTGAAGTATCATGCCACGGAGGCACGGATTAACACGGATTTTTCGGGGTCGTCATTGCGAGAACGCTTTTTCAGCCGACGAAGCCTGCCTGCAACAGGCAGGCTTCATTCCTCGCAATAACGAGAATTCTATGTGTTTCTGAAGCAAAACGCCACGGATACACGGAGCAACGTTTCTATATTTTACACACTTTATGTACTAAAATGCCTTATATGGTTAACCATTCAAGTAGCACGCAAAAACTTATCCTTCAAATATTTACGCAAAGGTGCATCTACAAAGCGCATAATGAGGTAAGCCAGAACAATTAAAAGTATTACCGAAACCGGGATAACACCAAAAAGCATCATGCCTGTTGGTTTCACTACTGCTACATAGGTTAAGTAAATCCACACAAAAGGATAATGCGTCATGTAAAGCGGATAAGATATTTCTCCCGATAGTTTACATACATTTTTTAAAGCAGGGTTTAGCACAGCTCCTGCACCAAGCGATACCAGTAATGGAAAATATAGGATTACAATTATGGGCTCGGTAATCCAGTTGTACTGATCGCGGTAAGGAAATAAGAAGGCAATCAACAACAGGATGCTAACACCTATAAAACCCAGCTTATTTTTAATAATCCAGTTGAAACGATAAACCATCATCCCGGCCATAAAAGAGAAAAGCACCCTTGCACCGCCATCAAAGAAGTTCTGACCTCCCCAGCCTCCACTTACATTGGTATGGATCACAGCTATATAACAAATGCAGGCCGCTCCTATTACAGTCAATACAGTTAGTATTTGTTTGCTGAGCTTGAAGAGGATGAGGATATAAAATATATTGGCTATGTATTCCCAAAATAACGACCAAGCAGGAGCATTCAGGCAAAATAAATTGGTGTAACGCTCGGGCATTGCCGGATAAGGAATCAGAAATGCAGAAGCTAAAAACAGTAAAAGTGTTTTTCCAAATCCGTAAATAGCATAAAAATCGCTATAAGGATCGAATAGGAAGGTTAGCAGTCCCAGTACAGAACCAATTACCACCAGCGGATGTAAACGAATCAACCGCAGTTTAATGAACTGTATTAAAGTGATATGTTCTGCCCTGGTATCGTATGCATATGCAATTACAAAACCCGATAAACAGAAAAAGAAATCGACAGCCAAAAAGCCGTGCGAGAGAAAATTCTTGTTATAGTCGGTAATAGCAATTTCCATAAAGTGGTAAATAACCACCACAATGGCGGCCACGCCCCTTAATCCGTCTAAAATTTCGAAATGCTGCTTAGTAGCCAGTAAGTTAGCTTTATTTTCTGCTGTAATCACTATGGTTAGGTTATAATCTGATCCCAATAATAGCCATTATGATATAATATGTCAAGAATACATTTAATCTCTTCAAAAATGATACAAAAAAAGCCTGCCCCATAAATGGAACAGGCTGCTATGTTTTGTTGTTTGTATGCGCTTAATTACCGCCTCCACCAAATACTCTAACCTGGCCAGCACCGCCACCTGGTCTGTTTTGTCTAAAACGTTTCATCATGTTCTCCATTTTAGTTTTATACTCATCGGCAGTAATCAGTTTTGCTTTTTTAGGTGCTGTTACGTCTTTCGCACTTACGTTTCTGTACTCAATGCTTTTAGCAATTGAGCTGTTTCCTCTGCCTTCGATAGCTAAAACCGCACCTTCGGTCCACATGTTTGGATTAGGAGAAAAATTAAAGCCTAAATCGTTGGTATACCAGATTTTAGTTTCTTCTACCACGTTTTTATCCATATCTAAAATTTTAATGGCTCTGGTCGATCTTACAATAGCCTGATGGCAGGTAAAACCTAAAATCTGTTTGGTAGAATCGGTTTTAACCACTTCAATTTTTGGAGCCGGGGCAGGTTTTGCTTTGGTAGTATCGTTTGGATTACCACCACCCATTCTGAACGATGAAATTGGTCCGGAACTAGCAAGGGTTAACTTGCTTGGCATATAATAAGTCGTATCGTTCAGGTCGAAAACTTCGGTTAAACCTTTATCTGCGAAAGTATAGTAGTACTCGCGGTTACCGCCACCACCACCAAAACGCATCATCATCCGGCCCATGCCGCCGCCACCGCCACCTGCACCATTGCTATCCTCGGTTTCTTCAACCGGCATATAGCTCGCATTGGTTGCTGTAAATAATAACTCAAAATTGCTTTTGCTTGATGAAGGCATTCTGGCTTTCATCTGATCGGTTAGCTGAATACCATTGGCAGATGCCATGGCTGCAGGATCGATCGTGTTTTCGAATTGTATAGCTCCTGAAGTTTTTTTCTTTTGCGCGTTTGCAACCGATGCAATAGATAAAACACCCAATAAAGCGATGAATATTTTTTTCATTTTGTTTTGAATTTGCTAGTTAGAGTTTAAAGCCTTTAAAAGGTTTAACAAAGGTATTTTAGATTTAACGTAAAGCTTGTTAAAAATTGTTAATTAAAACAGTAAGATTAACTAAACGAGTCAATTAAAGGCCACAAATCCCCTTGTAATTTATTTTTTACAAATGCTTTTACATAAAAAACCTATCAGTTTTTTTTTTAAAACCTGATAGGTTTGGAATTAGTATTCGGTACTTTCCAGCCAGCCATTACAAAGTACATCGGCAATGTGCATGGTTTTTATGGGCAGATTGTTTTTATCGATATAGCCTTGCAGGTGCAGCAGGCAGGATAAATCAGTTGAAATGATATAATCGGCACCTTGCGCCATGGCGTGGTTTACCTTTTGCTCGGCCATTGCCGAAGAAATGGCATCGAATTTAACCGCAAAGGTACCGCCAAAGCCACAGCACATATCGGTATCTTCCATTTCGATCATTTCCAAACCATGTACTTTTGAAAGTAACTGACGGGGTTCGTCTTTAATTTTACATTCGCGTAAAGCACTGCACGAATCGTGATAAACGGCTTTTCCTTCCAGTTCGGCACCGAAATAATCTTTCTTAGCTATTTTAATCAGGAAATCGGAAAGCTCCCAGATATTCGATTGTAAACTCCGGCATTTGTTATGCACAATGGTATTGGTAAACAGATCGTTAAAACCACCTTTTACCATTCCAACACATGATGCCGATGGCGCCACGATATAAGTATTTTCTGAAAAATCGTTTAAGAATTTAGTACCTACCTGTTTAGCTTCATCCCAATAACCTGCATTATAGGCCGGTTGTCCACAACAAGTTTGTTTTGAATTATAGCTAACCTCGTAACCGGATTTCTCTAACAATCTTAAGGTATTAAAAGCGGTTTCGGGATATAACTGATCTACAAAACAGGGCACAAATAATTCTACTTTCATCATATTCTTTAGCCTACAAACTTACAATTTTGGTGCTTCTTTGCGTTCGATTTTTTTCAAAACAAATAAAAGGACTAAACCAATAATGAAAAACGACGCCAGAGCAATAATAGAATAACGGATATTTCCAGTGATTTCTTCTATGTAAGCAAAACTAAATAAGCCAATTACAATAGCCAGTTTCTCGGTAACATCATAAAAACTAAAGAATGAGGTCGTATCCTGCGTGTCAACAGGTAAATATTTAGAATAGGTAGAACGCGATAATGACTGAATTCCTCCCATAATTAAACCCACAATAGCCGAAAGTGAATAAAACTGGTACTGATTCGTGATGTAATAACCGTACACGCAGCAACCAATCCAAACCAATACAACCATTATCAACACATTTACGTTACCGATTTTTTTGGCCAGGTATGACATCAACATTGCGCCCGGAATAGCTACCAGCTGAATAATCAGGATTACGGCAATTAGTTTAGCTGTGCCAAGTTTCAATGTTTTTTCGGCAAAACCTGCAGCAGCGAGCATGATGGTTTGCACACCCATAGAATAGAAGAAGAATGAGATTAAAAATCCTTTCAATTTTTTAATCTGTTTCAACTGTCCCCATACTTTGGTTAATTCACTAAATCCATCCTTAATGATATTGGTTTTAACCTTATCGGTTTGCGGTGTTCCGTTGGGCAATACTGAAAAAGGAATCTGCGAAAAGGCTATCCACCATACACCAACCAGTAAAAATGATAAGCGTGGCGGAAAAGAAGCATCGGTAATGCCAAACCATTCGGGTTTTAGCACAAACAAAAAGCAGATTAACTGCAAAACAACTGAACCTATGTAACCATAAGAAAAGCCTTGCGCGCTTACTCGGTCCTGATGCTCCTCTGAAGCAATTTCGGGCAGGTAAGAATTACTGAATAAAACCCCGCCAATATAACCCATGGCTGCTAAAGCAAACAGGATGATACTCATTTCGAGAGTATCGAGTTTAAAGAAATACAGGCCAATACAAGCTAAACCACCCATATAGGTAAAGAATTTCATAAATGACTTCTTATTTCCCCTTCTATCGGCAATTGATGATAAAATAGGTAAAGCCAGCGCCATAATCAGATAAGCGAAAGACAGTGCGTAGTTAGATAGCGAAGTATTAACATAAGCGCGGCCAAGGAAGGTTACCTTATCACCATGTTCTTTAGTAGTGGTAATAATGGTGTAATAAGCCGGGAAAATAGTTGAGGTAATAACCAAGTTATAGGCAGAGTTTGCCCAATCGAAGAAAGCCCATGAGCGGATGGTTTTCTTATTGTTTTTTTCTATCATTTAGTTTTAAGGAGGTTAACTGTTTAGTCGGTTAACGGGTTAATTGTAATTTTGCCAAATTGTTAAATGAGATAGGCTATACAATAACCAATTCCCACAATTTAAACAGTTAACCATTTTTAACCCGCTAAAGATAATACTTCTTCCCATCAGTTTTTATCTTGCCCGCATCTAATAATTCACGGATAATTTCGATGCGTTCATTTTCAGCGCCATTTTTGATGTTCATTACCAAATCATCGAGCGCCAGGGGCTCTTGTTGCAGCAGCGAAATGATTTCAAATTCTATTTCATCAAACAGTTGACTTTGGTTCTCTGCCTTTTTTTCGGCCAGGCAAACATCACATACACCACATTTAGCAGCATTTTGTTCATCAAAATATTCAAGCAGCTGTATACTCCTGCAAATGTTAGAAGATGCATATTGAACTACGGCGTTGATTTGTTTGTGCAAAATTTCTTTCCTTAGCCTCAGGTATTTTACATCCAGATCGAAATGATCCATATCTACCCGAGCACGGATATATTGCAATTGTGGCTGATCTGTTTGTGGTATATAGCTAAGCAGTTCAAGCGCCTGCAGTTTGTTTAATAAAGCAATAACATCGCGATAAGATAAGCCGGTTCGTTTGGCCAGATCTGCCTCATTTATTTTCACAAAACCATCAAAAGCCCCTCCATGCGAACGCAATATGGTCTTAATAACGCCATCGTAAGCTCTATTTTCGATCTGGAAACGGTAAATATCTTCATGACTGGCAATAAACATGATGCGAGAAGGCAAAAACACACTTTCGGAAAGCGTGAGGTAACCATCATGCTCCAGAAATTTTAAGCCCGAAATTGTTTTTAAAACACTAATATTAAAACGTTTGCAAAAATCAACTAAATCAAAAGAAAAGGTAAGTCCCTCTCCTGCTCCAAAAGCCAGCTGAAAGTAATTGCCCATGTAATGATATATTTTTCTAATTTCATCAGGAGTTGGAAAGCTATCCAGATACCGTGATTCTAGACTCATCACGTCAGATTGATTGGCCAGCAACACTGCATAACTCCTTTTTTCATCACGACCAGCCCGGCCAGCTTCCTGGTAATAGGCTTCTAAACTTTCGGGTAGGTCTAAATGCACCACAGTACGCACATCCGCTTTATCTATCCCCATACCAAATGCGTTGGTAGCCACCATGATACGGGTTTTGTTTTGTTTCCAGTCTTCCTGTTTCTGAAAGCGGATATCCCTTTCCAGACCGGCATGGTAATAATCGGCCTTGATTTGATTACGGTTTAAAAAATTAGCTACTTCGGCAGTTTCCCTGCGGTTGCGTACGTAAACCAGGCCTGTGCCTTTTACATTGCTGCAAATATCAATCAGTTTTTTGTATTTATCTTCGTTACCAAAAACCACATAGCTTAAATTCTCGCGGGCAAAGCTTTTAATAAAAACCTGCGGATCTTTCATCTCGAGTTTAGCCACAATATCTTCACGAACAAAAGCCGTAGCTGTAGCCGTTAATGCCAGTACCGGAACATTCGGGTGGATTTCGCGGAGTTTAGCCAGTTGCTGGTAAGGTGGCCTGAAATCATAACCCCATTGCGAAATACAATGAGCCTCATCGACAGCAATCAGGTTCACATTCATGTAAGAAATCCTTACACGAACCAAGTCAGAAAGCAATCTTTCGGGTGATAAATAGAGGAACTTAATCTTACCGTAAATACAGTTATCCAGCAAAATATCGATTTCGCGTTTGCCCATACCTGCATAAATGGCAATGGCTTCGATTCCTTTGGCTTTCAGGTTTTCTACCTGATCTTTCATCAGGGCAATTAATGGTGAAACCACTATACAGATCCCTTCTTTTACCAGTGCCGGTACCTGAAAACAGATCGATTTTCCGCCTCCTGTTGGCAAAAGCGCCAGGCTATCTTTCCCTTCTAAAACCGAAGCAATAATATCTTCCTGCAGCGGCCTGAAAGCCTGGTATCCCCAATATTTTTGTAAAATGTCTATTGCTGTCATAAATCGGCGATACCAAAACTATAAAAAAGCTATTGATATTGACTAAATTGCGGCACAATTAATCAAAAATTTGATGAAGCACCTTTATTTTCTCTCTGCCCTCTCCCTAATGTTTTTAAGTTCGAATGCCCAGGAAAAAAAATGGGACATTGAAAAATACCAGGGAATAACCAAGAACTTTACTTTAAATACCGACGAAGGCACCTGGATGAATCTCGACGTAAGTGTAGACGGACAGGAAATTGTTTTCGATTTATTGGGCGATATTTACGTAATGCCTGTTACAGGTGGTGTAGCCAAACTGATTAGTGGTGGTATTGCCTGGGATGTTCAGCCTCGTTTTAGTCCGAATGGAAAATACATTTCGTATACCAGCGATAAAAGCGGTGGCGATAATATCTGGATCATGAACCGTGATGGATCTGGTAAGAAACAGATCACAAAAGAAAGCTTCAGGTTATTGAACAATGCCACCTGGACACCAAACAGTGAATATATTGTAGCCCGTAAACACTTTACAGCAGGCCGTTCGTTGGGTGCAGGCGAAATGTGGATGTACAGCATTAATGGTGGCGATGGAGTACAGTTAACCAAAAGGAAAAACGATCAACAAGATGCAGGCGAGCCGAATGTTTCGCCCGATGGGAAATATGTTTACTTTAGTGAAGATGTAAGTCCTGGCCCAAATTTCGAATACAGCAAAGATCCTAACGGAACGATTTATGCCATCCGTCAGCTGGATTTAACCACAGGTAAACTAAACACCTTAATTAACGAACAAGGTGGCGCATGCAGGCCACAGGCATCGCCCGATGGTAACCTGATTGCTTTTGTTAAACGGGTAAGGTTAAAATCTACTTTATATGTACAAAATCTTAAAACCGGCGAAGAATGGCCGGTAAGCGAAGAATTATCGCACGATCAGCAGGAAACCTGGGCTATTTTTGGGGTTTATCCCAACTTTGCGTGGACACCAGATAGCAAAAGCCTGATCTATTATGCAAAAGGCAAAATCAGGAAAACTGAAATCGGCACATTGATTAACAGTACCATTCCTTTTCAGGCCAATACCATTCAAACGGTTCAAAAAGCTTTACACTTTGAACAACAGGTTTTCAGCAATGAGTTTTCAGCTAAAATGTTGAGGCAGCTTACTACTTCGCCAGATGGAAAAACTATTGTTTTTAATGCTGCAGGGTATTTGTACAAACAGGAATTACCGGCCGGAACTCCTGAACGATTAACCAATGGTTTGGATTTTGAATTCGAACCTGCTTTTAGTCCTGATGGTAAATATGTAGTGTACACCACCTGGAGCGATGAATTGCGCGGTGCCATTAAAAGAACAGACTATAAATCGGGCAAAACCATTACTTTAAGTGATGAAAAAGGCTTTTATTATTCACCTCAATATTCAACCAAGGGCGATAAAATTGTTTTCAGAAAAGGAAGCGGCAACGATGTTTTAGGCTATAATTATGGCCGCGGAACCGGTATTTTTATGATGGCTGCCAATGGAGGTGCCAAAACTTTAGTATCAGAAAATGGCATCCGTCCACAGTTTAACAACACCGATACCCGGATTTATTTCCAGAGTTATGCCGATGGTAAAAAAGCGTTAAAAAGTATTGATTTAAACGGTGCCAATGAACGTACGCATTTCACTTCGCAATATGCAAACCAATTCGTGATCAGCCCTGATAACAAATGGGTAGCTTTTAACGAGTTGTTTAACGTGTACATCACACCGATGATTAATATTGGTACTGCTCAGGATGCTTCAGCAGGAAATAAAGCCATTCCGGTAACCAAAGTTACTACCGATGGTGGTACCTATATTCAGTGGAGCGCCGATAGTAAAACCCTGCACTGGACATTAGGCCCTCAATATTACAGCATTGATGTAAACAACGCTTTCAACTTTGATGGCAATACACCAAAAACCCAGGCTACATCAATCGATATTAATCTGGTGCTTAAATCGGATATACCAACCGGAATTGTAGCTTTAAAAGGCGCCCGTATCATTTCGATGAAAGGTGAAGAAGTAATTGAAAACGGAACGATCCTGACCGATGGTAATAAAATAACCGCCATTGGCAAAGTTGATGCCGTAACCATCCCAGCCAACGCTAAAGTTATTGATGTAAACGGCAAAACAATTATGCCGGGTATTATTGATGTGCATGCGCATTTACGTACCAGCCCAGATGGGGTTACCCCGCAAAACGACTGGAGCTACATGGCCAACCTTGCATTTGGTGTTACCACTTCGCACGATCCTTCGAGCAATACAGAAATGGTTTTTAGCCAGAGCGAAATGATTAAAGCTGGCCGTATGGTTGGGCCAAGAGTATATTCAACAGGTTCTATTTTGTATGGTGCTGACGGCGATTTTAAAGTCGTAATTAATAGCCTGGATGATGCTATGGCCAATTTACGCAGGTTAAAGGCTGTAGGTGCTTTCTCAGTAAAATCGTACAATCAACCTCGTCGCGAGCAACGCCAGCAGATTTTAGAAGCAGCCCGGCAATTAAAAATGGAGGTTGTACCCGAGGGTGGTTCTACTTTCTTTACCAATATGAATATGGTTGCCGATGGTCACACCGGAATTGAACACAGTATCCCAGTTTTACCGGTTTATAAAGATGTAACTACATTATGGAACAATACCGAAGTAGGCTACACTCCTACTTTAATTGTGGCTTATGGTGGTCAGTGGGGTGAAAATTACTGGTACGACAGAACCAATGTTTGGGAAAACGAAAAGTTAATGACCTACACACCACGTTCGATTATTGATGCAAGAGCCCGTCGCCGGACTACATCAGAATACAGTGATTACAACCACATCGATATTGCAAAAGCGACTAAGCAAATTGCAGATGGTGGTACCAAAGTTAATTTAGGTGCACATGGTCAAATTCAGGGCCTTGGTGCACATTGGGAACTTTGGATGCTGGTACAAGGCGGATTCACACCTTTACAGGCCATTAAAGCCGCTACCTTAAATGGCGCGCATTATTTAGGAATGGATAAGGAAATCGGATCATTAGAAGTAGGTAAACTTGCCGATATGGTTATTATGGATGCCAACCCACTTGATGATATCCGCAATTCGGAGAAAATTAAATATGTGATGATTAACGGTCGCCTGTATGATAGTGCAACCATGAACGAAGTAGGTACCAGAGAGAAACTAAGAGGTAAACTGTGGTTCGAAAACACAAGAGGAAACGGCTTTATCATCCCAACCGGAGATTCAGAAACCTGGACTTTCACCGTTCCGCATTGCGATTAATATATAAACACCATGTAAGGCATTTAGGCCGACAGAAGATCTGCGCATATAAGTCTTACATGGTAAATTAGCTCCCACCTATGAAACCCAATAAAGTTTACAATATTGCCTCAACAACCTTTCTGGTTTTAGGATGCCTGGTATTTACCTACAATGGCTATAGTTTATTGGGAATTTCGACAATAAACCTGTTTCTGGCCTTAATGGTTATGGCTTATGCCAGTTCTTTTATCGCTTTAATGAAAGACCGTAAATCGGTTATTTCGTGGCTGTTGTTGATTTTAAATTCTATCATTGTTATCTGCATCATTTATTTCTTAACGCATTTTAAAATGAAGACGTAGTGCTTGCACTCGTTTTTGGATTGTGCGGGTTATTAAATAGATCTTCTTGATATGTAGGACGATATAAATTATATCAGCAAATACTAAAAAAGTATTTAATTAAATTCTTCATTTCATTAAATGCTGCCCTAAATGAAGATGGCGCATTGGTCGGTGAGGACACCAACAATAGACAAATACTTTAGATTAGTCGATTAAATCGCCCGGCTACTTTCTCAGGCGTTAAAAACGAGCGTGAGCAAGTACTAAACAAACGACTTACAAAACCAATAAACCGTATTCCCGCAATGTATTTATGGGTTTCGAATACCAGAACAATTCGAAGTTTTCCCTTTCACGCTCAAAATCGGCTTTAATATCCTGAAAAGTGCTTACGCCCTCGTTTGAGATAGCGATTTTGGTTAAAATATTAGCCAGCCATTCGCCTTCATTTTTATTGGCCTGTACAGTAAAGGTTTCCTTTTTATCATGAAAAGTTAGCGAGGCCAGCTCCCAGGTATTCCCCTTTTTCGATTTGGTAAAATAATCTACCTCCGGCTTGCCGCCTATCCACACCACTTTAGCCGTAGGCTTGGTGTTAAAATTTTGATCATCGTTTAAGGCCCTTTCAATAAAATCAGCTGGTATTTTAGTTCTCGGAATCTTAAAATCGAACCAATCCTGCAGCTCGTAATCGAAACAGATACCATGCATAAAGTTGAACAACGATTTCTTTAAGCCGAAACTGAATTTATTGTGGTCGATGCCTGTTTTATCGATATAATTAATGTCGTTATTGGCAAAAGTACCGATTGTTTCCGTTTCCTTTACTACCCCAAATTTCTCAGGATACATCCCTACAGGGCTATGCGCTGTCATCGCAAACTGGTGCCAGAAACCCGATTGCAACACACCTGCCTCAAAAAGCTGGCGCACCATCTCCAGGCTATCAACCGTTTCCTGTACTGTTTGTGTAGGATAACCATACATTAAATAAGCGTGTACCATAATGCCTGCCTCGGTAAAGTTCCGGGTTACCCTTGCCACCTGCTCTACAGTTACACCTTTGTCAATGAGTTTTAATAAACGATCTGATGCTACTTCGAGTCCACCCGAAACTGCAATACAGCCTGAAGCTTTCAACAGCAGGCATAAATCGCGGGTAAAGCTTTTTTCGAAACGGATATTCGTCCACCAGGTTACCGCAAGTTTTCTCCTGATAATTTCGAGGGCTACCTCGCGCATTAAAGCTGGCGGAGCTGCCTCATCTACAAAATGGAAACCATTCTGACCTGTTTTCTTGTAAAGATCCTCTATCCGGTCTACAATCAGTTTAGCCGCAACAGGTTCGTAAACCTTAATATAATCTAAAGAAATATCGCAAAAAGTACATTTTCCCCAATAGCAGCCATGCGCCATGGTTAGTTTGTTCCATCGGCCATCGCTCCACATGCGGTGCATCGGGTTTACGATTTCAATTACTGAAATATAGCGGTCAAGTAGCAGATCACTGTAATCTGGTGTGCCTACATCGGCCTGCTTGTAGTCATTTCTGAAAGCATCGTTGCGGTAAACCACCTTTCCATCTTCGAGCAGAAATGTTCTTTTGTAAAAGTGAGCTGCTGCAGGGGTGGGATGGGTAATATTATGATACAGCAGTTCGATAGGCAGTTCGCCATCATCTAAAGTGATAAAATCGAAGAATTCGAACACGCGTACATCTGACAACGATCTCAGCTCAGTATTGGGGAAACCACCACCCATTGAAATCTTAACTTCGGGATGATTGGCTTTAACCCATTGGGCACAGCGGAAAGCACTGTACAAATTGCCGGGAAAAGGCACCGAAATCAGGAATAGCTTTGGGTCAACAGCTTCAATCTTCTCTTTTAATACCGAAATCAGGATCTGATCGATATAGGTTGGTGTCTGGGCTAAAGCTTCATATAATTCGTCGAAAGAATTGGCACTCCTGCCCAAACGCTCAGCGTAACGGCTAAAACCAAAGTTATCATCGATACATTCTACGATATAGTCAGATATGTCTTCAAGATAAAGCGTAGCCAGGTGCTTGGCTTTATCCTGTGTACCCATGGCGCCAAAAGCCCAGTCGAGTTCTTCCAGTTGCGAAAAACGCGAAGCCTGTGGGAGAAAATCGTCGCTGCAGATTTGTAATGCCAGGGTTGGGTTTTTCCCCTGCAAAAAAGCTATTACCGCATCAATTGTTTTTAAATACTCATCCTGCAAGGCATGAATACGCCTGGCGTTATCACTTATTGCCTTCCCACCATCCACACTTCTACCCTGCGCTGCATGACTGAATAAATCCTGCAATCCTTTTTTCGAAAATAGCTTCAAAATAACTTCGATACCTAAATCAGCCTGTGTTGAAGTAATGTTTTTGGTATTCAGAAATCCTTTGATATACGCTGTGGCTGGATAAGGAGTATTCAGTTGGGTAAAAGGTGGCGTAACAACAAAAAGTTCTGTTTTCAAAAGAGAAAGGATTAAAATGCAAAAGTAAGGGATTTTTAGCAGTTTAATTAGGCTAATTCCTACAATCGTTACGCTGTGCTTAGTTAAAGACTAATTATCATGTGATTTCTTTTCTGCATTAACCTAATTATTTCCTGCAAATTTAAATCATATCAACCATTACATTTTCAAAAAGTAAATTGAAATCTGCCGAATCTGCGTTTCTTTTCTGCGTAATCAGTGGGAAAACGTATAGTTAATATTCTCCCGCAGATTTAAATAATAATCGCAGATTAAAACCATCACGTAGCATTTCAAACGCAATTAAATCCGTGAATAAACTAAAAGCCCAATTCAAGCGTTTCATAACTACATCAACGCCTTTTGCTAAATGAGATTTTTGTCCTTACTCCTTTCGCTGCTCTTTGTTCAAACTACATTTGCTCAAAAAAACTTTCTTTTCCCGAAAGTTAAAGCACATGGAAATGCTGTTGCACAGCTTACGCCACAAAACTGGACACTAATTGAAAGTGTAAGCGGTGATTTAAATAACGATGCTGCAGATGATCTTGCATTGATTTTCGAATCTAACCAGATCATTGATGAAACACGAACCTACGGCGATAACCATTCGGATATCATCAAAGAAACCCAGAAACCCCGCATTTTAGCTATCTACTTTAGAGACAAAGCCAATGACGAGTATCATTTGTCTGCGCAAAACAACGACTTCATTCTTCGATCGGAAGAAGGTGGCAAAGTGGGCGATCCGCTGCAACAAATGGCGATTAAAGATCAGCAACTGTTTTTAAGGTTTAAGGGCGGTAGCGAATGGCGCTGGGAACTGGGCTATACCTTTAAGTTCCAAAACAAAGATTGGTTTTTAACCAGTGCCATCAACCTTTATTTTAACCAGAATACCGGGGATATGACCGAAAGGATTTACGATTTCAGCAGCCGCCAGTTATTTACCACTGTAGGCAATTTGCATCGGCGCGATATCGCCAACCGCAAAACCAGCGAAGTTTTATTTTTTAATCAGCTGAGAACTTTTAAAACCTTTAAAAAGCCATGGGCATGGGAGATTATGCCGAATGTTTATTTGTAGGTTTGAATTACAAATTCTGCGCAATCACAAAGCCACTTGCCCAGGCCCACTGAAAATTATAGCCACCCAGCCAACCGGTAACATCCATACATTCGCCGCCGAAAAACAGGTTTGGGATTTTTTTACATTCGAGGGTTTTAGAAGAAATTTCACTGGTATCAATCCCACCGCGCATTACTTCGGCTTTATCGTAGCCTTTATCGCCTGCAGGTTTCACCTTAAAATAATGGATGGTTTGCTCAATTAAATCGAGTTCTGCTTTGGTTAAAGCTGCAACAGGTTTGTTTAAAGGTAAAAACTTGCCCAATGCATCGGTAAATTTCCTGGTGTAAAAACGATGCAAAAAGGTAGATAATAAGGTTTTTCCATTTGTTTTACGTTCATCATCTAACAACTCAACGATATCATGGTTGGGCAACAAATTGATGCGGATTGTTTCTCCCCGTCTCCAGAAAGAAGAAATTTGCAAAATAGCCGGACCACTTAAGCCCCAGTGCGTAAAAAGAATATTTTCTTCAAAAGCGATTTCTTCATTACTCACTTCGCAGAAAACTGAATTGCCAGAAAGTTGTGCAAACCATTCTTCGTCTTTACCGGTAATGGTTAGCGGTACCAAAGCAGGCGCAGTTTCTATTATTTTAAGTCCGTTTTTACGTGCAAAACGCAGGGCAAAATCAGTAGCCCCCATTTTAGGAATGGGTAGTCCTCCACTTGCTATAACCAGTTTTTCGGCTGTTATAACTATTGTTTTTCCGTTCTTTTCGTAACTCACTTTAAAACAATCATCCAGTATTTCAATATCGTTTACCGCAGCATTACACCTAATTTCCTGACCAAAATCCTGACATATTGAAGTAAAAACTTCCACCACATCTTTTGCATTTTTATCATCAGGGAATAGCTGACCTAAAGTTTTTTCCTTTCCTTCAATGCCGTATGTTTCAAAAAAACTAATGGTATCTTCAACCGTCCATTGGGTAAAGGCCGATTTTACGAAATGCGGATTGGCAGATATAAACTGCTCAGCTGATGCGAATTGGTTGGTATAATTACAACGACCGCCACCAGAAATTAAGATTTTGGCTCCTGGTTTTTCATTTTTTTCGAGTACAATTACCCGCTTGCCAAGATAGCCCGCCTGCACTGCACACATCAATCCACAGGCACCCGCCCCAATAATTATCGCATCTGCATCCATCAATAAATCTAAATATTGTTACTTTTGTGCAAAATTAGCATAATTTTCAACCCCTCATGGCAAAACAGATAAGCGAATTAAAATTAGGTATTTTAGGTGGTGGACAATTGGGCCGGATGCTCATCCAGCAAGCCATCAATTACAATGTTACTTCATTGGTTTTAGATCCTGATCCAGATGCGCCCTGTAAACACATCGCAAATTACTTCGAAAACGGCTCGATTACCGATTTTGATACGGTTTATAATTTCGGCAAAAAAGCAGACATCATTACCATCGAAATTGAAAAGGTAAATATAGATGCACTGGAGCAACTGGAAAAAGAAGGTAAAAAGGTTTTCCCGCAGTCGCGCGTAATCCGTTTAATACAAGATAAAGGCGTACAAAAACAGTTTTTTAAGGAGAACGATATTCCTACTTCACCGTTTCAGATTGTGAATACGAAAGAAGATATGGAAAACAGCCAGTTTCAGTTTCCATATATCTTAAAGCTGAGAAAAGACGGTTACGACGGAAAAGGCGTAATGAAAATAAACAGTGCCGCCGATTTGGATAAAGCCTTTGATGCGCCTTGTATTATCGAAAAATTGGTTGATTTTGAAAAAGAAGTGGCTGTAATTGTGGCTCGTAATGCCAACGGCGACATGAAAACATTTCCGATGGTAGAAATGGAATTTAATCCGGAAGCCAACTTGGTTGAATTTTTGATTTCTCCTTCAACTTTTGGTGAAAGTTTACAGCAAAAAGCCGAAAACATTGCCAAAAATATTGCTTCAGCTATGAACATTACCGGCATTTTAGCAGTAGAAATGTTCGTTTGCAAAGATGGCGAGTTATTGGTAAACGAAGTGGCTCCACGCCCACACAACAGTGGTCACCAAACTATTGAGGGCAATTATGTTTCGCAATTTGAACAACACTTACGTGCCATTTACAACCTTCCATTAGGCGATACCAGCAGCATAACTAATGCAATTATGATTAACCTGTTGGGCGAAAAAGGCTATGAAGGTGTAGCGAAATATGAAAATTTAGAAAAAATATTAGCCATTGATGGTGTTTATGTGCACTTGTATGGTAAGAAATACACCAAGCCTTTCCGTAAAATGGGGCATGCAACCATTGTTGATATTGACAGGGACAAAGCCATTGAAAAAGCACGGTTTGTACAAAAAACATTACGCGTAATTGCATAACCTTTACCATAAAATTTAAAAAATATATCATGAGCAATACAAATTCACCAAACTTCAGTGTCGGCATAATAATGGGTAGCAAATCGGACTTACCGGTTATGCAGGATGCTGCTGATATACTAAAAGAATTTGGAATCAGTTACGAAATTACAGTGGTTTCGGCGCACAGAACGCCTGAACGCATGTTCAATTATGCCAAGGAAGCACAAGGCAGAGGCTTAAAAGTAATTATTGCCGGTGCTGGCGGTGCTGCACACTTACCTGGCATGGTGGCTTCGATCACAACGCTACCCGTTATTGGTGTACCGGTAAAATCATCGAACTCTATTGATGGTTGGGATAGTATTTTATCAATCCTACAAATGCCAAATGGTATTCCGGTGGCTACAGTTGCTTTAAATGCGGCTAAAAATGCAGGTTTACTGGCCGCTCAGATTTTAGCTACTGCTGATGAATCTTTAACTGTAAAAATGCAGGCTTATAAAGATGAACTAAGGCGAAAAGTAGAAGAATCTGCAGATACTCTCTAAAATTAAAAATCTATAATCTTTATGGCGCTCCTAATTTTTCTCTTTTGTGGATTCTTTATCCTCTATAATCTAGTTATCAATTTAACCAATCTGTCTAAAATCGTTGATTATTGTTTCGAAACCGGATCATTAGACGATTATTGGAGTCTTTTTTACAAAGCCTGCATCAGCAGAAGGGCGATTTATAGCAGTATCATTGCAGTGATTATCGGTTTTTTAACTTTTATTGCCATTGCACCTTTTGTGATTATGAAAGGAATTATCGCTGGCAAAAAAGTAGCTCAGGACATTAGTACCGGAGCTTATTTCAAGTACGAAACTGAAAACTATCTTAATACTAAATTTGCCTATACCAATATTGAACAATTGGGAATTGAACGTTTTGAAAGCACCACAACAGGAAATTTAGCCGTAGATCTACCACTAATCATGGCCTATATTGAACAAGCTTGTGACACCAATAGCATCAAAATTAAGCAGGAACTAATGCAGTATTATGACTTAGTTGGAGAAATGCAGGTACAAGTACCCCTTATTATTGAAATCGGTGAAAAAGTTTTTCCGGTATATCTAATCTATACGCAGCAGCATAGAGAATCATTTAAAAAAATTGAACCTCTATTAAAAGAAAATCATTTTGAAAATGCATTATATTTTTCCATTATAAATATGGATTAATATACATTGCTCATCACGTAGGTGCGAATTAATTTAAATTAGGGTCAATTGGAAAATTACTAACATGCGCAAATTTTGGCCCTAAGTGCACAATTACATCGCGCCAGAGCTTTTCATCATCGTTACCAAAAATCAGATCAACATTAGGGATATTGCTTACCATCCAAGCGTTTTCCTCAATCTCGCGATCTAATTGCCCTACACCCCAACCCGAGTAACCCATAAAAAACTTAATTTCATCAGCACTTATGGTATTGGTATTCATCAGGATTTTAAGTGTTTCGAAATTACCGCCCCAGTATAAGCCATCGCCAATAGGCTCGCCACTTTGCAGTTTATCGTAACAACGGTGTATAAAATGCAAGGTATCGGCAGCTACCGGACCGCCGAAATAAATGTGGTTATCGGCCTGCCACAAATCCTGTATTACATCATTTAAAATTAAGTTTCCTACCTGATTAAGGATATAGCCAACCGTCCCCTCTTCGCCATGCTCGGTTAACAGTACAACTGATCTTTTAAAATTCGGATCGGCCATAAAGGGTTCTGAGATCAGCAAGCGGCCAGTTTTCGGTTTAATGTTGTTAAGCATGACGATAATCATTTGTAGCACCATAAAAGATGCCTATTTTTGTTTTATGCAAGTTACAAATGAATTTCTACAAAACCTGCGCCAAGATTACAAAAGCGCTTCACTAGACGAATCAGACGTAGACAACGATCCGATTGTACAGTTTAAAAAATGGTTTGAACACGCTGTTGAAGCTAAAATATACGAGCCCAATGTTATGACGCTGGCTACAGCCGATAAATCTGGCCGACCTGACGCACGTATCGTGCTGCTAAAAGGTGCTGATGAGCAGGGCTTCAGGTTTTACACTAATTACCTGAGTGCCAAAGGAAAAGAGCTAAAGAGAAATCCTTATGCGTGCCTGGTATTTCACTGGCCCGAACTGGAGCGACAGGTAAGAATTGAAGGTTCGGTTGAAAAACTGGATAAAGAAACCTCAGAGGCTTATTTTAATACCCGGCCTGAAGAAAGCCAGATTGGTGCAATTGCTTCGCCGCAAAGTCAGGTGATACCCGACAGGGCTTTTTTAGAACAAAAAGTTGTCGATTTTAAAGCTAAAAACCAGGATAAAACGATTGTTAAACCTGCACACTGGGGCGGCTATGTGGTAAAACCTACACGTATAGAGTTTTGGCAAGGACGCAGCAGCAGGTTGCACGACAGGATCAATTTCGAGTGGATTAAGGGCAGCTGGGTGAAAAGCAGATTGGCTCCTTAGGTAGAAAGCTTTAGCTGAAAGCAGGTTACTTTAAACAAATAGAGATCGGCTATCCAGCACGATCTCTATTTTAACTAATCATTAACTAACCTAAATTTACTAGGAAGTACCTTTATTGAAACGCCTTTACTTTTCTAAGATCGGACGATAATTTTCTTTTCTTTTTATAAGCAATTAAAAAGCTTTTTTGTTTTTCTTGATGACTCAAATATCCTGAAAATGATACGCTCTGTAAAGCAAGTACCGATGAGTAATTGCTTTGTATCGACAAAAAAACGGCCTCAAAAATTCAATATTTCGTTTAACATTTTTTAACTATATATTTTTGTTAATCAGTATTTTAAATAATATTAAATAGATTAAAATTTAAGATAAAAAGGGGAGTTTCCCTTTGAATCTCCCCCTTTTTAATGACTACACAAACTGTTATCTTGCTTTAGTGTAAGTCCATTTTTCATAGAAGAATGTCCTGTCGGCACCAGACTGTGTCATGATGTAACTTACTTCTAAAACTTTGGTATTACCCGAAACAGTAAACTTGTTTACCCCTGCCGGATTTAACCTTGCCGCCCGCACAGATGAGTTGGTTCCCTGTCCGTAATAATTGGTTACCGAAGTTACATTGCCATCGGCATCCATTGTAAATATCGGAGCAAAGTTTCCGTAAGCAGAAGTAGATGTACCGCTTTTAATCGGGTGATAATAATTGTTGGCATACAGATAGCCATCATATTCTACTACAGATGTAGCTCCGGTAGTCCTCAATTCCTGAGTCATGGGATAATAGCCTACCAAAGTAGCCGAAGTGTTATCAACCATCGCGCTCGAAGCGGTTACGGTATATACGCCATCATACTTGTTTTTGGCCACAATTAAAAACACCCCTGTTCCATAATTACTGCTAATGGTTCCGGAAGAAGCAGATTTGATTTTAATGCCTAACGCGTAGGTTTTGGTGAAATCGAAAGCAGCTGTATTCAATGTAAGGTGAAAAGTTGCCGTTTTTGATCCTTTCGGGATTGTTACATTGTAGCTGGGTACAGTGTACAATGAAGTAGGTAACACGGTATAGCTGCTACTCATGGTGGCCACGGCCGCATCGTCGAAAGCTAAAACCAGGTTTACATCTTCAGGTGCTCCATCTACACCTGTATAGTTTATCGTTACTGGAAAGTCAATGGAAGTTGCAGCATCAAAAGATTTGGTGGCTACAGCATAGGCCGTAGAGCTCGTTCTCGAAGGCAAATCGGCCAGTTCAATAATCCCAACGGAGCCGTTTTCGGTATAAATGCCATCTTGTTTGGTACAAGATGTAAGACCTGCAGCGAATACCAGCAATGCAAGGCTAATTTTTTTATAATTTTTCATTTCTTTCTGTTTAAAAAATCAATTAGTTAACATCCCAAAAAATCTTTGAAGTGTAAGCGCTTAGCCCTGTTGGTACATTGGGGTTAAGGTTATACTCGGTAGTTGGGTAAAGGTTTCTAACCGGAAGTTTATCGGCCGATGTTGCCGACGATTGCAGCGATACAAAAGTTGTGGTCGCTCCTGTACCTGAGATTGCCGGATAGCCTGTCCTTTTGTACTCTTGCCAGGCCTCGTAACCATCAACAAAATTTAATGCAATGTATTTTTGTGTAATAATGGCTTCCAAACGTTGTGCGGCAGTAGCTGCGGCGCTATAATTCACGAGATAGTTGCCTGCATTTGCGGTTTTGTAAGCCGTTAAGTAAGCATCTAAAACAGCAGCAGTAGCCGAAGTAGTGCTGGCACCCGTTTTTTGAAGGTAATTGTAAGATGCTTTAATGCCATTATCGAAATTGGTAGCAGCATCGCCTGATAGCATGTGACCATTTAAGGCAGCTTCGGCCAATAGGAAATAAGTTTCTGCAGCAGGCATAATTAACTGTCCCATTACCCTGCTTTTAATAATTCCCTGGGTTTCTGGTGCATTTAGCGCAGTTCCAACGCCGATGTACCAGGCCGGATAACCCGAAATCCATGAACTCACATTGGTTTCGTTACCCAACTGGTTAATTGGTGTAGTGCCTGCCACATAGTTTTTGTAGATAAGCGCACCACGCGTAGCGTCAGACAGTTTGGTACCGTTGTAGAAAGAAAAAATCCAGCGGGTAGGAATCTGTTGTGCGGCATAAGCACCATTACTACCAGTATAAGAAGAGTGATAAGTATTCCACAAAGGATTTTGACGCGCACTTGTACTCACATAACCAGGGTTAATGGTCACATCTTCAGTTAAAAATCCTTCAGCAGAAAAAGTACCGAATGCACTTGTTGCATAAGCAGCCAGCGTACCAGCCTGTGCACGGGTTAAAATGCGCAGTTTAATATTGTTGGCAAACTTGATCCATTTAGTGGCGTCGCCTTTAAACACAATATCGGCACTTCCTAATGCGCTCACCACCGAACTTGAACCGTAAGTTTGCAGGTCTTTAATGGCTGCATCTATTTCGGTAACCAGCGCTTTATAAACCGTGGCTGCATCATCGTAATGCGGGGTCAGGTTATCTACACCAGCCAAACCTTCGGTATAGGGTACATTGCCGTACTCATCTACCAAAATCTGGTAGTAATACGATTTCATAATCCGTGCTACTGCATTATACAGCACATATTTATTTACGCCTGTAGTAGAGGTGATGATGTACTGATAGCTCCTCAAATCGGTAAATGCCGAGTTAAACAAGCCGTTGTTGGTGCCCGAATTCCAGTTATAGGTAAAAAAGGTTGATCCGGTAAACGAATAACCACCGGCGTTGGCCTGATAGCCTGCCATCCATGCACCGTAATTGAAATAAGTAATAAAATTTGAAGCTGTGTTGTTCAATACTGCCGGCAAAACCAGGTTTGGAGATGATGATGTTGCAGCGTTGGTATTTTCGTTGATATCCAGATAGCTTTTCTTACAGCTTTGCAGCGCAAAAACAGTAATCAGGGTGATCGATAAATTTAAAAGTCTTTTCATAATTCTTGTCATTAGAAAGTTAATGATATAGTACCTCCATAATATCTGGTTGGAGGGGTTTGCGAAAGTGAAGTAATCCCTACTGCATTGCTGTCTGCACCGTTATTGCTGTAATCAGGATCAGCGTATTCGTTCGATTTTGGCATCCAGATAAATAAATTTCTGCCTTGTGCACTAATTGTAGCCGATTTGATAAACTTTATATTCCGCAATACCGACGATGGCAGTTTATAAGATAGTGCCAGTTCACGCAGTTTCCAGTAATTTCCCGAATACACATAGTTGTTGGTTACGCTCGAATACAAACTGCTGCTAGTCCAGAAACCTGCACCGCCATCAGAAACAGTAATGCTATTGTTGGCTACATAGGTGCCTGTTGTACTGTCGTAATAAGAAGAATTAGGGAATACAAATTTCTCTCTATTGTAATAAGCGCTACGGGCAGAAGAGCCTGAAAAATCGTAAGTAGAACCTGCTGAGCTATACTGGACGTAGTTTGAGCGGTATTCGAAGAGACCTGAGAATGTCAATCCTTTATAGCTTAACTGAAAATCAAGTCCCAATCTATTCTTCGGAATGGTGTTTCCTAAAATGTTACCTTCAGTTTTACCAACAGGATAACCTGTATTTTTGTCAACCACTACCCTGCCTTCCGGATCGCGGATATAATCGGAACCGATAATTACCGGATAAATCTGGCCCACCTGACCAAAAATGGTTGAACTGTTGCTTACGCCAATGCGGGTTAAATCGTTAGATAATGACACCAATTTATTGTTATTGTAGGTATAATTGCCGCCAAGGGTTAGCTTCCAGTCGCCTTTTCTGATTGGCGTAAAATGTAATGCTGTTTCCAAACCTTCGTTGGTTAATTCGCCGGTGTTAAGCAAATAATAGCTGTAACCGGTCGTAATAGGTACGCCGGCCACAATAGCTTGTCCGGTAGAACTGGTATTGTAATAAGTTACCGAACCTTCAACCAAACCTTTAAACAACCTGAAATCTACACCACCTTCGTAACCTGTGGTAATTTCGGGTTTAAGGTTGTTCGAAACCAGGGTGTTGTTAGGTGTATAACCAGTTCCATAACCATAACCGGTTTGCGAATCGAATGTAGACTCGAGCGAATAAGCACCACCGTTGGTACTATTGCCCACGTTAACGTTACCTACTTTTGAAATACCCGCCCTGATTTTCATGTAATCGATTACCTTGCTGTTTTTTAAGAAAGCAAAAGCATCAGTTGGGATAAATGACACATCGGCTGCAGGGTAAAAGAATGATCTGTTAGCTGGTGCCAGTACCGAAACCCAGTCGTTTCTGCCCGTTAAGTGTAAAAACAGATATTTTTTATAACCAATGGTTGCATCGGCCCACACGCCGTACTGACGGGTATTGTAATTCGATTCATCGGCCGAAGGCGTTCCGGTAATGTTACCCAAGTTATACAAATCGGTAACCTGTAAACCACTACCCGAAGCATTGAGGTATTTGTAGTTGTAGCTTTTTAAAGAGGTACCCACCAATGCATTGATCGAGAAATCTTTGATATCTTTCTTGATATTGGCAAAAAAGTCGGTACTGAAGTTGCTGGTACTTAACATCTGATCAGACACGCCACTGCTTTCGTTGGTTTTTGCCGAATGATCGAGCGTGTACTGGGTGTAAGTAAAACCAGTTGTGCTGTTCTTATTCTTGTAGTAGCGGTTGCTGATAGCTGCCCTGTAGGTAAAATCTAACCAATCAGTAGCCTTATACTTTAATTCTAACAAACCAGTTAAATACTCATTCTGCGTTTTCTGTCTGTAATTATCGATAGCCCAATACGGATTTTCATAATAGTCGTTATAATAATAATCCGGACTTCCCCAGCCCGAAGTATTTTGCCAGTCTTTGTAGCTCAATAATGGAATCTGACCAGGCGTATTCAATAAATTGTTATAAATCGTAGAAGTTGCACTGGTAATATCATATTTATTCTGGGTGTAGCTTGCATTGTAATTGGCTGTGAAATTTTTGCTGAAATTTCTTGACCCGTTGTATCTCAAAGCAATACGGGTATATTCATCTTTCGGTGTAGTACCTGATCCGTTAAGATATTGTGCAGACAAATAGGTTGATGATTTCTCATCAGCTGCAGAAATGGAAAAGTCGGTCTGGTTAGAAACACCAGTATCCCAGAAATCATATTTATCATCTGTGGCCGAATAGGTAGCGTACTGTTGTGTGCCGTTTTCGAGCACGCGCCCGATAGGTTTTAAAGTACCATCAAATGCTGGCCCGTATTGCTGGTTCTCAATCGGATCGTAAACCTGAGCACCAGAAGTAGAACCTGAACCAAAGCTGTTTTGCAAAAGCGGATAAAAACTAACCTGCTCAAGCACCGTTGTATTTGAAAGCTTAATTACTGGCGTTCCCTGTTTACCTTTTTTGGTGGTAATAATAAGGGCTCCGTTCGAAGCATCAGAACCATATAGCGCAGCACCGCTGGCACCATTTAAAACGGTAATATCGTCTACATCATCCGGGTTTAGATTGCCAAGCAAAGCATTGGGCACTACCGCACCATCCAATACAATCAGCGCCTGGTTATTGCCCGTAATAGAGCGGTTTCCCCTCAATACCAAACGATAGCTCGGATTAACGCCACTGCCTACAGCATTAATCTGCAATCCGGCTACTTTCCCTGCCAAACCACCGGCAATAGTAGGCGATTTACCTGCGGTAAGCGATTCGCCATCTACACGTGTAGATGCATAACCCTGCTCGCGTGCGGCCCGTTTTATACCTCCGGCAGCCACTACTACTTCATCCAGACTGTTTACATCCGATTCGAGTACGACATCGATATTTCTGGCATTTACATTTTGTTCTCTTGTTTTATAGCCAATAAACGTATACACCAGACTGTGTACACCCGAAGGCACCTTGATGGTATAAGTGCCATTGGCCCCGGTAGTTACCCCGTTGTTTGCTCCTTTTACCTTAACACTTACCCCGGGCAGCGGCAATCCGTCTTCTTTTGCCGATACCATTCCTGTTACCGTTCTTTCCTGAGCTGAGGCCTTCATCCCCAGCAAAACAATAAAGAACAACAAAAACTTTAGTAGTTTTCTTTTCATTTACATTTTAGTTTAATAAGTTAATAATGTGTTTTTGAAGAATTAACCACAACAAGTACCGCAACAGAACCGTATGCTCTGTATCAATTGAAACCTGTTAAATGATTAGTTACTTTTTCATTGTTACCGGAAATTGAAGGGAGATCCGGTCCATCACGAATAATTGTAGCGAATAATAATTCAGCCACTAATAAAGAAGTTTGAAAATAACTAAGCTTTTAAGAAACGATAAATTATGTTTATGTATCGATAAGTCGTTTTAACATTGTTAAATGACATTTTTTAACATAATTTTTCAATTATTTTATTAATACAATAAGAATTAAACACCAAAACAGTATTAAAAACAGCAAATCTCAACAAAGCAACAAAACCCAATCTGCAACACATCAAACATTCGTCAATTTTCAAGTAAATCATTAAAATCGTCCAAATCCCGAAACAATTAAGAATAATAAACTGCATAATTATGTCCTAATTCTTCTCTGTGAATATATCTGGCAGGCATGATAGAAGTCAGATACAAATAAGTAAATTCGTCCATTAATCTGTTAAAATGATGAAACAAATCGCAGTAATAGGATCGGGTACAATGGGAAATGGTATTGCCCATACCTTTGCACAATTCGGATACCCGGTAAACCTCATTGACATTAACCAAACAGCCTTAGATAAAGCGCTTGATACCATTGGCAAAAACCTCGACAGGCAGGTAAGTAAAGGCACGCTGACAGCTGATCAGAAAGCCGGAACGCTTCAAAATATTCAGACTTTCACCAGTTTAAAGGATGGTGTTCAGCATGCAGATTTAGTAGTAGAAGCAGCTACCGAAAACGTAGACCTGAAACTCAATATTTTTAAAGAACTTGATCAATACGCACCTGCGCAAGCTATCCTGGCTTCTAATACCTCCTCCATTTCCATTACCCAAATTGCTGCGGTAACTAGTCGGGGCGATAAAGTAATTGGTATGCACTTTATGAACCCCGTTCCGGTGATGAAGTTGGTAGAGGTGATTCGCGGTTATGCCACCAGTGATGAAACAACCGAAACGATCATGGAGCTATCTGAAAATTTAGCTAAAGTTCCGGTTGAAGTAAACGATTATCCCGGCTTTGTAGCAAACCGCATTTTAATGCCGATGATTAATGAAGCCATTTACACGCTTTATGAAGGTGTAGCGGGTGTTTACGAAATTGATACCGTAATGAAACTGGGCATGGCACACCCAATGGGTCCCTTGCAACTTGCTGATTTTATTGGCTTGGACGTTTGTTTGGCCATATTAAAAGTGCTGTTCGATGGTTTCGGAAATCCTAAATATGCACCTTGTCCTTTATTGGTAAACATGGTAGCTGCTGGTAAAAAAGGTGTTAAAACAGGCGAAGGCTTTTATACCTATACTGCAGGTTCAAAAGATTTGGTGGTAGCAGCTAAATTTAAAAAATCCTAATTTTTTTAGCATTTAATTTTATATTTGTGGAATGAATGAGCATCTAGATCCAAATGCAGATCACTTAACCCCTACCGATCGTGATATTGAGCGGGTGTTAAGACCACAGGCATTCGAAGATTTTACCGGGCAGGAAAAAGTGATGGAAAACCTGAAAATTTTTGTTCAGGCGGCAAAACTTCGTGGAGAAGCTTTGGATCATGTGCTGTTGCACGGTCCTCCGGGATTGGGTAAAACTACACTATCTCATATCATTGCCAACGAAATGGCAACCGGCATTAAAGTGACCTCCGGACCAGTATTGGATAAACCAGGCGATTTAGCTGGCTTGTTAACTGGTTTAGATGAAGGTGATATTTTGTTTATAGATGAGATTCACCGCTTATCACCTTTGGTTGAAGAGTATCTGTACTCTGCCATGGAAGATTTTAAGATCGACATTATGCTCGAAACTGGTCCTAACGCCCGTTCAGTGCAAATTTCGCTTAATCCCTTTACTTTGGTTGGCGCTACTACCCGCTCGGGTTTGTTAACTGCACCTTTACGTGCACGTTTTGGAATTAATGCGAGGTTGGCTTATTATGATGCTAAATTATTAACTACTATTGTACTGCGTTCATCCGAAATCTTGAAAACACCAATTAGTGATGAAGGCGCTTATGAAATTGCCCGACGTAGCCGTGGTACACCCCGTATTGCGAATGCACTTTTACGCAGAACCCGCGATTTTGCCCAGATTAAAGGAAATGGCACCATCGATCCAGAAATTGCACGCTATGCTTTAGATGCTTTAAACGTTGATGAACACGGTCTGGATGAAATGGATAACCGTATCCTGACCACCATTATCGATAAATTTAAAGGCGGCCCGGTGGGCTTAAAAACCATTGCCACAGCTGTTGGTGAAGATGAAGGTACTATTGAGGAGGTTTACGAACCGTTTTTAATACAGGAAGGTTACATCATGCGTACTTCGCGCGGCCGCGAGACTACCGAAGCAGCTTATAAACACTTGAACAGGAATTATCCCGGGCAAAGCGGGAGGTTGTTTTAAGCAATTAATATTTCTCGCAGATTTAAAACGATTAAACCGCAAATCATACAGATTAAATTACCAGGCATTGATCAATTAAATCTGCGTGCCTTATCTGTTAAATTTGCGGGAAAATAAAAATGCAGCGCATTTTGTCAATATAATCCATACGCTTTCCGAAAAATATTATCAGCAATGTTATCTGTATTAAAGTTGACCAGTAAGCCTAATTTATATCCTGATAACTTTAAATAAGTAAGTAGCTGTTTGTGGTGTACATTCAAAATAAATTCAACAGATTTAATTTCAACAACCACCTTTTTTTCTATTACGAGATCAAGTTTGTATCCAACATCCACTGTAATTTCTTCATAATACATGGGTAATGAAACTTGTCTTTGTACAAATAATCCAGCCTTTTCAATTTCATATTGTAATGCCACTTCATAAGCTGATTCGAGCAAACCAGGACCAAGTGCATTATAAACATTGAAAATGCTGCCACGCACGATATAAGATATTTCATTTTCAGTCATACTAAACTTAATCATTTCTTCTAAAAATTTAGCTATCCATTTATTATTCAATCCGACATCGGTAAACGTCATTCCCGTGCAAACGGGAATCACGAAATGCTCAGCGAAGCTAATCTTAATGCAATGCATTTAGAATTCAATACTCCTTTCGGTGTCAATCATAATTTCTCATATCATTTCATTGCAGAAATTTAACATCTTTCTGAACATTTATAGCCTTTCGGTGTTCATTAGATACAAATCAAACAAGTCATGAATATCGAAATACGTAAACTAACGCTCGAGGATTACGCCGATCTTAAAGAATCTATGCTTCAGGCCTACGATAGCATGGGTGGATCCATTTGGCCCAAATCAAGCATCGCCAAACTTTTAAATCTTTTCCCAGAAGGACAACTCTGTATTGCCGTTGATGAAAAGGTGGTAGCCTGTTCACTTTCCATTATTGTAGATTATGATGAATACGGCGATCGCCATACTTACAAGTTAATTACCGGCGATTACTCTTTTTCTACACACGATCCAAATGGTGACACATTATACGGTATCGAAATTTTTGTACACCCCGAATACCGCGGTTTACGGCTAGGCCGGAGGTTATACGAAGCCAGGAAAGAACTCTGCGAAAGTTTAAATCTGAAAAGCATCATTGCTGGTGGTAGAATCCCCGGTTACCATACCTACGCTGAAACTTTAACGCCGAGACAATACATAGACAAGGTAAAAGCCAAGGAGATTTACGATCCAACACTAACATTTCAGATTTCTAATGATTTTCACGTTAGAAAAGTGCTGAAGAATTACCTGCCAGGCGATAAGGAATCGAAAGAATATGCTACGCTAATTGAATGGAACAACATTTACTACCAGGGAGTTGATGCTTCGGCCCGCTCGGCCATGACTATCCGTTTGGGGTTGATACAGTGGCAAATGCGCCTGTTTCCTGACATGGATTCGTTTTACGAGCAGGTAGAATTTTTTGTTGATGCAGTAAGCGGATACAAATCAGATTTCATCATGTTTCCGGAGTTGTTTAACACACCTTTGTTGCAACCTTACAACCACCTGCCCGAAATTGAAGCCATGCGCAAGCTGGCCGAAAAAACAGAAGAAATTGTACAGAAAATGCACGAGTATGCATTGAGCTATAATGTAAATATCATTACCGGCAGTATGCCGCTACTTGATAATGGCAAGCTTTATAATGCCACTTACCTTTGCCATCGCACCGGAAAAATCGACGAATACCGCAAAATTCACATCACGCCAAACGAACAGAAGTATTACGGTATGATTGGTGGCGACAAAGTGCAGGTTTTTGATACCGATTGTGGTAAAGTGGGGATCCTGATCTGTTATGATGTCGAATTTCCGGAATTGAGCCGCATTTATGCTGACCAGGGCATGCAGATATTATTTGTTCCTTTTTTAACCGATACGCAGAATGGTTACACACGGGTTCGCCATTGCGCGCAGGCACGTGCCATCGAAAATGAATGTTATGTCGCTATAGCTGGTTGTGTGGGCAATTTACCCAAGGTAAACAACATGGATATTCAGTTTGCACAGTCGGCTGTTTTCACGCCATCAGACTTTGCCTTTCCTACCAATGCCATTAAGGCCGAAGCCACTCCCAATACAGAAATGGTTTTAGTGGTTGATGTAGACTTGCATTTGCTCGATGAGCTTCACCATTACGGCACAGTAAAGGTGCTGAAAGATAGAAGAACCGACCTTTATCGGGTTAACCTGTTAAAATAGCATAAAAAATGCCGGTTGCTGTGAGGTAACCGGCATTTAATCTAACTATAAAAGTCGATTATTTTCGCATGGCGAACCATACAATTAAAGCTATGATAATCAGTATGGGTAAAACCCATTTCAAGGCTTGCCCTGCCCCATTTACATCTTTCTCTGTAACTGCTGGCTTTGCTGGCCCTGGGTTATCTTTATGGCTTTCGTAATCTTTTTCTATAGGTCTGTGTGCTCCTCCAGTTTCCGTATGTTTTGGATCTATATTTTCCATGATATTAAACGTTAAATGTGTGCCTAGTTGGTCAAATTCGGGTTCTTGAAAAACTACATGCTATTTTTTACTTTCTGTATTTAGAACAAGCGATTAGTAAAAATGTTTTAATGCTAAGCCTTATCTTTGCAAACTGGTGTACAACAATTCTGCAAAATATAGTCAACTGATAAAAGATGAAGCGCTTCGTTTGGGCTTTCTGTCTTGCGGTATTGCCAAAGCAGAATTTCTGGAGGAAGAAGCGCCGCGCCTGGAGAAATGGTTGAATCAGAACCACCATGGCGAAATGAAGTATATGGAAAACTACTTCGATAAGCGACTCGACCCAAGGCTATTGGTTGACGGTGCAAAATCGGTGATTTCACTTTCGTTAAACTATTATACAAACGAAACACAAAGTGACCCAAATGCACCAAAAATCTCTAAATACGCTTACGGACAAGATTACCATACCGTAATAAAAGATAAACTTAAAGAACTTACCCATTTTATAGAAACAAACATTGGCGAAGTTTCGGGAAGGGCCTTTGTAGATTCGGCACCGGTTTTAGACCGCGCCTGGGCAAAAAAATCGGGCATTGGCTGGATTGGTAAAAATTCGAACCTGATTAGTAAAAACAACGGTTCCTTTTTCTTTCTGGCTGAGTTAATTATCGATCTGGAATTAAATTATGATCACCCTTACCAGGCCGATTACTGTGGTAGCTGCACACGTTGTTTAGATGCCTGCCCAACCGATGCGATTATTGCTCCACAGGTTGTTGATGGTACCAAATGTATTTCTTACCTAACCATTGAGCTTAAAAACGAGATCCCTGACGAATTTAAAGACAAGATGAGCAACTGGATGTTTGGCTGCGACATTTGTCAGGACGTTTGCCCCTGGAACCGCTTTTCGAAAGTACATAATGAAACGGCTTTTAAACCCGAAAATGGCTTACTGGATTTGAATGCCAAAGACCTGACCGAAATAACTGACGAAGTTTTTAAAAAGGTTTTCAAAGGCTCGGCAGTTAAACGTACTAAGTTTGCCGGGTTAAAACGGAATATTGATTTTTTAAAGCCGGAATAAATGAAAGGTTTGCTCACTGTTTTATTATTCATTACAACTATCTCCTTTGTAAGCGCTCAGGAACTCAAACTCTCCAAAAGAAAACCAAATGCACTAACAGGCAAAGCATTTGCACTTAGTATCAGCGATAGCAGTCTCAGCTTAGTGAATCGTGAAAAAATCATATTCCGGGAAATTAAAAAAGGTAACATCCCTGATTTCTTAAGAAAACTGGTGCCTATTGACACACAGTGGACTAATCAGGGAAGTAATCAGACTTATCAGATTCGTTATTATGTGCTCCCTGATTATTTTGCCATAGGCAGTAACGACGATTACTTCTATGTTCCGATGACATCCATATTGGCTCAAAAAGTCGCAAAGCTTACCAAATGCGTACTTCCCACCAAAACCATTGTCGATCATATTTATATCAAGGCTACGATAAAACTAAAACCGCAACCTATACCACCAACCAGGGCAATGACCACCTCACCGGTTTTTATAGCCCATACCGATTCTATACAACAACAGCTTAAAAGCTTGTTTCCTGATAACCAACTGGGAAGCCTGACTGCCGGAGATAAAAAAGACATTATCATTTCGAATAAAATTTACGGAGAAACAACACCAAGAGTAGTAATTTATGGCTGGCACAAACCAGATGGCAAAGCCATACAGCCGGTTTATAATAAGCATAGCAATACCTGGGTCGATTATAGTCACGGGCTGAGGTTAATTCAGATTAAAATTTACATCAACAATAAAAAAGCCTCCCTTAAAAAAGCTTTAAGAGAGGCTGAAATTTGTGATGCTTTTAGTGATGAAGGCCCGATTAACAAGCCGTATTATCCGATGTTCAAATCTTACTAGTTTACCGAGAAACTATTATCGCTTTTAACCTTATCGGGTACATGCGCGCTTCCCATTACGACTTTGGATAGTTTTTTAGCTGTTTTAATTTCAATTTTCACCTGCTGATCACCTTTTTCCCAAACCCCAATGGTATTGTGGTGCTTTTCGGTAGTACCATCAGCATAAGTTAAAGTTAAATCGATAGGTAAAGGTTTAATGCTTTTGTTTTCAATAGTAACTGTATAACCATTGCTGTTTTTATTTACCGCTTTTATGGCCATATCGGTTACACCACTTTCAAAAAACCAGGCTTTCCAAAACCAGTTTAAGTTTTTGCCGCTACCTTCGTTCATGCTGTTGAAGAAATCATATGGCATAGGGTGTTTACCGTTCCAGTTTCTGATATAGGTATGTAAAGCTTTAATAAACAATTCATCGCCCAGGTAATCTTTAACAAACAAATAAGCCAAACCCGGTTTAGGATACGAATTGGTAAAGGTACCCGATCCTTTTAAATCAGGTGTTAAGGTCATAATCGGACTATCGTCTTTACCGCCAGAAGTAGATGCCGTTGGCTGCACGCCATACTCATCTACAATTGTCGAATCAATCATTGGCGAAATAAGCCACTCTCCTATGGTTGCCCAACCTTCGTCCATCCAGCCATACTTGGTTTCGTTAATACCCATGTAAAACGGAAACATGGTATGGAAAATTTCGTGGTCGGTTAGTGTAATGGCATCCGTGCGGTTATCAACCGGGTTATCGTTTACCATCATCGGGTATTCCATCTGGTCTAAACCATCAAAAATGGTTTCGTGGTTGTATGGGAAAGGCCATTTCGGAAAAGTATAACTCATCGATTCGACGGTTTTACGCGCAAAATCAATCACTTCATAATAATCTTTGTGCTTCGGATTAAAAACAGCATCCACACGGGTACGTCGTTTAGTTTTAGGGTCTACCACCAAACTGCTCGATTTCCAAAGATAATGATCGCTCAAAGCGAACACAAAATCGGTTACATTTTTGGCTTCAAACTTAAAAGTATTAAATGTATTGGGCTGGGTTACTTTCTTATCAGCCAGATCTTTATCTGTAATCACATCAATTACAGCATCATTCTTCTCAGCCGACAACATTCTGGCAACGATATCTTTTTGAAAAACCTCGTTTGGATTTTTCAAATCGCCGGTAGCCCAAACCCCGTAACCACCGGGTACAGTAATGGCAGCATTAAACTGGTCGAAGTCGTTGTAAAACTCTTCGGCACCGGTATAAGGAAATTTGTTCCAGCCGTCTACATCGTCGTAAACCGCAATACGCGGAAAGAAATACGCCACAAAATGCGATCCTTCATCTACCTGACCTGTACGCATATGCGAACCCTTATTTAAAGTATAATTATAGTCAACACTAAAGCTTATGGTCTTACCTGGCAACACTGCTGGCACGTCGACCGTCATGTTGGTACCATCGATTTTGAAGCCGGTAATGGTTTTTCCATTGGCAGCCAGCTTATCAATCGTTACACCTTCGCCTAAATCAGACTCTGAGAATTTAGCTTTCCTTGATGTGCCTTTTTTGTAAAGGTTAGGGTAAAGCTTAAACCAGATTTCCTTTAAGGTATCGCGGCTATTGTTCGTATAAACAACCTGTATTTTACCTTTTAACAAGCGGCTTACCGGATTAAAATCTACCTGAATATCATACTTTGATGAATTTTGCCAGTAGTGTTTACCAGGCTTACCGCTGGTACTCCGGGTTTCTTTCTGATAGCTTTGCTGAAATACCGGCTCAATTGGTAATTGCGTTTGCGCATTGGCGCATATTGCTGAGCACAGTAAGAAGCCTAATAATTTGATACACTTCATTGTTTTATATTTAACCACAGATAGACACAGATTAACACAGATGCTTATTTATAACAGCTTGTCAAATTAAAAAGTAACTAATAGCCATTTAAGATTCTTTTAATTTCTACCCTGGGTTTTCCAACGTTTATTAATAACCCGCACCTCCTATCACAGGCTGAAAGTTAGTTCATCAGCTGTGCCTGATGAATTTCGTTTAATTCTTTTATAGCCTTAATTTCTACAATAATTTCCTCTTCCACAATCAGGTCAGCGAAGTACTCACCTACAATTTGGTTATCGTAAAAACTGGTAATCACTTTTGTTTTAACCGAGAAGCCACATTTTGATAACTCTAAGAACATTGCATTTTCGTAAACTTTTTCCAAAAAGCCAGAACCAAGAGTATTCGAAACTGCGTATGCAGCTCCAATTATTTTTTCTGTTATGGAATTAAGTCTATCCAAATTAAATATCCGTGTTTATCCTTTTTATCTGTGGTTAAAAGACCTATTTCCCAAACTTCATTTTCAGCTGCTCCAACATATCGTTGTTAAGGGGCTGGGCAGGCTTTTCTGGTTTTGGCTGGGGCTTTTTTTGAAATTGTGGTTTATTGACTGGTGCACTATTTTGAGGTCTGGGAGCTTTACCTTCGTTCTTCTTAGCGTTAAACTTCGCCCACTCTTCATCAAGCTTCTTTTTGGTGTACAACGGAAAATCGCCTTGTTTCATCCAGGCATAGTAGCTGGGCTCTACAGCAAACACCTGTGCAGTTGTTTTGCCTTTATGTTTACCAAAATTGAAGCATACTTCATCATTGTCGTTGTAAACCATTCTACCAGCAAAATCTACCGGTTTATTGATATTGGTAAAAACATGAAGAGCATCTACATCATTTACTACCGGGATACTCTTTACGCCTTGTTTGTTTTCAAACTCAGTTTCCTTGTACATTTCTAACTGTCCTAACAATACTTTGTAAGTGGCAATTACATCGGCCTCTGCAGCATGTGCATTAACTAAATCTTCCTGACAGTAAAATTTATAAGCCGCTTTTAATGTACGTTGTTCCATCTGGTGGAATATATTTTGTACATCGACAAATTTGCGGTTGTTCATATCAAAATCAACCTCTGCTCTTAAAAACTCTTCCAATAGCATAGGGATATCAAATTTATTGGAATTATACCCAGCCAGATCGCTATCGCCAATAAAGCCGGCAATTTCTACAGCCAAAGCTTTAAATGTAGGTTCATTTGCAATATCCTCATCGTAAATGCCATGAATTAAGGAAGTTTGTAAAGGGATAGGCATTTCGGGGTTTACACGCCAGGTTTTAACAGTTTCAGAACCATCTGGCATTGCTTTTAAAATTGCAATTTCTACAATTCTATCAGCTCCAACATTTATTCCAGTAGCTTCTAAATCAAAAAATGCTAAGGGGCGCTTTAAATTTAATTTCATTTCTTTTGATGTGAGATTAGCGACATTAGATTTGGGATCGGCATGTCAAATTCTTTTTTCCAAAAATGCTAAAAAGGTTTCATTAGTTCTATAAAACCACTTTATTAATTTATAAATTTAATTTTCAAATTATTTTAGATTCTTAATTGCTACTCCTAAATTGCGCCAATTTATATACGCTCTAATGAAGAATATATCCACCCTGATTTTCCTGTTTTTTTTATCGTTAAGTACTTACGCTCAAAACTTTACTTACGGGGCTGTTACCCACGATGATTATCAATTCGATAGAAAAACACTCGACAGTAACGCCAACGCAATCGTTTTAAAAGAATTTGGTACCGCATCTATACAGCTCGACGACAATACGCATAGCCTTGTACTGGTTTTTGAGCACCATGTAAAAATGAAAATCTACAATAAAGAGGGTTTTAAAGAAGCCAATATTGTGATTCCAATGTATAAGGATGACAGCCGCGAAGAAACCATCAGCGATTTAAAGGCCTCGACCTTTAACTTAATCGATAACAACTTCGTTGAAACCGTAATGGAGAGAAAAGCTGTTTTTACCGAAAACCGATCTAAATATACCCGCTTAACCAAATTTACCCTTCCCAATTTGAAAGAAGGCTCGGTAATAGAATACAGTTACATTTTAAAATCGCCAAACCTTTTCAATTTTAAAACCTGGGAGTTTCAGGGCGATATCCCTAAAGTAAATAGCGAATACCTGGTTTATATTCCCGGAATTTATAACTATAACGTTTCGTTACGCGGTTTTCAAAAACTTACCGATCAAAAAGTAGAGCTGAGCAAAGAATGCCTGCGCTTATCCGGTGCCGCTATTGATTGTTCAAAAATCACCTACCTCATGAAAAACATTCCTGCTTTTATTGAGGAAGATAACATGACGGCTCCGAGTAATTTTAAATCTGCTATTTATTTTGAGCTTTCCGATGTACAGAATTTAAACGGAGGCAAAACTTCTTATACCAAAACCTGGAAAGATATCGATCACGAGCTATCAACCGATAAATCGTTGGGTTCTCAAATGAAAAGGAAGGATCTTTTTAAAGACCTCATTCCAGTAATTACCAAAGGCACAACAGACGAGCTCGAAAAAGCAAAAGCTGTTTTTAATTATATCAAAAAACAAATTAAATGGGATAATTATTACGGAAAATACTCGGCCGATAACATTAAAAAGGCACTCGAAACACGTTCGGGCAACGTAGCAGATATCAACCTGAGTTTAATTGCAGCGCTTTCTGCCGCTGATTTAGATGCCGAAGCCGTTATTCTTTCTACGCGCGATAACGGAACGGTAAATAAACTTTACCCGGTAATGAGCGATTTTAACTATCTGGTTGCCAAAGTAAATATTGGCGATAAAAGTTATCTGCTGGATGCTACTGAGCCACTTTTACCATTCGGACTATTACCATTAAGGTGCATTAACGATCAGGGCCGTGTAATTAACCTCAAAAAACCTTCGTACTGGATCGATTTAAAAGCGAGCATGAAATCGGTTACCAATTATATCCTTTCGGGAAAAATGACTACCGATGGCAAAATTGTAGGCACGCTTACTACCCATTCAATGGGCTACTCTGCCTTCAATAAAAGACGCGATATTTTACGTTACACATCGCCGGATGAATATGTAGAAAAACTGGATGAACGCTTAACGCGGATTAAAATACTGGAACACCAGATTTCGAACCTGGACAGTGTAGAAAACATGTTAACAGAAAAATATGAGGTTGAGTTTACCATAAACGATGGTTCTAATCAGAACCAGTTTTACTTTAGTCCATTTTTTATCAATCCGGTTTCTAAAAATCCTTTCAACTTAAATGAACGTACTTATCCTGTTGATTTGGGTGCCGGATCGGACGAGCGCATTACCATGAATATTACTTTACCGGCCAAATACCAGTTACTGGAAAAACCAAAAGACATGGCTATTGCCTTACCAAATAATGGCGGCAGGTACTTATTGCAAAGCAAATTAGAAGAAGACAACATTAGCTTAAGCCAGATTTTTCAGTTTAACAATGCCATTTACCAGCCAGATGAATATCTTTTCCTGAAAGAGTTTTACAGCAGAATTATCCAGAACCAAAAGACTGAATTTTTATTAAAGAAGTAACCTAAAATGAGAACTTTACTTACCTTTTCGCTTTTACTACTAACTTCTTTTACTGGTTTTTCCCAGGATAACTATGATTCTGATCTTGTTCCGGCCAATTTACGTAACCGGGCCAATGCCTGCATCCGAAACGATGAAACCACCATCGATATGCGCTCGCCAGATAATGTGATCATGAGCGTTAAAAAGGCCATAACTGTTTTTAATGAGAATGGTGAAGATGAAGCACGTTTGGTAGTCTTTTATGATAAGAACATCTCTATAAAAAGCATAAAAGGCGAAGTTTACAATGCTGTAGGTAAGTTAACCAACAAGTTTACTCAGAACGATTTTATAGACGCCAGTGCCGCTGATGGCTTTTCGCTTTTTGTAGATAGCCGCGTGAAACATTATTTGCCATCAGTAAGTCAGTACCCTTACACTGTGGTTTACAATTATGAAATCAGGAATAAACAAAACCTGCTTATCCCCGACTGGACACCCAAGCCTGCCAACGATGTTTCGGTAGAAAAAAGCAGCTACACTTTTATTAGCAAACCTACCGATCAAATAAGGATAAAAACACAAAACTATAGTGGCTCACCTGAGGTGATAACAGATGAAAAGCAAAAGAAAACCACCTGGAAAATAAGCAATGTTTTAGCAGTAAGAACCGAACCTTATAGTCCTGATCCCGAAACTTACCGCACCAGCATTCAAATTGCACCACAAGAGTTTTACTATTATGGCCACAAAGGCAATTATACCAGCTGGCAAGACCTTGGCAAGTGGATTTATGATGATTTGTTAAATACCCGCACAGCATTACCGCCAGCTACCCTACAAATGATAAAAGACCTGGTAAGAGCTGAAAAAACAGATAAAGATAAAGCCCGTAAAATTTACCAGTACCTGCAGGAAAAGACAAGGTATATTAGCGTACAGATTGGTATTGGAGGTTTTCAACCTATTGCAGCCAGCGAAGTAGACCGTTTGGGTTATGGCGATTGTAAAGCACTGGTTAATTATATGCAAAGTTTGTTAAAAGCCGCCAACATTGATTCGTATTATTGCGTAGTAGAAGCCGGATCGGAAAAGAAAAGCCTTAATCCGAATTATGCGAGTATGGCTCAGGGCAATCACATCATTTTATGTATGCCCCTAAAAGGCGATACCACCTGGCTCGAATGCACCAGTCAGAAAATACCATTTGGCTTTTTAAGCGATTTTACTGATGACAGGTTGGTGCTTGCCTGTACCGCAGATGGTGGCAAATTATTGCATACCCCAAAGTTAACCACAGCCGAAAACCAGCAAATCAGAACAGCTAACCTTACTATAGAAAGCAACGGAAGTGTTTCCGGTAAAATGAATACCATTTATTCAGGCGCGCAATATGATAACCAGGAATCGCTGATTGGCAAATCGGTAACAGAGCAACATAAACTACTAAAAGAAGCCTACAATATCGATAACATAGATTTTGATGCCGTTGTTTTGGCACAAAAGAAAGATGCCGATCCAAAATTAACAGAAGAAGTGAGCCTTAACATCAGAAATTATGCACCAATAAACGGGGATAAGATGTTTTTGCAGCTCAATGCCTTTAACATTAAAAAATCGGCACCCGAAATCAGGAACAGAACCCTGCCTGTTTATATTAACCGTGGTTATACTGATGAAGACACAATTATTTATACACTACCCGATGGCATTAATACAAGCTTAATAGCAGCGCATGATAAAAGCTTTAAGAGTGTTTTTGGTCAATACACCAGTAAAACCAGTATTAGCGGCAATAAACTTACTTACTACCGTAAATTTGTGTTAAACGATGGCACTTTTCCGGCAGCGCAGTACGAAGAATTTTCGAAGTTTATTAATGATGTAAATGGAGCCGATTACCTCAAACTGGCACTTAGCTTAAAAAAATAATCCCAAGTGCAATACCGATAATCATGATCAGGTACATTAAGATTTCGGTAGAAGCAAATCTTTTGTATTTGGTCCAGAAAGAATAATCGTTTTCTTGGTTTGGCATGAGTTATAATTATGCGGCAAAAATAGGGAATTAGATTTAAAGATTTGTTTATTGCTTTTGCTTACGGAATAGATATAAATATAATCTGCGTCTTTTTCTGCGAAATCTGCTGGAATAACAAAGCGCTATATATTCAATTATTTTCCCTCGGATTTAAGATGATTAGTGCAGAATAATAGAACCCAATACATCAGCGCCTTCAGCGAAATCTGTGGAAACCATAAAGCATAAACACCACATTAAAACCAATCAACCCCCTATTCCTCAAAGCTATATCACGTCAGTTTAAGTCACAAGAGTGTAAAACAACCGCCATTTCAAACCGCATATCTCCTATCCGGGCAACATTCTAGCTAAACAGCCGTATAAATAACTCATTATCAAACAATACTGAATGAAGAAACAAATCCTTGGCATTGCTGCGATTTTTTTAGTGGGGATGAGCATTGTCGGAACAAGTTGGAAAGCCGTGGAGCTTCCACAAACACAACAACAGGCGGTAAAAAACATTGCTGCCGATAGCCTCTACAATCAATTTATTACCAATCTGTACCATACCGTTCATCTCGATTCTGCCGGATTAAACGAACAGGTTTTCGAAAAGGCACTAACCGGTTTCTATAACATGAAATATTCGGGTTTGTTAAGTGCCAAATCCATTTTAACCATAGCCGATTTTGATCAGGAAAGCACCAAAAAGCGACTGTATATTATCGATTTAGCGCAGAAAAAACTGATTATGAATACCTGGGTGGCACATGGACAAAACAGTGGTGGCGATAAGCCAGCACATTTCTCTAACAGCGTAAGCTCCAACCAGAGCAGTTTGGGGTTTTATGTTACCGGCGAAATCTATTACGGCAAACACGGTCGTTCGCTTAAATTAGATGGCATGGACCAGGGTTTTAACAACAAAGCACGAGAAAGATCAATTGTGGTACATGGTGCAGACTATGTTTCGCAGCGAACCATAAATGAACTTGGTCGCTTAGGTAGAAGTCAGGGTTGCCCTGCGGTTTCAGCTAAACTAGCCGATGAGGTAATTAACAACATCTCCGATCGCACGGTATTGTTCATCAATAACTCCGATCAGTTATACCATTCTTCCTTTTTAAACGAAACATTGGCCGCTAGCGTAGCCTTAAACCAGGAAGGCGTTTTAGCTGCACAGGTTGATTAATGGTGCTTAATATTTTTTGCATTCATATTTTTGGGCAGGAGTTTGATGAAAACAGGTGTGCATGGAGCGAGTAAATCCCATACCCATCTGTTACTATCCGCCTCCTTCTCGCCGCAATCTACCACTTCGGCTCGTTTCAACAGCTTCTTAACCAGGCTTTGAATCCACTTTACCTTTACCAAACGGTTAAAAGACAAACCAAGGTAATCGCAATACACGTGTACCAAAATCTCTACAATTAACGAGCGGTTACTAATGGCAAGCATTTGCCCAAACTCAGTTTCATAATCAGCTTTAATAGTATCTACAAGTTGGTTAAAACGAATATCTGGCCTAACACTTAAGTATTGCCATAAAGCAGCATTACTATACACCCTGATAATTTTCGGTTCGAGGCCTACTTTAATCAGTTCTCCTTCAAGTTCGTAAGTTTTATCCATTCAGGCTTAATCTGTTTTTATAATTAGAGTAAAATACTGGCAATTTGTTAATCCCATTCATATTAAATCTACAACATTGACAAATACCCCCTCTTTTGTTTGCTTACAATGCGTAAAGCCTTAATAAGCTTAAATTGTCCATTTTACTTTGAAACCTCCCTGCAGTGTGCAGCGACAAATCAAAGTAAAATGATCATTTCAGCATTATTGCTCAATTAAATCTATAAGCTGTAACGCGCTTTTTTTTGATAGAGATAACTGACACCCAAAAAACGGCTGTAAACCTTTGACATTTAACCAAATCCATACCAGGCCATTACATTAACAGCAACCTGCGGCGTATTGTGAGTAATTTTATTGAGCCCTTTGCCATTATTTTAAGCATATTTGAGGTTTGAAAAGATAAGACTATTTAATGAAGATTGTAATTGCAGAAAAGCCATCTGTTGGCCGTGAGCTTGCCAAAGTTTTCGGAGCAACCACCAGAAAAGACGGATATATTGAGGGTAAAGGCTATTCTTTTACCTGGGCGTTCGGGCATTTGCTACAATTAGCACCTCCGCAAGATTATGGTTTTATTGGTTGGCGCAAGCAACATTTGCCCATGCTACCACAAAAATTTAAACTGGCTATCCGTAAAATTAAAACCAAAGATGGCTTTGTTGATGATCCTGCCGTAAAAAAGCAGCTCGATACCATTAAAAAACTTTTTGATGAGGCTACAGAAATTATTGTAGCAACGGATGCCGGGCGTGAAGGTGAACTCATCTTCAGGTACATTTATTATTTTTTAAAGTGTAAAAAGCCTTTTAAACGCCTGTGGATTTCTTCTCAAACTGATGAGGCCATAAAAGATGGTTTCAGGAATTTAAAACCCGGAACCGACTACGATACTTTATTTAATTCAGCCCACTGCCGCTCTGAATCGGATTGGCTGGTTGGTATGAATGCCACGCAGGCCTTAAGTATTTCGGCGGGCAACCGCACAGTACTTTCGCTGGGCCGGGTACAAACGCCTACCCTAGCCATGATTTGTGCACGTTATCTGGAGATTAAGAACTTTGTACCGCAAACCTATTATCAAATCGCTATCCTGTTAAGCAAAGAAGAACAGGTTTTTAAAGCCATATCTACCACTAACTACAAGGATAAAGAAGAAGTTGAAAAACTATTTGCACTGGTAGAAGATGTGGCATCGGGTTTCCCTACCGGAGGTAATATTACTGCAGTGGAGGCCAAACCCCGAAAAGAACCACCACCGCTATTGCATGATTTAAGTAGTTTGCAACAGGAAGCCAATAAGAAAAAAGGCTATACAGCCGATCAAACCCTTAACATTTTACAGAATTTATACGAGAGCAAGCTCGTTTCTTACCCACGTACAGGCTCGCGCTATATTGGCGACGATGTATATGCGGGAGTGCCAGATTTGATTGCTAAATTTACCGATCACCCTGATTTTGGAAAACAGGCACAGTTTTTACAAACCGTAGCGTTGAACAAACGGAGTGTTAATGCCAAAAAAGTAACCGATCACCATGCGGTTTTACCTACAGGCGAGCAAGCTTACGGACTTAGTCCCGATAAACAGGCAGTGTACGATATGGTAGTTGGCCGGATGATTGAGGCTTTTCACCAGGAATGCCTGAAAGATTTAACCAAAATCACCATTCAATCGGGTGTTACTTTCGTTGCCAGCGGAACAGTAATCCGTTCGGCTGGATGGCGTGCAGTATTTAACGACCCTGAAGATGATAAAAAGGACGAAGATAACGCAGCACTGCCCAAAGTAGCAGTTGGTGAACTTTTACCGATTAACGAAAAAACGCTTTTAGAAAAGCAAACCAAACCCAAATCGATGTACAATGAAGCTTCACTGCTGAAAGCCCTCGAAACCTGCGGTAAAGAGATTGAAGACGAAGAGCTGCGCTATGCCATGAAAGATAGTGGCTTAGGCACTCCTGCAACGCGTGCATCGATTATAGAAACCTTAATTACACGCGAATACATTACCCGCGAAAAACGAAATCTGGTACCAACCAATAAGGGTCTGGCAGTATATGAGGTGGTGAAGGATAAGCAAATTGCACAGGCCGAGCTTACCGGGCAATGGGAAAAAAGGCTCGAGGAAATCCGTTCGGGCTCATCAGTAAAAGATTTTAAATCGGAAATTACCGAATATACCAAAATGATTACCAACGAACTGCTGATTGCTGGTGCATCTATATCGGGCAAAATTAACGAAGAAAAAAACCTGGAAAAAGCCTAATTAAAAACCTTTTTAATTACCTGTTCTACTGCAAACCCCATGTTTTCATCTTTTTGGATAAAACCAATGGCTCCTGCTTCTATGTAACTTTGTTGGAGAACCGTTTTGTCATTGCCGCTAAACATGCACACTTTAATATCAGGTTGAATATCTAAAATTTCCCTTACCGTATTGGAGAACTGTCTCCTTTGGGCATATTGATATCCAACAATACAAAATTAAAGGCTTCCTGTCTGAGCAGCTCGAGTGTATCGGGCAAATTACCCCTTTCTATAACGATTGGCGAGTTTAGCCATTTAGAAAAAATTCGTTTCATTAAGAGCCGCATCAGCTCACTATCATCTGCAATTAGAATTTTTATATTTTCTACCATTCCAGGAAATGTATTTTACATGTAGCTCATCCCTGCAGTAATTAGCTTAATACTGCAAACCCTGTTATGCTGATCATATATTTATAGGGAATTAAGATGGTTTTAGTAAAAATAATAATTTCAGTCTGAGTTCTTAATTATTTCATTGTAACAATTGTAAAACTTAAAATCAGCGTACTGGAATAAGTGCTTTTGAATGAAAACATACACATACTACCAAATACATTCAATCATTATTTCATCCTACAGATCCATATATTCCCATGCGCTGTGGTAAGCATCCAGTTTTTCAGCATATTCAATAAAACCGGCATAAAACGTCGATTTTGATAAGGTTGCGCTATCACCAATTACCACCAGTTTTTTCCGCGCCCTGGTCATCGCCACATTCATTCGCCGCGTATCGGCCAAAAAGCCAATAGTCCCATCCGCATTGCTTCTGGTTAAACTAATGTACACCACATCGCGTTCCTGTCCCTGAAAACTATCTATGGTATTTACGGCAATGTGATTACGATAAGGTGCCAAAACATCGTGATCTTCGATCAGGTTTTTTAAAATCTGAACCTGCTGTTTATATGGCGAAACAATAGCGATTGAAGGAAAAGAATCGGCATTATGACCAGCCTGTAAATTACCAACCAAATCCGTTAAATGTTTAACCAAAAAGGCAGCCTCATCAGGGTTCGTGGTGCTTGTTCCGTTTAATTTTTCTTCAAAACTACAGCCTGCCGTATCAATAAAGTTAATCGGGGCATCATGGGCAAAAAGCAACCTGTCGGCTACCGAATGATGTGCCTTTAAAGCATCTTTATAAAACACTTTCGATGAATAACCCATAATATCCTTATGCATGCGGTATTGCTCGCTTAAGAGCACAACCGATTCAGGATGAAGACCAGCAGTTTTTTCGAGCAAGGTATTGCCTAAACCGTTCTTCGATGCCTCGTTTGATTTTATAGTAGGCGAAAGCTGAAAATGGTCGCCGGCCAAAATTACCTTCTGTGCCTTTAAAATCGGGATCCAGCAGGCAGGCTCAAGCGCTTGTCCGGCTTCGTCAATTACAATGGTTTGATACGTTAAGTTACGTACGGTATAATGGTTTGCGCCCACCAAAGTTGCTGTAATAATCTGTGCTTTGGTAAACAGATTATCCATAATATACTGTTCTGTTTTTTCTACCTCCCGACCGATTTTATGGGCTTCATCAAATAAGGCTTTCCTTTGGTCGCGTTCTGCTTTACCAAAACTGCGCTTATATTTATGGGCCATATTTTTGTACTCGCTGGCCTGTTTTTTAAGCGCTTTAATGGTTTTCATATCCGGGTGACCAGCCATTTGATGATCAAGAGTGGCTGCAAGCAACCTTTCTGATACCCTTGCCGGATTGCCTACCCGAATTACTTTTAATCCTTCGGCAGCTAATTTTTCGGTCAGCAAATCTACTGCGGTATTGCTGGGCGCTACAACTAAAATCTTTTGATCGCTGTGCTTAGCCAGCGATTTGATGGCATGCACCAGCGTGGTTGTTTTTCCGGTACCCGGTGGGCCATGTACTATTGCCAAATGATCGGCCGAAATAATTTTATTAACCGCTAGCTGCTGCGATTCGTTTAAAGTGTTAGGAATAATAAATTTCTCCTCGCCCCGAAAGGAAGGCTTATCTCCCTGCGTTAAAATGCGGATTAGTTTATTTTCAGCTTCATTTTCGGCTAAATGGGTAGCCTGTTTCAGTGCAGCCTGCATTTCATCATAACTGTTGTTATCAAACAACAAATCAACACCTAGTTTTCCGTCTCTCGTCCAGTCGGGCAGTTCGTCTTCCCTGAAACTGATTTTCATCCTGCTACCGCTCTGATGTGTAATTACGCCCTCTATACGATCCGCTTTAGCATCGTGATTAGAAAACAACACCACAGATGATCCAAACCTGAACTGGTGAGAAAAATCCTGATGTGTAGTGCGTTCAAGTTCAACCGTAAGATAATCGCCCCTACCTATCTCCGTATTTCTGAGGGCTATTGGATACCAGGTTAAGCCCAATGCCCTCCTATCGGCCGCAGAAGTATTTTCGGTAAGTTTTAAATAAGATTGTAAATCTTCTTCGCGCTCTATATCAAGCAAATGCTGAAGTTGTTTAAAATATTCTTTTGGCAAAGGGGGTTGAATTAATTGTATGAATTGATTAATTGTTGGATTGCTATATGTTTGGTTAATCGGTTAATTGTTTGAATTGGTTAACTGATCCCAATACGCATAACGCCAGGCGCTATACGCTCCGCCTACAGCACCAGCTCCTGGTGTAACCTCAATAGTGTTTCTTCCGCATCGGTACAAAGTCCGGGGTGTACTTTAGAACATTGCACAACCGTGCTCCGTGTAGCGGTAAGCCACCTGAAACGTGAAGCCTGATCGTACTGGCCAATCGGCCCCGATCCTTTTGCGGCAATGCTTATCCTTTCGAAAGCACAAAGGTTGGCTTTCAGTTCGTCTAAATCAATTTTAGGCGAAAAGGCAAGCATTCGGGCTTCATCTACAGCAAAAATACTCTTTAAAAATTTCTGCTTCGCGCAAAACAGGATAATGCCCACATTAATAAATTCTTCGCGTTCTACCCTTGGCATCACGCGGATCACAGCATACTCAAATAAGAACTTCTCTTGCATGTTGTGCTTCCTTTATAATGGTATCGGCATGTAATAACCTGGTGGTTAAAAAATGCTCGTAAGCTTTACGGTGATCGGTGGTATTGCTAAAATTAGTTTCGCCTTCAAGCCAGGTATCCGGGATTAAAGCAATCACTGCTTCAATTTTTTCGGGCGTTAGTATGGCTTTAAAAGTTTCATTTACGGTTTCTAATTCAGTTGCCCATGGCAATAGTACATGATCTTTAACCAAATAGAATGGCTTAATGGCCTGTTCTTCCCAATTTTGCCAGGAATGGTGAAAATATAGCGAGGCACCGTGATCGATTAACCAGAGTTCTTTATGCCACACCAACATATTGGTGTTTCTACAAGTGCGATCCATGTTGGTTAAAAAGCAATCAAGCCACACAATTTGCGAGGCTAAGGTTGCATCAACAGTGGTTACCGTCGGATCGAAGGTAATGGCACCAGATAAGTAATGCAAGGCCAGGTTTAGCCCAACGCTCGCTTTTAACAAATCCTGTATTTCTTCATCAGGTTCTGTACGGCCAAAAGCTTCGTCCAGATTGGCAAATACAAGTTCTGGTACGCGCAGCCCTAAAATCCTAGCAATTTCACCGCCAATTAATTCAGCAATGAGCGCTCTTGGCCCTTGTCCGGCCCCACGGAATTTCAGTACATATAAAAAGTTATCGTCGGCCTCGGCAATGGCAGGCATAGAACCTCCCTCGCGCAATGGCGTAACGTACCTGGTTACATTTACTGTTCTTAGTTGTAAATCGTTCATAAATACGGATAGAACGACATTTTATTTATGGAATGTAGCATTCTAAACTTGCGGCAAATTTAACAGAATTAAAGCAATTATTTGGTCAAAGTTTAGTCAGCCAGAAATGCTTAAAACTTTCCGGCGAGTATTTTATTGATCTATTTTTGAGAGAAGATGTGCTTCAGGCCAGATAAGGTTAATCGTGACCAAGGTATTCATTCCCTGTTGGGGTCATCGCCGCCGACCATTGTACCGATTCGCGGTTAATTTTGATTAGGCCCAGGCTTTCCAGTTCTTCATAATCTTCTTCCATGCCGCCCAGAATAGAGGAACTCACCTGTTGATTGATTACCTCTAGTAGAGATATGATTTCTGATCTTTCCATAACAGTTAGCGATTAAATACATTTTGATTAACATAAATATAATAAAAATGTTTCCTGCTCAACCAAAATGCAACCCGGAAAAATAATTTATTTTTTCAAAAATCACCAACCTGTACTGAATAACAAAAAACGGCGATTAGGTTAAGTCACTAAAAACTAAATATATAGGTAAAACTATCTTAAAAAAAATAGTTTAGTCAGCTTAAAACATAAACTCCTCAACGTTAAGCGCTTATTTTTAAGAAAAGGCTCCAATTGAGCATTCAAGTATAATCTTAAAGTAAAAGAAATGTTAAAACTATTGCAATTTTCTAAACTACTCCTATATTTGTCCTCGAGAGCGTTAATTTAGATACGGGTATATGGCTTAGGCTGTATGCCCGTTTTTTGTTCTTGCGGTTGAGGCATGCCTTACAACTTTATCTAAACAAATCCTTAACCAGGGACTATAAGCCTGAGGATTGAGATTAATATCTTCTTTTAACGACACTAAATCCATATACTTAAAATCTTCTACTTCTTCCCGATTGATAACCGGCTGCTCATCTGTCATTCCGAAAAAAACATGATCTACCTCGTGTTCCGTTAAGCCGTTGTCAAATTCAGCCTTGTAAGTAAATTTAAAAAGATAACTAATCTCACATTCCATTCCCATTTCTTCTTTAAGTCTTCTTTTGGCCGCATGCACATTGCTTTCGCCAATTTTCGGGTGACTACAACAGGTATTGGTCCATAAACCTCCTGAGTGATATTTGCTTTTGGCCCTTTGCTGTAGTAGCAATTCGCGTTTAAAATTGAAAATAAACACAGAAAAGGCACGGTGTAATGCCCCCTCTTCATGCGCCTTCATCTTTTCCATCTGCCCCCTCGGCACATCCTCACTATCTACCAGTATAACATGTTCTTCCATTTATATTACATTTAACTTATTCCTGATGATTGAATCAAACATCAAACCAATTTTTCGCGTGTTTGAAATCCTAATCCTTTCGGTCATGATTTTTTCGGCACTTAGCCGCTTTATTTTTGTAAAAAGTTTTTTATAATAGATATAGGTTAAATACACCCCATTCCGCGAACTTGGAGGCAAAAGCTTAATACCTGCAAGTGCTGCGTCAAATTCTTTTTCTATTTCAGTTTCTATCTGTTGTTTCTGGGTATCGCAAAATGCGGCCAGGTTCACATTCGGAAAATAATTACGCTTTAAACCCTGATGATCAGCCTTTACATCACGCAGAAAATTCACTTTCTGAAATGCTGAACCTAGTTTCATTGCATAAGGCTTTAATCTTTCATAATCGGCACTATGGCCATTGGTAAATACTTTGAGGCACATTAAACCCACCACTTCGGCAGAGCCTAAAATATATTCGTTATACAATGCCGCAGTATATTTGGTTTCCGAAAGATCCATCTCCATGCTCTTCAGAAAGAGAACGATCAGTTCGTGATCTATGGTATATTGATTAACAATTTTTTGAAATGAATTTAAAATTGGATTTAAGCTAATTCCCAGGTTAATTGCTTCAAAAGTATCATGTTTAAATTTCTCGAGCAGTTTTTTTTTGTCGTAATGATGAAAACTGTCTACTATTTCGTCAGCCAAACGTACAAAACCGTAAATGGCATAAACAGGCAAACGCAGATCCCTACCAAGCATATAAATGCCGAAAGAAAAACTCGTACTATATCTTTTGGTAGTTAGCCGGCTGCAATCGGCAGATAGCTGATCAAAAATTTCTTTCATTTAATACTGGGGATTGGATAGATAGTTCAAATTCATCAAGCGTTCTAAAGCGGTTGATGTGGTCAATATTTTTTAATTCATCAATTACCTGATTATTTCCAGCCAGGTGAATCTGGGCTGAAGTACATATAGCCGATAACTGATTGATGTATTGCTGGGCTTTTACAGTTGGCTGCGTTTTCACCATAAAAAGCAATACATGATCAACATTTAAAGTATGGTAAACCTTAGCAATAGCATTTAAGGGTACTTTACTGCCTAAGAAAATAACTTGTTGCTGGTAAATCCGCAATATGTAGCTAGCAAAAAGCAGACCGATATCGTGATCTTCATACTCTGGTAAAAAAAGCAGCCACTTTTGGCCCGTCATTTTCTGAACAGCTAAATTATTAATATGGGTAAATATTTTCTGACGGATAATGTTTGCTAAAAAATGTTCATGTGCGGGACAAATATCGTCTTTACGCCACATTAAACCGAGACGTACCAGCAAGGGATAAATAACCTTACGGTAGCAGGTTGATAATCCTAAGCAATCAATACTTTCATCTAACAGGCGATGAAAAGAATATTCATCGAAAGCAATACCATGTTTCACCAACTGAGAAATACAATATTCGCTGTGGGCATCATCAGACACCGGATTAAATTCCTGATCGAGCAGCCGGTTCATTTCCCTATCAGAAAGCAAGCAGATTTTTGAAATCTTTAGTCCACTTTTAATTAAACTTACAATATTCAGCAGCCTCCTTAACTCATTATCGTCGTACAACCGGGTATTCCCCTGCGAACGCGCAGGGCTTAAAGCACCATAGCGCCGCTCCCAAATTCTTATGGTGTGCGCATAGATACCCGAAAGTTGTTCCAGATCTGAAATAGAATAAGTCATTATTTTGTTCAAATATATCGCTTAAAACTTAAACAAAAGTCAGATCCTTATTTATTTTTTTAGCACAGGCTGAAGCTATAGGATAAATCAATATCCATTAAAATTTAAACCAGGAAAAAAGAGCGGAAAGTTAATTGAAACCTAAACAATAAATATTAAGCAGGCGCTTATTTAAAGGCTTCTTCGGTAAGCAAAACTCCTTTTTCGCCATTACCAGTTTCTATTGTGTGTACGTGTTTATACGAATGGCTAAACAAGTCGTATCCATGTTCCATTTGTTTAATAGATACAGCACTTAAAGGATACTTAAAATTAGTTTGCATGCAAAGCAGGTTATTATTTGCCAATAACAAGAAATCACAATCGTAACCTCTTTCTTGCAATTCAATAACCTTTTTGGTAATTGATACATTCAACCTGTTGGTTGTACGGATTTTGTTTTTCATGAGATTTTGTATTTAGGTAATTCCGGGGATGAAAATTCGCTAATTAAATATATCTATTAATTATTACGATTCAAAATATAATATATTGTTTTACAACGAATTAAATCACACTCCTGTGTGTTTTACAATACCAAAAACGTGAAGACTACGCAGCATAAATCCGCAATTTTGATTCACATAACAAAGTGTATCATATTTATTACAAAAAGTGTTAAAAAAGGTTACGCTCCCAAAATTAATTTCTATAATTAAAAAGCATGCTTAATTTAGCTCTACTAACACACACGCACTTAATGAAACTAACATGTATCGTAATCGATGACGATATTTATGCCGTTAACGGTATAATTTCGTATATCGATGCACTGGCTAATATCCAGTTAATCAAATCGTACACAGACCCATTGCTGGCTTTAAATGAAATTACAGCTGGTGAAGCAGTCGACATTATCTTTATGGATGTTGATATGCCACTTATTTCGGGACTGGAACTTTCCAAGGTGATCAGGCACAAAACCGACAAACTGATTTTCACCACGTCGCATTCTAAATACGCATACGAGGCTTTTGAAATGTACGCCAGTGCCTACCTCTTAAAGCCTTATACCTTTGCGCGCTTTGCCGAAACCATCAATATGCTTTTTCCAAAAAGGCCAACTGCCCCACACGTAAGCCTTAAGCAAGACGATGATTATTTCTTTGTAAGAAACAAAAATGACAACAATAACCTCATAAAAGTGAGATATCTGGATATAGTTGCAGTCGAAAGTCTTCAGAATTATGTCAGAATTTTTACATTAAATGAAACCATAGTCGCATATATTGCCTTGTCCGAAATTAAAGTGATCCTCCTTAATTATGCCAACTTTGCACAGGCACACCGTTCGTTTATTATTGCAAAAAACTACATTGAAAAGGTTGAAGGCCATACGCTGAAGATGATTAATAACCTGACAATTAACATTGGCAGCAACTACCGCGACAGTATCCAAGACTACATTAAGGAAAAAACCATTAAAACTAACCGCTCTTAACGTTAAATTTTTGTTATTTTCGTATCACTAACCAATAAGCTTCGGGCTTTTTTTGGATGGTGATATATTTGCCGTTCCCCAATTTACAAGTCGTTTACCAAATGAGACTAACAAAACAAAACGAAAAAAAGTGGCCTGTTTTAAGCTGGATCATCAGTAAAAAACTCCATATTATTATCTGGCTTGTCTTTATCTTTTACGAAGCCATAATTGTGGGCTTAATTAATGGAAAATTTGGCCGTTTAGCTCCCTATGTTTTATACTATACGCTCAATATTACCACGTTTTATGTACATGCACATCTGATATTAGCCCTGGGCCTTAGCAAGCCCAAGCAAACTGCCTGGAAGTTACCTTTATTACTGGTAGCTGAAATTATTGCCTATTTCAGTATTTCAATCTGTCTTGATTATATTATTATCCACTATACCAACTACACCGGATCGAGAAGAATTACGCTCGACCTGGTATATTTCTCTGCACCGTTATACCGATGTGTTTATTTCATGTGCTTTTCTACCGGTTATTATTTTTTAATCCGTTATATTAAAGAGCGCAAAAAGACGGAGGAGTTAGAAAAACAGCGACTAAATAATCTCATTCAGCTGGCAAAATCAGAAAATGCTTTTTTAAAGGCCCAAATACAGCCGCATCTGTTGTTTAATACTTTAGATTTTATTTATCAGAATGCCCGCGAATCATCGCCCGTTGCTGCCGAAACTATTCTGTCGCTTTCCGAAATGATGCGTTATTCGGTTGACAACAACAAGGACAAGGATTTTGTACTGCTTACCGAAGAAATTAACCAGGTAGAAAACCTGATCAACCTACACCAGTTGCGCCAAAACCATGGGATTGGTTTACGTTTTTGGTACGATGATGAAATAAGGGGATTAAAATTATTCCCATGGTAGTGATTACCCTGGCTGAAAACATGTTTAAACATGGCGACCTGTTAAAGGAAGCATCGCCAGCTGAAATAAGTATAAAATTAGGCCAGGGAAAGCTAATTATTGAAACTGCCAACCTCATTAAAGAAGTTAAAGATAACTCGGGCCTACATTCAGGTTTGGAAAACATTAAAAAGCGCCTTAATTACACCTACGGTAACGATGCAGCCTTTGAATATGCCACAGGAGCTGATCACTATTTTAGAGTAACATTATCGATCATAATCCGAAAAGATAACCAGCTTTAGTATTTTTACTTGAAAATTGTGGATTTCGGTACAATTTTAAAAGAAAAGTTAATTTTCCTTGCTGAATACATAAAAATAAGATAGGATTGTTAATTTTTTCCATTTTAATGACTGAAATTGTAATTTGCAGCATCTAAACCTATTAAAAATGTCAATAAGTTGTATCGCTATCGATGATGACCCCCATTCGTTGGAGAATCTGATAGCTTATATGGATAAGCTTCCTGATTTGAAACTTATCCAAACTTTTACAGAACCCATCCAGGCTTTGGCAGAGATTTCTGCATCAAACCCTGTTGATATTATTTTCCTCGATGTAGAAATGCCTTCCCTATCCGGTATTGAACTGGCTGGTTTGCTTAGGCAAAAAACGAAACACCTTGTTTTTACCACAGCCCATGCCCGTTATGCGATTGATGCCTTTAAAGTAGAAGCAGATGCTTACCTGCTAAAACCTTACTCTATTTTACATTTCACCAAAACCATCAATAATTTATATCCAACGGGCAAAAAAGCAGTTAACTCCTTCTCTATTTTTGAAGAGAATTTTTTTTACCTCCCATTACAGGGTGATGACGGCAACCTTGTTAGAATTGACCTCAATGAATTGATTGCAGTAGAAGATTTTGATCACGATGTTCAGTTTAAAACCACAATTAATACCTTTTTAAGTTCAAGATCAAACTTCACCAAAATGCTTAACATGCTCAAAAAGCATTCGGCATTTATTCAGATCAGCCCAACAGTTATTATTGCCAAACAACACATTAAAAGCGTATTAGGTAATAGCGTATTGTTATCTAACGAAACTGCATATACCATTTTTGATGCTTATAAAGAGCAGTTTGCAGGCTTTGTAAAAAGCAATCACCCTGGAGAAACTCCGAAGCAAGACACCCCATAATTATCTAAATTTCTGTACGCCTCTCTTTCCCACTTTTTATTTTCTTTAAAACATTACCTTACGAATTTTGTATTAGGATAGTCTATTTAATAATTTATTGATTATCTGTTTTGAAAAAAGTATTGGTTGTGGATGATGATCCAGATGTATTAGAGGTTGTGCAAGAGGTATTAGAAACCGAAAATTATAAAGTTTATCCGCTCTTATCTCCACGGTTTATATTTAAGGCCGTTAGGGATTTCAACCCTGACCTGATTATTCTGGACATTATGTTGAACGGAATGGATGGGCGTGCCGTATTCAAAGAGTTAAGATTAAACGCCGAAAGCAATAACATACCGGTTATGCTTACCTCAGCCAGGTTCGATGAAAGTTATGTGGTATCGCAAAGCTACCATCCCGACGATTATTTACGCAAGCCTTTCACAATAAGTAGTTTATTACAAAAAGTAGGCACACTGACCGAAAACTAAAAAACCACATATGAATTTAAGATTATTAATTGCAGGCTTTTTACTATCCGCTACAGTCTCTACGCAAGTAAAAGCACAAAACAGACCCGATAAACTATATTCGATGAGTGGCATCGGAATGGCTTTCCCAATGGGTGAAACTTCTGATTATTTTAAACCTAAATTTTCTACTTCGTTAGGACTAAATTTAGGCCTGGGCGATGGTGGTTTATTCCTCTACCCTAAAGTGAGTTTGCACGCTTTTACTTTCAATCAGATTACCCCAGATGCTGGCTATACCTACACTTTGCAAAAAGGGAGATCTACTACTTACCTTTTAAATGTGGCATTGGGGTACCGTAAAATCGTAGATAAATGGGCGTTTTATGGCTTTGCAGGTGCCGGAGGAGGAATTATCCTTACCCCTCAGGCTGGCGTTAACACAACCACACTGCAAGTTACACAATCTAATAAATCAAATGGTTTAGGCATTGCCGAAGCTGGTGCCGGCATTGAGTACAATCTGGGCGGCGCCAATTTATTTGTAGAAACCAGCTATATGTACGGTTTTGGTAAAATACAGAACCGAACTTTTAACACCCTCCCAATTACTGTGGGTATTAAACCTAATTTGAGCAAATTACTTAACAAACTATAGTTGCCCCCACATACAAAATACAGCAGCGGTTACATTAAATAGGTAACCGCTTTTTTTATGCTAAAGAAATAATCAAAATTATTTTTATACTAATTATTTTAGTATAGATTTGTAATCAAAATACATTTCATGTTGTACGCAGTTGTAGATATAGAAACCACTGGTGGTCATGCCTCAGCAAATGGCATTACCGAAGTTGCCATTAACATTCACGATGGTAATGAAATGGTAGAATCTTATACCACATTGATTAACCCCGGCATAGCTATTCCGGCTCACATTACTGCGCTTACAGGCATTGATGATGCCATGCTGAAAGATGCCCCTGTTTTTGAAGATGTGGCCTTACAAATTTACCAGTTGTTACACGATAAGATTTTCGTAGCACACAATGTCAATTTCGACTATTCGTTCTTAAAACACCATTTAGCGACAGCGGGCTATGATTTACAATGTACTAAACTGTGCACAGTTAGGCTCAGTAGAAAATTAATTCCGGGCAAGGGCTCTTACAGCTTAGGCAAGCTTTGTACAGCACTTGAAATTCCCATATACAACAGGCACAGGGCTGCCGGCGATGCCGATGCAACCAGTATTCTTTTTAATCTGCTGTTGGCGAATGATGACAAGGGAATTATTGCAGAAATGCTTAAAAAGACCTCGAAAGAACAGGCGCTACCGCCCCATTTAGATAAAGCTTCGATTTTAAGGTTACCTAATCAACCCGGTGTTTATTATTTTAAAGATAGTAAGGGAAAAATTGTTTACGTTGGTAAGGCGAAAAACCTTAAAAAAAGGGTCACCAGCCATTTTACCGGCAATAACGCAAATCGCCAGCGCCAGGATTTTCTGCGCACCATACACCATGTCGATTTTGTGGTATGTGGTACCGAGTTAATGGCCTTAATTTTAGAGGCTAATGAAATTAAACGCCTTTGGCCCGAGAATAACCGCGCCATGAAACGCTACGAACATAAGTACGACCTGTACGTATTCGAAGATCAAAACGGTTACCTGCGCCTGGCGATCGATAAACATAAAAAAAACAACCGTGCATTTCAGAGCTTTAATAATCTGCTGGAAGGTTATAGCTTTTTAAACCAGATGGTTGATAAATACCAGCTTTGCGCCAGGCTCTGTTACCTACAAAAAACAGCAACCAAATGTTATGCACACGAAAACGGACAATGTTTTGGGGCCTGCAGTGGCATAGAAACCGTTACGGTTTACAACAAAAAATTAAACGCGGCACTGGCAGATATACAAAAACAACAGCCTAGTTTTGCACTGGTTGATGAAGGCCGGGATGTCAACGAATTTAGCTGCCTGGTAGTAGAGAAAGGCCAGTTTTACGGCATGGGCTATTTTACCGATACCAAATACCTCTCGGATGGATTAGCACCAATTAAAAATGACTTGTCCATCTATCCATCCAACAGTTATATTTTGAACCTGATTTTAACACACGCAGCACAATACCCGCAAAAAATGTATAAATTGTAGTTGATGTAAACCTACCTTTATGAACACTTCAACTTTTTGCGTGCATTGCCTTTCATTCGAAGAAGTTGTTGAAATGCCCCATTTTGAGAAAACTTCTTTCCGGGTAAACAAAAAAATATTTGCCACCTTAGATCTTCAGTATAACCGGGCTACATTTAAGCTGTCAGCAATTGACCAATCCATTTTCTGCGATTACAAGCCCGATAAAATAAGGCCCGCAACCGGAGCTTGGGGCAAGCAAGGTTGGACCATTTTCGAAATAACTGATCTTCCTGATGAAATGGTTACTGATGCACTTACCCTTTCCTATTGCAACGTGGCACCGCCAAAACTAGCGGTGAAGTACAAAAGAGACTAATTTTCGACATACAGAAACAGATTAATACTAAAAAGTAGTATAAAAATTTGCGTAAGTGATTACTTACACTTATATTCGTAAGCAATTACTTACATAAATATGAGAAGAGATGTATTTCAAGCCATTGCCGATCCAACACGAAGAGAAATTATTAACCTCATTGCCCATAAAACACTAAACCTGAATGCCATTGCCGAAAATTTCGAGATGAGCAGACCTGCTATTTCGCAGCATATAAAAGTGCTTACGGAATGTGGTTTAATTGAAATGAAACAGCAAGGCCGGGATAGATATTGTTATATCCAGTTTCAAAAACTGGCAGAGGTAGCACAATGGTTAGAGCAGTACCGCACCTTCTGGACCAATAAATTAGATGCATTAGCGGTACACCTATCAAAAGACCAACAACCTGAACAGGAATAAAAATTAGAAACTAAAACCCTATAAAAATGAAAAACGAACCAGTTATTGTAGAACGGGTATACAATGCCCCTATCAGCAAAGTATGGAAAGCTTTAACGGATAACAATGAAATTAAACAATGGTACTTCCAGTTAGCAGATTTTAAACCCGAAGTTGGTTTTAAATTCGAGTTTACAGGCGGACCGGATGATGGACCTCAATACCTGCATCTGTGCGAAATAACCGAAATTATTGAAGGCAAAAAACTTGTTTACAGCTGGCATTATGATGGCTACCCGGGAAACTCGCTGGTAAGCTGGGAGTTATTTGAAAAAGGCGACAAAACCTTGCTAAAACTAACCCACACTGGCATTGAAAGTTTTGCTTCAGCAGGATCTGATTTCGCAAAAACAAGCTTCAATGGTGGCTGGAACTACTTTGTTAACGACGCGCTTAAAAATTACCTTGAGCCAGCGGCTTAGCTAATCCTCAAATTATACCGGGCATAATTAATACGCTCGGTATAATCGTTAAATTTCTGCTAAAGCTTGCTTTATAGCGTCATAAATATAATCTAGGTCAACATCGCTGATCACATAAGGCGGCAAAATGTAAATGATATTGCCCAGAGGCCTTAAAATAATTCCTTTGTCTAAAAAGTAAGCGTACAGTAAGTTGCGCAGGTTACTTAAATAAGAAGTTTCGTCACCTGTTTCCCATTCTATGGCAATAATAGTACCTGTTTGCCTTACCGCTTTTACCTTAGCATGTGCTTTTATTTCCTGTAAAAACACAGCATGTTTAGCCTCTACCCGCTTAATATTAGCCAGGGTTTCTTCCTTCAGTAAAATATCTAAACTGGCCAGCGAAGCTACGCAAGCTATTGGGTTTGCTGTAAATGAATGTCCGTGGTAAAGTGTCTTTAATTTATCCTCGCTTAAAAAGGCATCAAATATTTCATCGGTACAGGTAGTGATTCCTAAAGGCATAGTACCTCCGGTTAAACCTTTACTTAAACAAATAATATCAGGTTTCTGGTTCAGTTTTTCGCAGGCAAAATACGTGCCTGTCCGGCCAAATCCAGTCATTACCTCGTCGGCGATAATTAAAATACCGGCCTTTCTACAAGCTGTAACCAGTTCATCAAGGTATTTTGCTTCATACATCAACATACCACCCGAACCTAAAATTAGTGGTTCAAAAATAAAACAAGCGGTATCTGTAAGATTAGAAATGTAAGCTGTGAGATCTGAGATATTGTCTTCGTTGGGTAAGTCGATAAAATCGACATCAAACAACAAACTGTTAAAAGCATCCGTAAAAATGCTGCGTCCACTAACAGACATGGCACCAAAGGTATCGCCGTGGTAAGCATTTTTAAAGGCCAGAATCCTGGTTTTAGGTTTACCTTTATTATCCCAGTATTGCAGGCACATTTTAAGCGCTACTTCTACTGCTGTAGAACCATTATCGGTATAAAAGACCTTATCTTGCTTACCCGGCAAAATAGGCAAAAGCCTCTCAGCCAGCAAAACAGCCGGTTCGTGGGTAAAGCCCGCAAAAATTACATGTTCGAGTACATTGAGTTGCTCAGCCACCTTTTGTGCAATGTAAGGGTGCGCATGGCCATGGATATTTACCCACCACGAAGAAACTGCATCGATATACTTTTTACCGTTTTCGTCGAAAACATAAACACCCTCTCCCTTCACAATCGGAATGTGGGGTAAAGCATTTTTCATTTGGGTATAAGGATGCCAGATTACTTTTTTATCGCGTTCGGCTAAATTTAAGTTAGTATCTGGAGAAGTATCTGACATAATAATTAATGATTTACAGAATATTGATCTTTTAAAAGCTGTGCCACGGTTTTATCTGTTTTAAAGGTAATTTCATCGATGGCTAAATTCTCAATCTTAACCCACCTAAAAGCCTGAAGAATTTCACCTTCCCCGTCGAAATCGTAAATTTCAGCTTTAAAAGCTAATTTTAAGGGAGCTTTTTCCTTAACCAGATAATATACACTAATTACCTGACTATCGTTAAACGATGATTTTTCATAAAAATCAGTAGTGTAAAAATGAGATAGCACATCAATTTCAGCTTCGCATTCTTCTACAAATTCACGCTTCAATCCATCTATCAAACCTTCGCCTAATTCTAAGCCACCACCCGGGAATTTACTGAAACGGAAGCCATATTCTTCTTCATCACTTACCAAAACCTCGTTATTGTGGTTAATTAAGAGCCCGTATACGCGGACATTAAAGTAGCTCATTTTCGAAATGCTTTTTATTTTTAATTACAATTTCAGGTGTCCAAACAATTTCTTTTCTAAATGCTTCCGATCGTACCGGGCACTCGCTCATGTGGCAGTAGTGGCAACATTCGGGCAAACAAGGGTCGGCATGAATAAAAAGCTCGGCCTTGCGTACACCGTTTGAATTGATGAGTTCATCAATCTGCGAAATTTCGCGGTGTACTTTATTTAAATCGAAATAATAAGGTAAAGTTACATGGCAATCGATATGAAATTCAGGGCCATACTGTTGCGTACGCAGGTTGTGCACATCTATCCAGGGATTATGACGATTTTTCTGCAATACTTCTACCACTTCTTCTACCAAGGTAAAATCACTTTCATCCATTAAACCACCAACCGAACCACGCGTAAGTTTATAACCCGAGTAAACAATATAAAAACCTACCAAAACAGAAAGCAAACTATCCAGCCAAATAATATTTGTTAGCTGGATCAGAATCAATCCTACTACAATAGCCGCACTGGTGTAAGTATCGGTTAACAAATGTCTACCATCAGCCTGTAGTGTAATAGAATGCTGATCTTTACCCACATTAATGAGGTATAAACCAACAATCATATTAACCAGGCCGGTAATACCGATAATCAGCGTTCCTTCTAATAACTGTCCTACTGAATGAGGGTAAATAAGGTTGTAAGACGATTTAAAGATAATGATAACGCCGGCAATCAGGATCAGGATTCCCTCTACAAATGCAGAGAAAAACTCTACTTTACCATGTCCATAGGGATGGTTTTCATCGCGAGGCTGTGTACTGAGATAAATACTGTAAAAAGCAAAGCTTCCGGCAATTACGTTTACAATACTCTCGGCTGCATCAGTTAAAATCGAGTTAGAACCTGTAATAAAATAAGCTGCAAACTTGGCCAGCATCAATAAAATGCTCACCACCAACGATAGTATAATTGCTTTTTTCTTTACCGACACAGTGCTTTTTTGTACAAAAATACGCTTATCGAATAAATTAAATGAGAAAAATATCTGTTTTTTAGTGCAGAATAATATTTGGTTTATATATTTGCGCTCAAAGTAATTAACCATGAGCACCTTATCGAAAAGAATCAACAGCCTGTCAGAATCTGCAACCCTTAAAATGACCAAACTTGGCCGCGAACTAGCGTCAAAGGGCATTAATATAATCAGTTTAAGTGTTGGCGAACCCGATTTTAACACGCCAGACCATGTAAAAAATGCTGCAAAAAAAGCATTAGATGAAAATTATACACGCTACTCGCCGGTTCCGGGATATCCTGAGTTGCGCCAGGCGATCGTAAATAAACTTAAAACAGAAAATAATCTAGATTACGATATTTCTCAGATCGTGGTTTCAACAGGTGCCAAACAATCGTTATCGAACGTAATTTTAACCTTAATTGATCCTGATGATGAAGTAATTATCCCTACTCCTTATTGGGTTTCTTACTCAGAAATGGTTACGCTTGCCGAGGGTAAATCAGTTTTTATTGATACGGACATTGAAAGCAATTTCAAAATTACACCTGCACAGTTAGAAGCGGCAATTACCCCAAAAAGTAAACTGTTTATGTTCTCTTCGCCATGTAACCCAACTGGTTCGGTTTACAGCAAAGAAGAATTGGCAGCTTTAGTGGCGGTTTTCGAAAAACACCCTAATATTTACATCCTTTCTGATGAGATTTACGAGCACATCAATTTTGTAGATAAACACGAATCAATTGCTCAGTTCGATAGCATTAAAGACCGTGTAATTATTGTAAACGGTTTCTCTAAAGCATTTGCAATGACTGGCTGGAGATTAGGGTACATTGCTGCAAACAAAGAAATTGCTGCTGCAAACGATAAATTACAAGGACAAACCACATCGGGTACTTGCTCTATTGCACAACGCGCAGGTATTGTGGCTTACGAACAAGGCTTAGAAAGCGTTTTAGTAATGAAAGAAGCCTTTTTACGCAGAAGAGAACTGGTTTATAACTTGTTAAACGAAATTCCTGGTGTAAAAACAAACCTTCCTGATGGTGCTTTTTATTTCTTCCCTGAAATCAGCTCGTTCTTCGGCAAAAAAGACGCTGACGGGAATGTAATTAAAGATTCGGCTGACTTAGCTTTATATTTACTAAATGTAGGTCACGTAGCAACTGTAGGCGGCGATTCGTTTGGTAACAACAACTATATCCGCTTATCTTATGCAGCATCAGATGAGAGCCTGGTTGAAGCATTAAGAAGAATTAAAGAAGCTTTAGGCAAACTATCCTAATCAATTAACAGTTAGCAATTTCCAGTTAACTATATAACAACAAACCCCTCGTTAATTCAGTTTAACGAGGGGTTTATATTTTTATCCGGTACTTGGTATCACACCGACAACCAAACTGTATCTTTTATATTTTGAAAATGAAAGCCAGTATTTCATGGTAACATTGGTCCTTCTTTCCGTTACTAGTCCGCACCCGGTGAAAAACCGGCTTTGCGGGCTATCCACTTCAATAAGGTTTATTAACTGAGGCAGCTACATAGCACTCCACCCTGCAAACTGGCGACTAAACTAACTTCTAATCGCTTCTACCGGGTCTAATCTCGAAGCCGAATATGCTGGCCAGAATCCGGAAATTGTACCGATAATAATCGAGATCCCGATTCCTAAAGCAATATTATTCAAGCCCAATATGATATGGAAATCTGTTGCAGCCCCAATCCCAAGCGCAAACAGATACACGAGTAACAGCCCGAGCAACCCACCCAAAATACAAAGGGAAATAGATTCAAATATAAACTGTAGCAATATGAAATAATTTTTAGCGCCCAACGATTTTTGAATCCCGATAATATTGGTCCGTTCCTTAACCGAAACGAACATAATATTGGCAATACTGAAACCACCTACCAAAATAGAGAAGCCACCAATAACCCATCCGGCAATATTTACCATTTTAAACATCGAGTCTAGCTGGTTCGATAAAATGGTGGTTTTATTCAGCGCAAAATCTTCTTCCTGTCCAGGCCTTATGCGGTGAATAGAGCGCATTAAGCCTTTAAGCTCGCTTTCTACTTCTTCTAAACTTACATTATCGTTGCCACGTACAGTGATTTGCGGTCCGTAACGTTCGCTCTGAATATCCAGTACACCCTTGGCAAAATTAATGGGAATATTTACGTTTTTATCAAGTGAAGTGCCAAGCATATCTTCGCCCTCTTTTTTAAAAACACCTACAACGGTTAACCTTCTACCTAAAATCTGAACCTGTTTTCCTACAGCTCTATCGCCATCAAAAAGGCCGTCTGAAATATCAGAACCTAAAATACAAACCGGTGAACCATTTTTACTCTCATTTTCGGTAAAGTAACGGCCATCCTGCAGTTCAAAATTCCACGTTTTATTAAAATCATGTGAGGCCGCCCAAACAGAAATTCCTTCAACAGAACTGCTCCGGTATTTAATGGTCCGGTCGTTAGTCGATATTTCGAAGGTTACGCCTTGTGCATTTTCAATTCTTTCGCGTAACGCTTCAAAATCACGCATAGAAGGCTGTGGGCGGTTCATGTATTTCCACCAGGGATAATTATCGCCAAAGCTCCAGGGCCATTTTTGCACATAAATAGTGTTCGAGCCCAGTTTATCAACGCTCGACTGGAGTTTACCTCTGAAGGTATCCACAGCAGAAAACACCGCTATAATGGTAAAAATACCAATGGTTATAGCCAAAAGCGATAACATGGTACGCAATTTATTCTGGCGCAACGCATCAAATGCAAAACGGAAACTCTCGCCTATTAGCCTAAAAATTATCATAATTAGAGGTTAGATGCAAAGCCTGTTAAAAGGTTACAGCATATCTTCAAAACTAATTAATTTTTATGGCTACAAGGCAATTACAAGCCGTATAATTTAACTTAAAATGAAGTAAAACATAATATAATCAAATGCGTTTGATAAAATACCGAAAAGAAAAATTAAATTCGTATTTTTGCACCTCAAAAAATTCATCAGGAATGAAATTATCACAATTCAAATTTAACTTACCTGAATCATTGGTAGCCAATAATCCGGCTGAAGAACGCGACGAAGCTCGCCTAATGGTTTTACACAAAGACAGCGGTAAAATTGAACATAAAATTTTCAAAGACGTTTTAGGTTATTTCGACGACAAAGACGTAATGATATTAAATAACACCAAAGTTTTTCCTGCCCGTTTATACGGTAACAAGGAGAAAACCGGTGCTACTATCGAAGTTTTCTTATTACGTGAATTAAATAAAGAACTGCGTTTATGGGATGTTTTGGTTGATCCGGCCCGTAAAATCCGTGTAGGCAATAAATTATACTTTGGTGATGACGATTTGTTAGTTGCTGAGGTGGTAGATAACACTACTTCACGTGGCCGTACCATTCGTTTTTTATTTGAAGGCAGCGACGAAGAGTTTAGAAAAAACGTTGAAATTTTAGGCGAAACACCACTTCCTAAATACATTAAACGTAAAGCTACCGCTGAAGATAAAGAGCGTTACCAAACTATTTTTGCTAAGCACGAAGGTGCTGTTGCAGCTCCTACCGCAGGTTTACACTTTAGCCGCGAGTTAATGAAACGCCTTGAACTTAAAGGTGTTGATTTTGCTGAAGTAACTTTACATGTTGGTTTAGGAACTTTCAGAACGGTTGAGGTTGAAGATCTGACCAAACACAAAATGGATTCTGAGCAGTTTATTATCGAGCAAAAAGATGCTAACATTGTAAATAAGGCTTTAGAAAACAAAAGAAAAATCTGTGCTGTAGGTACTACTTCTATGCGTGCTATCGAATCGGCTGTTTCTGCTAACAGAACTTTAAAGGCTGCTAACGATTGGACCAGTAAGTTTATCTTCCCTCCGTATGATTTCAGCATTGCAAACTCGATGATTACCAATTTCCACACACCAGAATCTACTTTATTGATGATGGTAAGTGCTTTTGGTGGCTACGAAAATGTAATGAATGCATATGAGGTTGCAGTTAAAGAAAAATACAAATTCTATAGCTACGGCGATGCCATGCTGATCATATAGATTTGAGTAATGAGATATGAGATTTGAGTTAAATCAGATCTCATATCTCAAATCTATCATCTCATATCTCCTCCCATGAAAAATTACGCTATAATTGTAGCAGGCGGTTCTGGCAATCGGATGCAGACAGAAACCCCAAAACAATTTTTATTGCTCAAAGACCTCCCGGTTTTAATGCATACCATAAAAGCTTTTGCCCAAAGCGAGTCCCAACCTAAAATTTTATTGGTTTTAAATAAAGATCAGCAAGGTTACTGGCGCAGGTTATGCGATGAATTTAATTTTCGCATTCCACATCAGGTTATTGATGGTGGCACAGAGCGTTTCCATTCGGTTAAAAACGCAGTATACACCATTCAAGAAGAAGAAAGTGTTGTAGCCATACACGATGCCGTACGTCCATTGGTTTCGAAAACACTGATTGACAATTGCTACCGGGCAGCCGCACAACAAGGCAATATTATTGCTGCAGTACAATCGAGTGATAGTGTACGTTTGTTCAGAAACGAAAAAACATCGGCACTAAAGCGCGATGAAATCTATCTGGTACAAACACCTCAAACATTTAACCTTAAAGTACTTAAAGAGGCTTATAATCAAGAATTCGATAGTAATTTTACCGATGATGCCAGTGTGGTAGAATCCATTGGCCACAACATTAATATTATTGAAGGAGAACGAAGTAATATTAAAATCACCTACCCGATCGATCTCGAACTAGCGGAACTATTGTTAAAACCATAACAATAAAAAAGGAGCTTCATAAAAATGAAACTCCTCTTATCTTTCTATTTTTAGGTCAGGCTTAAAAACAGAGTATATCCAACTGATATATTTTACGCGGCCCTACCAATAATTTTAAGCAGGATTGCAATAACTGCGATAACCAATAAAACGTGGATTATACCACCAACATCGCCGAAGCCGTGAAATATAAATCCGATGACCCAAAGTATTACCAATACTACTGCGACTAAATACAATAAATTTCCCATAGTGTTAATTTTTTAGTAATGTAAATTATTGCAGTATTAACACCTGATTTTTCGCTTTTGTTTAAAAATTGTAAATATTTATTAGTATGGTAGATATTTACCCGCAAATTTAATAGAATCAAGACAAATTAAATTAATGGCTTTTACCTGCACACATCGCGAAGTCAGTGGGAAACAAACCTTAATTATTCTCCCGCAGATTTAAGGTGATAAACGCAGATACAATAAACAGTTTAATCAGCGTATTCCATGAAATTAGAGGGAGAAGAAAGAAGCTGTTCTTAAGTATGAGAAGGGCATAAAAAAACCTCCCGTTTATACCGGAAGGTTCCTTATCTTATTCTTAGTATTCGTCCTCGTTAAAGAAGAAATCTTCTTTAGTTGGATAATCTGGCCAGATCTCCTCAATAGTTTCATAAGGCTCGCCATCATCTTCTAATGCCTGTAAGTTTTCAATAACTTCTACCGGGGCACCAGAGCGGATACCGTAATCAATTAATTCATCTTTAGTTGCAGGCCATGGTGCGTCTTCCAGGTGCGATGCTAATTCTAATGTCCAATACATATCATCAATTCAATTAAATTCGTATTCCTTTATTATGCGCAAAGTATATTAAAATTTTTGAGCAAAACAAACTTATTTTTCAACTATTAAACCCGCGGGATCCAAATATTTTCTTCCGCCTTGAAATCCATCGTCAGTTTTCGTGCCAAAACAAACAAATAATCACTTAAACGGTTCAGATAAATCGTTACGTGCTCATCTACAAAGCTATTTTCTGCAAGCTCCACTGCAAGCCGTTCTGCCCTTCTGCATACACATCTGGCCAGATGGCAGTAAGAAACGACAGTATTTCCTCCAGGTAATACAAAGTGTTTTAAAGCTGGCAAGGCTTCATTCATCTCATCCATCTCATTTTCGAGCAGTACAATATCTGTATCATGTAAATCAGGGATTTTCATTTTCGATTTCTCAGGGTCGGCCGCTAATGATGCACCTACTGTAAATAAACGATCCTGAATCTCTTTTAACAACTGTTTATAATGCGAATTAATATCCTGGCACATAATTAAACCGATGTAAGAATTGAGTTCATCAACGGTTCCGTAGGTTTCGATACGGTGATGAAATTTAGGCACACGGGTACCACCAATAAGTGATGTTTGCCCCTTGTCGCCGGTTTTAGTGTAGATTTTCATATGAAAAGGTTAAAGGCGGGAGATTTAAGGTTTTAAAGCCTTATCCCCTATGCCTTACAGCATCAACCTTAGTTAATTTTCTCCCAGTCGCTGCCACTCTCTTTTAAAGCCTGTAAGCGCGGCGAAACGTTCTTCACTTCGGTGTTTAAATAATCGTTTTCGATCAATCCGTCACGCATACGCACAATCCGATGGGCATGTTGGGCAATATCTTCTTCGTGCGTTACCAGAATAATGGTGTTGCCTTTGCTGTGAATCTCTTCTAACAAACCCATAATTTCGATTGAGGTTTTGGTATCTAAGTTACCGGTTGGCTCATCGGCAAGAATGATAGAGGGATCGTTAATGAGTGCTCTTGCAACAGCTACACGCTGGCGCTGACCACCCGAAAGTTCGTTAGGTTTATGATCCATACGGTTACCCAAACCAACATTTTCTAAAGCTTTGGCAGCCCTAGCCTGACGATCTTTTTTACTGCTTCCTGCATAAATTAAAGGTAAAGCCACATTATCAAGTGAAGTTGAACGCGGCAATAAGTTAAAGGTTTGAAACACGAAACCAATCTCCTTGTTGCGTACTTCGGCAAGCGCATCATCACTCATGTGGCTCACGTTTGTACCGTTTAGTACGTAAGTGCCGCTTGTAGGAGTATCTAAACAGCCTAAAATATTCATCAAGGTTGATTTACCCGAACCAGATGGTCCCATCAGTGCTACAAATTCGCCTTTATTGATATCTAAAGAAACTGATTTTAAAGCGTGAATCACTTCAGATCCAATAACATATTTACGGCCAATTTCCTTTATAGTAATGAGTGGTTTCTCCATGTTTTTTCTTTTTTAGACAAGGGCAATGGCAGGTATGTTACAAGAGTTTAAAAATTTCATTATAAACATTGCTTAAATTCATACCTATGGTTATATCAATAACGGCTATTTCTCGATTATTTTAGGTACCATAAAAAATTCGTCGCTATGTTTAGCTGCGTTTTTTAAACCCTCTTCAGTAGTAATTTCCTGTTTCACCACATCTTCGCGCCAAACATTAACAGATTCGTTCATATAAACCAAAGGTTTTACATTAGCGGTATCTAACTCGTTTAATTTTTCCATGAATGATAAAACTTTATTCATTTCCGGAATGAGTACATTCACTTGTTTTTCATCAATATGAATTCTGGCCAGGTCGGCTATTTTATGGATGGTTTTTGCGTCTAAATTCATATTATACTAATTTACTATCAATCAATTGGTAAACCTGCTCTTTTAATGCGTCCGAATCGTCGGCACTCATTGCAGCAGTATTTATGGGTTTGTGGACGTAAATATCGCAAATTCCCGGCTTACTTCCATACTTTGCTCCATCATCCCAGTTAATTTGCCAAATATTGGCTAAACTTACTGGTACCAGTGGGATATTTTTATCGATGGCTAAACGAAAAGGACCGTTTTTAAATTCACCAAGTTTTGGCGGATAATGATCATCGATCTTTCCTTCGGGAAAAATGATCAGACTCATTCCTTTTTCTAAATTCTCGCCTGCCTTTTTAAAAGCCCTGAAAGCAGAAATTTTACTATCGCGCTTTACAGCTATATCAATTGTTTTAAAAAAAATGCCCAGCACCGGATTATTCAAGAGCTCATCTTTTCCCATAAAATGATACCTGCCATGCCCCATGATGCAAAAAATCATGATATCGAGATTAGAGCTATGGTTGGCACAATAAATATAAGTTTGATTCCTATCTAATTTCTCTTCATAATGATAAGAGAAAAATACGCCTGCAAAGAAACTGCATAGAAAACTGTTGGCTTTTCTGAAAAAGTTTAATACGCCATAATACTTTTCGTTGCGGGAAGTTAAATAGTAAAAAGGATAAAAAAGCGCAAAAAAGAATATGATGCAGAACAGAAACCATACGCGGTGCAGCTGACGAAGAAATTTAATCATAGATGCACCAAAAATATAAAATAGGTTGACATATTTAAGTTTAGTTTACGGTATTTTTTCAATACTATAAGGAGTGGAAAACATAGACACTATATTGTTGAACCTAAATTGATATAAAATTGATCACATGTTATACAATGCTTGTATTTTATTTTTAATTTCGTGGCATTATGAAAGAAACAGTGGTGAGTGGCATCCGCTCAACAGGAAAATTACATTTAGGTAATTATTATGGTGCAGTAAAAAACTTTGTGCAAATGCAAAATGATTACAATTGCTACTTTTTTATTGCCGATTTACACTCTTTAACAACACATCCTACCCCGGCCGATTTGCATGGCAACATTAAACATGTGCTGGTTGAATATTTAGCCAGCGGTATAGATCCGGAAAACAGCACCATTTATATACAGAGCGATGTACCTGAAATTGCAGAGCTTTATTTATATCTGAATATGAATGCTTATATGGGCGAACTGGAGCGCAGTACTTCATTTAAAGATAAAGTGCGTGCCAACCCTGATAACGTAAATGCAGGCCTATTAACCTACCCGGTTTTAATGGCAGCCGATATTTTGATCCATAAAGCCACCAAAGTACCTGTTGGTAAAGACCAGGAGCAACATTTAGAAATGGCCCGTACATTTGGTAACCGTTTTAACCGCTTGTACAATACCGAATATTTCCCTGAGCCTTATGCGTTTAGCTATTCGGATAAACTGGTTAAAGTACCAGGTTTAGATGGCAAGGGTAAAATGGGCAAATCGGAAGGTGAAGCCAATGCGGTTTACCTATCTGACGATCCTGAAACCATCCGTAAAAAAGTAATGCGTGCGGTTAGCGATGGCGGCCCGACTGAAGAAAACCAGCCAAAGCCAGAACCTATTCAAAATCTGTTCGATTTAATGAAAGTGGTTTCGAGTGCAGACACGCACCAGCATTTCGATGAGTTATACAACAAAATGCAAATCCGCTACGGTGATTTTAAAAAACAACTGGCCGAAGATATGATTATTGCCACTGCCCCGATGCGTGAGCGTATACAGGACATTGCCAAAGACGATTCTTATTTACGTCAGGTAGCCAAACACGGAGCATTAAAAGCTCGCGAAAGCGCACAAAAAACCATTAGGGAAGTTCGTAGTTTAATTGGGTTTAAAAGTTTTTAATTAATATTGCGATAAGCGCTTAGCGTTTGGCGAAACAACGCCTCCCGCAAAACGCCGAACGCAAAACGCAAGAACATATGCATATAGCAATTGTAGGGAATATTGGTGCTGGTAAAACTACTTTAACTGGCCTTTTGGCAAAAAATTACGGATGGGAAGCTTTGTATGAAGCTGTAGACAATAATCCTTATCTGGAAGATTTTTATAGCGACATGAAGCGCTGGAGTTTTAACCTTCAGATTTATTTCCTGAACAGCCGTTTTCAGCAGATTACAGATATTGAAGTTAACAAACGCAACGTAATACAAGACCGGACTATTTACGAAGATGCCCATATTTTTGCAGAAAACCTGCACGATATGGCTCTAATGACTACTCGCGATCACGACAATTACCGTGCAATTTTTGATAACATTACCTCGTTTATTAAACCACCTGATTTATTGGTTTACCTGCGTGCGTCGGTGCCTACTTTGGTTAACAATATCCAACGCCGTGGTCGCGAATATGAAGCAGGAATCAGAATTGATTACTTGTCTAAACTGAACGAAAAATACGAAGCCTGGATAAAAGGTTATAACCTGGGTAAATTATTGATTTTAGATAAGGACAAATTGGATTTCACCAATAACCCTGAAGATTTAGGAACGGTAATTCAATCTATCGAGGCCGAAATTAACGGTTTATTTTAGCCTGAATAAATATTTTGCTTAAAAATAATTAACACATAAGATGGGCAAAGATTTTCAACACGAAAACCCAGTTAACTGGAAGTGGGGAATCATTTATTTCAATAAATCAGATTCACGCATAATTGTTCCGAAGCGCCATAAAATACTGGGCTGGACACTCAACTTTGCCCATCCTGTTTCTTATGTAGTTTTGTTACTTATTTTCGGTGCAGTTATCTTATTAAGAACCTTAAATAAATAGTATGTCTAAAATTATCGGAATTATTCCTGCACGTTACGCCTCTACCCGCTTTCCGGGAAAACCTTTGGTTGATATTGCCGGAAAAACGATGATACAACGGGTGTATGAACAGGCTTCAAAAGCTGAAAGTTTATCGAAAGTGGTTATTGCTACCGATGATGAACGGATTGCCGATGAAGTAAAAAGATTTGGTGGTGAATTTGTATTCACAGCAGCGCACCATCAAAGCGGAACCGATAGATGCGCAGAAGTAAGTGAGCAATTACCCGGGTTTGATATTGTAATCAACATTCAGGGCGATGAACCTTTTATAGAACCTGCACAAATTGATTTACTGGCCAGCTGCTTTACCGAAGAAAAAGTAGAGTTGGCAACCTTAATTAAACCAATACAAAGTCAGGAAAGTATTTACAACCCAAACAGCCCCAAAGTGGTAATTGATGTAAATGGCAGGGCGATGTACTTTAGCCGTAGCCCTATTCCTTTTATCAGAAATGGCGAGCCGGGTGTTTGGGCAGAAAAGCATCAGTTTTACAAACACATTGGCATTTATGGCTATAGAACAGAAGCACTAAAAGCCATTACTAAACTGGCTCCATCTTCATTAGAAATTGCCGAAAGTTTAGAGCAGCTGCGCTGGATTGAAAACGGCTTTTACATTCAGACAAAAGTTACTGATCTAGAAACTGTTGCCATTGATACACCAGAGGATTTATTGAAGTTGAATAAGTTGCTGAAGGCACTGAAGCTGGAGTAATATTTGGTTTAAACGGTTAACTGTTTAAATCGGTTAATCGGCTCCAAACTTACTACTCCAGACTCCAAACTATTTTATAACTAATTCCATCTGAATATTGCACCTCGTATAAGGAGTTGGTTTTCCGGCCACTTTTTTAAAACCAAGTTTATGATACAGGTTAATGGCTGGTTTTAATATGGTATTGCTTTCTAAATAGATTTTAGCTGCACCAAATGACCGGGCTTTTTCTACAATAGCCGAGGCCAGTAAAAACCCAATATTCTTACCTTGAGCTTTTGGCGAAACAGCCATTTTAGCCAGTTCGAAATCATATTCGCCATCGTTCATTTTAATTAAAGCGCAAACACCCAGCGGTTCACCATCAAATAAAGCAACCAAAATATAACCTCCCTGATCTAAAATATAACTCTGCGGATTATCCAGTGCCTTATAATCAGATTCTTCCATTTCAAAATAAGTAGAAATCCACTCCACATTTAAAGTCCTGAATACTTCTTGATATTGCGGTGTATAGGCTACAATTTCAACTTTCGAACTGTCGCGTTCCTTTTTCTTTTCCATCACCCGTCTTAATAATGTTTTCGATTCCAACAAAAACTCCCACTCGCCTATTGCTTCCCATAGTTTATTTTGTGTTTGTGCAGAAAGCTCTTCAATTGCCGCATCCACATCAATCAGCTGGTCTTTAATTTTATAAGCAACCTGCATACCGATTTCAGACAAGCTGATTACATTTCTTCTACCATCCTCTTTATCCTTGCTCTCTTTTACGTACCCCTTTTTTAGCATTTCGCCTATAATTTTACTCACCGAGGGATGCGAGTGGCCAATTGCTTTAGCCAGTTCGGTTATGGTTTTCTCCTCTCCCTGCGATAAGGAATAAAAAACCGGGAACCACTTGGGTTGCATATCTATATTATAAAGCTGATAAATATTAGCAGCATCTTCTGTTACCTTATCTGTTAGCATGCGCAACCTGCTGCCTATTGCCACTTTTCCTGTTTGTTCGAAAAAATCCATAAATAATTAATTACGTAATCAGTTACGCAAATATAACTAAATATTGCTATATTCAAAAAATTAATGCGCTACCTCAACTCATTACACTATGAAAAAAGTTATCCTCATGATGATATTTGGCACTTTCACACTCGTTGTCAAGTCTCAGGAACGGATCGGATTATTAATTAAAACCAATGCACTTAATGTTTTAGCTAAACGTCCGGCAATATCGGTTGAGAAAACTTTCGATGATAAATATGGTTTAGAGCTTTCTTATACAAGCGGAGAATTAAACTGGGGCAGAAATTATAAGTTTAATGGTTTCGTGCTGCGTGCAAAAATCTATGCTGACAAGATCGAAGCTAATACCTTAATTCCCTTTTATGGTTTATACGTTGGAAATTTAGAAAAGCGGATTTTTTCTAGTGCATCAGTAGATAATACTGGTTTTGTTTCTATAGGTAGAAATAGAAATTTCGAAGCCAATTCTTTCCGGAGCGGTATAAATATTGGTTTTTTATTCATTCCCCAAAAACGTTTTATCCTCGAAGGAACTACTGCCCTCGGTTATGGTAAATATTTTAATGTAAAAAATTACATCTCCAAGCCTGCTCCAAAAGGATATCTCGATTTTCAATTGTGGCTATCTGCCGGATATTATTTTTAATAGCCAGGACCTTAATAAACCTAAAATTTGTAATTTCGGAACATGAGAAAACTATCAATCTTCATTATCAGCTGTTTAATTGTATTTTCTGCCTGCCAATCGAAACAGGAGAAGAAAGCCGGATCTGTTGAATTCAAAAACGTTAACCAAAGTATGGCCAAATCTTTCTCAGATTTAAAAACACTCGATACTTTTAAAATTGAGCTTACGGGCAGAAAACCCGAGGATATGGTATTGACTTTTACCATTAAAAGAGCCGATGGAAAAGAGATTTATAACACCAAAATAAAAGGGACAGAGTTATTGGGTAGTACCGACCCGAATATTGATTTAACAAAAGAGAAAGATCAGATTGTTTTCATCAAAACCATTGCCGATGATTTTTTTAGCGATGAAAACTTTCTTGAACCAGCAGTAATGCCCGAAGATAAAGCCGATAATTATGTTCCGGACAAACCGCTGTACGAAGAATTGAAAAAAACAGGTTTAAATGGTTTCAAATATCGTTTAGGTAAAGAAAACAACATTTATATAGCCTGGAGTGAGAAAGAACGGAAAGTTAAGATTTATTATAATTGTTGCTAACCAGATGCAAAAAAATTAGCACAAAATAAGCCTCTTTCCTATTCAAAAAAATATTGCAAGTATTTTAGCTAAACTAATCGAATAGTTGTATTTTCACGCCTTATAGCCAAACAACTATTTACCAACGTTTTCTCTGTACATGCTCAAAAATCTCCTCGCCGTTTTTATTTTTTCGGTATTGTTTCTTCCTGTGTTCGCCCAAAAGGCCACTATTAAAGGTATTGTGGTTGATACCGTCGAGAAAAAAAATCTTTCAAACAGCTCAATACTGCTTATTAGCAGCAAAGATTCTATCCTGGTTAAAGATGTCAGGGCTAAAGCCAATGGCGAATTTGAACTGACCAACTTAAAAAAAGGCAATTACACCTTGGTTATCACCTACCCTAAAATGGCAGATTATATCCGCGATATCCAGCTATCCGATACGGCGAAATTTAACCTGGGTAAAATTGCAATGGACAGCAAAGCCACGCTCTTAAACGAGGTAGTAATTAAAGCGCAAAAACAAGCCATTAGTATGAAAGGCGACACCATTACCTACCAGGCCGATAGTTTCGCAGTTAAACCCCATGCCAATGTACAGGAACTGTTGAGGCGCCTGCCCGGAATTGAGGTAGATAGAAACGGAGCCATAAAAGCTGGCGGTAAAGATGTAAATACCCTTTTGGTTGATGGGGAAGAATTTTTTGGCGATGATCCGCTACTTGCCGCTAAATACCTAAAAGCCAACGCCGTTAGCGAAGTACAGGTTTACGATAAAAAAACAAAAGACGAAGAACTTACCGGCATTAAAGAAGGCGATGCGAAAGAAAAAGTGATGAATATTAAGCTGAAAGAAAATGCAAAAAATGGTTACCTCAGTACCCTCGATGCCAATAGCGACCTCAGTCATTTTAAAAACCTGGGCGGTATGGCCGGCATTTATAAAGGCAAGTTAAAAACGGCAGTATTTGGTTCGACAACAAACCTGAACCAGGATTCGAAGGCGAGTCAGGCCATGAGCAAAATAAAAGGTAACGATTATGATGTGATTGAAGTTGGTGATGATGGCAGTTCAGTGATGATTAGTTACGGCGGTAGTGACGACGATGATTATTTTTCGCCCACAAATGGCCTACCTGACGTAACAAGCTATGGTGCTCATTTTTCTGATAAATGGAATGAAAACAAACTGAGTCTTAAATTAAACTATAAAGGTAATAACCGCAATGTTTTAGACCGGAACACCTCTAAAAACCAATCGCTATTGCCCAATGGAACAAATTTCTTTAGCGAGAGCGCCTCAAATAGCGATAATAAAAGCAGTGGCCAAAGCTTAAGAGGAAATGTAGAGGTTAAATTAGACTCATCTGCTACCCTCAAAATATCGTTTTCAGGTAGCAAGTCGAGAAATAGCAGCGAAGATATTAATACAAACGAAACCAGAAATGATGCAGGTGATTTAGTAAACAACAGCAAGCAGCAAAACACAAGCGAAGGCAATAACAACCAGTTTAACGGCAATATTAACTACGCTAAAAAATTTGCAAAGAAAGGTCGTACCCTTTCTGTTGATGTACAGCCGGAAACCAAAAGAAACAGCGACACAGGCGAAAACCTGAGCACCACAAACTATTATGAAGCCGGAGTAGTAAGACCCGACAACCGAAATTATCTGAACGATAATTCAGGCAAACAGCATTCTTTTGCTACCCGGATATCGTACACCGAACCATTAAGTAAAAGATTATCGCTACAAACTGCCTATAGTTTTAAAACGATAGCTTCTAACAGTCATAAAATGGTTTTAGATAAAGACCTGAACAATACCCGTATCGATTCTTTGAGTAATAATTTCAATTTCAATAACTTTTCTAATATTGGTAAGGCCCTGTTGCAATACCGCGCTAAAAAGTTTTCAATTTCTGGCGGCATGGAAGCAACAGAAACCACATTTAAGTTAAACGACCTCGACAGAAAAAATCAATTCAACCGTAACTATATTAACTGGGCACCTCATACTAGTTTCGATTACAGGCTGGGTAAAAACGCCAATTTCTCAGTAAGTTATTATGGCAACACAGATCAACCTGATCTGGAGCAACTTCAGCCTATCAGGCAGGTAAACAACCCGCTTTACCAGGTGCTGGGTAATCCTAATTTAAAACCATCGTTTAACAATGGGGTAAGCTTTAACATTAACAGTTTTCAGCAAAAATCGCAGATGTACATGTATGCGTATGTAAGTTACAATTTTACCAAAAATGCAATTGTAAGTACCAGCACAGTCGATGAGTTTAACAAAACAGTTACCAGCTATACCAACTTAAATGGTGTAAATAGCTTGTATGGCAGTGCCAGTTTGCATAAGGGCTTTAGCAAATTGCATTTAAACACCAATTTAAATGTGAGTTATAGTCGTAACAGCTCACTTTCCATCCTTAACAACAAGCTTAACAAAAATGTGAGTAACAACATCAGCATCCGTCCGCGTATTGGTTATCATAGCCAGATTGTACAGCTTGAATACGGTCCTTCAATTACTTTTTCAAACAGCAGTTCATCTATCGGCGCCATAAACAATGGTAAAAGCTATAGCCATAATCACGATATACAGGGTACCATAAACTTACCCTACAGTACTGAATTTAGTACTAGCATCAACCTGTCATATCAACCAGCAAACAGTTCGTTTAGTACTCCGGTAAATGTTGCGATCTGGAATGCCTACTTATCAAAAAAAATGATGAAGGCGGAAGAGCTGGAATTTAAAATATCTGTATCGGATATTTTAGCCGAAAAAATAGGTTATAGCCGTAATGTTGGCGGTAACAACATCAGCGAAAATACCTACAGCTTTATTCCACGATATGTATTAATTGGTGTAACCTACAACTTAACTGGTAATTTCATTAAAGAAGATAAAAAATAATCAGGCATGAAAAACGCATTCTTAACGCTTATAATGATTTTAACTGTTGTGCTGGTTAAAGCTCAGACGGTTTTTATACAAAGCGCAAAAATAACTTTTGAAAAGAAAATAAACCAGAAACAACAACTTGCAGACAACGACTGGATATCGGATGATGCAAAGGATAAAATGAGCAAATACCGCACGTCGAACTGGGAATATCATTTTAACGACAGCACCTCTATTTACCGTTCGAAACCTAAAGAAACGTTAAACGATAGTCAATTCTTTTTCTTTTCGGGTGAAAATACCAGCGAGATCTTTACTGATTTCAGTAAGAAAAGCCGGGTACTGAGAAAACCTATAAATGGCGAAGATTTCATACTTAAAGATACCATCCCCCATTTAAAATGGAAAATTATGCACGATGTGCGCAAAATTGCAGGTTATGAATGTCGTAAAGCTATTGCCATTATAAATGATACCGTTTCGGTGGTTGCTTTTTACACAGACGAAATACTGCTACACGGCGGTCCCGAAGGTTTTACCGGTTTACCGGGCATGATTTTAGGCCTTGCCATACCAAGATACAATACTACCTGGTTTGCCACCAAAATAGAGGCAAAAAATGTACAGATATTAGCCATTGCTGCGCCAACCAAAGGGAAAAAGACCGACAACGAAAAAGATTTTAAAAAACTGATCGATCTTTACACCCGTTACGACGATAAAAAGAAGCCCAGAAAAACAGAAGACATCAAAAAAGAGATCTATAATCTGCTATTGTAATTTTATTCATCCGATAAATCAGTCAATATCAACCATATAAAACCCTCAAAAAATATTCTGGTTACAACTTAAAACCGGCGATAATTTTTCGTACCTTTGTATCCCGTACAAAAGCAATTAACCAGTGATTAAAAACTGGTTGATTTCACAAATTATCAAACATGACTAAGTATATTTTTGTTACGGGCGGTGTTACTTCCTCTTTAGGTAAGGGCATCATTTCCGCATCTTTAGCTAAACTTTTACAGGCACGTGGCTACCGTGTAACCATTCAGAAATTCGATCCATACATCAATATCGATCCGGGAACTTTAAACCCTTACGAGCATGGTGAATGTTTTGTAACCGAAGATGGTGCTGAAACTGATTTGGACCTTGGTCATTATGAGCGTTTCCTTAATGTTCCAACCTCGCAGGCTAATAATATTACTACCGGCCGTATTTACCAGAATGTAATTAACAAAGAACGTAAAGGCGAATATTTAGGTAAAACTGTGCAGGTGGTACCCCACATTACCGATGAGATTAAACGCAATATGCGCATCCTGGGCGAAAGCGGTGAGTACGACATTGTAATTACCGAGTTAGGTGGTACCGTTGGCGATATCGAATCTTTACCATTTATTGAAGCTGTACGTCAGTTTAAATGGGAAGAAGGCAATACGAACGCTATTGTAATTCACTTAACGCTGGTGCCTTACTTAGCTGCTGCTGGTGAGTTAAAAACCAAGCCTACGCAACACTCTGTTAAAGCATTATTGGAGTACGGTATTCAACCTGATATCCTGGTTTGCAGAACAGAGCACCACTTAAGTTCAGATCTGAGAAAAAAAATCGCCTTATTCTGTAACGTTAACATCAATGCGGTAGTCGAATCGATGGATGCATCTACTATTTATGATGTGCCATTGTTGATGTTAAAAGAACAATTGGATAAAACTGTTTTATCAAAATTAAAACTGCCTACCAAAAACGATCCGGATATGGAAAGCTGGAAAGATTTCTTAGGCCGTTTAAAAAACCCAACTGCCGAGGTAAGAATTGGTTTGGTGGGTAAATATGTAGAATTACCTGATGCCTATAAATCAATTATCGAATCTTTTGTACACGCCGGTTCGAAAAATGAATGCAAGGTAAAAGTAGAGTATATTCACTCTGAAGGTATTTTTGCTGATAATGTAAAAGAAAAACTAGGTCACTTACAAGGCGTTTTAGTAGCGCCTGGTTTTGGTAGCCGTGGTATTGAAGGTAAAATTGATACCATTAAATATGTTCGTGAGAACAATGTTCCTTTCTTTGGTATTTGTTTAGGTATGCAATGTGCAGTAATTGAGTTTGGACGTAACGTTTTGGGCTTAAAAGATGCGCATACTACTGAAATTGAAGAAAACACTGCAAATCCGGTAATCAATATGATGGAAGAGCAGAAAAAAATAACCAATAAAGGTGGAACTATGCGTTTAGGCTCATACCCTTGCGACATTAAAAAAGGTACAAAGGCTTATGGCATTTACGGCAAAGCACACATTAACGAGCGTCACCGTCACCGTTACGAATTTAACAATGAATATTTAAAGCAATACGAAGAGGCAGGAATGATTGCTTCGGGTATTAACCCACAAACCAATTTGGTTGAAATTGTGGAGCTTAAAAACCATCCATTTTTCGTTGGCGGACAGTTTCACCCCGAATTAAAATCAACAGTTGCTAATCCTCACCCACTTTTTGTTAAATTTGTCGCCGCTGCGATGGAGTTTGCGAAAAAGAAAACGAATTAAAAGCAGTACAGACACAAATAATGGATAGAAATACCTTTACAGGATTGTTCCTGATTATGATCATTTTGGCAGGATCATTCTACTTTTTGAAGCCGAATGAGGCTGAAATGAAAAAAGCCAAAGAAACAGAACGTTTAGATTCTTTGAAAAAAGCTGGCGTTTCGCCTATACAAAAAGATACAACAAAAACTGCAGTTATTAACCCAGCTGTAGATTCTTTAGCTTTAAAAGGCCCTTTTGGTACTGCGATAACCGGAACTGAATCGAGCACTGTTTTAGAAAATGAGAATTTGTTGATCACCCTAAGCAATAAAGGTGGTAAAATTTCATCAGTTGAAATTAAAGGACAAAAAACATTTGCAGGTGAACCTTTGGTTTTATTTTCTGGCAACCAGAATAAATTTGGTTTAAGCTTAAATGCAGCTGGTAAAGTAATTAACACCAACGATTTATACTTTACACCAACTAAAACGGGTAATACGGTTACCATGCGTGCAAACTATGGCGCCAATGCTTATGTAGAGTATGTTTACGACTTAAAAGCATCAAGTAACAAAGTTGCGTTCAATATTAATCTGGTTGGTTTACAGCAGGTAATTGCGGGTAACAATATTGGTTTAAATTGGCAAACAACCCTATTGCAACAAGAAAAATCAATTGAGAGCGAGCACCGTTATTCTGCACCTTACTACAAATATTTAGATGGCGATGTAAACCATTTAAGTGTTTCAAAAGATGAAAAAGAAGAACTTGCTAAAGGAAAAATCCAGTGGTTCTCTTTCAAACAACACTTTTTCTCGGCTTCTTTAATTGCTAAACAAGCTTTCGAAAAAGGAAGTTTAGAAGTTAAAATCCCAACAGCACCTGGTCAGGTTAAGTTTTACGATGCCAACATGCAATTGCCTTATGCGCATACTGCAAATCAGGCTTACGAAATGGAGTTCTACTTTGGTACCAACAAATTCTCTGCTTTAAAAGCACAGGGATACGATTTAGAACAACAAGTTGATATGGGCTACTGGCCATTGAAATATATTAACCGTTTCATTGTATTACCTGTATTTAATTTCTTAAACAGCTTTGGCTGGAACTACGGTTTAATCATCCTGGTACTAACCATTTTGTTAAAAGTAGCTTTATCGCCACTTACCTACAAGTCATACCTATCAATGGCTAAAATGCGTGTATTGAAACCAGAAATGGATGAGATTAAAGCTAAAGTAGGTGAAGATAACCCAACATTGGTTCAGCAGGAATATTTAAAGCTTTACAAAAAGGCTGGTGTAAATCCATTAGGTGGTTGTTTACCAATGGTACTACAGTTACCACTGGTTATGGCTTTCTTCTTCTTCTTCCCTAACTTGTTCGAGTTACGTGGCGAGAGTTTCTTGTGGATGAAAGATTTATCAACTTATGATGAGTTTATCCGTTTCGGTGTTAAGCTACCTTTCATTGGCGATCACTTAAGTTTAATGTGTGTATTGATGACCATCTCTACATTGATTATGACTTATTTCAACAACCAGGTTTCGGGTGCTACCGGTCAGATGAAATATATCGGTTACATTATGCCAATCATTTTCTTAGGGGTATTAAATAGCTATCCTGCTGGATTAAACTATTACTACTTCTTAGCCAACTTAATGACTTTCGGTCAGCAGTTCCTAATCCGTAAAATGGTTGATGATGATAAAATCCACGCTTTAATTCAACAGAACAAAGCGAGACCAGCTGATGAGAAAAAGAAAAAATCTAAATTCCAGCAGCGTTTAGACGATTACATGCGTCAACAACAACAGCAACAACAAACTAAAAAATAGTTTCTCGTCTCTATACGAAAACCCTCAATTGCTTTAAGTAATTGAGGGTTTTTAGTTTAAAGGAGCATGGAGCAATGTGCGTAGAGCATAGCATTAAAATAGAAAATCGTCATCTCGACTAAAGCTCAGCGGAATGCCTGCCCGGACAGGCGGGGAGAGATCCGTTTAATAGATTTCTGACTTGGTTGCACTCCGCTCGAAATGATGGTATGTTGAGAGGGTTATATGTTTTTCAGACAATCACAATAAAACCCTTACAATTGTAATATTTGGCATACAAGTTTCCTATTAAGCTAAAATTTTCCAATTTTAGAAGATTAAATCTCAACCAACAAATTAATTAACTTATTAAAATGCATAAGAGACTAACACTTATTCTGTCTTTCGTTGTCAGCTTAACCTACGCGCAAAAGAAGCCATTAAACCATAGCGTTTATGATACCTGGGAATCGGTAGGTTCAAAGCAGTTATCTAACAATGGTAATTGGGCTATGTATAGTATTTTGCAACAAGAAGGCGATACACAACTTTACCTCAATAACCTTAAAACCAATTCTAAATTAAATATTGCCCGCGGTCTTAATGCTCAGTTTAGCAACGATTCGAAATTTGCGGTGTTCAATATCCGTCCTTTCAATAAAGATCTGCGCCAGGCTAAAATCAAAAAAACGAAAGCAGATGAGCTGCCAAAAGATTCATTGGGTATAGCCAACTTAACAACCAATGCCATTACAAAGGTCGCAAGGGTAAAATCGTTCAAATTCCCTGAAGAGGGCGCAGGTATTTTAGCTTATTTAAGCGAAAAACCAGATACTGCAAAAAAAACAGTTAAACCTGTTGAGAAAAAAGATGGTGAAACCGATTTTGCAGATGATGAACCTGCCGGAAAAGGTAAAACTGATGAAGGAACTGATTTAGTGGTAAAAAACCTTATTACCGGAACAGATAAAACCTATAAATTCGTTACTGATTATTATTTCAGCAAAGATGGTAAGCAATTGGTGTTTACCTGTAGCGGATCTAAAAAGGACAAGACTGCCCCTCAGGGTGTATTTTTACTAAATACTGAAAAAGGCATGCTTAAAACGCTTATAAAAGGCAAAGGAAGCTTCAAAAACTTCACTTTTGATGAGGAAAATGAACACGTAGCCTTTGTTGGAGAACAAAGTCCGGAAAAGAAAGAAATTAAAGATTATAATGTTTACTATAACTCTTTAACATTAGATACGGCCCAAATACTGGTTGACTTTGATATGCCAGGCCTACCTGCAAAATGGACAGTTAATGGCGATGGTAAAATTACTTTTAGCAAAGATGGCAAGAAATTGTTTTTCGGCATCTCTCCTATTAAAAAAGCAAAAGATACCACCATTGTAGATTTTGAAGTTGCCAAAGTAGATGTTTGGAATTATAAGGATGATTATCTGCAGCCTATGCAACTAAAAAATGTAGATAGAGACAGTAAGAAAAGCTATTTATCAGTAATTGATGTCTACAGCAGCGATCCTAAGGTAATTCCTTTAACCGATTTAACCCTGCCAGACGCCAGTATAATGGCTGATGGCGATGCTGATCTGGTTTTAGCATCAACTGATTACGGCCGCAGAATTGAATCGCAATGGAGCGGTTCAACCAGCAAAGATTATTATCTGGTAAATGCCAAAAATGGTCAGCGCAAAAAGATTATAGAAGGTTTAAATGGTTACGCCATAGCTTCTCCTGGTGGAAATTACGTGTTATACTTTGATAGAAAAGCAGGCAGCTGGAACACCTATGCTGTAGCTACCGGAAAGGTAACTACATTAACCACAGGCTTAAATGTAAAGTTTGTAGATGAAGAGAATGATGTGCCTGATCTTCCTTCGGCATATGGTTTAGCCACCTGGACTGAGGGCGATAAAGCTATTTTAATTTACGACAAATACGATATCTGGTCATTCTCTCCGGATGGTAAATCGGCTGCAAAAAATATCACCGCAGGTTTTGGAAGAGCAAACAATCTGACTTTCCGTTACCAAAAAGTACAGCAAGATAGATCAGAAAGAAACGCCGATAAATTTGTTAAAGCAAATGAACTGGTTTGGCTAGATGCTTTTAACAATACTACCAAAGAAAACGGTTTCTATCGCACCAATGTAGGTTCAGCTAAAGCCCCCGAACTGATGATAATGGCTAAAGCAAAATATTCGACCCTGACTAAAGCCAAAGATGCCGATTTATATATTTATGATAAAGCCAGCTATGTAGAATCGCCAAATGTTTACCTAACCGCAGATTTTAAAACGGAAACTAAATTAAGCAACACCAATCCACAACAACAAAACTATAACTGGGGAACAGCTGAGCTTGTAAAATGGACTACGCCTAAAGGTTACAAAGCAGAAGGTATTTTGTACAAACCCGAAAATTTCGATCCGAACAAAAAATACCCAATGATTGCTTATTTCTACGAGAAACTTACAGATGGTTTGTATGGTTACCAGGCGCCTGCACCTACTCCATCGCGTTTAAACATTTCATATTTTGTAAGTAACGGTTACCTGGTTTTTGCTCCCGATATTAATTATGAAACTGGTCATCCGGGTAAATCAGCTGTTGAATACATCAATTCAGGTGTAGAAAGCTTAAAAAAAAACAGCTGGGTTGATGGCAGCAAAATTGGTATCCAAGGTCAAAGCTGGGGCGGTTATCAGGTTGCTTATTTAATTACGCAAAACAATATGTATGCAGCTGCCTGGGCTGGTGCACCAGTAGCCAATATGACTTCAGCTTACGGTGGTATTCGTTGGGAAACCGGTATGAACCGTCAGTTCCAATACGAAAAAACACAGAGCCGCATTGGTGCTACCCTTTGGGAAAAACCTGAGTTATACATCGAAAACTCACCTTTATTTATGTTCCCTAAAGTAAATACACCTGTAGTAATTATGGCAAACGACGCTGACGGAGCTGTGCCCTGGTATCAGGGGATTGAAATGTTTACGGGTCTGCGTCGTTTAGGTAAGCCAGTTTGGATGTTAAACTACAACGGTGAAGCGCACAACCTGGTTCAACGTCAAAACCGTAAGGATATTCAAATCCGCGAGCAACAATTTTTCGATTATTATTTAAAAGGAACGAAAGCACCAATTTGGATGACTACCGGAATTCCGGCAACTGAGAAAGGAAAAACATGGGGCTTTGAGTTAACCGACGATAAGCCATAACTAATCAGGGGTCTTAAGTCCTTAGTCTAAAGCCCATATTCAATAGTAACGCACTATTGGCTATGGGCTTTTTAGGTTAATAGTGTATAGTTAATGGCTTATCGTCAAAACAACTATCAGTTATCGGCCATTAACCATCACGAACCAACTTTACCCCTAACTTGGCACTATGGGTTAAAAAAGCTATTTTCACGCAACAAAAAACTAAACACATTCAATGGCATTAAGCAGAATCTGGTCGGCATTTATTATTGTAGCTATCGTTGTAGCGGGTATTAAATGTATTTTCTTTGGGCAAAGCGATATTTTTAACTGGATGGTGATTGGTAAATCATCCGATCCGTTAAACCCTTTAAAGCTTGATGGTATAATTGAAACCTGTTCAATCGCCGTAAAATTATGTATTGAACTGGTTGGTACCCTGGCCTTATTTATGGGTTTTATGAGTATTGCCGAAAAAGCTGGCGGTATCCGTTTATTATCTAAAATTATTAGTCCGTTTTTCTCAAAACTTTTCCCTGAAGTACCAAAAGGACATCCATCTATGGGGCACATGATTATGAATTTCTCTGCCAATTTATTGGGTTTAGATAATGCTGCCACCCCATTTGGTATAAAGGCTATGGAAAGCCTTCAGGAGTTAAACCCCAATAAAGACGTAGCCAGCAACCCACAAATTATGTTTTTGTGTTTGCATGCTGCAGGATTATGTTTAATTCCGGTGAGTGTAATCGCCATCCGTTCTACCCAAAATGCCTCCGATCCTACCGATATATTTATTCCCTGCATGATTGTTACCTTTGTTGGTACAATGGCAGCTATGCTGATTGTTTCCTTCAAACAGAAAATCAATCTACTACAGCCGGTAATATTAACCTGGGTTTTAGGTATTTCTATAGTAATTGCGGCTATAGTATGGTATGTAAGCAGCTTAAACGCCGCAGGAGTAACCTCTTTTTCGGGCCTGCTTAGCGGTGGATTGATCTTATTAATTTTCCTGCTTATTGTACTGGGTGCACTCTATAAAAAGATAGATATATTCGATTCTTTTGTGGCCGGTGCAAAAGGCGGCTTCGAAACGGCTATAAAAATTATCCCGTACCTTGTTGGTATTCTGGTTGCCGTTTGTATGCTTAGAACCAGCGGAACTTTCGACGTAGTGATGAACGGCATTAAACACATATTTCTATTTTTTGGCGCCGATACCCGCTTTGTTGATGCCCTGCCAACTGCCTTAATCAGACCTTTGAGCGGTGGCGCTGCACGCGGTATGATGGTGAGTACCATGATCACCAATGGCCCGGATTCGTTTGCAAGCCGATTATCAGGCGTATTTCAAGGTGCCTCTGACACTACTTTTTACGTAGTAGCTGTTTATTTTGGTTCAGTGAGCATCAGAAATACACGTTACGCCATTGGTTCAATGCTCCTGGCCGATTTAATAGGTGTAATTACAGCCATTACCATGGCCTACCTGTTCTGGCCAACGTTAAAATAAAAGCATAAAAAATCCTTGTTTGATTAAACCAAACAAGGATTTTTCCTTATGAGCTTTATTTTTATAAAAATCTTTTAAGAAACCGAAGCCGGCAAACAAATTCTGCTGATAATTTCATCAATGGCATCAGGATCTATGGCTGCGTTTTTAGAAGCACACCATTTTTCGCTCTTGTTATCTAACCAGATACAAAAAGAATGGTAACCATCTAAAACAACAGCGTAAGTTTCATGAAAATCATCTTGAATACGCATGCAAAATCCTTTAAAAATTTTGCCTCTAACAATGAATTGCAAGGTTGAATAATTTTCTAACATGGCTCATTATATTTTTGGTTAATTTATAACACTTTGTTAACGAGAATGTTTTGTTAATTTTAAGGAATTAATAATTTTTTTCGTTATCGTTAAAAAAGACTTAACCTATGTTTAACATGTTGGAATAGCCTTTAGCTATTAAACGCTTTTTCGAAGGTAAAAATATCTCGCATTGCAAATTTAAAATGGTCCTGCCTCTTTTTACAATCGCTGTTTCGGCTATAATTTCATCTCCTTCACTTGCAGTAGCAAAATAATCAATGTAGTTGTTCACCGTGGTATATCTGTCATTCAAACCCATGGTATAAACGGTGGCACCAATCAGATCGTCGATAATACCTGCCGTTACGCCTCCATGTAAAATCTGGTATGGATTGGTCATTTCTTTGCGCACCGTATACTGGCAAACTAAAATACCAAACTCGGCCTTTACCAAAACCGGGGCGAGCCAATTCATAAAATTAGAAGGCGACGAAGTAATGACTTTGCCTATTGATTGCCTTAAGAAATTTAGTCTTTTTTCGCTTAAAGATTCTTCCATGAGGTATAATTTAATGTAATACGGATTTAAATATATGAAAATAGGCAATGAGATGAAAAACAGAAGGGTTTGATAAAAAGCAAGCGGAAGATATTTGATACCTCCCGCTTACTAAACGAAACATTAAACCTCAGCACGTAGCTGTAAGCCGTTCAGAAGTAATTGTCACAGCAATTAACCATAATCTCTATTGCCCACCTAATTTTACTACTATTAAATCGGGATAATCACTTTAAAGCTCATATTTCTGCCCATATTGTAAATCCCGGAGCGGCCATTTGGTGAAGCAGTATAATACTCGAAATACTTTAAACGATTTAAATTGGATTGATAAGCTTTGTTAAAAATATTATCAACCTGGATAAAAACATCGAATAAAGTTTTGTCTTTCCGGTTTACAATCGTTGATCCGATGCCACCATTAATTAAAGTATAGCCTTTGGTAAAGGTTTCGGTATCATCTAAACCATAAAACTTATTTTGATCGGCAAAAATAGCCGCATCAATTTTAACATAAGGTTTGCTTAAAAAGCCAATGGCATGCTGTGCCGTTGCTTTAAGCTCTGACCTGATTTGCAATGGCGGGATAAACGGCAGGTATTTTGCTTTATTGCCCTGCTTAGCCAAAAGTTCTTTATTTTGGTTTAAGCCAACTACATAAGCCATGCTATTGTTAAAAGTTAACCATTTAATTGCTGCCGGATGAAGGTTAGCAGCTACTTCAGCACCATACAATCGCGCTTTTGATTGCTGATACTGGTAGGTTAAATTACCCGGTACAATAACCACCGGATTGCCATTTGCATCGGTTAAGCGCGATTGATAAATGTAATTCTGAATATTGTTGTTAAAAAGCTCCAGACTGATATCAGCATCCTTTAAGTAAGCAATTAAACCAATATCTTCCTGCAGGTTAAATTCCGGTTTAAAAGTCCTGTTACCCAAATAAACAATGTGCGCACCCGGATCTAAACCGTTTGAGCCAATTTCGGTAATATTTGGTGCACGGTAGCCCCGGGCAATATTGGCTTTAATTAATAACTGCTCAGAAATATTATAGGTTAAGCCTAAACTCCCTGATACACCGTAATAGTTTTTGCTAAACGATGGGAATTGCAAGTTTGCACCTGAAACAGCTGCATTTACCTGCTTACCGAAACCGGTTTGTGCATCAGTACCTACGTAAAAATCGGCCCAGTTAATGTTTCTCCTGTCCAGTCTGATTCCGCCCGAAATATCAACCTTACCAAAGGTTTTCTTGGCAAAATAGAAAGCACCAATATCAAAGAGATCGTAATCCGGGATAGGAAAATCGGTAGCTGCCTTGCTCCTGTTGGCCTGGTACATACCATTCACACCAATTGTACTTTCAATCCCGAGAAATCAGGCAAGTTGTATTTAAGGTCGTAATTAAAAGTATTTAATACTACATAAAGTCCGGCTTGCTGAGGTACAGTTGGGTGATTATATTCACGGCGCACGCTTTGTTGACCGCCTAAAAGGATGTTCAGGTCGCTGTTGCCAAATTTAAACTGGCTGGTATTGTAAAACCTATAATGCTGAATGTGCTGATGTAAAGGGTTTATGCCATAGGTATTCAGTTCATTATCGGGCACAATGGGCCTTTTTTTGATATCATCGCCATCATCCAGTATCTGGCGCGTAAATTTCCTCGAAAGTGAATCCCTGCTCCCATCGGGTATTTCCATTAAATTATCGTAATAGGTTACAGCAGTTTTCGAAAAACCCCAGTGTTTATCTACACGGGCTGATGCCGAGAAATTATATTCTCTGAAAGCTGTTCCATAAACCAAACCATCTATTTTATTTTCATAGTTGTGTGCTGTTTTTCCAGTTCCCCTGACGGTAAATTTCCAATCGTTTTTAATGAAGGCTAATCCCAGCGAGGAACCGATCATACCGTTATTGGTTTGGTAATTGGTTGTAAAATCGCCTTTCAACTTTCCATTTGCGAAATTCGGACTATAGGGAATCATATTGATAACACCAGCCAATGCATCAGAGCCGTAAGTTAAACTGGCTGGTCCTTTTACCACTTCAGCTCTTGCAATTCCATACTCATCTACCTCAATACCATGCTCATCGCCCCATTGCTGCCCTTCCTGCCTCAATCCATCGTAAAGCGTTAAAACCCGGTTATAGCCCAATCCCCGAATAAACGGCTTTGAAACATTCGGGCCTGTAGTTACCGCTGTAACCCCTGGTACTCCTTTTACAATAGCTTCAATCAGGTTGGTATTAACGTTCTGATCCATCGCTTTTTTAGCAAGTACAGCAATAGGTACAGGGCTTTTACGTAACTCAGTAGCCCGATTTACGCCGGTAATAACCACATCCTTTAAATTAGCTTCCATCGAAATCAGATCGACATTAAGGAAAGTAGTATCGTTATTTACTGTGATTTTAATTTTTTTGTTCTGATGCCCAACACCAGAGAATAAAACATCGTAGCTACCCGAAGGGATATCATTAAAGTGATATGCACCAGATTGATTTGATTTGGTAGCTTTATTTAAACTAAGAATTTTAACGGTAATATTTTCTGTCGGACTATTTTGAGAAGTAACCAGACCTTGCAATACGGTTTGCTGCCCCCTGGAAACGAGGCCAATAAAAAGAAAAGTACTAAGGAGTATAAAAGCTTTCATCAATCTTTATTTGTCTAAATATAATTTTAGACAAATCTAAATTTAAATTTATACTTATCAAATAAAATATTTAGATATTATTTATAATCCTATTTTTTTTGCTGCTTAATCTTTATTATATATATCTTAGTGAGGGATTTATTCCAATTAAGCTTATCCCAGAAAACTAGAAATCAACATATAGAATATGGACAATCAAAACCCAGCGCTATTAAAAGATGGCGACCAGTGCCTGGTAGTTGCCGGTACACATAAAGGGAAATCGGGTACGGTACGTGATATTAATACCAGCAAAACTGGTCACATTACCATTACTGTGGTGCAGGAAAATACGGTACGTTTTAAAACCCTTGGAAAAAATGTGGTAGTTAGCCAACCAGCCGGCAATTAACTGACATTTTTGGACTGTTAAATCGGTATAATTTCTATAGACAATTACAGCGAAACAATAATCCTTAAAACCAAACTCACTAGCATACAGACACTTTCAGGTATTCGTATCTAAAACTTACACTATCGTGATTTGGGTGTCTACAAATGGCATAATTTTTATAATTTTAACGGCAATATGCCGATGTCTTTAACCCCGCTTTCCGAAGCAGATTTGTTGCAGTTTGAAGATCAACTTACTGACCAGGAAAAGTCAGTTCACGAAAATTTCACAAAACTGATTCAGCTATACCAGCGCTTTGAATTAAATGAGCAATCGCTGAATAAGTTTGAGCATATGGCTTCGGCTACGCGGATTAAAAGCGATTATGAGTTAAAGAAAACACATTGGGACGGCGAATTGGTTGAATTAAAAAAGCAATTCAAATTACTTGATAACCGGATTACCGCTGCAGAGCAAAAAATGTCGCGGGGTATACCAGACGACCTGCTGATTATGGAAAAAATGATTGCCGAACAGGAACTCATTGTAGCCGACCAGGAAAAACTAAACCAAGCCGAAGCAGCATTAATCAGTCATGTGCGCGAGATCGATATCGAATATGGAAAGCAACAGGAAAAACTGAACCAGCAACGTTTACAGCCTAAAACGGAAAGCTTAACCAATATTACCGAAAAACTGGAAGAGCTGCGTACGGCAGAGCAAAAAACAAAACTTAAGGCAAACTTAATTGCCCTCTTGCCTATTCTAGGCATTCCCTTGTTGTTCGATTACCTGACTAAGAATTTTGGATTGTTAAGTACTCAGTCTACACATTCGCTTATAACAGGGCACTTTATTTTTCTAATCGTTTTAATTTTGATTGAAATATTTTTAGCCGATAAAATCCGGAAAAAGGTTTCTGTTTACCTGGCCTCAGGCTATCTGAAAGCACAACTAAACCACTTAAAGCAGTACGCTGCAGAAAACCAGCAAAGCGTTAACAGGATCGAAAATACCTATAAAATTAAGCTGGCAGATATTAATGCGTAAAAACATTAATTACAATAAATGCCCCACAAAAGACCGATCGGTCTTTTGTGGGGCAAAAAAAAGGGATTAGTTTCCGTGAGCAGCCTCAGATACGGATTTCCAGGCTTCGAAAGTGTTTAAACGCTCTCGATAAATTTCTGTTACAGCAGCATAGGCAAATTTACCGAACAGTACACGCAAAGGTGGATTGCTGTCATCAACCAAATCGAGTATAGGTGCAGCAGTTGCCTGCGGATCGCCAAAAATACCCGGAGCTGAGGCAGCTTCCTGAAAGCCTTGTTTTACCGGATGATAAGCTTCAATAGCTGTAGTTTGCACTGCTGAAGCTCCTGCCCAATCAGTAGTATAACCATTTGGTTCAATCAGGGTAACGTGTATCCCGAAATCTTTTACCTCAGAGGCGAGTGTTTCACTCAACCCTTCAACTGCAAATTTCGAAGCGTTGTATATACCCAATACCGGCAAGGTAACCAAGCCTAAAAAGCTCGATACCTGAATGATATGACCGCTCTGTTGCGCACGCATTACTGGCAATACAGCCTGCGATAACCAAAGTACGCCAAAGAAATTCGTCTCCATTTGGTTGCGGGCTTCTGCTTCGCTCGTTTCTTCTACTGCACCAAACAAGCCATAACCTGCGTTATTAATCAGCACGTCGATCCGTCCAAAATGATCGGCAACGGCCTTTACTGCTCCAAAACTTGCATCCCTGTTGTTTACATCAAGCTGCACGGGCAATAACTGGTCGCCATATTGCGCTTTCAACTCCGTAAGCGATTCTAAATTTCTTACTGTTGCGGCTACTTTATCGCCACGTTTTAAAAATGCTTCAGTCCAGATTTTTCCAAACCCGCGTGAAGCTCCTGTGATTAAGATTACTTTTGACATTTTATTTATTTGTTAGTTCAATAGTTCATTGGTTAATAGTCTATAGCCAAGCACTTAACACTGTCCTATCCATGAACTGTTGGTTATTTGTATTTTGGTTATTGGTTATTACACAAAATATACCTATCGGTTTATTTTAGATCAAAAAAAATTAAACTAGGTATGATTCAAAATCAGCTTTGATGCTATCCATAATGATGTTCATTTGCTCATTGGTTTCCAGTACTTTACTACATAAAATGGCACCTTCAATCATGGCGAATGTTTTGATACTAAAGTTTTTGGCGTTCATATCTGTACTTAGTTCTCCATCTTCTACACCATCGCTCACAATATTGAAAATCCTTTTTTGCGCTGAACGGATTCCTTTTTTTACGTATTCTTTAATGCTGTCGTTGGTGTCATCGGCTTCGGTGCCAAAATTTAGCAAGGGACATCCTCCCTCATCACTTTTAATACTTTTATAGGCTTCAATCAGGTTAAAAAGTTTCTCTTTTGCCGTTCTTCCCTGCGCCACGGCCCTATCCAGCGAATTGGCCAGCGTGGTGGTTAAATAAAAGAAAGATTCTTTACAAATCTCGTCCTTGTTTTCGAAGTTTCCGTAAATGCCACCTTTAGTTAATTTAGTCGCCTCCATAATATCGCTTAGCGAAGTTGCAGCCATTCCCTTCTTGTTGATAATGGTGGCTGATTTTTCTATAATAAATCTTCTGGTGCGCTCTGCTTTATTCATGATCGTAGATTCAAGGCTTAAAATTAAACCATTTGGTATATTTTAAAGAATGCATTTCAAAAAAAGACTTTTAAATTACTTATGCTTTTTATTCCGTTTCGCCATTGGCATCGCCCGTTAGTACTGCGCTCATGTAATCAAAAAACGGTCGCATGGCTGCGAAGGTTTGTCCTGCATGCTGCAAAAAACCTGGATCAAGCACTTCCTCATCATCAAATTTCCGGACCAGCAAAAACTGTTTGTAGCGTAACAAATCAATTTCGGGATCATTTTTAGCAAAACCTTTTGGCGCTGTAGCCAATTGCTCGCCTTTTAGTGTACCAAAATTAGCTACAAATTCTTTGCTGCCTATAATTTTCCTCAAAGGCGTCCCGTCAAAGGCAATATCTTCTCTAATCAGCTTGATATCTGCCGGCGAGGGTGCCCAGAATCCGCCTGCCACAAAACTGTTGCCTGCCTCGATATGAAAATAATAGCCACCTCTCCTCTGTTTCGATGCACGTTTAAAACTGCCACTCCAATGCGATTTGTAGGGGGTTTTGTCTTTAGAGAAACGGGTATCGCGGTAAATCCGGTACAAGCTCTTTTTGCCGCTTTGGGTTTCAATTACATCAGTTAAATTCAGTACACCCAAAAGTGCAGATGCAAATTCTTCAATATAAGTTTGTTGTGCTATAAACTCTTCTTTATGGTCGTTAAACCATTCTCTGGTATTATTTGCCTTTAATTGAGTAAGAAATTCGATACTTGATGCCGGTATCGTAGTTACTTCAGCGCTCTTATTCTTCATTTTTCAGGGTTAGAAATTGAATCAAATATAGCGAGGAAAAACTTTGATTTTCTTATTTTTTTAAACCACTACTACATCAACCTGATGGTAAAGCGGGTATCTTTTTCGCCGAAGGTTTTTAATGAGAATTCGAAGCCGTGGTTTAGCAGAATTTCCCTTACGAGGGTTAAACCTATGCCCTGTCCGTCTTTTTTGGTGCTAAAAAACGGGCTAAACAATTGTCCGATATTTTCCTTGGCTACGCCCTTGCCCGAATCCGTAATTTCAAGTGTCTTCTTATTTACATCGATAGTAAACAAAATAAATCCACCGTTTTCAATTGCTTCAATTGCATTTTTTATAATGTTAATCAACGCTTGCTCCATTTGTTCTACATCGGCCATGATCAGGTATGGTTGATCAGGGAGGTTGAATTTAAAGCTGACCTGTTTTTCATTTGCCTGAAAAAACATGAGTTCGGAAACCGATTTAAGTAGGCCTACGATATCAATCTGTGCTTTTTTGGCCATGGGTATTTTAACCAGATCGGCAAAATTGCGCATAAACATATTCAGGTTCTGGTTCCTGTCGACTGCAATTTTAAGTGCGCTCTTCAACTGGTCGTCGGCTTCGTTTAGCCATAAATGCTGTTGAGCCAAAGCAGTGTTCATGATGGAATTTACCGGACCAACGGTGTTGTTTACTTCGTGCGCCATCATGCGGATAACCTTACTGTAAACATTTTTTTCGGCCTCAAAAATTTCAGCGGTAACTTCCTCCATCATTACAAAAATACGCTCAAAACCCCGGTCCATAAACCTCGATTTTTGAATCTTAAAGGTATGTAAACCATCCATACGGATCGTTCTGGCAGTTCCGGTGTCCATATCCTGAATATGATTCGATAACAAGCCTGGATTAACCTGCAACACCGCTGTGGCTTTGGGGTTAATCTGCTTAATCTGTCCATCAAAATCAAGCACAATAATGCCTGTTGGTGAAGTCTGGATAAGTTTTTCAAGAAAAAAATGCTGTTCCTGTTGTCTAGTGCGTTCTTTCCGCAATTCATCTATCATGCGGTTATACACATCCACCAGTTCATCTACCTCTTTTTTGCCTGTAAATAAAAATTTGACGTTAAAATCCTGGTCTTTTATGGCTGAAATACCCTGTCTTAAATAAGTAAGCGGCAGGATAAGCTGCTTGTAGAGATTGAGCGAAATTAATACCGAAATGATGATAAAAACCTCTGTAAGCATGAAAACAACCTTATTATCCTGAAAGATAAAAAAGCTCATGACCAGGCAAATTAGGTGCAGGATAACCAGAAACAGGATGTATTTAGTCTTCAGTTTCATTAAACGGAATTTGATATTTTTCCAGGCGACGATAAAGTGCATTTCGGGTAATGCCCAGCGATGCAGCGGCTTTGGTAATCCTGTTTTTATGGAAATTCATGGCTTGTTTAACCATTTCTGCCTCCATTTGGTCGAGAGTCATGGTGCCCACCCCCGGAAGTTTTACCTGTTCGTTTTTTAATGGCGATAAATTTAACTGGGCTTTGAAATCCTCTGGGCCCAATTCTTCGTTTCTGCTAATTAAAACCGTTCTTTCGACCAGGTTTTTTAACTGGCGGATATTGCCAGGCAAAGGCAACCGCTGCAGCCAGCGCATGGCCGCCCCTGAAACCGTTAAATCGGGGCGGTTATAAATTTCTTTCATGTTATTGATAAAGAAATTTACCAGCAAGGGGATATCTGTAGCGCGTTCCCTAAGCGCAGGCAAATGAATGGTAATTAAATTAATACGGTACAAAAGGTCTTCCCTGAAAAAGCCTGCGTTCACCATTTCGTTCAGGTTTTTATTGGTGGCGCAAACTACACGGGCATCAACGGTTTTGGTACGGCTGCTACCTAAAACCTCGTAAGTTCTATCTTGCAGTACGCGTAATAACTTTACCTGACTTGCCGTTTCCAGATCGCCGATTTCATCTAAGAAAATGGTTCCTTTATTGGCCATTTCAAAGCGGCCTACCCTATCAAAGCGGGCATCAGTAAAAGCTCCTCGCACATGACCAAACATTTCACTTTCGAATAATGAGGCAGAAATACCACCCAGATTTACCTTAACAAAAGGCTTTGCAGCACGCATACTATTTTCGTGTATGGCCTCTGCAATCAATTCCTTTCCGGTACCGCTCTCGCCGGTAATCAAAACCGAAGCGTTGGTTCCGGCTACACGACCAATGGTTTCTAAAATATTCAGCAGGCCTGTATCTTCGCCAATAATTTGTTTAAAATTGTATTTTTTATCCAGCTCCTTGCGTGTACGCGATAGTGGCTGTTGCTGGTTGAGCTGAAGCAGGGTTTTTACCGACTGGAGCACATAATCGTTATCCCAGGGCTTATTGATAAAATCGTTTGCGCCAAGCTTCATTCCCTGTACTGCCAGTTCGATGCTTGCCCAGCCCGTAATCAGGATGATTGGAACCGCTGCATCAAAATTTCTGATTTTTTTAAGCAGTTCCATCCCTTCTTTTCCAGAGGTATCGATCGAAAAGTTCAGGTCAAGGATAATGAGTTCGGGACTTTGCGTTCTAATAATTTCAAAAGCCTTAACCACTTCATCTGCGATAAGCACTTCATTTCCTGCACTTTTTAACAGCAACGAAAGCGAAGTTCTTACCGCAATATCATCATCAACAATTAATATCATATACGAAGTTAAGATAAGTATTATTCTTCATGCAATGCAATAGCAGGATGAATACCTGCAGCTTGTTTGCCGGGATACAATGAGCAGGCAAAAACCAGCAGATAAATAAACAAAATGGACAGCAGCATGGCCACGATATACACACTTGCCGGAATATTGAAAACGCTGAGCAAAGGAAACTGAATGGCAAAAAAGCAGCCTATTATCAACGACATGGTAGCCAAAATCATGGCCTCCATCACCAATTGATACGATACGGAACTGCCACTAGCCCCTATGGCACGTCTCAGGCCGATTTCGCTTTTTCGCTTATTGATATTGTACCATAGCACACCGAATAAGCCCAATGCCACATTGATAATGAGAAAACCAGCAATGATGATAAAAATGACCATCGGAATAATGGTAACTTCATTTTTAGCATCGCGCATTTCGCTCAGGTGCTGTATTTCAACCGAATTTTTCATGGTGTTGGTCATGATTTTATACAGTTGGCTTTCGAAAGTAGCATCGGCACCATCGCGCACTTTAACGAGGATGTTGTGGTTATTTCGTAAGTATCCGGTATCTAAGCGGCTAAACATAGCATTGCCAGCTGGCCAGAAATCGCCGTTTGCTTTGATATCCTGTACCACACCAATCACTTTCATTTTCTCTTTATCTTCGTAATCGCCAATGAGTTTACCTATGGCATTCCCCTCGCCAAACATCTGCTTCTTCAGTGTTTCGTTAATGATGAGGTTTTTGTTTTTGGTTACGGCATCTTCTGGTAAAAACCATCTGCCTGCAATCAGGGTAATGTTCCATACCTTTTTATAATCTGCTCCTATTACATAATTGTTTACATAACCGAAACGCTTCCCGTTTAAATGCAATCCAGTAGTCATGGTACTGTTAGCGTATGGAAAATTTGAACCAGAATAGCTTACCTCTTCAATCTGGGGCATAGCCTTTAGCGAGTTATACAAATTATCGTAAAAGATGCTGAGCGAATCGCGGTCTTTAGTTAACAAGCCGTTATCGTAACTGATTGACCATACTTTTTTATAGGCAAAGCCCAGTGGTTTGCTGTAATTCTGGTAATAATAGGTAAGGAAAGAAAATACCGCGAATATCACAATAAAGGAAACGAGTATTTCGGAGAGGAACAGGAAATTCTGTTTCCGTTTGTTCCATATTAATTTAAATAAATGTCTGAACATCATAATAGCTTCTATTTGGGATTATTGCGCTTTAAGTGCTTTAACTACATTAAGTTTCGACATTCTCCAGGCAGGGTAAACGCCAGAAATTAAACCAAAAAATATGCAGGCAATAAAACTGTAAAACAATACGGTAAAATTCATGCTGAGGCGCATGTTTGAAATGATATTTGCACCGTTGATGAGGTAAATAGCCAGCAATGAAAGTACAAAACCAATCAGGCCACCTAAAAAAGTCAGGATCATATTTTCGACGATAAACTGGTAAACAAGGGTTTTAGAAGAAGCCCCAAAAGCCTTACGCACACCAATTTCTGATGAACGTTCCATAATGCGGGTAACGTTAATGTTTACCAGGTTAATGGTTGGCAACAACAAAAAGAGCAATACAAAAATACTCATGATGGAAACCACCCTGGTCGTACCGTTATTTGCACCATCGCCTGCTATCCTCCGGGTCATTGAAGCAAAAAAGGGATCTGCGTTGCTGTACACCTTATCAAAATCTTTGGGTACTGGTACCCTGCGCATCATTTGTTGAAATTCCTTTTGCATTTTAGGCACATCAGCTTTGCTTTTGGCGAGCAATACCGCGTTATATGGTCCCATTAAATCGGGTTTATTGTAATTTTCAGTCGATACGGTGTATGGCAGATACATATCGCCGCTTAAGCTGTTCACCGTTTTAGATACATTGGCCACTACGCCAATTACTCGATAATTAATGTTATCAGCCGATATATACTGTCCCACCACATGGGTTACATCGCCAAAATAGTCCTTTCGGGTTTCTTCCGAAATAACGGCTACCTTATCAGCATTATCGATTTCCTTTTGTGAAAAGGGTTTACCTTCCAAAAAGCGATATTCGAGTACATTCCAGTAATCGGCATTGGTGTATTTATAGGCAATAACTATCTTTTTATTGTTTACGTAAGCGTTTGATGCTTTGGGATTAGATGAAATCGCCATTTTATCTACTGTTTTCAAGGTTGAAACATAATGTTTGAAAAAGTAAAAAGATACGTCGCTACGGTTCATCCAGCCTTCTTTGGTATTTTTATATTCCATGCTACCCACATAGAGCGAGCGTTCGCGTTTCAAATCGGGATAATCGGGACTTAAAACTTTATCCATAAATGCAGTAGTAACCATTAAAATAGTTAGCGTAAAACTGATTCCGAATAAGCTGATGAAGGTGAAAAATTTCCTCCTTTTGAGTACAGCTATGGCGATTTTAAAGTAGTTTTTTAACATAGCGGTATTTTATTGAACCTGAGAACCATCGAAAAGGCGAACCAAACGATGTGTTTTGTGTGCCATATTTTCATCATGCGTAACCATCACAATGGTAGTACCCTCGTTCTGATTGAGGTTAATCAGGATATCCATAATCTCATTCCCCATAGCACTATCTAAGTTACCTGTAGGCTCATCGGCCAAAATAATTTGCGGATTACCTACAATTGCTCTGGCAATGGCAACACGCTGCCGCTGACCACCGGAAAGCTGCGTAGGAAAATGTTTTAAACGATTGCTCAACCCTACCTTTTCTAAAGCTGCAGTAGCCAGTTTTTTCCGCTCTTTAGCTGATGAGTTGCGGTACAACAAGGGTAATTCTACATTATCAAGCACTTGTAAATCGTTAATGAGGTGGTAGCTTTGAAAAATGAAACCCAGTTTTTCGTTACGGAACCGGGCCAGTTTCTGATCTGAATAACTGCTGATATCCTGACTATCGATCTGTATATTGCCTTTTGAAGGTTCATCAAGCAAGCCCATAATATTGAGCAAAGTACTTTTACCACAACCAGAAGGCCCCATAATGGATAGAAACTCGCCCCTGGCAATGTCGAGGTTAATGCCATTTATGGCCAGCGTTTCTACCGTATCAGTGCGGTAAACTTTTTCGATGTTCTTTAAGCGTATCATAATGTTTGATATAAAATGGATGATGTAAAATGTAAGGTTTTAAATATTTATTTAATAGGTGATTTTTTTATTTTGCTCAAAATCGTAAAGGGATAAATAGCGCAGTTGGTAATATGCGGCCCAGAAATCGCGCAGAGAAGAAACGTAATCGCGTTTGGCACGGTCGTTTTCCTGGAAAGCAATGCTGAGATCGGTAATACTCAAATTTCCCAATACGTAGCGCTCACCGGCTATTTTGTATTTTTCTGCAGCAATTTTTTCGGCTTTATCCGTCAGTTGTATTTGCTCTTTCATCATATTAAAAAGGGTAACCTGTGTAACAATCTGCTGCTTAAAGGTTTGCTTATCCTGCTCAACGGCATAAATGGTAAATTGCTCATTGGCCTGTGCAGTTTTGGTGCGCGATTTAGACCTGCCCCAATCCATTACCGGAATAGAAAGCTGCAACTCTACAGATTGCTGGTTTTTGGGCGAACGATACACATCAAAGGCATTTGTTGCCGCATTTGAATAACCCAAATTAGCTCTCAAAGTGGCTTTCAAGCCATTTTCGCCTTTGGCCCTAGCTACATCCCTCCTGGCTTCGGCCAACCTGCGTACAAATGCAATGGCATCCGAGCGGTTTTCGTAAGCCTCGCTCAGTACCTTTTCTGAAGCTACACTCATTTGCGCAACCACGGCCGGCATATTCAGTTTGATCCGGTCATCGCCCTCAATGCCGGTGTAACTTCTTAGGTTCAATGTTGCAATTTCTACATCGCGCTTGGCTGTACCTACCGCCTTTTGGGCATTCAAAACTTCTAATTGCAGCTGTAAGATTTCATTTTTAGAAATTTTACCCAGTTCAAATTTGGTATCTGCAATGGTTAAAATTCTCTGGGTATTGGCGTAATTCAGTTCGGCAATATCGAGGTTAACCTGCCCCAAAAGCAAATCGAAAAAGTATTCGGTTACGGTAACCGATATTTTCTCCTGGGTTTCTATAAAAGCCTGCTTGCTTTCGTTAAACTTCAGGGGTTCAATTTTTTTGTCCCACCTTAAAGCATTAAACTGCAACAAGGGTTGCGTATAGCCCAAACCGTACGGAATACCATTGTAAAGCACGTTTTTACGGTCGAAATCATCGAAACGCTGCAATTGTGTAGTGCCGTAAATGGTACCACCGGTTGCTGCAATACTTTGGCTAAAATTTAAAGTAAGCGATGAATTATCGTAGTGTACAGGCTGAAAAAGAATGCTTCCGTTGGGCTGCTGCACCTGGGTATAGGTTTTGGTATAGCCAGGCAATACACCTTCTAAGGCTAGCTGAGGCTGGTAATTGGATTTAAATGTGCGCCACTCCCAATATTTGGTTTCTTTAACCGTAATGGCCTGCTTGGCAGCAATGGAATTGGCTTTAGCCATCGCTACCACCTGGGGCAAGGTTAACCTTAGCGTATCGTTTTTAGGGAAGGCAAAAACCCCGAAACCGATCCACCACAACAAAGGCATCATTAAAAACTTCTTTGTCATAACTTAATTGCTAATGGTTACTGTTTTAACATTTTTGTACTCGCCCATATCTGAAGTAATTACTTCGTCACCAGCTTTTAAACCACTTAAAATTTCTACATAATCGAAGTTACTCAGTCCTGTTTTAACGGTTCTGCGTTCGGCAATACCATTTTTGAGCACAAAAATTTCCTGCAGGTCGGTGCCGTTAAATGCCGGACCATTGGCCATCCTCAAAACACCATTACGTGTAGCTGTAACCAAAAAAACATCTACTTTTTGGTTTGGTCTTAACACCTTGCTATCTTTTTGGTTCAGCTGGATATCGAACGAAACAATTGCATTGTTTACTGCAGGTGAAATATTGACAATTGAGCCCCTTAACTGCGTATCGCCTATGCGAATAATAGCCGTCATGTTGTTGTGGATTTTATCCAATAAATTATCAGACATACTACCAGCAACCTTAAAACCACTTAAATCGGCAATGCGAACCAATGCATCGCCTTCGTGCACTGCTGATCCAATATTTTTATTTACCCAGGTAATTACACCCGGTCTTGTGGCAATTAAATCGGCCAGATCGAGCCTGCGTTTCAACGCATCGAGGTCATTTCGTTGAATAGCCAAAGCGATTTCTGCCTCCCTGATCTCAATTTTCATCGTTTGCTGTTTGCTCCTGATTTCATTTTCGAGCTGTAACTTTTCGAGTTCGGCAACTTTAAGTTCCAGTTCGGCACGTTCTACATCTTCTTTTGTACCACCTCCTGCTTTAAGCAATCTTTTGGCCGAAGAAACTCCATCGGTAAGATTGCTGATCCGCAATCGCTTGATGCTATTATTGGATTTGATATCGTAAAAACTTTTCTCGAGATCGAGTTTCAGCTTGCGGATCTCGTTTTGTTTCGATTCCATCTGGAACTGAAGTTTATCATAATCTGTCTGACTCACAGATTTATCGAGGGTTAAAATCGACTGGCCTTTGGTAACCTTATTACCGGCATCCATTAAAACTTTTTTAATCGATGCATTAATCGGACTGGTTAAAACTTCTTCAAATTCGGGCAGTACCTCACCGGTAGCGTTAATGGTATTTTCGATGATACCAACTTCTACCTTTGCTGTAGTAATATCGGCAAGGGTTAAAGCAGGTTTAAAATAAAACCTAACCCACCAAATGCAAGCTATAATTACCAGCAGGATGATACCGGCAATCAGGTATTTTTTCTGCTTCTTTTTCGCTAAAACTTCTTCGGCAATGAGTGTGTCCATCTAAATATTTTTAGCACATCCATTACAAGCACAATACCAAAGTTAAAATACTGAAAAACAATTATTTGAAAATTATTCAAAAACAAAAAATGCCCGATATCGAACATTTTGTTTCATATCGGGCAAAAAGAGTTGGATGAGTTTTTTAAGAATACTGCATTTTAACATACAATCATTATTCTCCAATAATGTATTTAAATAGCCTGCACTGCTAAGGGTAATTTGTTATATTGGCCGCAATTTTTAGCGATATGACAAAATTAATCATGACCTGTATAGGCTGGCTGGGTGTACTATTTTGTACTTTAGGCTACCTCTTATTAAGTTTAAAAGTAATAAAAGCAGAATCGTGGACCTTTCAGTTACTTAATGTTGTGGGCGGCCTGTGCCTGGCACTAACTGCACTTGATACGAGCGACCTGCCTAATGCAGCGGCCAACCTGTTGTGGATGACCATTGGCGTTTATGCGCTTGGCCGACAGTTAACCAGCAGAAAGCGCACCAACGAGGCTTAACTGTTCTATCCCCAAAATCTGATAAGCCTTATGTTTATAATAGCCAAGCCTTTCGGTATAGGCTTTCTTATCGCTTTCCAACGAGAGGTAAAAGTATGCCCCATCTACCAGTACGAAAATCAGATCTGCCGTAGTTTGCGGATTTTTAATTGAGGTTAATCCTTTTGCATTACAAACCTCAATCATATCTGCCAATCCTTTGCGCAACGAGTCCAGTATTAATTTATATTTCGCTTTGATCTTTTTCTCCCTAAAAGCCAGCGCGTAAAAAGTATAAAACAACCCATCATCAAAAAGCAGGTTCCATTTTTTAGAAAACAACATTTCTACCGTTTTCTGGAGGTCTTCCAGTTTCGGTTCGCCTTTATCTTTAATGGTGTAAATAAGTAAATATCGTTCCAAAATATAGTCGATCAGCGCATAACTGAGGTCTTCTTTAGTTTTAAAATAATGAATAATTAAACTTGGGTTAATATCCATTACTTTGGCAATTTTGGCTATAGAGCTATTTTCGTAGCCTTCCTTTTTGGCAACTTGATAAAATACTTTGATGATTTCCAGTTGCCTTGTCTCTTTTAGGCTTTTCCTTCCCATACTGCTGTTAATTTAATGGGGCAAACTAACCAAAGTAGTAGAATTCCACAAATTTATTTTTTCAAATAAATTAAATGAATGTTCAATCAATATATTAATTTAGTTTTAACTTAACCTTAATATGATATGTTCAATTTAGCGGCCGCCAAAAAACAACTATCACATTTAAACCAAACAATTATCAAGCAAAATGAAAAAAAAACTATTATGGATTTTTGCGCTGCTGATTTTATCGGCCAGCGCCTTTGCCCAGGGTATTACCGTAAAAGGGGTAGTCTCTGATGCAAAGACTAAAGAAACCCTCCCTGCCGTAAACATTTCGGTAAGAGGAACAAATCAGCACCTCGCTACTAATGGCAATGGTGCTTATACAATTAACGACCTGAAGGCAAATGCTATTCTGGTTTTCACTTACATTGGCTATAAACAGCAAGAAATTGCATTAAACGGACAAACAAAAATAGATGTAGCCCTAATGCCCGATTACGCTAACCTGGATGAAGTTGTAGTAGTTGGTTTTGGCACAAAGAAAAAAATCAACATTGCCGGTGCAATCGATCAGATTTCGGGCAAGCAACTCGAGTCAAGGCCGGTAACTAACGTACTGCAAGGTTTGCAGGGAATTAGCCCGGGTTTAAACATTACCTATGCCGGTGGTGCGCCAGGCTCGCTACCCAATATCAATATCAGGGGATATACTTCAATTAACGGTGGTTCTCCATTAATTGTAATTGATGGTATTCCGGCTACAAGCAACGACGATATGTTACGCTTAACCCCTTCTGATATTACGTCGTTTACCGTATTGCGCGATGCAGCTTCGTCTGCTATTTATGGTGCCAGGGCAGCTTTCGGTGTAATTTTAATCACCACCAAACAAGGCGCTGCTGGTCGTAATGTAATTAGCTACAATACTTACCTGTCATGGGCCAAACCAACTTTATTGCCTAAGCCTGTAACCGACCCTTACATTTTCTCGAGGGTACTGGAAACAGCAACAGATAACACCCCATGGGATTATGTTAATTATTCTGACGAATACTACAAGTGGGCTAAAGAAAGATCAGACAACCCATCCATCGCTGATACGCGCCTCGATCCGAAAGACCCTACAAAATGGGCTTATATGGGTAGTAACGATTGGTACAACTATTTTTTTAACAATCAGAGTTTATCTAAAAGCCATACCCTTACTTTTTCGGGCGGTGCTACTGTAAATAACAAGCCTCTAACCTATTATCTATCGGCTGATTATGCTAAAGATAATGGTTTAAACAAATTAACGGCCGATTACTGGGACCGTTATGGCTTAAGATCAAAAGTAGGTTTCTCGCCAATTTCGTGGCTTAAGGTTGATAATAACCTGAACATTTATGAAACCAAGCGGGCGCTGCCAAACTCAAGCATTACTGACCTTTATTACCTGATGCCAACCGATGTGGCTACAAACCCCGATGGTACCTGGGCCAATACATCAGCCGGGAGATTGGCTGCAAGATTGGTAGATGGCGGAAAAAGCTTACAAAACATGTTTGGCTTTCAGAACATTACAAGCGCCACTGCCCTCTTTTTAAATGGCGACTTACAGGTAAATGGTGATGCCTCTTTTAAGCGCGAGCTTTGGAAAAGCCATGCGGATGCCAAAAAATATAAAATCGGTTATGGCCCTAACGATATTCGTGAAGAAGGCGGAACCGGCTCAGTAAGCGAGAACAATGGTTACCTGTACAATAATGCCTTTAACTTATACGCCACCTATAAAAAAACAATTGGCGATCATTTTTTTAGCGCCATGGCAGGTTTTAACAGTGAAGACTACAATTATTCTGCAGTAAATGCGTCGAGACAGGTGCTTATTTCTTCATCAACACCTTATCTTTCGCTTACCAGTGGTGCGGCTACAGCAACTGCAGGCTATACTGCTTATGCCACCAACAGTGCCTTCAGCCGTTTAAACTACACTTATAAAAACAGATATATATTAGAAGCTACCGGTCGGTACGATGGTTCATCACGTTTTCCAGTTCTGAGACGGTGGGGATTTTTCCCATCAGCTTCTGTGGCCTGGATAGCCAGTAACGAAGAATTCTTTAAGCCATTGGCCCCAGCTTTCAATACATTTAAACTGCGTGCCTCTTATGGCGATTTGGGTAACCAAAATGTAGGTGACTTTAGCTATATCCAATCGTTGGAAACAAGTACATCGGGTTACCTGATTGGTGGTGCCGGCCAAAACCAGATCATTAACGGTGCACCGGGTTTAAAAATAGATCCAAAAACTTATACCTGGGAGAGGGTATCGACTCTAAATCTGGGTACTGATATCGGGCTGCTAAACGATAAACTTTCCTTCACTTTCGATTACTACATCCGTGATACAAAAGGAATGTTAGCTAATGGACAGGAGCTACCGGGTGTAATGGGAACCGCACCACCACGTCAAAATGTTGCAGATCTGCGTACTAAAGGGTGGGAACTTTCGGTATCGTACAGAGATAAGTTTATAGTAGCTGATAAACCTTTCAATTTCGAAACCAAAATATTCCTTGCCGATTCTAAGGCCAAAATTACTAAATATAAGAACGACCAGAACTTGTTTTCAAGTGCTTTCCGTGAAGGACAAACTCTTGGCGAAATATGGGGATTGGAAAACGATGGTGTTTTCCGCAGTAAAGCAGAAATTGCTGCTTTAGATGAATCGGCCATTATTCCATGGGGTGCATTATCTATTGTAGAAGGCTGGCCAAAATATGTTGATCAGGATGGCAATAAGAAAATAGAACGCGGCTTAAGTGCAAACGATCCGAAAGATTTAAAAATAATTGGTAATAGTGCCGACCGCTATACCATTGGCGCAAACCTGAATATGGACTGGAACGGTTTTGATATTTCGGTATTCTTACAAGGGGTATTGAAAAGAGATTTTTATCCGCACCATTATCTTTTCTGGGGTCCGTACCAACAGCCTTACGCAAACGTATACCCATGGAATCTTGATTTTTACCGCGGCGCAGCAGATTCTCCCGAGCAACGTGCAAAACATTCGGCTGCTTATCTGGCAGCTGGTCTGGCCGATGCCAATACCGATTCGCAATACCCTGTATTACAATCGTGGCTTGCTGATGCCAACTACGGTGCCGGATTGGATATCCCGCAAACCAAATACCTGTTAAACGGTGCTTACCTGCGTATCAAAAACGTATCATTAGGTTACACCTTCCCTGCTAAATGGACTAAAAAAGTGAGCATTAACCGTTTGCGCTTATTTGTAACCGCCGATAATCTTTATGAGTTTTCTACAATCAAGAAATTTATCGATCCTGAAGCAGTTAACCAGGGCCCATCAGCCTGGGCTTACCCTTACCAACGTAGGTATGCAATAGGTTTAAACCTTGATTTCTAATCCAACAAAGATTTATCACATTTCAAAAACAATTAAATGAAAAAGTACATATATATATTGTTTATTGGTCTTGCCGGTACATTTACCGCCTGTAAAAAAGGTGACTTAGACCGCTATCCGCAAACCTCTATTTCACCCAATCTTTTCTTCAATACAGAAGAGGATTTGGCCTTGTATGTAAACGGTCTGTTATCGCAACCCGATCGCAACAGTTACCTGAACGATCAGAGTACCGATAACGTAGCCACTACAGCCGCTGTTGAGGTTAAAAACATCATGTTAGGAAGTGCGAATGCCCAAAACATTACAACCGGCTGGAGCTGGGGCAGATTGCGTAACATAAATTACTTTTTAGAGAATTTTAAGAAAGCACAGGTTACTGGTGCGATTAAAAATCATTATGCCGGTCTTGCCCGTTATTATCGTGCAGAGTTCTATCTCGATAAAATAAAGCGCTTTTCGGATGTACCCTGGTACTCGGGGACTTTAGAGCCTGGGGATGAAGCACTCTACAAGCCTCGTGATCCGCGTGCGCTAATAGCCGACAGCATTATGGCTGATTTAGATTTTGCCTATAAAAATGTTAGGGAAAGTGTACCCGTTGGTACCCCAGGCAAATGGGCTGTGGCTACCTTATACACCCGTGCGGCTTTATACGAAGGTACTTATCGCAAATACCACAGTGAATTAAACCTAAGCGGTTCTGCAAATACTTTCTTACAAACTGCAGCAAGGGTTGCAGGCGAAATTATAACAGCCAAAAAATTCACCATTTACAACACTAACCGCCCTGACCAGGATTATGCAACTTTATTCGCGAGCCAGGATTTAACCGGTAACAGTGAAGTGATTTTAGCCAACATTTTCGACCTGAGCAAAAGTAAAGGACAAAACGTTAACGGTGTAGTATTTGGCGATTACGAACAGGCTCCGGCCAAAGACCTGCTGCTTACCTACCTGATGAAAGATGGTACGCGTTTTACTGATATAGCGGGTTATGCGCAAAAGAGTTTTGTTGATGAGTTTAAAAACCGCGATCCCCGCATGTCGCAAACCATGGTATATCCGGGTTGGACCAGGGTACCTGATGCAACGCCTTACATCCAACGTTTAAACAAAAACTTTACCGGTTACCACCAGCTAAAAGGTTATGTAAACAGTACCGATAATAACATCTTAAATGGTGTCGATTTCCCGGTTTACCGTTATGCAGAAATTTTGCTTAACTATGCTGAGGCACTTGCCGAACTGGGTACTTTAACACAATCAGACTTAGACCAATCGGTAAATTTACTAAGGAAAAGAGCAGGCATGCCCGATCTTAATCTGGGTTCTGCAAATGCCAATCCCGATGCGATGTTGCAACAGCAATATCCGAATGTAGTCGCAAACGCGGGTGTAATCTTCGAAATCAGACGCGAGCGCAGGGTAGAATTTGCCTTCGAAAACTTAAGATATGATGATCTGATGCGTTGGAAAGCGGGCAAATTACTGACCAAAGGTCCAGAAGGTATGTACTTTGCAGGCTTAGGTAAATACGACCTTACCGGCGATGGTGTTGATGACATTATCTTAATTGACAGAACGGCCACCGTTCCGGCAGAAGAACAAAAAGAGAAAAACTCGTTAGGTGTAAAACTGGTATATTACCGTGCCGGAACCATTGGAACTGATGCTACTGTGTACCTGAAAGCTGGCAACAGCGGAGGCAACATTGTAACCGAAAGTGTGATTAGGAATTTTGAAGAGCCTAAATTCTACTACCGCCCTATTCCGCAACAACAAGTTACCCTTAACCCTAAACTTAAACAGATTTTTGGCTGGTAAACCATGGAAATAAAAAGAAGAACACTATTAAAAACAGTAGGCTTGGCTGCCGGTGCATTAGCAACCGGCAGCCTTCCTGCCTTCGCTACAGCTAATGAAAGCGAAAACAGAAAGGATAAAAAACTGGCACTTAGCGTGGCACATATTACCGATGTACACATCCGTCCGGGTGATAATGCACCTGAGCGTTTTAAGAGCTGCCTAAAACAGATTATTGGCAAGCATAAGCCAGATTTTTTCTTAAACGGAGGCGATTCAATAAACGATGCCTCATATGATAATGTAGTACGCGATCAGGTTACCGAACAATGGGCGATATGGGATGACTGCCTTAAAGGTATGGAAAAACATGAGGTTTACAGCTGTATTGGCAATCACGATCCCTGGTGGAAAGCACCGGCAAAGACTGATGAAATGTACGGTAAAGACTATGTTGTTAAACGCTTAAAAATCCCACACCGTTATTATAGCTTTTCGAAAAAGAACTGGCATTTTATTATTCTGGATGGTAACAACAGCAAAATATCACTTGATGATGAACAGTACAACTGGTTGCAGCAGGAGCTGGAAAAATTACCAGCGGCTACACCTACGGTAATCATGTCGCATTATCCTATTTTGGGTACCACACAGGTATTGGTAGGCGGTGGTCATTCGGATGCCAAAAAGCTAAAGGATCTTTTCTATAAACACCGCGATAAAGTTAAAATCTGTTTAAGTGGTCACAACCACCTTTCTGATCATACCGCATATAATGGTGTGCTTTATTGTTGTAATGGTGCCATGAGTGGCTTTTGGTGGGGTAAAGGCGATGCCGAATCAGCTGGCCCGGGTTATTATCTAGAAACGCCTCCAGGATATGCCATGTTAAAACTATATACTGATGGCACTGTAGAAAACACCTATTATCCTCACTCCTTTTAACATTTAAGCTAAAAAAAATGAAGCGCTTGAAGATTGTTATTTTTACTACCTGCTTGGGTTTATCAACCATTGTAAATGCACAACAGCGTCAGCAGAAAGTGGTTTACATTATCGCTGATGGCATTCCTGCAGATGTGATAGAACGAGAAAACCTGCCTAATTTTAAGAAGATCATCACGGCAGGTGCCTACTCACGCATGCATGTGGGAGGCGACAAAGGCACCTATAACGAAACGCCAACCATCTCTGCTGTAGGCTATAACAGTTTACTTACCGGTACCTGGGTAAATAAACACAATGTGCCTGATAACGACATTAAGGCACCTAATTACAACTATCAGCATATTTTCAGGGTGTTCAAAAACCAGTATCCCAATAAAAAAACAGCTATATTTTCGAGCTGGACCGATAACAGAACGAAATTGCTTGGCGATGGACTGGCTGCTACCGGCAACTTTAAGCCCGATTATGCTTTTGATGGCTTTGAACTGGATACTGTACGCTTTAAGCACGACAAAAAATCGGCTTATATGCATCAGATTGATGAAGAAGTTATCAAACAGGCTGCCCATACCCTACAACAAAATGCTCCGGATCTTTCATGGATTTATCTGGAATATACCGACGATATGGGGCACCGCTATGGAGATAGTCCGGAGTTTTCTAATGCCATTACACTGCTTGATGCACAGATAGGAAAAATTTGGGATGCAATTAACTATCGCCAGCAGAAATTTAAAGAAGACTGGTTAATTATCATCACTACCGACCATGGACGCGATGAGAAAACCGGGCGTGGTCATGGTGGGCAATCAGACAGGCAAAGATCTACCTGGATGGTTAGCAATTACAAAAACCTGAATACCTATGCGCAGTATTTTGATCTGGGTGTGGTAGATATTATGCCTTCGATAGCCCGTTACCTCCATGTACAGCTACCCGAAAGTGTTTTACAGGAAATTGATGGAATACCATTTATCGGTCCTGTTTCTTTGGCTAACCTTAAAGTCAATCCTATGCAGAAACACCTCGATATTAGCTGGAAGGCGCTCGAAAAGAATGGAAAGGTAAAAATATGGCTGGCTACCACGAACGAATTTAAAACAGGTGGGAAAGACAATTACCATTTACTGGCGACTGTGGATCTCAACCAACAGCACTATTTTGCCGATTTGAAAGATTATTCGTCTACCTTTTATAAAATTGTTGTAGAGGGCGCGAATAATAGCCTGAACAAATGGATTACGGTTAATTAGGAAAAAAGTATCAAGTATTGAGTTTCAAGCAAGTCTAATCGATCTTCAATACTTGATACTTACTACCTGATACTAATAACTCCCCTATAAAGTCAAACTATCCCATATCACCTGGTAAACATCTACCGGCGTTAAAGCTTTATCGATCTTGTTAGGCGTAACCAATACGGGCTTGAATTCTTCTTTGGTGTTTATCCTTCCGTGCGATCCTTTAATTAAGGTAGCATCCAGCGGAATCACATCCATCACGTACCTGAAGCCTGCCTTTTTTCTCAGTAATTTATAACCTGCACGTAATTTTGAGGTCATAAACATTTCAACCGGATCGTAACCTGGTTTTTTATGAATATCAACCACCCTGGCATAGTCAGGAGCTTTGGCATCATCTAACCAGAAATAATAGGTAAACCAGCTGTTTTCATCGGCCATGAGTACCAGGTCGCCGGAGCGTTCGTGGTTAATGTGGTGCGTTTGTTGTGCTGCTTTATCAAGAACCAGTTCTATACCCGGAACGTTTTTAAGCAAAGCTTTTACCTGTTCGGTAACCGATTTATCATTAATGTATACGTGCGCAATCTGATGATCGGCTACTACAAATGCTTTTGAAGCACCAGCATCGAGCAATTCCAAACCACGTTCTTCACGGATTTGAATCAAACCATTCTCCCTGAACAAACGGTTAAGGTGAATGGGGTTATTTACCGGTGCAATACCATACTCGGAAAGTAAAATTACGCGTGCACCTTTATTTTCGTAAAAAGCAACCAAATCGGCAACCACCTGATCTATCTCCTTCAATTCAGTACCGATTTTAGCTTCATCCGGACCAAACTTCTGTAAGCAGTAATCCAGATGCGGCAAATAGATCAGCGTTAGTGTTGGGGTGTGCAGGTTTTCGGTTTCCATAGCTGCATCGGCAATCCATCGGGTCGATTTAATATTAGCCCCTGGCCCCCAAAACTGGAATAAGGGGAATTGCCCTAATTTCGTTTGCAAGTGATCGCGTAGTTCAGCAGGTTGCGAATAACAATCGGGAAGTTTACGTCCATCGGCCAGGTAATTTGGTCGCGGGGTTACCGAATAATCAACAGTCGAATACATATTGTACCACCAGAACATATTGGCACAGGTAAAATTAGGATCTTCCTGTTTGGCTTTATCCCAAATCTTTTCGCCCTGAACAAGTTTGTTCGATTGTTTCCAGAACTTTACTTCACTTTCTGCATGGTCGTACCAACCATTGCCAACAATACCATTATCTGCAGGGTATTTCCCTGTCAAATAAGCCGATTGTGCAGCAGTAGTAACCGCAGGCAGCAAAGGCGCTATTGTGGTTAAATGTTTTTCAGCAATATATTTCTGTAAGAAAGGTGTATTTGCGCCAATAACTGACTTAGATAAGCCTACAATATCGATTACAACTGTTTTATGCATGTTTTTACTGTGCTAATGTATTTTTTACCCAATCGAGTTCGCGGATAATAGATTCGTTTAAAGGTGCCTTCAATTGTGCAGGCAGTACCTCCCAGGTATAAGTTTCTACCTCGAGATGATTGGTAAAAGGATTGTTCTTTTGTAATGTTAACACTGCACTGATATCGGCCTGGGTAGATTGAATTAACCCCATCTCCTCCACAAAGATTGGCACATGGAAATGCGCGCGCCACTCTTGTACCTCTTGCCTGCCAGCATCGGCCAATGCATTTGACAAATCAGGATAGCGAATTAAACTTCCATCATTCTTTTGTGCAATTACCTGATGCAGGTAAACCGGTTCATCAAAACCAGCAAGTGCATTTAATACTGCTGTTCTGTCGGCACCAGCTTCAGGCAATTTTGCCTTTAAAGCGGCACTGATCTGAATCTTACCAACTTGAATACCTTTTTCCTGTAGCTCCTGTACAATTGCAGCATGCGGTTCGTAGCCGATGGCAAAGTGACAAACATCGTAACACAGGCAAATGTGCGTTTTAATTATTTCTACAGCCTTTTCGGCAGTTAAACCAGCCTGTGCTGCAAATGCAGTTTTTCCGGCTGGTAAAAGTTCGTTTTCATACCAGTCGATAAATTCAGGACCAGATTCAAGAAAACCATCTGGTTCTGGTTCAATATCCAGGTGAATTAGTTTTCCGGTATTTTGGTATATTTTATTCAGCGCCTGGGCTACAGCCAAAACATGACTTGTTGCTTTAACTGTTGCTACCTGTCTTTCCGAATCCGCTTTAAACCAGGGTTTGTAACTCAATGGCGAGGTAGAAATACCCGCATCCATATTATCCGGAACCAGTTGTGCCAGTATTTCAGCTAAACGTAAGGTATAATCCAATCGTTCTGTTGTAGTCCAGTCGGGTGCATGTACCTGATCTTTAACGCGGGTATAGTGAAAGCCTCCATAAGGGAAGCCGTTCATGGTAAAAACATAAGCACCCTCAGCATCCAGCCATTGTTTAAATGCTGTTAGCTGTGCTGCTTCAAGTAATTCTATGCTGGCCAGATTAGAAAGACGCAAGCCTATGCCCATGGGTTCATCGGGTGATAAAGCTGCCTTTAGCTTTGGAAAGCTATCTTTCAGTACTGCAAAATGTGCTGACCAGCTTTCGCCGGCATATATATTGGTACAAAAGGTTAAATGACCTGAACTTAGTTTCATAACGCAGTAGCAGTTGAATGTGCAGCAGCCTGATTTTGCAACGATTCGGCCGCTTGTTTTAAGATTACAGCATCTATTTCGTGAACTTCTTCTCCTTTACCTAGCGCAGTAAGCAAGGTGATGGTAAGTTGTCCACCCAGGTGTTCTCTAAACTCTTCTAAACCTTGTAAAATAGGGCTATTATCGCCTTCTACCTGAAGTAATGGATGCGTTAATTCAAAGCCTAAAGCCTGAATTACCGCAATAACTCTTTGGGAATCTGCAGCACTTATTCTACCCGATAAGTTTGAATATACCGCATCTAATGCAATACCCATCGCCACTGCTTCGCCATGCCTGATTTCGAAATTGGTTAAATACTCGAGTTTATGTGCACTCCAATGACCAAAATCAAGCGGACGAGCTGATCCGTTTTCGAAAGGATCGGCACTACGGATGTGTTCCAGGTGTAGTTTGGCACATTTCCAGATCTGATAATTCATGGCTTCCCTATCGCGATGCGCCAGCGCTGTGGCATTGGCTTCCAACCACTCAAAAAATTCCAAATCTTTTATCAGGGCCACTTTAATCGCCTCGGCAATGCCCGAACGCCAATCGCGATCAGACAGTGTATTCAAAAACAATTCGTCGTTAAACACTGCAACAGGCGGAGAGAAAGTACCCAGAAAGTTTTTCTTATTGAAATAATTGATACCATTCTTAACTCCAACTCCCGAATCGTTCTGAGAAAGTACTGTACTCGGAATGCGGATATGTTTAATACCCCTGTGCGCAATGGTTGCCGCATAACCCACCATATCCAGCACGGCACCACCACCAATAGCTGCTACAAAAGAATGCCTGTCGATACCATGGGTATTGATGGCTTCTAAAATCCGTTCGAGATATTGGGTATCATTTTTAACCAGTTCGCCACCGGGAATTACGATAATATCCTGAACAAGTTGCGTTTGATTGTACTTATTAAAGTATTGCTTTATTTCAGCAGTTAAAGCTGTATGCGCTTCAGCTACCCCTTCATCAATTACAAAAAGGATCTTTTTTATGGTTACAGCCGGATTAAGCTGGCTTAGAAAATCACTGAATAACTTATTTTCGACAGCAAAAAGTGCTGAGGTAAAGAAAATATTATAATTGTATTGTACAGTAAAGGATTGTTGTAAATGTTCCATAATAATTGGATAATCAGGTTAAATCGGATCAGGTTACGGCAAATAATTTAGAGAGCCACATCGAAACGGGTAGCAATGCCGCAATTACAAAAGCGAGGATCAATGCATCGAAAGTTACCGCCCAGGCGGCATCCATCAAAATTAAGGATATTACCCCAGCTTTAACCGCTGCACCAATGTTTTTACCAATTGGTTGCTTAATGGCTTTAAACAATGGTTTAAAAATCATAAAGGCAAAAGGCAATAAAAACAGCAGCGACCACCATAACCTGTCGTTAATAAAAGCAAAGTAAGCAATGGCACAGATTACGATGCCATATAACAAAGCAGCCAGGTATAAATTCTTAGCCGTACCGCCATGCACCTCTCCACGACTGGTCATCGTGATCGAGAAAATATAAATTACCGGAATAATGGCCAGGTAATAGTGACTGTAAAGCATTTCGGGTACAATACTTAAGCCTAACAAGAGGTTAAAACCACGGCATAGCCCCATGTTTAAAGGGCCAAAAAACGAATGATGCTTGCCAAATTTATTGTAAAGCAAAGCAAATATAGCCACTAAAATCGCTAACGTACCTGAATCTACACTGTTCAAAAAAGCCAGACCAATAGCTGCCAATAATAACAGGCTGCCTAAAAGCGTGGCATTTTGCAGGCTAATGATTCCGCTTGGAATAGCCCTTTCCGGACGTTCTATTTTATCGAGTTCGGCATCAAAAACATCGTTAAAAACAATACCTCCTGCGTAAAGGCAGGCAGTAGATGCGCATAAATAAAAAACAGATAACCATGGAACGGCAAAACCCGCAGTTAAAATACCAGAAATAGCAATACCAGCTAAAATATCGGCTACAGAAGTAACCACATTTGCCGGGCGCATGATGCGCAGGTAAACGATTATTTTTTCCAAGATACTAACTAATGATTATTGACGATTTATCTGTACGCGGTTGTTGTCCGCCACGTAAAATGGTATTGCCTTCAAATTTTACAGATTGATCGATACTTTGTGGCGCATTAAAATCAGCTTCATCAATCTGTCCGCTTTGGGCAAAGGCTGTAATCGCATTGCGGTACGTTACCATTTCGATAGCTTCGTTGCTTAAACCACGCATTTTCATTAAAGCTGCAGTTTTAGGCACAGCCAGCGGATCGCTAATGCCCCAATCGGCAGCTGAGTTAACCATAATGCGTTCAGGACCATATTGTTTTACAATCTCGACCATGCGTTCGTTACCCATTTTGGTAAAAGGATAAATTGTAAAAGCAGCAAAAAAACCTCTGTCTAATACTTCTTTTACGGTTTCTTCATTATTATGATCGATAATGATGCTGTAAGGATCTAATCCGTGCTCAATAGCAATATCCATGCTGCGTTGCGTACCTTTTTTCTTATCGCGGTGAGGCGTGTGGATTTGCACCGGAAGGCCGGCTTCTTTTGCCAGTTCCAACTGTAATCGGTAATATTTTTCTTCTGCAGCAGTTTGGTCATCAAAGCCTATTTCGCCAATACCTACCACACCTTCCTTATAAATAAACAGTGGCAAAATTTCCATTACCTGCTCCGACAGACTTTCGTTGTTGGCCTCTCTCGAGTTTAAACCAATGGTGCAATAATGTTTAATACCAAACTGCGATGAACGAAATCTTTCCCAACCGATTAAACTGCTGTAATAATCCCTGAAACTATCCAGACCCGTACGCGGCTGCCCCAGCCAAAATGCGGGTTCTATTAATGCAACTACTCCTGCATCGGCCATCGCCTGGTAATCGTCGGTTGTTCTGGAAGTCATGTGAACATGTGGATCGAAGAATTTCATGCCACTTACCACACTAATATCAAACGCTTCCGGCTCTCCCATCATCGCTTTATCTCTTTCAATTGAATTACTGCAACACATATGTAATCTATATTTTTCTTTCTAATGTTAAAATTTATCCCAGTTTAAACTGCCTTCTGCTAAAACGGCTTTAAGCTCGGGAAAAGTATCAATATAATCTTTTGCCGGTTCATAATCAGAAGCAGCAACTGCCAGTGCAATAGCGCGTTGTTCTACCTGATCGTAATGTTGTAAACCGGTTTTTAATACTTCAAAAATCTCCTCATTGGTAAACTTACCTACCAGGCGCCACAACTGCGGATTTACTTTACGTCTGGCAGCCCAACGTTCTTTAGCATAATCGGTTAAAGTTAAAGCAAGTTCGAGATTGGATCTCTCATCTAAGCCAACAATGAGGTTAATATTTTTCTCGGTAAAGAATGCTTTTAATACCAGCTGGTTCCAGGCTGCTTCATCGAGATATTGCGCAGGATAAGGATTGTTTTCCATAATAGCCTCCAATACCGAACCGATATTACTCCGGATGCCTTCGGCACAACGCTTTGCCCAAATTGCAGGAAAAGGTAAAAACGGAAGCGCCGAATACAAAGCTACAGCTTCGTTCATTTCTGCAGATAAGAATAACTGATCGATCGCAGCATATAACTTATCCCGATCGGTAGCTGGTAAATTTCCCAATAACCAAACCCTGCAAACCCTGTCGATACTCCATTGGGCTAAGTAAGCTAATCCTGCATCTTCCAGTGCCACTAACTGCAATGCTGAAAGCTGAACAATAGCTTTCCCGGTTTTGCGCGGGGCCATTACAAAGGCCTTTCCAATACCGTTTATCTGATCAGGCGTTGTTTCCCATGCTTCAAGCCAGTTCAGTCCTTCGCCTGTTAGGTTGGTTTTAATAATATCAAGTAACAGTTTATTGGCTGTTACCACATCACATGCTTTCATCTTCACGAAATTTAGGATCAATGCTTTTTAGATGGTGCCTGTGGCTACCAGATAATCAATCAGCAGTGCCCCGGTAATAATCAATAAGCCAAAAAACTCTCTGGTTTGTTCGATATAAGGTTTTGTAGCCTGCATGCTCTCTACCAAACTAGGCCTTTTATATTTCATCACCCAATCGCGCACGCCATCTTTTGCAAAAAACAGGATAGCTGCATAAACAAGATAAAAAGCCATTAAGAACAAGTAAACCAATGGATAGTACAGACCAAAAACAGCTAAGCCACAACAAATTGCAGCGCTTAAGTAAATAGATACCCACAGGTAAGGATCTTCATCGTTGAGGTTAACATAGGCAAAACCTATAAAAGATAAACAAAAGATACTGTTGAGAATTATTAAAAGCATTTGATTTTTAAAAATTTAAATCTAGTTAAATCGTTTTTTTAATACAACTGAAAGGACAAAGTTATTTAAACTCACTGTTTTTTAAACCTAGATTTGTAAAATTATAGTCTCTTTTGGCGTTGGGATTGGGCTAAACGGCTTAGGTCTGTGATATACAGCCTGCTGACCACATATTGTAACAAACATGTTTGCATTATCTTGCAGGCTTGAATCGGTCTTTTTTTACCTTAGTTTTATGAAAAAGCTTGTTCTGTTTCTTTTATGCGGCATGGTAACTGCACGCACCATAGCCCAGCAAACCCAAAAACCCATGTTGTATGGCAGTAACTGGATGGCCATTACCGGAAAACCGATGGCGGCAACTGCCGGATCGATGATTTTCCAGCAAGGGGGCAATGCTGTAGATGCAGCCTGCGCCATGCTGGCCGCTACCTGCACCATGTGGGATACGCTAAGCTGGGGAGGCGAAACACAAGCACTCATCTACAATCCTAAAACGGGTAAAGTAATTGCCATTAACGCTATGGGGATTGCGCCAACAGGTGCAACAGTCGATTTTTTCAAAAGTAAAGGTTACAATTTCCCGCCTGAATATGGTCCGCTGGCAGCTACAACACCTGGTACACCTGGTGGATTAATTTACATGCTGAGCCAATATGGTACCATGAGCCTAGGGCAGGTATTGGCTCCATCCATGCAGATGGCGGCAGGTTATGCTATTGAAGCACAGGCAGTCAACAGCATTGAGCGCGATAAAGAACGCATTAAAACCTGGCCATACAGCAAAAAAGTATTTCTAACCCATCCTGACGAAAAACGTGAAGCACCCGCAGGAGGAGAAATTTTTGTTCAAAAAGACCTGCTTAGCACCTTAACCAAAATGGTTGAAGCCGAAAAAGAAGCCCTAAAAAAAGGAAAAAGCCGTAAAGAAGCTTTAATGGCCGCGTATGATCGTTTTTACAAAGGCGATATTGCCCGTGAGTTTGTAAGAGGCAGCAAAGAACAAGGCGGCTTAATTACCATGGAAGACCTGGCCAAATGGAAACCCGTTGAAGAAGCGCCCTTAACTACCAATTACAAAGGTATTGAGGTGTACAAATTACAACAATGGACTCAAGGACCCATGCTTTTGCAGGCCTTAAATATCCTCGAAAATTTTAACCTGAAAGAAATGGGTTACAACAGTCCGAAATATATCCATACGGTTTACCAGGCGATGAATATGGCCTTTGCCGACCGTGATTTTTACTATGGTGATCCCAATCAGGCACCTACAGAACCCATGAAAGGCTTATTGAGTAAAGATTATGCCAAACAGCGCGCGTCGTTAATTCAATTTGAAAAGAACGACGATAAAATTGGTCCTGGAGATCCCTATCCTTTTCAGGGACAAAAGAACCCCTACCTTAATCTGTTAAAAAGCCGTGGTTTTGAAATTGATACAACCAAACGCAACTTTGCCCCGAAACATGATTTAGGGAACTATACGCCAAAGGAAGTATATGAAGACCGCTTATGGAGGGGAACTACTTCTATTGAGGCTGCTGATAAAGAAGGTTGGGTGGTTTCGGTTACACCAAGTGGTGGCTGGTTACCTGCCTGCATTGCCGGCAATACGGGCATTGGCATGAGTCAGCGTATGCAAAGCTTTGTCCTAGACTCTACCCTAAACCCTTTTAATGTAGTAGCGCCGGGCAAACGACCAAGGGTAACCCTATCGCCATCATTATTTTTAAAAGACGGCAAGCCCTATGTTTCGGCAGCTGTACAGGGTGGCGATACGCAAGACCAAAACCTGTTGCAGTTCTTTTTAAATATGGCAGAGTTTGGCATGACGGTGCAAAAGGCGACCGAAGCCGCTAACTTTAACACTAACCAATTGTGGCTTTCGCTTGGTGGAAGCAAAACCGCAGACAGGGCACCAAAAGCAGGACAAATTTTACTCAACAGCAATACGAAAGAGGAAGTACGCACGGCCTTAAAAAATATGGGGTATATACTCAGTTTTGGCGATCGCACCAGTGGACCAATTAATGCCATTTATTTTGACCGTGAACACGGAAGTTTATGGGGTGGCTCGAGTAACCATGGCGAAGATTATGGCATTGGCTGGTAGCTTCAATCTTTCCAGCCGAAGCTATAACTAGCTTTAACAGGATGGGCGGTAAGTTCGAAATCTTCGCTAAAATCAGCGTTAAAAAGCTTAAAACTTACCGGCCATTCATCATTAAGCATAGTAGAAACAAACTTTGAGAATATGGTTACAAAACTTCTGAAACTCACCGCCTCTTTACAAATGATCAGGTACTCATGATCTGATTTAGTAACCACTTCGGCAATTACATTTCCCCAGCGCGACAAGAGCTTTGCAGGCAGCTGATGATAGTGCTGCGATTCGATCATTTTACTGATACCCTGCAACAAGGCATCAGATAATGGATTACCACTCAATTGCTGCCATTTACCATTCCACTTTTCTAAACTCCCCAATAGTTCTCCATCTTGTACCAAACGCCATGGCTCGTTCTGCGCAAACTGAATAAGCTGATAATGGCCTGATTTTTCATCATTTTGCGTAAAGAAATAATCTAACTCGATCATAATTATTTTGTAGGGACAAACAAACCTACAAAATAAATACTAAAAATAATAGTATTTCTATCAGAATCTTTTCTCCCGAAAACGACCACCTTTCAAATCCAATTCATGAATTTTAAACCACTAAAAATACTAATATCGTTAGTTTGAGAAAATGAATCTAACTGGTCACTATCTTAATTGCATCAACGCGTTATTAAAATTACAAAAGCTTAAAACTATTCAATTTATAATTCTTATAATCAAAATATTATAAAGTTTAATTAAAATACCAGATGAATACAAACAAGAGAATAATTACCAGTCAGAAATCGATATGATGATTAAAAAAAGGTGAATATTTGGTGATTTAAGCTTTCTTAAACATGATACTTTTAAGGTATTTCCGTATAGGAAGATCGACAAAAACAAGTATACCATAAGCCAGCAAAACCAGTGCAAATGTGCCTGTAGGAATGAGCCATTGCATAGTTGCCATAGTGGGCTTATTCACTTCGATATAACTTAAAAAGAGCCAAAGAAAAGGGTAATGGATTACATAAAGCGGATAAGAAATATCGCCTGAGGATTTGCAGATTTTGGCCAGCTTTGGTTGCAGTGTAGCGCCTGCCCCAGGGCCACTAGAAAAGGAAAATAAATTATTATCAGAAGCGGATCGATAATGGAATTTGCTTTGGAAAAAGGGACAAGAAAAACCGCCAGAAGTAAAATCCCCATTGAAACGAAACCCAGTTTTGAACGAATAATCCATTTAGAACGGTACACTAAAATTCCGGCAAGGAAAGCATACAAAACCCTGATGCCCCCGCCTAAAAAATTATCGCCACCCCACCCTACGCCGAGGTAACCTGCCTTTTGCGCCTCAAACCCTAGCATTACCGCAGCAATTGCGGTTAGGAACCACAGTACCTTATTGGGCAATTTAATGAGCAGCACCGCATAAGCAATGTTGGCAATATACTCCCAAAATAACGACCAGGTTGGCGGATTGAGGTGAAAGAGATTAAAATAACGCTCCTGCACCAGCGGATAAGGCACCATAAAGCATGAAGAAAGAAACATAATAAAGGTTTGCCCAAAACCATAAACCGCCTGAAGATTACTAAATGGATCGAAAATGAAGGCAAACACCCCAATAACGGAACCGATAATTACGAGCGGATGCAGGCGGATGAACCTGAGTTTTAAGAAAGGAATAATACCCAGATCTGCTATTTTGTGATCGTAAGCATAGGCAATAACGAAACCAGAAAGGCAGAAAAAGAAATCGACTGCCAGGTAAGCATGTGCAATAAAGTTGTCTTTGTAATCGGGAGTAGCAAACTCCATAAAATGAAAAACGACGACTGCTACCGCAGCCAGTCCTCTGAGACCATCTAAAATTTCGAAATGCTGTTTGGTTTTTAACAGGCCATTTGGTGTAGTACTTAAGTTCATTGTGTTGTGTTGAACCACAATGATAATATTTTATCGAATGAATTTAACGGCAACGTTCCAAATAGAGACAAAACCAAGAAAGATTGAGATTCTTTAGCTAATCTCCGCATTCAGTAAAAAAGCTAAGCCATCATCTGCGGCGCATAGCCAACAGCAAACATATTTACAAAGGATTTAGGCGTTAATACAGCTATTTTATCCAAAACGGGAAAAGTAACAGCCTTCTCGTAACCTGCTGGTGTCCACAGGTGCAGTTGTTTTTCTTTAACGAGGTAAGGATTATTTTGATAGGACACAAAAGTTCCGTCAGGCAACGCATCCAAACTTTCGTGGTAATAAACTTTAGTTTTATCGGCTGTGATTCTTTCCTGATGGAGGATATTATCAATTTCCGTTACCGCAGTTTTTATGTTGAACTGATACCCGGGATTGCCTTTTAGCCAAAACAATTTAAAACGCTGGTGATCTGCATAGCGGCATTGAAAGCAAGGCCTGTGTCCGGCTGCAAAAGCAGTGGCCTCGTCTAAAAAGAAAAGCTCAGTCCAGCGATTGGGTTGCATTACCTCGCGGTGCCTGCCCTAAATTCGAGCACACAGGTTATCCATGCTTTAACCTTAAACTGGCGTACGATTTCTTGAGTATTGTTGTGGATTACCCCACGGTTGCCCAGCCAGCTGCCTCTATGCCTGGTTTTAATAATCTCACCAAATGGATTTACCCGGTTTTGCAACATACCTGTGTTTGAATGCTAATTGGCCAGTATTTGGGTTTCTTCTACTTCGCTTAAAGTTGTTTGCAGCTCAAATTCACTGATTAGCACACCTTTAACCAGTCGATAAGCATGATCTTTGGCTTCGGCAAAGGATATACCATATTTGCGCTCAATGATCCGGATATGCTCAGGAAAACGCGAAAGCAGTTTATCGTAGTAAGCATCCAGCACTGCGTTGCCAGGCATGGTAAAGCTTAACCTAAGTTGAAAACGCCTTAACAAAGCCGGATCGATGAATGATTCGTAATTGGTGGCACAGATTAACAGCGCATTTTCAGGGAAATAGTCAATCATCTGGATCATGGTATTAACCAGCCTGTGCATTTCGCCAACATCTTTGTCGCCCTCGCTCCTTGCCTTACCTATCTGATCAAACTCATCCAGAAAAAGAACCGCTTTCTCCCTTTTGGCCTTATCGAAAACCATTTTAACATGCTGGGCGGTTTCGCCTAAGCGGGCGCTGATTACATTACTGAGATTAAGCACAAGCAGGTTCTTACCCAGTGCAGCCGCAATGGCTTTAGCTGTAGTAGTTTTACCACAACCCGAGCTACCATGCAACATCACTTTATTATTAACCGGCAATTCGTACTGGCGCAGCTGTTCTATGTAACTATGCTCTCTGATCAGCTGGTTAAGCATGGTTCGATTATATTCGTCTAAAAACAAATCGTTTAACTGGATCTGTTCTTTATCGCTTATAATCAGGTCGGTTATGTTCATCATCCCTTTTAGGTGTTATTGTGCTGCAAAAATAAAAATAAGCACGGATTTAATCGTAAACTGCAATAAACAGGCTAAGTATTTACATATCTTTAGCATATCAGCCAGCCTTTGGGTTAATTTACATGACTAAATCACATATTTCGTTAATTTAGCAGACTGCAAAAGCATAATCCGTATTTTAGATGTTTGACTTTAGACTGAAGGTTTTTTATATCGTGGCCAAGCGGCTTAATTTTACCAGGGCTGCTGAAGAATTATTTATTACACAACCCGCAGTTACCAAGCATATACAGGAGATAGAGGCTTTTTATAAAACCAGGCTTTTCGACCGTAATGGAACGAAAATTAAAATTACCCAGGCTGGCAATATCCTTTTGAAACACGCCGAAGCGCTAATAAACATCCACCGTAATATTGATTTTGAGCTTTCTACTCTCGCTAAAAATATCAAGGGAACGCTTCGCATGGGAGCAAGTACAACCATTGCCCAATATTTTTTACCTAAATATCTGGCTTCTTTCCGACAGCAATTCCCTGATATCACCGTATCGCTTAAATCGAACAACACCGAAGCGATAGAAAACCTGTTAATTGAAAATAAAATTGACCTTGGATTGGTTGAAGGGCAATCTAAACGCCCGCACATTAAATATACGCCATTTGTTCAGGATGAAATTGTACTCTGTACCAGCAATACTAATCCGATGGTCAAAAAAACCACTATTAGTCTAGGTGATCTCCAGAAACTACCCCTGGTTTTGCGCGAGCCGGGTTCTGGTTCGCTTGAAGTAGTGGCTGCTGCACTGAAAAATGTAGGTTTAAGTTTATCGCAACTCAACAGGGATCTGGAACTGGAAAGTGCCGAAAGTATAAAGGCTTATCTCCTTAATACGAATGCTTTCGCTTTCCTGTCTATCCATGCCATACTCAAAGAGCTTAAAAGTGGCGAGCTAAAGGTTGTTGATGTTAAAGGGCTCGATATTACTCGTGTATTCTATTTCATTACGCAGCAGGGCGATACGCCCGACTTGCAGGAAATCTTTATCAAACACCTCGCCTCTCATAACCTTAAGTTATAACAGATAGCAATTATTCATTTCTAAACTCTCACTGGCTTACCCATCTTTGTCGTGTAAAAACAACAAAATCATGGATAATAAAATATTGAATAAATCGGTCACAGTTAGGGAAATCATCTTTTTTGCTTTTCTTTTATTGTGTCTGATGCCATTTATCTCTCCTCCTGTTGCACTTTTAATGGGAATTGTTGTGGCGCAATCTATCGGCCACCCTTTTTTACACCTTAACCACAAGGCTACACATATCCTGCTGCAATTTTCAGTAGTTGGACTTGGTTTTGGCATGAATGTAGATTCGGCATTGCAGGCCGGCAAAAGTGGTTTTACCTTTACCATCTTATCTATCTTAACCACACTGGTTATGGGCTATCTATTGGGCAGGCTTTTAAAGGTAGACCGCAAATCGTCATTTCTGATTACAGTTGGTACAGCCATTTGTGGCGGCAGCGCCATTGCTGCCATTTCTCCGGTAATTAAAGCGCAGGAAAAACAAATTAGTGTTGCATTAGGCACCATTTTTATCCTCAATGCCGTTGCTTTATTTATTTTCCCGCTTATTGGTCAAAGCCTGCAACTCTCGCAACAGCAGTTTGGGATTTGGAGCGCCATTGCTATTCAGGATACCAGCTCGGTAGTAGGTGCAGCCAGTAAATACGGCGCAGAGGCATTGCAAATTGCCACCACGGTTAAGTTAACCAGGGCCTTATGGATTATTCCGATTGCTATACTTAGTTCGTTGTTATTCAGGAACAAGGGGCTAAAATCAAAATCCCTTACTTTATTGCTTTGTTTGTACTGGCTATAGTGCTGAATACCTATTTGCCTTTTGTAAAAATTATTGGAAGCCAAATCTTACAACTTTCTAAAGTTGGTTTAACGCTTACTTTGTTTCTGATTGGCTCGGGGCTATCAAAAGAGGTATTTATTTCAGTTGGTTTTAAACCCATTTTGCAAGGACTGGTTTTATGGGTATTGATTTCGGTACCGGCCTTGCTTGCTGTGCTGTATTTGTTGGCTTAAGTTTTTTCGGGATCGTCATTTGCGAAAGCGGGAATCTTAATGCTAATTATTACGTTGTTTTTTACCATGTAAGGCATTTAAGAGCATTTAGATTTACAGGACGCCTATCTGCTTTTATGGTTAAGAAAAGTGAGCTAGCATTGTTTAACGAAGTTATTCCACTTACCTACCATTGACGCCAGAATAGAAGAATCGTCATTTCGACTGGAGCAAGCCAGTTTTTCACTGGCAGCGGAATGGAGAAATCTATAGAGACAGATTTCTCGGCTACGTTGCACTACTCTCGAAATGACGACCCCTGAGGGGCTGTCACTCAAATTGATTTTTATACAATAAATTAACACTCCGGATGACAATGGCACATAAAAATATACTTTTTACCACCTAAGACATTTAAGGGCATTTAGGCTTATATGAAACTTACCTGCCTTATATGGTGAAGAAAAATAAACTAATACTGCTTAAAAAGTCCTTCGACAGGCTCAGGATGACAATGAAGTAAGTAGTACCTAATCGTATACATAAAAAAAGGATTGCCGCATGCAGCAATCCTTCGGTATTTACGACTAATTAAAAACTGTTAAGCCAGATCAAAACGATCTAAATTCATCACTTTGGTCCAGGCGGCTACAAAGTCTTTAACTAATTTCTGTTGCCCATCAGTGCTGGCATAAACTTCGGCAATTGCCCTTAGTTCTGCATTTGAGCCAAATACCAAGTCGGCACGGGTAGCTGTCCATTTGGGTTGTCCGCTTTTGCGGCTGCTACCAATATATAGTTCTCTATCCTCAGAAGTGGCTTTCCAGGCCGTATTCATATCCAACAGGTTCACAAAGAAATCGTTGCTTAGCTGACCAGGATTTTGAGTAAATACACCATGCTTAGAACCATCAAAGTTGATATCGAGCACACGCAAACCACCAACTAGCACGGTTAATTCGGGCGAAGTTAAAGTTAACAAATGCGCTTTATCAATCAACAGCTCTTCTGTAGCCACAGGTACTCTTGGATTGCGGTAGTTACGGAAACCATCGGCAGCCGGTTCTAAATAGCCAAACGATTCTATGTCTGTTTGCTCTTGTGAGGCATCCATACGGCCTGCAACGAACGGAACAATTACGCCGTTTGTGGCACGCTCTACTCCTGCATTGCCAGCCAGTACAATTAAATCGGCCAGAGAAACCTTTTTATTATCTGTTTGACCAGCATTAAAATCTTGCTGAATGTTCTCCAAAACGCCCAATACTTTTTGTAACTGGACCGGATTATTTACCTTCCAATCTTTTTGTGGTGCCAATCTTATGCGAGCGCCATTAGCGCCACCGCGTTTATCGGAACCCCTGAAAGTGGCTGCTGAAGCCCAGGCAGTACCAACCAATTCCGAGGTAGTAAGGCCTGAAGCCAAAATTTTAGATTTTAGTGCGGTAACGTCACTTTCGTTAACCAAAGTGTGATTTACTGCCGGTATCGGATCTTGCCAAAGCAATTCTTCCTGTGGCACATCGGCACCAAGATAGCGCTCGCGCGGTCCCATATCGCGGTGTGTAAGCTTATACCATGCTCGTGCAAAAGCATCAGCAAAAGCATCAGGATTTTCTAAGAAGCCTCTTGATATTTTTTCGTAAGCCGGATCGAACCTTAAAGAAAGATCGGTGGTTAACATGGTTGGCAAATGTTTCTTTGCACTATCATAAGCATCAGGTATAATGGCTTCTGCATTTTTAGCTACCCACTGGTGTGCACCTGCCGGGCTCTTGGTTAATTCCCACTCGTATCTAAATAAGTTTTCGAAGAAATTATTGCTCCATTTGGTTGGCGTGGTTGTCCAGGTTACTTCCAATCCGCTGGTAATGGCATCTGCACCTTTACCCGATCCGAAACTACTGCTCCAGCCAAAACCCTGACTGGCAATATCAGCTGCTTCAGGTTCTTTACCCACATGATCGGCAGAGGCTGCACCATGGGTTTTACCAAAAGTATGTCCACCTGCAATTAAAGCAACAGTTTCTTCGTCGTTCATGGCCATGCGACCAAAAGTATCGCGAATATCTTTGGCTGCTGCGATTGGATCAGGATTGCCATCTGGTCCTTCGGGATTTACATAAATCAAGCCCATTTGTACTGCAGCCAGTGGTTTTTCTAAATTACGCGAATGGATATCACCATCGGCATCATCGTCGGTTACCACTACGCCATGTGCTTTATCGGCACCATCAGAGCCATGTGCATAGCGTAAATCGCCGCCTAACCAGGTTGTTTCTGCACCCCAGTAAACCGATTCGTCAGCTTCCCAGGCATCTTCGCGACCTCCGGCAAAGCCAAAGGTTTTAAAGCCCATTGATTCTAAAGCAATATTGCCGGCGAGAATCATTAAATCGGCCCATGAAATTTTATTACCATACTTTTGTTTAATTGGCCAAAGTAACCGACGCGCCTTATCTAAGCTCACATTATCAGGCCAGCTGTTTAAAGGTGCAAAACGCTGTAATCCGGCTCCTGCACCACCTCTACCATCACCCACACGGTAAGTACCTGCGCTATGCCAGGCCATACGGATAAATAAACCACCATAGTGACCGAAATCTGCAGGCCACCAATCCTGCGAATCAGTCATCAAAGTATGCAGATCACTTTTCACAGCTTCCAGATCTAAGCTTTTAAAAGCCTCGGCGTAATTAAAATCAGGATCAGAGGGATTTGATAAAGCTGAATTCTGACGGAGAATATTAAGTTTTAACTGCTTTGGCCACCAATCGTTATTTCTGGTACCGCCACCACCTACATTGTTTTTCATGCTGCCGTTATGGAACGGGCATTTGCTGATATCGTTCGGGTCTTTTTCCATCTTTAATATTATGATTTGTTAGTTTAAATTTATGAACTGATATAAAATTAAGGGATTCCTGTCAATAATCACAATCACATAATTCTATGTGCAAATAGTTAAAATCTATTACCTTATGGAAGTGCCTCTGCCTGTACACATTCGCATAAACCCTTTGGTAAAAGTTTGAAGAAAAATAGATGATAAACCCTCAACTCTGCTAATAACTCCATTTAAGCCTTTAGCAGATAAAATTTAAACCAAAGATTATCAGCAACTAAAGCACCCAGAAACCAATCCAATCTGATTCCTTGTCGCAAAAAGATCCCAGGGCCCGTTTCTATGGCGAAACAAAATCCCTATCTCTATTATGAAAAAAACAGTAAATTATTTGAAGTACGTCATGGCTATAAGCCTACTAGCCCTTAGTCTTGTTGCCTGCAAAAAGGACAGCAAAACTGATCAACCTGTAGCTACAACCGCTACCCTATCGTTCAACAACGGTCTCGATCTTACTGGCAAATTCGACTTCTACGTTAATGGGATTAAAAAAGCGAGCCTGGATGCCTTGCTCCACAGCGACTACAGCGAAGTACCTGAAGGAAAATTAACAGTTAAGGTAAGCAACACAGTTTCGTCGGCTACGCTTGCCAGTGCCGATTTTACCCTTACCGCAGGTCGCAATTATTCGGTATTTATTTGCGGTACAGCAAGCGCGCCCACGCTGGTTTTAACCGAAGATAACCTTAACGTGCCCATAAAAGACAGTGGAAAAATCCGTTTTGTTAACTTAAGTCAGGGCGCAAAGGGGCTTGATTTAAACGTGCGTGGAAAACAGCCTGTATTTAGTAATCTGGCTTATAAAAGCGCTACCAATTTCGAAAACATGGCGGTAGCTGCCGAAGTTGACTTCGACTTACGCGAAACCGGAAATAACCAGGTGATCAATAGCCTTGAAAAGGTAAAAATCGAAAACGGAAAGATTTACACCATTATTGCAACCGGCGACAGAAGCGAAAATAGCGCCAATGTTAAAATGACCGTTATAACCAATAAATAAAGGGCGTGTAGCTTATTCGAAAAGCCTAAAAAAAGAAAATCGTCATTGCGAGGAGGAACGGCTGAAAAAGGCACCTCGCAATGACGATCCTCTACTCCTGTGCATCACATCTTACTTTATCACATATCCTTTACAGAACAATCGGTAACATGTTGATTACGCGCCACAGCTTTTAAAAGCCTGTAGTGTACCTTTATAGCACACAAATGTATTATGAAGTTTTTTATTAAGTCGGCCTGGCTGCTGCTCCTGCTTGCAGGATTTTGCTTAAACAGCTTTGCCCAAAATTATTCTGTTAAGGGCATCGTGCTCGATACCGCCGGCCAGCCTTTACCCGGAGCTGTAGTTAGAATTAAATCGAAAACCGATAGTGTTGGCATCTCAGCCAATCCGGATGGCACCTTTATCATTGCCAAAATTAAATCCAAACAGTTTACCTTATCGGCTGCCTTTATTGGTTATGATACTTTTACCAAACAGTATCTGATTGAAAAGGGAAATAGCCTTACTATCGAAAACATTAAACTAAAGCCATCTTCCAATACGCTCGATGCCGTAGTGATATCGGGTGTTCCCCCAGTAAAAGTAACAGAAGATACGGTGAGTTTTAATGCCAAAGCCTTTCCGGTGAGAGAAGGTGATGCTGTAGACGAAGTACTTAAAAAGCTGCCCGGCGTAAAAGTAGATAAAGATGGTAATGTAACGAGTCAGGGTGCGCCCATAACCAAAATACGGGTTAATGGAAAGGATTTCTTCGGCACGGATGTGGCAACTGCGATTAAAAACCTGCCGGCTGATATTATTAAAAACCTGCAATTTATTGATGACTATGGTGATCAGGCTAAATTAACCGGCATTAAAACCGGCGAACCCGAGAAAATCCTGAACCTAACCATCCAGGAAGATAAAAAGAAGGGCTATTTTGCCCGTGCTTCAGCAGGTGTGGGTAATGCCGATCGCTACAACACCAGCATTAGAGGTAACAGTATGAAAGGCGAAAGACAACTTTCGTTTGATGCGACCTCGGCCAATGCCAATATGCGTGGCGGGGGTGGCGATGGAGTAACGACCAGAAACGCAGTTGGCTTAAACTTCAAAAATGAGTTTAGCCCTAAACTTTCGCTTGATGCCGGTTATAACTTTAACAACGACCGCAATAATACCATCAGCACCACTTACACGCAGAACATTTTACAAGATGCCGGGCAAAACATCAATCGCCTCGAAGATGCACAAAACAACAATAAGAGCGATAACTATAGTCACTGGATGGGCGGTAACCTCGAGTATAAAATCGATACGATGAACTACCTGAAGATTTCGCCAAACTTTAACTATAATACAGGCATAGGTAACAGTACGGGTGGATCGTTGGTTACACAGGATACATTATTTACGCGCCGCGAATCGACCAATGCAAACAGTTCGAATAGTTTTAGTGCCAAGGCAAATATTTTTTATAACCACAAGTTTGCGAAAAAAGGGCGTAACCTGAGCAGCTGGAGTAACATTAACTACTCTAACGGGGGCAATAACAGAAATGGGTACAACCAGTACATTAATATGCATGGCAGTAAAACCGATTCGTTAATCCAAAACCAATTAAACAATCAGGATAACAATAACTTCGGTTTAAATGTTGGCGCATCGTACATGGAGCCTTTATGGCATAAAACTTTTATCGAGCTTAACTACAGCTGGAACCGTACTTCGACCAACAATGCAAAAGAAACATACGATGTAATGGCTGGTAGTCAGGTTTTCAACCCACAGCTAAGCAATATTTATGATTATCAGTTTGTAACCAACAAAGTAGGTATGAACTACCGTTACATTGGCGAAAAGTTGAATTATACCGTTGGGATTAATGCCCAGCCGGCTGTTTTAACCGGACAGAACCTGAGCCATAATGTTAAAACCGAGAACCGCACTTTTAACCTGATCCCATCGGGTAGATTTTCTTATAAATTCTCAAATCAGCAGTCGCTTGATGTAAATTATTGGGGCAGAAATAACCAACCAGGTTTTCTGCAGTTACAACCAATTACCGATAACTCGAACCTGCAGAATGAAATTACCGGAAACCCCGATTTGAAACCGGAATTTGTACACAGCGTTAACGCCCACTACAAACTGGCCGACTGGAGTGCAGGTAAAGTGATTCTGGCTAATTTCAGATATGAACGAACTGACGACAAAATTGTAACCACCAAAGCGCGTGTACCCGGTACAGTAAATCAGTTAACAAGCTACACCAATACCGATGGCTACTACACTATACAAGGTGATTACAACATCAGTAAACCGCTATCGGCTGAACGGAAGTTTACCATCGGGTATTCGGGTTCGGGACAATTGAACAACAACATTTCTTTTACCGACAATAGCAGGATTGAAGCGAAAAACATTTCGTGGCGACAAGAACTGGAGTTCAGGGTAGACCTGAAGGACATTACCAATTTCGAGATAGAAACCTCTTATTCTCAAAACCTAACCAGCTACACCAACACAACTTTGAGCAACCGACAATCGAACCGCTTTGAGTATGGCATTGAAGGCCGTAACTATTTCTTTAAAGATCTTACCCTGGGTTACGATTTCAGCAAGCAGATTAATAATGGATTCGATAACGGAGCCGTTCGCAATCCTACCCTGTTACGTCTGTCGATGGAGTACAAATTTATGAAAAACGATATGGCAGCTATCCGTGTAGAAGGATTTGATCTTTTTGATCAGAATTCGGGCATTTCGAGAGATGTATTTGATAACGTAATTGTCGACAGGCAGGTAAACCGCCTTGGTCGCTATTTTATGTTATCGTTAATTTACCGGGTACGCAAGTTTGGTTAATTAGCCAGCCTGAAACCTGATAGCAATCTTAATATATTGTAGCCTGCCTTTATGGTAGGCTACAAATGTTTACAGGGAGCTGGTCTCACCAAATTGCATCTCCATGCATTTAGTCTTAAGCTCCTTTTTTTGCTCCTAAGCTTTCCATTAACTGCTCGTAAAGATCATCGCTAACTGCCTTTTGTGGTTTCATTTTCTTTACTGTAGCCCGCTTACCTTTGGCCTTGGCTTTAATAATTTTAAGCAGTTCGTCGCTATACTCGTCTTTAAATGCACCTAAATCAAATGCCGAACTGTACTGTTTAATTAAGGCCAGTCCAACATCCATCTCTTTCTTAGTGATATTGATGTCCTCTACCTTATTAATTTCAGATAAGCTTCTGATTTCTTGCTGAAACCGGATTTTGGTAACCACGATAACATTTTCCATTGGGTGTATAACGCAGAGATTTTCGGTATTGCGCAATACAAAACGGGCTACTCCTGCTTTTTTCGATTTCACCAATGCTTTTAAAAGTAAGGCGTATGCTTTTTTACCCTGCTTTTCAGGTTCTGTATAATAAGAAGTTTCGTAATATATAGGATTAATATCCTGGATATCGACGAAATTCTCGAGTTCAATAATCTTCGTTTTCTCGGGGCTGCTTCTTCCAAATCATGTTTATCTAAAACAATGTAGCGGTCTTTCAAGAAGTAACCTTTCACAATTTTATCAAAGGGCACCTCTTTATTTGTTTTTTCGTTAACGCGTAAAAACCTGATTTTTTCATGGTCGCGCTCATCCAGCATATCTAAATCTAAATGACTGTTTTGCACACCAGAAAATAACTTAACGGGGATATTAACCAGCCCAAATCCAATTGAACCTTTCCAGATCGATCTCATAATTATATTTTAAGCTTCAATACTAACAGTCAGGCAAAGCCGATTGTTTTGAGTTGTGGATTAGCTACAGATTATCTGCATCGGTTTCGGTTGCTAAAACATCCGACCCGGCAGAAATTCAGCATGACGCACAGGCGAAGCCGATTGTTTTGAGTTGTGGATTAGCTACAGATTAACGATCGTCCTCCTGAACTTGTTTCAGGACCTCCCGTTTTAATGGCTCTATTTAAGGATGAAGAGATGCTGAAACAAGTTCAGCATGACGCACCAGGGCCATCTGTGTCGGTCGGTGTGGACACCAACCGATAGCGTTAGGAGGTGCAGAAGACCGATAGGAAAAACTACTGAAATTGCTGCTTAGCTTTTTGAATGGCTTTTTTCAGATCGATCCCTTTGCCGAGCACACCTTTAAAAAGATCGCCTTTTTCCTTTAATCTAGCCATGGTATTAAAAATGCTAAAATCTTTCATCTTCAAGCCTGGCTTTACCTCATCCCATGCTAATGGCGTAGAAACAGTTGCACCAGGCTTTGGCCTTACCGAATACGGGCCAGCAATAGTCGCGCCTGGGCGGTTTTGCAAAAAATCGAGATACATTTTCCCTTTCCTGGCGGCAATACTACGCTCAAGTGTCGTAAATTCGGGCAAAGCAGCATGAACAGCCTCTACAACAATGCGGGCAAAAAGCTGGGTTTGCTCATAGGTGTACTTCGCTCCCATCGGAATATAGATGTGAATGCCTGTCGATCCGGAGGTTTTAGGAAAACTGGGAACGTCAATAGCATCAAGCACTTCCTTTACCTGCAACGCTGCAACAATTACCTGATCAAAATCCTGTTGATCGGGATCGAGATCAATCACACAATAATCAGGATAATCGGGCTTTTTAGCCCGCGAAAACCAGGGATTGATTTCAATACAACCTAACGATACCATCCATAAAAGCGTTGCCAGATCGTTACCTAGCAGATATTCCTTTTTTTCTCCATCGCCGGTTGAGTAAGGAAAAGTTTTAGCCCAATCGGGTGCCTTGTCTTTAACATCTTTCTGGTAAAATGGCTTGCCTTTTATGCCGCCCGGAAAACGGTTTAACGATTGTGGCCTATCTTTTAAATATGGCAACATGTATTCGGCAACATCGGCATAATAATTCAGCAAATCGCGCTTGGTTATCCCCTCACCAGGCCAGTAAACTTTAGAAAGGTGATTAAACTCGAGGGTTTTCCCTTTTATTTTAATTTCCTGTCTATCTCCTTTAGCATTCAACAATTCGCTTGAATCCATTTTTGATACCTCTTTATTCACTAATTTTTTATTATCATCTAGCTCAATAATCTCTTCAGTAGGTCCTGCTTTTTCTCTTATTACTTCTCTAGCCTTTTTATCTTCGCGCATGCCCTTGAATGAGGGATGCCTGAACACACCTTCACTGGTGATTTCGATAAATTCAACCTCAGCAACCAGTTCAGCTTTCATCCAGGTAATTTCTGCATCAGGCTGCATGCGTTGAAATCTCGAACGCTTATTTACATCCGGAACAACTTCGAACGGACTCTTTTTGCTAATGTAGGGCTCGAACATTTTCATCATCTGTTTTTGTTGCTGATCTGAAAATCCTGTACCTACCTTGCCGGCAAAGCTTAGTTTTCCTTTTTTGTACACGGCCAGTATAAGCGAGCTGAAAGATTTGGAAGTATCTTTGTTTTTGGTAAAACCTGCAATAATCACCTCCTGTCTTTTGTTGATTTTTATTTTGAGCCAGTCTTTAGACCGGTTGTTTAGGCTGTAAACAGAAGATTTACGTTTGGCCATAATTCCCTCCAGCCCTATCTTTTCGGCAGCCTTAAAAAACTCAATTCCACTGGTATCAAATACTTTAGAAAGACGGATACGATCATTAGTTTTAGGCAATATCTCCTTCAATATGGCCTGCCGTTCTACTAAAGTAAGTGCGGTAAGGTCTTTGCCTTTGTACCACAAAATATCAAAAACACAATAAATCAGCGTTCCATCGGTTTCGTTCCTCCAGTTTTGAAGCTGGCCAAAGTTCGAAACGCCCTTATCATTCAATACCAGTACCTCTCCATCTAAAACTGCATTGAGCTTCAACGATTTCAGCGTCTCGTATATGGGATAGAATTTTTCGTTAAATGATTTTTTATTTCTCGAAAGCAGCTCTACATCATGTTTGTTCAAAAAAGCAAGCGCCCGGTAACCATCCCACTTCACTTCGTATTGCCAGTCTTCATCATCAAAAGCGCTATCAACCAAAGTGGCCAGCATGGGTTTTACGTTTTTCAGCATAGCCAATTTAGGTGCATTTCGAAGCAGCTTGGCAACATCAAGTGCCACATCCTGCCCTTCATCCAAATCCTTATCTTTTTTATTCTTAACAACTTTAGCTAATTTATCAGTACTCAGCTTTTGCTCCTTCCCCGATTTCCATACTTTTTCACTCGTTTCTTCCATTACTGCCAGGGTTTTCCCCGACAGTACAGATTCATCCAGCTTAGTAATATCCTTTTTAGAAGCATATTCGTCATCATGCTTAATCAGCAGCCAGGCATGCTCGCCCATGCCTTTGGTTTTTACCAGCGCAAACTCCCCGTTTAATTTCTGGCCGTGCAAACGCACTTTAACCGAACCTTTAGCCAGCTCTTTAAGCAAATTATTCTCCTGTGCTTTCTTCCCTTTAATATCGGTTATGGTTTCGTACCAGCCCTGATCCCAAACAATCACAGTTCCGCCACCATATTCTCCTTTCGGTATAATCCCTTCAAAATTGCGGTAATCGAAAGGATGATCTTCTACCATCATGGCCAGGTGTTTAATCTTAGGATCCAGCGAGGGGCCTTTAGGTACTGCCCAGCTTTTCAAAACACCGCCCATCTCCAAACGGAAATCGTAATGGAGCCTGGAAGCATCGTGCTTTTGCACCACAAACATCAACCTTTTACTGTCTTTACTTATCCCCGCCTTAGGTTCAGTAGTCTTTTTAAAATCCCGTTTTTGATTGTACGCCTGTAAACTCATACTCTTTTGCTTAAACCAAATATTAAATTGCCATTAAACCGAAACGGCTTATCAAAGAAACCTTTTCGATCAAATAATGGTTTTTAAAATCTGATAATTCGAGCCCAGGTTAGCGCCTAATAATCTACATAGCTAAAGTCAAAATTGATTTCAAATTATTTTTTTACTTTTTTTCATCAAATGTCTTCTTAATGTCATTTGAAGTTTATATCTTGAAAACCTAAACTAAAAACTTCATGGATGACAGAACCAACCTAATCATCGGCGTATTCTCACTACTTTCTGGTTTCGGTATTTTGATCGAATTACTTCGTAACAAAGGCCGAGAAAGGCGGTTTTAAGTTTAAAGGGCCGAATAGATTTTTTTATTCGGCTCAAAAAACACTAAATTTTAAACACCGATCTACTCATCACTGGTTCAGAACTTCTCCTCTCTCTCTTAAAAACATCAACACGCTATAGGCTGTAATCTATCCAATACAAATACCCTTTTCGAGGTATTATTACCCTTTTACAGATAAATCAACTATAATTCATTAACCATCAGATCACTTGCTTTAAACAGTAAAATTGTATTTTAAATTTTAAACGTTCATATAACGTTTATTATTTATATCTTCATGCTTTAACCAGGTCTAAATCCATTCTACAATGAAAAAATATGCTTATCCAGGTTTTTATTATTCAGCTGTAACCGTCTTGTTGATGCTTATTGCACTAAAATCAAGTGCACAACAAGCATTTAATGGCAATAAGGAGCTGTTTGATTATGGATGGAAATTTAATTTGGCAGATAAATCAGATAACTTCAGTACACCTGAATTTGATGACCGAAACTGGCGCGCGCGCGATTTGCCTCACGACTGGAGCATTGAGGGCAGAATAGATGCAAAAAACCCAATGGGTAATGATGGTGGATACTTTCCGGCAGGCATAGGTTGGTACAGAAAAGCCTTCTCTATACCAGCGAACTGGAAAAATAAAAAGGTATCTATTTATTTTGAAGGAGTTTACATGAATGCTGAGGTTTTTATAAATGGCAAATCGCTTGGTGTTTACCCTTACGGATATTCTTCATTTACCTACGATCTGAGCCCATATTTGAAATACGGCACTAAAAATACCATAGCGGTTCGCGTAGATAACGCGCAACAAAAAAATTCGCGCTGGTATAGCGGATCGGGGATTTACCGCCACGTATGGCTCATGAGCAAAGATCCTGTACATTTCGATCAATGGGGTATTTTTGTAACTACGCCAACGGTAAGTGCCAGTAAAGCTATTGTTCGGGTTGAGGCTAAGCTAAATAACGATACCGACCAACCTAAAAACGTGGCAGTATCCATCTCAGTTTTTGATAAAAGCCACCGCAAAGCCGCAACCAAAACCATACAGGTTAAATTGCAGCCCCGCAGTTCCAACAGCATAACCGAAAATTTAGCACTGAATAATCCGCTTTTGTGGGATATAAAAGCACCAAACCTGTATTACGCAATAGTTGAGATTAAGGATAATAAAAAGCTATTAGACAAAGAAATACAAAATTTTGGTATCCGATCTATAAAATTCAGTCCAACGAAAGGATTTGAGCTGAACGGCAAAACAATAAAGCTAAATGGTGGCTGTGTGCACCACGACAATGGAAGTCTGGGTGCGGCAGCCTTTGACCGCGCTGAGGAAAGAAAGGCTGAGCTGTTGAAAGCAGCAGGTTTTAACGCTGTACGTACTTCCCATAATCCACCCTCGCCGGCTTTTTTAGATGCCTGCGATAAGCTTGGTCTATTGGTTATTGATGAAGCGTTTGACGGATGGCGCACCGGAAAAAACAAATATGACTATGCTTTATATTTTAACGATTGGTCTGAACGCGATATTGCGGCAATGGTTAAACGCGATCGCAACCACCCCGCCATCATTATGTGGAGCATTGGCAACGAGATTATTGAGCGAAAGGAAGCCAAAGCAGTTGAAACAGCTAAACTACTATCGTCCTATATAAAGAAACATGATCAGACCAGGCCAGTAACTTCGGCGATGACCACCTGGGATAAAGACTGGGAAATGTTCGATCCGCTAATGGCAGCCCACGATGTGGCCGGATATAACTACCAGTTGCACCATGCAGCTGCAGACCATACGCGGATACCCTCACGTATAATTGTACAAACGGAATCCTATTCGAGAGATGCTTTTACCAACTGGGAGCTGGTACAGCAAAACAATTATATCATCGGCGACTTTGTCTGGACTGCAATGGACTACCTTGGCGAATCCGGAATTGGGCGTTATTATTATCCCGGCGAACTGGAAGGACAACATTGGGAACGTGATTTATTTCCATGGCATGGTGCCTATTGCGGCGACATTGACCTAACCGGCTGGAGGAAGCCAATTTCGCACTACCGAAGTATGTTATACAATGACAACGAGAAAATTTATATGGCAGTAAAAGAGCCGAATCCGGCTAATGGTGTAATTAAAGAAACCATGTGGTCGGTTTGGCCATCGTGGGAAAGCTGGACCTGGCCAGGCTGCGAGGGCAAGGAAATACAGGTAGAAGTTTACAGTAAATACCCTGCTGTACGGCTGTATCTGAATAACAAGCTGATTGGAGAAAAAACAACAACCGTAAAACAACAATTTAAAGCAACCTTTCCCCTGGCCTATCAGCAAGGCCAATTAAAAGCTGTTGGAATACTAAATGGCCAGGAAAAAGAAGCTGTTATTTTAAGTACCAGCGGTCAAGCTGCACAGATAAGGTTAAAGGCTGATAGAAAAAGGCTTTACGCAAATGGGCAGGACCTTTCTTTTGTTACAGTAGAAATAGTAGACAAGCAGGGTAATATCAGGCCTGATGCAAACCATAGCCTAACTTTTAAATTATCGGGAGCAGCAACTATCGCCGCAACAGATAACGCAGATCTTAAAGACATTACACCTTATACTTCTAATACTAGAAAGCCCTGGAACGGACGTGCAATGGTGATTGTGAAAAGCTCGGATAAAGCAGGAAACATTAAACTGCAGGTAAGTTCGCCAGGGCTTCCGGATGCCTGGCTAGAACTAACTTCGATCAATAAAGGGCGTAAATAAAAGGATATTATATTAGTGTGCAACAATTATACTACTCAAAAAATTCGTTTTGTAAGCTTTCTTTGACTATATTGTAATATCCTTAAAATATTCCCGACGGACATATGGGATCTATCTTTTTCGGAGGACTGCCATGAAAAAGATATTTCTTCACGAACCCGACCTGGCTAGTTTCGAAATTATTAGCCTTATATTAGCCGATGAGGGTTGCCAGGTAAAAACGCTTCCATACTGGGATGGTGACCTAGCTACCGCTGTGGTGAGTTATGGTCCCGATCTGATTATTATGGATTGTTTTCAGGACCTTCTGCGGCCTGCCCGGTTATGCAGAGTTATACGTACTTTGTGCCCTCAAACCGCACTCATTGCCTCTAGCTGTAATACAGATATAGACCTTACTTACCGAAAAATGGGCTTTGATACTTATTTGCGTAAACCTTTTGATATAGCTCGACTTATAACAATCGTTAACCGCTACACTCCTGTGGCTGCAAATTGTTAAAAACCTAAAATTGGTTAAATCATTTAGATATCTTAAGGCTTATCGCTCAAAAAATAAAAATGGATAGTAATGATTGTTTCAGGATTGTTAAATTTGCCGCCTGAAAGAACCAACCTGTTATTGGCTGGGATACCAATTATTACGCATTATAAAATGGAAGAAAACGATTTTGTTGCTATCTGGCTGGAAGAAACCGGAAACCCTGCTATCGAGCGCTTATCGCAGCTAAACCTTGCTGTTGCTGCAAAAACTGCAGCCGCAATTGCCAATAATGAGTTATCAGAACAAGATCTGGCCATTGCATTGGATGTTAACCCTGATGAAATTAAAAGATGGCTTACAGGCAGACATACCTTCAGCATGACGATCATTACTGAAATAGCTGCAAAATTGGAGGCACATACAGGTTAAAACCGAAAAATACCTGAGCAGTATACACTCTGGTTCGGTAGGATAATTGATCGAAGTGAATCTATGCTTTAAACTAGCTACTCTTTGAACGAAAAAGAAACGTTTTAGTAGCTTTCAGCATTTTCGAAAAACCAACCAAAATCTCATCAACTGTCCAGTAGCGTTGCTGTTCTGCGTTTACCAACTGAATTCCTTTTAAACCAAAGGGCTTAGTGGTTACTGCCAATACCCTGATATGGGTTTCGTCGCCATCGTTATAAACCCTGCAGGATATCTCTTCATCAATATGATATTCAATATCTGTTGGCCACGGACCAGCCACACCCCAGGCGGCGGTATGGGCATCATCGGGGCTAAAGGTTAAAGTATATCCTTTGGCTTTGAGTTGCGCTATGGCTTCTTCAAGCGCATTATTGTCCGCTATCATATCATTTGGGCTGATTAATACTTTGTAAACCTGTTAATTGAAAGTTGCAAATAGCCCCATTACGATTAGGCTATCCTCGATTTTTTCTGGTGCCAGGTAGCAATATTAAAAATAAGCCCCAGTGCAATCAGCAGGCCTCCAGTAAATTCTGGCCAGGGAAACGAACGGATTCCATTGATGTTGATGGTCCAGGGGTGAGAATCGACCGGATTGATTGCATTTAGCTGCCCTCCTGTTAATAAGGTAACGACCAGCAACACTGAGCCGCCAATCATCAGGTAATAACTTGTCTTTTTCATATTCTTTAATTAAATAACATTATACCATTAAACTCTCCGGTCGGCCATCATTTTTTTGCCCTTCACAATCATCTTTTTGGCTTGCCTATCCATCGAAAGGTTTCTGCCAATCCTGCTCTCCTTCTCCTGATTTGTGCTGTAGGCCCTAACAATATCTTTATAGCTTAACAATCCCTCGAATGATGTGCCGTCTCTACCACTAACCACTGCCACAAAATCATTCCCTGTGCTGTGCATTAATTCTAAAGCTTTCCTAACGGGTTCGTTTCCTTTAATCTGCTCATCTTCTGATTTGATAATAGCTGTGATACTGGCCATATCCTCTTTTACCCATTGAAAAATATCCAACACTGAAATCGTGCCCATATAAGCTCCTGCTGTATCCCGCACCGCATATTGGTTTTCTTTAGGCGGATTTGCCACAAAATATTTCCGCACCTCGGCAATGGTATTATATGAACTGATAAAAACCGGACTACGATCCATCACCTCTGTAACGCGTAATTTTAACAGCAGATCGGGCTCATAGCTATCTGGTGTATGAATTCCCCTGCGGGCAATTTTCTCGGTCATGATGGTATTCTTCATTAAAAACACAGAAACGAGATAAGCACCAGAGCAGGCACCAAGCAATGGTAACAGCCCTTGTATTTGCTGGGTAGATTCGAGTGCAAAAAGAATACTGGTTAAATAAGCCCTCGAAGCACCGGCAAACATGGCCGACATGCCTACCAACGCCGACATCGGAATACTGATAGCTAAAGCTGGAAAAGCAGCATGCAGCAGGTAACCCAAAGCTGCGCCGGTTGCACCACCAATAGTCATTAAAGGTGCAAGTGTTCCGCCCGAAGTTCCGCTACCCAAAGCAATAGCCCACGAAATAAATTTAAACAGGCATAACGAAAGAATAACCGAGATGGAGAGTTGCCCGCTTAAGAGCGAAATGATATTATCGTAACCTACACCCAATGTACGCGGTGCGAAATAGCCCACAACACCAACTGCAAGCCCACCTATTGCCGGCCACCAGGTCCAGTGTAAGGGCAAATGCTCAAAGGCATCTTCGACAAAATAAACCACCTTAGTAAGCCCCAGTGATGCGAGCCCTACCAGAATCCCGATGAGACTGTAAATACCCAACGCTGCATTTGACGGTGCCGAAAGCACAGGCATGGGAAACACAGGCCCTGCTTCGAAAAGCAGATGGTGTCCTGCCGCTCCTGTAATACAGGCAAGTGCCACTGGTATAATTGCCCTCGGAGAAAATTCGAACAATAACAGTTCGATGGCAAGAAATACCGCGGCAAGCGGTGTACCAAAAATGGCCGACATGCCCGCAGTTGCCCCTGCAGCCAGGATAATTTTACGTTCAACAGGGCTTACAGTAAATAACTGCCCCAGCGTAGAGCCCAATGCGCCACCGGTAGCGATAATTGGTCCTTCGGCCCCAAATGGCCCGCCAGTACCAATTGCAATTGCAGAAGATACAGGTTTTAATATGGCTATTGAAGGTTTTATTTTACTTTGATTAGTAAGTACCTGCTCCATGGCTTCCGGAATACCGTGCCCCCTAATCGCTTTCGATCCGTAGAAGGCCATAAAGCCTACTATTACCCCGCCTATAACCGGAACAATGATCACCAGTAAACCAAGGTGGTTATCGGCAGGACTATGAAAACTGAAATCAAACTGCTGGTAAAAAGAAATATTGGTTACCAGGTTAATTAGCGATACCAGCACTTTTGCGATGAAAGAGATTCCGATGGCTACACCAACCGAGAGCATGGATATAAATAAAAGGCGCTTTTTTGAGCTTTTCTCTTTGTGCTTACCCATTTTAAACTTACCGAAAATGCCAAGCGCCGGCGATATTGGTATGATATTTTTTATCTTATTCATTTCATTATTTGAGAATGAGACAAAAGTAGAAATAAAAAACTAAGAACAAAGCATAAAATATATTTTAAACAATATTAATAAAGAATTAATAAATAAATTAATACAATTTTATATATTATTAAATATATTTTAAAATATTAAACACTGGTAAATTAATAATTGTATTTTTGCCCTTAGCAAGACCCTGAAGATGAAAGAATGCAACAATGCCTGTGACCTAAAACGCTGTTACCTGTGCAGTCGTGTAATAGCGGACTGGCTGCCTGCGGTTTCCCAGCAGAAGAAAAACTTCCAGATCAAAAAAGGCGAACAGCTTTTTTCAGAAGGAGATGCAGTAAACGGTATCTTTTTTGTTTACTCAGGAACAATTAAAGTGCATAAGAAGTGGGATAACGAAAAGGAACTGATTATACGCTTCGCCAGATCGGGCGATGTAATTGGCCACCTTGGATTAGGCAAAAACCCCGTTTATCCGGTTTCGGCTACTGCGTTAGAAGAGGCAATGGTTTGTTTTATCGACCTCCAGTTCTTTAGATCGAGCCTACGGGTTAATCCGGATTTTACCTACGAGCTTATGCATTTCTTTGCGGCCGAACTTCAGGAATCGCACGAGCGGATGCGCAACCTGGCCCACATGTCAGTAAAAGGTAGAATTGCTAACGCCATCTTATCCTTACAATCTCAGTTTGGCACCGATACTTCGGGCGCTATAGATATTGATATTTCCCGTCAGGATGTAGCTTCCTACTCTGGCACTACATACGAAACGCTTTTCAAGATTTTTACAGAATTTAGTAAAGGCGGTAAAATTTCGGCGCAGGGCAAACGGATCAGTATTCTTGATACTCCCTTCCTTCAGCAAACTGTAGCAGCTGATAACCAGAAAAACTGATCTGCAAATGATAAGCGAAAGCATTAAAACCGCATTCATTTTTATCCGAAAAATCAGCCGTCTGACCTAAAATTTCGGTTCAGGGCAAAACGCATATAGTATTCTTGTTACAAAGGGGTAAAACCACCCGGTTTTTTACGGTCATTATGGCAACAGATAAACCGGCAATATAAATATTACCTATATTGTTTACTCATAACACAACATGATAGAATCTAATGATATTGCCGCAGTAATAAATGAACTGGAAAAACTTGCATTAGATCTCAATCTCGACAATGAAAAGTTGTTGCGTTTAAATGCCGTATTAAAAACAGCGGAAGAAAAGAACGCCATACTCCAATCCATCAACGAATCTTCCGATGATGCCATCATCAGTAAAAACCTGGAAGGGATTATTACCAGTTGGAATAGTTCAGCATCACGCATTTTTGGCTATACTGCCGAAGAAATGATTGGCGTTTCTATACTCAGGCTTATTCCTGCCCATCTCCAGTATGAAGAAACCGAAATCATTTCCAAACTACACCGGGGGATCAAAATAAATCACTTTGAAACCAGAAGAATGCGCAAAGACGGCAGTCTGGTAGCTGTATCACTCACCATATCGCCCATTCTAAATTACAAAGGAGTAATTATTGGCGTATCGAAAATTGCGCGCGATATTACCGACCGCCTTTCTGCCGAAGTAAACAGCAAACGACTGAGCGCTATAATCGAATCATCAGACGATGCCATTATTAGCAAAGACCTCAATAGTATAGTAACCAGCTGGAACGAATCGGCAGTAAGGATATTTGGTTACAATGCCGAAGAAATGATTGGGCAATCGATTCTCAAAATCATTCCTCAGGATCGGCTTGATGAAGAACCCAAAATCCTCTCCCAGCTTAGTCAGGGAATCAGGGTTGATCATTTTGAAACCATCAGGCGCCGCAAAGACGGCAGGCTAATAGATGTATCGTTAACCATTTCGCCCATTAAAGATAGTACTGGCCGGGTGATTGGTCTTTCAAAAATTGCGAGAGATATTACCGAAAAAAAGCAAGCCGACAAGAAAAAGGAAGAATTTATCGGTCTGGTAAGTCACGAGTTAAAAACGCCCCTAACCTCTTTGCGTTCTTATGTGCAGGTTGCACTGTTTAAGGCAAGGAATGAAAAAAACGAATTTATCGATAAAGCGCTTTCCAAAGCTGAGATACAAACCAAAAAAATGGAAGCCATGATCAGAGATTTTCTAAACATCTCTAAAATGGAAGATGGTCAGCTCAGGTTGAACTTAAACCCATTTGATTTACCAGCACTGATTAACAATTGTTTAAGTGATGTAACAATTACTACCTCTAAGCACCATTTCAACTATATTGGCGAAGCGCATGCAATGGCCATTGGCGATGCTGAAAAGATTTCACTGGTGCTGATTAACCTGATTAGCAACGCTGTAAAGTACTCGCCTGAAGGCGGGGAAATAAGCATAACTTGCCAAAAACAGGATAAAGCGTTCACCGTGAGCGTGAAAGACAACGGAATTGGCATCTCGAAAGAAGAGCAAAAATTCCTTTTCAGAAAATTCTACAGAATCCAGTCAGAACAAACCAGAACCATCAGTGGTTTTGGAATCGGACTTTACCTCGTATATGCCATACTCGAACTTCATGGCACTTGTATTAGGGTAGAAAGCGAAATCGGAAAAGGATCAACATTTGTATTCCAAATCAAGACTGCAGATTGATATCATTCCCTTAAACAATTTCACTTATACAATGGAGCATTCCTGCCAGCAGAAACCTCAAAGTTCACAACCAGGCTAACTTCAAAGCCTATTCATTGTTATTTCCAATCAACTGGGAATAACAATCTATTCTACCTCAAGCGTTTTACTTGCCTTCCGGATAATAAACCGCAAAAAATAAGAGTTTGCCCCCTCATTTTGATCATATTCCCCCTCTACTCCGCATCTTTTTTGTAGTTAATTTGTTCGAACCAAGTATAATAAAGAATGCAATCCGGCATTAAGCACTTGCAGCGCTTAACTATGGTATCGCATTTAACATTAGCTAAATAACTACTCAAAAGCACCTATGAAAAACCTAAATGATGCGCAAAAATCTCTTGCAAACAACCGACTGAACTTTAAACCTGTTATTAATAGCCTCAATTATTCAGCTTGAACATTTGGCTACTATAAAATCCCCTAAACTGTCATTATAGTCTTATTGATAAGCATAGAAGGACTCCGTTTAACCGGAGGCATATGCCTTCTTTAAATTAACCAAACGAACATTCCATATGCATGTTCACTCAACCCTACTCAACATTATGAAAACTAAACCTTCTATCCTACGCTTACTCAGTGTATTTATGCTTGGCATCGTCCTCTTTTCGGGCAGCTGTAGAAAAGACAATCTTCCGGATGCAACTACATCATCCCTTTCTTTAAAGGGCAAACTGGCAGCAATACCACCTAACGAACCACAACTTACCGTGGCTAATGGTACTTTCTATATTGTAAACCGCAAAAGCGGAAAGGTACTCGATGTAGGTGCATTTCAAACCGCAGATGGTTCTAATGTTTCTCAATATGCAGGTACTGGCGGCACCAACCAAAAATGGACTTTAACCTCGCTTTCGGGTGGCTATTATTCGATTATTGGTGTACATAGCACAAAAGCGCTTCAGGTAGACCTAGCTGGCACTGCAGATGGTGATAATGTAAACATTTCTACCAATACAGGCGCCAATAATCAGCAATGGCAATTTACCTCCATTGGCAATGGTTACTACCGCATTATTAATCGGAACAGTGGCAAAGACCTTGATGTAGCCGGCCAATCTATTGATAATGGCGCAAATGTAGACCAATGGACTTACTGGGGAGGCGAAAACCAGCAATGGTCGTTATTAACGGTTAATGCTGGTGGTCAGTTAAACTGGACGCTAAACAGCACAGGCGTACCAGCAGATGTGGTAACTCGCATTACCAATGCCATGAACGATGCCTGCGCCAGGTACAACGCAGGTGGCAACTGGCCTTCGCGCACCCTTACTGTACAATATAATACTGGTGTAGCTACTGCCGATGGCAGCACAAACGGCAACATCCGCTTTGGTGCAAATACCAGCTACCAAAACGTTCGTACTGCTATGCACGAAATTGCGCATACCTATGGCGTAGGCCTTAGTGGCGGATGGACAACCAATACCTCAACCGGCGATTTTCTGGGCACCAATACCGTGGCACTGGTTAAAATTTTTGACGGTACCAGTGGCGCCATACATACAGGAGGTGGTCATTTTTGGCCATACGGTTTAAACTACGATAATGAATGGAGCGAAACAAACGCTTTCAGGCACGTAAAACTAGTTTACGCCATGCGCTCAGACGGTATGTAACGCAGGTATTCTTTTAACAGACTATAATGATATTGCTTATCAAAAACCGGGTGCACATCTTTTTGTGCGCCCAGGTTTTACTTCTTGGGAATCACTAAAGCCTTTTTTATAATCCTCCCTGAAAATGGCATAATTATGGCTTCCATAAATCTATGAAACAGATATACTTTATACTGGCACTATCTGCCATGCTGTTAACCAGCGCCTGTTACACTACCAGAACTGCCGGAAACAGTGGAAAAGTTCCTCCCGGTCAGGCAAAGAAAGGAACGGGTTCTAAATCGGCAAAGCCATTTGCTCCAGGGCAACAAAAAAAGAATTAAAAAAAGAAACCCTCCAAAATTGGAGGGTTTCTTTTTAGATAACACAAACAACTAATGTTTTCCTTTCCCATTACCGTGGCCATTTCCTTTGCCATTACCATTATGCTTCATCTTTATCTGCTTATCTTTTTGTCCGGAGGAATACCCACGAAACTGCGGGTTCCCATTTGAATAGCCACCACTATATTTCCTGCCTTTGCTTTTTGCAATGAACGATTGACCATGGTTACCTTTAAACTTAGCGTACTTTACCTTGTGTGTAGTAAAATAGCGATAAGGTTCGCGCGAATTAATTACCACTTTGTACCCGCCATATAAATCATAGCCACGATACCTGGGTGGTAATGACAGCGAGAAAACCCAGCCGTCGCTTCCTAAATAAATAAACTGTTTTTTCGGCACATAGTAATAGCTCTCTATATCAGGCAAGTAATAGTAATCAACATAATCATACCCGGTTGGTCCCCATTGTGGCTGAGCCCCAATATTAATATTTACACTTACCTGTGCCTTTGTTTGGAAAGAGATGCTGGTACCTGTTACAAGTAACAACAGCAGTATTAACTTTTTCATGTGCTTATGTTTAGATGGTAATTATTAAGTTTTACTGTTTTAAGGTAATTGTACCCAATGCAGTATTTTGTCCGAGGGCAACCTTTACAGCTGTAACCGTACTATCTTTATAACCTGCAACTGGTGCAAACTTAACCGAGTATGTACCGGCGGCTAAACCGCCAACTGTAAATTTACCGCTTAAAGGATCAGCAACAGTACCTACAGTATCAGTGCCGGCAATAACCAATACCTCAGGATGACTGGCTAAAGGTAAAACCGTTCCCGAAATTAAGCCTGTAGTTGCAGCAGCTACCCTCGCACTACCGGTTTTAATAAATACTTACCATTTCCCGTACTCACAATTGATTTTGCGGCATCAAAGTCTAAAAGCAAGGTATAGTTCGAACCCTCAACCAAATTAGGGTTTGCAGTTAGTTTCACCTTCCAACCCGATGTTTGGGCACTTGGTGTTTTAAGCTCCTGCTGAATGCCATTTACCACAATAGTATTTCCGGTTTCATTCAGCACCAGTCTGATTTCTGTTATTTCGCCACTTGGCATTTCCCCCGAGGCTACTAAAATATCCGGATTGCTTGTACCAATGCGAAAATCGAGGATATCGAATATTCCGGCACTAGCTGCAAAAACATAAGGTTTATCTCCCGATACCAGCACAATTTCTTTCACACTTAAATTAATCTTATCGAAATTACCCGGAGCATCGGTCATTTTAATCTGAACTTTAGTAGTTCCCTCTCCCGATCCATTTTTCTTACAGCCATTAAAAGCAATCATGCCTGCTATTGCCAGGCCTATCCAAATGCTATTGACAAATTTTGTTTTCATAATGTATAGATTTTTAATCAAAGTTGAAAGCCGAAGATGAAACCAACATGAAATTTTTAAATTATTTTTTTCATCTTATTTTCATGTTGGCCATTTAAATTTGAAGCAATAAGTGCCATTGTAATGATGGTTTTTGGTAAGAGTTTACCCTCTTGTAGGGTAAACTTTTTTATATTTATAAAATGAAGCGACTTACCTTCTTTTTCTGCCTGGCTTTTCTTATTTGCAAGCACTCGTTTGCGTTTCAAAAAGAAACACTATCGGCAAGCCTGCTAACAATCAGCGATGCTAAACAAGATCAACAGCAGGAAAATATAAAGCAGAATAACAAACCATCCCAAAAACAACAGCAGCCAGAACAGCCTAAAATTAAAGAAGTACCAAAAGCCAGAAGGCAACTAAAACCGATGGCCGTTAAGCCTAACGTAAAAGTTAAACCAATTAAAATTATTAAACCAAAAATTAAAAGACCTTAAAGGATAAATATATGAACATCCGTCTCTTAATTTTCTGCTCGTTTTTGGTTACCGCTAAAGTTCAGGCCCAGCAAGATTCGACAAAAGCTACACTTACCCTTGCTTCCATGTACAACAGCAACATTAATTATTACGGACAGGTAACAGCCGAAAAATATCCTTATGCTCTATTTAATGCCACATTGAGGTTTCCTAGTGGTTTATACTTTACGGGTGGTGGTTATAAACTTTTAAATTATGGTTCGGGCATATCGGAAACAGATTTGGGTATTGGTTACGACCACGATTTTAATGATAAGCTTAGCGCAAGTTTAGCTTACTCTCATTCCTTTTTTCCAGCCAGCTCGCCTTTGCTGCAAGCCTCCAACAGCAATAATATCAACGCTTATGGAGCCTATACATGGCCATGGTTTAAAACCGACCTTAGTCTCGATTTTGCATTTGGGAAGCAGCGTGATATATTTCTCAGCTTTGGAAACTCAAAAGAAATTGAGCTTGGCACCATTTTCAACGAAAAAAATGTAATTTCAATAAGCCCGGCCATAGAAATTACTGCTGGTACCACGCGCTTTTACGAAAGTTACATTATAGAAAAAAGCAAAAGGCAAAATTCAAATGGCAATGGAAAAAGCGGTTCGGCACCAGGCATTACCAAGGGTAATACTACCGAGATTGTCGAAAATTCGGTCAATCAATTCAAATTATTGGCCTATAGCTTTAAATTCCCCCTAAACTTCAGCCGCGGGAATTTCCTGGCCGAAGCCAGCTATCAGTTTTCTATATTAGGGAACAGCAAAGAAGAAGATGTAAAACATCAGCAATCGTTCTTTGGCCTTGCAGTTTATTATCAGTTTTAAAATATGAAGGTATTAATCGTAGAAGATGAAAAAACACTTGCTTTTGAGATGGAGAAGTTCCTCAAAAAGGCGTTTTTTCTGTGCGATCTTGCCCATAGTTTTAATCAAGGGGTAGAAAAGCTGGAGACTAACCAATATGATTATGTGCTGATCGATTTGGGGCTGCCAGACGGAGATGGTTTCGATTTGCTGCAAAAGGCAAAGAAAAGCAATCCAGATGCGGCTTATATCATCCTTACTGCCCGGGGCAAGCTCGAAGACCGGGTTGCCGGACTGGATATGGGAGCAGATGATTACCTGGCCAAACCATTTTTCCTGCCGGAGCTCCAATCGCGCATGCAGGCCATTGCCCGCCGAAAATTTAAAGTTTCAGAAGAGCTGCTCCCGCTGGGGAATTTCAATATCGATCTCCAGAAACGCTTTGTTTTCTTTGAAGAGGAACAGATAGAACTCTCGCGCAAAGAATTTGATTTATTAAGTTATTTGTTACTTCATAAAAACAGGGTGCTCACCCGTATACAATTGAGCGAACACATTTGGGGAAACTTTACAGACGGGGATTACGATTCCAATTATATCGATGCCCACATTAAAAACATCAGGAAAAAATTAAACATTTACGCCCCAACCGAATGGTTAGAAACGGTAAGAGGTGTTGGCTATAGAATTAAAAAGTAATTGAAACTTTCTACAAAACTTACTTTATTTATTACCGGTTCTAAACTCGCCATTGTAGGACTGTTTATTCTATTGCTTCCCTTTTTGATTGGGCAGGTTGCTTCCAATTACACCAATTTTTCGCTCAAAAACCAGCGAAAGAAAGTGATCCAGAACATCAACAACAAAGGTTTGGATTATTATCTCGAAGGCCAGGATAGCTACGGCAGTTATACCATGCTTAAAGATGAGTATATTGCACTCGAAATTGCAGCACCAAACCTTAAACTGGACACCATCAGGGATACCAGACGTATTGTAGAACAGGATACGCTGGCTTACCGGGTATTAAGCTTTACCTTTACCAAAAACCAGAAGAATTATCTGCTTGAAATTGGCAAAACCACTGCCAGCATTAACCTCTACAACGATGCATTGCAACGTTTTGCCCTTTATGTACTGATTATTCTGATTGCACTCAGTATCATCATCGACCTGATATTTACCCGCCGGCTGATTAAGCCATTGGGGCAAATTATTAAGCTGAGGCTAGCCAATACCCGCTTCCCTTTTAAACGAAACCCACAAGTCATTAAAACCAATACACACGATTTCAAATACCTCGATCAATCGCTCATTTCGTTAATGAACCAGATTAACGAGGCTTTTGAAAAAGAACGTGAGTTTACCGCCAATGCTTCGCATGAGTTTATGACGCCTATCAGTATCTTACAAAACAAGATGGAAAACCTGCTGACAGAGGAAGTTGAACCAGAAGCGATACAGGAGCATATTGTTGACATGATGAGAACGCTGGAAAGGTTAAAAAAGATTTCGCGCTCGCTCCTGCTGATTTCGCGAATAGAGAATGAACAGTTTTCGAAGCAGGAACAAATAGAACCACTCGAACTGATTAACGAAATTGTGGAGGAAATAGGCCATCGTTTAGAAGAAAAAAATATTCGCATGGACATTGATCTCAAACACAACAAAATGCTTAATCAAATGAACCACGACCTGCTATTTCAACTGTTTTACAATTTAATTAATAATGCAATTAAATTTAACCAGGAAAACGGGCACATCCGCATTGACGATCATTTTGAAAAAGGTAAATACATTTTACAGGTAAACAACAGCGGACAAGGCATGCAAGCTGCAGAAATCCCCTATATTTTTGACCGTTTCAAAAAAACAGGTCATGCAGAAAATACGGGCTACGGCCTTGGGCTTGCCATTGTAAAAAGCATTGCCAGTTATTTAAACCTGAGCATTGCAGTTACCTCAACACCCGGACAGGAAACGAATTTCAATATCACTTTCCATAATTATTTTTCTGACCATTGATTTGTAAAGAGCTAAGTTTAGGTTAACACAGCAGATTAGCTTGCTATCATTCATTTGGGGTTAACGTTCCAGCTAAGGTAGTTATCCTGCTATTTTTCATAACTTTATATTAATGGGTGCAAATATGGTATACTAAATAAAGATGATGATGAAAACAGTAAAACCTGAAGAGGCTTTTGATAAATCGGCTAAAATATATGCCCAAAAGTTCATGAATGTTAGCTTGTATGCTGAGCCATTTAAAGTGTTTTGCGACAACATTACGCCCGAAGATGCTAGTGTATTGGATATTGCCTGCGGTCCCGGAAACATTAGCAAATATTTGCTTGATCTGAAACCTGCATACCGGATTTTGGGAATTGATCTTTCCCCAAACATGCTCGAACTTGCCCAAATCAACAATCCAACAGCGCAATTTCAGCTCATGGACTGCCGTGAAGTCGCTACTCTTAATCAAAAATTTGACGCGATTACCTGTGGCTTTTGCCTGCCCTATTTAACACCCGAAGAAGCTATTGATTTAATTGTAAATGTATCTGCTTTATTAAAGCCAGATGGTGTTTTCTATTTAAGCACCATGGAGGAAGATGAAAATAACAAGTCGAAATACCAAATATCCAGTACCGGCGACCACGTGTACGTACACTATCATCGTGAAGATTATTTAACCAAAGCCCTTGGACAAAGTGGCTTTAATACCCTAAGTTTAAAACGCTACGATTCTCCGGATATGGATGGGGTAATCATTACCGATCTGGTATTTGTTTGCAAAATTAAATAAGCTTATTTTTTCCTGCCAGATTCATCATAATAACGCCCTATATTCTATCCAATACCTAAAAAACACCTTACAAGTTATTTTATTTTCGCGCTTTCCAGCCCGCGAACATAAAACCTATTGCCTTCTACATCAAAACCACACCTTCCTTGCAAAAACAAGGCAAATCCCATCAAAAACATTCCTCAATAGTTAAAGTAAATTAATATTGGGTTTATATAAGCCCTCTAGCTTTGCGCCATTAAAGGAACCATAGAAACTAGCTAAAACGCTTTAGTTTCAAAACTAATTATTAAGCTAATGAAAAAAAACTTAACAGCCATGCTGAGGTCGGTGCTGTTTGCTTCGGCAACTGCATTGCTTACCGCAGTACCTGGCGCACCTGCCATAGCCATGGCGAATCTACCCAATCTTCCTGCTGCTTTAAAAAACCAGGAACAAGGAACAATTAGTGGAAAGGTAGTTGATGAGAAGGGAGATCCCCTTCCCGGCGCCAGTATCCTCGTAAAAGAGTTAAACAAAGTTGCGCAAAGCAATCCGGATGGAAGCTTTAAATTAATCGTTCCAACGGGCACTTATACCATCCAAATCAGTTTTATCTCGTACACCACGGTTACTTTGGGTAAAGTGCAGGTAAAAGCAAGCGAAAACGCTCCTTTAAATATAACCCTAAAAGGTGAATCGGGAAGTTTAAATGAGGTGCTTGTTGTGGGTTACGGAACCCAGAAAAGAGAAAATGCCACGGGTGCTGTAGATCAGATTACTGCGAAAAAACTCGAAAACAGACCCATTACCAACCTTACACAAGGTTTACAAGGCTTACTTCCCAACCTGAATTTAAAAATGATGGATGGGAAGCCTACGCAATCGCCAAGTTACAATATCCGTGGTACTACTTCTATCGGACAAGGTGGTAGTGCTTTAATTCTGATTGATGGCTTTGAAGGCGATCCAAGCTTACTCAATCCCAACGATGTAGAAAGTGTATCTATTCTTAAAGATGCCGCATCGGCAGCCATTTATGGTGCAAGAGGGGTATTTGGTGTGGTGCTTATTACCACTAAAAAAGCCGAAAAAGGTCGTACTAGTGTAGCATTTTCAAGCAATTACGCCATTAAAACCCCATTACAGGTTCCTGATTTCGTAACCGACGGCTATACATGGGCTAAGATGTTTGCTGAGGCATTTGTAAACGGCGATGGTGCTTTCCCGCAGAATGCAAATAAAACACAGAAATTTTCGCAGGCCTATCTCGATGAATTCAAAAAAAGATCGGAATCGGGTCAGCCTTACAACCAGATAGAGATAAACCCGACCACAGGCGAGTACACCTATTATGGAAGTACGGATTACTATGCCGAGCTGTACAAGAAAAATACGGCAGCCACAGAAAATAACCTTTCGGTAAGTGGCGGTGGCGATAAGGCATCGTTTCTGGTATCGGGGCGTTTCCTTAATCAGGACGGGCTATTTAGGTACAACACCGACGATTACGACATGAAAAACATCCGTGCAAGAGGATCTGTACAGGTTTTTCCGTGGTTAAGCATTGAAAATAACGCCGATTACTCGGTTATGAATTACCACAACCCGATCAACGTTGGTGAGGGAGGTGGAATATGGAGAAATATTGCCGACGAGGGTAAGCCTACCATGCCAATTTTCAACCCGGATGGTTCGTTAACTTTTGCTGCAGCTTATACCGTGGGCGATTTTATTTATGGAAAAAACGGGATTGATACCCGTCGTCAGGTTTTTAGAAATATAACAGGTTTGAGAACCAATTTCTTTAACAACAAGTTTAGGGTAAATGCCGATTTTACCTTCCGCAATACCAATAACAACATTGAGCAAAAAAGAGTTCAGGTTCCATACAGCAATACCCGCGGGGTTACAGCCTATGTTGGTACAACTACCAACGATCTTTTGTTCGATCAGCGCGAAACCCAGTATCTGGCAACCAACATTTACGCCGAATACGAAAACAGGTTTGGTACCGACCATTACCTGAAAGCTATGGTGGGTTACAACTACGAACAATCTACCTATAACCGTATTGCAGTACAGCGAAACGGAATTATTTTCGAAGATGCTACAGATTTGAACCTGGCACTTGGCCAATCTATTACTACTGGTGGTGGTTACGAACAATGGGCTATCCTGGGTGGTTTCTCGAGGTTAAATTATGCTTTTAAAGACCGTTACCTTTTAGAAGTTAATGCGCGTTATGATGGTTCATCTAAATTCCCTGCCGATCAGCGTTATGGCTTCTTCCCTTCTGTTTCGGCCGGATGGAGGATCAATAAAGAGCCGTTTTGGCATGTTTCTGATAGGTTGATCTCTGATTTAAAATTAAGGGCTTCTTATGGCTCACTTGGAAACGGTAACATCGCATCTTATGCCTTTCAGGAAATCTTTAACATCAGCCAGTCGGGCGTTATTTTAAACGGCGTTAGACCACAAACCACCCGTATCCCGAATGTTCTTCCCGATGGATTAACCTGGGAAACTTCGACCACCAGCAACTTTGGTCTTGATTTAACCATGCTTTCAGGCAGGTTAAGCTTTACCGGCGATGCGTACATCCGCAAAACGACTGATATGTTTACTTTTGGACTTACTCCACCTGCTGTTTTCGGAGCTGATGTACCCAAAGGAAATTATGCCAACTTAACTACCCGTGGCTGGGAGCTTTCGTTAACCTGGAACGATAAAATCGGTAAATCGAAGCCTTTCAATTACAATGTAAGGTTGACCTTATCGGATAGCAAAACAAAAATAGATAAGTACAATAACCCCGATAAATTACTGAGCGATTATTACGAAGGACAAACACTGGGCGAAATATGGGGCTACGAAACCGAAGGCTTCTTTATTGATGATGCAGACATTGCTTCGCATGCTAAACAAGATCCGCAAATGAGAGCCTCGCCCACCGGTAAATGGTTCCCTGGCGATATTAAACTAAAAGACCTTAACGGCGATGGCTTTATCAATGTGGGCGAAAACAAGGTAGGCAGATCAGGCGACCGGAGAATTATCGGAAATTCTGCTCCGAGATATCTGTATGGTGTAAGCCTTGGCGCCGACTGGCATAATTTTTCTTTCTCTGTTTTCTTTCAGGGAGTTGGCAAACAGCAGTGGTACCCGAGCACCGAAACAGAAATGTTCTGGGGCCAGTACAACAGGCCGTACAACAATATACCAACCTTCCATCTGGGCAATATGTGGACACCGGACAATACCGATGCTTATTTCCCCAGAACGATGTCGAGAGCAGCATCAAGCAATACCAACCGTACTTTGGGTGTGGCGCAAACGCGTTACCTGCAAAACGTGGCCTATCTCCGCATGAAAAACCTGCAGTTTGGTTACGCTTTGCCGGGCAAATGGATAAACCGTATAGGTGTTCGCAGTGCCAAAATATTTTTCTCAGGCGAGAACCTGTTTACCTATTCGCCAATGTATAAAATAGTTAAACATACTATCGATGTTGAAAATGCTGTGCCTTCCGATCAGGATTTAAACGCCGGCAGCACAAACGGAGATGGTTACAATTATCCTTTGATGAAGAGCTACTCTTTAGGATTGAACATTGGATTATAAATAGCTTGATAAAAAAATGAAGATGAAAAAATATTATATCTATATCTTACTGGCCTGCCTGGCTTTGGCAGCCTGTAAAAAACTTGATCAAAAGCCCGAATCAAGTGCAACAAAGGATGCGGTTTTCGGAACAGAAAACGGGCTTAAACTCTACACCAATTCATTTTATGGTATGGATTTCCTGCCTAAGAACTCAACCAGTCAGGATGCCATGTCTGATTACCTGGCTGTAAAATCTGTTCCTGATTTTATCCGTGAAGGCGGCTTTGCAGCCAATAACAGCTCTGGCTGGACCTGGCGTGACCTCAGAAACATCAATTATTTTATCGAAAACTGTAAAAACCCTGCTGTTCCGGCAGCAGTACGCAACAACTACCTTGGTATTGCCCGTTATTTCAGGGCCTACTTCTACATGGAAAAGGTGAAACGTTTTGGAGATGTGCCCTGGATCGGAAAACCCCTGAATATCGATGATCCGGCCTTAAACGCAGGCAGAGATAAACGGGAACTGGTTATGGATTCGGTACTGGCCGACATTAATTTTGCCTGTGCAAACATTAGCAATACCAACGATGCCAGCCGTACAACCATTACCAAATGGGTAGCTTATGCCTTTAAATCGAGACTATGCCTTTTTGAAGGAACTTTCCGTAAATACCATACTGATTTAAGCCTTTCGGCTACAGCCGGCAAATGGCTGGAAGATGCTGCATCAGCTGCTGATGAAATTATAAAAAAAGGAGGTTATTCCTTAAATACAGCTGGTGGCCCTGGTGTTTCATATCGTCAGGTGTTTACTAGCAATACGCCAATGGCCAACGAGGTTTTACAAGCTGCCGTGGCCGACATCAATCTAGGCGTACTCAATGAAGCCAACTGGTGGTGGACAAGTGGAACATACGGCGCAAAAGCAAGTTTTACCCGTACTTTTATCAATACTTATTTAAAGCTTGATGGAACGCCTTATACCAATGATGCGGCCTATAAAACCATGTTATTTAAGGATGAGGTTAAAAACAGAGATCTGAGACTGAAGCAAACCATACGTTTAGGCGATTATAAGCGCATTAGCAGTGGTCAGCAGGTACCGGCACCTCCTGTTTTCTCTTACACCTTTACCGGATACCAGCCTATTAAATGGACATTGGATGATATTTATTTTGATGCAGGTGCTTTAAACACAAATGCTATCTCTTTATTCCGCTATGCCGAAGTATTGTTAAACTATGCAGAAGCGAAGGCCGAACTGGGGACTTTAAGTGATGCAGACTGGGCGCTTACCGTAGGTGCACTCAGGGCAAGAGCAGGCATTACAGGCGGATTAACCACTAAACCGACTGTAGCAGATCCCTATCTGGTGACTAACTATTTCCCGGGGATATCTGATGCCACTTTACTCGAAATCAGAAGAGAGCGCGGTATAGAGCTTAGCCTGGAAGGTTTGCGCTTTGCCGATCTGCTGCGCTGGAAACGCGGACCTTTAATGGAGCAGGAATGGAATGGTTTTTACGTACCCACATTGAATACCCCTATGGATTTGAATGAAGACGGAATTCTTGATGTTGCCTTTTATCAGGGAACACGTCCGTCGCCGGCTGTATCGGGTGTAACTTATGTAGATGTTTCGGCCAATATTGGTGCAGCAGTAAACTCTCAGTTACTTAAAAATGGTAGTTCTGGCGAATTAACGTGGATGAAAGAAATTCCACGTAAATGGAATGAGCGTAACTACTACTACCCGATCCCATTGGCCGATCTACAGAAAAACCCAAATCTTAAACAAAACAAAGGCTGGGAATAAGCCCTACACGCTATTTAAATCACAAACAGATGAAAATAAAAATATGGCTCGCTGCAGCGCTTTTTTCTTTAGTATCGGTTGGGCTTAAAGCTCAGCAAATCACCATCGGCACTTTCAATATTCGCTACGATAACCCGCGCGATTCGGGTAATCTCTGGGTTGACCGTGCGCCCATCGTCTCGAATTTAATCCGCTTTCACGGGTTTGATATCCTTGGTGTACAAGAAGGTTTAAAAAACCAACTTGATGATATTAGCGCCGCCTTACCTGAATATGCACGGTACGGAAAAGGCCGCGATGATGGAAAAGAAGCCGGAGAGCACTCGGCAATTTATTACAAAAAAGACAGGTTTAAAATGCTAAAAAGTGGCGATTTCTGGTTATCAGAAACACCAGATGTGCCTGGCAAAGGCTGGGACGTAACCTGCTGCAACAGAATTTGCAGCTGGGTTTATCTGGAAGATCTGAAAACTAAAAACCAATTCTACGCCTTTAATGTGCACTACGACCATCAGGGAGTAATTGCCCGCCGCGAAAGCAGTAAACTGATTTTGAAAAAGATAACTGAAATCGCCGGCAATAAACCTGTTTTGCTAACGGGCGACTTTAACGGCGGCAGAGACAGCGAATGGTACAAAACCATAGCTACCTCTAATCAATTGGTTGATGTACACAGCAAGGTGAAATTTCCTTATGCCAATAATTCATCATCCAATGGTTTTAGAATTCCCCGTGGCAAATCGGTTATCGACCATATTTTTATGAGCGACCAATTTACCGCCAGCAAATGGGGTATTTTAACAGACACTTACTTTGGAAAATTCCCTTCTGATCATTTTCCCGTTTTAGCGGAAGTACAACTGAAGTAATAATGCTTTATTGACCTTAAAAGAACCTCACTGATTTTTGCAGTGAGGTTCTTTTTTTTACAGGCTTTACTGATGGCAATTTTAAGATAAACTGCTGCATCCATTTACCTGAAATTACTACATTAGCATAATGAAAATGCGAACAACAAAAAACCTCACACAGCTATTGCTAATTTTATCGTTTTGGGTTATTCACAACAGCTTTGCCATTGCGCAGGCTCCTACCCAAAAAACATACACCATTCCATTCAAACTAACCAGCCAAAACAATATTACTATTAGCGCCCTTATTAACGGCAAGGATACCGTTTCACTCATGTTCCATACGGCCGCAAATTCGCTTACGCTTACCAGCGAGGCCATTGCAAAGATGAAAAGCCTGCGTTTTGAAGGTGCTGATACTGTAAAAAGCTGGGGCGGTGGCGAAAACAGTTCTCGTTACAGCAAAGACAACCTGCTGCAAATTGGCAAAACAAAATGGGAACATACTCCATTGTGGGAAAACCTGAATTCTGGTCCCGGAACTGGTGGTAAATTCGGCCCGGAGCTTTTTGCAGGTCAGGTTATCGATATTGATTTCGACCGCAAAATAATCTCCATCAGCAGCAATTTACCTGCAAAGTTAAATGGTTATTCAAAGCTCGATGCTAAATACCAAGACGATATGCTATTCATTAACGCCACTTGTAAAATTGGCACAGAACTGCTTAGCCTCCCCTTTCTGGTGCATTCGGGATATGCAGGCGCAGTACTTTTTGATGATAGCTTTACCAATAACAACCAGCTGGATCAAAAACTTAAAATCATTAGTGAAAAAGACCTGAAAGATTCTTTTGGAAATATCCTTACGGTAAAAAAGGCAATATTGCCAGGTTTATTGATGGGACAAAACACATTGGATTCAATACCTGCAGGATTTTTTAAAGGTGCTATTGGCCGTCAAAAAATGAGTATAATTGGTGGGGAGTTACTTAAACGGTTCAATATTATAATCAGTGCCGATCGCAAAGTGGTTTACCTTAAACCCAACAGCCTTTTCAGGCTACCTTATCCGGCAGGCTAAGCATCACAAACTTATTGTCTCTTAGCTAAAAAACCAGTAGCCATAAAAAAAACCACTCCAGTGAAACTTCACTGGAGCAGACAAAATTTGTTTCAATCGAGTGAGGCGATTGTGTTTCAAAGATAGTAGCTGCTTCCTCATTTCAACAGCCTGTAACTACATTGTAGCGTATATTGTATAAACTAACACAACATTATACAGCCGTTGGCCCGCTAATGTGCATGGTTATACAGTAAGCTGTATCATTATCATTTATTTTAAACTAATCATAGCCAGCATTTCACCTTTTTCCAGTTCATGGGCAGTGTAATACAGGCTGAGCTTGTTTTTACCACTTTTCTTTTCTGCCTGGCGCAAATCTTTTACCAAAATGGTCATCTGGCCGGCATCGGTAAAACTCCATTGGTGCAATATTGTACCAGCTTGATCTTTAAGTGCAATACCTCGTCCGGTACCGGTACCATTATCCAGGCGGCAGTGCTTGTAAACAATGCGTAACTGGTCTGTTTCTTTAGCCTGATCTAAATTCAATACCCTTAAATTTAATGGCTGGTTAATGTACTGTTTGAGCACCGATTTGTTATTGAGGAATATCTCATAACCATCTAACCCAAACCTGGTGGTAAAACTTAAACTTCCCAGTGCAACAACCAGGAAAGCACAAACTAATAACTTTTTCATATCGTTTATTTTTTGATTTAACACCAAGTTAGGCGTTCAGCAAACACCGCTAAAAAATAGTAGAGTAACGACCAATCTAATCGACAAGCGTATTTTTATGTGTATCTTCCTCTATTATTTAAGTCGTTTGTCGACATTTCTTTGTCCATCCGGCCTTTTTAAGTTCCTTTGACCATGAGCAGATTCTTCAATAAAAAAACACTGATTTACACCGCTTACTGGATACTGGTTACCGGTTTTTTTCTTTACGAGAAGAAATATTTGCTCTATAAAGCCAACCTGCCTTATTTTTTGGCTTGCGTAAGTGTAAGGGTCTTCTTGTTAATGGTTATTGCTTACCTGAATTTGCGCCTTTTTTTACCCAAATACCTCACCAAAAAGAGATATGGTGCTTATGCAGCCTCCATTTTACTTTCGGTGCTGGCTTACCTCATTATACAAAGCCTGTACGATTGGTATTTATACGGTTATATTGTTGGCCCGCTGTATCGCAGCAACATGTACGAATCGCTTACCTATAACTTTTTCAGCACCTTATGGTACCTGGGGCTTATGCTTTCCCTCAAATTAAGTATCGATTGGTATAGTCAGCAATTACTCATTCAACGCATTACGGTCGAAAAATTAAACGCCGAAGTAGATTTCTTACGCGCACAGGTAAATCCGCATTTCCTGTTCAATATCCTTAATAACCTTTATGCACTTACCCTTAAAAAATCGGAGCTAGCACCAGATGTGGTACTGAAGCTATCATCCATGATGGAATATATGCTGTACGATAGTAATGATGACAGCGTATTGCTTGATAAGGAACTGGAGTATTTGCAAAATTATGTAGCACTTGAACGGCTGCGTTTCGGTACAGAGGCCATAATTACATTCAACACGGCTAAAATACCACCAGGACTAACCATTGCGCCGCTGCTTTTATTGCCCCTGGTAGAAAATGCCTTTAAACATGGAATGAGCAGGCAAACAACCGACAGCGAGCTGCATATTCTTATTGCATTTAATGAATCAACTTTAACCGTACAGGTAGAAAACACCAAACCACTTACACCTGCATTGCCCTCCAAAGGAGGTATTGGGCTCAGCAACCTGCGCAAACGCCTCGAACTGTTATACCCGGGCAAGCACGATTTACAACTAGTGGATGAGCCAAGCCGTTTTAGTGCTTTATTGATAATTGAACTGTGATGGAAACACTATTGAAAATTGCTGTAGTAGACGATGAGCCGCTGGCCCGTGAAGTACTGGAAGGCTATTTAAAAAGACTGCCTGGCATTGGACAAGTATTGCTTTTCCCTAACGCGATGGCTGCTTTAACCGACTTAAAAGGCGCAGGAACCCAACTTTTGTTACTGGATATTGAAATGCCTGAAATGAGTGGAATCGAGTTTCTGAAACGACTGCCTAACCGGCCATTAACCATTTTTACCACTGCTTACCGCAACTATGCTTTTGAAGGTTACGAGCTGGGCGTTATTGATTTTTTATTGAAACCCATTGCATTTAACCGCTTTGAGCAAGCTATAGCCAAAGCGCGCGAACTGCTGGCACTCAAAGAACATAGCCATTTGGATGAAAATGCTGAAAACACCAATGATTTTATCTTTGTTAAAAGCGGTGTGCAACGTATAAAACTCCAATTCAGCGAAGTAACGCATATCCAGGGTTTGAAAGATTATGCCATTATCCATACGCCGGCAAAAAAAATATTGTTAAAAGGCTCTATCAAAGCGATGCAAGATCTTTTTCCATCCGACCGCTTCTTACGCGTGCACAAATCTTTTATCGTTAACCTGCAAAAAGTGCAGCAACTCGATCGCAACAGTATTTTCTTAAACGGTCAGCAAATCCCAATTGGCCGTAACTTTCGCGAGGACCTGGAAAAACAACTTCGAACCTTTTAGAAGTCAATAAAAAATTCACAATCCTATCAGGTGGATGGCGACACCCATCTCCAGCATGTTCATTGGGCGGTGTCTCCACCGCCCGTTTGTGACTTATGATGACATATATACTATTCGGTAACTGTAGTAAAGGCCATTGTAGCCGATTGAATACTTACCGTTGTGCGTTTGTTTTTTGGAACCGTAACCGCGATACTTCTCTCGCCACCTGCGCCAATATGTACACGAACAGGCGTTTGGTTTTTAAGAATATAATAGCTGATGGGGCCATTTTTACTTTGTTTCCATCCGGAGGCAAAATCGTTCTCGATTGTACTGTAGGGAACTGCAGTATCGAATTTAAAGCCCGAATACTCACTGGTAAGATCGATACTGTACACAGGCAGATCCGTTACAATTACATTCAGTAGCCCCACAATTCTTTCCATAATTATTTCAACCATTTGGTTCTTATTAATGGCTGTTCCAACCATCTTGGCAAAGAAAGTATCTGAAGTCTTATAGTACTTATCCTGAAATGACCATGATGGCTGCCAATATTGAAAATTAGCCTCAGCATAGGGAAGAAAAACAGGTTTGTCTTTGTCGCCTTCATAAAATTGATTGATCCCAAATTCGCCTTGCGACCCGACCGCAACAAAATTATAAGTTCCGTTAGGCAATTCGAAGCTTACCTGACCAAAGGCCGCACTGGTAGCCAGTTGTGTTTTGCGGGTAACTTCGGCGCCGGTTTGTGTGTTATAGGCAATTACTGTTAGCTGCCTGATAAAAGCAGCCATGGGCTCGGTTTGAAAGCCGGTATTAGTCTGCCCTACCTCATGACTTAATCCGCCGATTTTAAAGGTAACTATACTATTTTTAATCGTCTCCACTGATCCGTGATCTTTCATACATCCCGAAAGCATCACCACCAGGATACCTACTGTTAATCTAAATGTTTTCATAGCTTTTTTACAACAAGTTATCGATAATACCCAGAGCGTAACCACTTTAAATACAAGGTTGCGTACCAGGGTGTAAAGCTGAACAGAAATTTGCACATGTTTTTCAGGGACTGATTTATACAACCTATCTTTTTTAGCCCGATTGATTAAGCAGGCAAAATTGTAATAAGCATAACACCTACAGCCGGTAAACAATCGGGTAAGGGGATGTTAGCCAATAAAATGCAAGGCTGCACAAAAAACAACTTTGGGTGTTACCGTATCAGCACGAATACAACTCATTTTGTGCGGTAATCTTTTACACATAACTGGAAAGAAAAGATGCCGAAATGCTTTAAGCGCAAAAACAGCGCTCAATTAAAGCTGTCGCATCACCCCACTAAACTTGTCATAATGTTTACAGCCCGTACGGTATTTTTTTTGCGAAATTTATACTCAACAAAAAGCAGAACTCATGAGAAAAATAATTGTGTTGGCCATGATAAGCCTGGATGGCGTAATGCAGGCTCCGGGCGGACCAGAGGAAGATACATCCAACGGTTTTAAATACGGAGGCTGGGCAATGAAATACAGCGACGAGCTGAATGCTATTGAAGTTAAAAAAGAGCTCGAACAGCGTGTAGATTATCTTTTGGGCCGAAAGACGTTCGATATCTGGGAAAATTATTGGCCCGAACATGGCGATTTCTGGCCAGGGATTAACAGCGGCATTAAATACGTCCTTACAGGCACCAGAAAAGAATCGGATTGGGAAAACACTGTGTTTATCGAAAACCTGGATGATATTAGAAAAATTAAAAACTCAGCAGGTGCCGACATTCAGGTTTGGGGTAGCAGCAAACTTGTTCAATTGTTATTTAAACATGATCTGGTTGATGAGCTACGTTTAAAAATATATCCGCTGATGCTTGGTAAAGGCAAAAAACTGTTTGATAGCGACGCACTACCCGCGGATTTTACTTTAACAGCGCGTAAAACCACCACCAAAGGGATTATTCTGGCCAATTACAGCAAATCGGCACTGCCAATAGCAATTGTTTAGCTTTCATCCACTAAAAAAGCTGATAGAAAAAAATCGATTCTATCCCTGAAATAGAATCGATTATGTGCTTCATCAACAGCTAGCTTTATCTATGCACCTTCCTGCGCACTATATTGCGCATCCGTAACTTTCTCCAACCAATCTACCACCTTTCCATCCAGATTTTCCTGAATGGCAATATGCGTCATTCCTGTGTTGGCAGATGCGCCATGCCAGTGCTTTTCGTTTGCTTCAAACCAAACTACATCGCCTGGATATATGGTTTCTACAGCGCCACCTTCGCGCTGAACCCAGCCGCAACCAGCAGTAACAATTAGTGTTTGTCCAAGTGGATGCGTATGCCAGGCTGTTCTTGCTCCCGCCTCAAAGGTTACACTTGCTGCTGCAGCCCTTCTCGAACCATTGGCATCAAACAACGGATCTATCCTTACCGCTCCGGTAAACCAGTCGTTAGGACCTTTAACGGAGGCTTTTGACCCTATTCTTGTAATTTCCATTTTCTTTTATTTAAATTAATAATGCTTAAACCACATTAGCTAAAATTAATGTCTTTTGTATCCATTACCATGCTATTTTAGATTGTTTTTAAAAAAAGCTGTTAGTTTATCAAAAGGAATGATGTTTAGCTGATCGTACAAATCAACGTGGCTGGCCCCGGGAATAATTATTAGTTCTTTAGGCTCTGCAGCTGCCTTGAATGCATCTTCACTGAAATAACGCGAATGTGCTTTTTCTCCGGCAATTAACAGCACCGCACGTGGGGCAATTTCTTTAATATAATTTAATAAGGGCATATTCATAAACGAAAGCGCATTGGTTGCTGTCCATGCGGCATTCGAATTGATAGAACGGGGATGAAAACCGCGGGCTGTTTTATAATAGTTAAAATAGTCTACAACAAATTGTGGCTCATTACCCTGCAGTTTTTCAGGTAAATTATTTAATGATGGCGCCGGTGTACCTTTTCTGGCATCTTCCCAACGTTGCTGGCTCATTTGCTCCAGCATTTTTGTGCGTTCTTCTGCGGTAAGTTTATCATAATAACCTTTTGCCATTACGCGGGACATATCGTACATACTCGTGGTGGCCACAGCTTTTATGCGTTTATCTACAGCAGCAGCGTTTAGCGCCATGCCTGCCCAACCACAAATTCCAATTACGCCAATGCGGTTTCTATCCACAAAAGTCTGCAGACCAAGATAATCTACTGCTGCACTAAAATCTTCGGTATTAATATCGGGCGATGCAACATTACGTGGCGCTCCGCCACTCTCACCTGTGTACGAAGGATCGAAAGCTAGCGATGCAAAGCCTCGTTCGGCCATGCTCTGGGCATACAAACCAGACGACTGCTCTTTTACTGCACCAAATGGGCCGCTTATGGCCAGCGCTTGTAATGCTTCCTTGCCACGTCTTTTAGGCAAGTACAAATCGCCAATCAAAGTGATACCATATCTGTTTTTAAAACTTACCTTCTTCCTTGTCACCAGATCACTCAATGTAAAAGTATATTGATCTTTTTTTGATGTTTGTTGCATTTGTTTTACTTTATCTTGTTTAGCTGTTTGGGCAAATAGCTGGCTTCCAAAGCCCAGCAAAATAGCCGCGATGTATATTGTCTTTTTCATATTTAATGGATTTGTTTAATTACTTTAGCCGGGATACCTGCCACTACCGTATTATCGTCAACATTTTTGCTTACCACTGCCCCGGCGGCCACAACAGCATTTTCGCCTATGGTTACTCCGGGCAAAATAGTCGCACCTGCGCCAATCCAGGCATTGCGCTTAATTAAAATGGGCTGGCACAGCATACCACGGCGATTTAGCGGATCTATTGGGTGATTTTCGGTAATCAGGTTCACTTTTGGCCCAATCAGCACATCATCTTCAAGCGTAATGCCACCCATATCAAGAAAAGAACAGGCGTGATTGATAAATACATTTTTACCTAGGTTAATGAATTGGCCAAAATTGGTATAGAAAGGTGCAAATACAGTAGTGCTATGATCTACATCCGAAACAATAATTTCGCTAAGCTTGTTCCTAACCTCATTGGTACTGGTTGCAGCATTTAAAGCTGGTACAAGTGCCAATGTACGCGAAACAATTTCGTCTATTTGTTGAAATTCGGGATCGTTGAGCTGCACCAGCTCTCCCGACTTTAATCTTTCAAAGATATTTTTCATACCGCAAAGTTCCGCTAAACAGAACCTGCAGGATAAAGGTTTTCAAACCAATGGTTAAGAAATTCAAACCATAGCTTCCCGAAATGCACCAGGATTACTTCCGGTGTTTTTTTTGAAAAAATTATTAAAGTAGGTAGGATATTCAAAGCCCAGCGCATAGGCAATTTCGGCAACGTTCCAATCGGTATGCTGCAATAACGCTTTTGCTTCGCGAGAAATGCGTTCGGCAATATGCGTTGTGGTTGATTTGCCTGTGGTTTCTTTCACTGCCTTGTTAAGGTAGTTGACATGGATAGCCAACTCGTTGGCATAATCGTTAGCAGTTTTCAAGGTTAGCGGGCGCCCGGCAGTCTCTACAGGGAACTGGCGTTCTAAAAGCTCGAGAAAAACAGAAGTAATGCGGCTCAATGCATTTTTATGTTGGTCGAAATGTTCTGAAGGCTGCAATTTAAGTGCCTCATGAATAATCAGGTAGATATAATTACGAATCAGCTCGTCTTTGTAATGGTAGTCTGTCTGCTGCTCTTCCATCATCTTCTGAAAGATACTGTTCAGGAACAACCGCTGCGCTTCGCTAATTTTAAGTACGGGAGTACCACCAATTTTGAAAAAAGGCGATTGTTGCAAGCTTTCTAAACGTTCTGATTGCCCCAGAAAATCCTCCGAAAACAACACCGTGTACCCCACATAAGTTGTAGAAAGCGTTTCCCAGGAATAAGGGATATGTGGATTGCCAAAAAACAAAACTGTACCTTCCTGTTCGAAACTACGATCGGCATAATGAATAATGCTCTTGCCGGTAGTGAGGCAAATTTTATAAAAATCTTTTCTGCTGTAGATTTTGGTGGCATTGCTATCACTTTCTATCTCCCATACATTAAAGCCCTTTAATTTCAGGTCATTATTAAATTCGGATACCGATCGCTCTATTTTGGTTGCCATAACACAAAATTAAGAAATTCAAATCAAAAATCTGATTAGCATCCTCTAGTTTAAAAAATCACTTACAGGGCAGGCAGTTCGTCAGGTGCTTCTTCATGTTTCGAAAACACAATACTTACTAAAACCCCGGCCAGGATCAATACGCCGCCAATTAGCAGGGCATAGGTTAGCTTTTCGCCAAAAAGTGTTACACTAATTGTTACGGCCACTACCGGCTCTAATGCCCCCAGAATAGCTGTTGGTGTAGAGCCGATATACCCAATGGCATAAACCAATGTGGTAATAGAAATAACCGACGTAATAAGTCCAAATAACGAAATATGGAGCAGAATAGCTAAATCTGGTATCGCCAGCGATTCTTTTGCTACCAATGATTTAATGAGATAATACAATGCTGAGAAAAGCAGGGAATAAAAGGTGATTTTAACTCCTGATGCTTTAAGATTTGATTTGTTTACCATAACAATATACAGCGCATAAGCCAGTGCGCTCCCTAGGGCCAGACTAAGTCCTGCAAAATTAACGCCAGCTGCTGAGGCTCCACTTAACAGGTATACCCCGGCTAAGGTTATTGCCATCGAAAGCAGCATTACTGTACTGATTTTTTCCTTAAAAAAAACAGCCAGGATAATGGCCACCATTACGGGGAAGACAAAAAGAATGGTTGAAGCAATCCCCGCCGATAAATAGTCGTAAGCCAGAAAGAGGGAATCGGAGCTCAAGCTAAACAATATACCAAGCACCAGAAATATCCCAATTTCCTTCGCAGTCGATTTTAAATGCTCTTTTTTATACCGCAACAGCATTAACATGATTCCTGCAGAAATAAAAAACCTGTAGAAAAGGGTTACATCCATCGAAAAATGCATGGCCTTTAACGGCAGAATAAAAAGTGGTATTAATCCATAAGTTACCGCCGATACCAGCGCACATACATATCCTTTAACCTTCGGGCATTCATACTCATAGCAACTAAAATTTAAACATGGTGTGTTTAAGTCGGCAAATGTACTGCTTTTCTGAAGCAAAAAAGCGATTGCCTCCATCCGGAAACAACCGCTTATTAACTAAAACCTATTTCAGTCACCTTAAATGACTTACAAAAAAACAAATAGGGTTTTTCCCTACATACCAACCCTTACGGGCTAATTATTTTAATACCACTTGGGCAAATTAATCTGCTTGTAGTACCCAAAGGTTTTCGAGCATCACATCAGTCATTGCTGTTAAATCGTAAGCCGGTTTCCAGCCCCAATCCGTTCTTGCAGCGCTGTCATCAATGCTCGATGGCCAGCTGTCGGCTATTGCCTGGCGGAAATCGGGTGCATAACTTACCACAAAATCAGGCACATGGCTTTTAATTTCTGCAGCCAGTTCTTGTGGGGTAAAGCTCAATGCACCAAGGTTATAAGCTGTGCGGATGTAAACATTTTCTGCTGGAGCATCCATTAACTGCAGTGTAGCGTTAATTGCATCTTCCATAAACATCATGGGTAATGCCGTTTCTTTGCTCAAAAAGCAGGTATATGGTTTGCCTTGCACTGCGTGGTGAAAAATATCAACTGCATAATCGGTAGTGCCACCACCCGGGGCACCAGTATAGCTAATCAGTCCGGGGTAACGTAAACTGCGCACATCCAGACCGTGTTTTTCAAAATAGTATTTACACCAATGCTCTCCTGCAGCCTTACTAATTCCGTATACGGTAGTTGGCTCGGTAACACCTTGCTGAGGGCAGTTGATTTTCTCTGAATCTGGACCGAAAATAGCGATACTGCTTGGCCAGAATACTTTATTTACTTTATGTTTTACCGAAAGATCCAATACACTTAGCAGGCTATTCATGTTAAGATCCCAGGCCAGGGTTGGATTGCTTTCTCCTTTTGCCGAAAGCACTGCTGCAAGGTGGTAGATCTGGGTAATTTTTTGGTCAACGATTAAAGCTTCAAGTGCCTGGGCATCTAAAACGTTCAGTTTAACATAAGGTGCAGTTTCAGCTGGTAAATTTTCTTGTGGAAGAATATCTGCTGCAATTACGTTATCATGTCCGTTTTTCACTCTCAGGGCAACCACCAGCTCTTTTCCAATCTGCCCACAGGCTCCGATCACTAATATTGTTTCTTTATTCATCTTCTTTTTTTGAAATACCGGGATTTGCATACAGGTGGTAAGGAGCCAACTGCAGGCTTGTTTATTTTAGTTTTTGATCACACAAAATTGGAAAGAGTTGGACAGAATTCCTTGCGATTGATTTTAGTTCGAAGATTATTCGAGAAGCGACCGTAAAAGCCAAACATAATTTTGAGCCTGTATGCGCACTAAACCAAATTCCAAATAATGTTTCCGGAATTGGGAGTTAAAAATAAACTTATTATGTTTGCAATGCCGGAAGCTCAATCGGCAATATCAATTTACCTGATTATTTACCGCAAATTAAATCGCTAAAAAAGCCTGCGCCATGCACGACGATATTTTAGATAAGCTGGATTACGAGATTTTATCGCTGCTACAAACGCAAGGTGATTTAAACTATAAGGAACTGGCTTATAAGCTTCACAAATCGCCAAGCACCATTTACGAGCGGATTAACCGCATGCGCGAACGTGGTTTTATAGCTGGTAACATTACCATCATTAACCGCGAAAAGTTTAAAGAGCTGATGGTTTCTTATTCGCACGTTACCCTTAGGGACCATAGCAGCAATGCCCTTACTAATTTCCAGGAAAAAGTAGCTGTATTTCCGCAGGTACTGGAATGCTACCATACCACAGGTGATTATGATTTTCTGCTTAAAATTGTGGTTAGAGACATGCAGGAATACACCCGTTTCATTACCAGAGACCTCATGACACTTGAAAATGTGCTCAAATCGCATAGCAGCTTTGTAGTGAACGAAGTTAAACGCGACCTCGCCTACCCGCTAGAATCGAGGTGATTTCGTTTTATTGGTTAATTGTTAGCAGGTGCTAAACTGGAGCTAGTCTTAAAGCTGTCATGCTGAGTGCAGCGAAGCATCTCCTTAATAGATTGCTTCACCCTACCCCACTAGCCACCCTTCGGTTCGCAATGACGAAATGATAATAATTAAATCTGCGCAATCAGTGTAATCTGCGGGAACTAACCCAAATACGATTAGATTACAAATCCCGACCAGCGAGTAGCGGGATACAGGGCTTAAGTGGGTATCTACTCCATCGTTTCTAAACCTTTTCTCTGGCCAACCTTACCCCACAAACCGAAAGCTAGCTAAACCTGTGGTGGTATGGGCGGGAGTCAACTGCACTAAGCTTTTACCAATGTTTAACTAAAGCAGGACTAAACATAGGGTTAAGCAGGTATAGCGCAAACCTGGCTAAAAGGTGGCCTTAACGTGGAGTAAATGTGGAATAAAGGTGGGGTGCTGTGATGTTTTATGGATTTTTAATCAGATTGACTAAAATGGGTCATCATCCCTTTTGTTTAACCTAATATACAAAAAATAAGTCCTTCAAAGATGGAATTATTAAAGTTAATGGAAACATCTATCAGTGTAATCTGCAGGAAGCACCTACTGGCGCAAGTATTAGCACTCCTGGCCTAAACCATGGGCTGACTTGGGATCCAAATGCAACCTCTAAGATAAAACTTATCTATATAAATTCTAAAAGCACAAGTCAACCAACCCGCAGCATGCCCGCTAAGACTTACGCTAGTGAGGGGTATGTTTTTATTTATTTACCCTGTAGGTATTTCTTCGAAAACCAATCCTGTAAAACCTAACTTTTTATACAAAGAATAAAATTCATCGTCTTCATTTTTCATCCCAGAATAGGTAAAAATCTCAGCACGAGAAGTTTCCGGAATTTTAAAGATTGAAGATTCCATGTAGCCATCACTATAAAAAACAGGGTTACGTATTTGCCCCTGGGTTCCATCCTCATAATAATTCCAAATCGTTTTTTTAGGGTTTAATACATCTATACATTCCATAACGTTTAGCGCATAAAGAACATTACCTTTTTCCATTTTTAATTCCAATATTTCTCCCGCCATTTCAAATAGTGGAAATATTTCACTATCGAATACTTCCTCATCGAAAACCAATGTCCCAGACATGCCTATGTAAAAATTACTTCGCTTTTTCTTTGGATTTAAGATATACCACTCGACTTTATCGAAATCTCCATATTTTGTTTCACAATCAAATGTTAGCAAATCCAAAACTTTGTCCTCTACCCTGGGTGTAACCCATTGAGTGTTTATTGTATCAGTATCTATATTAAAAATCTTCATATCTTAAAAGGTTCTTTTTCTTGCTTCTACTGGCGCAAGTCTTACCAATTCCGGCCATAGCCCAGGCCTGACTTGTGCTCCAAAAGCAACCCCTAAGATAAAACTTATCTATATAAATTCTAAAAGCACAAGTCAACCATCCCGCAGCCATGCCTGCTAAGACTTACGCTAGTGAGGTGATCAAAAATAGAACGGATTACAAATCCTCACCGATGATAGCGTAATTTCTAATTGAAAATTAAAGAAACACCAATCTGTGTAATCTGCAGGAAACAACCTAAATACGATCTGGGTAACAAATCCCGACCAACGAGGGGTCGTGTTTCAGATTTATTGTTTTCCTACGCCCCAGTTTTTGTTGGGTTTCGGGCCCATTTCAAAGTGCAATTTTCCACCATTCACAATGTCTTTGAAATGAATTTTCGTTCCGGTTAAGGCTTTACCATTTAAGGTAGCAGATTGGATATAAATATTTTCTTTCGAATTATTGTGTGCTTCAATAACAAACTCTTTTCCTTTGTAAAACTTCGGATCTAATTGAATTGTGATTTTATTGAACAAAGGACTGGTAAGATCAAGTTCAGGATTTGTTTCGGTACCTCCACGCATTTCGAATAACCCCATTGAACTCATTACAAACCATCCACCCATTTGCCCTTCATCTTCATCGCCTTCCCAAGCCTGGTAAGGCGTTGCCCCGTAAAATGTTTCCATAATATTACGCGTCCATTTTTGAGTTAGCCAGGGTTTTGCTGAATAGTTGAACAAAAAAGCGGGTTGCATGTTTATCTCATTGCCTTGATTGATGTAAAACTCATTTCGTTCACCCGTTGTACGATCTAAAGCATGAGCCGCAAATTTATATTCTTGCGATTTCTCAAAACCATCGTTTAACCGTTTATTGAATAAATCTTTCCCCATCAAATTAATTAGCCCATCTACATCATGAGGTACATAAAATGAATATTCCCATCCGTTTCCTTCTACAAAAGAGTTGTTTGAAAACTCATCATAGTTGGGTATCCATTTAGCCTTCGAATCTTTAGGTACTACAAATTTTAAATCGGTATTGAAAACATTGCGGTAGTTTTGCGAACGTTTAATAAAATAGTCATAATCAGCTTTTTTCCCTAAGGATTTTGCCATTTGTGCTACGCAATAATCGTCAAAAGCATAATCCAAAGCTTTATTCGTTTTACCAATCTCATATGGAACATAGCCAAATTTCATGTATTCTTTCAGTTTTGGATTTCCTGCTTCACCTCCATAAATAGCAACTCCTTCGTTCATCATCATAAACTTTGCAGCCTCGTAAATCTTTTCAGCAATAACTTTGTCTTTTACAATTCCTTTCTGATAAGCAGCAACCATTAAAGCTATTTCGTGCGAGCCCTCCATGATACCAGAATATTCAAGTCCAGTTGGTCCTTTACCCGTCCAGCCTGTATGCTCATACAACTCCAATTGGGTTCCCACCCAGTTTTCCATCATATCAGGAGCAATCAAACTGAGCACACCGTTCGTATTCCAAAACGTATTCCAGAAGGCATCGCCGCCGTATATATTTTTGCAATACTTTAGGGTTTGAACCTTTTCGGCCGGATCTATGTACTTTCCATTTACATCATTCCAGGTTTGCTTAGCAGCAAAAACGCGATATAAATTGGTGTAGAACTTTGCCTTATCGGTTTCTGTGCCGCCTTCAACTTTAATAGTCGACAAAAGCGTGTTCCAGGTAGCTTCGGCATTTTGTTTAACCGCTTCGATATTCCAGCCAAAGGGTTCCATTTCTGTTTTTAAATTCAAGCGGGCCTGCTCAATACTTACCAACGAAATACCTGAACGTACATGAACCTGATCTCCTTTTTGGGTCTTGTAAGTAACGAAAGCGCCAACATCTCCCTTTCCGGAAATCTCTTTGCAATTTCTGGTTAGTTTTTTTCCAACCCAGGCATTAAAACTTTGAAAAGGTTTATCAAATTGAAGTACGAAACATAATTTATAATCATTAAAACCTCCCGAACCTGATTCTGCATAGCCCTCAATTTCGGTATCCGTCACCTTCGTTATTTTAGCGTCTTTTACATTAAAATCATATTCGGTAGGAAACTGCAAATCGATCAAAATACGTGATTCCTTTTTCTCTGGAAAGGTATAACGTTGAAGCCCGCAGCGGGTAGTAACTGCCATTTCTGCTTTAACATCGTGATCGTACAGATATACGGCATAATACCCCGGAGAGGCTTTCTCTGTTTCTTTCTGGATTCGGGAATGATATCCGGCACCGGCACCTTTATAAGGTGAGTCGGTTGGCTCATCCGAATAGCTTAAATCTGCAGTGGTGGGCATCAGCCGTAAACCTGCCATGGTCCAGGCATGGATGTGACTAAAACCATCAACACTATTTATGGCATATTCATAACCTGCCATCCAGTTATATCCCTGATTGGCTCCCTGATTATCGGGGCCTAGCTGAACCATTCCATAAGGCATTGTGGCATAAGGACCCAGCATCCAACGCGAATTAGATGTTCCCATAAAAACATCTACATAATCAATTGCTTTTTTTTCTTGCGCAAACACTGCTGCGCCGAGCAGATTGAAAAGGCAAAATAATATAAGCTTAAATTTCATTATTCATTTGGTTTTGATTGTTAACAATTTTTAGTGGTAAATAGGTGAATAAGAAGGTCTGCTATCCCCAAGCCATCTCTCATGATAAGGAATAACATATCTACAACACAGCCTTAGCCTTACATTTTCACAAAATGTACAAACATATATAAATCAAGATTAAGACATCATTAACTAGCATAATACAACAAAAACAGTTAACATCCGCAGCAATCTTAACTATGTATGTACAAACATATAAATTTTATAATTACTTGGGATATTATTTTTATACTATCGCAGGTTACAATACATCGTTTACGTAGCGGACTCATATCATATTAAATCTTTGGTCGGCCGATAAGGATTTGAGTGTTTCCTGGAGGAATGAAATTTGAGGTCGGGGCCTGTTTTTGTTCAGAAGAAACGGGGGTAACTCAGGCAGTAGCCCGGCAATCAAATTCGCGTACTGCTTGGCCTGAAATGGATTGACCAGTTTTATTGAAATATGCAATTAATCGCAGTAAACCGAAATGCGCAAACGCTTCAACGCACTGCTAATCTGATTTTTTACTGTTTGAGAAGACAGCGATAATCTGGTTGAAATCTCTTCAACTGTTAATTCTTCCTCTCTGCTGAGCCTATAAACCGCTTTCATTTTTTCGGGAAGGAGATTTACTTTGCGCTTAATTTGGCAAGCCAGATCCTTTGAAATAACATGTTCAATGGTTGAGTTACCCGATTCGGACAATGAAGCCCTTAACAGAACAGACTGCTTCGCCCTGTGGTTTTGTTTTCTAACTTCATCTATAATCTTATGCTTCAGGCAGGCATACAGATAAACTGAAAAAGATTTATTGATCAGCAAAGTTCCCCGTTTAGTCCAGATATAAAAAAAAAACATCATGCACAATATCTTTTGCCAGATCCTTATCATTCAACCTCTTGCAAGCTACAACATACGAGATTTCCCAGTATCGTTCGTATAGTTCATTAAATGCTGCTTTATTTCCCTGATTAACCAGGTGGACCAGATCCAGGTCGCTATTTTCTTCACCAATTGATTTAAAACGCATACAATATTCGCCAAAAAGCCCATCTCTGTAAATTTTACAGGAATGAGTTTTATTAATTTAACCCAAGAGCGAATGAGGGATGATTTTTCGGCCTAAAATAGAAACTGCTGCGCCTAAATACTCCTCAAATCCTGACTATTACTGATGCTTTTTTGACGGCAGTAAACACAGTACCTGCCGATATTGGTGGATTGCAAAGAAATAATTCATCCATTGGCTTGTGCTCTGGCATGTATTTTATTTAACCACAGACATCTCCAAATTACTGCTCTCCCCTGCTGTGCTTTGTTTTTACAAAAAAAAGATATCCTGCTCTAGTACTTTACACCTACTTATTCGTCTTTAGTCAACCATTTTTAAAACCAGCCCGATGAAACCAGAATTTTACAAAGTATTTGAGGTGTTTAAAAATACCATCGCTTAAGTGATCAGATGAAAAGTGAGAAGAACACCAAATTAATTTCCTTTTACGATTACCATTGCTTAAAATAATGAAATCACAAAGTGACATTGTTTTAATCGAACTGCTAAAATGCGACAGTATGCCCGCATTTGATGAGCTTTACTGTAGGTATTGGGAAATGCTATATGATATTGCCTACAAAAAACTCAAAGACAAGGATGATGCGAAAGACCTGGTTCATGACCTCTTTCTGCAGTTATGGAACAGTCGCGCCTCGCTTAATGTGTACAGATCGTTTTCGGGCTTTTTATTTGTTTCACTAAAAAACAAAATAATTGACAAACAGCGGCTAACTGCAAACCGGCTAAACAAAAATACAGACATTGCCAGTGAGACGGTTACACATCAAAACACTGTTTACGATCAGGTATATTATAATGAGCTAAATAGCTTTTTAAACCATCAGATAGATCTGCTTCCCGAAAAAATGAAAGAGATCTACCGTTTAAGCCGTGAGGAAAACCTTTCTCTGGAAGAAATTGCCAATCGCTTGTCAATCTCTACACAAACCGTTAAAAACCAACTAACTACTGCAGTTAAGCGCTTACGTCAAAAAATAAGCCAGTACCTCTCGGTGATTTTATTTTAATAAAAACTTAACACCACACTAGTATTCTGTTAACACCAATTCGTCTTTAGCTTATCAACTTAAAAACATATTCCTTTGAAAGAAGAATTCTACAAACTATTTAATATACCTGAACATCCCCTTACCATCACCGATGAGCAGGAACGTGAGGAGATAAAAAACGAAATCTATCAGCGGTTACGCCAAAGCATCGACAGGCAACAATCTCCCAAAAGAAAACCGATCGCCAGGATATGGAGACTTCGATATCAGGCTGCCGCTATACTAATTGGGGTGTGTACTTTATTTATCGGCTATAGCTATTACAGAAGCACACAAAACACACCTAAATACATCACCGTAAAAGCCGGGAAAGGAGAAGTTTTAGAGATTTCCCTTCCTGACCAGAGCAAAGTGACCCTTAATTCGGCTACCAGCATCAGATACCCTGCCAAGTTTACCAGCACCCGTGATATTTATCTGGAAGAAGGCGAAGCCTACTTTGATGTAACGCACGATAAATCCAAACCATTTATTGTTCATAGCGGGGGCATCAGTACGAGGGTACTGGGCACGGCCTTTAACATCAAAGCCTATAAATCGCTACCCAACATTACCGTAACGGTAACCAGAGGACGGGTACAGGTAGCAGAGAAAAATACGCTAAATATCCTTAAACCCGACGAGCAGTTAACATTTAACAAAGATGCTCATAAGGCCTTCACCAAAAAAGTAAAATCGGCCAATAATATGGCCTGGACACATGGAGATTTTAATCTGGATGGAGTTTATTTCAATGAGATTATGCTGGCGATAGCCAACCGGTTCGGTGTAAAGGTAATTTACGACCCCAAAGTATTTATCAACTGTGAAAACAGCATCCGTTTTACTAAAAAGCAAAGCCTTACAGATGTTTTACAGGTTTTAAAAACCATTCAACCTGTGCATTACACACTTAAAAAGGATGCTGTATTGATCACCGGAAAACCTTGCGACTAAGCGCATCAACAATAAACCAATAAATATATGAATCAAAAATTACAAACAAGACTAACCCGGAGGATAGCCAAACTAGGAATAGTGGCTATGTTATCGGCGGTTTCGCTCGGCACCTGGGCCCTTAACAGGATCCAGGATATCCGCACGGTTAAGGTATCCATTAGCTTTAATGGCGAAACATTAGAAAAAGCGTTCGGACGGCTTAGCGAGGTTTCAAAAATGCCTTTTAATTATAACCACAATGAACTCCGCAAAATTTCGACAAAACAACTGGTTTTTAAAAATGAACCGCTCCCACAGGTTTTAAACTCTATTTTATACGGAACGCAGTTTCAGTATAAAGAGGGAGAATCGGGCGTAATTATTTTTAAAACGAATGAAAAACAAGATCAACGCGTTAACAGCATCACTAACGCTATCGATCCAATTACCATAAAAGGTATCGTTTCGGATAATGCGGGTCCGGTTCCCGGCGTATCGGTAATGGTAAAAGGTACCGGCAAAGGAACCATTACAGCCGCTGACGGTTCTTTTAGCATCAAAGCTGAAAAAGGGGAAGTATTGGTATTCTCTACCCTTGGCTATAAGACCAAAGAAATAACAGTAGATGATCAAACAACCGTAAATATATCGCTGGAGGCTTCGGTAAATTCACTGGAAGATGTAGTTGTTGTAGGTTACGGCCAGCAAAAGAAGATTAATTTAACGGGCGCTGTAGGTACGATTTCATCGAAAGACCTTGATAACAGGCCGGTTACTAACGTTACCAACGCCATTCAAGGGAAGGTTGCCGGGGTAAGTATTACCACCAGTACCGGGCAGCCCGGCAGAGATGCAGGAACGATCAGGATCAGGGGTATTGGAACAGGATTGGGTTCGGGAGGTGCGAGTGCAGCCCCGATTGTTATCATTGACGGTGTACCGGGAGCGATGGGAGATGTAAACCCTAACGATATCGAAAGTATTTCGGTACTTAAAGACGCAGCATCGTCTGCCATTTATGGAGCAAGGGCATCTAATGGTGTAATTTTAATTACCACCAAAAAAGGTAAGGAAGGCAGCATACAGCTAAAATATGACATGTATGCCGGCCCTCAGCAAATTATGAAGCAACCAGATTTTTTACCTTCCTGGCAACAGGCGCAATTGTATAATGAAGCAAGGGCTAACGAAGGAGCTTCTCTACGATGGACTGATAACGATATCCAGCTCTTTAAAGATGGCACAGATCAATCGGGAGCGCACCCGAACACGGATTGGGTGTCTTTAATATTTTCAGAAACGGGATGGCAGCAAAACCATAATGTGAATATTAGCGGCGGTGATCAGAAATCAAAATATATGGTTTCTTTAGGCTATTTTGATCAAAATGGAAATGTAAAGGAAACCAGGTACCAAAAATACAACGCCCTGTTTAATGTTAACTCGCAATTAACACCCAAATTAGGTTTGACTGCAAAATTAGGCTTTCTATACGCGCCATTTTCAGAGCCGGTAAGTACCTATGCAACCAGCTTTGGGCAAATTATCCGTGCAGCCAACCGTATTTCGAATACCGTACCTGCAAAATGGGAAAATGGGGCTTTAGGTTATGTTTCTGACGGTAGCCCACTGGCCTGGTTAGATTCTCCATCATTCAATAAATGGCAAAACTATACTGTAAATGGTAACGTAGCCGGAGATTGGTCTCCGTTAAAGGGGTTACATTTTAAACCATCTTTCGGCTACAGATTAGCCATGGGGCAACAGCAACAGTATGTATCTGATATTCAGTATTACAAAGGAGGTGCTACCGGAACTCCGCTAACACCAACTAAATTTGAAGGGCCAAATAATTTAACTAATGCTACCGATAGAACCACCTATACCCTTTTACAAGGCGTAGCAGATTATGAAAAAAACATTGGTAAACATAATTTCAAGGTTTTAGTTGGAGCCTCTCAGGAGTACTCTATTTACAACTATTTCAGTGCACAACGCCAAAATTTCTTAAATAATGAATTAACACAAATTAATGCTGCACCTGCCCTGGGCCAATCTACCACTGGTTATGCCAACGATTGGGGATTGAAATCAGTTTTTGGCAGGTTAAACTATAATTTTAACGAGAAGTACCTATTAGAAGCCAATTTCCGTTTTGATGGATCTTCCCGTTTTGCACAAGGACACAGATGGGGTAAATTCCCGGCCGTTTCTGCAGGATGGATCATATCCAAAGAAGACTTCTTTGCTAGTGCACTTAATGCAGTTAATTCATTAAAACTGCGCGCTTCGTGGGGTAAATTAGGCAACCAGCAAATTGCCAATAACTATGCTTATTTTGAATCTATTACAGGTGGTCAAACCTATTCATTTAACCAAACACTGGTAACAGGTCTAACTCCGGGCGACGGCGCAAACCCATTATTGCAATGGGAAAAAACGCAATCAGTAGGTGCTGGCATCGATGCCACGTTTATGAACAATAAGTTAGATGTTTCGTTAGATTATTTTGAAAGAAAAACTTCAAACCCATTGCTCCGTACCCAGGCAGGGGCTGTTTTAGGTACCAGTGGCACAACTTCTTTTGTTCCGCCATATGTAAATGTTGATGGTGAGATGGTGAATAAAGGTATTGAAGTAAGCGCCGGCTATAAAGACAAAGTTGGAGAGTTTAATTATAACATTAATGGTAATTTCTCTTTCATTGACAATAAAGTTACCAAGTTAACCGGAGGTAAAGTAATTAATGATAATACCTTTTATGATGTAGGTACTCCGTTCCAATCGTTATATGGTTACGAGGCATTGGGAATTTACAAAACCCAGGCAGATGTTACCGGAACAGCTGTATTGAATAACAAAGTAGCTGCCGGCGATATCCAATATAAAGATCAAAATAACGATGGTAAAATAGATGCTCAGGACAAAGTTTACCTGGGTAATTATTATCCAAAAATCAGTTATGGCCTTTCTTTCTCCTCTAGCTGGAAAAACTTCGAACTATCCTTATTCTTCCAGGGTGCTGCAGCTGTAAAAGCCATGGGTGGTAACCTGATTGGGCGGGTTGGTCCGGATGTGGAGAAACCTACGAGCGTATTTTTAGACAGATGGACACCAACGAATACCGATGCCAGTTTCCCAAGGTTATGGTACAGTTATAAACAAAATGATCCAACCAGCACACCTTCTTCTTTCTGGGTTAAAGATGCTTCCTATTTACGCCTAAAAAACCTGACGTTCGCCTACAGCCTTCCAAAAAATATTGTAAATAAATTGGGATTGAACAATGTTAAGGTTTATTACAGCGGCCAAAACCTGTTGACTTTTACCAGTTTCTACAAATGGATTGACCCTGAACTTGGATCAGCCGGAAGCATTAACAATTACCCTCAAGTATTGGTAAATACACTTGGGCTTAATGTAACATTTTAAAAAAAGACAGATGAAAAAGAAATTAATTTATATACTTCTTGCCACAGCCGTACTCAGCAGCTGCAAAAAAGATATACTCGACACCAAACCACTAGATAAATACAGTAACCTAACCTTATGGTCATCAAAAGCGGATGCCAATGCCGCACTAACCGGATGTTACAGTGGTTGGGAAATAGGAGATAACGTGATATACGATGATTGCATGTCAGACAATGGCATTGACCAGTTTCCATGGGAAGGTTATGAAACCTTTGCTTCAGGACTGGCAACCCCTTCGGATCCGGGAGTGAACAAATATTCTTATACCACAATACAAAGATGTAACTGGTTTTTAGATAACGTGGATAAAGTGCCTGCTTCCTCGCTTGATAATACACTTAAAACAAGAATGAAAAGTGAAGCCAGGTTTTTACGGGCCTATAAATACGCTGTTTTAAGCCAGGTATACGGAGATGTGCCTCTTACTCTGCATAACCTTACCGCAGATGAGGCCAATGCCATCACCCGTAGCCCGAAAACGCAGATTGTGGATTTTGTACTTCAGGAACTAAGCAGCATTGCGCCATCATTGCCTGTTAGCTATTCAGGAAGCGATATAGGCCGTATTACCCGCGGAGCGGCACTTGCTTTAAAAGCGAGGGTAGAATTATTTAACGCCAAATACACAGACTGTATCGCTACAAGCCAGCAGCTCATGACGGGGCCATTTAACTATAGCTTGTTTCCTGATTATGAGGGAATATTTCGTCCACAAAACTCCAATAACCAGGAGGTGATTTTAGATGTACAGTATTTGCAGAACGATAATGCGGAATGGGTTCTGGGTGCTGCGCTTCCAAATTCTTATGGAGGATGGAGTTCAATGGCGCCAACACAATCATTGGTAGACGCTTATGAAACCAAAAACGGACAAACCATTCAGCAAGATGGCAGCTATAATGTCCTCCAACCCTACACCAATAGGGATCCGCGTTTAGATGCAACAGTTATCCACCCTGGCCTCTCTTACATGGGCGCTTACTTTGATCCGCTAAGTGCCAATTCAAGTGATTTAGTTGGAAATAACAATGCCTCACCAACCGGGTATAATTTTAAGAAATACCTGGCCAATATAGACGATTATAATAATACCGCCTATGGCACCGATGTTTGGAATACCGGAGGAAGTATTATTGTGATCAGATATGCAGAGGTTTTGCTTGGCTATGCCGAGGCAAAAATAGAAGCGGGCCAAATAGACGCTTCGGTGTACAACGCAATTAACCAGGTTAGGCAACGCCCTACGGTAAATATGCCAGCGGTAACTGCTACCTTATATCCGGATCAGGCTTCGCTGCGCACACTTATTCGCCGCGAGAGAAGAGCAGAGCTGGCCGGCGAAGGTCTTCGCTGGTACGACATACAGCGCTGGAAAATTGGCACACAGGCATTAAGCGGGGATGTAAAAGGCAGCTTAAAAGGAGCAGTTAATGCCGCTAACGGCGCTTTAACCCTTACTCCTAACTCTAATTTTGTTGCCGGAAACCGGACATTCGACAGTAAAAATTACTTATGGCCTATACCGCAAAAAGAAATTGACATTAACCATGCTTTGAAACAGAACCCAGGATACTAGCTGGGTTAATTTCAATGATATTTTAATGTTTAAACAAATGATAGAGGGGTAAATTATTACCCCTTTATTTTGATACCTAAATTACCACGAGTTACTTTTATAAGTGCCATTATTTTCCGTCCTTAAATTAACTATCATGAAGAAAATATCTTTTATTTTACCGCTCCTTATTTTCTGCACTTACCTGCAGTTATTGGCTCAATCCGCTACCAATCAGGTATGGACTGCTGATAATGGTAATGGCACCTTTAAAAACCCTATCCTGTGGGGTGACTGGCCTGATCCGGATATCACCAGAGTAGGCGATGAATTTTATTTCGTATCTACCAGCATGCATTATGTGCCGGGATGTCCGGTATTGAAATCAAAAGACCTGGTAAACTGGGAAATGGCCAGCTATGTTATAGACCGGTATAACGAGGATCCCCGCTATGATTTAAAAGGTGGCGAAATGTACCTGAGAGGTTCGTGGGCAGCCACGATCAAACATCACAATGGTTTGTTTTATGTCGGTTTCTGTACTCCGAAATGGGAAAAGGAAAAAGGAAACTTTTCGATCAACATTGCCAAAGATATTAGAGGTCCATGGAAGCGTACCATTTTCCCCGAATATTTGTATGATCCGGGTTTATTTTTTGACGATGATGGGAAAGTATATGTTATACATGGCCAGGGTAAGTTATATGTAACCGAACTTGCTTCTGACGTGCGCTCGGTAAAAGGAGAAAACAAACTCATTTGGGATAAAAGTATCCCTACCCCAAAAGGCTCTTCGGCCCCAGGTAAGGCTTATAATATGGAGGGCTCACATATGTACAAAATCAATGGCTATTACTACCTCACCTGCCCTGCTGGTGGCACAGAAGGATGGCAGGTATGTTTGCGCAGTAAAAATATTTATGGCCCCTATGAAACAAAAACAATTGTACAGGATGAATCTTCTTATCCCAACAACGGATTGCACCAGGGCGGAATGGTTCAGCTTAAAGACGGCAGTTGGTGGTTTATCATTATGCAGGATCGGGGTGCAATTGGCAGGGTACCCAATCTTGTACCTGTAGCATGGAAAGACGGCTGGCCAATGCTAGGCAAAAACGGAAACGCAAAAGGTGTAGTGGTTTACCAGAAACCGAATGTAGCTAAAACCTTTCCTGTAAAAGTACCCGCAACTTCAGACGAATTTTCTGCCACAAAACTTAGCCTGCAATGGCAATGGAACCACAACCCTGATGATGCCAGATGGTCGCTAAAAGAAAGAAAAGGTAACATGCGCCTGCGTGCAGGCTATGCAAAAGACCTGACTATGGCCCGCAACACACTCACTCAGCGCGTACAGGGACCTGCCTCTGAAGGCACAGTAGAGATCGATTTGAAAGGACTCAAAACCGGCAACATAGCAGGATTTGGGATTTTCCAATCACCCTATGCCTATATAGCGGTACGCAAAACCGCTAGCAGCAAGGATCTTATTATGGTAAACAATGGTAAAGTAATTGATAGTATTGTGCACTTTACTCCAAACAAAATATGGATAAAGGCCAATGCCACACATACTGGTTTTAAGGCCACTTTTTCTTATAGTAACGATGGAAAGAAATTTATGCCTCTGGGCAATACTTTACAAATGGACTTAGGCCTGGCCTGGACTGCCAATCGTTTTGCGCTATTCAATTTCAGCGAAGGCAAGGAAGGTATTGGAGGTTATGCCGATTTTAACTGGTTCCATTTTAAGGGAGCGAATCCCGCATATCCACACAATGACAATAAAAACTAGTGTTGCAGCTAAATTTTAGGTGTAGCTGCTTACAATACCAGAGAACTAAATTAATCCATACTAACTGAGCTTTAATGAGTGTATCCCAAATGAACAAAAACTTATATCACCTAAAACCAATGTTACTGTTGGTAGCAACATTATGTGCTCAAACATTGTTTTCACAAACTAAAGTCCCCGGTAAAAAATGGACTGCCTGGTCTGCAAAACCTGCGCTGGCCTGGCAGGATGCTTTTGTAACCGGTAACGGCAAACATGGCACCATGCTTACCGGGAATCCTGGGGAAGAAAGGATAATTTGTGTACATGAAGAACTTTTCATCAGGGCCTGGGACCGCCACAAGGTTGCAGTTGCCAACATATCAGGCTTATTGCCGCGGGTAAGAACACTTGCTGACTTGGGTAAGTTTGACCTCGCTGCAAGCTTAAGTACTGACGAGGCAAGACGACAGTTAACAGCTATGGGTGCGCCACAAGCCTGGTCGATATCTCCGCATCCTGCCTTCGACCTTAATGTAAAGACTGAAAGCACAGGGCCTATTGCAGCTTACCGACGTGAACTAAACATGGAAACCGGTGAAGCAAAAAGCCACTGGGAAGACAAAAATGGCGCCGTTGAACAAAGTGTTTTCTCTTCACGGGCAAACGATGTAAACGTGATCCGTATTATCGGTTTGAAGGGAAAAAAGCTCAATATCTCTCTTGGGCTTAATGAAACTCCAGGACGTAAAGGTGAAGTAGCTGGACTGGATCTGAATAACGTATTTAGCAGCGTTAGCAGCAGCGCCGAACCAGGATGGTTAAAATACCATGCCAGTTATAGTCAGGACACGGGCGGTTATGATGGACTTGCCCGCGTAACTATCACCGGCGGTGAAATGAGTGTTGTGGATAATCACCTGCAAATCAAAAATGCCAGCCAGATTTTAATTGTGATGCGTATTACTCCTCTGGAGTATGGCTCAACTTCTCAGGAAATTCCGGTGCGCAATGAGCTTTCTGCATTGTCTCCGAATTACCAGGAGCTATTAATGCCGCACGCCAAACTGCATGGCGAAATGTTTAGACGGGTAGTACTTGATTTAGGTGCGGGTGCACAATGGTTAAGTACCTCCACAGAAAAAATGCTGGCTGATGCACACACGAAAGGCATTACCCCACTCTTTCTGGAACAAATGCATGCGATGGGCAGGTACCTACTGATTTCTTCATCAGGAAAATATCCCCCGCCCTTACAAGGAATATGGGGAGGTAGCTGGAATCCGGCATGGATTGGGGGCTTCGTTATGGATTCCAATGTTAATTTAGCCATATCGGCAATTTCTACAGGTGATCTGGAAGAGTGCGCAGAATCTTATTTTGGCTATGTAGAACGCCTGCTACCTGCCTGGAGGCTTAATGCCCGTAACTACCTGGGCTGCCGTGGATTTTTAGTTCCACATTACAGTGACCCTGAAAAAGGTTATCTGAATCATTTTGGCGACGGTTTTCCATGGATGTACTGGCCAGGTGGTGCCGGCTGGAATCTGATGCCGTTTTACGAACATGGCATGCTATATGGGAACCGTAACTTTTTACAGAAACGTGTACTGCCACTTTATTTGGAAATGGCTGCGTTTTATGAAGATTATCTAACAAAAGAAAAAGATGGATTTTATCATATTTCGCCAGGCATTTCCCCTGAAAATGCTACCCCTGGCAGCAATACTACTCTTTGTAAGGATGCTACTTTTGATGCAGCAATTGCCCGGGAGGTTTTTGATCACCTGTTAAAAATGGGCAGTATGTTCAACCTTGACAAGACTGATATGGACAAATGGAAACATTACCGAGACAACATTGTGCCTTACAGGATCAATGCAGATGGCGCATTAGCGGAGTGGATTCCGGCTCAATATGCAGATGAATATGCCCACCGTCATAATTCGCATATGTATCCTATTTTTCCCGGCACAGAATTTCTGCAGGCCGATGCCGATAAGTACTTATTGCAAGGAGCAAAAGTAGCACTGGCTAAACGCTTTAAATCAGATACAGAATCCGCTCACGGGCTTATTCATCTGGCGCTCATGGCTGCAAGGCTCCACGATGAAGAAAAGGTAGCGGCCAATCTCAACCGCTTTGCTCAACGCAACTATGTATACACAGGACTTTCAACCTCTCATAACCCCAACCATGCCATATACAACCTGGATTCTTCGCTGAGCCTGCAACGGCTTTTAGCAGACATGCTGGTATTTTCCCAACCTGGGCGCATTGAACTACTGCCAGCTTATTCAAGTAACCTTCCTGATGGAAAATTATCGGGAGTGAGAATACATGGCGGACACAAGCTAGATTTACAATGGATTGCTGGAAAGCTACAATCGGCCATCATCTACGCAGGAGCAAATGAGACCTGTACATTTTTATATAAAGGAAAAGAAAAAAAAATACAACTAATGGCGGGCAAGATATATATTTTCAATAGCATGTTTCAATTAACAAGTAAATAGATGCGAGCGAAAGTGCTCAATAAAAACACAGCCGAAAAGCCCGGCAATGACCACAGTAAACAAAATATTTATTTCCCAAAGTCTAGCTCTTTCACAATATTAAAAGATCATCAAGTAAACCACGATTCCAGCATGAGAATAAACTTCAGATTATTTGCCCTCCTGTTAACATTGTTTAATATATCTTACAGTTACGGGCAAGATGCTAACCCTTCGCCAAGGCTTATCCTTAATTTAAATACCAGATGGGCATTTTTTAGAGACGAAGCCTCTGGTGCTGAAGCTGTAAGTTACAACGACAACAACTGGACTGGCGTAAGTGTTCCCCATACCATGCGGCTTGAACCAAAACACAATGGGGGAAATCAGAATTATACCGGTATTGGTTGGTACCGTCGTTATTTTAAAATCGACAAGGCCAATTCGGGAAAACGCATTACATTGAATTTCGATGGTGTACAGAAAAATTGCGAAATATATTTAAATGGAGAAAAGCTTAAAGTGCATTACGGCGGTTACCTGGGTTTTATTGTAGATATCAGCGATAAGGTAAAATTTAACGACAATAACCTACTTGCGGTTAGGGTATCGAATGTGGATGATCCATTTACGCCGCCAGGAAAAATGCAGGATAAAATGGATTTTCTTTACTATGGTGGGATTTACAGGGATGTAAGCCTACAGATAAGCAATAAAATACATATATCAGATCCCCTGGAAGCACAGCAAATAGCCGGGGTGGCTTATTTATCACCTTCCCAGAGGTAAATAAGCAAAAGGCTACCATTAGTATCAAAACGCATGTTTTAAATCAAAGTAAAACAGCGGCTAAACTTGCTGTTGTAACAACCTTAGAGGATAAAAACGGACAAAAAATAGCTTTTGCAAGCTCTTCAACTTTACTTTCAGCATATACTGATCAGGAATACCTGCAAAAGATGGTGGTGTTAAAACCTAAATTATGGCATCCCGATCATCCTTACCTATATCAACTTGTTTCTAAAGTGTATTGCGGTAAAACATTAGTAGATCTGCTGGTTAGCCCCATTGGAATCAGAACCATTTCTTTTAGCTCGCCTGCCGGAAAAGCAGACGGTTTTTATCTGAATGGTGAAAAGTTGTACCTGCGCGGGGCCAACCGTCACCAGAGCTATCAAAATATCGGCGATGCAGCTTCTGCTTCTATGCAATGGCGGGATGCCCTGCAAATTAAAAAAGGTGGTTTTAATTCGGTCCGGGCATCTCACTATCCACAATCGCCCCGGTTTCTGGATGCCTGTGATAAGCTGGGCTTATTGGTAATTGAATGTGAGCCAGGCTGGCAATTCTTTAATAAGGATACAGTGTTTATCCAAAGAAGCTATCAGCAGGTGCGTGAAATGATCCGTCGCGACCGAAACCGCCCCTCAGTATTTTTATGGGAAACCTCACTTAACGAATCGCCAACACCTGATTTCTGGGCGAAAGAGGTGGTTCGCATTGCTCATGAAGAAATACCCGGCAAACAAATGTTTACTGCGGATGATTTCTTCGCCAAAGGGAGAAAATATTACGATGTTAGCTATAAAGTGATTAACGAAGATGCGACAGATCCAATGCCTTCTATGCCCTCACTTACCCGTGAGTGGGGTGATACCTGGATTGCTGACCCCAAAAAGGAAAACGGACTAAGAGCATCACGTATATACACTGCAAAAGGATTGATTGCTCAGTGCAAATTGAGGCAAAACGCATTGAACGGAACAATGCTCGAAGAAGAAGGTGGTTATTGGGACCATGCCAGGTTAGATGCCAATGCACGCATTGGCGGATATTTTTTGTGGAGCTTTAATGATTACACCAGGGGATCGGATCCCGTTACTGCTTTTAGTGGTGTAGTGGACATTGACCGCTATGAAAAGTTTGGCTACTATCAGCTAATGGCCATGCAAAATGCCCGAAACCCAGCTTATGGGCCAATGGTATTCATTGCCAGTTATAACAACCAGCCTGAAATTGATTCAAATCTTATTGTTTTTTCTAATTGCGACAAAGTAAGGTTGTTGCGCAACAATGTATTGTTAAAAGAAATATCAAGGGAACAAAACGCCAAAACCGCACCATTTATTTCAGGCAAAGGTGGTAGCCCCTATTTTGAGTTTAAAACAGGTTCCTACCAGGCAGGTACATTAAGGGCCGAAGGGATATTAAATGGCAAAGTAGTTTGTTCACATCTAGTCAGGACTCCTGAAAAGCCCGATCACCTGGAAATTGAAATTGCCGAAAGCGGAATTAAACCTGTAGCGGATGGCTCAGATATGGTTCCGGTATATATCAAAATATGCGACAAAAACGGGACAGTTATCACCAATACTAGCCAGCTGCAATCTTATCAGCTTAACTTAAAGGTTTCAGGGAAGGGAACTTTGATTGGTGCCAATTCGGCAAGGTTAAACATTTCCAGCCAACAAAGTGAAGGCGGAATAGGATATGGCATTATCCGTACGCTTGAAACTGCCGGCGACATCCTGATTACCGCTTCCTCTCCGGGAATTAAATCGGCAAACACAAAGATTACAACCATTCCATTTAAAGGAATTTATGCGCGGGATGGCGAGCATCCAAAATGGAAAAATGAAGCTGAGATAACCGATACGATTGGTAGAATTGCTAAACCGGATGAACTCCCTCCAATGATAAAACTAACACCAGACATGCTTAGTTCTTCGGAAAGCACAGTTACTTCCAGACTGGAAAAATTGATTGATGGTGATCCAAGAAGCATTTTAACAGTTTCAAGAGAATCGCTTCCCATTACCTTAAAAATAGATTTGGGAAAACCTGTGAATTTAAGAGGCAGCCGCCTAATTTGGGGAAAAGACAGCGACTGGTATACTTATTCACTGGCAGGATCTGCTGATGGTATACATTGGATTGATCTGATAAAGGAGAGAAAGGTTTCGGGACAGGATTATAAACCTGTATTTTACGAAGGTAAAGATAGCAGGTACTTAAAAATTAAGGTATTGGATGTTCAGCCTGAAAAAAGCAAACTGGCGATTGGTGAACTTGAGCTGTACGGTTTTTAGCTAATACTGGCAATATACCAGCAACTGGCTATCTTTTGCTAAATGCCTTTAACAATGGAAGAAAAGATTTTGGATAGCGTTTATGCGCGCCACATTGAATTGGGACAAACGCTGTAACACATTCCAGAGGGAGAAAACAACAATTGTGTTAACAGTTTGAAACAGTCCAATCTAAAACAACATTTATTGGGCTATTTGTTAGATAATTTGCAAACTGGAAATATTAAAAATCGTCCAAAAAGAAATGTTGTATTTTTTTGCAACCCGAAAAATCAAAACGACCACGTGGAAGTTTTTGATGGCTTAAAAAGCCTTTGTGTACCCTATCCCAGTTACGAATTAGCGGAAATCGGTGATGCTTTTGCATTCGGTAAAACAGTTTTCGAAAATGATAAAGTCCAATTGGTGGAGAAGGCTATGCCCGGAATCAGACTTGACATGCACTCGTATATTAACATTACCTGGCTTGTTAATGAAACTGTTCAATTTGTTGCAAAATTGATCCTCCGGTATTGTCTTCTCCTATTTTAACCTATCCTTAATCTGTTTGTACAAGTCTTGTGCGCTACTTGGTCTTAGTGCATTCGCTTCAACGAGGTTGCCATCTTTATCAAACAGCATATACCGGGGAATGCCCTGAAACATTTTTTCGGCATTGGCTTTAACCTGTTGATTGGCCAGATAATGATAGCCATCCAGTTTATAATTCGATAATAGCTTTTTCCAGTTTTCTCTGAAACCAGTGTTGTCTAAAGAAATGTATAGCATCTTGATATTATTTGCAGCTAAAAATTCATGCAACTGGGGTTCATACCTGAATTCGGCTAAACAAGGGGAACACCAGGATGCCCAAAAATCTACAAACACAGGTGTTCCTTTAAAACAATTTTTGATAATGGACTGGAACCGAGTAATCGTATCTAAACCATTTGCCGGGTTTACTGTCAACTTATTTTCAGCGGTCTTAAAGCTTAACAGTTCATTATTTTGCAGGATTGCCTGCGACACCTGATTTTTAGCCATGTAGGCACTGATAAAACTTTCAGAGAGGAGTGCTATGTAGGCACTACCAGGAAAGCGGCGAATGTACTTTTGTAAAATGCGGGCATAAGTAATCTCGTCCATCGGCTTAAATACTGAAGCAATAAGCAGCGCATTGCCAATGAAATTTGATTGTACTTCGTCTGGTGCAAAATTGATAACCGATAGTTCGTTGATGATTTGCTCAAAATCTTTATCGTAAGCTCCCCAGGCATTTTCATGCGGCATATGCCCCTTAACAATACCTAATCTTATCAGCTCACTCTTGGAATGCGCATTGTCAAAGGCAGTAGTGGTATTAAAATAACGATGGTTAAAGGGGTCATATTTTTTGTAAAGGATATTGATCAACTCCTGGCAATCGCTTTCAGATAACTTTATCTCTTTAATTATATTTTCATTTCTGTGAAAATAGCCAAGGAGAATCCCTTCAATCCAGGCCATTGCTTTTTGCTCTGTTTCAGCAACCAGTGCAGCTAAACATACTGCCGATATCGTTTTATTCTGATAGCAGCGTTGTATAAGAGTAGTATGTTCCTTTATAATTTCATCAATTCCATTAACCACTTCATTCAGTTTGCTGCTTTTCGAAAGCGTTGCCTGGAATAACGCTTCATCCGTTTTACTGTTATTCAATAACTGCTTACTGGCTATTAAGTTATTCCCTCCAGCATTTTTCCCGTAAAATTGCAGTTCCAGAACTCCATCTTTGTTTTTTTGATAATTGATCTGTATGTTTTCACCGGGCTCAGCAAAGAAATAGAGTTTTGGCAGGCTTTTACTCTGTAACCGGATAAACCCACTCTGGGAAAGATTGATCTCCAGTTTAAATTTTCCGTTCCGGATCGTCCGCTCTGCTGCTGTATCCGTAAAGAATACATTAAACCTTCCATCCACCGGCTTGTAAACCAGTACTGGTTCTGAATTAACAGCTTTATCCAGCGCACCTTCAATAGTAACCGTTTTTTGTGCACAGGTGCTGATACTACTTAAAAGTAACGCCACAGCAAATAATCGTATTCTCATTTTAAAATAACCAGGGTAAATAATGTTTAATTATGGCTTTTATTGATCTTTATTCCATGGCGTCTTTCATTGCCGGATACTTTTTTGCGTACCAGGCTTTGATCAACCCGGTAACAAGTGGTGCCAGGGGCAGAATGAAATAAGAGATTTTAATGTTAACAAGAGAAAAGAGTAGCGCGCAGATGAAAACGATTGGAATTGTTAGCGACCTGGTGATATTATAGCTCAACTTTTCTTTGGGTAAATGCTCACTTAAATGATTTACCGGGTTACCTATAATTTTCCATAGCCGAAAACTGAAATATCCCGACAGGGAAATCGTTGCGGTATAAACCGCCAACGGAATCCGGAGATTACTGTTAAAATAATATTCGCTAAGAAAAGAGGTACTGAAAGGCATTATTACAATCGGAAGCAGGAACAGGAGGTTATTCCACAATAGCCGATGATTAGTGCGGATAACATAGCCGAACATACGGTGATGGGAAAACCAATACAAGCCTATTACAAAGAAGCTGATCAGAAAACCAATGAGCTTGGTGGTAACAGGCAACAGTTGCTGTAAAAGTTCACTATCCGTTAGCCGATCTGAATGGAGCTCAGGTATCCTTATTTCGATAATCAAAAGGGTAATGGCAATGGCAAATACGGCATCACTAAACAATGCTATTCTTTCTAACTGAAATTTATTATCCTCTTGTGCGGCAGGCTGATTTGTTTTACTCATAATTTAGAATGGCAAAGCGTGCTATATTTTAAAAACGTCATCCATTACCTTTGTAATTGTTTAACCCTTATTGAAGCCTGCCTTGTTTTAGCTACCAAGGCAATAAGTATTAAGAGTAAGCTTATGGAGATATACCTTTTGGATGAAAAACCAGACAAAGCGGTATATACCAGCATAACGGAAATTGCCAACATCAGATACATGGTTGCCAGTGGCAAATCATAAAACAATTCGAGATCGACAATACCTGAAGGGCTATTGTCGGCAATGTCTACTTTTATAGCCTGAACACGCCAAAAGCGTTTTACATATATTTCAGCGACTGGACTATTTGTTTTTAACGTAATGGTTTCTCCTGCTTCTAAAGATGCAGACTGCCCCTCCTTAGTGGAAACGGTCAGTTTATTTATAAAGCCTATCGGCTGCTTTCTCCTTGTTATGTTGATCGTTGTCATGTTTAATTTATTTTTATTTTACCACTCCGAACCGTTTGTTTTTGAAATCAATAATGATTACATGATTAAAGAAATAAGCGTTTCCTGTTGTTCCGGTAATTCCTTCTCCTTTATTAAAATCAAGTAGCCTTTTGTTTTCATTATACCAGGCTTTTTGCTTTGGAAGTTTATATTTCCCCAGATAAATATCAGATTTGATGACAGCGCCATAATAGGGTACCTTCTCTCCCCAGGAATTTACCTTTAATGTATCTGGTTGTGCCTCTGCATCGACAATCGTTTCCCAAAATGTTTTATCTGTACTCAGCGGAAATACACTTGCTCCGGTATCGAACATCATCCAGTGTTGCTGTCCGTTAATCGTAAATGGCAATTGTATCCGGCCATTCTTCAACCTGCAATCAACAAACGAAGCTTTAGACGCCCAATACCTGGTTATACTATCCAGTAAGCACATTCTCTTATTGGGAAAATCCATCACCAGTACTTTGTTTTTTGTAAAACTGGCACCAATTGTCCCAATATGCTTTAGAGAAGGCGTGTACAAAGAATCCTTTGGAATTCCATCTCCGTATTTATCAAAAACAAAAAAATCTTTTGTCTGGTAAGAGCCAATATGCAGGGTTATTTTTTTTGAAGGATAACTAACAAGACCGCCATCAGAGGTTGCCTTATGGCTCGTATCTAACAGGCTGTACAGGTATTGCTGGCTTGGGAAATAATTTTTCAGATCATTACCGTACAAAACGGTCTCATTTGCCCCGAGGTCAAACTGGGCAACAAAATTTGCCTTGATTGTATCGATTTTAACTGGCAACAATACAGCCAGCTTATCAAAGTACTTTCCACTTACGGAATCGCTGTACCACTTAAAAGAAAACCAATGATAAGCTTCTCTATCTGGCTTAAGTCTTTTTTGGGCAGTGGCATGGAAAGCCATAAGCGTAAGCAGGATTAAGGAAATTAACTGTCTGGTGATTTTCATGATTTCTTAAGGATTGTTTTTAATTTCTATTTGGCCTACGTTCCCTGTTTACAATTTCTTTCAGTGCCGGTTCAACCGCCAGCGCATGGCCATGACCAAAGGTGATTAACACCCTGTCGTATTGATTCAATGCGGCATCTATTTTGGATAGTAACACACTGTCTCTGGTCATTTTAGACACCCTGCCAACCGCGCAGTATTTACAATGGTCATTGATATAATCAAAAGCCTCTAAATCAAAATTTGTCACATCAAATACTTTTCCGGTCTTTCTTTTATACAGTTTTTTAAAATAGCTTAGTTCCACTTCTGCTGGCAATAATGGAAATCCATTCTTAATAAAATATTTTGCTATGATGCGGTTAAATACGCTGTCGAAATTTTCGTGCAGATAAGCGCCGTAATGATATGGAATAGCTATGCGCTCTATCACATAATAGAGATACAGATCTTCTTTGGGTTGTTTTTTTAGGGTTAATTCAAATTCAGTCCTTGCGTCCATATCTCCGTTTAGCATTTTAATAGCGCTTTTGTCGGCATAGTATTTTAGCAGTCCGGTTTCGCCATCTTTCTGTATGGCTTCATTAATGGTTGTGTAATGGGTGTTGTCAGGGATCTGTCCGCCCTCATTAAAAACCAGTTCTGGTTTCAGCTCCGCAAAATACTTTCCTATGATACTGAACTGGGGGTGAGTGCTGACAGCATCATGCACACAACCGATAAAAACGATACGCTTGCCATTTTTGCTTCTTACATCAATAACGTAAGGTGTTTTAACCGTGTCCATTATTTTGCCAACTTTCACATAATCCCGTACAGTATAGTGGTTCAAGCTAATGGAGTTTCCTTTCCTGAGGATATTGCAGGATAACAGGCACATTCCAGAAAGCCAAAGCATCACCGTTTTCATCATATAAGTACTTAGTAATTGCTACAAATAAAGTTTTTTGAAGCCATGTAGTAACCTGCTGATTGATGAACGGGGTATTTTTTTTGATAAAACCGGGCATTAATTTGACAAGAAAAATTTTGCTTTGGCCATAGTAGATAATCAATCGATTACCTCTACCTTAGTCATTGCTGATGAACAAACAAGTAGCCGTTGCAGGATATCAGAAGCCAGATTCATAGCCGAAATGATGTGATTTACAGATGAAGATTTTTGTCCCTTTTAATTCGATCCGAACTGCAGTAATACTCCTGCTAACAGTTATCCTTTTGGGGGGCAATGCCTTAGCACAGCAAATAAAGTACAGCCAGCCGCTTTACCGGAATTTCACCAATATCAATTCCAGCCTGCCATCCAATATCGTTTACAAAATGGTAACAGATGGATATGGTTATCTCTGGATGACAACAGAAAGTGGACTGGTGCGTTATGATGGAAATACATTTAAAAAGTATACCGCAGCGCAAACAGACAATGAATTTATTCAGATTTATAAAGGAGGTGATAGTTTGCTGTGGCTATTTGGCTACTCGGGTAACAGCAGGCTGTTCAATTTTAAAACGCACCACTTCGCCACTGTTCTTAACGAGCCTGTAAACCTTTCTATCAAAAGCCCGGTGATACTGGCCTGGCAAAAAAAAGACACCCTATCCCTATACCGGATAAACAGCACCTTTTCGCAAACCAATATTGCTAATCCAAAGCGGCAATGGTTAAAAGACAAATCGTCATTTATCTCGAGTCTTTTAGCCCAATGGAAAATTTCTAATGCAATTAACGGTGTTTCTACAGATAGCTTGTCTGCCTTATTTAAAAAGAAACCCTATGCTATACAAATCACGGGCGATGATTTAATACTGGGCAATAAAATATTCCGGAAAAACGAAAATGCGCCAGCTACATTGTTATTTGATGGCAACCAGGCAAAAATTACCGGTAACATGAGTTCTTATGTGAGGATCGGTAATGACTTATATTTAGGTTTTGTAGAGCAGCAGGAGTTATTGCTTGTACAAAACTTCTTCGCTAAGGCTAATAAACAGCGCCTGTCATACTCAAAAATACTGACGCGGGCACCAGTTACAAGCCTTGTTAGTGACTATCAGGGTAATCTTTGGGTGGGTACACTTGGCAAAGGCATTTACTTGTTTACCCCTGCCGATCTCGCTACAAGACATCTTCAACCAACTGGTGATCGTTTGGCTGAGGGCTACATTTCTGGAATTAGTAAACTTAATGGTGGACTTACCGCGCTTGGCCATAAGCGGGACAGCGTAAGCATTTTATCAAAGGAAAAAGTAATAGCGCTCAAACTCTCCAGTCAGCAATCCTTGAATGAAATCAGGGATATTTACAAAACTGCCAGCCATTGGTTCTTTTTTGGCAGCCAAAACTGTTATACAGGCGAAGGGGTAACGATACCTGGCAAAATTATGCCACTGGCGATTAGTAGTCATACTCCTTTTAAAGATGGTACAGTATTTAACAACAAATACTATTTTACCACCAAAACTGCCTGCTTCATTATCAATAGCAATGGGAAGATCAGCACCGATAACCGCTACAAGGGAATAAATACACTCTCCATTTCACCATTTAATGATGCGGTATGCTTTTATGGGACAAACGATGGCATATATCGCAATAATGTAAAGGAGCATCTTTTCTCATCAATTCGCATTAACAAACTGAGGATAATTAATAATGCCCTGATTGTATGCACCCAGGAAGGCGCTTTTGTTGTTCAGCTTAGCGCTAAGGGAGAACTGGGAAGCTACAAACAAATACTCGGGCAGAGCTGTTACGACATAAAAGCAGATAAGCAGTATTGCTACCTAAAGGCAGGCTCGGGGCTGGTTATACTTAACATCAAAGACTGGAAAGCAGTTAATGAGATTGATGCAAGAAAATACGCTTTTTCAATCAATGATTTTTTGCCCGAAACGGATACACTTGCTTTAGCGACCAATAATGGTGTTTATTATATACCAAAGCGGTTGGTTACTGACTTGAAAAGTACCGTCAGGCCAAAAATTTACCTAACATGCTCCCTCACTGGCTTCGATCCTTCAAAAACAAGCTCAGAAACCCACTATTCAAAACATCTCTCCATCACCCTGTCGGCAGAGGTTCTTGACTATTCGAGTGAAACCAAGCATATCAGTTACCAAATCAATGTTAAAGGAGATGCCATTGGTAATTGGCAAACGGTAACAGGCAGGGTTATTACACTAAACAACCTCGAGCCGGGCAAATACGTAGTAACGATAAAAGCAAGAGGAAACTATTCACCACTAGAAACCAATGTATCGCATACGGTTATCATTCACCCTTTATGGTACCAACTGGTTTGGGTTAATTTACTCTTCTGGCTACTGATGGTGGTTTTAATCGGCTTTTTTGCATTCAGATGGTATAAAGTGCAGTTACAGAAGGCCAGAAAAAAAATGAATGATCAGTTAAGGATGAACGAACTGGAAAACAAGAATTTGTTTGCCCAGTTAAAACCACACTTTATTTTTAATGTACTTACTCCTTTACAATCCTATTTCATTAATGGTGATGATATTGGCGGGCTCAAATATCTTGATAACTATGCTAAACTAATGCGTGGTTTTTTACAGCAGAGCAGGGAAAGTTATATTACTATAGAAAGAGAAATTAATTTCCTAAAGCATTACCTTTTTATCCAGCAGCAACGATTTGACAATGGTTTTACCTATTCATTTGAGCTTGATGATCGCCTGGTAATCTCACAGCTATACATCCCTACTTTAATATTGCAACCAATTGTTGAAAATGCAGTAGAACATGGAGTAAAAAATGAAAACGGATTAAATGGCCACATACGTATTGTTGCAGTACCCCAGGGGGATAAAATACGGGTTTCTGTTATAGACAACGGAAGCGGATTCAAAAAAGGTGAACCTTTCTTTCTGGCGAACCATGCACTCGAAATTATTAAAGAACGTCTTGAACTAATCTGTTTAAAACATCAGGCAGGTAGTTTACACATCCTGTCGAACAGCGATACCGCAGGTGCTACTGTAACTATCGAATTGCCACTATTAACCACTCAACCATGATATTATGATGCTAAAAGCCTTTATTGTTGACGATGAACTGATGCCCAGGATTACCCTTGCAGGCTTGCTCAGAAAATTCTGTCCCGATGTAGAAATTGCAGGCATGGCCGAAAGTTATTCAAAGGCTGTTGCGGCCTTACAGCACCAACAGGTAGATCTTATTTTTATGGATATAAACCTGGGTAATCATACCGGTTTCGATATTTTAGACGAGCTGCTGTCCTACCGCGCTGCTGTTGTATTTGTGACAGCTTATGAGGAATTTGCACTTAAAGCATTTAAGTATGCAGCCGTAAACTACCTTTTGAAACCGGTAAACCACCTCGCGCTGATCGAAACCATTTCAAGGGTACAACAAACTAAAACTGCTGGTAATAAGGTAAGTATTCATGGTGATAATGCCTATGAAAGAAAACAAATTGCCATCCCCAATAAAAACAAAATTGAACTGGTATCTATCCGTGATATCGTTTACCTGTCTGCTGAAGGAAGTTACACTGTTTTGCATCTGCAGCACAAGGAAAGCATCATGTTCTCTAAGCATCTGAAAACAATTGAAGATATCCTCAGTCCTTACATTGAGTTCGTTAGGGTTCACAGGTCTTACCTTGTAAACAAGCGCTTCATTGTTGCATATAACAGAACCGACAATGGCTATCTGGAAATGCAACAGGGAGCTTTAATACCGATTGGAAACCTTTATAAACAGGAGGTATTTAACCTGTTTGAACATTAGCTATTCAGCTATCAGCTAGTGCGAAAAAAGACCACATCAGGCTTCGCTTTTCAGGAATGAGGATACTGCTTACCCAGGCTCTCCACCTGAAAGGGCATGCTATCAAAAGCTTAACTTCCACCAACATCTCTCTCAAAATAGCTACTCACTAAAGCACAATGTTTTACCGGCAAAAGCTGGCTCATTCAGGGTAACCAAATTACAAAAGTAAAAAGTTATAATTCGGTATTTTTGCAACCTGAGCTATTTTAAACCAACAATATTTAGTAAAAATAATGAACGTCCCCTCCATTCAATCAACATCCCTTGAATAAGTAAAATAACGATTGTCCTTAAATGGTCAATCATGTTCCCTGGTAATGACGCTCTCGTCTGGAAATCTTCCATTTAGGTTTCCCTTATTGGAACAACTTATAACAAGCATGAAAATACAAAGATCAAGTACCCTTGCTGAGCTGCAATCGCTCCGGGTAGGCGACCATATTACCTTTTGCCAGAATTCAGGCCGGATCAAAAATATTGAAGTCCACCGTTTCAGAAATGAACACCATTTTTACATCAAGCTCCAATATATCAAACAGACGATACTGATCATAAAATAACAATAGAAAAACTATTTTAATGATAGCGGCACATAAATTCCCTTTTGAGCACATCGCGAAAACCAGAGCGAGATTTATTTTTAATGTTTTTATTTTTAAATTGGTTTAATGGAATTGCTATTTTTCAAACCACAATCTACCTTATTGCAGAACCACATCGAATACTTTTATCTCCTCAATAAGGGAGATCGTTCCAAAAATGTTCGTTACTATACTTTTCCACAAGTTAATTCAATAGTCTCGATCAACCGCAACCCAAGATTTATTTTCGAAAAAGGTAAGCTCTCTGTTTTTAGGAACCGTAGAATTTCTGTGCTTTCCACCTTGATCTGCAGTTATAATAGTCCCATTGAAATTAATATCCCAGGTTACATCAACGAGATTACCATCAGTTTCAAACCATTAGGGTTAAATGCTTTTTTAAGCAAAGACCTTAATACCTATACCGCTAATCAATTTGCCTATTTTAACCCTTACAACGATTTCAATGAGAAAATGACGGCAATTACTGCTATAAAATGTCCTGAGGAAAAGATCCTCCGATTAGAGGAGTATTTGCTGGAAAAATATGTTGGTTTTAACCATCCTTTTCTTCAGGAAGTAATTGAAGATATGTTAAACGCAGACCAGCATTATTCTATCAGAGATATTGCTACAAAATATAACATAAGCAGGAAAACGCTTTATAAACATTTCGAAATCCATATTGGGAAAAACCCAACTGAAATGCGGAAAATGATCCGTTTCAGGCAGGCCATCCGCGAACATTTTGGTTTAGATCCAAAACACAGCTTTAATGAACTTTCGAATAAAATGGACTTTTTTGATTCTTCACACCTCAATAAAGAATTCCGTGCAATTACCGGATGTACGCCCAGGGTGTTCTTCAATCAAATCTATTCTATGAACGCAGGCGCCATCAATTGGTTATTCATTTAATTTAACTTTTCAATTATCATTTCAGCGAATTAAGCTAAATTAATTATTGAGTAGTATGCTAACCGATAAAATCCAGGGCAAAGCAATTGTTTTGGTTTCAGGATATCCTATATTTACGCATTGATGCATAGCGAAAGGTCGACGAGTAAGCCTTCCACTAAAAACACTGCCTCCTCCTTATAAAAAACAGTATTCAACAAATGGCTAGAATATTTCAGACTCCAACCATGGGAGAAGCCCAGATCAGGGTAGCGCTGGTAACAGACCGTTCGCAGGCAGATTTATGCGTGCACCGGGTTTCATCATGGGGAATGGCCCGTGGCGATGCTAACTGGTTTCTTACCCGTGACAAACAAGACGCTACCTGCCTTATTTATTTTACTTCTATTGGTATGGCGCAGGTTAAAGTATATTTTACAGATAACTACGGCGAAGCCGGATGGCAAAAAGAAAGTGTCCATAAAGGAAGGTTCGGCTAAGGAAACCAGCACCACAAGGTGCCTGACAAAAGCAGCACCAATTTGCCCTACATAAGTGCCTATACCGATATAGACTAACTTTTCGTTTACAGCCCCTTGCACAAATGAACCTGAAAGCTTTGGTGTCGGATCCCACCCACGATCCTCCTTTACGCTAAACGCAAAAAGGGAAAGTGATATACCGTCCCATTAATAAGATTATTGTCTTTTCGCAAGCTGGGTCTGCACTTCCTTAAGTACTGCACCATTATAGTATCCTGACCATTTGGATACAATTTTTCCTTTTGGATCAATAAGTAGAAATGTTGGATAACCAGTAATGCCGTACTTGATGATCGTTTCTCCATAAAACCCTTTCCCATCCCAAAGGCTCAACCATTGCGGCTGGTCTCTATTTATGCCCTTTAACCAGCTTTCTTTACCGGCATCACCTGAAAATGAAACGATAGAAAGCTCTTTGCTGTATGCTTTCGAGATTTTCTTCAATTCCGGTACTGACTCGATGCAAGGACCACAATAAGCCGTTGAAAAATCCAGTAATATATATTTCCCTTTATGCTCAGATAGGAGATGCTTCTTACCATCTTTGTCAAAAGCGCTAAAGTCCCAAAAAGAATCACCTGTTTCTAAAATATTCCCAACCGCCAAAAAAGTTTTAATGCGTTTTGCATAACCAGTATTTTTGAAAGCCGGGTTCAGCGCATCATAAAACTTACCAATGGTATCTTTTGGAAAGTCGTTTTTAAGGTAAAACAGCGCATCAAGTCCTTCGTAACTGTTTAGGTTATGCCTTACGAAATTCATTCTTTGAAATTTGTCTACGCTATCTATTTTTGCAATCCTCTTCCATATCGCTTTACCTTTCGATTTCGCACTGTCACCGGAAAGCAACTGATACGCTGCAACCAATTTATTGCGTTCCTTGTAACCTTCTTTGGTTAGTCCGATCATTTTATTGTGCACATCCTGGGTTTTCGAGCCAGTAATTTTCAGGTCAAACGGAAAATCACCAATATCCCCTTTCACATCGATTTTTTCATTCCCTATCAATAAAGTGAAGTAATAATAATTTTGTCCGACAACGGTTGTTACCCATAAAGACTGTGGCTCAGCGCCTAGTTTTCCCTTAAAACTTAAATGATCATTTTTAATTTCGGCACTGTCAATATTGATATCAAGGTTTACATCATTCAAATAAAATTTGGTACCGTTTTTGAATCCAGTGATCTGGGCGTTGATAGCATATTGTTGTGCGGAGACGGCCGTATGGATGCACATCCCCAGAAATAGGGTTAGCAGAGCGTTTTTCATATCACACTAAAATAAGATTTGTCCTGATAAAATCCAATATTAATCCTTTTCATTTAGTCACCCTATAAATAAGACCTGATCAACCAAGCTTTCTGTCCGAAATATACGGCACAATGGGATAGATGTAATCGTCTGTATTTACGCCTAATTGTTCGGGTGATGAACCAACAAAAACAGTCTTTTTACCCTTGATTACAATCCTGCCTTTTTGATCAATTTCAATCATCGCCCATATCGGATCTTTGTAGGGCACAGTATATTTAATATTTGGATGTGCTTTATCTACCTCCTCTGTATAACGGCTCTCCTTATACTTATCTCCCAGCCATTGATAGGATGCACTGTTAATCTGTACATAATGAATGTTATTGATGTAGTTGTAATAATCCTGATGGTGATGGCCACTGATCACCAGGATTACCTTTTGCCTGCCTGCTTTTTTATTGGCTTCCTCAAGGGTATACCTCAGCTGTGTGCCGTTTTCCAATCCACCTGCATCATTATCCAATCCCTGATGACAGCATATAACCGTAGGCAAATCAGTTCCATCGAGGTCTTTTCTAAGCCATTCTAGTTGTACAGGTGAAATATACCGTGCGTAACCCTTTGGCCGCTCAGCGCTAAGATTATGTTCATTTCCATCCAGTACGATAAAATGAAAACCGTTCATATCAAAAGCGTAGTATTTTGCTTTGGCATTCCAAAATTCAACTACCTGCTCCCGGGTATAGCCCCCATCGGTATCGTGGTTGCCGATCACATGGTACTTAGGGCCTTTAAACTGGTTCCAAATATCCATTAATGGCATGTTCTCTTTTTTTGGAAAGCAAAAATCGCCTCCCTGTATAATAAAATCGGGCTGCTCTTTATCCATTTCCTTAATAAAAGCCGATAAACGGTCCAGGCCATCATGCATGATATCATGATGCAGGTCAGTAATCATTCCAAACCTGATTTTCGGCTTAAAGGTTTCGCGCTCGCCCCTTTCTGAAACCGGAGTGGCACCTAACCGATAAACAGGGCCAATTGCCAAAGCAGCCAATGTTAGTTTCTGAATAAAGTTTCTTCTATTTTGATTCTTCATATTCCAAATTAATACAGATTGTTAACTTACCGCGAGCCTTGCCCTGACCGGATAATGGTTGGATAAGGTAGCGGTAAGCTTGTCTTTTATGATTTAATCCTTTTATGAGATATTTTAAGTTTTTTCGATATCAGGATACCATCAATCCTTATTTGTTCACTGGCCCAAACCGTTGGTAATAGCTTTGAAGGATAGCTCTGTTTCTCATCCAGGTTTTGCAAAACCTTGTACTTTTCGTTTGTCATGTTAAGTGTAATCATCTCCTTTATTTTAACCGGAAGAGCGTCACCACAGCGGCATGATCTGATGGAAACATGACCGGATGATAATCAATTACCCGCGATTCAATTGCATTAAGGTCTTTTCCTTTATAATAGATAAAATCAATCCGATCTCTGACCCCATACTTGTCTGTTGTTGTAGCCGCCCTTACACCCCAGGTTAAACCGGGATCAAGTAACGGGTTTTTATGTAATTCCCTATAGCTATCTAAAAACCCTGCTTTGATCATTTCCCGGCTTTCGGGCCATTCTACAATACGGTCAAAGTGGATTGCTTTTGTTGCCTCCGTCCAATCCAAATGCGAGCCCATATTAAAATCGCCACCCATAATTACCGGCAAATGGTCTGTATTTTTAAGATAAGGGTCAATCTTGCTCAGGATCTCTTTAATTTCGGCATGCCTGGTAGCACCTTCATCCTGTATTAATTGCTGTGGATTTTTATGCTGCTCTCTGATACTGGCATCAACATCAGGCAGATAATTTAACCAGGTATTAAAATAGACGAGCTCTTTGTTAGCGCTTAATTTTAGCTTTACCCCACCAAAATTTGACGGATGAAACGCTTTGATTGTTTCGCTGATCGGATAACGGCTCATGATGGAAAGGTTGGAACTGATCAAATAAAAATAATAACCTAGCGAATCGGCAATAACAGCTCCTGAGCCATAAGTTTCAATCAGGCCTATAACATCTGCATGCGTAGACTTTATCGTTTCGATTAACCGCTGCAGGCCTACTGCTTCCCCATACCGATGCCCTCCATGCCATACGTTCCAGGATAATACTTTCAAATGTACCGGGTTATAAGGTTCTGCTTTAACCACCTCATTTGAAAAGAATTCACTGAATAACCCCTGTGCCTGATCTGCACTTAAAGCAACATTCCAAACCTTTACCTCATCTATATACCCGTTAAAAGCAAACCATTGTCCGTTGGATCCATACTCCCATTTTTCATCGGTACCACCGATAACGGTTGCATTACTGGTTTCAAAACCTTTAATACCAGGCGTATAGTATATCGCAACATTTTTTCCATCTAAATAAATCCATACCTCCTGTTTCTCGCGGTTAACGCTAAAAAGAATTTGGTGCCATCGGCCATCATTTATGCGTTGCCTTTCTGTGGTGGGTTTGTAATCATAGCTTGATTTACCATCATTTAAAATTAGTCCCCATGCACCATTTTCCTGCGTGTAAACCTGCCAGCCCGCAGTTGCAAAATCTCCTGCATTTTTATTCCCGATTACCGGAGTACCCATTTTTGCATTTGGCAAGGTTTTTACCCACACCTGTACCGAGAATGAAGTTCGCACATTAAATTCGGGCAGGGTTCCTTTGATTAATCTCACAGGCCTTCTTAAAACCGCATTTGCTGATAAATCCAGGGCCATGCCACTTAGCCCCCTTTCATACTTGGACTGCTGCAGATCGACCCCATAATAGGCACTATCCTTAGGTATAATGATTTCCTTTACGTTGTGATCATCAAAATTCAGGTAAAATACCGGCTTTTGGGCATTTGCCAAATTCTGCCAGCTAATAATCATGGCCAGCAATAAAACTGTTCTTATTACCATATTATTTTACAACAGATTCAATCACTTCTCCTATCGGGTTAACAGATGTGAAGTTGAAACCCAATAATCCAGCAATCGTTTTTGCGTATTGATTCTGGTAAATTTGTCCGTTATTCTTCATCTCACCCATTGGTTTTATTTTAGGCCCCAAAGCCATCAGCCAGGTATCGTTGGAATGCGGGGTACCTGAACCATGACTGGTCCATTGCTTCCCTTCACCACGGCCATGATCTGGCATAACGATCAGCGTGGTATTACCTTTATAGAATGGATCGTTCTGCAGGTAAGTCCATAAACGTCCAATCATCGCATCAATATTATGGGCAGCGTCCAGATAAAAGTCATATTTACCCTCGTGGGCATGATCATCTGTATCGGCCAGATCGAGATAAACGACTTTAGGATGCTTAGCCATGATGTAGGATTTTGCCAAAGCATAAGTACTTGCATCCCAACGCTCACCACTGCCCCACAACTGTGGCTCGTAGTGCTGGATTTCGTTCGCGAGTTTTTGAGCTTCGGTAAGCTTATTTCCTGTCACATCTTCGAAAGGGTTATTTACCATCAACCCGTTTCTGTTGCGGTTAATGATTCTGGCCACCGCATCCCATGAGGCAAATGCAACAACTTTACCTTTATAACCTTTTTGCTGATCAATAAACTCCAGTACATTTTTATTTGGATTATCGGGATAGTCGTTCGAATTTACCTTAGGATCGGCGTAACCTGTTAAATTCTCGCTTCGGCCCGGATAAGAAAACCAATAAGTATTTTTAACATTAACCAAACTTCCGGCCTCGCGGTTACCATAGAGCTGACCTTGTTTCGCTATTGTATTCCACACAAAGGGCATCAATTTAGCTCTCCTATCGGGCTGATTATTAGACCAGTATTTCCGGGCAAGCTCACTGGAATCCTGCGAATTATATTTTCTATTTGTGATGAGTTGCTGTTCTGCACCCTGAAATACTTCATGCCATCGCAATCCATCGATGGATATAATGATCATATTTGCCGGCTGATTAGCCTTTTGTGCAAATAAAGTTCCTACCGCTAAAAGTATGGATAGGGATAAAACAATTGTCTTTTTCATTTTGGTAAGCGTAAATGGTATTATTTTATATTCGGTTTTTTTATTGCATCAAACATGGGTATATATGAACCTGTAAGGTTGTAATACCACCTAAAATTTACTTGTTATATACCCGCCATTTCTTTTATAGCACTTCAGCACCAACAAATTGTCATGCTGTTTTTTTGAATAAACGTTTTTAAGATAATTCATCAGATGGGTTAAGTTTTGCAATCTGGTATTCATATACTTCAAAGGTAAAACCGGCAGCTATCCGGCTATTCAAATATATGAATAATGTAAACAAAAGTAAACAAATACTAAACGCATATTGCAATAGCTATTTAGCCTGTCAACCTTGTCATAATAACCGAGTTTAAGGCCGAATATCCAATTGGGCCTTCCCGAGCCTGAAATCAATTGTTAGATGCCCCATAATTGTATTTTAAAGGTCCCGGTTAAAGGCGGGATCAAACCAGCCCTAAAAAAGGTCATACCATCATATGAAATCATGATATGACCTTCAGTAGCTATCTATGCTAAGCCCGAACTCAATTAGCCCCTTCAGGTTTTGCAGCAGACAAAAACTTATTCAAAGTTTTTACAAGCGCCTCTCCCCTTAAGTTTTTGGCAACGATTACCCCATTGGGATCTATCAAAAAGTTTTGTGGAATAGCCGTTATCGCATAAAATCCTGCTGCCTGGTTTTTCCATCCCTGCAAGTCGCTAACCTGTGTCCATGGCATACCATCATCTTTAACCGCCTTTAGCCAATTCTCCTTTTTATCATCGAGTGACACCGCCAGGATATCGAAATTCTTATCCTTAAACTGGTTATAGGCTTTTAAAACGTTTGGATTCTCAGCCCTGCAGGGGCCGCACCAGCTCGCCCAGAAATCGAGCAGTACAAATTTTCCCCTGAAGGAACTTAATGAAACCATTTTCCCATCCAAGCCTGGCTGACTAAAATCTTTTGCAGTGATACCGATAGCAGTTTTTTTCACAACATCCAGTTTTGCAGCCAGCATTTTACCCTCCCCAGAGTTTTTGAGGGTGGCGCTTAAGCTGTTAAACAGCGGTTCAAATGTACCGGGCTCAATAATCCCACCCCTATCTTTCACAAGACTAAAACTTACATAAGAATCCGGATGCTGGCGGATAAAGGCTTCTTCTTTTTCATTGCTTTTAGTCGATAAGGGCTGCATTAACTTCTGTAGCTCTTTTAAACGCCTGATCGTGTCCATCCCCTTGCCCTGTGTTTTTACCAGAATTGGGATCATTTCCTCACGGAGTGGCTCAGATTTTTCCATTTCGGGTTTTAACGAAGTGCGCAGCAGTAAGTATTCGCCCTGGGTTTTGCCCCCACTAATCAGTGCTTTGTTTGCAGAAGAAGTTCCTGAAACATTAAAAACACCCTTTTCCAGAAAAAAGTCTTGTTCATCTCTCCTGAGTATTTTTTCTATATAGCTTATTGCAGGGTCTGCTTTTATGGCTTTAAGCGAAATGGTAGCTTTAACAGGAACCGCCTCTGCTGATCCTTTAAAACTAAACATGCCTTTTTCTGTTACCGCAGAGTCTACAATCCTTTTATTACCGATTCTATAATCGAGAAAAACTTTTTTTTCTTCTTTAAGTGCTGAAAATTTTCCGTTGATCGAAAAGCTATTCTGTGCATTAACCTTGATCCCCATCAGACAAAGTCCTGCGATCAGCATTGATATTTTTTTCATGATTTTTTTAATAAGTTTTATATTTTAATTACTGCTTAAGGGTTATTTTGCATACCTGGATTTGCGGTCATTACCTTTTCAGGGAACCTGAAAACAAACCGCTCAGGCCGCAGCACATAGGTATTGATTTCACCGCTTGATTTAACATAGTTGTGACTATAGGTTGTGCCCGAGAAGATAGGGTCTGTGGATAGCCTGCGCATATCAAACCAACGATAGCCCTGCAAGGCAAATTCACGTGTACGCTCCTGGATAATAAACCTGATCATTTCAGTAGGATCGCTTATCTCTACTGCCGCTGCACTAGCCGGCATCCTGTTCTTACGTAATAACTCCAAATCGGCTTTAGCGCCTGGAACATCATTGGTTCTGGCTTTACACTCCGCCCTTAAAAGGTATATATCGGGCATGGTTAAACCAATCTGCGCTGCCACGGGCCCGTTTTTCCTGAGCACGCCTGCAACCGAAAACTCTGTAGCCGATCCCAGTACCCTGCGTGTAAAAAATCTCAACCTAAGGTCTGTAGGCCCATAAAGTGAGGCCGATTGTTGATTTAACAGGAAAACGGGAGAGATAAAAGAATAACTGTTGGTGATCTGCCTTGCCAGTAAATTCTCTTCATGATCAGGAAGATTTGGTGTACCACTAACAAACGACAATGGACTGGTTGCGGAATTGTAGCCCCAGGAACCATTATTGGCCATTGTGATGTTATAATCATATAAACGCACGCTATAATTTGCCGGCAAATGATCCAGGGCATTATTAAACTGCACAAGTCCCTGCGCATATTTCCCCATAAAGACATAAACTTTGCCAAGCATACCTTCTGCCGCTGCCTTGGCTCCTCTGGTCCTACCCAAGGGACTCACAGGCAGTCCTGCAATCGCCGCCTGAAGATCGCCAATAATAAAATCGTATACCTCCTGCACGGTTGCCCTATTAAAACTGGTGGCTGTTACATCAGCTGCTGTAATTATAGGAAAACTAAGGTCGGAAGATGCTGTAGAGGCATTATATGGCTTGCCGTAATAGTTGTTGAGCATAAAGTATATCCATGCCCTGTTTAATTGGGCTTCTGCCTTTAAAGCTGTTCTCTGCTGCAAGCTACCGCCTTTGGAATCCATTACTTCGGCAGCAATCTTGTTGTAAGTATAGAGCTGCTTCATCAGCGCAGACATTTCAACTGCATCCTCGCTGGCTTCATAAACGACATCTTCGTAGCGGAACAGCCTGAGCTCCCTTAAACTTGCCAATGCGTAATGCGGGTCAATTATGGTCACTTCATCACCAAGTGCAATCTGACCATCGGTACTCGGCCCGGGAACAACCAAAGTATTGTTGTTGAACATCAGGTCATAATCATCTGTTTTCTGAGCGATCAGCTTACCTTTTGGTTCCACATCCAGAAAATCCTGCTTACAGGAATTTAGCGCAACAAGTGCCAAACAGCTGAGCAGGATATATTTTGTAATTAAATTCTTCATTTTCTTTACGTTTAAAAGATTAAAGCGTTAAATGGGCCCCCAGGGTCATGGTATGCTGGTTAAATGGCATAGTCCTGGCCCCACCTGCAACCTGCCCACCCAATGCATTTTGAAATTCGGGATCTATACCCGACTTATTGGCCGTCCACAAAAGAATATTCGAAACCTGTGCCCTGAAAGTAAGCTCAGCCACCTTTAATCTGAACAATAAAGATTTCGGAAGGCTAAAGGCAAGTGTTACATCCCTTAATTTAATATATGAGGCATCCAGCACATTAATATCCGACACGGTATAGTAACTAACATTTCTGCGTCCTGTGCTGGTTGCCCCTGCATTCACATAGGATGGAATATTGGTTAGCAGTTCATCTCCCGGATTCTTCCACCTGTCTGCAAACTCGCTGTTGATGTTTCCTGAGGTTAAGGACCCCACACCAGGCACCAGGCGTGTATTGGTATAAACAGAGTTTACATCGCGGCGCATCACATTACCCAGGTTGTAGATTGTATTCAAGCTTAATGAAACTGATTTATACTGGAATACATTGCTGAACCCTCCGCTCCAAACAGGTTGGTAGGTACCCATATATTTTAGGTCCTCAATTTTTGCTGACCCGGGGGTTTTGGTAACTGTACCATCTTTTAATCTGATCTGGGGATCTCCCAGCTTATCAAGACCAGCAAACTGATAAGCAAAAATAGAGAATGCCGAATAGCCTTCCAGATATGGCTGACTAATAAAATCATCTGCAAGTGATAAGGGAGATGAAATTCCATTTAAGGTTTTAAGTGTATTGAGTTTGGTGATCTTGTTCTTGTTATATGCAAAATTGAATAAGGTGGTCCAGCTAAAATCTTCCTGCTGTATATTCAGGGTTGTCAGGCTCAATTCCACTCCCTTGTTGTTCATACTGCCTAAATTCCCGGTGATATTTGCATAACCGGTAAAGGGGTTAACAGGCGTAAATCCGATCAGGTTTTCTGTATTTTTATTGTACAGGTCTATTGAACCGTTAATGCGGTTTTTCAGTACAGCAAAATCGATCCCCAAATTGGTTGTTTTGGTTGTTTCCCAGCTTAACTTTTTATTACCTGGTGTACTAATGGCCACCCCATTTGTATTCTGAAAAAACAGACTGCTAATTTTACTCAGCACATCAAACGAAGCTGCAGACCCGGGATCGGGTGAGTTACCCGCAAGGCCATAGGTAGTACGGAGCACCAATTTATCCAACCAGCCAATGTTCTCCATAAATGATTCCTTTCCAACAGCCCAGCTTACCCCTGCACTCCACACCGGTTTGCTCTGGGCAGATTTATCTTTGCCAAATAAATTCGACTTATCCAAACGCCAGCTTCCATTTACCGTATACTTTTTGTTATAGGTATACCCCCGTTTGCATAGTATGAGGTAAAACGGGTAGTGAGCTCGCTTTCACTATACTGATCTGGTGGTAAAATACTGTAACTACTGCTATTGGGAAAAACCGGAACACCATAATATACCACCCCGCTACCAGCCGCAGGAGCTCCGTTATTTAAAGTTGTTAATTTTGAAAGCAGGTTGTAATCAATTGCGCCATAACTTAACAGCTGCGAGTTATATCCACGGACAACGGAAGCATTTGTGTTGCTAAAAAGCTCCTGTGCTTCCTGTCCCGCCAATAAAGTTAACTGGTGCTTACCATTAAGCCATTCACGATCATACACCAATTGATTCCTTAGCGTCCAGTTCTGCTGCTGATTATTGTTCACCGTATGCTTGCCACCGCTTGAAGGCAGGTAATACGAGGGTAATGCGCCTGCAGTTTTTGGGGCAACAGTAAAGGCAACCAGTTCATTCCTTACCGCAAAGCTTTTTTCATCTAATAATGTGGAAGTTTTATCCAGGGTTTTAGAAATACCAAATACACCTTCGTAGCGAAGTCCGCTAAGCAATTTCATCGTTAAACCAGAGGTAAGCCTGCCGTACAGCAGATTACCTTTATTATTTCCATAATCTAAATCATCAAGCGGATTATAATTCAGGCTAACCAGACTTTGATTTTCATAGGTATTCCTGAGTTCATCCGTACGGTACAGCCAGGGCATGGAAGCATTTGTACCATCTGTATTCGTGAAAGGGACATAAGGCAGGAAACGTGCATCCGGGCGGGCGCTATTTGGTTGTTTTGAGCTGGTGATGTTATTTCTTAAATCTGTAATCAGGTAAAGCTGTAAACGGTCACTAAATTTATAGTCCTGCCGCAAATTAAGTCCATAATTTTCATTCCTGTTATAAGGTGTATTGTTCCTGGTATCTGTATAGGCTGCAGAGCCATAAAAACTATATTTATTGCCACCACCCGACAGTGAAAATGTATGGTTCATCAGGCTTGCATTACGGTACCAGAGGTTTTTGATTTCCCGCAGGTTATTGTAATCTGCCAAAGCACCAAGCTGCATGTCGGCCTGTTCTTTTGTAATAATCCCTCTTGACTGGTTGTACATAATCAGCTCATGGGGCGCTATTACCGCATTACCGGAATTGGCCCTGGAAACCGTCGCCCAGGTATTGATTACCGGATCGAAAATTTCTCTGGCTGCCTGAATAAACTGGCCGCTGGTTAAAACAGGCAGGTAATTTAAATCCGGTTTGCCCTGAAAATTGATGAAAGCATCATAGTCGAGCTTTATTTTTTCACTGTTCTTACCTTTTTTAGTTAGGATAACAATTACGCCGTTTGCTGCTCTTGCTCCCCAGATTGATGCAGCAGTAGCATCTTTAAGAACAGTTATATCTTCAACATCATTTGGATTTACCGAGCTAATGTCGTCTACGGGAATACCATCCACCACATATAATGGATTCTTTGAGCCGTTAATGGAGGTGAGCCCCCTTACAAGAATGCTACTTCCGGTAGAATTCGGCGCGTTATTTATTGTTAGGCCGGGAACAAGTCCATCCAGCCGCTGTATAATATTCATTGAACCGGAGCGGTTTTTCAGCACCTGCATATCAGGCTTGGCTATCGAGCCTGCACTTCTTTCACGGGCAATAGAAAGATATCCTGTATTTACCATCACATTTACTTCCTGTAGGCTACCTGCCTCCATAACCATCTTTATGTTCCCCAGATTTTTGGCAGCCTTAACCTGATAAAGCTTATATCCGGTATAGGAAATGATGATGACTGAATTTTCATCTACATTTTTCAATAAAAAAGATCCGTTACTATCTGTAAGCGCTGCTGCATTTCTTCCCTTATAAATCAGCGAAAAATCTGTTACAGTTTTGCCATCAAGCGGTGGCGGAGTTCCCTCCACCTTCAATACACTTACTGTAGCCCCTACAAGCGGGTGCCCGCTTTCATCCAGAACACGTCCGCTTACTTCGATAGCCCTGATTCTTGTTATGAGCTGATCAAGGAAAGATTTCTCTTTTTCCCTGATAACGATTGTTTGATCTGCAATGGTATAGGTGAGCCCCTGGCCCTGGAGACATTTCTCCATGGCATCAGTTAAGGGAGCATTTTTAAAGTCAACATCCAATTTCCTGCTTTTTATAGCATCCGAAGACCAGAATACGCTATAGCCGGTCTGTTTTCTGATTTCTTTAAAAAAAACTTCCAATGAAACATTATTTTGCTTGTAGGTAATGGTTTGAGCAAGAGTTGATGCACTGGTCTGCATGATCGTAGCGATCAATAGGACGGTTATTAATTTCATAATCTGGAATAATTTGGGCGTGTGCTGTCTACGCCAACATAAAATCCTGGGATAAATTTTATACATTTGGTGATCTGTTAAATACCTTAAATTGTTGTTCTTTACTCGGTTTGTGGTTTCATCAGATATTTTCAGGGGCGTCGGAAGCGCTCCTGAATTCCTCGATGATTCCAAGTTTTAAGTTTTCTAACTGCTGTCTGTTATTTCTTTCATTGGTTTGGTTTAGTTATAGTTGATGGTTCAATCCTGGTACTATTTATGTTTTACCCTAATTTTTCTTCCTGTGATTTCAAAGCTCACTTTATCTGTAAGTTCGAGCTTTTTTAGCAGATCAGACACTTTTGCAAAGCGGGAAACTTCACCGCTAAAAGCTACCGCTTTTATATCCTCATCTTCAAATGAAACATCTACATCATACCATCGGCTTACCTGCAACATAATACTTGCAAGATTTTCGCGGTTAAACACAAAATATCCTGTTTTCCAGGAAACCGCCTCCTCGGGATCAACTGTTGCAGTGTTTATCGCATTTGAATTAACTATGGCCTGTTCATTTACTTTTAAAATTGCATGCCGGGTTCCGCTGGAAACCTGAACAGATCCTTCGAGCAATGTAGTTTTTGTAGCTGCCTCATCAGGATAAGCATGAACATTAAAGTGGGTACCCAATACTTTGATTTGCTGACCTGCCGATTGAACTATGAAAGGCCGTGTTTTATCTTTGGTGACCTCAAAATATGCTTCGCCTTTTAATTCTACTTTTCTACTGGCCAGCTTTGAAAAGGTTGAAGGAAATTTAAGTGTAGTCGCTGCGTTTAACCAAACTTTGGTACCATCAGGCAAAACGACCTGGTATGTCCCACCCCGAGGCGTGCTCAGTATCAGCTCTTTTTTGTCCAATGGTTCAACTGCGCCAGCTGAAATTTTCAATCTACTCCCATCATCATAAACCAGCTGATCATTGTTGGTCAGGACCTTTGTTTTTTTGCTATCCAGCTTTACGGTTTCTCCATTAGCTAAAGTTAATGTTGCCTTGCTGCCTCCAGGCGAAATATCACCCCTGGCCTGCATTTGTGTACTTCCATCGAAAGGAGCACGATTGAGATAAAGGTATAGCATGGCAGAAAGGGCAATTACAACGACCACTGCCGCAGCTAGCCTGTACCATAATTTTATTGATTTCTGAACTGGTACTGCCTCCATCTCCGAAGCCGCCCAGGTATCTTCCATGTGGGCGCTCAACAGCTCGTCGACTTTTCTCTCACGGATTAAAACGTCTAAAACCTCTAATTCTTCCGCCGTTGCGGTATTGTTGGTATATCGGTCAATCAAGCGCTTATTAAATTCAGTCTCGTTCATCAATCCTTTATTTTTTATCCTTGTTTATGTAGCAGACAACTCAACAAGGGATTAGGGTACCCCTTGGATAAAAAATATTTTTAAAGAATAGTTTTCAGTCTACTTGATGAGCAAACCAAGAAAGATCGTTAAGGGTATACCCAGGTCTTTCTGAACGGCCTTGCCAACTATTTTCATTGATTTCACCATATGTTTCTTAACTGTATTGCGGGAAATACCTAAGATTTCTGCTGCTTCATCATAACTCTTATACTCCTGTCTGCACAAGCGGAATGTTTCTCTGCTTTGCGGTGTCAGGGTATCCAGGATTTTCTCCAGATAGTTTAGGTAGTCTTTGGTTTGAAGATCTTCCTCAATGGATACAGATGCCCGATAATTACTTAAAATCAAACTTTTAGCATTTTTATCAATAGCAGCCCGTTTTAAAAAGTTGAGCGTATGATTTTTGGAAATGGTAAACAGATAGGATTTAAAACTGCGCAAATCTGAAAGGTTTATTCTATTGTCCCAAACTTTTATAAAAATCTCTTGCACCAAATCATCGGTTAATTCGGAAGACTTAAGATATTTATAAATGAAGCGGTAAACCTGGCGGCTATAATAATTGTAAAGAAGCGAAAATGAACCTGAATCCCCTTCTGACATTTCCTTAAGCAACAAAAGTTCATCTTTTAAGCCCCCATTCATTAGCTGATCTCTTTTTAGTCACAGAGAAGGACAATGTTAAGTATTATTTAACAATTAGCCTAAAAAAACAGAAGACCAGCCTGGATTTGTTCACAAAAGTTAAAATGAATGCTCCAAAACTTTTTCTTATTGCCGAACCTAATGAAGCTACAAAATTGAAAAACAGATAGCGGAAATACCCCCCACCTTCTCCCTTTAACCTCCAGCCTATAGCTAAAGTCTTGCGTAAAGTTATAACTGTACACCCTTAGCTCCATATTAATTTCCTGGGTAAACAGGCGGCTTACATGTTTGCAGAATATGGTGCGGAAAGTGCTGATATTAACCTGTGGTTTACAGATGATCGTAATCTCGGAGTCAGATTTCTTTTCTACACTGCCAATAATACTCGGCCAGCGGTTACGGATCTGCAGGGGTGCAGAACCATAATAGTTACGCTCGATAAAGGCACCAGCCCCCCTAACCAATTCCCTGGATAACCCTTCGCCGCTCAATTGTCTCCAGTCATCCTGCATCTTGGATATCCTGGCCAGCAGTACTTCCCTTCACTAATACACCATAAATCTTCCTCTGAGGAGCGGTGGAGAGATAGGGTCCGTAAATGTCCTTTAATATCTTTTAAGCAGTAATCCAGTTGTATCATAAAATGAGTTGGGATACGAAAATAACAAAGCAGCCTAAATTCTACTATTACTTCTATCCACAAATTGTTGAAACTTTTCTGCCGTAATCTCCCTTGTCAATCTTGTGCCCAGTAAACACTACCTTGTGGGAGATCATTAGGCCTTATCACACTACAGGTTATAAGGTGTACCTGATGTAGAATAAAACGGGACTCAGAGTAGATTTATCCGCTGGCTGAAATTTGATCATATCATCGAAACCTTCGACCAAATCTAAAATATTTGTGATGACAGGATTTTATGGAAACTCCTCCCCTAAAACATCCCATTCTAAAAGCCTCATGACTAGCATCAACTTAACCTACTCCATTCTACTTACTACTTTCCTGTTCACCGGCTGCAAAAACATCCACTGGGAACAATGGGATCCGGTTAATATCAATCCTAACCTTTCAAAAGACAGTACTTTCGCGTTAATGGATACTCAAAAGGAATTAGCTACCTTCCCAGAGCAACACACTACGTTAAAGCGGAGCAGCATGGTATCTATCCTGATCGGCGAAAAACACAGCAGACAGGACTCACTGAACTCCACCTATAATACCTGTACAGCCTATTTCTCCAGCTCAGATACACTGCACATCGATATCGGAGTGCACGGTCTTTTTGGCGGGACCGGTTTTGAGATCAGCTATCACAACAAACGCTTCAACACTAAAGGTTACCAATATTCAGACGTAGTGTACCAGGAAAAAACAGATAAACCGCAGCATTGGATCATCCATCAACAGCTTACCCTGAACCAGCCTGAATACAAAGCGGGCGACAGCTTATATGGATACATTGATTTTAAGGCCATTGAACGAAACGCAATTGGTGATACGATTATCTATAACGGCAAGGGAAAATTCCGGGCAAAGATGGTAAACACAAGGTTCAATAATTAACATTAAATTTAAATGCCAGTTGCTAATTTAGCAGCCAAAATATATACTTTGAAAAAAATATTAATCCTCTCTGCATTGGCCATATCAACATTGGCCGCCTTTTCGCAGTCTATTAGCCTGACAGACCTCATGAGCGTTTACAATGCGCCATACAAGGAAGTCAATACCTTTTTAACCAAAGATAAAAATTATAAGGCCTTTAAACAGACAACGCCTCCTGAGTTTACCATTTATCATTATTTTATGAACCGCGGTAAAGTAAGCGAGGAGGAAGTGATTACCGGTATGGGATTCGAAATAGTGCCGGGGAAGTTTAATACAAACCTATACTATAAGTCCAGGGATTCTTCGTTTGTTGATAGCCTCCAAAAACAGGTTACTGCACTTGGCCTTAAACTTGACGGGGAGCATTCCACGAGCGAAGTGCGGAGCTTCAATTACTCTAATAACCGTATTGAGGTAAAATTTACTTATTCTACTTTAAAAAACTATATGATCTTCTTTAGCCGTAAACATTGAGGACAAAAAGCTACTTGCTATCGGTATCACTAAAGCTAATTCCCGCTGGCAGCAATCTATCCGCATACATAAACGCTATTTTAACTTTGGTAGCCAAACCTGGCCTAAAAGAATAGAAACCAGATTCTGGTAGCCAAAGCTCCTACTGGCGCAAGTTTTATCGTTCCAAACCTTAAATTCTACCACCTTAGACAACTCAGGTACCTTCGCAAACTGTGTGATGCTGAAGGTAGCGAAACATCTCTGTAAAATTGCATCATTACAAATATCAAATACAGAAGGGCTTACAAAGCTCTGTCAACGAGAGCTAGTGAATGATTTATATTAACGCATTAATTTCTTTTCATATTCATTCATATAATATTCGATTGAATAAACTGTTCCAGTAGTATGTTTTTCTCCAGTCAATTTATTTATAATTATAGGTGCATTTCCGACTATAATATCTGATAAATCATTTGTTTCTAAATACTTCCTATTAATGTAAAAAAAAAGCCAATATTGACCTCTATCAATTGTATCGTCGCTTAAAACAACTAAACTATCATCAACATATTTATATTTCTCATTTAGATATGCTTCTAATTCTTCTGTAACTAAATCTAATTGTCTCATTATTATTTGTTGGAATAAATAAAAATCTTTGTATCCCCTACTGCTCCCATCTAGCGCAAGTCAGACCAGCGTAAGCCATAGATTAACTTGAGCCCAATAAATACATCAGGTAAAGCTCTTGAGACAAACAATTACCATAAAAACATGACGATTATTTAATTGATAAAAACTTCAAAACCAATTCTTCCCATTCCTCTACGAGAGATTGTTCGGGAAAGATCTGCCCCGCTTTTCTATACCAGTAACCGGCGTTAAATTGATCGCCTTCTTTGCGATGCAGGTAAGCATGAACATGAGCGGATTGGCGGTCATTTAGCTGATCGATTAGTGCGTGAGCTTTTGTCCAGTTACCTTTTCCATCATACCACAACGCCTTGAGTTGTACTGCAAACGTAACATCAGGATGCTCATTTATCAGGGTCTTTTTAAAATCTACTATACTTCCCATTTAAATCTGATGTTATTACTGAAATACATACACAAAAGTGCATAAAAAAAGCCTTTAGTAAACTAAAGACTTTAAATGTACACTAGAAGAGACTACAATCGAACAATTAATACCCCTACTTACTTTGTTTAATTCTGTTAATTGTAAATAAAAATAGTTATTTGTGATCAGTCAAGCCACTTTGATCTTATTCAATAACTTTTAACGTTCGTTATAAACTTATCTATTTTTTTGATTTTCACAAGAAATAAAATCATGATTAAAATGTGCAATTATACTTTGTATTAGGTAAAAGGGAGCTTAATTAAACTACGATTTAAGCCCATATGTCATCGTCTAATATTAGATTAAGCATGCTAAAAGCATAGACAATCTTAATCCACCTTAGAAAAGATTGTCTGTAATGAAGTACGGCCTTTAAGCTATAAAGTTGATTATGGTTTTGGATATAGTCTGTCTGCCTTCAACCAAAGAAATTAACAAAATGCCTTGGCCAACCCCGGTCAAGGCATCTATTTTCCAAAAGAGTTGGGGATTTACTTTGCGTTCTTTTTCGCTGTTACCTCTGCACAGATTTCCTGTTCCAGATTTTTAAGGCCCTGCATAATTTTCTCACGCGTGTTCCAGCAGCTGCATTGTCATTTTCATAAAATTTTACCACCTCTGCCTCAACTGCAGCCACAAGTTCTTTTACGTTACTAAACTTTTATCTTTTTATATTTAACAAAAGTCCTGCCCAAGGCGACCTGATAAAACAATAAAATTTCTATTCATAAGCATTTTGGCACTAACAAACGTACCCAAAGTGGTTACTCAGTTTAGTATATTTCTTTAATTTTAGTTTTTTAGTATTTCGCTGATTTCTTTTCAATCAGGACTTTGTATCGGTAGACCGGAACGATCTCAATTTTCTTTACTTTGGCCTTTAACTGGTCGTCCAATGTTTTTCTAAACTACCCCAATAAATATCGAATTACTTTTCAACAGGCAACACCTGAATTAAGATCGGGCGGGCTGTATTCTTAACCAGGTAGTTCAATCTGAACTTACAAATACCGTTATAATTGAACTGGTCGTAGATCAACTTATTATCCTGGTACATAGTCATCAAGTCCCCTGCGTAATTCACTGTCACTTCCCAGTCGACTATACCTGCAGATGGTTTGCAACTGTAAGTTGACTCGTAAAGTTGCTGATTAGGCAAGGAATGGAATGTTGTTGTATATAGCGGGCCAGGTTGTAACGGTTTGAACTGTTTGGATTTGCTGAATGCTGTTAAAACAGAGTCTTTAAACAATTTGGCAGCTGTTAAGTTATGATCAACGATGGAAGTAAAATTCACCGCTGGTTTATTAACAACAGCAGGATTGAATACAAAAGAGCCCAGCAAGCCATCCTTATCAACCTGCTTACAATTTATATCGCTTGAAATTGATTTGAATACTACATCAGCACTGGGATAGGCTTTTACCTCAAGCCTTCCTAATTTGTCGGCAATTTCAAAGCTAAATTGATTGCCTTGTTCCTGTCTTAATAAAGCTTCTGTAAAAATCAAACCCTCTTTTTTACTGCCATAATTAATTTTATATGACTGTAAGGCCTGCTTCCTTGTAACAACAAGTACCTTAACCAATTCCCCATTTTTACCCGTTACCTCCAAAACTGTAAACTATTTTCAGTATCGGACAAAACGACAAGTAAATTCAGGACGGTACAGAATTGAATGCATGGATTGCAGAAGCTAACCATTCGGTTATTGGAGAATTGAAAAGTTTCGCCATAGGATTGTTGTCTGATCTTCAGTCTATTGAAAATGCTATCAATCTACATTGGAGCAATGGTCCAGTCAAAGGCAATGTTAACAAATTGAAGACTATTAAACGTCAAATGTATGGAAGAGCAAGCTTCGATTTACTCAGGAAAAGACTGGTATTAGCACCGGATTGACCACCAAAAGTGGGGAAGAACCAGTTTATGCACTTTATCCAAAAAAATACGATCTATCGAATTCTTATAAAAATAGGTTATATTCTTAAAAATAATCGCTTGATTCATAACGAAGCCCCCAGGAACTAGCCAATGCGATCAATTAACGTAATTTTGGTTTCACTCAATGATTCTTCAACAAAAAGGTTAGTTCATTTTAAAAATCATGGAAGAACCTATAAAAAAACCTGCTTCAACTTCAAAAGATGAATTTATGCATGCCTACGTTCGCTTGCTCACTTTAAAAAACAATAAAACTATTCTTAGGATAATTTTTAATTTCTGTGGTCTTTGCCTCGCTTTTATCTCATTAGATTCTTGTAAAAAAAATGTGCTTCCAGTAAACGATGTACCTGATGTACAGCGCACTGATGGTTCAATTATGATTAGGAACTGGTTATTAACCGGGCCGTTCCTGGATAGTACTAAATTTAATCAGGACGGATATAAAGACTTTTCAAAAAGTTCAATTTTTTCATCAACCAATTCAATCAATTATTATCAGGCAAAAGATTATATCCCGTTAAATTCTGTACTTAATACCAACAAACAAGCGGGCAGTTATGCTGCCTGTACGATCAAAAGTGAGGTTGAGCAGGACGTTGCCTTGTTATTTGGAATGCATGGTAGTCTTAAACTTTGGCTAAATAGCAAACTGGTCAGGGAGGAGACCAATCCTACCCAAATCTCAAAAAACAGGTATATCGTAAGGGTTCATCTGAAAAAAGGTAATAACGATCTACTGGTAAAACTATTTAGCCAAACCGATGCCCAGATCAGCTGGACCTTTCATTTAGATGTTGCCTCCATCGATTATGTTAGAAAATATGCATTTGGAGCTGATTTTTTTAGTATCAGTGAACATTACCTCATTGGCAAAGACAATAGTTTATCCCTAAGATTTAAATACCCCGCTTTTATCCCTTCCACCCGGCCGGTCCAACTGCAAATTAAAGATGTCACAGGTCATACCGTTATCAATAAGACATTGCCGGCTGGGAAGCATTGGAGCTTAGCTTTAAATGATTTAAAAAATGGCGCTTACAAGTGCAGGTTAATTGCTGACCTGGACACCATTCAGCAATGTTTTATTTTTGGCGATCATCGCAAGGTATTTAACGAATATCAAAGTCAAATCAAACCAATGCTTTCAGGTGACATCAACCGGATTAACGTGGAAACACTATTTCAACGTTTCAGATATATGGATGATTTCGGTACCAGGAACCAATATGGTGAATGGTTGGAAAGGAAAATTTCTGCTACGCTGTTTGAGTTAGGAACTATTTTAAATAAATTATCCTTAAAAAAGGAGCCATATTCACGTCTTGGGGGTTTGCATATCAGGGGGTTCCGGTCATCAATTGATCAATCAGTGGACAATTATATGGTATATATACCGCAACGCGGTCAATTGAACAAAAAATTGCCCTTGGTTATGATGATGCCTTATGTAACCAAGCAGGAGCCATTTCTGGAAAGCTGGCATGTAGCCGATATTACCAGGATAGAATTGATTAGCCGCTTAGCTGACAAGTATGGCTTTGGTGTACTATGGCCGAGCGCCAGGATATATCGAGACTACAACTTAAACCCAATTGCATCATCTGCTACTTTTGAGGCTCTGTCTGCAATCAAAAAGAACTATCACATTGATGATAACCGGATATTTCTATATGGTGACTGTTCAGGAGGCTTACAGGCGCTACTGATAGCCAACCGGTTCCCTTCCTTTTTTGCAGGTATCGGGGTTGAAGGCCCAGAGCTTGGCTATACGCAGTCTGACAGATACCCTGGTATCTGGATCCAGGCCAATAATATTATACAAACGGCTGAAAATTATAAAAACATCCCCATGCTCATCTATCATACGCCAAATGACAGGAAAGCTGATTTTTCGATTATCAAACAATTGGTTAACACACTGAAAAAGGCCAGTGGCAAGGTTCACTTAGACACATTAAATAATGCGACGAAGGAACATATGTTTAAACTGGTTTCCGAGGAGGTCGTGATTAGCCAGATATTCGGTTTTTTTAAAGATAAACAAAGGCACTGCCCTGATACCATCAATTTCTCTACTTATCAGCTTAAGTACAACAAATCCTCTTGGATAACGGTCAACGATAAGGAATATGGCAAAAAGGCAAAAGTCTATGCGTTCATGTCTGGGAAAAACTCCATTAAGCTAACAACGGCCAATGTCAACAAACTGACTATTGATCTTCGGGATGTTCTTAAAATTGATAAAAAGGATCCGATAAGCGTAATCTGTAATCAAAAAAAATTAGGACTCCGTTATCCGGTGAATGGCAGGCTTGTGCTTGAGTTGACGCCGCCAAAAAAATCTAAATTGTTAAAGACGCAACTGGTCGAAGGGCCAATAAATGACGTATTTAAAAACGGCTTTATTGTAGTAGCTGGGACATTAGGAACTCCAGATCAAAATGAGACCATCCATATCGCTGCAAATACCATCTATAGCAACTGGAAGGAGGATTTTTTTAATGATTGTGAAACAAAGAAAGATGTTGATATAAACAAGTTAGACCTGCAAAATAAAAACCTGATTTTAATAGGGTCTGAAAAAACAAATGGGATTATCAAAAGATTTGCAAACCAAATCCCCTTAAAGGTCACCGGGAAATATATCGAAATTAACGGAAAAAAGCATTTAGGGGAGTCTATCAGTTATAATTTTGTCTATCCAAATCCCGTTAACAGCAAAAAATATGTCCTGATTATTGGTGCTAATTACAACAGACATTTATGGAGCCACGTTAAAGACCTCCCTTTGCGAGGATGGTACGATTACGAAGTTTGGGGGTCTGATTCCATGGTCGAGGCGGGTTACTTTAATCGGTACTGGGGACAGTCAAAAATTTAGCGTGTTATTTCCATCAGTCAAAATAACATAGGTAATTGTCAAAATCGCAGTGGTTTTCGGAATACCATATTGTTATTATTGCCTTACAAATACTGCCTAGCTAATCTAATCGTTATCAATGAATAAATTAATTATTCACTCTCATGAATCCCTGAGGTTTGTCCCGCATTCAGAAATTACTTACTGCAAATCTGACAATTGCTACACCAGCATCTTTCTGGATAATGGTGAGGAGTTGATTATGTGTAAATCCCTGAAGAAACTACTGGCTGAGCTTGACCCTACATCATTTATCAGAGTAAATCAGTCTTATCTGATCAATAAAAACTTTATAAAAATCATAGATAAAAAAAACAAATATGTTGAGTTAATAAACAATCAACGGATTCCATTTACTACCACCATTGCCGAACTTTTGTCCCTGATTGTTGCCAGTTTCACAATTGCCTGCATAAATTTATTTTGAGTGCTATAAACTTAAATCTAGGAATGCAGGTATAACCTACACATTTCATCTACATTAGATAAAATACTAATATGAAAAACCTAAGTAAATTCCTTATTATCAGTTTAACGGCTGTGAGTTCAATGACAGCCAATGCACAAATTGCGGAGACAAAAGGCCTCCAAAAAAGGGTAGAAACAATAAATCTTTTATCAGATAAAGCAAGCTATTTGGATTCCCTCCTTGATCATGTGAAGACTTACCCTGGCAAATTTTCTACTGTAACCAAATCGGAACGTGAAGCTGCAAAAAACAACATTCAGATAGAGTATAATAGTATACTCCTGACCATATTTAACAAAAGTGATCAAAAGGGAGTTTCCCGTATTAAAAAATCCATGTCTAAGGCGTTTTCGGATTGCTTTAAACTATTAGATGGGGATAAATTGACTAAAGAACGGCAAGATAATCTTGATCAACTGATTGCGGATACGAAAGTGCTTATCAGAAGGTATAGTTTTCTGTCTGAAGCCCGTTTTGGAAATCAAGACAGCAAGTTAACGATCAAATAACTAAACTGGGGCAACAACCTCAATGCAATCTAAATTAGCTTTAATCGTTATAATACTCACTTTCCTTCTATAAAATAAAGGCCCAAATTGCTATTAAACAAGATAACCAGAACTTTTGAACATCTGGCTAAGGCCATCACCGCCCGGGATTATCATCACCTGTTTTGTATGTACCCCCAAGGGAACCACAATTTCGTGAATAGCAGGGTAACTTCCTTTAATACCCAAGGGGTTATTTTGGAATAATGGATATTGGAGTAATTTAAATAAAAAAACTACTTATGATTTCCATCAATAGAACAATTATACTGGAAAGATTTTATTCTTTTTACATAAGCATACCTAAGGTAAAGGGAACGCATTCTTATGCTAGAAAAAAGGGGGCCAAATTTATTGGTATATGCAGCAGAGTTGAAATTAGGCAAAATACAGATAGAAAAAAGGAGAATTCAAAGCCAAACATTCGAAATTCTGAATACATCAGCGGCCGCTATAGACAGATCGTTCCAATTTGATAAGTTTGTCATTAATCCAAAACAAAAAAAATGAAAAAACTAATGCTCGGCGCTATTGTAGCGCTATTTTTATTATCCTGTAAAAAAGAGAAACGAATTTCTCAAGAAGACGTTGACTTTAAACTAATCAACAAAGTCCAAAGTTTAACTACTCCAAACGCTCGAAAAATAGCTTTTTCGACACTTCTAGATAATCAGGAAAAACTTATAGCCATTACTGATCAATTGGCTTTTCTGTCAGAAGATGCAAACCTTAGTAACGAACAATCTATGCTTATTAGGGAGCTTTCATCTAAAATCCCTTCTGATTTTTACAATGTTGACGGAAAGTCCCGTGACAGATTTATGGTTGACTACGGCAATGCTTGGATAAAAACTGCGTCGCGGGTTTTAGGTGCCCAATATATCAGGGATAATTTAGTTAAGCTGGTATCTATCAATCAGAAAAGTTCAACTCTCACAGCAAATAGCCTAAATGGTGACTCTGAAGGAGACGATGGAGGTTCGGAAACAGGAACGAAAAAAGATTGTAAATGTTCTAGAACAAGTGACTGGTGTAACTCAAATACCGAAGGTGACTGCGTGGAAGCAGCTTGTAGTAGCATTAATGGCTGTGGCTTTTTGCTCGCATATAGCTGTGATGGGTGGTGCAGCAAAATGTTGATTTTACTATAGTTGGAATGAGGTACTTTCATAGAACTAATATAATATTAGCAATTAAGGTATTAATATCAGTGCTACTCTGTGCATGCTCATTTATGCTTGTAAGATCAGGGCTTTTGGATTTATATCTTTGTGATTTTATATTGATTATTGCCTATACTATTTTCGTTACTATAGAAAAAAAGGAAGTAACATTAATTTGTCTGATCTTAATTCCCTGGTTAGCAATGTCAATATTCGGAGCCATAGTAAATTACGATGGCTTATATCCGATCGTTATACCTTTTTGTGTGCTTTTTGCTAGTTTACCAGCGCTGATAATCATTGCCCTCAGGAGACGGAGTATGAAAACTGCGCTAATATCTGGCTTAGTGTGTGCTGTTTTTTTTGTTGCAAAAAACATATATATATATCCTCAGTATTATTACACCAAGGGCAACTTGAAGGTTTCAGATCAAAGTAATTTTATTACTGAAACAGAAAAAATGCTTTACCTTACTTCTTCTCACGACTCCGTTTCTCTTTTTCAATACAAAGGAAAAGTTCTCTATGTAGAACTTTGGTACAGCTCCTGCTCTCCGTGTTTAGATAAGATCCCTATGATAAAAAGGGTAAAAGAGGAATTTAAAAATAGATCCGATTTTAAAACCATTGGAATTATAGATGGAGAAATTGACGACTTCGATACTTTTAAGAAAGCGAGTTTAAGATACGGAAGTGCATTTAATGTATCGCTAATGGCAGATGTGAAATTGGTTGCTCTTCTGCATAAAACCTTAGGTACAAAAGGTTACCCCCTGGAACTAATGATAGACAAATCAGGAAAGATCAGAACAATTCATTTGGGCTTTAATAAAGCTGGAGAAAACTACTATTACAAACAAACAGTCAAGACCCTAAATACGCTACTAAATGAAAAATAAATTTATTTATTTTGCGCTTTTATCTCTAATCTATTACAGCTGTAAACCGATTCGAAAACCAATTTTGAATGTGAATCATCTTGTTTATGATTTCAAAAGTATTGGGAAACAAGATTCGGTTGCAGGGGAATTTCTTATTAGGAATAGCGGAAATGACGATTTGATTATCGAAAATATTGCACCTTCCTGTAGCTGTACGATTATAGGATTTGAAAAAAAAGCAATCCCCCCTGGGAAGAGTGCCCTGGTAAAATTCGTTTACAAACCGGTTCCTGCCTATGATACTGGAAAAGTACTAAAGGAAATTGTTTTACAGGCTAACACTGAAGAACGTTTATACGTACTAAAAATAATCGGTTCAGTTTATTAATAAACTATGATTAATCTCTGGTTTTTTAGAATTGCCATTACAGTTCTATTTTGCAATTCTTTAATAGCCGTAGATTTTTTCCCTAGAAGCCTCTTTTCTGCTAATGAATTGGCCTTAGAGATTGGTTCAGCAATCTGTTTGATTTTAGCTGGTTTGAAGATGTGTCGCCTCAAATCAGCTAATTTTGGTTTTGCTTTAATAGATTTACCTGTCTTAGGATTTCTAATTTTCCTGTCATTATTTGCTTTTTCATCAGCACAAGGCAACACTCAAAAAATCCTCAATCAGTTCTGTTTAGGTGTTGTATATGTTAGTGTTAGGATTTTATGCCAGGATCTAAATAAGTATATGTTGATTAAAAGTGTTATCACTATCTTTCTAGGGTTGTGTTTATGTAGTCTGATGATTGCAGGGGCACAATTCTTTTCTTTAATTGACTCTAAACATTCTTCCTTTGAGATAACAGGTCTGTTTTTTAATCCCGCTCCATTTGCGATCCTAATGGCAATGTCATTTGTTTTTTTTTTGATAATAAGCTTATCAAATAGCTTCAAAAACTTTTCAAAATATCTTTATATCGTATTGATTGGTTTAGTATTGAGTGTTTTGATTTTCTGCATGTCCAGATCTGCCTGGGTTGGGGCATTATGTGGATTGATAATAGCCACTCTGTATTATATAAAGATAAATAAGATATGTGTTTCTTTTAAGGCAAAAGCTATCACATCCTTATTTTTGATATTTCTGTGCCCGTGCCTGGGTTACGGCCTTTACTGTATTAAAGAAACATCAGCAACCGGGCGTCTATTTACGTGGAAAGTAGCATATTTAATGCTCGAAAAGAATTGGCAGTATGGCGTCGGGCTTGGAAAGTACCCTTCCAAACATATTTATTACCAGGCTGTTTTTTTTAATCAAAGTGAGCTAAACATCCAGAAATATGGAAATATTGCCGGAGATATAAGATATTGTTTCAATGATATATTGCAAATATTTTGTGAGACGGGGATATTTGGCCTGTCAATATTTGTTCTAATTATAGTTTTTTTGGGAATTCAGGTTTTTAAGCGGCTTAATCAACAGGTCGGACTTTATGCTATGTTTAATCATTCCGTTTTAGCAACTATTTTTGTTGTTTTGATATCGGGATTAAGTTCATATCCTCTCTCGATGATGCCCCTTGCAATTCTTTTTTGGTCATTTCTAGCGATTTTTGTCTCATTTAATAGTGATGAATACAGCAGCATTGGTTTTAAAACATTTAGCTTAAAACCTATGATGCCAGTAATCAGTATGATCATAGGAATAGTGGTCCTATTTACTGGTCTTACCCGATTGAAAGCTTACCACAAATGGGATTCATTAAGCTCAGGTCCCAATAATCATTTTGCATTTCAAAGTTTATTAAACCTATATAGCGTCCTGAGCACAGACCCTAATTATCTGAACGACTTAGCGACATATTATATTAGAGAAAAACAATATACAAAAGCAATACCCCACCTACGGCACGCGACCGAGTTTTCGCCTTACAAAGGCTTCTATTTTTCTTTAGGAGGTTGTTATGAGCAACTTGGCAGATTTGACGAGGCTAGAAGATACTATTTACTCATTAGTCGTTCACTCCCAAATCTTTTAGAACCAAAGGTACTTTTGGCAAAAACCTATTATAAACAAAAAGATTACACACAATTCAGGCGATACGTTTCTCTTATTACTTCATTTAAGCCTAAGATAGATTCTGAAGAGGTTAGACAAATGAAAGAAGAAATAGTAATCTTACAGAATAGTTTGAACAATCGCCGCTGATCTATCTGCTCAACTGAGAAGATGTACCGCGAACTGTGTCATAAAAATTATATTTAACATAATATCTTATGGCACAAGAAAGATTTGACTTTGAGCATTTTAAAAAGAAGGCTATTACCAGATTTTATTCTGAAAAAAAATGATTGACAGATGGCGTTTTGGCTCTGATTTTAAAGTAATATCAGAATTAGCAAAAATGAAATGTAAACTATTTTCAGTATCGGACAAAACGACAAGTAAATTCAGGACGGTACAATACAGTCGAGGAGAAATGGATAAAAAATGAAATTGATCAGGAGACCTACCAAAGATGGCACAGCAAATACAAAAGCAACATAGACAATCTGGAGATCGCCATAGCAAGACTAAATACCAATCATAGGGAGGCCTACGAAATACTAAACAAACAATTAGATGTATTTACGGATATCAAATCTGTCTATCACAAATTTAATACACTGGAAAAGCGGGAATTTATAGATCTGGTGTTCGACTCGAACCTGTACTATGAAAATGGCATCTATCGAACACCTACCATGATGAACTTACTATCAATCAACTACCTTAAAATGAGTGATTTAGGTATGATGATTGTAGACAAAAAAAGGGATGATTTAAAAATCATCCCTTTAAGTACCCCGGAAGGGATTCGAACCCCTGACCCACGGTTTAGAAAACCGTTGCTCTATCCAACTGAGCTACCGAGGCTCATTTTTTAATGAGCTGCAAATATAGAAGTTCTATTGAATAAGTAAAAATATATTTTAAACTATTTAGAAGGCGGTTTTCAGTTTTCAAATAAGTATTTAAGAGAGAAGCAATTAAATTTAGCTTCAGCGCTTAAAAAATATCATACACCTACCTTAAACAGTATTTTTATACAATTATTTCGGCAAAAAAACCTTTTTAAGCATCTTCCCCGTTCCAGATATCGTCATCAGCCTGTCTCAATTCGTCGTGGCTATACGATGAACTACCCGCATCATCATGGTGGTAATTCCTTTCAGGGTTTTCGGGTAAGCCATTATCGTGTGCTAAAGGCACCTTACGCAAATGCTCAGGCTTTTTAACCTCTGGTAGATCATCGTGAATGACTGAGGGCTTTAAGATGGTTTTAAGGGGGTGGTTGCTATTTTCCATAGTCAAAGTTAGTCAAATTTCAGGCCATAACACTAAACAGTCTTGCTGAGTTTGTTTTAGTACTACTGTTTGGCAAGAGTCCTTCAACTCCGCTCAGGATGACAAGCAACAACTGTATTAGAACAAAAAATGCGCACCATTAATTCTGTGCGCATTTGTTTTATTTTATGCTGATTAATAATTACCTGTTACTCCTATTTCCAAACCTCTCAGCTCTGCCAGCCCTCTTAACCTGCCTATGGCAGAATAACCGGGATTGGTAACCTTCGCTAAATCATCAAGCATCTGGTGCCCATGATCGGGACGGAAGGGAATAACCTTTTCGCGTGTAGCATTTTCTGCAGTCAGGGCTTTCATAATTTCGTACATGTTTACATCGCCCCCTAAATGATCGGCTTCGTAGAAACTACCATCTTCATCTTTGGTAACGTTACGTAAATGCGCAAAATAAACACGTTCTTTAACTGCATTAAAGATTTCGAGGGCATTATTTTCCACACCGGCACCTAAGGAACCTGTACAGAAACAAACCCCGTTAAAAGGCTGATCGACTTCTTTTATAATGTAATTAAAATCGGCTAAAGTGCTGGCAATGCGTGGTAAACCTAGAATCGGGTACGGCGGATCATCGGGATGGATCGTCATTTTAATCCCTTCTTCGGTACATACCTCAGCAATTGACGATAAGAAAAACTTTAAATTTTCTTTTAATCCCTGTGTTCCAATCGCTTTATATTCGTTAATGCTATCGCGTAAGGTTTCGAGTTCGATTTCCTTTTCGTTCGGGATGCCCATTAACACATTGATGCGCAGATCAACTAATTCCTGCTCATTTAGTGTAGCATATCTATCCTCAGCCTTTTTTAAAATCGATGCTGAATAATCGGTTTCTGCACCTTCGCGCTTTAAAATATAAAGGTCGAAGATAGCGAGGTCGATCCAGTTAAAATACAAGGCTTTAGATCCATCGGTCATTTCGAGATCTAACTGTGTGCGGGTCCAATCGAGTACCGGCATAAAGTTATAGCATACGGTTTTAATTCCGCAGGCTGATAAATTGCGTAATGAGGTTTTATAATTTTCGATGTACTGCGCTGCATCTGCCCTGCGGGTTTTAATGGCTTCGTGTACGGGTACACTTTCTACTACCGACCAGGTTAGGCCAGCCGCTTCAATAATGGCTTTTCTTGCTTTAATATCTTCCAACGGCCATACTTCTCCGTGGGCAATGTGATGTAACGCAGATACTATACCTGTTGCACCTGCCTGTTTAACATCCTGTAAGCTAACCGGATCGTTTGGTCCGTACCAACGCCAGGTTTGTTCTAATTTTTTCATTATATATGATTACACTAAATAATTACACTGATTGAGGGATTACACTGATGGGGATTGCGCTGGTTTTATACACCTGAAAACGCACTGAAACCACCGTCTACCTTAATATTTTCGCCGTTAACAAATTTCGAAGCATCGCTAAGCAAATATACCAGCGCGCCAATGAGTTCTTCGGGGGCACCAAATCGCTTAAAAGGTGTTTTAGCAATAATGGCCTGCCCTCTTGCTGTTAACGATCCATCGGGATTGGTTAATAAAGCCCTGTTTTGGTGGGTGATAAAAAAGCCGGGTACAATGGCATTCATCCTGATTTTATCTTCGTAACGGTTGGCCAGTTCTACAGCCATCCATTTGGTATAACTTTCTATTGATGATTTAGCCAGCGAATAGCCCAAAACACGGGTAAGTGCCTGGTTGGCCGATACCGAAGAAATATTAACAATGCTCCCTCCGTTTTTGGCAATTTCTTTACCAAAAACCTGGGTTGGCAGAATGGTGCCAAACAAATTTAAATCGAAAGCTTGTTTTAAAGCGGTAACATTCAGATCGAAAACATCGCTGCCCGGCTGAATAACAGCCTCGGCTACATTGCCACCAGCTGCATTTACCAGGCCATCTATACGGCCATAAGTTTCGATAATCCGGGTATTGGCTGATGCCAAATCCTGCTCATTCAATACATCGGCAATGATATAAATTGCCTTTCCGCCAGCCTTAACTACTTCTTCGGCCCTGAGTTTGGCCATTTCTTTGTTTCTGCCCAGCACCACAATGCTTGCACCAGCATTGTTCAATCCATTAACAAAAGCCTCTCCTAAAACACCTGTGGCACCTGTAACGACTACAACCTTGTTTTTTAGGGAAAAGGGGCTTTCCACTTCTTTCATCATTTGTTTAGTTTTTTAGTTTATTCTACTACCAATGTGGTTATGGAGTGCGGCAGACTTGTTGTGGTTGCAGCCTCGCCTTTAATCCATAAACTGTATTTTAATTTGTCGTCCGTTTGATTCATAACCACTACAACCAGCTTTCCATCGGTATTTAAGAAAGCAGTGGTTTGCAGTTTATCGCGGCTTGATGCCGATCCAATTCGTTTAGCTCCCGGGCGGATAAATTTAGAAAAATGTCCCATATAATAGTAGGCATTTGTGTAAATCAATTTATCATTTTTGGTATCGGCATGTACAGGAGCAAAACAGAAGTTGCCCACATGATTTGGCCCTCCCTTTTCGTCTAAGAGAATATTCCAATCCGTCCAGGCGGCTGTTCCGGCATTAAAATCGTTAATCATGGAGTAACCGTAACGTTCGCCCAACATCCAGTCGTCTAATTTGTTTACATCGTATTTTTCTTTGCAGCCCTCGGTAAAAATCAAGGCTTTATCGGGATAGGCTTCATGGGTTTGTTTTACATTGCCAAACTGCATGCCGCTGCCTGTCCAGGTTTCGTACCAGTGAAAGCCAATACCCCACACATATTTAGCCGCATCTTTATCGTTTAAAATGGTGCTGGCACGTTGAAAAATCTGATCGCGGTTATGATCCCAGGCAATAAGTTTTTTTGAGGCCAAACCCGATTTTTGAAGCGTTGGACCTAAAAAGTTCCTGATAAAATCGCGTTCTTCTTCGGCAGTAAACACACACGACTCCCAGCGTTGTTTGGCCATAGGCTCGTTTTGTACGCTTAAACCCCAAATTGGAATACCCATTGACTCGTAGGTTTTAATAAACTTTACATAATGATTGGCCCAGCTTTGGCAGTAAGCCGGCAGTAAATGCCCGCCCTGAATTAAGCTATTATTGTCTTTCATCCAAGCTGGTGGCGACCATGGACTTACAAACAAAGGCAGTTTACCACCTGAGGCGGCGATAGCCTGTTTAATCAAAGGGATTTTATAATCCTGATCGTGCGCCACACTAAAGGTTTTTAGCTCTTTATCATTATCCTGCACGTAGGTATAACTTCCGCTCGAAAAATCGCAGCTGGCAATATTGGTACGCGCCAAAGTATAGCCAATCCCTTTCTCCAGGCTATAATAGGCGGTGAGTAATTCCTGCTGATTCTTTTTTGAAAGTTTGGCAAATGTTTCGGCTGATGCATCGGTTAAGGCACCACCAATGCCTACCAGCGACTGATATTTCACCGTTGGATCGACAAAAATACAAGGCTCTGTTTCAAAGGGTTGCTTATTGGTGGTAAAACTTAAAGTTTCAGTTTTACTGATCCTGTATTCAGATTTTTCGGCAGTGGTGTAAACCGTTACCTTTTTATTTGCAACACTGTAAACGGCAGCCGGTTTAACTGTTTTTTTGTTTTGGGCTGCAACATTAAATGCAGTGGCCAAAATTAACAGGATGCTTAAATTTTGTTTCATCTTCATCGTTATTTAGTGATTTTAGGTTATACCAAATAGCTCTAAATCCTCTTTTTATTTTAAACTTTTATTGATTTGGTTTAGCAAATAGCCATTCAGGTCTGAATCGTACTCCCAGAACATTACACCACCCATGCCATTTTTCAACACATAGGCACACTTCTCTTTAACCGATTGCTCATCATCAAAAGTCATGTATTCTTGCGTTGCTGCATTATAGATATAAGGCGCTTTGGCCTCTTTATCATAATATTTGGTAAAACCTTTTTGGTTAACAAGGCTATCTTTTATAAAAGTATAACCCTTTCCATATCTGCTACTTAACACACTATCACCTAAACCTTTTGTAGCGCTGTTTTTAAGCGTAAATGCCCGGCTGTAAAATGCCACACCCATCACCAGCTTTGCTGGCGGAACACCTGCTGCTACAAATTCGCGAAAGGTTTTATCAGCATAATTATCGGCCGGATGGGTTTTAGAGTTATAGAGATTGGTGTGGTGACCAGCCAGTTGGCCGTGGTAAAAATCGTAGGTCATCAGGTTCACAAAATCAAGATACTGCTGTGCTTTATCCATTTCGGTATGGTTGATGAAATTGGTAAAGCCACCAACAGCTATGGTTAAAAGCTTTTTGGTATGTTCCTGTTTTTCTAAGGTATCCAGCTCCAAACGCAACTCTTTAAGCAATAAGGTAAAATTCTGTTTGTCTTCCGGTCTGAAAACATTACCTTCTTCGCCTGCAATAGCCGGATATTCCCAATCAACATCTACCCCGTCCAGTTTATATTTTTCGATAATTTTAACTGCACTGGCCGCAAAAGCCTTGCGCGAAGTATCGCTAAGGGCAGCATCCGAAAAATTTTCACTCCAGGCCCAGCCTCCAATCGAAATCAGGATTTTAAGCGCCGGATTTTTACGTTTAAGCAGGTTAAGTTGTTGCAGATTGGTGGTATCGGTTGCTTCGCGGTGCAAGTAAGCGCGGTTATTTTTTACATCAACAAAAGCATAATTAATGTGCGTGAGCTTCTCAGCCGATATTTTACTGATATTAACCAGCCCCTTATAACCACCCACGTAACCAATAACTACCTTATTTTTAGGTGCACGATCGATACGCATGGCCAATAATATGACTGTTACCGCAATTGCAAAAACGAATAGCTCTAAGGTTCTCATCTTTTTAGTTTTTACTTCTTAATAAAGCTTCCAGGTAATAATAATCGGCGTAATTAATCGGCACATCTATTTCTGATTTGGCCGGACGGTGGCCTGTGCTGTGCTCTAAAATAAAGCCATAGTTATCGCCAATCTTACTGGTGTATTTTGTACTTAAGGAGTATAAAATTTTATCGGCAGCAGCTTTGTATTTTTTACCACTGTTACTGTATTTGGCCAGTTCGTAAAGCGCCGAAGCCGTAATGGCAGCAGCAGAAGCATCTCTGGATACCTCCGGAATTTTAGGATCGTTGTAATCCCAGTAAGGAATACCATCAGCCGGGGTAATTTTACTGTTTAAGATAAATCCTGCAACACCATCAGCCTGAGCCAAATATGCCTTATTTTTAGTTTCGCGGTAGCACATGGTATAGCCGTACAACGCCCAGGCCTGTCCGCGGGCCCATGCCGATTCGTTTGCATAGCCTTGTGCAGTTACCTTTTGGCGTACATTACCGGTTAAGGTATCGTAATCGATCACATGATAAGAGCTAAAATCGGGACGGAAATGATTTTTGATCGTAGTATTGGCATGCGAAACCGCAATTTTATAGAAAGACGAATCGCCTGTTAACCTGGTGGTTTCGAACAGCAGTTCCAGGTTCATCATGTTATCGATAATTACCGGAAATTTCCATTTACTGCCGCTATGATCCCATGACTTTAACACCCCTGATTTAACATTAAAGCGGGTAGCAAGCGATTTTGCCGCCTGGATAATTACTGAACGGTAAGCGGTATCGTTGGTTAAACGGTAGCCATTGCCAAAGGGGCAATACACCATGAAACCCAAATCGTGCGTACTTGTATTAAACTGTTCTTTTTTAATGTCTGCTGTATATTTTCGGGCCAGATCGAGCCATTTCTTATCATTGGTGTACTGGTAAAAATACCATAACTCTGCCGGAAAGAAGCCACTGGTCCAGTCTTTTGAAATCACCATTTTAAACTGACCATTTTCTACCGTACGCGGCGAAACCAGATTGGGCCTTATTTTTCGTACCGAATCTACGTTTTTAACCAGTACATCGGTTTGTTTTGCTGCCGCTGCAAATGCTTTTTTCACATCAGTTTTTTGTGCCTTTACTGCGGTGACAAGCAGCATACTTAATGCCGTTAGTGTTATTTTCATGTTCATATTATAACCAGATTAAAGGGTTACGGATAGGTAAATTTCTAATTACTTCTTCTACTTGAGGTTGGTGGTCTAATTTTGCCCAGGCTGCATACCAGTTTGCCTGTTTGTACTGTACTGCGCCAAATAATAGAAAGGGCTGTGCTACAGGCCAGTTCTCCCAATACATTACATCAGGTGTTAGCGTCCATTTGCTTTTATCGGCAATAAACGGATATAAATAAGCGATCCCTTTCTTAATGGATTTACCATCTGCAGTTTCAAAATCCCAGAGATTATCTTTCGGAGTTGATAAGATCTGACAAAGCATGGTCATGGCATCGAGGTTAAAGATAGAATAACCATAAGGTTTGGTACGGACGGTTTCGAGTGGAAAGCTACCATCGTTTCCCATTTGGTTTGGCAATAGTATGGTTTTGTAGCTGTTGCGCAACGAATCGAGCATATTTTCATCACCGCATAGCTTTGCGAATGAGGCTACCTGCATGGCCCAGCAAGTGGCATGGTTATTTTTTACTGTTTTCTCCTGAATACCGGGCTTACTGGTGTTTAGCCACAACGTATACGCGCTAAACCATTTTTTCACTCCCTTTGCGGTTTCTTTATCAAATGCTTTGGCCTTTTCCATTACGAGGGCACCCTGCGCCACTTCCATTAAATGAATGGTATCGATAATGCCGTAGTTACGGCCGGTAAATTTGCCTTTTACCGCTTGTGCAAATAGCAGGTTTGGATTCATCAGCGTGGCTGAATTGATAAACCAGGCCTGAAAATGTTTAACAGCCTGTTGTACGTACTTTTCGTCGCCGGTAATTTTATAGGCCGAGGCCAGGGCACCAATTACCTTGCTAAAGCGAATCATGGCCTTACGGTGTGCTACAAAATTATCGGGATTGGTCATTCCATCGCGGTTAACGTATGGTCCATCCGGGTTTTTCGGATCGGGCCAGAAATAATCGGCTTCGGAGAAAAAATCGTGCTTACCACCCGCACTTCGCGGCGATGAAGCGTCGGTAATGGTGACCGGCGCTTGTTTCATCGCCCAGGCTGCTTCGGCCAGAATCTGCTTCCTGAGTAAAACCGTAGCTTCTTTTTCTAAATTACCGGCCTTTGGTGAGACTGGCCAAGCAGCCGGATTAGCGGCTGTTACCACCAGGCAACAAACCGCCAGCAATACAGTGGAAATAATTCTTTTCATGGTAAATTATAATGTAGTGAATACTGTTTTTAAACCTTCAGCTGCAACAGAAACAACGCTTTGTCCTTTGTTTAACTTTACCTTAATGATGGCCCTGCCGTTGTAGGCCTGCACCTTACGCGAGCCCGATGAAGTTCCCTGATTGTCAATCAATTTACCATCTCCGGTTAAACCAAAACTAATCCAGTTTATGGCATCTAAACAAAGTATGTTCCCGCTATCTAAAAGCTTCACTTCTACCGTAGCGGTATCGCCCTGCTGATCGATTTTTTTCAGTTCGAGCAGAGCAGGCTTTGTCCACTTTTCGGTTTGGTAGTTAAACTTAATTTCGTCAGTTACCGTTTCCTTTCCTTTTTTAGCAATCACTTTAACGGTGTTCTCGCCTTTTACAAATGGCAGGTTCCAGCGCAGACCGGCTGCAGGGTAATCCTGACTGTTCCGTTTTTTGCTTCCAAAGCTTTTGCCATTCAGAAAAATTTCGGCTTCGGTGCAGTTCGAATACACTTTTACCATTTTTTCTTCGCCTGCATCGCCCCATCGTACCGGCCAGCTATGCCCGTAAATGTGCGCCATGGGTTGACTTGTCCAATAAGATTGAAAAACATAGTAAGCTTCTTTTTTGGTAAAATCGCGTTCTACCACCCCTTTCTGGTTCATGTAAGGCACCGGATTATCGGGACGAACTGGGGTAGAAAAATCTTTAAAAGGCCAGTAAGCAGTACCACTTAACCAGGGCATATTTTCCTGCTCTTTTAAATGCCAGTCAATTAAATTGGTGATGTACGATTCGCTCCAGTCGCCATCTTTAGAAATACGGGCTGCACCACCGTACAACGAGGCATCGCCTGCCCTTTCATCGGTTGCACCACCTGTTTTAATTTTACTTAAAGCTTTATCGGGGTTTTCCGAATGGCGTAATGCATGGCTATCGCCGCCCCATTCTGCGTGTAAAAAGCGCTTAACTTTGGCAAATTCATCTTCCGAAGCTTTTTTATAATCGGTATAGGCACCACGATACCAGCCCGCCCAGATAGAAGGCGAATACACATCTACAATGTCGCTGCAAAAATCGCAACGGCGAATGGCGGTATAACGCGATTTATCCAGTTTGTGCGATAAATCATTCAATTCTTTCATAAAAGTCCTGATTTTTTCTTTGTCAAACTCGGGGAAATCGCCGGGCCAATCGTTTTCGTTACCCATGCCCCAGATAATTATGGCCGGATGGTTGTAATGCTGCTCTACCATATTGGTGAGCATTCTTTTGGCTTGTTGCTGGTAAATTTCGCCGCCCAAGCCACCACGGCACCAGGGAATTTCTTCCCAAACCATGATGCCCAAACTATCGCAGAGGTTTAAAACAATGCGCGACTGCTGGTAATGCCCCAGGCGAATAAAATTAACGCCCATATCTTTCATCATTTGCATTTCCTGACGGATCATGCCTTCTGTCATAGCTGCAGCTACACCAGCATGATCTTCGTGACGGTGGGTACCGCGTAACAGCAACCGTTGCCCATTTAACTTAAAGGGGCCTTTTTCTACAAATTCGATATTGCGGAATCCGATTTTCTCTTCTCCCTTGTAATTTCCGGTAGTTGAAATGACTTCGTATTGCAGGGTATATTGTGCGGGTTTATCGGTATTCCATAAAACAGGTTTTTTAATTTCTATATCCCAAAGTCTTAGATCATTCGAAATTTCGAGCTTTTTATAGGTTTCAGTTACAATTTTTCCATTCGGGGCAACCAATCTAAATTTTATACTTGCGCCTCCTGCATGAGCAGTATTATAAAACCTCGCTTTAACACTCAGTTTACCTAATTTGCCCTGTGCATCAACCTCGGCTTTGGCAAACATTTTATCAACCGATAAGGAGGGCATGTAAACCAGATTAAGGTAGCGGTAAATGCCGCCGTAAACGTTAAAGTCAGATAAATTGGAAGGAATCATTTCCAAATCTCTCGAATTATCGGTCCGTACCGAAACCGGCACCTTACCTTTAAACTGCTTTTGGTAAACTGCTGTTTTTTGGAAAGCCGCAACTGCATCGGTAATATCAACCGTCCATTCATCGTAGCCCCCTACATGCGCAGCTACTTTTGTGGTATACACATATACTTCGGTTTTCTGTCCGGCACCTTCGAAATGCAATATGGTCCTTCCGTTTTGGTAAGGGTTTTCGATTTTTAGGTTGGTGCGGTACCAGGCAGGCCCCTGATAATAATTCACATCTGGGTCTACTCCATCCTCAGCATTTACACAATGTGGCAGGCTTACTTTCTGCCACAAGGGAACCGACTCAGGGTTACCCGCACCCACCGGGCGCACAGCTTCCCAAACACCACCTAAATCTTGCTTTAAAAACTCCCAGTTATTGTTTAACCTAACCGATTGCTGTGCAGACAATAAGTTACTGGATAACAAGAGTATGAACAGGCTTATATACTTAATTTGTTTTAACATCTATTTTAAAAATTAAACTTTTAAACGCAACTTTTTCTTTTCTAAAAATGCAACGATACCGATTACCAAAAAGGAGATCAAAACCGACCTGATGAGGCCACCAACACCAGCATTTAAGAAATGAGGATAATGGAAATGCATTATTCCCATCATTGCATACAAGGCATAAGGAATGAGGTAACAGGTTAAAGTGCTGGTTCCGGCGGGCTTAATCCATTTAAACCAATCCTTCTTCCCTTTCACATCTACCACAAAAATTAACAGCTCAAAAACGAGGATAGAGATACCTAGACATACGAATACCCAGGCCGGTGTGGCATAAATTTTAGAAATACCACCGGCGTAAGGCCTGATAAACATGCCGAAACAGAAGGCTAACAGGCCATAAAATGCGGCTAAAAACCAAAAATCGGATGGTTTATCCTTGCTGGTCGTTCTCTTGTACAGTGCCGATACTAAAGCACCGGCGAGCATTAAGGTTATGGAAGAAGCATCGCCCACGATTGGAATATGCGGCTGTATCAGGCCCAAGTGCGTAGTTAAATTAATACCTGCAAAAACGGTGAAGGCGAACAGTAAAGTCAGCAAGCTGGAGCCGCACCATAAAAACACCAAGGCCGAAACCAGGTAGGCCCAGCCAATAATCCCCAAAATACCCCACCAATGTGGCTTTAAGCCTTGTGGTTCTTCGGCATTACCTCCTTTGTAAAACCAGGCCATAGCCGCCAGCAAAACAATACCTAAAGCTATAAAGGTGTACTTTTTTGGTTTTGAAACATCAGCCGAATAATCTAACCAGATGAGAAAAAAGGCTAAGGTAATCAATAATGAATATACCGGATAAGGCAACAAAGCCGATGCCTGATCGTAATTCTCTAAGTTAACATGGAAAAACCCCATCACAATTAGCGCGAGCGATCTTAATCCGATGTAACCAATCAGTTGCCAGATACTATCGCCCTTTTTCTTTCGGTTTGCCAAAGCAAAAGGCAACGAGAGTCCAACGATAAACAGAAAGGCAGGAAAAATCAGGTCAGAAAAACCCATACCATCTACATTGGCATCAGTATGTTTTATCCATTCGGGGATATGCGATACACCGGCCACATCGTTTACAAAGATCATCAGCAACATGGTGATGGCCCTTAAAACGTCGATCGATAAAATACGGAGCGGTAGCTGATTCATTTTATGTAGCGATTAATAAATTTTTCTAAGCTGTATGGCATTTAAAACCGGTTTACCCTGAATGGCACTGAAATCAACCGAGATTCCCTTACCATTTTGTACGGTAATTCTGGTGGTTTTCTTTACGGCAGTGGTGTAACCAAAATCGAGCGCCAGATTTAATTTTGGCATAAAAGGTGTGCCGTTGATGGAAACCCCGAAAATGCGTTGCTTTTCTATTTCTTTTTTGTGGTTGTTATCCAGGTTATAGGCCAGGGCTTCTTTGGCTTCTCCGCCCACCAGTTCGGCAAAATGCAGTGCTATTTCGTATTCGCCGTCAGGAACATCGAACTTAAACTGCCTGATACCTACCTGTTGTGTTTGGTAAACAGGGTCGTTATCGCTGCCTAAAATATTTTTGTCGCTGCCATAAGTAATGCGGTTATTGGTGCCTTTATAAGGTTCGCCCCCTACATAACCCCATGCACCGGCTCGATAAGGCTGATCGGGCATCCAAAGCTGATGTTCCTTCTCATCGATGTAAAAGCGTTTGGCCCCTAGCAGCACGTTGATATTTTTAAAGGGAATATTGGCTGCATTAAATTTAAAAGGTTGCAGTTGGAAATATATTTCGGACTCATCGCTCTGGTCAGCAGAAACAACCCGCAATTGGTTGATACCGTTAATAAAAGGCACCTGCCAATCGATAATGTGATCGACTGCTGCTTTTAAGCCTAAGCTTTTGCCATTTAAAAAAAGTTCGGCCGATTTAAGGTTTGTAGCTACCTGTACAGACTGCGTACTGGTGGTTAAGCTGGCTGAATCGGCTGTACCGGTCCGCTCCTTCCATTGCGCGGAAGTAATTTTAAGGTAAGGTTGAGCTGATAAATAGGCCTGGTAGAGAAAATAGGTATCTTTTGCCTCGCGACCAATAGTGAGCAATCCTTTATTATTGATGTGCGGCATGGTTTCCTCGCGGGTTTCGGAATTGAAATCGGCCAGGTTCCAGGCTATTCCACCTGCTACAAATGGACGGCTTAGCATTGCATTGAGGTAAACCTGATTAAACTTAACTGCATATTCTACACTTTTATCGAAGCGGATGGGCGAAAATGAGCGAATCCGAGGATCGGCATCGGCCCCATATTCTGTAACCATAAAAGGTGTATTGGGTAGTTCTTTGTGGTGACGATCTAAAAATTTACCAAAATCTTCGGGAACGCCAGAGTACCAGCCCGAATACAGATTCCAGCCAACTATCATCGGGATTTTGGTCAGACCAACCTTATTGTAAATGTCCCAGGCCCCGTGGTTAACCAACATGGTATGGCGCGAGGGGTCGAGTTTACGGGTTAGGCTATCCAGTTTTTGTGCCAGCACACGCACATGATTGAAATACACCTGCTGGCGGGGTTTATCATTTGAGAATTTTAAACGCAACAGAATCTCATTCATATAAGCCCAAATGATAATGCTTGGGTGATTAAAATTCTGTTTAATCATTTCGGTCTGCATGTTCAAACAGTTCTGGGTAAAAGCTTCGCTTTCGGTAATGGTATTTACTACAGGAATTTCAACCGAGGCCAATATACCCAACCTATCGCAGGCTTCTAAAATCTGTGGATCTTGCGGATAATGGGCTACACGCAAAAAGTTACCGCCCATGGCTTTAAGCAGTTCTATATCCCTGATCTGCAAAGCATCTGGCGTAGCATTGCCCCTGTTTTCGTAATCCTGGTGGCGGCTGGCCCCAATAATTTTAACTGCTTTATCGTTTAAGAAAAATCCTTTCTCGGCATCGAATTTAAACCAGCGAAAACCCAGCGGATTGGATACCTGATCGATAACAGCTTTCGTTTTGGTATCGATAATTTTAGTGATTACGCGGTATAGGTAAGGGTTTTCAGGCGACCATAGTTGTGGTTTTTGAATGGCCTTGATGTGCTGTACGACCATCATGTTACCACCATTATTGATGTTAACCTCAGTAGTTTGATTGGCTACGGCATTTCCTTTCGCATCAAAAACAACCGTTTCGACCTGTACTTTTTTGGCTGCAATTGAGCTGTTATCGATAGAGCTTTTAACCTGCACACTCGCTGTAGCTGCCGAAACCTGCGGCGTGGTAATAAAAACCCCGGCACTTCCATTTTCCTTTTGTGAAAAATGAACCGGATTGGTAATTAAGAGGTTAACATTGCGGTATAAACCTCCGAAAAAGGTAAAATCGGCAGTTAATGGTGGAATATCTTCGTTGAAGCGGTTAGTCGCCCTAACTTCAATCACATCATCTTTATAGTTTAAAAACCTATTTATGGGCACAATGAAACGGGTATAGCTACCGATGTGTTTAGCTGCAGATTGTCCGTTAACCAATACTTCGACTTCTTGCGCTACACCATTAAAAACAAGATACACTGCTTTGTTTTTTGCACTTTCATCGAGTTTTAACTTGCGTTTGTAAGTGCCTACGCCACGGTAATAACCGGGAGCATCGTCTAAAACATCTTTATCGTTCCAGGTATGTGGAAGCGTAATGGCTTCAGCCGGTCCGTTTTCTTTATGGAATTCCCATTGATCGTTCAGGCTAATAATATTACGGCCAGTATCCTGCGCCAGGCACTGGAAGCCAGTTATAAGGGCAATAAGTAATAAAAGTGATTTCGCTTTTAACATTTGTTTAATTTTCAATAATTTAATTGATAGGCTCTTAACCTTGCCATCGTTTTAATAGCATCCGTCCTTTCGAGCGAAGTGCAACGCAGTCGAGAAATCTGTTTATAGATCTCTCCATTTCGCTGCGCTCCAGTCGAGATGACGATCCCCGTATACCTCTTCCCTACTGGTTGGTGTCACCACCGACCAGCTGAGTTCTATCATAATTCAAACAACCTCTTCCCTACTGGTTGGTGTCCTCACCGACCAACTAAGCTCCATTCTTACTGTTCCAAACACCGTCGTTACTGTTCCAAAAGCCATCGTTCCCGTTCAAAATGCCACCGTTGCTGTTCAAACTGCCGTCGTTACTGTTCAAAATACCGCCGTTGCTATTCAAAATACCACCGTTACTGTTCAAAATGCCATGGTTCGTGTCCACACGAACCGTTTTCATTTCCTACTGGTTGGTGTCACCACCGACCAGCTGAGTTCTATCCTAATTCACACAACCTCTTCCGTATTTCTCCGTGCATCCGTGGCCCATACTTTTTTCTTGCCACAGAGACACTGAATCCACGGAATAATCAACTGTCGGTGTTCATCCGAACCATTTTCATTTAACCACAAAGGCACAAGGCACACCAAGTAACTCATCACTACTGGTTTGTGTACTGGTTCAACTGCCCGATTTTCTCGTTTAAAGTCATCAGTTTTAAAACCGAATCGATTTTCTTTTCGATTTTTTTGTCCTGTGCGCCCGTAGTGGTTACGGAAAGGCCTAAAATTAAGGCCAGTGAAAGATACTTTCTCATGGATGTAATTTGCTATTTAACGCCGTCTAAAATCCCCTGGTAAGCTGCTTTCCGCTGGTATTGTGCATCGAAGGGCAAAGGCCAGTCAGCACGTTTATAAAACAGTGGAATCCAGCTATCGCCATCAGTAACATTCCATTGGGTAATGCCAAACTGCTGATTTTTGGGTATGGCATTATAAGCTTTAACAATGGTTTTATATTTGGCTGCCTGTTGCTCGCCTAAAGCGGCAGTATAACTTGCACCAGGTGTATCACCTGAATTAAGGGAGATATCAATTTCAGAAATATGGACTTTTAGCCCGGTTGCCGCAGCAGTTGTAATTGCGGCAGTTAAATTAGCATCGGTTTGGGTTACGTTGGTATGCATTTGCAGGCCAATTCCATCAATTGGGATGCCTTTGCTTTTTAACCCGTTAACCAGATTTAATATGGCGGTACGTTTAGTTGAACTGTACTCATGCCCGTAATCATTGTAAAATAGCAGGGCATCGGGATCTGCCTCGTGTGCATATTGAAATGCCCTGCTGATATAGTCGGCGCCCAGTTTCTGTAGCCAGATTGTGTTGCGCAAAGTGCCATCTTCGTTTACCGCTTCGTTCACCACATCCCACGAAACTACCTTGCCCTTAAAATGCCCCACAACGGTTTGAATATGGGTTTTCAGTAAATCTTCCCAATCGGCCGTGCTGCCCTGAAAATTCTTTACCCAATCGGGCAACGACTGGTACCAGTTTAAGGTATGCCCATGCACGCGCTTGCCATTGGCCCTGGCAAAATCAACCAGGTAATCGGCATCACTCCAGGTGTAGGTATCTTTAGCAGGATGAACCGAAGCAAATTTCATTGCGTTTTCGGCGGTAACGCTGTTAAATTCTTTTATTACCAGGTTACGATAACTGGCATTGCTTTTTAACAAACTTACATTTAAAGCTGCGCCTATTGGGAAGGGCATCTTTTTTTGCAAGCTTTCTTCTGCCTTTATTACCGGAATATCGATACTGGTACTCTTGGCACAAGAAATGGTTAACAAAGATGCTGATAGCATCATTTTCGTAGCAAAACCAATTGTCGTAAATCTGTTCATCTTTTTATTTGTATTTGACCTGCATTTGGCCGTAAAAATCTTTTAGTACATAAAAGGCTTTCTTCTTCTTACCGGTTTCACTAATTAAGCCTTTGCGGTTCCAGAAATTCTGGTAAATCGGGTGTTGTCTTCTTGGTGAGCGGAAGTCAGTTAAAATCCAGGGAGTCATGCCACGCAGTGCGCCAATTTTGCTCAACAGGGTAATCTGGTTTTTGTATAAAGCTTCCTGGTATTCTTCACTCCAGCGTGTATTTTCATCGGCGTGGAAACCACCTAAGGCATCGCCGCCAAACTCGGTAATCACCACAGGTTTTTTGTACTTGATATCGAAATTGTATTTGATAATTTCGGAAGGATTGCCTCCCCAGTACCAGCCGGCGTACTCGTTAAAACTCACCAGGTCTATTTTTTCGCCAAGCGGATCGTTTAAAATAATGTTATTTCCTTCGCGGTGTACCTCGAGGGCTGCAGCTACCAAACGTGTATCGTCTAAATTGCGGGCAGTTTCGGCCAGGTTGCTCATAAAGCTCAAACGGGCGCTACTCAACGGTGTTTCGTTCCCTATCGACCAAACAATTACACTGGCGCGGTTTTTATCGCGTACAATTAAATCGGTTAATTGTTGCTTCGCATTGGCATATGTGGCAGGATTAGTCCAACTGATGGTCCAGTAAACCGGAACCTCGGCCCAAACCAATAGCCCCATCTCATCAGCCAAACGGATCATTTCTTCGTTATGCGGATAATGTGCCAAACGCACATAGTTACAATTCATATCTTTTGCCCACTGTAACATCATACGCATATCGCCTTCCGAGCGTAAACGGCCAGCCAGAAGCGGGTTTTCATCATGCAGCGAAATGCCTCTTAAAAACACAGATTTGCCATTTAACAAAATGCTGTCGCCATCTGCCTGTATGGTTCTGAAACCAATTTTATCGTTGATATCTTCTTTATCGGTTTTAATATTTACCGCGTAAAGCTTAGGGTTTTCGGGCGACCAAAGGTTCAGGTTATTCCAGATAAACTCATCTGCAATTTTTCCTTCTCCATCAGTTTTGTATTTCTTCTCTAGCTTAAGCTCCGGAATAGACAATGTAATTTCCTGACCTGAAGTCGCATCGGCCAGTTTCACCGTAAAATTTAACAGGTTATTATTGCCTTTAACGAGCTGAAGTTTATAATCGCTGATGAAATGCTCCGGAAATTCGGCCAGGAAAACATCGCGGGTAATGCCGCCATAATTCCACCAGTCGGTATTTACGGTTGGGATTTCGTCTTGCTTGCGGATATTATCTACTTTAAGTACGATAGAATTTTCGCCCGCTTTTAAATTGCTGGTTACATCGAACTGAAAAGGGGTAAAACCACCTTTGTGCACGCCCAGCTTTTTACCGTTCAGGTACACATGCGCCACGTAGTTAACCGCACCGAAATACACAAAATATCTTTTTCCTTTTTCGGGTTTTGCATCAAACTTTTTGCGTAACCAAACATTGCCCTCATAAAGCTCTAATTTTTCTGACTGCGAATTCCAGTCGCCGGGAACATTCATTTGTGGCGAATGGTCGAAATCATACTCAATCAGTTCTGACTTATCTTTCTGTACTTTATCATCAAAATAGCCTCCGGTTCCGGTCTTAGACTGATCGAACGGTTCGTGGCGGTAATCATAGTAACCGTTTTCGTACGGATCGACAATATAATTCCATTTACCATTCAGGCTCTGGATTTTACGTGCCTGAATATTCTGTATAGCCGTAACCTGACCGTAACTGACTGATGAAAGAAGTGAAAAGCAAATTAAAAATACGCTATAGGTTCTTTTTAGCATAACTTAAGTTTTTATTAATTAATTGATTGTCCCAAAACTAACAATTAATTAACGGACGGTGTTTCCACCGTCCGCCTAAATTTGAGCAAAATCTAGTTTTTTTTTAATAACCGGGGTTCTGTCCCAGCTTTGGTGCTTTGTTTAATTCGTTCTGTGAAAGCGGATATAAGTAGTTCTTAGCCATAAAAACCCTGTTTTCTACCGTAAATGATGTGTAGGTAAAGGTGCTTGGCCCTACCTGTGTAATCCGCATTCCTGTAACAGCTTTGTTAAATGTGGTTTCGCCTTCTTTCCACCTGCGTACATCGTAAAAACGTTGTTCTTCGAAGCAAAGCTCTACCCTACGCTCGTTACGGATGCGTTTACGCAACTCTTCTTTGGTTGGCGCCACATAACCGTTTGCAGCCGGGTTGGTAGTTTGCAAAGCAGGCATAGCTACACCAGTTCTGCTTCTGATTGCATTTAAGCTTGTTAAAATCTGTGTTAATGCACCGGTACCCTGCGCTTCATTTAATGCTTCGGCATAATTTAAAAGCACTTCTGCGTACCTGAAGAAAATCCACGGGCGACGTACGGTAGCACTATTTCCTGCCCAAGATGCACTCTCACTTAAGTACTTACGCAGGTAATAACCGGTTTTGGTTGCATTTACATTTAAACCCAAACCATCTTTACCACCTACAAAAGTTTCTACTGGTTTACTTTTAAAAGTTGAGCCATTGTACATAATGGCAAAATTTAAACGCGGATCGCGGTTGGTATAAGGCGCAGTTGCCGAATAGCCGGAAGCCGCATCGGTAATCATCCGGCCTGTGGTTTTCATTTCAAAGGCATCTACCAATTCCTGTGTCGGGTTTGTACGGCCATTAGCTGCATCGTAGCTCACTGGCGCATTATTTTGTTCGATGGTATTGGTGTTTAAGGTTGCAGTTGCAAAAATGGTTTCGATATTAAAAGCACCATTGTTCCATAACCAGATATTGGGGTAAGACGTATAAATACCATGTTTACCGGTATCTATAATCCGCTTTGCGGCATCGGCAGCAGCCTGCCATTTGGCTACATCGCCACCCGGATTGTACAAGGGACTTGCCGCATACAGCAGTAACCTGGCTTTAAGTGCCATTGCAGCGGTTTGGGTAGCCCTGCCACGCAAAGGTGTATTCCATTCTGTTGGAGATAGCGGCAGCCGCGTAATGGCTTCTTCGCAATCGGCAGAAATCTGTTTCACACAATCGTCAAAAGAGTTTCGCGGTAAGTCCAGATCATCGGTTACCGTTAGTGTACGGGTTACGATAGCAAAACTGCCATAACGTTTAAGTAATTCGAACTGGAAAAATGCACGTAAAAAATAAGCCTGACCTTTTAAGCGGGCAATTTGTGGTACCATTCCCTGGTTTGCTGCATTGTTTAACGGAAAAGTTTCGTCGGCCGGTACGATTACTGCGCCATCTATATTTTCGAGAAACATATTGGCCTTGCGAATACCCGAATACATGGCAAAATACACATCATCAAAGGTTTTAACCGGACTCCAGGTACCATTATTCAAAATGTTTACTGATGAGTTTAGGTTAGAGTTAACGGCCTCATCAGATGCCGAAGCCAGTAGCGCTCCATCATCCAGATCGTAGCGATCGGAAAGTGATGCATAAACATTGTTCAGGAAATTACGGGCATAATCGGGATTGGCCCACAACTGCGCCTGTGTAATGTCGTTACCGCCGCTAAATTCGCCATCCTGAAGAAACCCGCTTTTTTTACACCCCGCCACGCAGATTACTGCAAGGGTCAGGATTGAATAAAATATATTTTTTTTCATCTCTTTTAGTTTTTAAAGGTGAAGCTTAACGGCATTTGCATCCCGGCAAACTTCACGGTCTTATCGTTTAAAATTTCAAATTCACACCGAACGAATATATTTTCATGTATGGATAAGATGAATTGTAACCCGATTCAGGCAATTCAGGATCGATTGGCAGATCGCCCAGTTTATCGAAAGTGAGCAGGTTTAAACCGCTTGCATAAAAACGCAGTTGTCTGATTTTTAACTTTTTGATAAATGAAGGCGAAAGCGAATAGCCGATCTCTACATTTTTTAACCTAATGTAATCGCCTGATCTGATCCAGAAATCGGAAGTAGCAGTATTGTTGCCACGATCGGTTAGCAGTAACCTCGGATAAGGAGCGCCCGGATTATCGGGTGTCCAGCGGTCTGCACTGAACTGGTTTAAAAAGCCATTATTGGTATTACCTGCATTTACCAGTTGCTGTATGGTAATTGAACGGCCACTGGTGCCCTGAAACAAGAAGTTTGCATCAAAATTGGCGTAAGAAACTGAGGCACCAAAGCCAAAATAAGCTTTAGGTACAAAATTGAAATCGGTTCTCACACGGTCGAGGTCGTTAATTACGCCATCGCCATTCTGATCTACATATTTAATATCGCCGGGTTTCACATCTTTGGATAAAATCTGTTTGGCAGAAGCATCAATCTGCGCCTGGCTTTGGAAAATACCATCCGAGATAAGCATCATGCTTACATAACCTGCACCAGAGTTAGCAGTAGCCGCCGGAGAAATTACGCTCGAAATGGGGTGCCCTAATTGTTTCTGATAGTCGGGCAAACCTGCTCCTTCGTTAATGGCCAGAATTTTACTCGTGTTGTAGGTAAAATTGCCGAACACATTCAGGTTTACACCACCCAGTTTTTTATTGTAGTTTATACCGGTTTCAAAGCCTTTGTATGATGCCTCACCCTCGTTAACATAAATTAGCGATTGCCCCAGCAAACTTGGCAATAGTGATGCCGTGGTTAAATCTTTCCGGTCTTCGTAAAAGTAATCGGCACTGATAGATAAAGCTTGTTTAAACAATTTGGCATCAAAACCTACACTGGTTTTATAGGCTTTCTCCCAGGTTAAAAAAGGGTTGGCCAAAGCCAGCTGCCCCGAACCACTTACTCCGGCGAAACCTGTACCAAAGGTGTAACCTGCAGCACTTCTGGTAAAGAAATCGTTATAGGCAAATCTTCTGGCCGATCCGATAGCATCGTTACCCACCAATCCGTAAGATCCCCTGATTTTTAAGAAATCGAGAAAGCTTGTTGAGCTTTTCATAAAATCCTCGTCAGAAATGATCCATCCTGCCGATGCAGCCGGGAAAAACCCATACCGCGAATCTGGTGCAAAATTTTCTGAACCGGCGTAAGAAGCGGTTAAATCAATAAAATAGCGCTGAATATAATTGTATGATAAGCGGTTAGACCATCCTTCGCGGCGTACATCCAAACTGCCGAATGAGGCATAATTGGCCCTCGAAACGCGGGTACTGAATTTAATATCGTGCTTTCCGAAGGTCCTGTTATAATCGAAACCTGCCCAAAATTCGCTTTTGCGTATGTTACCCGAAAATGCATTGGCCTGATAATCTACCTTAGCGGGTGTGCCATAGGTGGTATAAGTTCCATCGGCTTTTAATTCAGAAGTTGCATACTGCTGGCTAAAACCCGAGCGGTATAATCCGGCGATATCATAAGCATAAAAAACTTCGCCAGTTAAGCCTTTTAATATGCCATCCATTTTTTGGCGGGCACTTAAAGTAGCCATCATATTACGCACCAGGTCGGTACTGGCTCCCCTAGCCTCGAGCATGGCCTGAGGGTTATTTTGGGAAAATATCGAAGTTCCGCCATACGATCCGTTAGGGTTAATAACCGGGAAAGCATTGGCTGGCGTTGAATAAACCGTTGATAAAAAAGTAGGTGTACCTGCATTCGGGAAAGTAAGGTTGGTAATCCGTCCGCCGATATCTAAAGCTACATCCAGGTTCTTGTTTACGTGTAAATCGATGTTGGTTCTTAAATTATAGCGGTTAAAATCGGTATTGGCATCGTAAGTATCGTTATTACCACCTTTGTAAAAACCTCCCTGCTGGTAAGCACTTAATAAAGTATAATACTTAATAAAAGCATTACCACCGGTAACAGTAGCTACATAACGCTGGGTTGGCGCTACACGCTTGGTGAAATCGCGTACAAAGTTGTTGTTCGGATATTTAATGGGATCGGAACCATCCTGATAGGCCTGTAAAGCAGCAGGGCTGTAAACCGCCGCTCCGCCACTGTTAATGGAAGCTTCGTTGTATAAACTTGCATAATTGTAAGCATCTAAGGGTGCAGCAATCTGCAAAGGCGCCTGCAAGCCTGCCTGCGCATCGAAAGTAACGCTGGTGGAAGTTGCGCTGCCTCTTTTGGTTTTTACATAAACTACACCATTGGCAGAATACATGCCGTACCAGGCCAGTGTTGCGGCATCTTTTAATACGCTTACACTTTCAATTTCGGCCAAATCCATCGATCTGAAGTCGCGCTCAATACCATCTACCAACACCAGAGGCTCCTGGTTGCTGTTGTAAGATGAGCGGCCACGGATTAAAAAACTCGATACATCGTAACCAGGCTGTTGCGAACCACTTGGATAAATGGCTAATCCGGGTAGCCTGCCGGTAAATACATTGGTTAAAGATGACGATGGGATCTGAGGTAGGTTATCAGTAGTGATGGTACTAATGGTGGCCGTAACTTCTCTTTTCTTCCTAACGCCAAACGGAATGTACACATTGTCGTTATCGCCGGCATCGATAAGTGCTTTGGTTAAAACAATATCGCTCTTGCTTACTTCCGAAGCGGGTTTGAGCACCATCAGGTAACCTACGTATTTAAAAACAATTACATCGCTGGTAGAGGTTGAAAGGGTAAAACTTCCGTCGGCACTTGTGGTTACCGATTTATTGGTTTTATCTTCCTGGATCGAGATGGTCACTCCGGCCATTGGCTTTTTATCCTGATCTACTACCCTCCCCGAAACCGTAAGCTGTTCATCAGGCGTTTGGCTGTAAACGTTTAGCAGGCAGGCCCATAAAAAGAGCAGGCAGGCTATATATTTATATTTTGATCTTAATAATTTCATTTTCAATAATCTTTTAGCGTTACATTGATTAACTCACTATTCCCAACCTGGATTTTGTGTTAATACACCTTTGCTTTTATAAATTTCTGCCCTTGGAATCGGATACAGATTTTGTTTCTCAGTCCAGGTTTTCTGGAAAGTCTGGCTCAGTACAAACGGGGTATAAGTGAAACTTCCGTTGGCCTGTTTAATCACATCCATGCCTTTCATTGGAACGCCAATGGTGGTAGCGCCAATTTTCCAGCGCATAATATCGTACCAGCGGTGGTCTTCGAAAGCCAGTTCTATTGCACGCTCGTGTCTGATCACTGTACGCATTTCATCCTGGGTCATGTTGGCTTTTAGTCCATAAAGATTATCAGCTCCAGCCAGTATTCCGCCACGTTTGCGGATGGCAATTAACTGTGCGTAAACCGAACCGTTGATGTCGCCCGGGCCTACCGCCTCATTTTGTGCTTCGGCATAGTTTAGCAACACTTCTGCATAGCGGAAATAGATGTAGTTTAGCAGGGTTGTGCTACCACCAACGGTACGGTAAACCTCTGGCCAGTATTTTTTGCAATAATAGCGCGTAGCAGTATAGGTAATGGTGGTGCTGTAATCGAGTGCACCTGCTGGCGAAGACCACATTTGTATGGCCCTTCCCTGCCATGGGCGATCGTTGTAAATAATGTTGTCGTAAAAACGAGGCTCGCGGTTGGCGTAAGGTTTCTGCGGATCGTAACCTGAAGTTGGATCACTAATCGCTTTTCCATTGGCCATTTCGTACATATCTACATGGTTTTGGGTAGGGTTCATTTGTCCCTGGGCACCACCAGATCCTGGCGACATTGAAAAATCCTGCATCATCTCTCCTGCCAAAGGTGTATTGCCTTTAATTCGGATCATGATGTACTCTGATGAGGTGGGCACGTTTAAGATATCGCCGTAACTAGCCTGTAAAGCATATGCTCCAAACTCGCCGTTCATTAATCTTTGCGCAGCAGCGGCTGCAGCAGCCCACTTGCTTTTATCGCCTGTTGGGTTGTTAAGCGGACTTGCAGCATATAAAAGCACACGGGTTCTTAAAGCCTGTACTGCGCCTTTGGTTGGGCGGCCATAATCTGCAGTAGTATAATCGGCATCATTGCCCAGTTTATTTTCGGCAATAGCCAGATCTGCTAAAATGTATTTGGTTACCTCATCAAACGAGTTGCGTGGCAGGTTCAGTTCATCGTTTACAGTATAAACTTTATCTACTATGGGCACACCGCCAAATCTTTTGGTTAACTCGAAATAAGACATGGCACGTAAAAAGCGCATCTCGCCTTCTACCCTAACCGGTTGAAAAATCGGTACAGTTGCAGGTGGTGCAGGTGGTACATCGGCCAGGCGCGAAAGCATTTTGGTTTCGATGGCGATACCAGCATACATTCTTTTCCAGATATCGTAAATATCGTTTAACGAAGCTCCGTTACTGTGATCGTGGTACAATCCACGGTTTAAAGTGGTTACGGTACCTTCCGAGTTACCCGAAACGGCTTCATCTGATGCCTGGGCCACACAGCCGCGGTGATCGTTAAAGCGTACGTATTTGTTGATTACATAATTATAAGCGTTATCGGCAAATCTGGCCGCCTGTGCCGGATCTGCAAAAATCTCATCCTCGCTCAAAGCCACACCAGGTGTTCTTTCCAGGTAGTCTTTTTTGCAGGAAACAGCAAACAGCGTTAATAAAAGAATAGCTGTATATATTTTGTAGTTTTTCATGAGCTTAAAATTGAACGTTTAAACCAAAATTGTAAATCCTCGATGTTGGATAAAGCGCCTGTAAAGGGAAAGCCGTGTTAATGGTGTTTACATTCTCCGGATCGATGTAGAACTTATACTTGGTCCAGGTGTAAATATTCTGTCCCTGTAAGAAAACCCGCACATTGCTCAGCTTTAAAGTACTCATCCACGATTTTGGAAGTGTCCAGGCCAGTTCAATGTTCCTGATTTTTAAATAAGCCGAGTTTTGTAAGGTAAAATCGTTTAAGGCATAGTTTAATGATGCCGTACCGCGGGCGTGTAAAGCCGGCCAGGTTGCCGTTGCAGCAGTTGCCGGTGTCCAGGCATCTAGCATGAACGGATACATCTGCTGACCATTGTTCTGCTCGTTCAAGATCACATTCGAGCTTACATTCGCTACTCCCTGAAACAGGGCCGAAAGTGAAAATCCTTTGTAGCTAACCCGTGGGCTAAAACTGTAAATGTATTGTGGTGTATTGGTGTATCCAATCGCATCCTGATCTAAATTGGTTATTACGCCATCGCCATCCAGGTCTTTAAATTTCAAGTCGCCCGGAATTGGGTTGTAACCTGCTAATTTGGGCGAAGCAGCAATGTCTGCCGCCGACTGGAAAAAACCATCGGTTTTATATCCAAAAAACTGACCAACACTTGTTCCTTTTCTGGCCAGAGAAAAAGGCATGCCATCTGGTTCGTCGTTCTCCAGGATTTTGTTTTTATTGTAACTCAATTGCGCATTAAGGCCTACAGTTACAGCTCCAATCACACGTTGATAGTCGAGCTCAACTTCGTAACCTTTGTTGTATACAATACCTCTATTTAAGTTAGGGTATGCATGGCCAAATAATGCCGAACCACTTAATGTAGGTGTTAAAATATCTTTACGGGTTTCGTCAAAAAGATCGACCGTTAATTTCAGGTTATCGCTAAGGAAACGTGCTTCCACACCAATATTTCTTTTTGTGCCGGTTTCCCAGGTTACTTTATCATTTCCTAAAGCAGTATCGCCAATATAAAGGGTTGGATAGTTAACCAAGGCCAGCGGGTTCCCAAATGGAGCACCTGAATTGGCTGTATAAGTAGTTAAGAACAAGAAACGGTTATCTGAAATCCTGTCGTTACCTACCTGTCCGTAACTTCCCCTGATTTTTAAATAAGTGAGCACATTGTTTTTTTTCCAGAAAGGCTCGTTGGTAAGCGTCCAGCCAGCGGATACTGCCGGGAAGAAACCGTAACGCAAACCTTCTGCAAAGTTTTCCGATCCGTTGTACGAACCATTAAATTCGGCAAAATACCTTTCGCCATAATTATAGGTAACACGACCAACAATACCTTGCGATGCTCTTGGCGGCGCGGTAAAAGGCGATCCCCCGGTAGTACGGATAAGCTGACGGGTAGCCAGTAACAATCCGCCAACATTGTGCTTGCCAAAATCGCGGTTATAATCAAAACCGGTTTGCAGGTTCATATTGGTACTTCCACCGGTTACACCGCCATCTTGTACGGCTCCTAAAGGCTCATCACGGTTACGCGTATCGGTTGATAAAGTAGCCTGACCGGTTGCGGGATTGTAAACATAAGCCGCCCAGTTGGCGTTTCTTCTTTCGGTATTATTGTAATATGAATCGTATCCAAATACTGTTTTAAAGCCTAAACCTTTGGTAATAAAACCCAGTTTATAGTTGAGGTTAAAGGTACTCTCGATGGTATTGTTATCATCGTTACGGGTTCCGAAACGGGTTAATACCGCAAAAGGATTCCAGATGTTGGTACCAATATTTGGGTTAGCGGTTATCCTGCCATCAGGGAGGGTTACCGGATAAGCATAAGCCGGCACCTGCAAAATACGCGAAATCATCCCTTCAATGGTATCGTAAGAGAAGGCTGAAGAAGATAATAATCCAGCTGGCTGATAACGGTTGGCAAAACGACCTCCCAGTTTAATTCCTACCGTAAAATCTTTGTTCAGCGTTAAATCTACGTTCGAACGGAAGTTATAACGGTTGTAGTTGGGTACAGTATTGATGCCATAAGGCGAATCGAATTTCTTAAAAATACCATCCTGAAAGGCATAACCTGCAGAAACAAAATATTTTGCAATTTTAGTACCACCATTAATATTGATGTTATGCTGGGTTTGTGCATAATATTTTTTGGTTAAATAATCGAACCACTGCACATCCGGATAACCGATCGGGTCTGATCCGTCTTTAAACTTTTGCAACTCTGCATCTGAGAAAAAAGGTGCTTTACCATCGTTTACATACGACTGGTTTAACAAGGAAGCATTTTCAAATGCGGGTAAACCAACAGCTAAACCAGTATAAGTTTGCAAAGCGAAATTACCGGTATAAGTTACTTTGGGTTTACCGATTTTCCCCTGTTTGGTGGTAATAACGATAATACCATTCGCTCCCCTGATCCCGTAAATCGCTGTTGAAGCCGCATCTTTTAAAACCGTTACTGATTCTATTTCGCTGGCATCCACATCTGAGAAACTCGGGCGCTCTACCCCATCCACCACAACAATTGCTGCGTTGTTTGAGCCATAAGTAGCTACACCTCTTACTTTTAACTGGGCACCATCGGCCCCGGGCTGACCGCTAGTTTGTACCGCCAGTAAACCCGGCAAACGGCCAATCAAAGCATTGGTTGGGCTTGGTGTTGGCGATTTCATCACCTCTTCGGCACCAATCTGCGCTACGGCACCTGTTAAAGTAGATTTTTTCTGCACGCCATAACCTACAACAATCACCTCATCAAGTCCCTGCGTATCGTCTTCTAAAACTACGTTTAGTACCGTTTTGTTGTTTATGGCCACATCCTTAATGGTGTAACCCACATAAGTAAAAGTTAAGGTAGCATTGGCAGCTGCCTTAATCGAAAATTTACCATCGTTATCGGTAACAGCGCCCTGGGTAGTGCCTTTAACCCTAACGCTTACGCCGGGTAAGGTAACTCCCTTTATATCTTTTACGGTACCATTTACTGTGCTTTGTGCAAATGCCGTAAACGATGCACTCATCAGCAACAGGAAGGTTAATGTATATAGCACTTTAGCCCATTGGAAACGCTCCATTCCAATTGCGGCAAAAGTCCTTTTTAAATTGTAAAGTCTATCCATAATTATTATAAATATTAAATCTGTTTGGTTAAAATTTAATGCATAGCAAGTCCCTGCCGGTTAAATTTTCATGCTTACAACCTGCATGGAAACAACCAGTTAATATTTTACACAACCAAATAAGATCGGGTTGGCAGTCAGGAAATCACTTGAGTTCTATTAAATACTATGCGTCTTGCGGATGGTACAATCTTATCTTCAAATCGTAACATTTTTGAGATAAATCAGCATGAACTTGTTCCGCTAAATTCGGGGCTTTGGTGCCTGCCCTTACCGTACAAAAATAAATGTGGGATGATTTCATCATATTTACTTGGTTAGTTTGTGTTAGTGGTAACGAATGTAGAAAAGGTAAAATGATAAAAGTCTTTTAAAATAGCCTAAAAGGCCATAAAATCAATTGAAACTCATTTCAAACGTTTGAAATAATTGCATTTTTTTTCTTAACTATGCATTGAGATTGGAAAAGATGACGAACAATACCCCTGTTACCCTGAAGTTCCTGGCTGAAAAGTTAAAGATGTCAGTATCAACAGTATCAAAAGCCCTTAATAACTATCCTACAATAAATGAATACACTAAAAAACGTGTTCAGGAGATGGCTCGCGAATTACATTTTACGCCCAATAAATCGGCCATCAATTTAAAGGAAAAGAAATCTCGTATTATTGGTATTATCTTACCCAATCTTTTAGACCACTTTTTTACCCGCAGTATTTATGGTGTAGAGCAATTTGCTACCCAGAACGGATACAATGTAATCATCAGCCAATCGCATGATGACCTGGAAAAGGAAATTCAATCGGCCAACATGTTACTGCGCAGCCGTGTTGACGGGCTTATCGTAGCCATTTCTAAACATACACAGGATTTCGCTCACCTCGATCAGTTCGAAAACATGGGTATACCGGTGGTTTATTACACCCGCAACCCGAGCTTTAATTTAAGCTGTCATAAAGTTTTAGGCAACACTTTTCAGGGCTGTTATAAGGCTACCCAATTTTTAATTGACCGTGGCCATAAAAAAATAGCTTACCTGGGTGGGCCAAAAATGATCAATTTCACCCACGATCGTTTTAATGGCTATATCAATGCACTGAAAGATAACGGTGTTCCTTTTTCGGCTGATTTGGTTGCCTATACCGATTTCGATAAGGAAAATACAATTTCGGCCATTCAGAACCTTTTTGCCAACCCACAAGATACACCTACTGCCCTGGTTGCATTTAAGGAACCCATTTTGTTCGATGCCATTAAATACCTGAGATCAATAAACCATCCCAATTTAGATAAGATTGAGTGCATCGGTTTTGGCAATACTTCTTTTATAAGCTATTTAGATTCGCCTCCTGTTGCATCAGTAGAAGAAAATCCTGAGTCGGTTGGTGAAAATGCAATCAAACTCCTGCTTCAGCTTATCAATAGGGAAATTGATATGGAAAACTATCAGAAGGTTATGGTTGATTGTAAATTGATTGTGCACGAATAGGGCGACTCGTTTCCTAAGGTCAATCTTATAATTTTAACCATATAAGACATAAAAGGTCATGAAAGTTTAAATGCGCTAACATGCCAATACAAAACTTAATGTCTTTAACACCTTAATGGTAAAAAAATCATCATTAAGACCATTAAGAAAGAACAGCCTAAATGTTTTAACGTGCCTTTAATGGTGAAAAATTAATTTGATTTCTGTGCTTTTCATTATAAGAAAAAGCGGCGACAATAAGCAAGCCAGCTATACCCTCAAAGGCTACCACCACCTGAGTTCCGAAGAGGTGCGCCAAATAGCCCATTAACAGACTCCCGATAGGTAATACGCCCTGATAAGCCATTATGTAATAGCTGAGCGTTCTGCCACGCATTAAATCATCAGCATGGGTTTGCAAGTAAGTGTTTATAGATGAGGTTTGCGCCATTAAACCCAAAGCAGCTAAACCGGTACAAATTAAAGCAAGAATGAGTGATGGCGAAATAGCCAGTGCGACTACCGATATGGCGAGTAAAATTCCCGACATCATTACTATTTTTTGCAGATTTTGCCCTGCCCTTAAGGTAGCCATATAGATAGCGCCGAAAAAAGCACCAAAGCCCGCTGCACTTTCAAACCAACCAAAAGTGGTGGCGTTTCCATTAAAAATATCCTTTGCAAATACGGGTAACAAGGTGGTAAACGGAATAACCAACAAGCTCGAGGCGGCCATCATTAAAACCATCGAAGCCAGATCAGGCGATGCTTTTAAATAATCGTAACCTTTTTTTAAATCGATCCATATATTTTCTGCCGATTTTTTATGCTCAGTTAATTTCAGTTTCATCATTACCATACATCCCAAAACCGCTATAAAACTTACAAAATTGATCAGAAAACAGATGTCTTCACCGAGTGTACTTAAAATTACCCCCGCCAAAGCTGGCCCAATTAACCTTGCTGCGTTAAACATCGAAGAATTTAGAGCGATTGCATTTGGTAAATCTTCTTTATCATCAATTAAATTTACCATTAACGATTGGCGTGCCGTTACATCGAAAGCATTTACCAAACCCTGCACCAGCGAGAGTGCCGCAATCCAGAACATATCGTACACCTTAAACCAGATCATTAAAGCCAATGCCCTGCCTGGAGCATTAAAATCACTTGTGTGATTATCAGAATTTTATATTTATTATGCCTGTCTACATAGCTACCGGCATAAGGGGCCAGCACCAATGAGGGAATCAGACTTAAAAAAGTAATCAACCCTAAAAGAAACGCCGAACCTGTTAAGCGATAAACCAACCAGCTAATGGCTACACGCTGCATCCATGTACCAATTAACGAAATAGCCTGTCCGGTAAAAAATAACCTGTAATTATAATGCCTTAGTGAACGAAAAATACTCATGTCTAAAATAGTAAAGTAACTTTACAAAAATAGAAGTTTTAGACTAAAGTATAAAATCAAATCTGCTTCTTTTTATCACGATAACATCATAAAATAAAGCTCTTTTCAAAAACAATGCATTCATCTATAAATTTTAAAGCTTATATTTGTAAAGTTTATTTACCATTAATATGCCCACGCAAACACAAGATATTGCTGCCCGCTTAAGAAGTACCGTTACCCGTTTAACCCGGCAGTTACGCAAACAGAACGTAAGCTCTGAGTTTAGCAACGCCGAACTGCTTACCATGTCGCTACTGGAGCAGCACGGCAAAATGCTATCTACTGAGCTGGCTGATATGGAAAGGGTATCTAAGCAGGCCATTTCGCAAATCATTAACCGGCTGCATGATGCCAAATGTGTAGAACGTTTTCCGAGTGAGGAAGATAAACGCAAGGTATTTATCGGTTTAACCAGGCTGGGCGAAAAGCACATCATCGCCACCCGCAAAATAAAAGAAGAATGGCTGGTGCAAACCATGGAGAAAATTTTCTCTTCAGAAGAGATTAACCTCATACAAGCCTTCCTCCCCTTGCTTTCTCGTTTAGTAGAACATAACAGTAGCCGTGTATAGTTTTCTTTTTTCCTTAGCCAAATAAGCCGTACCTTGCAGCCTTCAAATGGCACTATATTTCACCTCCATAAATTCGGGCAGCAACGGTAATTGTTACTATATAGGTAACGATAACGAAGCCGTTTTGGTTGATGTAGGTCTAACCTGCAAGGAAGTTGAAAGACGAATGGCGCGTTTAGGTTTGGCTATAGATAAAGTAAAAGCCATTTTCATTTCACACGAGCACAGCGACCACATCAAAGGCCTAACCGTTTTTGCAAAAAAACATAAACTTCCGGTATACATTAGTGCGCCAACATTAAAAAGTAGCCGACTGTTACTTGATGCCAACAATACTTTTTCGTTAAGCCACCTGCAAACCATCCAGATAGGCGACTTAAAAATCGCAGCCTTTTCTAAATTCCACGATGCAGCTGATCCTTATAGCTTCACGGTTGAATGCAGCACGGTTAAAGTTGGGGTTTTTACCGATATTGGCGCTGTTTGCGATCGTCTTATCCATCATTTTAAAGATTGCCATGCCGCATTCCTGGAAGCTAACTACGACACCCAAATGCTGCAAAATGGTCGGTACCCTTATTTTTTGAAACAAAGAATCATGGGCGGCCATGGTCACTTAAGCAATGCTCAGGCACTGGAGTTGTTTACAAACCATAAACCGGCTTATATGAGCCATTTATTATTGAGCCATTTATCAAAAGACAACAACGACCCTGAACTGGTAGAAAATCTTTTTAAAAATGTAGCGGGCAATACTTTTGTTAAAGTGGCTTCGAGATACGAGGAAACAGAAGTTTATTATGTAAGCGCCGACCAAAATGCAGCACAAGCATATGTTTTTCGCCCCGAACTTTATCAACCCGACCAGTTAAACTTATTTTAACATCTTAAAGTCACAAATAATAAGACGTTTTCTGAGTGCTAAATCATAGATACCTGTAATATAAACACATACCAGATAAAAGCAGAAAACACCAGCGTAAAATATTATTTAATTCATTTTTACCATAAAACATTTAAGCCAAATTGGGGTTATATCTATACTTCATAAATAGTTTGTTTGGTTTATTAGGAGGCTTAAGGATTTAAGCCTCTTATTTTTTGCCTTAAATCCAATTAAGAAAAAAAAGCACAACAAAATTTTATTCCATATATGTTTATTTTTTTCTATATTCGAATACATTGTCGTCCCCAATATAATGTGTAAACCTTAAATAATAATTATATGGAGACAAGCAAAATCTCAAAATTCAGTGCCGAGTTTCTGGGCACATTAGTATTGGTTTTAATGGGTTGCGGTAGTGCTGTAATAGCGGGTGCCAATGGTACAACAGGCGTTGGTTTGTTGGGCATTTCGTTTGCTTTCGGCCTTTCGGTAGTGGCTATGGCTTATGCTATTGGTCATATTTCCGGCTGCCACATTAATCCGGCCATATCCATAGGTATGGTTGTAACTGGTCGCATGAAGGCTTCAGAAGCAGCTTATTACATTGTAGCACAAATTCTGGGTGGCATTGCGGGTGCTTTTATCCTCTTGCTTATTGCCTCTGGCAAACCCGAATATTCGCTATCGGCAAATGGCCTTGGCCAAAATGGTTTCGATGCCCTTTCGCCCCAGCACTATAGCTTACAAGCGGGCTTAATTGCAGAAGTGGTATTGACTTTTATCTTCTTGCTGGTAATTTTTGGTTCTACCTCTACCAAAAACATCAATGGTGGCTTTGCCGGCTTAGCTATTGGCTTAAGCCTGGTGCTTATACACATTGTAGGCATACCAGTAACCGGCGTATCGGTAAATCCGGCGCGTAGTATCGGGCCAGCAATATTGGTTGGCGGGCAAGCCCTAAGCCAGGTTTGGTTATTCATTGTAGCACCAATTGCAGGCGCAGTTTTGAGCGGCATTGTTTGGAAAACCGTTCTGGAACGAAACTAATATAAATGAAAAAGGTAAAATGAAAGATGGCATAATCCCAAATTTCATTTTACTTTTTTTTACGATCTTAATGTAAGGTTAAATCATTCCATCTCACATCATCCATCTTACATCATTTAAAGGTTCTTAGTAATCACCTCATCAGTAGGTTTTGTTTTAGAACGGAAACGGTGTACCAGTTCTCCTTTTTCATTAATCAGAAATTTCTCAAAATTCCATTTAATGTCGCCTTGTTCCTCCGTATTGGTTTGCGAAGTCAGGTATTTAAACAATGGACTAATATCATCGCCTTTTACGCTGCTTTTCTCGGCCAACAAAAACGAAACATTGTACTTACCGGTACAAAATTCTTTAATTTCGGCGTTGGTAGAAAATTCTTGTCCACCAAAGTTACCTGCCGGAAATCCGATTAATACAATCTTTTTACCATATTGTTTCTGAAGTTTTTCGAGGTCTTCATATTGCGGGGTATATCCACATTTAGAAGCCGTATTTACGATCATTATTTTCTTGCCCTTAAACTTTGATAGTTTAATTTCTTTACCATCAATGGTTTTAAAGCTGAAATCGTAAACATTTTTTGGTGGATTCGGCACCAAAAAGTTGAGTAGAATTAAAATTGTGCTTATCATCGTTTTTTATTTTATATACGAATATAGTTACAAATAGTTTCGACACGGGTAAAGTTCTTGTAAAATGTAAGATGGATGGCTAAAAAAGCCTACCAATCATCTATAAACTGCAAATTTTCAAAATGAAAGCCAGCAACATTTCGGCAGCAACAGCCCGCTTTCCCTCCTGCTCCGATAGAAAAATCGGGAGCATCCGTCCAATCGGGTTTATAAACGAGAGAGAATGCAAAAACATCGGCCTGCTTGCCTGAACACAGGCCCGGGGTTTTATCTCCATAAGCAGACTAACTATAATCTAAATATCCCAAGCCATTGCTATCTAAAAAAGGATTAAATCCACTCATTTATAGCCGTTTTTTTTAAAAAAATGATCACGATCACTAAAAAAAACAGCAAAAAATTTGTATTAAATTTTAATCAGGTTTTGATTTATGCTTTAATTATAGCTTTATTTGCACAAAAACGTATTTCATGGCAAAAAATTTACTAATCGTCGAGTCACCCGCAAAAGCTAAAACTATTGAAGGCTATTTAGGCAAAGATTTCCTGGTGAAGTCTAGCTATGGCCATATCCGTGATTTAGTGAAGGGCGATATGGCAATTGATATTAAAAATAATTTTGCCCAAACCTACGAGGTACCCGCCGATAAGAAGAATGTGGTTGCCGAACTGAAAAAGCTTGCTAAGGATGCCGAAATGGTATGGCTAGCATCCGATGAGGACCGCGAGGGAGAAGCCATTTCGTGGCACTTATTCGAAACTTTAGGCCTTAAAGTAGAAAAAACCAAACGTATCGTTTTTCATGAAATTACCAAACCTGCCATTTTAAAAGCCATCGAAAGCCCACGTGGTATCGATTATAACCTGGTAAATGCGCAGCAAGCCCGCCGCGTTTTAGATCGCCTGGTTGGTTTTGAGCTTTCACCAGTTTTATGGAAAAAGGTAAAACCATCTTTATCAGCAGGCCGTGTTCAATCTGTTGCCGTACGTTTAATTGTAGATAGAGAAAGAGAAGTTTTAAACTTTAATGCTACTGCAGCCTATAAAATAACCGCCCAGTTTACTACTGGCAAAGGAAAAGAACTGGTTAAAGCCGAATTGCCACAACGTTTCGAAAGCGAGGCTGATGCTGAAAAATACCTTCAGGATTGTGCCAAAGCAACATTCGCCATTAGCAGTTTGGAAACCAAACCGGCAAAACGTAATCCGGCGGCACCTTTTACTACTTCAACACTACAACAGGAAGCTTCCCGAAAATTAGGTTTTTCGGTAGCCAGAACCATGCAGGTTGCCCAAAGATTATACGAGGCAGGTAAGATTACTTACATGAGAACTGACTCGGTAAACTTATCTGAAACTGCTATAAATGCTGCTGCAGCCGAAATAAAATCGGCCTACGGCGAAAAATACCACCAGCCAAGGGTTTATAAAACCAAATCGGCTGGTGCACAGGAGGCTCACGAAGCCATCCGTCCAACTTATTTCGACAGACATACTGTTGATGGCGACATTTCAGAGAAACGTTTGTACGATTTGATCTGGAAACGTTCAATTGCCTCACAAATGAGCGAGGCCTTGTTTGAGAAAACCACTGCACAAATTACCGCTTCAACTCGTAAAGAGCATTTAGTAGCTGAGGGTGAAGTATTGAAATTTGACGGTTTCTTAAAAGTTTATCTCGAATCAACAGATGATGAAGAGGGCGAAGAAAAAGAAGGCGGTGCTATTTTACCTCCTTTAGCTAAAGGCCAGGAATTATTTTTAAGAGAAATGCAGGCTACTGAACGTTATTCACGTCCGCCGGCAAGATATACAGAGGCCAGTCTGGTTAAAAAATTAGAAGAACTGGGTATTGGTCGTCCGTCTACTTATGCGCCTACTATTTCTACGGTACAAAACCGTGGTTACGTAGTTAAAGAAGACCGCGATGGTAAACAACGTAAATTTACAGCCATTACTTTAGCCAATGGCGAAGTTAAAAAAGAAACCAAATCAGAAATAACCGGTGCCGAAAAGTCTAAACTTTTCCCTACCGATATTGGTGAGGTGGTAAACGATTTCCTGGTAGCACATTTTAAAGGAATTGTTGATTTTAACTTTACCGCCAAGGTTGAAAAAGAATTTGATGAGATTGCACAGGGCTTACAAGAGTGGACCAAAATGCTCCATTCTTTCTATAACCCTTTCCATACTGAGGTAGAAACAACACTGGAAACGGCTGAACGCGCTACTGGCGAACGTTTATTGGGGCTTGATCCGGCTACTGGTAAAAACGTTTATACCAAAGTAGGTAAATTTGGTCCGCTGGTTCAAATTGGCGAGCTTGATGAGGAAGAAAAACCACGTTATGCCAGCTTAATGCGTAACCAATCGGTAGCCACCATTACTTTAGCTGATGCTTTAGAGTTGTTTAAATTACCGTTCCAGCTGCCTGATTTTGAGGGTAAGGAAGTGGTAATTGGCGTTGGCCGCTTCGGACCTTATGTAAAGTGGGGCGAAAGTTTCATTTCATTGCCTAAAAACGAGGAGCCGCTGTCGGTTACTTACGAAAGGGCTGTTGAAATTATCCGTCAGAAAATGGATGACGATGCCCCTATCGCCTATTACGAAGGTTTAGGTGTAACCAAAGGAAAGGGTCGTTTTGGTCCATTCATTAAATGGAACGATTTATTTATCAATATCCCGGCTAAAGGTTACGATTTCGACAACCTTACACAAGCCGATATTGAAACCTTAATTGGTAAAAAAGTAGAAAAAGAGGCTAACAGGTACATTAAAACCTGGGATGCTGAGAAAATCTCGATCGAAAATGGCCGTTGGGGACCGTTTATCCGTTTTGGCAAACTGATGCTGAAACTGAGAAACAACGAGGCTACCAAACAAAAATATACACCAGAAGAACTGGCCGATATTGATCTGGAAGTAGTTAAAAAGATGATTGTAGAGCAAGTGCCAAACGCCTTCGAAACGAAGAAAAAAGCACCTGCAAAGAAAAAGGCTCCTGCTAAAAAGGCTGCAGCTAAAAAGAAATAAATAAATCATAGAGACCTTGAACTTGTTTCAGGGTCTCTATTTTATGAGCGGTGCTAAACCAAGTTCAGCATTACGACAAAGTACTTTTATGAAATCAGACTTACCAGAAAATACAGTTGAAGATATTGCCATGGCCGTTGTGCTGATGAGCGAAACACCGGAGGTAAAAAACTGGACCGTTTACCTTGTTAACTTAAAAAACGAGCCCATTACCAATGTATTAATCAGCTCGAAAGGTTATGGTGAAAAAGATGGAAAACAGGTTAAAACCTCTGTTTTAAGACATTTTATTGGCGATATGGAAGCCCAATCTTTTTCGGGCGTTGAAGCAATAGACCCCGAGGTTTTTGGCTTAACCAACGAATACTGGCTTAGCTATTATATCGATGGTACCATTTACGACAAGAAATTTATTTTTCTGCCCGAAAGCATTATCGATTCTAATTTGATTAAAATCCCGCTGGTAAACCGGCCTGGGGTGATGATCAGATAAGTTGGGAGTTTGGGGTGGTGAGTTTGGAGTTTCCAGGCATGTAGCTTTAGCAAGCTCGCTATTTCTGCATCCAAAGCTGAAAACTCCAAACTCCAAGCTCCAAGCTCCAAACTAAACTAAGGTACCTTAACCGCTTGTCTGCCCAGTAACTTCCACCCTGCCTTTTCTTTACTCCATATTAAAAGGATATACAAATTTACACTCCCTCTTACACCCTTATCATTGGTTTGTGCCATTAATTTATGCCTTACCAAAGCCGTATTTCCTTGAATAATTGTTTTCGGGTCACCCAGAATAATATCATCGAGAAAATCCGATTCGCCGGATAATAATGAATGCATAAACTCCTGCTTAGTTTGTATTTTTCCACTAGAGTGACCATAACTCAAATTATTGAGTAACAATTTGTCCAAAGCCATGCTATCAGGATTAATCATTAGGCCAATAAGCTTGTTTACGGCTGCATTAACATCGTTTTCTGTAGTCGCCTTTTGCGCAAAACAAAAACTAGCAGAAAATAACAGGCCCGAAAAAATTAAAAGTTTCTTTATCATATCTGGTTCTATTTCATTGATGCCGTAAACTTATCCAATTGAATGGAAAGGAACAAGTTACCCAAGGGTAATTTTCCACATTATGCTATTTAACGTGAATTTTAGTTATTTTTCATTCAAATTACCTAAATCACCTATGGAAAATCCATCTAGTTACCGATCATCAACAAAAAAGAAATTTATCTTCGGCGGCTTGCTCCTTGTTTCAATTGCCGCTATCCTTTTTGTGTATTTTAACAAGAAGAAAAAAACCAACGAAGAAAACCAGGCTTATGCCAAATACATTGAGGCCTACACCTCGGGTACGATCTCTAAAAAAAGTTTTATCCGCGTGCATCTGGCCAATGCAGCAACAGGTATGCAGGATCTGGGCAAAGCCGATTCGCGCGATCTGTTCGATTTCTCGCCTTCCATTTCTGGAAAAGCTTATTGGATTGATCCCCAAACCATAGAATTCAGGCCTGATGAAAACCTTAAGCCAGGCAAAAACTACGAAGCTACCTTTAAACTATCCGAAGTTTCGGCAACGGAAAAGGGCCTCGAAGATTTCGACTTTGAGTTTAAAGTAATCACGCCAGGGATTATGCTCACGCAAAACGGCTTGGTTTCGCAAAACAATACCGCACTCGATTACATGAAATTAACTGGTGAAGTGGCTACAGCCGATGTAGAAGAAACCAGTAAGATAGAAAAAACGATAGAACTGGATTTCGACCAGAAATTAAAGGTGAAATGGCAGCACGACCCCGCTAAAAACACCTCAAAATTTACGATCGACAGCATTAAAAAAACCGGCAGCGACCAGACTTTAAAAATAGACTGGGATGGTGATGCTATTGATGCAGAGCAAAAAGGCAGCGAAGAAATCAGGGTTCCGACGCTGAATAAGTTTGAAGTTCTTGACATTAAAGCCATTCAAGGGGAAGAAGATTATGCCCTGGTACAGTTTTCTGAGCCCATTGGCGTGGGACAAGATTTAACCGGTATGATCTCGCTGGGTAATTTAAGCGATTTACGCTATACCATTGATGCCAGCCAGGTTAAAGTTTACGCTGCTGAAGAACTGAAAGGCAATTATGCGTTGAATGCCAACGCCGGTATCGAAAACATCAATGGCAAAAAACTGGCAACCGGTAAAATGGCCAACCTGGTTTTCGAAGATAAGCTACCTGCGGTAACCATTGCAGGTGGCGGATCTATTTTACCTAATTCGGGTAAACTGGTTTTACCTTTCGAAGCCATTAATCTGAAAGCTGTAGACGTAACCGTAATTAAGATTTACGAAAATAATATCCCACAATTCTTCCAGACGAACAGCTATAAAGATGGCAACGAACTGCGCAGGGTGGCCAAGCCTATTTTACAAAAAACAGTACGTTTAGATGAGGATAAAGCGCTCAATCTGCACAAAAAGAACCGTTTTACACTCGATCTGGATAAAATGATCCGCACTGAGCCTGGGGCCATGTACCGCGTTACCATCGCTTTCAGGCAGGAATACAATGCCTACAACTGCAAAGCTGGCGAAGAGAAAACCAATGAAGGTGAAGACGGAGCCGAATATGGGGATTATGAAGGCTATGGCGAAAAAATTGATGAAGACGACGATTTCTGGCAACGCTACAACAACTATTATCCATCAAACTACAGATGGAACGATAAGGACAATCCATGTACCCCATCGTTTTATACCAACCAACGCTGGGCAAGCAGAAACTTAATTGCTTCAAATATTGGTTTGGTGGCCAAACGTGGCAACGACAATTCGATGTTAGTGGTGGCTACCGATTTATTAACGGCAAAACCATTAAGCGGCGTAAATCTGGAATTGATGGATTACCAGAAACAGATTATTTTCACCACAAAAACTGATGGCGATGGCTTTGCGAAGTTTGATTTAAAACGTCAGCCGTTTTTACTGATTGCCAAAAATGGTTCAGAACGTGGTTATTTAAAACTTGATGATGGTAGTTCCCTACCGCTAAGCCGTTTTGATGTTGGTGGCGATGTAGTGCAAAGTGGGTTAAAAGGCTTTATTTATGGCGAACGTGGCGTTTGGCGACCCGGCGATAGTCTGTTTGTTTCCTTTGTTTTAGAAGATAAGCTAAAGAAACTTCCGGCCAACTACCCCGTAACCATGGAATTTTACAACCCGAAAGGTCAATTGTATAAACGGCTGATTAATGGCAAACCGCTCAACGGCTTCTACACTTTTAATACGGCGACCGATAATACAGCACCTACCGGTAACTGGATGGCGAAAATAAAAGCTGGTGGCGCTACCTTTACCAAAACGCTCAAAATTGAGACGGTAATGCCTAACCGGCTTAAAATTGATTTCAACGTAGGTAACCGCCCCTATTTAACAGCCGGTACCTCCGCTGCTACCCTCTCGGCCAAGTGGCTTTTCGGTGCTGTTGCCCAAAACCTGAAGGCCAAAGTCGACGTTAACTTAAACACTACCGAAACTAAATTTAAAGGCTTTGAGGGCTTTAGCTTCGATAACCCTACAGTTAATTTCGAATCGCAGGTTAAAACGATATTCGAAGGCACCTTAAATCAAAATGGTTCAGCGCAGGTTAACACCAACCTAAACGAAAACAACACTGCGCCAGGCGTACTCAGGGCTAACTTTACCACTAAGGTTTTCGAACCCGGAGGCAATTTCAGTATCGATAATTTCAGTATTCCCTACCATGTGTATAGCAGCTATCTGGGTGTTCGTCCGCCAAAAGGCGACCGCTTAAGCGGCATGCTGGTTACCGGGCAGGATCATAAAATAGAAATTGTAAATGTAAATACCGATGGCAGGCTGCTAAACGGCAGTAAAACTGTTCAGGTAGAACTGTATAAAACACAGTGGCGCTGGTGGTGGGAACAAGATGATCAGTACACATATGCCAACTTTACGCAAAACCAATACAATAAGCTGGTAGAAAGTCATCAGGTTAACCTTACCAACGGTAAAGGAAGCTGGAATTTACGCGTTAATGAACCTGAATGGGGCCGCTACCTTATTTTGGTACGCGATATCAATGGTGGCCATGTTACCGGTAAATCTGTTTATATAGATTGGCCGGGCTGGGCACAACGCGAACAGGGAAGCAATCCAACCGAAGCTTCTATGCTTTCTTTCACCGCCAACAAAGAGAAATTTACAGTGGGCGAAGATATTACGCTCACCATCCCTACAGGAAAAGATGGAAGGGCATTAATTTCTATTGAAAATGGTAGCCGCGTGCTTAAAACCTTCTGGGTAGATACCAAAGCCGGACAAACCCAGTTCAAATTTAAAGCAGAGAAAGAAATGGCACCAAATGTTTTCGCTAACATTACACTCCTGCAGCCGCATGCCCAAACGGTGAACGACTTACCAATTCGCATGTATGGGGCCATTCCGCTTTCGGTTGAAGATCCGCAAACCATTTTAAAGCCAACCATCAAAATGGCCGATAAAATTAAGCCGGAGACTGAAAATACCATTACCGTAGGCGAGCAAAACGGCAAAGCCATGACTTATACTATTGCTCTGGTAGATGAAGGTTTACTCGATCTTACCCGTTTCAAAACACCCGATCCACACAGCGCCTTTTATGCCCGCGAAGGTTTAGGCGTTAAAACCTGGGATTTATTTGATTATGTACTGGGGGCATGGGGAGGAAATTTAGAACGGATTTTAAGTATTGGCGGCGATGGAAGCATCAATAAAAACCTCAATCCGGCCAAAGCAAACCGCTTTAAAGCCGTGGTTAAGTTTATGGGACCATTTACCATTGGCAAAGGCGAAAGCAAAGCCCATAAATTTAAATTGCCACAATATATCGGTTCGGTAAGGGCGATGGTAGTAGCTGGACAGGATGCCGCTTATGGTTTTGCTGAGAAAGCTGTTCAGGTAAAAAAACCTTTAATGGTGTTGGCCACTTTACCTCGGGTAATTGGTCCTGGTGAAACTTTTACACTTCCGGTAACTGTTTTTGCTACCGAAGCTAACCTCAAAAATATTTCGGTACAGTTGCAGGCCAGCAACTTAATTGTGCAGGGAACCAATAAACAGCAGCTGTATTACAAGCAAACGGGCGAACAAATGGCTTATTTTGAAGTTAAAGCACCGAATACTGTGGGTATTGCTAAAGTAAAGGTTATTGCAACAAGTGGTGGCGAACGTACTGATTACGATGTGGAAATGGATATCAGAAATCCAAATCCTTATGTAACCAATGTGGTATCAGCAACGGTTCAGCCGCACACCAAATGGGCAGTAAACTACCTGCCAATCGGCATGACAGGAACCAATTCCGGCGCGCTCGAAGTGTCATCGATCCCTGCCATTAGTCTCAGCAAACGGTTAAGTTACCTCATTCAATATCCTCACGGCTGTATTGAGCAAACTACTTCAGGCATTTTCCCGCAATTATACCTCGACAGATTGAGCGCACTTAATGAGCAGCAAAAAGCCACTACAGAAAAAAACATTAAAGCAGGTATTAACAGGCTTAAAGGTTTTCAGACTACCGAAGGTGGACTCTCATACTGGCCTGGCGAAGGTAGTGCCGACGAATGGGGAAGCAACTATGCTGGTCACTTCCTTATTGAAGCACAAAACGCAGGTTACACGCTTCCGGTTGGCCTGCTCGAGGATCTTTTACGCTACCAAAAATCAAAAGCAGCAAACTGGGCACCTAACAGCAATAATTTTTACGGTGGCGATTTATTGCAGGCTTATCGTTTATACATGCTTGCCCTGGCTAAAAAACCTGAAATGGCAGCCATGAACCGCTTAAAAGCTTTCGAATATTTATCGGTAGCAGCCAAATGGCGTTTGGCTGCAGCTTATAAACTGGCCGGGCAAAACGAGGTGGCACAAAACATGATCCGTGGATTAGATACTTCCGTGCAGGCCTATAAACAACTGGGCGGCACCTATGGTTCAGATATCCGCGATGAAGCCATGATTTTAGAAACCCTTACCCTACTTGGACAGAAAGCTAAAGCAGCAAGCCTATTGCAACCTTTAGCGGCTAAACTGGGCGAAAACACCTGGTACAGCACCCAAACCACTGCATACAGCTTATTGGCCATTGCCAAATTCTGTGGAACGAACCAGTCGTCGGCCAAGTTGCAATATCAATATGTTTTGGATGGAAAATCGGCTCCGGTTAACAGTAACCAGTACATGAGTAGTACGCCTGTAAACTTTAAAGGCAGCACCGCCTCAGTTGCCAATAATGGCAATAATGTGCTGTTTGTTCGTTTAGTTTTAGCGGGACAGCCTATTGCCGGACAGAATAACTTCCTGCCTAACCGCCCTGATGTTTTGGATATGAATGTAATCTACAAACGCTTAAACGGAACGGTGATAGACCCAAGCACGATAAAACAGGGAACTGATTTTTATGCAGAAGTTACCGTTAAAAACCCGGGTAGAATGGGATTATACGAGCAAATGGCCTTAACACAGATTTTCCCTTCGGGTTGGGAAATTATCAATACCCGCGTAAATGATAACCAAAGTATGCTGGCCTCCTCTCCTTTTACTTATCAGGATATGCGCGATGATCGCGTTTTTACTTATTTTAATGTAAGAGAAGGTGAAAGTTTGGTTTATAAAGTATTGCTAAACGCCTCGTATCTGGGTAAATATTACCTATCGGCAGTACAGTGCGAAGCCATGTACAACAATGATATTTCGGCAACACAGCCGGGTAAATGGGTTCAGGTGGTGAAGTAGCGTACACTATCGGCCGGTGTATCAGCGGCCGAAAAAGATGGTAAATGCTGGTTGGTGAGGACACCAACCAGTAAATTAAGGCCATGTTATCGGTTCGTGTCCGCACCGACCGAAAATAATACGAAAACTGGCGGGTAAAACATCAACCAGTAGATAAAAAGATAACACCAAATGAAAATTATATTCACAATTCTAGTTTTTCTTATTCCCTTGTGCTCTATTGCACAAAAAACCGGAATTGTATCAGACGTTAACTACCAAATGGGTTACGTTTATCTTAAAGGAGCCTTCAAAGCAAAAGTACTTGCCGAAAACGACCTAAATTTTAATCTGTTAACTTATTTAACTACTTACTTAAATAAAAAAAACATTGAGAATAAGGAATTTGAAAGCTTTGATTTTAAAGAGCTTGAATATTTTTCTGAACGGTATAAATACAAAAAAATGGTTGCTTATGCTGAAGATTTCTGCGTTAAAAATAACCTGGATCAAATTATAATCATCAGAAAAAAGAATACTTACACCCTAACAGATCCTATGCAGATGTTTTATGGTTTCGATCACGATTTTGGCATCGCAACATTGAGTATGTATGATAAACGACCAATTTTGTTCTATAATTTTTCACTGATCAAGTATTTAAAAGGAAGCAATGATTTTAAAATACTCCTGTCGCCAAGCTACAAAAATCACAAATTCGATGATGTGGTTCTTGATAAAGAAAATTACAGACTAATAAACGATAGCGTTTTAATGTATTTCCAACCAGTTTTTGAAACGATATTAAATAAAAGCCTTGATAAATAAATTTAAAAGCGAATGAGGCCCCTTTGTGACTCTGAACCACACATAAGCCTTAGCTTATTTGATAATAATATTAAACTATCGGTTAGTGTCTGCACCGGCCGACACCAAGACTAAACTGGTTGGTGAAGACACCAACCAGTAGATAAACTAACCCCAATGAACAAAATACCAAAAGCATTACTGATTTCCGATTTCGTATGTGTAGTGCTGCTTTTGGTATTTCTCCTTGCTTTACCGTCCAAGCTTTTTAAATCTCCAACCTCTTTTGTGATCGAAGCCAGCAACGGCAATTTACTAAGTGCAGCTATAGCCAGTGACGGACAATGGCGTTTTCCGGTTGCCGATTCAGTTCCTGTAAAATTTAAAGATTGCATTATTGCTTTTGAAGATAAACGCTTTTATCATCACATTGGTGTAGACTTTTTTGCGATGGGCAGGGCCATGAAACAGAATCTGAAAGCTAAAAGTGTGGTTAGTGGTGGTAGTACGCTCAGCATGCAGGTGATTCGCCTTTCGCGTAAACAAGATCGAACCCTCTGGCAAAAGCTGCTGGAGGTAATTTTGGCCATACGACTGGAAATTAAATATAACAAAGAAGAAATTATCGGCTTATATGCGGCCAATGCTCCCTTTGGTAGTAACGTAGTAGGCTTGGAAGCTGCCAGCTGGCGTTATTATGGTCGCGACGCCAAAACCCTTTCCTGGGGCGAAATGGCCACACTTGCAGTATTACCCAATAGCCCCTCGCTGGTGCATCCCGGTAAAAACTCGGGCAAACTGATCAAAAAAAGAAACGATTTGTTAGATAAACTGACTAAGTTGAAATATATCGACCAGACTACCGCTAATTTATCCAAACTCGAACCTGTTCCAGGTAAACCTTTACCCCTACCACAAAATGCACCACATTTATTAAATCGCTTTAAGGCAGAAAGGAAAAAGCTGGAGGTTAAATCGACCCGGATTGCTTCAACCCTTGATGAAAACATCCAGCTAAAAGTAAATGCCATAATAAAGCGCTATAACAACCGATACAGGGCAAACGACATTAACAATATTGCAGCCTTAATTTTGAATGTCAAAACCCGCGAGGTGGTAAGTTATGCCGGCAATATTTATCAACCCGAAAATACTGACCTGCAAAGTCATGTAGACATGATTAAAGCTTTACGCAGCCCAGGTAGTACACTAAAACCATTGCTTTATGCCAGTATGATGAATGATGGTTTTATATTGCCCCATACACTAATTGCCGATATCCCCACACAAATTGCAGGTTATTCGCCACAAAACTACGATTTAGGTTACGATGGTGCCATTGCCGCAGACAGAGCGCTGAGTAGATCGCTTAACATTCCGGCGGTTAAGATGTTGCAACAATACAAGTATGAAAGGTTTTACGATAAACTCAAAAAAATAGGCATTAGCACCCTCAACCAACCGGCCGATCATTATGGTTTATCGCTCATTTTGGGTGGTAGCGAAGTAACGATGTGGGATCTGGCTAACACCTACATGGGCATGGTGCGCACCTTAAACCATTTTAATACCTACAAAGGCTTATACAATCCTAACGATTACCTGCAGGCTAGCTATATCCGGAATAACAGAAAAGATGAAACCGATCATCAGCGAAACTCATTTTTAGATCACGGTTCGATATGGGCCACATTTAATGCCATGGAAGAAGTAATGCGTCCTGGTGATGAAGGTTTGTGGGAGCAGTTTTCATCTTCGCAGCGGATTGCCTGGAAAACAGGTACCAGTTTTGGCTTCCGCGATGCCTGGGCTGTAGGCTTAACCCCCGACTATGTAGTTTGCGTTTGGGTTGGTAATGCCGATGGCGAAGGCAGGCCTGGTTTGGTGGGCATTGAGGCGGCTGCACCAGTGATGTTTGATATTTTCAGACTGTTACCCAATGGAAAATGGTTCGAAACCCCAGCAACCAAATTAAAAAAGCTAAAAATCTGCAAACAAAGCGGCTACAAAGCTGGCGAGTATTGCGAAAACGTAACAGAAGAAATGGTACCCGTTGCCGGAGAAAAGACAGCAATATGTCCATATCATAAATTGATGCATTTAGATAAAACCGGGGCTTACAGAGTTACCGATTTGTGCGAAAGTGTAGCCAACATGCAGCACAAAAGCTGGTTCATATTACCACCGGCAATGGAGTATTATTACAAAATTAAAAACAGTGATTACAAAATCTTACCTCCCTTTAAAAACGGCTGCGATATTTCGGGTGGCAACATTGTAATGGAACTCATTTATCCAAAGAACAATGCTACTGTTTACATTCCATTAGAACTGGATGGAACAAGGGGGAAAATCGTTGTTAACGCGGCACACAGAAACCAGCACTCCAGGATATACTGGCACATTGATAATGAGTACATAGCGACTACTACTAATTTCCACCAGCTCGCCATTAGTCCACCACCCGGAAAACATACGCTAACCCTTGTAGATGAAAATGGAGAAAGATTAGTTCAGGTTTTTACTGTTTTAGATAAGGAAAAGAAATAAGTGTTAATTTATACTTCTGTTCTGGTTACCACCAATTGCCGCGAAATTGTTCCGTAAACAATTAAATACTGCGCAATCATGTAAGTGGCCATAATCAGTACACCGGCTTGTGGAATGGGTTGTGCAAATTTGTTAACAGCCAGCACACTATCCGACAGGAGAAAGAACAAGGCCCCGTACAAAATCAGCTTAAAACTAAAAATATTAACTTTTCCGTAACGGTTTACGGCCATTATTGCCATTACCGTAATGATAATAGCATACATTAAAACCGGAAACTGCATAGCTCCCAGTTTAGGTTGTAAATAGAAGAACAAACCGGAACAGAATATTGCGAACACACCAACAAACCATAAAAAATTGGGTGTTCTGTGCTTTGGGTTCGATTTATGATCTAAAGTAAAAGCCCTGATGTAAAATATGTGGCAAATAAAAAAGGCAATTAATCCGTAAATAAAGAAGCCCGGTCTGCCGTTTTGAAGCATCAACAACACATCGCCTGCTAAAGCGAAAACCAACCCGACAAAAATTCGTTTATGAAACCTTCCCTTTAAGTTAGTACTGCTGTAAAGCCAAAGCATTAAGCTAATGGCAATTAAAGGTTTAGAAAAATTAAGCAATGATACATTGCCAGATGTTTCGGCATATAACTGAACAATATACACGAGTGCAAAAACGAAAGAGAATAGTTTAGTTTTCATTAGTGATGGGATTTGCCTTTTGCAAATTAAAGAACCAAATTACGGATATTAACTGAATGCCCACAAAAATCACCTGATATCCGACAGGGAATTTTAAAAACAACACCAACAGAATCCCCAACAGCAGCCTGAAATATTCGAATTTTACCAGCCATTGTTTCTGCTCAAGTAGTGCACCGCAGGTAATTAGCGTAAACAACGTAAATACCGTTCCGGATATTAAGGCTGCTGTTTCCATCTTATGATAGGAAAACAAAATGGCAGATCCGGCAGTTAAAGCCACAATAAACTGAACCAGTACATAACCATTAAGTTTCGATTGATAAGTTGGATTATATTTCTGATACCGGTCAACATCTATTTCCGGCGCTTGCTGAAAACCACCAAGATGCTCTGGAAACCAACCTGGTGGCTTTAAAAAGACCTTAATCTTATCTGTTATTTTTGGGGATTGCCTGGCAGTCTTAACCAGATCATCCCAATAATGTAGGTTTGCCCAAACAGGATTCCAGCTGGCCAGCGGCTTTGTAATGCCATAATAAACCTCTTCTTCTTCCTTTTGAAAGGTACCAAATAACCGATCCCAGATAATTAGCGTACCGGCATGGTTTTTATCGATGTATTTAGGGTTAGAGCCATGGTGCACCCGATGATGCGATGGTGTGTTGAAAATATATTCTAAAAGGCCCATATTCTTAATGGCCCTGGTATGGATCCAGAACTGATATAGGGTATTAAAAGAACTTAATGTTAAAAACATTATGGGATCGAAACCGACAAATGCCAAAGGCAGGTAAAACACCCAGCTAAACCATCCCTGAAACCAGCTCTGACGTAAAGCTACAGTTAAATTATACTCTTCAGACTGATGGTGCACAATGTGAGCAGCCCAAAGTGCATTAACCTCATGGCTCATCCTGTGAAACCAATAATAGAAAAAATCGACACCAATAAACAAAAAGATCCACACCCAAATGGTTTTTGGTAATTCGAACAAACGCCAGTGTTCAAAAATGTACTTATAACCAAAAAACAGCGCAGTTTTCATAAATATTCCGGTAAGCTGCTGTCCTATTCCCTGACTCAAATTGGCAATACTATCGTTTAGCCTGTAATAATTTAATTTTTTGTAGAAATTATAGGCAAGTTCTATCCCAATAAGGATAAAAAAAACAGGTACAGACAAAGCAATGTAGTCTACTTTCATAGGAGGCAAAAAATATTATTTGGTTAGTATTTTTACACTACAATTTAGCGAATATTAGTGTTAAGATAAAATCTAGTTTGTGTAATATTTATGCTTTTTTGGCTATATGTGTTGCGCAGACCAAAATTCGTCCTACCTTTGATATACCAGCGCCGATTTTGAAGCCCTGTACTTTAAGTTCACCAATCATCCCCGCATCATGAAAAAACTATCACTGCTTTTATTGCTTATTGCTCCGGCATTTTACGCAAAAAGTCAAACTTTGGTTCTGGCAAAAGATGTGGCACAATATGTCGGAAAAAACGTAACCATCTGCGATTCAGTTTACAGCGCAAAAGCATTAGATAAATTAACATTAATCAACTTAGGTGGTGCATACCCTAAAGAGCTGCTTACCGTAGTGATTAATAAAGACGACCAGGCTAAATTCCCGTCCGAACCATCCAGTATGTTTATGGGGAATAAGATATGTGTTACCGGAACGATAACCGATTTTAAAGGCAAAAAACAAATTGTAGTTACCGACCCAAAACAAATTGTGGTTAAATAAAACAGCATAACCCTTAGCTAATCAAGGCTTTAAGTTTCAGCTATTCTTTACAAAGAAAACTTATTCAATAAACTTAGAAGGGCAATTACCTGTAAAACAGGAAAGAAGAGTTATTTCGAAATCAACCAAGCTGCCTCCCCAATTAAAGGAGGATAGCTTCGGTCGGAGCGTTAATACAAAAAGTATAATTTGTAAAATAAATTGTCAGTGAGGGTGCCTTTTCAGTCGGCAGGAATTAATCCTGCCAACCTCATAAGCATAGATATCCTTATTATCTACGACGAAGGTTGGAATTCATTTTAACTTTTCAAAACCCATTACACATAAAGGTACATTTCCGTGATGAATCGTTTTGTTTCCGTGATGAACTTAATGCTTAGTCGTAAAAAACCTGATTTAAACAGGATTCAGCCTATATTATTTTTATCTCAGAATAGTGATAAAACTAAAAGAATTTTTCATCTCTGGCAACTGCCTAAACATGAAAAGTGCAATATTTCTACTGCAATTCGCATAAAATTTCTAGTTTTGATTTTCTGATCCGCCTATGTCTACGCCATTAAAACGAAGTACTTTATTTTTTATACTCATTTTTCTCATCGCGGTTTTTAGCTACTTAAGTTTTTTTGTAGCCCAACATCCTATCTGGGATTTCGATATTAAAACCTCCCTGCTCCTTCAAAGCTATCAGGCAACCTGGCTGGATAAAGTAATGCTTGCCATTAGTTTTTTTGGAGAACTCCCCTATTCACTATTATCTGTAGTTATTGTAGCCGCCATATTTTATTGGAAAAAATACAAACGCGAAGGAATATACATGGCAACAGTTTTGCTTTCGGGCCTGATTATTCTGGGTATCAAAAACATCATTAACCGTCCGCGGCCTACCGCTTTTTATGTTCGTTTGGTAGAAGTAAACAGATTTCAGAGCTACCCGAGCGGACATGTGCTTTCTTACACACTGTTTTTCGGTTTTCTGATTATTTTAATGAACACTTTAAAAGGTATACCAAAAGCAATACGTATAGCCTTCACCTGCCTGTCGGCATTTCTAATCATCACCATTGCCCCATCACGGATTTATTTGGGCGCACATTGGTTTACAGATACTGTGGGTGGTTTCTTACTTGGCTTAATCTGCCTGTTTCCGCTATGCTATTATTATTTCAGGAATAAGACAGTCTAATTTTGGGGTAATCCTTCAATTTTAGTTTTTTTTCTGATCCGGCTAAGCGTTTCGATCCGCATCCCCAGGTAACTTGCCAAAAACTTTAAAGGTACCCGCGATTTAATAGTAGGATGCCCGATCTTAAATTGTTTATAACGGGCTTCGGCCGATGGAATGCGCGATAGAATGGAGCGCTCCTGCGACATATGGTACTGAATAGCCAGTAATTTTCGGGCTAATACATTAGCTTCAGGAAACTGAGCATACATATCATCAACAATACGATAAGGTAGCACAAGCAATTCCGAATCTTCCAGCGCCTGGTATTGCTCTTCAAAAGTTGGCTTAAAGGCTCCTGGATTTCTGATATTACCGATAAAATCATTTTCATCGGTTAACCAGGTAGTAATATCTTTTCCTTCATCCACTACAAAAGCCCTGACAAGCCCTTTAACAACAAAAAACAAACAACCTTCTGTAACCAACTCTGCAAAGGGTGGCAGCATGTTATTCTTACGCACAGAAATTTTAAAAGTTTCTTTCCTCGCCCCTCAATCAATTCTTCACTTAGTGGCTGTAATGAGTTTAAGAACTGAATAAGGGGATCGCTTTCGTGACTAGCCGCAACCATAATCATTTAATCCGGTTTTTAATCTGCAATGTATGCATGGTGTCCGTGATTTCCAAATACCAAAACGTATCAAATAGCAAAAAAATTACAGTAGAGCTCATTTTTATTTTTTAACCATTAAAACCTTGTTTTATTAACTGTGCGCGATTTGTTAATTTTCTGTTTAATGATTGTATTTTAACATTAGGATAAAAAAAATCTGATATTTTTGCTACCATGACGAATCACAAACCTAAAGCTTTTCTCTTCGATCTTAACGGAACGATGATTGACGATATGGCTTTTCATAATCATGCCTGGCACAATATATTAACGCAGGATTTAGGCGCTAAAATTAGCTTTGATGCTGTAAAAAAGCAGATGTATGGTAAAAACCAGGATTTACTGGAGCGAGTTTTTGGTGTAGGTCATTTTTCTCAGGAACAGATTGATCAGATATCGATAGAAAAAGAATATCGTTATCAGGCTGCCTATAAAAAGCATTTAACACTAATTGCCGGACTGGGCGATTTCCTCAATCAGGCGCAGACATCAGGTATTAAAATGGCCATTGGTTCGGCCGCTATTCCTTTCAACATTAATTTTGTACTGGATAATTTAAAAATCCGCTCGTTTTTTAAAGCCATTGTAAGCGCCGAAGATGTGACTAACAGCAAACCCGATCCCGAAACCTTTACCAAAGGTGCCGAAATTTTAGGTGTTGCCGCAAACGAATGTGTGGTATTTGAAGATGCTCCAAAGGGTGTTGAAGCGGCGCTTAACGCTGGCATGCCTTGTGTGGTGCTAACCACCATGCATACCAAAGCAGAATTTAACGATAACCCGAACATTATTGCTTTTATAAAAGATTATACCGACCCCGCCTTGCAGCAGCTTTTTTAAATCAGTCTGCATTTAAACATTACTATAAATAATTGCTCGGGTGTTGTCACCAATGAGATAATCCAATAAAAAAATGCTCGTCATTCCCACGAACGCGGGAATGACGAGCACAATTGCATGTTGCCTGAACTATTTACTGAATTTGTAAATAGAACCTGTTTTGTAAAGCTGCCCTGGTTTTAATACCGTTGAGGGGAATGCCGGTTGATTTGGAGAATCGGGAAAATGTTGTGTTTCTAAAGCAATTGCCGTTCTAAAATCGTCTTTTGCACCCGTTTTAAAAGTATTTTTGCTTTGCATAAAATTACCGCTATAAAACTGCAGGCCTGGTTCCTGTGTATAAATATCCATTACCACACCAGATTTTTCGCCCTTAACGGTAGCAGCATGGTACATACCTAAGCCTTTGGTTTTATTTAGCACATAATTATGGTCGTAACCTTTACCAAAAGTTAGCTGCTCGTTTTTATCATTAATACGTGCACCTATTGCAGTTGCTTTGGTAAAATCAAAAGGTGTTCCAGCTACTTTTTCCAGCTTTCCGGTCGGGATCAGTGTCGAATCTACCGGCGTGTATTCATCAGCATAAATTTGTACTTCATGGTTTAAAATTTCGCCACTTCCATCGCCATTTAGGTTAAAAAAGGCATGATTGGTTAAGTTCACCACTGTAGTTTTATCTGTTTTAGCCTCGTAATCCATTTTAAGCTCATTATCGTCAGTTAAAGTATAGGTTACTTTAACATCTAAATTGCCTGGAAAATTTTCGTCGCCATCTTTTGATAAATAATGTAATACCAATGTGTTTGCATTGGGTTGTTCTGCATCCCAAACCACATATTGGTAACCTTTTTTACCTCCGTGAAGCGTGTTTTGGCCATTATTGGTAAATAGCGTATAGGTTTTACCTTCTAAAGTAAATTTACCCTTAGCAATGCGGTTTCCGTACCTGCCGATAGTTGCCCCAAAATAGGGTTCGGTTGATTTTTCGTAATCGCTTACACTTTTAAATCCTACTACTACATCAACCAGTTTACCATCTTTACCAGGTACCAGTAAACTAACTAATCTCCCGCCGTAATTGGTAAAAACGGCTTCCGCATTGTTTTTGTTTTTTAAGGTATACAAAGCTGTTTGTTTACCATCAATTTCTTTTTTAAACGAATCGGCAACTAGTTTAACAACTCCAGCCGAATCCTTTTTTGAACTATCGGCCGATGAAGCATTTTTGGTTCCAGATTGGCAGGAAACAATTCCCATTGCAGCGACAACTGCCAGGCCCGTTAATGTTTTTAATTTCATAGAAATGAATATTTGGTTTAGCGTTTTAATTAAGTTTTTAAATATAGGCATATCACTTAATTTTACAAATAAAACGATTTAGAACAATTCAAAACAATATATTGCAGCATATTTTAGGTCAATTACCATCAATGAGACGATATGTAGAAATGATGATAACAAAATGTATAAATCCGTTACCTTTTTTTGAACCAATGCGGAAATATTGAAAAGTATAACGCAAAAAAGAAAGTTAATTTTCTAACCAAAAGCACAAATGATGATTAAAAATTTACTAAACATTGCCTTGCTTTGCCTAACTACAGCAAGCTTTGCACAAAACCAAAACGGACAGTCTGCCGTACCCTTACAGAAGGCTGCATTGCGTAAAAATCCTTACCTCGAATTGCCACTTGGCGCCATTAAAGCCGGGGCTGGCTAAAAGAAATGCTGGTAAGGCAAAAGACTGGTTCAACCGGAAACCTGGATAAACTTTACCCTTCAGTTATGGGTGGCCGCAATGGCTGGTTAGGCGGCGATGGCGATCAATGGGAACGCGGCCCCTACTGGGTTGATGGTTTATTGCCATTGGCTTATATTTTGCAAGACAAGGAGTTGATCGCCAAAACCAAACCATGGGTAGAATGGGCCATAAAAAGCCAACAGCCTGACGGTTATTTTGGCCCCATTAAAGATTACAGCAACGAGCCAGGCCTTCAACGCGACAATAGCCGTGATTGGTGGCCAAAAATGGTGATGCTTAAAATTTTAAAACAATACTATACCGCAACCAACGATAAACGGGTGATTACGCTCATGACCAATTATTTTAAGTATCAGCTGAAAGAGTTGCCCTCAAAACCACTAGACCATTGGTCGTTTTGGGCCAGATACCGCGCCGGCGATAATTTAGCAGTGGTTTATTGGCTGTATAATAAAACCAACGACCAGTTTTTACTTGAACTGGCCGACCTGATTCATCGCCAGACTTTCGATTTCACCAATGCTTTTGCCGAAGGTGAAATGCTTACCCGATTTGGCAGTGTACACGCTGTAAATTTGGCTCAGGGTATGAAAGAACCTTTAGTTTATTACCAGCAGCACCCCGAGCAAAAATACTTAGACGCCTTGAAAAAGGGCTTTAAAGACCTGGATAAATACAATGGCTTTGCCAATGGCATGTTTGGTGGCGACGAATCGCTGCACGGCAATAACCCTACCCAGGGTTCTGAACTGTGCACTGCAGTTGAAATGATGTTTACCTTAGAAACTGCTTTAGAAATTACCGGTGACGTAGATTACGCCGACCGCTTAGAAAAAATTGCCTTTAATGCCCTACCTGCCCAGGCATCAGACGATTATATGGCAAGACAGTATTTTCAGCAGGCTAACCAGGTAATGATTAGCAGGCAGATGCACAATTTCGATGTTAACCACCACGGTGCCGATTTATGTTATGGCTTACTTTCGGGCTACCCTTGCTGTACTTCGAATATGCACCAGGGCTGGCCAAAATTTACGCAGAATCTCTGGTACGCTACGGCTGATAAGGGTGTGGCAGCTTTAGTATATTCGCCTAGTGAAGTAAAACTACAAGTGGCAGATAGTAAAGAGATAATGATCAAAGAGGAAACCAATTATCCTTTCGAGGAAGCGATCAAATTTACTTTAAGCTTTACTAAAAAGTCAACAGCGATTAACTTCCCATTTCATTTAAGAATACCAGCCTGGTGTAAAGAAGCTACAGTTAAAGTAAATGGCACTGCTGTAGAAACATCAAAAGGAAATGCGATAGTTAAAATTAACCGCAACTGGCAATCGGGTGATGTGGTTGAATTACAATTGCCTATGCACATCTTTAAAAATACCTGGTTCGAAAATTCTGTTTCGGTAGAAAGAGGTCCAATTACCTATGCCTTAAAAATAGGCGAAGCCGTAAAACCGGTTAAAAACACGATTGATCCAATTGATAACGGTGATGCTTTCGACGAAATTCACCCCACTACGCCTTGGAGTTATGGACTTTTTGATTTTCCAAACAATAAACTGGAAGAAAAATTCACTGTAGAAAAAGCTGCACCAATAAGTAATTATCCCTGGAACCTCGAAAATGCGCCCATACAGATTAAAACAAAGGCCAAACGCATCCCTTCATGGAAATTATACAATGAAATGGCCGGTCCGATTCCGTATAGCATTACCTATCAGTTGGAAACAGCCAAAGAAACTGAAGAAATTACACTGGTTCCTTATGGATCAACCAGGTTGCGCATTTCGCAATTTCCATTGGTGGGCAGATAATCTTTCGTATGATGAAGTAAAATCCGTTAAAACTGATTAATATTGCGACCAATCAACCCCCCGTTATGAATCAACACATTTCAACCGATCGTTACGATAAAATGTTATACCGCCGTTGCGGAAACAGTGGCATTAAATTACCTGCAATTTCGTTAGGTTTATGGCATAATTTCGGACATGTAAACGTTTTTGAAAACAGCAAAAACTTAATATATACAGCCTTTAACAACGGCATTACACATTTCGACCTGGCCAACAACTATGGTCCGCCCCCAGGTTCGGCCGAAGAAGTTTTTGGCAAAATACTGCACGAGGATTTTAAAGGTTATCGCGACGAGATGATTATTTCGAGCAAAGCCGGTTACACCATGTGGGATGGTCCTTATGGCGACTGGGGTTCGAAAAAGTACCTGGTTTCTAGTTTAGATCAGAGTTTAAAAAGAATGAAGCTGGATTATGTTGATATTTTTTATCACCACCGCCCCGATCCGGAAACACCGCTTGAAGAAACGATGGCTGCCCTAAGCCTTTTGGTGCAACAGGGAAAAGCTTTGTATGTAGGTATTTCGAACTACCAGGCAGAGGAAGCAGCAGAAGCGATAAAAATTTTAAGCAAAAACGGTACACCTTGCCTAATCCACCAACCTAAATATTCGATGTTTGAACGCTGGGTAGAAGGTGGCTTGCTCGATGTTTTAGAAAACAACGGTGTAGGTTGTATTCCTTTTTCGCCATTGGCGCAAGGCCTCCTTACCGATAAATACCTGCATGGTATCCCGTTAGATTCACGCGTGGCAACCAGTGGTATTTTCTTAAAAGAGAGCAATATTACGCCCGAGAAAGTGGAAGTGATTAGTAAACTAAACGAAGTGGCTCAATCGCGCGGCCAGAAACTGGCACACATGGCCCTATCATGGATCTTGAAAGATAAAAGAATTACTACAGTGCTTATAGGGGCCAGTAAATCAGAACAAATAACTGATTCAATTAAAGCTTTGGATAATATTGAATTTAGCGAAACAGAAATAAAACTGATTGACGAAATATTAAAATAAGCTATAACAGCCCCTTACCGAACATAAAGGCAAGGGGCTATTCTATTCTCCTGAGAGGATTTAATTAGCAACTAACGGGAGTGTAAAATAAAAGGTAGATCCTGATCCATAAGTGCTTTCTGCCCATATTTTTCCGTTATGGAAGTGTATAATTTCTGCACTTAAGTACAATCCAATCCCAAAGCCCGATATAGTTTTAGTCTGAGTGCTTTCTACCCGGTAAAACCGATCAAAGAGCTTTTCCAATTCATGCTCTTTAATCCCAATTCCATTATCGGTCACACTCACTTGTACCTTGTCGCCAACAATTTCCGATCGCACCACAATAGCGCTCCCATAATCCGAATACTTTATGGCATTGCTGATCAGGTTTGCAACCACCGAGGTTAGCTTCTCTTTATCAGCGTACGTTACTTTGGCACCATTAGTTGTAAAATCGATAAAATTAGATGAATAAATGAATTTGGCATCCTCTACAGCATCTGCTATTACCTGATCCAGCTCGAATTCTGTTTTGTGCAAATGGATTTCACCCGATTCGAGCCGGGAAACGTTTAAAAAAGAGTTAATCATGGTACTCATTTTCCTCACCTGTTTCTGCACCTTATCTAAAGTGTTTACCATAAAATGGTCAGATGAGCTTTTCGACTGCATCAGCTGAATGTAGGCATTAATTGAGGTTAAAGGCGTTTTCAGCTCATGGCTTACCATACTGATGAAATCATGTTTCTGCTGTTCCTCTTTGATGTTGATTAAAACCTGTTCCTGGTCCAGGGCATCGCGTTGCAGCTGTGTTTCTTTAATGGCTTGTCTGGCCTTCACCATATCTGTAACATCACTAGCGGTGTGGATGATGCAATATGGCAGGCCCGATTCATCTTTAATTGCCCTGTACTCATAAGTGTAGTAAGCCGTTTGCAATTTTCCATCGCGCATGGTTTCTGCAGGGATGGCGTCTCCACTATCGGTTATCCCTGTTAGCAAAACATTCTTTAGCATATTGATAAAGGGTTGCCCTATCAATTCGGGAACTGCCTCTTGCAAAGGTTTGCCAATAATAGAGCGGTCTTTGCCCCAAAAAGCAATCATGGCGTCGTTGGCCATTTCTATTACAATATCTTCAGAGGTGTAAATAGCCGTTGCATCTTTAGATAAGGAAAGAATCTCTAAAAGCTGGGTACTATCTAAAACTCTTGAATGTGCGCTCATGTATAAGAAGATTATTGCATTGTTGATTAGTATTTCAATTAATCATACAACTAATACATTTAAATGTTTGAGCAAGTGGTTAAATACTACCAGATGGAGTAAGTCTTTCTCGTATTTTCTGCTTTAATACACCCGCAGCGTTTGTATAGCCTCCTTCAGCCCCATCCACAAAATGAATATGGTCGTCTTCTAAATCGCGTACATAACACGACATAATCGACTCGCCGCTTACATACAAACCATATAAAATCGCATTATTTTGTTCCAGCTTATCTAACTCTGTCTGCAGGGTTAAGCGTTGTTTTGCTGTTCCGGTAATTACAGTATTTATCCGGCCATCAATTACAAGTGTATCCGACATTTCTACCAGTTGTTTAAGGTATTTTTTGCCGCTTGATGTACGTAAATAGATATAGCCATACATATTAATGATCCACGATTTAATGAATTCAAATAACCTGATTTTGCCAAAGCGATGTTTCACCTCTTTGCTCAAGCTGTTAAAACTTGTTTTAAAGATGAGTTTAGGTACCGAAATGGGCTGTCTTTTTTCAGGTGCACCGTAAATCTGGTCGATGTGCTGTATTACCTTGCTAAACACCAGAGCTTGTTGTTCGCATTGCTGTGCCACTACAATTAAAGTTACCACCTCTTCGCTGTTCTCGGGTGGTTCAATCTTATCCCAGCGACATTGCATGCCACTTAAATCGATTTCATTAGCCAATGTATCCCGTGTTGATAGCAGGTAGTTTTCGCCTTTAATTAACTGTTCGGCATGAGCCAACCCATCACCTAAAACAATGGGAATTGAAAATGTTTCGCTGCTACTGTACCGGCTAATTTGAAACTGATGACCTGCTTTGTAAATTTCATCAACGGCCATTACACCCGCCCTCAAATCGATATTGAAAGCTTTCAACGTATTTTCGCGGTATTTTAATAAAGATTTCATAACCTCCGATACCATCCCAGGAGGCACGATAAACGTTGCCCCATCGCCACCAAAGAAAAACGGGACAAGGATATTGGCTTTAAAGGCAATATTAAGCACAGCAACAATACTCCCGGTGGCTATAAGGTTTACATTTTCATGTTGTCCCGCCTTTACCGCTGCCGTAGAATTTTTAATGTCGGTAATGATTACCTGCCAATCCCCTGGTACTGGTTTAAACAAATCATTGTGCAGCAGCAGTTGCGCCAAAGCTATTTTATTAACCGGCAGGTTAGCGTAAAAATGATTGGTATTATCTGACATAGAATTGGCTTAACAAGCTAAATATACGGATTTGAAAGCGATGCGTATCTCCAAAAAGCAACTCAATACAAACCTTATTTAGAATAAATAAAAATAATTTTGGTAATCTAATGTAGATTTAGTTCCTTTGCGGCAACTAAGAATTAATCTAAATAAAGATGAGTAAAAAAATTACCCAACTATTAACTTGTGTGGTTGTAGTGCTGCTTTTTGCTGGCAATGCCATGGCCCAATCTAAAAACGGATCGATATCAGGTTCAATAAAAACCAGCGATGGTAACCCCGCTGCTTATGTAAGTGTTGGTTTAAAAAACACAACAAAAACTACCCAAACAGATGATAAAGGAAACTACACCATTAAAAATGTAGCTCCGGGTACTTATACCTTAAAAACATCTGCCGTTGGCATATCAGCACAAGAAAAACAGGTAACAATTACTGCTGGCCAAAGTACCAGCGCCGATTTTTCTTTGGCTCAGTCTTCTTCACAATTAGATGAAATTGCTGTTAACGGTTATAAAACCCCGAACCGTAAACCGGTAAACCTTGGTAAAATAGCCATTGCCCCAATGGATTTGCCACAAGCGGTACAAGTTATCGGCAATCAGGTAATTACCGATCAACAGATTAATAGTCTTGGCGATGTAATGAAAAACATTAATGGTGTTGCCCTGGGTGCTAATCGCGGTGGTGTTGGCGAAAACTTCTTTGCCAGAGGATACAGCTTAGGTAGCAATAACATTTTCAAAAACGGTGCAAGAACTACCATTGGTGGTAGTCCTGAGGCTAGCACTTTAGAATCTGTAGAAGTTTTAAAGGGAAGTGCCGCCCTACTTTATGGAGGTGTAACCGGTGGTGCTGTGGTAAATATGGTAACTAAAAAGCCTAAATTTGTAAATGGCGGCGAAGTGAGCATGAGAACCGGTAGTTATGATCAATATAAACCAACTATCGACCTTTACGGACCAATTTCTAAGAAACTTGCTTTTAGAGCGATTGGAACCTACGAAAATGCCGGAAGTTTTAGAGATTATGTAAAATCAAAACGTTTCTACATTAATCCTTCATTACTATATAAAATTAGTGATCAAACCGAGGTTTTAGTTCAGGGAGATTACTTAAAAAGCGACTATACCCCAGATTTTGGTGTGGGATCAGTTAACAGCCAGATTGTAGATTTTGGACGCGATAAATTTATTAATGCACCATGGGCTTACAACAAAACAAACACCACAACAGCACAGGCTAATTTAACACATAATTTTAATGCGAACTGGAAATTAAGTGCCATTGGATCGTTCCAGGCCTATAATCGTAATTATTATGGATCAGACCGTATCCAGGCAAATACAGCAGGTATTTCGGCCCGAAACCTTTCGAGAGCATTGAGTAAAGAATATACCTACAACCAACAAATTAATATTAACGGTAGTTTTAATACAGGAAGCATTAAACACACGGTATTATTCGGTGTAGATGCAGATCAATCGAGAGTAACCAGTAATGCCTTTGCTTACGGTAAAAATGCCCAAGGAGGATACATTACAACTTTCAACTATGGCAATGTGAACGTATTCGACGAATCTACCTATTACGGTTCTGGAATAATGCCTGAGGCATTCAGTACAACAAGAACACTTGCCCCTATCTACAGATACGGTGCTTTTGTGCAAGATTTAATCGAAGTTACCGAACAATTTAAAGTATTAGCCGGATTGCGTTACACCGATCAGAAAAATGCAAGCTCCAGAGCTTTGAATTTAGAAACAGGCATTACGACAACTGGTGCAACCAAATTTGATGATGCATTTTCACCTAAATTGGGATTAATTTATCAGCCTCTTAAAAGCACTTCAGTATATATAAGTTATGCCAATAACTTCAGTCCGAATACAGGTGTAGATATTAACAATAATGCACTTCAGCCATCAATACTTGATCAATATGAGGCCGGCGTTAAAAACGATTTCTTTGGTGGAAAATTATCTGCCAACCTAACCTATTACAAAACAATAAACAATAATGTGGCTCAGGCAGCTATACTTCCAGATGGGACGTCTAGTACTGTATTTAAGCAATTAAATGGTGAAGAAACAAGCGATGGTGTGGAGTTGGATATAAACGGAACACTTGCGAAAGGACTTAATTTCTTATTAGGCTATGCATACAACTATAGACGTTACACCAATACTGCAGATGTAACCGGCATGATTGAAAATGTTCGTGTAGTAGGTTCAACCAAAAATACAGCCAATGCAACTTTGTTTTATACTTTCCAGGATGGAGCGGTAAAAGGACTTAAACTGGGTGCATCAGCATTCTATACTGGTAAACGTAATGGCGGTTGGAACGATGCTAAAAATGCACCAACTTTAAGATTAATTCCTTTAAGCGCATTTACTACAATAGATTTCTCTGCAGGATATAGCTGGAAAAGATTCTCGCTTCTGGCAAAAGTTTCGAACATTACCAACGAGCTGAACTATTTTGTTCACGAAAACTACAGTGTTAATCCAATAGCGCCACGTCAGTTCGTAACTACCTTATCTTATAAATTTTAATTAGTTACATTAATTATAACAGAACGGGCGGGATTTAATCAAATCCCGCCCGTTTTATTTTTACATGGTTGGTGCCTGCTCGTATATGCTCCACTGCTGCTCCTTGGTGCCATTTTTTCTGTTAAGGATAACCGGCAAATTTATTGTTCCTTTCTTATCGCCAGAAGTTAAATAGAGTTCCGTTCCTTTAAGTTTAATCCAATAAATATTTTTACCGGCTGGTTCAAAATCAAATTGCTGAGTGGTGTTTCCCGGGCTAAGGGCTTGTTCTTCTAAAACAGTTTCTGTAGCATCATCACCTGCTTTTGGCTGAAATGTTTTACCGGTAAGCAAATTCTTTAACTGATAAGTATTGCCCTCCGCCGAAATAAAATTCCAGGTCATGCATTTCCAGTTTTGGGCTGGGTAAGCTACCAATGGTGTTCCGTTTTTATTACTGGCATCTTTAATACGTAAAAGCATACCGGTTTCTACATTTTTAATTGCGTAGTTGCCTTTTATGGTTTGGCCTGAAACACAGCAATGAATCAGGAGCAACAAACTAGTTGTAATCAGATATCGTCTCATTACCCCTAATTTAATCAGTAAAAAAGAATTATACAATAATCAAAATTGTACCTGATTTGAGCAGTTTAAAGTAGTAGTGACACTCACCTTTTCGGTTGATGATTTCGATATCGCACACTTTACCAGATTTACCGTATTCATCAGCTAAAAAGTCACCTATTTTAATACTATCTAACTGATGTATATTGGTTGCTGCTCTTTTAATTAATGTAGCGGTTTTTTCCATGAGATTGTCTTTTTACCGTATTTACGTAATCCAAAAAGCTTTGGATTCGTAGCTGATAAAAATACTTATAATTAAGTAAACCACACTACATATACGTAAACTTAATTAGTAATGAACGAGCTCATACACGCGCTTCATGTACAACGCTTCCTCTACCTTAATAAAAAATTCGTGCCACTCCATGCGTGTAAATACCAAACTAATATCTGGAAATGGCGTAGACAGGATTACAACCTCTCTCCCATCAGGAGCATACTCGAGAAAATCATCAAAAGCCAGTTTTTTGGTAGCGATATAAAAAGCATCGAACTGATCGAAAGAGAAATTCATTAAAACGCCGGCACGCCATATATTTAAAACCCTGCAATTTTTGCATTGCGCAATGGTAATGTTTTCATTTTGAGCCAGTATTGTAGTTTTACACATAAAGTAGCCTTTAATATTTATCAATAGGAATTAACAAATATCATATTATTTAGAACAATTCCAAATAACAAAACTCAATTTTACTTAATAAGCGTGTAAAAAAAATGCCAGATTTACATCTGGCATTTTACTATTCTGCGTCGTATATCACAACCTTATCAAAATAAACCCTAAACTCATCTAAAAATGCTTTATGCAAAGGGTGAACCTGATAAACATCATGTGCAGCTAAATCTTCAAATAACAAAAGTAAGCTGAAAGTATAAGTAGTATCTACAACTGCACGCTCAATAGGTGCAGGTACGCCGATATGGAAGGTTTTAACTACTTCGATGTTTTCTAAATTTTGTAAACTGTTACGAAAAGCCTGTTTTTGCTCTTCAGTGGTATCGGCCTTAAGCCAGAATAAAACGTGGTGTGCAATCATGATATAAATTTTCCCAAATATAAGGAAAGCCCTAACAGTTCAACATTTTTATCCGAAATCCTGTTTCAATTCATCATTTGGTTAACGCACCAGCCAGTTCAGGCCTGGTGTCTTCTGCATATGCCATATTGCTTTTGGTGGCATTGTAAATGATTCTTAACCACACCAGAAAATAAGGCAAACTAATAACGGCAAGCGATAAAGGGTGCGCTTTGGCATATACCGGAAACAGCAGTAAAGGAAAATTACAGGCAATTACAAGCAAAACAGGTAGCAATACTTTTTTCATTGCGCGATTGTTTTCGAAGATATACCAGATTCCCACACCTACAATTGAAATGATAAAGGTACAATCTTCTGCACCGGTACTAAATAACACCGGAAAAAGCAGTACGGAAGCCAATATCATCAGCTGGAATTTGGGTTTCGAAAAACGGGAAATGCGAATAAAGGGGAGCATAAAAATCAATGCACCAAGTGAAAGAAAAAGCAGGTTAGGAATTTCTGGCTGGTTTAAAATACGCCTGAAGAATCCCATAATCGAAATATCGATGCCCCCACCCAGAACGTTGATTTCATTTTTTCCGATCAGCGAACTTTTCCAATCCAGATAAGCATGCAACACAAAACCGGGCGATGCAAACAACATGGGAGCAGCGAGGATAATGAACGACCAGATAATTAGCCAAAGGATAAACTGGGGTTTCTTTTTAACAAAGAAGAAGAAAACCAGGCCTACAATGCCATAAAGTTTAATAAAAGTGCCCAGCACAATAAAAAAAGCCGACCAAATATTATTGCTCTTATTCAATTGCGTAAAACTCAGAATAATTAATGCTGCTGCTCCGGCATTAAATTGCTGGTTCAGCATCGATTCGATAAGGCAGGGAATGGCAATGTAACCGATAATTACCTTTTTATCGTCGCTTACCGGCAAGGTTTGAATGGCTTTAAACAGCAGGAAACAGTTAAATAAATTCCAGAACAATAAACCAATACTATTTGGCATTAATGAAAATGGCGCAATTAAAACGCTAAATACCGGCCCGTAATGATTTGCGTCGTCGTGGAATTCAGGATAAGGTGCATACAAGGAACGTTCGTGAATCAGGTTCCTGAAAGTATTTTCGAAAATGAGGTAATTATTAAACCGGTGTGTAACCCACGAATCGATTACAAAAATGAGTGTTACAAACACCCATAAAAGCAATACGAAACGATTTTCCTGATAAAATCTTTTGCTGGCTGAGCCACCGGGTGCAATGGGGTTAGAATAATTAGTCATTGTAAAAAATACATTACAATACAATAATATTAAGCAAAAATCACATTTCCAACTATTTTGTAGAGAAAATAATACTCCTTTTGGAAATATTTGACGAATATCAAAAAATATCCCATACTGGTTAATGGAGTGTGTTGGCTTAAATGAAAATTAGTTGACAAAACACAAAAACCAAATCCTTTTCTGAGGTGTTTATTCCTTAACCAATTTATAAATCAATGGAATATCAAATGAACTCGATAAATGCCAGGAAAGAATTTATCGACATTGCTGACGAACAAGACCGCCAGTACTGGGCTACCCGTTTGGGTGTGAGCAGCGAAAAGCTGAAATCAGTTGTTAAAGCAATCCAGAGTATGGAATTTTCGAAACTGAAGGATTATTTAATGCTTGAAAAAATTAAGGAAGCTAGTACTTATCAACGTTTCGTCAATCCGCAATAATTGATATTCTTGTGAAAATTAAGTACGAAAAGCCCATTACCGATTGTGCACATCTGATCGATTTGCCAGCAACAAAGGCTGTTTTTAATGATAAGGTTACAGGAAATGCTGTTACGAATCCTAAAGCCTGTATCAGGATCCTGAGTGTTTTTTTTCCTAAAAACGGCCTTATTAATCTGCTTTGATGGCATTGTTCAACAAAAAAAGCCCAGCATATTTGCCGGGCCTGTATAATTTTGTGTCTGTTGGTTAAAACGTTAAGACTACTTTCCCAACTGTTCGGCCTGTTTCTATTTGCTGGTGCGCAACAGCCATTTCTTCAAACGGAAAAACTGCAGATACATGAGAACGAACTGTTCCATCAGCCAACAAGCCCGCTATTTGTCCCATATCATTTCCATTTGGTTTAACCCTGATGGTATAGCCATTTATGCCCAGCGCTTTTGCTTTTTCGGTTACGGTTTCATTTAAACCTGAAGGGATACTGATAATAGTACCACCTTTCTTCGTTACTTTTAACGAACGGTCGATATAGTCGCCCCCCATCGAATCGAGCACAAAATCAATATCCTTAATTACTTCTTCAAATGGCTGTACCCGATAATCAACATGCTCATCGGCACCCAATTGAAGTACAAAATCGCGGTTTGCAGCGGAGGCTGTGCCAATAACATAAGCCCCAAGGTGTTTAGCCATTTGTACGGCGTAATGCCCGACCCCACCAGCAGCAGCATGTATTAAAACACGTTGCCCGGCTTGTACATTGGCATGTGAGGTAAGTGCCTGCCAGGCGGTTAATGCAGCCAGACTTGCCGCAGCCGCATCGTTATGATTTACGTTTTCGGGCTTAATGGCAAGTTCATCTGCTTTTGCTACCACATACCCGGCATAGGTATTACCCAAACCCGGAAAGGCCAGCATAGCAAATACCTCATCACCAGTTTTAAACCGGGTTACACCTTCGCCAATTTCAGTAATGGTACCCGAAATATCCCAACCTAAAATTACTGGCAACTGGTCTTTAATTAAGCCCGCAATACCTTTGCCTGATCTGGTTTTCACATCAACAGGGTTAATGCTGATGGCACTTAATTTAATTAACACCTCATTAGCTCCAGGTGAAGGAATTTGTTTTTCAGTCAATTCGAGGTTTTCTACCCCGCCAAAATCTTTTAATATTATCGCTTTCATTTTTTTATCTTTAATTAACGATTCAAAATTATACCAATAAAATTAAATATATTGGTATATTGTTTCTATAATTTGGTGTTTTTGCCTCATGCTAAAAGAAAATCTGTACGAGCCTTTTTCAACTGCGCACCTTACCTTAAACGAGTGCTCCAAACAGGCACATAAACATAACTTTTTTGAACTGGTTTTTGTGTTAAATGGCACAGGAAAGCAATGCATAAATAACAGCAGGTTTAATTACCATGCGGAGCATATGTTCTTAATTACCCCGAAGATTGCCATGAGCTGATTATTGAAGAAACATCAGAATTGTTTTTCCTCCGCTTTAATGATATTTATTTAAAAAACGGAGGTTTGCAGACTGAAAATATTAAGCGACTGGAGTACATCCTCCAAAATGCCAACCACCAGCCAGGCTGTATTTTAAAAAACACCCGCGACAAGAAGATTGTACGATCGCTTATCTGGAATATTATTGAAGAGCAGGCTGAAAAAGACCTGTACAATAAAGAACTGGTGCAACAACTGGTTAACACACTTATTATTATTGTTGCCCGCAATATTGCCAAATACCTTCCCGAACAGGCCAATGTAGGTACCGAAGAAAAGGCGATGGATATGCTACAATATGTACAACGCAATATTTATTACCCCGAAAAACTAAGGGCCGATATCATCAGCAGTAACTTTAGCATTTCTGAAGCTTATTTGGGCCGTTACTTTAAAAAACATGTTGATGAAACATTGCAACAGTATATTGCCAATTACAAAACGAAACTTATTGAGCATCGTTTGCAGTTTAGCGACAAACGCTTAAATGAAATTGCCAGTGAATTTGGTTTTACCGATGAAAGCCATTTCAATAAATTTTTCAGGAAACAAAAAGGCAATAGCCCTAAGGCATTTAGAAAGCTTGTACAACAAAAAACAGCTGTTGATACACAAAGTCTCGAAAAAGCAGATTTACTAGCTTAAATGGCGTAAACTACAGCATGCCGGAATTCTATTTCACAAAATGCGTGTACAAACAATTAATAGCTGCACGGCTAAAATCGGGAAAACCATCTGTGTAGGTTGCATTAATGCCATTGGTGATAATTACAAATCCGAACTTATCTTTCGGGTTAAAAAACATGGTACTATACAATCCATATGCAGAGCCGGTATGTCCCTTTAACTTAACGCCGGGAATTAAATTATCGGCGCTGCGCAATGCCAAACCATAGCCTTCGTCGGCACTCAAAGCTGTTTGCATTAGCCCTGCACTTTTTTTCGAGATGATACGAATACCCTTAGCTTTCCCGTAATTCATGTGCATGATCATGTAGGTAGCCAAATCACCTGCCGAAATTTTCATTCCGCCAGTTGGCGAAAAAACAGGTGTACTGTAACCCATTACATAATTGGCAATTTCGGTTCTTCGTGGTGCATAAGCAGCTGGCGATGGTGTGTAGGTTCTGCTATCGGCATGGTACTCATACAATTTTACAAAACGTGTACTATCTAACGAATCGACACAGTAATTTGCATAAAGCCCCAGTGGTTTTAATATCTGCTTCTTGATATAACGATCGAAGCGCTCTCCCGATTGCTTTTCGAGAATTATGCCAATGAGATTAAAATTGAGATTACAATAATCGAACTTTGTGCCCGGCAAATAATCATTATAACATTTGGCCCAATCTGGATTTTTGTCAGGATTAATCACATCGAGGTTTAAATATCCTTGCGAATCGTTTAAACCTGAGGTATGAGATAAAGCCATTTTCAGGGTAATTTTCTGCTCAGGAAATTTGGGATTTCTGATTTTAAAACCCACTAAGTCTCCAAAATCATCATCGAGGCTAATCTTTCCTGCCTCAACCAATTGCATGATTGCCGTGGCAGAAAAGGATTTGGAAATAGAGGCAATCCTGAAAATATCGTTATTGGTAAGTGGTACTTTATTCTCCAGATCTTTTAAACCAAAAGCCTTCGTGTAAACAACCTTACCATTTTTAACCACAGCAACAGCAGTACCTACGGCACTATATTTCTCCATAATTTGCTTCAAATCGGCTTCTACCCCGTTATTTTGTGCTTTTGATAGTACAGGTATCAGCGTGAGTAAAAGCAGCTTCAGTAAATGCTTTGGCAAAGTCAGTTTCATCAGTTCAGGATAAGGACAAAAAAAATGGATAATACGCCGGAGCTAAAAATTATTTCGCGTCGTTTACTTCGAGCCAATGCCCGTCGGGATCTTTAAAGTAAATTTGTTTTACGCCATCAACACGCAAGGTTATGCCTTTCTCCTTCCCTGCCCAGTCTTCGAAATTGATCTTTTTGGTGTTCAGCTTTTTTACAAATTCATCAACCGAAGGCACGCTGAAACATAAATGTTCATTCTTATCAAAGTTTTGAGTGCCTTTCGCACCCTGAATTAAATGTAACTGTCCGGCTGCCCCTAGCGTAAACCAGGTATGGCGGTTATCGTGAAAAGGCTCGGGAATGATTTTCAGGTTAAAAACACTTTCGTAAAAATCAGTCGATTGTTTTAAATCGCTTACATAAACCGCAATGTGATTTAAAACAGCAGGAGGATTGTTTTGCGCCATGGCTTTTTGAAAAATAATAGAAAATAGAATAGCAGTGCCCAGGAAGATTTGTTTCATGTTTAAATATGGGACTTATAACTGATTATTTTTAATAAAAGTGATCCCGTCATGGCTTATTTACAAATGATGCGTTGGTTAGCGGGAAATAGATGGTTAAAACAGATTTCTCGGCTACGCTAGAAATGACGAATTAGCTTAAGGCGCTTCGACTCCGCTCAGCGTGACAAACCATGGAATCCGTGGGTTCCGTACATCCGTGGCTAGAAATTAGCGCAGAGAAATTCTTCACTGCGTTCAGAATGACAAAATCAAAAAGGCTGCTCCAAAACCGGAGCAGCCTGTACTTATAAGGATTTGACTTGAATGTTATCTTAAATGGAAAAGGTTAAACCTAGTTCCACCCTCCACCCAGGGCGTGATAAATATCTACCACTGCATTTAACTGTTGCTTTTTGGTTTCAATCAATTCCAGTTTCGATTGTAAGGCATCGCGCTGGGTCATTAAAACCTCAAAATAATCGGCTCTTGCTGCTTTAAATAAATCATTAGAAATATCAATGGATTGTGTTAAGGCTGTTACCTGTTTCGATTTCAAATCGTAGCTTTTTTGCAGGTTACTGATTTTCGACATTTGATTGGCTACCTCAATGTATCCGTTTAAAATGGTTTTTTCGTAATCGTAAACGGCTTGCAACTGTTTGGCATTTGCAGTTAAATACTCGGCTTTTATGGCGTTACGGTTAATTAACGGTCCTGCTAAATCTCCTGCTAAAGAGTAAATCAACGATTCGGGAGTTCTTAACAGATATGATGGATTGAAAGCCTGGTAACCAATACTTGCCGAGATGCCCAGCGATGGGTAAAACTGTGCCTTGGCAACTTTAACATCCAGTTTGGCAGCTGCCAATTCGTATTCTGCCTGTTTAATATCCGGGCGGTTAGCCAATAACTGCGCTGGCAAGCCAGTTTGAACAGTTGGCGGCACTAAATCCGTAAAATTAGATTTATCCCTGATAATGGTTTGCGGAAAACGGCCCAACAAGAAATTGATCTTATTTTCAGTTTCGGTAATGTTCTGCTGAATATCAAATTCAAGGCTCTTAGAGCTTAACACCTCAGCCTCGAACTTGCGTACAGCCAGCTCGGTAACCCGTGTAGCCTGTTTCTGTATTTTCATCAGCTCCAGTGCGTTGCTTTGCAGCTCAATGTTCTTTTTCACTATCTCCAGCTGGTTATCGGCAGCCAGCAATTCGTAATAAGAATTAGCCACTTCGGCAATTAAATTGGTGATTACGAAATTCTTACCTTCAACTGTAGACAAATAATGACTAATGGCAGCTTTTTTCGAATTACGCAGTTTATGCCAGATATCGGCTTCCCAGTTGGCTTGTAAACCAAATTTATAATCGGGTAATATTTCTGGCACTTCTTTACCGGGTGTAATTTCGGTAGAGGCATCGCCTGCTCCCGAACTGGTGTAACGACCCACTTTATCAAAACCGGCGCCCACACCATAGCTTACACTTGGTAAAAGTTCTCCTTTTTTGGCTTTGATTTCGTTTTTGGCAATCTCAATATCCTGAAGGGTAATGTTTAGCTCCTGGTTATTTTTAAGGGCTGTATCAATCAGGTTTATCAGATTTGGGTCGGTAAAAAACTTACGCCACTGTATACTTGCAGTGCTTACCGTATCCTGCCCGCCATTGTTAAAGGCGGCAGGTACGTTTTTATTTTCGGCACGTTGGGCTACTTCTGGTAACTTACAGGCGGTATATGCAGCGCATATCAACACCAATCCAACGCTTTTATATATATTTTTCCTAAACATTGTTTTCTATTTCTTCTGTTAACGGATGTTCTTCTTCAATTTTAATCAGCTTGTGTCTAGCTGCAATTGTTCCGAATACGTAGTATAAGCCCGGTATTACGATTACCCCAAATATGGTTCCGAAAAGCATACCTCCTGCTGCAGCCGAACCAATGGTACGGTTACCGATTTTACCCGGTCCGCTGGCGATCATTAAAGGAATTAAACCTGCAATAAAAGCGAAAGAGGTCATTAAAATCGGACGGAAACGCACTGTAGCACCTTCCATGGCAGCCTTAAATACGGATGCACCCTGGGCATGCCGCTGCGTAGCGAACTCCACAATCAGTACCGCATTTTTACCCAGCAAACCGATGAGCATAACCATTGCCACCTGAGCATAAATGTTGTTTTCTAGTCCCAATAACTTAAGGAATACAAAGGCTCCGAAAATACCTGCAGGTAATGAAAGGATTACCGAAAGTGGTAAAATGAAACTTTCGTATTGTGCCGCAAGCACCAGATAAACGAAACCCAAACAAATCAGGAAGATGTATATAGCTTCATTACCTCTCGATACCTCATCTTTAGAAATACCAGCCCAATCGATACCAAATCCCCTTGGCAATGTTTTCTTGGCTACTTCGGTAATGGCTTTAATGGCTTCACCCGAGCTATAGCCCGGAGCCGACTGACCACTAATCTCCGAAGCGTTGTACATGTTGTGTCGGGTAATCTCCGAAAGACCATAAACCCTTTGCATCTTGATAAAGGCAGAAAAAGGTACCATTTCATCGCGATCGTTCTTTACCGATAGTTTAAGGATATCTTCCGGAAGGGCCCTGTATTGTGGCAAGGCCTGCACAATTACTTTATACTGCCTGTCGTATTTAATAAAACTGGTTTCATAATTACTACCCACAAAAGTAGAAAGCGTATTCATAGCATTATCAATGCTCACGCCTTTTTGTTGGGCAATATCATTATCTACGTTGAGCATATACTGCGGGAAACTGGCACTGTAGAAAGTAAATACCGACGACAGTTCTTTGCGTTTATTGAGCTCTTTTACGAAATCGTTAGCAACAGTTTCCATTTTTTTATAGTCGCCGCTACCTGCTTTATCCAGTAAACGAAGTTCGAAACCGCCTGCTGCACCATAACCCGGCACCGCTGGTGGCTGGAAAAACTCGATAGTTGCTCCCGGGATAGATTTAGATTTTTCTTCCAGTTCTTCGATAATCTCTACAGCAGAATGTTTACGTTCGTTCCAGTCTTTCAGGTTAATTAAACAGGTACCTGAGTTAGAACCTGTACCTTCAGTAAGAATCTCATATCCGGCTAACGATGAAACAGATTTAACACCGTCAATCTCCTCGCACATTTTCTGTAGTTTTTCTGCAATCTGATCGGTACGTTCTAAAGTAGATCCCGGAGGTGTTTGGATAATGGCGTAAACCATACCCTGATCCTCATTCGGAATAAAGCCTGATGGTACTGTACCACTTAAGCCCCAAACACCCAAACAGAAGGCAATTAAAACACCAAACGTTAATATTCTGCGGCTTACCACTTTGCTAAGCACAAGCTCATATTTGCCCGAAAGCTTAGCGAAACCATTGTTAAAGCCATCTAAAAAGCGATCGATCATGGTTCTCTTACCTTTTTTACCATGGTTGTTTTTTAGCATGATGGCACACAATGCGGGGGTAAGTGTTAAAGCCACAATACCCGAAAGGATAATGGCCGTTGCCATGGTAATAGAGAACTGACGGTAAAAAATACCTACCGGACCCGACATAAATGCTACCGGAATAAATACCGATGCCATTAAAAAGGTGATGGCAATAATTGCCCCACCAATTTCTTTCATGGCCTGTTGCGTAGCTTTTAGTACTGAAAGCCTTCTGTTGTGCTCCATCTTGGCATGCACCGCCTCAATTACCACAATGGCATCATCTACTACTACCCCAATGGCCAGTACCAAAGCAAACAAAGTGATTAAGTTGAGCGTAATACCAAAGAACTGCATGAAAACGAAAGTACCAATCAACGATACCGGAACCGCAATAGCCGGAATCAGTGTTGAACGCCAGTCGCCCAAGAACAGGAATACCACTAAGCCTACCAAAATAAAAGCTTCTACCAGCGTATGGATTACCTTTTCAATTGAGGCATCGAGGAATTTAGACACATCATAACTGATCTCATAATCCAGTCCTTTCGGAAATGAACTGGCTTTAATTTCAGCCATTTTGGCTTTTACATCTTTAATTACCTGAGTGGCATTACTACCATACGATTGCTTTAAAACGATTGCGGCAGATGCCTTTCCGTTTAAGGTAGAGTACAAATTATAAGCCGCTGCACTAAAATCAACATCGGCTACATCTTTTAAACGAAGTAACTCGCCGTTGGCACTTGCCCTTAGTACAATATTCTCATAACCTTCTTTGGTATTAAAACGGCCCGAATATTTTAACACATATTCGAACGCTTGGGAGCGTTTACCCGAGCTCTCACCTGTTTTACCCGGCGAGGCTTCTAAACTTTGCTCATCAAGCGCTTTCATTACCTCATCAACCGAGATTTTATATGCCTGCATGCGATCTGGTTTTAACCAGATGCGCATTGCATAATCCCTGTCGCCCAAAATATCGGCAAAACCTACCCCATCTACCCTTTTCAACTCTGAAAGCAGGTTGATATCGGCATAGTTATACAGGAAATTCTGGTTCATTTTAGGATCTTTACTGTACAGGTTGATGTACATTAACATGTTAGACTCCTCACGGGTAATTTTTACCCCTTCGCGAACCACCAAAGGAGGAAGTTTATTGGTTACGGCTGCTACCCTGTTTTGCACGTTAAGCGAAGCCTGATTGGGATCGGTACCCAGGTTAAATACAACCTGAATAGAGGCCTCGCCATCATTACCGGCATCGGATGCAATATATTTCATTCCGGGTACGCCGTTAAGCGCACGCTCTAAGGGAATAACCACCGATTTAATTAAGAGCTCGTTGTTAGCCCCCGGATACTCGGCCGTAATATTTACTTTAGGCGGCGAAATAGAAGGGAATTGCGTAACAGGCAGGTAGCTAATGGCCAACACACCCAAAAACACAATAACAAGCGATATTACGATAGAAAGGACGGGCCTTTGTATGAATTTACTAAACATAAAATAAGTATGGAGGATTTAGATTATTCTGTTTTCAGTCTCAATTGTTTCATCACATCCTGAGGCTGCTGGAATTTAAAAGCGATCTTATCATCATCTTTAACCTTCTGCACACCTTCCAGTAAGATCTTATCGCCTACCGTAATGCCATCGCCTACAATGTATAAATCGGGCAAATCGCCTGCTATGGTAATGGCTTTTGAGTGTACTTTATTGTTTTTATCGATCACAAAAACGTAGGTTTTATCCTGAATATCGTAGGTAGCTTTTTGTGGAATGACCAAAGCATTTTTTAAAGGTACCACCATTTGTATTTTACCGGTTTCGCCGTTTCTAAGCAGATTATCGGCATTGTTGAACCTGGCCCTGAAGGCAATGTTTCCGGTTTCGTTATCAAATTCACTTTCGATCAGTTCTACCTTACCTTTGGCTTTTAGCAGTTCGTTATTGGCCAATAACAGGCTAACCTCTTGCTGGCCCTTTACTTTGGCAGCACTCTGGTAATTAAGATATTCAGGCTCCGATACATTGAAATAGGCAAACACCTGGCTGTTATCAGAAAGGCTGGTTAACAAAGCGCCCTCATCAACCAAACTACCTAATTTTAAAGGAATGCGATCGATGGTACCATCAAAAGGTGCACGGATTTCGGTGTTGGATAAATGAAATTTTGCCAGTGAGGTTTCGGCATTGGCAGATTGCAGTTTAGCTTTGGCCATGGCCAGTTCATTTTTGGAAACAATATTTTTATCAGACAGCAATTTGGTGTTTTCCAGCTCAATTTGTGCCGATTTTGTTTCTGCCTGTGCTTTTGCCAGCTCTGACTGTGCTGCTTTAGGCATAATCTTAAACAAAAGCTGACCAGCTTTAACATGCTGGCCTTCATCCACATAAATATTCTGAAGATAACCCTTTTCCTGAGCTCTTACTTCAATATTCCGCACAGATTTAATTTGCGAAACGTATTCTTTGGTAAACGATGTATCCATTCTTATCGGACTGGTTACCGCATAAGTGGCTACTTCTTCTTTTTCTTCTTTTTTGGATGTACACGCTGTTAGGTAAAGCAAAGCACTCAAAGCGAGGCACATTACATTTCTCTTCATCTTTGTTTTTTTGACTAGTTATCTGATTTATTTTTTTTCATTAGTTTTCCTTTGCCAACCGGTTCATCATTAATATGCTGCTAAACAGCACAATGGTGGATCAATAATTCAGGGTTACGCAATGATTTAATTCGATAGCGAAATAAATACAGATTTATGAAGTTTAAATGAAGTTGAAATTCAGATTTGGACTTACCAGAATTGTCTTTTATACTAAAAAGGAAAGATTAGGGCTATATATTGGAAATTTGATCATGATTTTAGCTAAAACACGATCAAAATAAATGGATTAGTGTTCTATTTACCAGAAAACGAACGGCAAACAGGTTATTTTTTAGTTTTTAAGTTCATTTTAATCTGAGTATAAAATATTTTAATTAACTGTAAATTGACAAAAGATTAACTCAATTTTAATTTTAGAACAGCTTTTCTAAGGATATTTTTTTTGACACAGTTTATTGAACTGCCCCACCTTAAATGATCAGAACCGCACCGTAATTTATCATATGGGCACCTTAAATGATCAGAACTGCACTTTACTTTATCAGAACTGCACTTTGTTTTATCAGAACTGCACCTCAAACGATCAAAACCAACTGCTGAACGTCAATAGTACTGTCATCTGGTGTTTCTTATGAAAAATCATTTCAAATCTTAACTAAAAACCCAAAAAAGCTGAACACTTTTTTGGGGCTTTATTATAAAGTTACCTAAGCTGTAAAAGGAATTATTTTAGGACATAGGGGTACAAATTTCGATTAAAAAGCCATCCAAATCGCGCACATAGGCAATGGTTTGGCCCCATGGCTTTTGCCTTGCTTCTTCTAAAAGCGTACCACCTGATAGTATTACCTGCTTTATTACAGAATCAACATCTGGTGTGGCAAAGCCCAGTTCAATGCCGAATGGTTTTTCACTTAAACGGCTTTCTAAAAAACCGTTCTTCAGGTTGGCATTTCCGAGTGTTTTTGTAATAAAAGAGAGTGTGGTATCGCCTGTTAACAATTCGCCATAATCAGCTTCTGGTGTAATAAATTTTCTTTGGAAACCGAATGCTTCTTCGTAAAACCGGATAGATTTTTCTACATCGGCAACATATAAAATGGTGTAGCTATATTTTATCATGGCAAATAGATTTGAGTATAGGGATTGGCAATTATTCAGCCTGGCTCAATATGCGTTCAATTTCCCTCAGCATCTGATCGGCCAGTTTTTGCTTGGCCCCGATTTTAGATAGGTAAGCATCGGCAAAAAGTGCATCGAGTTCTTCCATAATAAAGCTATACCTGGCTTTAAGTTCCATCAAATCTATCTGTAACGACATCGAAAGCTCCTGCATGTTTCAAAACTATGAAATGCTGCTTGTAATCGCAAGCTATGTGGAAATTTGGAAAGAAATGTTTTAACCTTCGTAGCAATTTACATAAAAAAAGTGCCTCCGAAAAACCGGAGACACTAACTAATCAACCTTATCCCATTAAGGTTTTTTCGTTTCTGGCATTCCGGTTACGAACTAACCGGATGCCCCTGCCCTTACTGCCAACCCGGATTTTGCTTAATATCCGGATTAAGCACCATCTGATCTGTCGGAATTGGTGAGAGATAATCGCGCAGCAAGTTGAATTTATATCCTGTAGCCAGGTTAGTTTTAAATAGCTCGATATAACCATTTTCATCAACGGGATAGCTGGTGAGGTACTTTGAATCCACCACTCCAATCCATTGGGCCAGTTTTGCTCCTTTTGGTTTCCAGCCTACTATCAGTTCATCGGCAGCAGCCCATCTGAATATATCATCTTTGCGGTAGCCCTCACAAGCCAGCTCTACCCTTCTTTCCCGGCGTACTTCGTTAATTACAGGGCTCAAAGCAGGGAATTCCCATTTTGGATCGGCTGTAATGGAAGCCAGTTGCATATTTGGCATTCCAATCCTTGCCCTTAGTTTATTCACACTTATATCCAAATCGTTTTGGGTAATGGTAGCCAGCTCGGCCTTTGCTTCAGCATAAATAAGCAATGCCTCGGCAAATCGGAAAATAATATAACCTGATGTTCCGCGATCTTGTTGCTGGTTGTAATCGGGGTCATGACCTTTATAAACCTGATAACCCGTAGCTGGTTTCTGTTCGTTTGCTGCCGAAAAAGTTGGCGCATCAAAAATATTTGGCACTGCACCGTTAGGTCTGTTATTGGTTACAATATGATTGCCATCGTTAATGTATATGGTTTGTACCATCCGTGGGTCGCGGTTTTTAATCACATTTAACAAGCTTGCATCGCCCTGGTATAAAGCATTTCCGGTAATGGGCTTACCATCAGTACAGAGGTAATAATCAACCAGGTTTTTGGTTATTCCCCTTCCTGCGCCGGTATTGGTGTACCTGTGCCAGTAATGTCCGCCATTAATATTCAGATCAAACTGTCGCCATAACATTACCTCAGAATTTGAGCTGTAGTTGATCTGATTAAATATTCTCCAGTATCCATCTGTACCAGGTGTAGCTACTAAAGCATAGCCACCTGGATTGGCAATAAGATCGGCTGAAACTGTTGCCGCCTTTTGCAAGAATTTAGTCCCATCGGCACCATTAACACCAAAAGGTGTACCGGTATGGTATTTCTCCCAGGTACCTTCAAAAAGTGCAATTCGTGCCTGAAACAACTGGGCAATCTGTTTATTTACCCTCGAAGCCTGTGCTGATGTTTTTGAGGGCAGGTATTGTACTGCACGATCCAGGTCGTTCATGATAGAATCGACAATAACCGACCTTGATAATCTCGGTGTTTTAAGCTCACCAGAAGTAATATCCAGTGGACGATTTACCCACGGTAAATCGCCAAACTGGCGCAGTTTGCTAAAATAGAACCAGGCCCTAAAAAACAGGGCTTCGCCCACATACGTTTTTTGATTTTCCCAGCTGGCATTTACCTTATTGTAGTTTACCATGAAATAGTTGATGTTTCTGAGCGTATTCCAATCACCATAAGCCCATCCGCCACCCGAACTCGGTATGGTACGTACCCCATTCATATTGCTATTTACCGACATGGTAATCATGTTGTCGCTACCATCATCAGCATCCAGGCCGTATGGCCCAATTGTACCAAAGGCTCCTATTGTTGAAGGGAATGCGGTGTAAAAATTATTGACATATAGCTGTAAGTCGTTCTGTGTTTTCCAGAACTCGGCCTCGCTGATACTTGTTTCGGGTGTTCTGTCTAGGAAATCCTTTTTACAGGCACCAAGAAACATGGTTAAGGTGAGGATAATGATATATAATCTGTTTTGCATGATTGTATCCTTTAATATTTTTATTGGTTTAAAAAGTAACATTCAATCCTGCAGAATAAGTTCTCTGCATCGGGTACACCTTTCCTGATGACAGGAAAAGTTCAGGATCAAGCGCTTTGGTAAATTTGGTAATGGTGGCCAGGTTTTCTACACTCAGATAAAATCTCACACGCCCCAGTTTCAGTTTTTCGACTAAGCTTTTGTTCAGCGAATAACCTAACTGCACATTCTTTAACCTTAAATAGGCGCCATTTTGCAGGTATCTGGTTTGGGTTTGCTGATTTTTACTGTTTTCACCACTCATGTAATATTTCGGGTAATAACCATCAGGTGTTTGTGGCGTCCATCTGTCTAAATGGGTGGTAAACAACGAGCTCTGCCACTCATCGCCTACAATTCCCCAGAAATAGTTACCGCCTATCGCTACATCACGTTTTCCTACGCCCTGTACAAAAATCATGGCATCGAAACCATTCCAGCTGGCATCGGCTGTAACACCGTAACTGTACCTTGGCGTTAAATTACCAATTACCTTGCGGTCGCCGGGGTTAGATACAGTAGAAGCTCCCGGACTAATTATACCATCACCATTAAGGTCTGCATAGCGAACATCGCCAGGTGTTAACGGACCGTTATAGATCAGATTTTGTGATGGGGCACCGGCAATTTCGGCTGCGCTTTGAAATAGGCCTACGGTTTCATAACCCCATATCTCACCCATATCCAATCCTTCGTACCAGGTATTTAATAGTCCGGTTGGGTTTGGATATTTGGTTACTTTGGCGGTATAATCGCTCAATACTCCTTTCAAACCGTAACTAACCGAACCAATTTTATCTCTCCATGCCAATGAAAGTTCCCATCCCTTAGTTTTAATTGCAGAGTTGTTTACACTAGGTGGGGTTGTACCCAAAATGGCTGGTAATGCCGCCGAAGGGCCGGCAAAATCAGTCGCTTTTCTGATATACCAATCGAATGAAGCGCTTAACCTGTTATTGAAAAATGTTGCATCGGCTCCAAAATCTAATGTAGAGCTGGTAATCCAGGTTAACTGATCATTAACCAGAGCTGGTAATGTTACTGAAGCCTGTTGTGTACCACCAAACAACCAACTGGTAGATGTTGGTCTTGAGGTACCTAAGCTTGGATAAAAAGGATAATAGCTGTTTCCTAAAAATACCTGATCGCCAAGCTGCCCATAAGATCCCCTGAATTTAAAGGTGTTTACATATTTTTTTACTGGCTCGAAGAACGACTCTTTGTCAATATTCCAGCCTGCAGAAACACCTGGATAAAGTTTCCAGCGAACATCTTCTAAAAAGCGCGAAGTTCCATCGTATCGGGCATTAAGCTCTAAGAGGTACTTTTCTTTGTAATTGTAATTAATCCTCCCGAAAGCTCCCTGCGAACTCAGTTTACGAATCAAATCAGAGATAGATGGTGTTGTGCCGTATGCTGTAGAAAGCGATGGAATATTATCTGAATAGAGATTACTATTGCTGGCTGAATAGGACTGAAAACCTACATAATCGCTTACATAACCACCTAGTATGCTAAAATAATGATCCTGAAACTGCTTCTCATATTTAGAGAATACATTTACTACCTCATGCTGGTTGCGTTCGTTGTAACGGCTAAATGAATTTGGCGTAGTACCACCTACCGTGCTCTGAGACCCATCTGGGAGAAAAGAGAATAGTGTTTTCAGGTGTGAGGTTTCATCGTAATACTGGGCATCAAAGGTATAGTTAGCGGTAGCTGTCCACCCTTTGGCCAGCTTAAAATTAAGTTCGCCACTTAGCAAGCCCTGGTCGGTAGTCTGGTTGTTGCGTCCTCCTTCTTCATGCAGTAAGATATTGCTTGAATCGGAATACCGTCCGTCAGGGTTAAATACGGCAACGGTAGGAAATTTACGGGCAATCTGGTGCATGTAGGCCTGGTCGCCACCACCGGTTTGGCCAGGATATAAGTTTGGAGAATTAAACAGCTGACGGGAGAAACTACTTCGTAAATTGAAGGTAAGCCAGCTGGTTACATCAGCGCTCAGGTTAGCCCTCAGGTTATAACGTTTATAGCTATCGTTACCATAATTATACATTCCGTTCCTGTCATTATATCCAGCCCCAACAAAGTAGTTTGATGAATTAGAGCCACCATTTACACTCATATTGTGCTGCTGGCTAAAAGCATGATCCTTATAATAAATCTTGAACCAATCGTTATTGGCATTTGAGGCATTCCATGAAAAATATTCGTTGGTATTTGGCGCCGGATTTTTAATGGTTTCGGTAGTAAGTATGCCGGCCTGGTAATCTTTAATGCGTTGGATGGTTGGTGCATCAAAAAAAGCTGCCCGTTGTGCATTTGCAAAAGCTTCATTGTAAATGGTTGCAAACTCAAGTGAATTGACCATTTTTGGCAGGTTAATTACTTCTGAAACAGAAAGGTTGTTGTTATAGGAAATGGTTGGCGCAGCGGCTTTGTTGCCTTTTTTAGTACTGATCAGTATAACACCATATGGTGCACTCGATCCATAAATGGCTGCTGAAGCTGCATCTTTTAGCACACTAATATTCTCTATATCATCAGGGTTAATACTATTGATATCTACCCCCTGAATACCATCTACTACAATAAGCGGTCCACCAGAAGTTCCAAGTCCGGTATAACCACGGATATTTAAGCTTTGGGTAGAATTGGGTGCCCCACCAGCCGTAGTCGCACCAATATTCAGGTTAGCTACCTGCCCCTGAAGTGCCTGACTGATCCTGGTAATTGGCCTGTTTTGCAAATCTTTGCCACTTACCTGTGCAACTGCGCCTGTAAGCCTTGTTTTCGATTGACTGCCATAGGCTACTACCACCACATCGTTGAGTTCGGCAGATTTGGCGGTTAAGCGGATTATCATATCTGACGTGGTTACGCTTACCTCTTTCTCCTGATAACCAATATAACTAACCAAAAGTACATCTCCGCGGTCAACCCCAACCATGGCAAATCTACCATCCTGGCCAGACATGGTTTGTTTAGTTCCATTTTTAAGCTTGATACTCGCGCCAGGTAGCGGAACACCATTTTCATCAACTACCTGCCCTTTCAAATCAATAAAGGCATTTGCTGATTCTGTAGTACGTGTTACCGGTGGCAATTTTGTGCGGATTACAACGATACCGTTTTCGATAGCATAAGACAGTGGCTGCCCTTCAAGGCACTTTTCAAGTACGGTTTCCAAAGTCGCATTTTTAAAAAAGAGATCAGTTAACAGTAAATTCTTGGCCTTTTTTGCCGACCACACAATACTATATCCTGTTTGCTTATTGATTTCGTTGAGCACCTGTTTAAGAGAGGCACTTTTCTTTTGGTAATTGATATTCTGTGCAAATCCGGTTGCACCAACCTGCATAATCGTTACGACGAGCAACACCGCTGCTAATTTCATAGCTAAACTTAATTTAAAGGCGTAGCCCGGGGGCATACAAAAATTTTTAGTATAATTTTTATACATTTGATTGTTCTGTTAATTCGACAAAGTGCCAGCGGTCGCATGCTTAGATCACTTTGCGAAATGTTTAAGAAATAAATTGATTCGATTGTTTTTTTGGCATTAGAACTTTTTCGGGAGCAGTGAGATGCTCCCGGATTTCTAATAGATCCAGGGTTAAGTTTGATTTTTTTCCATCTTAATTTGGTTAGTTTGTTTAAAATTTAAAATTGGTTTATTTAGGTTGCCCTCATGGTTAACGGGCATTGTTTTCCTTTGTATAATTCAGCACTGTAATTTTCCTGCCGTTAAGTGTAAAATAAATCTCATGGGTCATTTCGAGCATTTTAAGTATGCCCGAAAGATTTCCTGAACGACTGGTTACCACCCCAAATTCCAGTTCCTTTAAAGCTGGGTCAGCAAATTCTATATCTACATCATACCATCTCGATACCTTTTTCATAATCACATCCAAACGCTCTTCTTCAAACCTGAAATAGCCATTTTTCCAGGCAATTACCGATTCAATATCGGCTGGTTGTACTTTAATCTGATTATCTTTAATTACCGATTGTTCATTTGGACGGAGGAGCACATGGTTTACATCTACACTCCCCTCAATTAAGGTTGTTACCATTTCAGCTTCATCGCTATAGGCGTTTATGTTAAAATGAGTACCATAAACAGTTACGGTTTGCTGATTGGAAACTACACGGAACGGACGGCTTTTATCTTTAGCCACTTCAAAATAGCCTTCTCCGGCAAGCTCTACTTTGCGTTCAAAGAGTTTTTTAAAACTTGTCGGAAATTTTAATGAGGAGGCCGAATTGAGCCATATTTTTGTTCCATCGGGCAGGTTAACCTGATATTGTCCTCCTTTTGGTGTACTGATGGTATTATAAGCAATTTCGTTACTGTTATTTTCGGTATCTACAACCTGGTATTGAAGCTGTCCGTCTCTGTTTTTAGTAATAATGGCTCCATCATGCTGGCTATGTTCGCCAACTGCTAAATCTGAAAGTGAAAGCACCTCGCCATTAGCCAGTGTAAGTACTGCTTTATTTTTTCCGGCAGGTATATCGTGCTTCTTCAGTACTGCAATCGCAGCTTCATCTTTTGTGAAGGAGCGAATCATTAAATAGAATCCGGAAATAAATAAGACACCAATTAAAGCGGCGGCAACCAAACGCGGCCATAGCTGCACTTTTTTAGATACGCCTATTCTCTTATTAATTTCGGCCAGCATCCGGTTACGATGTTCGGCCTCATTTACGACAAATTCTTCGGGTATTGTTATTTCTCGATTAACTTCCTGATTATACCAGGACGAAAACCTTACTTCTTCTTCATTAGTAATGGTTCCCTTTATCCATTTGGAAGCAAGTTCTTTATAATAATCTTCATTGTATTCGAGATCGTTCATCTTCAATAGGTTTATACTTACATGTACCCTATAGGAGATAAATCCCTTAGTCGATTATTAAAATATTTGTTTTTTTTACAACAAGGTTGTTAAGAAATGATTGAGGCCTGCTTTTAGTGTTTTAAGCGCTTTTCCAAGATGTGCCTCTACAGTTTTTTCTGCAATATTGAGTGTTGTGGCAATTTCTTTTTGGGGCATTCCGCGTTCGCGACTCATTTTATATACGAGCTGGCATTTATCAGGTAAAACAGCCACCAATTCGGCAAGTTTGTCTTTCAGTTCCAAAAAACTTAACCAGTCTTCAGTTGAGGCATCAGTAAGTATCCGGCTATCCAGGCTATCCCTGTATTTTTGTTCATGTCTTTTTTTATCCAACAATTTGATTACGCGATATTTGATACAAACAGCCAGATAAGCATTTAATGAGCCTTTAATTCTGAGCTCGGTTTTTCTCTGCCAAAGCGAAACAAAGATGCTCTGTACAATTTCTTCTGCTTCGTCTAAATCATTGATCTTACGTGCAGCAATTTCAAACATCTTTTTCCAGTAACGGTTGTAAATTTCTGTAAATGCAGCATGATTTCCTTCCCTTAAGAAAGATAACAATTGTTCGTCGTTAAATTTTCTATAATCGCGCATGGCAACAATCTTATTAAGGGGACGATTAACCGTATGAATCCAATTGAGGCATCCGGATGTAATGACTTTATTACAATAATAAATAATTTTAACAATCAACTTCAAACAATAATTTCACGCAAACGTTTGTTTTTAAAAAATAATTTCGCAATTAGGGCAAAACACCATATTTTCCACCAGAATCAAAGCAAAAAAGACCACAACTGCATGCAACACCACGAATTTGAAGCTCCTGAAACTTTGCGCGATACCATCAGGTGTTTTTGGTACAACAAAAGGGAATCGGTAGCAGCTGAAACTTTTGAGGTTTTGCCTGATGGCTATGCCGAAATTATCTTTCATTTTGGAAATTCCTGCAGTACTTTTCAGGATGGAGTTTTACAGCCACTTCCATCGCCCTTTATGATGGGGCTACTCAACCAGCCCATTACTTTTCATGCCCAAAATTGTTTGGAGATTATTGCCATCAGGTGCTATCCCTGGACCGTGTTTGATTTGCTCGGGCTACCTTCAGCTAAACAACATCTGCATGTACTCGAGCATCCGATAGCACATTTGCATCCGATATTGGATACCCATATCCGCAACAGCAGAATAGAAGAAGCGATTAATGAGGTAGAACAATACTTTATTAAAGCAAAATCGCAAATTGCGGCAAACAGTTTATTATTTAAAGCGGGTATTGCCATGCGCGAGGCAAAAGGTACTTTGCCTGTAAGCCAGGTTGCTGCCGCTGCCCACACCACTGTACGGACGCTGGAGCGGAAATTTAAACAATCATCGGGCTATACCGTTAAGGATGTATTGGGCCTGATGCGTTTTGAACAGGTTCGCAATCATTTATGGATTCATCCGGATGCAAACCTTTCAGGTCTCGCTTATCAACTGGGTTATACCGATCAATCTCACCTAAGCCGTGAATTTAAACATTACAGTGGTACTACGCCAGCAGCATTTGCACGAAAAGCCAAGCATGGAAAAACGGTAATTAAGGGCGATTTTGTCGCATTTGTACAAGCCTGATCGACCGCAGTTACAGAACTTTGTGTTCAAATGATACAAATATGAACACGACAATTCAAAACGAAATACCCTCACCCATACCTCTTATTTACGATGTAATTATTGCCGGCGGAGGACCGGTAGGCCTTTTCCTTGCCTGCGAACTTGCCCTGGCACAATGTACTGTACTGATATTAGAAAAAGTCGAAACTCCGGAAACGCCGCTAAAACGCCTACCCTTTGGCATGCGCGGGCTTTCGGCACCAAGTATTGAAGCACTTTACCGCCGCGGATTATTATCAGGACTGGAAATCCATAAACGTTATAAAAACCCACATGCGGGACAAGAAAACCGTCAGGCGGGGCATTTTGCCGGGATTCCTTTTTATGCTGACCACATTGATACCGCGCAATGGAAATACCGTTTGCCAAGTGCCACTGATCCCATTATGCTTTCTGAAATGGAAGAAATTGAAACGGTACTAACCCATCGCGCACTTGCGTTAGGCGTAACCATCAGGCGCGGTCAAACCCTTTGCGGCTTTCAGCAAACTGATGAAGGCGTAACCGTATTGGCAAATGCTCAATCTTTTATGGCTAAATGGCTGGTTGGTTGTGATGGGAGTCGTAGTCAGGTACGAAAGGCTGGTGGCTTTGAGTTTGCCGGCACCGAGCCAGATTTTACCGGCTACAGTGCACAGGTTGATATTTTAGATCCCGAAAAGCTTAAACCGGGCCGAAATGTAACTGCAAGGGGCATGTACCTGCAATCGCAGCCAGGTTACCTCATTATACAAGATTTTGACCAAGGTGCATTTCATCAGTCAGGTGCGCCAATAACCGCTCAACACCTGCAAGAGGTGCTGCGCCACATTTCTGATACCGATGTAACCATTAGTACCCTGCACATTGCTACTACCTGGACCGACCGTGCCCGCCAAGCCACCAATTACCGCAATAGCAGGGTGTTTTTAGCCGGCGATGCGGCCCATATCCACGCACCTTTGGGTGGCCAGGGTTTAAACCTGGGCTTGGGCGATGCCATGAACCTGGGCTGGAAACTAGCTGCTACCATTAAAGAATCAGCTCCTGAAGGTTTATTAGACAGTTATTACGCAGAAAGATACCCGATTGGCATAAAGGTTTTGGAATGGTCGCGCGCACAGGTGGCCATTATGAAACCAGAACCGCAATCGCAGGCCTTGAACGCCATTATGCGCGACCTGATGAATACCCATGACGGCGCGACTTACATGGCTTCGCGCATTTGGGGTGTTAACCTGCAATACGAGCTTGAAGGCAATCACCCGCTGGTGGGTTGCAGTGTACCCAATTTCGAATTTACAGACGGGACGAGGTTTGGCGAACTGATGTACGATGGCAAGGGTATTTTACTCGATTTTGGTCAGCAGACTTCATTGCAGGCTTTAGCCAAAACCTATGGCAACCAAATGAAATACATTTCGGGCCAGGCAAAAGTACAATTGGGTTTAAGCGCTGTACTAATCCGCCCAGATGGTTTTGTTGCCTGGGCTACAGATAGCGAACCTGATGAAAAGTCAATCAGGCAGGCAGCAGCAAAATGGTTTCTCTGATCTACCCAGATTTAACTTCAGGTTTAAAACAGGTTTATCCCCCTATCATTACGCTAAACGCACCGATCACGATTCTTCCTCCATGCGCGGTTGGATCGCCTATTCTGGCTGCTGGCATTCCGCCAATCATTACAGTGGCAGATCCTTTAACAATGCTATCGGGTGGCCCTACGCAAACCAGCATATCGCCTACCCTGGCGGCGGGTAACTTCCCTATTAATACGGTAGGCTCGCCCGGCCCAACAATAGGCCCGCCAACATGTGGTATAGGTACTACGCCCGGGGTCGTCATCGGACATTCGTGAAAATCGGTTAATCTTGCTGCTGGTGGCATGTTTCAGTTCTTTTTTATTTAGTTAATCATAATCATTGCGCTGTTAAGCGTCAACTCCATTCCACTTTTAATTTGGGCAGTCATCGATCCCATTGCAGAAAACTCCATATCGGCATGTTGTTTAATGTTGAGGCCGCTAATGTTCACATCTCCCCCGTTGGCCTGAACAGCTGCTCCTTGTTCACCTGCTATTTTTATCCCCAGACCAGCTTCAATGCTGATGTTTTTAGGGCTTTTGATGCTAATCCCGCTTGCCGACATGGTAATGCTGTTACTGTTTTCATCGCGAATGGAAACTTCTTTGTCTTTATCGTTAAAAATGATCGTATTCTGTGCCGGAGTAGCAATGGTTAAGACTTTATTTTCATCGTCAAATCTGATACTGATATTTGATTTGGTAACAAATGCCTTAATTGCATTTGTTTCGTTCGGGTTAAGGCCATTACTAGGGGTTTGTCTTGAATTGCTGTACATGCTGCCTAAAATTACCGGGCTGCGTGAATCTTCATTTAAGAAACCCAGTACCACTTCGTCTCCTACTTCGGGCATAAAAAATGTACCTGCACCACTGGTAGCATAAAAGCTGGCCAACCTTGCCCATATACCCTGTCCGTTCTGATTAAACATCGGCACATCAACCAAAATGCGGTATTGCATTTCAGGATCATTGTAAATTTGCTTTACGGTGCCATTAAACAAGCCGCGCCCTGCACTTAAAACACCTGAATCAGTGCGATCAGATTTTTCGATCAACCATTCGGGAGAAAGCCCTACAGAAACTTCTGTAATCCAGTTCCCTTCCATAATGTTGTGGGTTACGCCCGAAATAATGTAATCGCCATTAAACCTGTCGCCGAGACCAGTTATGGTAATAAATTTACCAGGATCGACCAGTGAAGTGCCTTGAAATTTAGCTTCTCCCCTGATTTTAGCATAGTCAGCCTGTAACATCTTTGCTTTTGCCCAATTGTTAAGCGATTCATTTTCCATCCGGGCTGTGGTTTGCAATTCATATTCGTTTAAACCAATTACCTGTGCCAATGCAGCCGGTGAAATATTACCCGGGCCGGTATAATGACCTGCCGCTGTTGCACTGTTAACGCTTTGTGTGGTGTAATCCCAGCTGCTGGTTTTTACGCTTTCTAACTGCGTAAGGGCATCCATATTTGCATTAAACTGGAGTAACCCCGTGCCATAACTAACCGTCATCACCGGATTGGAATCAAATCCGGGAGCTTTAACCGATACGATACCATTTATTGCAGTAACAATTAATCCGTTCATTCCGGCAAGTGATACCATAAAATCCCAATCCGTTAAACTATATTGTACCTGGCTTGGCCAAACCTTAGCGGTTTTGCTTACATCAGCAGTTAATGTCCCATATTTGACAATGAGAGAAGTTATAATATCGCTGTCTTTCAGCTCTGAGAATGTAGCATTCTTTTGGCCAACCGTCATTTTTATGGCTTCATCCCTGCATTCAACCTCCATTGCCGAACCAATAAGTTCATCAATACGGATAGATTGACCGGTAATAATTCCTGTAAAAATTACAGCATTAGTACCGTCGTAACCAGCTTCAATGCTAATCAGATTGCCTGGTACAAAAAGAGATGATGAACTGACTTCGAATGTTCCCTTGTCGGGCTCACCATCTAAGATGGTAATTTTTGCTAACGAAATGCGGTTTACCTTTTTCTCTATCTGGATAGATTTTATAGCTATGCTGTCGGGAATAGGGCTGCCTGCAACCTTAATGCTGTAGGTAACTAAATCACCTGAGATACTTACGGGTGTTGTCATTTATTGAGAGATTGATCGTTTTAATGAAATGATTAAACCAAATATCAACAAAAGAAACAGAAAGGAATGAACACTACCGAAGGTATTTTCACCCTTTTTTAAGGGGAATAAATAGTAGCTGAAAAATGAGCTACGCCTTTACAAACAAAGAAGTTTACAAAACACCATTAAGTTTTACCAAGTTAAATCTTTTATCGGCCTTAATAAAATCTTCCATAATTGCTGCGTGGCCTGCCCCTATAATAATTACTATATTATTATCACCAGCCGAAACCTGATTCTGGATATTGGAATACATAATGAGATTGCGTTTATACCATGCTGCTACCAAATCCGATCCGAAAAAATCGTCAGGCTGATTTACCCTGTTTAGAAAAGAAATGTAAAGTCCTTTGTTCAACTGATATTGTTCCTGCGAGTTGAGACCAAGCAATACATCTTCAAGCCTAGGCTTGCTCAGGCAAGCATTCATAAATACTTCCAGCTCTGTAATCTGTTCCTGATAATCGGCGTAGGTAAAAGAGCGGTTTGCCTGCAGCTTTGATTTTATCAAATCAAACCGGATGGGAACATCATCATAATCCATGGCATAAATACTATCGTTTCTGGCTTTTTTTGCTAGCCTAAATCCCAGCTGAAAAGTTTCATTTTCGCTGTAAAACCTTCTGTTAAATGCATTTAAGGTATCGGCGTTATAAAATGGTTTTGCATTTTTATAAAGAGAGTACATAGCATTAAGCTTATTGTTTTTTGATGCATCGTATTCTACAAAAACCTTATCTGGACGATATTTCCTGATCAGTTTACCTGTAATCCGATCCAGTCCCTGTTGATTTTCATCGCTCAAAATATTGCGGTCTTTCATTTTCCCTTCATCAAACCCCGGGTTGTTAAAATGGTAGATACCGATAAGCACCACGTTGGTTTTATGTTGTGAAAAGCCGGTTGATGAAAAGAAAAAGTACACCAAAAGGTTAATCAGGGATATATTTTTTAGAGCAGGCATTTAAAGGAGCTGGTTTTGTAATTAAAAATCTGGCGATTTCTTTAGCTGAAGATAATACGAGATACAACAGATTCTATATCAGATTTTTTTAACCTGCTTGTGCGTACCATTCTACAATAAAGTGTAAGTAGAAGCCAGAAAGTGCGAAAATAAGACAAATAAACAATAACTCACAACATAGAGATATTATTTATGTGCTTATGTCGTCTTATTAGCTGTGTATTAAATAACAAAAAGGAACAATCATAGCCAATCCCCACGTAAGTACAACGCAATGGTTCAAGCAGTAAGATGAACTATTAATGAATAAAGTTCAAAATACCAGTTAATTATTGTTTTTATGTAACAAACTTGTTATATTCACAAATTCGGAATCAGAATTGATTTCCAAATAAAAAATTAATTTAGAATACACCAATGCAACCAGATATGAGAAAAGGCATTATTACACACATCGATTTACTATCGGGAAAAGGTTTTATCGAAGACGAAAATCAACAGGATATTTCCTTTTACCTTATCGATGCTCAGAGCAACCTACGGACCGGAATTTTGATAGAATTTGAAATCGCACTTGACGATAACGGCTTGTTTGCCACAAATGTTCAGTCGCTGGTGTTGCAAGAACCTCTTTTGGCCGGATAATACTTTACTATTACATTTATTCTTTGAATCACCTTTTATTTACCAGGCTTTGTTTGCTGCTGTAGTTTTTGAATATCAGCTTTAATTAACGCGTAATCATACATCCTTAATGAAGCCATAAATCCGCTATAATTCTCCCCTTCATCTGATGCGCCTACTATAAATTCCGCCTGCTTAATTGCTGAACTTAAGGTCATACTTTGTTCGTTATCCAACACACCATCAACATAAATCTTCTCTACCATACCATCGAAGGTGAGTACTAAATGGTGCCATTCGTTAGCTTTGGGCAGCTTATTAAAACGCATATCAAAATGATAATCGAGATGCCCCGCAGCACCATAGCCTGCGCTGTTGTAGTACATGGCATTATAGGAGTTTGCCAGGCGCATGGCATTTCTGTTGCACCACGACATTAAACATTCGCCGTCTTTGTTTACCTCGGGGTTTTTCACCCAGGTAGCTACCGTATACGAACCGTTCCAGGCTAATTGTTGCGGAACCGGTTGATTGGAGGTTAAATACCCATTACCAAATTTCAGGGCTTTTACCCCCAGTTCATCTTGTTGAACAGGAACCTCCCCTATGCTTTTAAAAAAACCACCTAAAGTACCCCCGTTTTGCAGAGTGGTAACTGATTTGGTTACAGAAGCTTTGGCCACATCCAGATTGAGGAGCATTTCTTTTTTACTACTTACTGCAGGGCCGTTTACAGAGTTTTTATTTTTTATGGAAAGCGGAATTTCGAAAAGCGAATCGTAAATTTTTAAATTCCAAACTGCGGCATATAAACCCTGCTTTTCGGTGCCTGTTACGGTTAATTTAATGTACCGTGCCTTTACATCATTATCATCAATCATGGGGCTCCCAGGAGTACGATTGGCAGATTGATCTGAAAATACTTTCCAGTTTTTACCATCGCTGGAGTACTGCAAAATGTATTGATAATAAAATGTAGGGAATTCGAATTGCGTAAATATGCGTTTTACTTGTTTTTCTGCTCCGAGATCTATGGTTAAATCCTGCGGGAACCGGTTACTTGCCGCTTTCCAGAGCGTGGCATTGTTATTATCGGTTGCCAGGGTTGGCTGGTAAGTATAATTAACATTTTGCCCCAGCAAGTGATAAGCTGATGATGCCGTAGCTGGTTTATTTAGCGCAAGGTTAACAGGTATTTTTTGTTTTGCAGGATTGATATAACCTGTGTTTTTGGGATCAACAGCTTTGATGGTAGAATCATTTTCAAAAATCATTTTATCGATACATACCTGCCTCGAAAGTCCGCCACGGGTCATCGGGTAATCGTGTTTATGGTAAACAATATAGTAATCATCGCCCTCCTGCAGTACCGAATGGTGCCCTGGACCATGCACTGTTTTATCTGGATTGGTACTCAGAATTGGATTATTGGCACCAGGCGTAAATGGTCCGTATGGTGTATTTGCATAAGCATAACGCACATTATAGGTTTCATCGTGACAAGAAGCACCGGAATACATCAGGATATATTTATTTCCCTTTTTCATCATGTATGCGGCTTCGAAAGACGCCGGCGTTTGTACCAAAGGAATGTTATTCGATTGCTGCATATCCTTCATGGTTTGAGGATTAAGCTCACCTACTGCATAACCACCATTATAATGTACCCAGGTGCCCCAATAGCCATAAATTTTACCGTCGGTATCGGTAAAAAACTGTGCATCCAATGACGGGAAACCTTGCCTCGGATAGTTGTGGGCAATAACGGGTTTATCGTTTTCATTCAGTTTTTTCCAGGGGCCAACCGGTGTATCAGATACGTAACCATAAATGTTGCAGCCCATTTCGCAGTTACCGAAATAGAGATAATAGCGACCGTCTTTCTCGATAATATCGGGTGCCCAAAAATTAACAAGGGGTATTGTGGTAAATGATGGCACATCCATGGTGTAATTGTACCAGTTCTCAAAATCTTTACTGTACCACACTGTAGGTGCTCCAGAGGCCAGCATAACATTATCTGTAGTGGAATAGATATAATAGATATCGCCAAATTTCTTTATCGTTGGATCGGCAAAATAACCAGGCAATAAAGGATTTAATTTGGCACTAGCAGCATGAGGGATTATTTCCTGAGCATGTGTTTTTTCAAGGCCTTTTAGCAGGCAGGCTGCCAGGGCCAATAATAGGAAGAGCCTTAAAAACAACAGGTATTTTTTCTTCATTTTACACCTTGTTAAACAATAAAAATTTGCATGGAGCAACCATTATTTTATATCTCTATAAGTTAAAAATAGCGTATAGCAGCCCTGCGATTTGATTATTCTCAAAGATAGATTTGAAATGCCTGCATAGCGTTGATGGATATTAACCTGATGTACCTTGATTTTAACAGAACTGAAAAGAAGAAAGATGATCTTCGGGCTACACCAGGCAGTCGATCAAATTAGCCGAGGTAAGAACACTGATTTGATCGACTTTAATGACGAACTAGCTAGCATTGGTAATCGTAAGCTGTTCGAATGCAATTTCGAGCGATTCAACTGCTATTTCATTGCCTTCTGATTTGAGGTCGGTACTGGTAATTTTTGTTGGCCATGCATTATTCAGTTGCCATTGCATGGTAGTTTTACCTGCCTCATCAAGCAGCTTAATCAATACCGTTCTTCTTTTAATTATATTCATGCTGATTGCCGAATGCCAATCCCAGAAAGAATTATCGTTAACGAAAATCCCTTTTTTCAAAGTTACATTACCATTTTTTACCAGTCCCGGCATTTTTTCGGTTGAAAATAACGGGCTATTGCTTTTACGGTACTCGATAATTTGATTTTCGGCCTCCAGTCCCGATACTTCCTGAAAGGCTATGCCTTTTAATGTGCTACCCAAATCTACCTCAAACCTGAATTTTGGCAGCGGCCATGCTTCGCCACCGGCTTTTCCATCATTTGCCATAATTGTATATTTTTCTTTTATAAATTAAATTAACCCTTTTGCATTTGCTGCCGAAAAGTAAGCACTATAAATTCTGCTGGCCGCACTACTGCTACTTTTATAACAACATTCATATATCCGTTCAAAATATCATCGACTGTCATGGTAGTTCCCAATCCGCAGTCTACCGAAAACGCATCGGTAGCACTCGCCCCCTGCAGCGCTCCATCTTTCCATAATGAGGTTAAAAAGCTGCCAAGCATTGCTTTCACCGCTTCCCAGGTATTTTTATCGTTTGACGAGAAAACATAGGCCTGTAAGGCCAGTTTACACGACTGTTCGATCATGGTTAAGGTTCTTCTAACGGGGATGTACCGCCAATCCATACTGTTGCCATCTAAGGTACGCGCACCCCAAACCAAAATGCCTATGCCGTTTAAAAATCGAATGGCATTGATCGATTTACCAGAAACAGCATCTACGTTAAGCGGGCCTTGTTGGCTTTCTGATAAACGGATTGGTAAAGACACTGCTCCTACAATTGAAGTATTGGCCGGAGCCTGCCACACCCCAACCTGATTATCGGTAGTGGTTATTACCCCAGCCATGGCTCCGCTGGTAGGGAGCGTATTGGCCTGAGCCAGCAGATGCGTAAGGATTTGCACATAATCCTTACTGGCGTTGCTTAAGGCGTTATGATATTGCGCTATCGTTAAAGGTGTTCCACCAGGATTTTCGATGTTTTGCAGGATTGTTGCCACAGTCGGGTTAGGGTTTTGGGGCGAATTGAGTAATGGTGCGAGTTGTTTAACATGGCCACCAAAAAGATTGGTATAGTTAACATCTGAATTACCCATTATCGTAGTACCAATAAAAGGATAATAAGCTACACCATAGTTTAAGCCTTGCTGCCCTGTATTTCCCCTGAATGTTTCAATATCGCTTGTATAGGCTACAGGGTCGGGATTGCGTCCTCCAATTATATCAAAAATACTAATGGCGGTTTGCATAATTTCGCATTGTGCCAGCATGCTTTGCATTAATTGGGCATTTTCAGGTACCGATAACAAAGTAGCTTCGGGACATATATACATGGTAGGCTCCTGCTCATGAAGTAAAAGTGCAAGACCGCTTTCCAAATCGGCCAACGATACATTTGGATTTACAATCTGCTGGCCAACATCAATGGGCTTCCCGGATTCCTTGCCATAAGTGCCTACCGAGACGATGTAAGCATCGCCACCCCCGTTCTGATAAAATAGCCTGATACTATTGTACAGATAATAAATGGTATTGGGATCGGGCAAAATGGCATAACAGGTATTGTTAATTAATACGTAATCCTGGTTTGCCGGTATACTATTTTGCTTTACCGGATAATATTGCGGGTGATATTGTACCGCCGGGCTGGCTGGAGGAGCCGGATCAGGGTAACCATAAATCGCCATAAAATCGGCAAAACTGCTAATTTTAGTCGCTACATTAGTGTACGATTTACCCTCGTAGAAGGCTTGCGGCGTATAACCTATAAATGCCGGAACTGCCGTAGCTACCTGAACTACACTGTTTGGAAAGGCATTTAGCTCATTGATGTAAACACCCGGAGTTTTAATATTAGATTCGATCATGATAATTTAGCTATGCTGGTTTTACAAAGGTTGATTAAGCACGAATATCAACAAAAAGAAACAGAAAGCCTGCAGCAACAAAGAGCGTATTTTCACCCTTTTTTACCTCCGGCTTAACCATATACAGGCTCCCATACCTACAATAAAGCCTTAGCCTGATACATTTGTTAATATCCTGTAGCCATTAGCTAAAAAAGAAGTATAAAAACACGGGGCTTGTCTTTAATTTTAGCAGAAATTTAAAAGCAATCGTATGCTGCAGAAATGCTCATAAAAAGATTGTTTATTTGCCATCCCTCAACTCATTAGAATGAAATTATACAAGTTATTCCTTCAGTCGGCGCTATTTATTGCCTTTTTAACCCATAACACCGGTGTTAAGGCACAGAATGGCGATCAGATTTTAGATGGGGTTGGTGAAACAGCCATGAGTGCACGCTACAAATTTAACGGCGATGCTAAAGACTGGTCGCGCAATAACCTGCATGGCAAACTCTTTGGTAACGGAGCCAAATTTGTAAATGATAACCAGTTTGGGCCGGTTTTATCGCTTTCGGGCGAATCCAATACTTTTATTACCCTACCGGCAGCCGTATTAACCGATATGGAATCGATTAGTATCACCGGTTGGATTTATTTACGGTCTAACCAGCATGGGCAACGTTTTTTTGATTTTGGACAAGATGCAGCCAAACATTTTTCTGCCGCCCCAACAGGTGCCAACGCAAAGGATGGCTTTCAGGCCTTTATTACCACTAATAAGGGTGTTAAAGGCGCTAGCTCACCAACCGCTGTAGCGCTTAACCAGTGGGTAAACCTGGCCATTGTTGTGGATATTCCTTCTAAATCGATTACAACTTACATTAATGGCAAAATCGCTAACGAAACAAAAGATATTCCGCTCGATTTAACCACAGTATTCGGGCAAACATCAAAAGATAAAAACCTGCTTTACATCGGAAAATCGCTTTTGCCAACTGATCCTTATTTAAATGCTTTAATACACGATTTCAGAATTTACCGTGTGCCGCTGAGTTACAGACAGGTGGGTTACATTTACCGTAATGCCCTTAAAGGTGGCAGTGAAAGCACCGTAAATACAACAGCGAAAAAGGAAGACAATCTCCAGAAATTTTCGCCAGCTACACCCCAACTCTACAATACCTATTTAACCAGTGTGGCGGATGTGGCAGTGGCTACAACTGTTGGCAATTTACCCCGTTTGCCAGTCTACATTGAGGGAACTTATCGCAGTGGAAAAAGCGGACCAAAAGTACGGGTAATATGGCCTGCTCCTACAGATAATACAGCTGTTTTAAAAGCCGGACAATATGCCCTAACTGGTAAGGTACCCGGCACAAACTTAAAAGCAAATGTAGTTGTTACGGTTAAGGAAGCTGGCAAAGCTGTTTTGCCTGCTTTAAAGCTCGAATCTTTCCATTTAGATCAGGTTACCTTAAAAACGGATGTGGAAGGACATGGTACAAGTTTTACCAAAAACCGCGATAAGTTTATTGAAACACTGGCGAAAACTGATCCGAATTCCTTTCTGTACATGTTCAGGCATGCTTTTGGGCAAAAACAACCCGAACGTGCAAAGCCACTGGGCGTTTGGGATAGTGAAGACACCAAATTAAGAGGGCATGCCACTGGGCATTACCTTACAGCTATTGCCCAGGCTTACGCCGGCACCGGATATGATGCTGCGCTTCATGACAACTTCGCGAAAAAAATCGATTATATGGTAAATACCCTTTACGATTTATCGCAACTATCGGGAGCACCACAAAAAACAGGCGGCCAGTTTGTTGCTGACCCGGCAGCTGTACCGGCAGGCCCCGGAAAGGCAAGCTTTGATTCTGACCTGAGTGGAGCGGGGATCAGAACGGATTACTGGAACTGGGGCAAAGGATTTATCAGTGCTTACCCACCCGATCAATTTATAATGCTGGAGCAGGGCGCAAAATACGGTGGTCAGAAAAACCAGATTTGGGCTCCCTATTACACCCTGCACAAAATTCTGGCAGGTTTAATAGATGTGTACGAAGTAACCGGCAATAAAAAAGCACTCGAAATTGCCACCAACATGGGCGATTGGGTAAATGCGCGTTTGAGCAAACTGCCACAAGAAACGCTGATTAAAATGTGGAATACCTACATTGCCGGCGAGTACGGTGGCATGAACGAATCGATGGCCCATTTGTACCAGATTACCGGAAAGCCTGAATACCTTAAAACAGCGCAGCTGTTCGATAATGTTAAGGTCTTTTTTGGTGATACCGCACACATTCATGGATTAGCCAAAAACGTTGATATTTTCCGCGGCTTGCACGCCAACCAGCACATTCCCCAAATTGTGGGCAGCATCGAAATGTATCGTGCATCTAATAATCCTGAATATTACCAAATTGCAGATAACTTTTGGCATAAAATGATTAGCGATTACATGTACAGCATTGGTGGTGTTGCGGGTGCACGTAACCCTGCAAATGCTGAATGTTTTGTTGCCCAACCGGGTACTTTGTACGAAAACGGGTTCTCGGAAGGTGGCCAAAACGAAACCTGTGCCACCTACAACATGCTTAAATTAACCGGCGATCTTTTCCTTTTCGATCAGAGGGCCGAATTAATGGATTATTACGAACGTGCCTTATACAATGATATACTGGCATCGGTAGCCGAAAACAGTCCGGCAAACACTTACCATATTCCGCTAAGACCCGGATCGGTAAAACAATTCAGCAACGCAGATATGACGGGCTTTACGTGCTGCAATGGTACTGCGCTCGAAAGCAGCACCAAGCTACAGAACTCGATTTACTTTAAAGCTAAAGATGATAAAGCACTGTATGTAAACCTGTTTATCCCTTCTGTATTAGATTGGACTACACGTAAAGTAAAAATAACGCAAACCACCGATTTCCCGAGAGCAGACCATACGCGTCTCAGCATTCAGGGGAATGGAAAGTTTGATGTGAATGTACGGGTACCGGGTTGGGCTACCAAAGGTTTTTTAGTGAAGATAAATGGTGTGGCACAAAAACTTGAGGCTAAACCAGGCACTTACCTTAGCTTAAGCCGCAACTGGAAGGATGGCGATATTATTGAACTGAAAATGCCTTTTACCTTTCACCTTGATCCTGTAATGGATCAACAAAATATAGCCAGTTTATTTTACGGACCGGTATTGCTTGCTGCCCAGGAGCCTGAGGCAAGAAAAGACTGGCGCAAAGTAACCCTAGATGCCAATGATATCAGTAAATCAATAAAAGGTGATCCTGCTCAATTGCAATTCAACATTGACGGAGTAAACTTTAAACCGTTTTATAATACCTATGGCAGACATTCGGTTTATTTGGATGTTACTTTAAAGTAAAAACAGGAGGGTTATTGGTTCATTGGTGCCAATCCCTCTTAACATACATCTTGTTTGATAATTGGTTATTGAATATTGGTTATTAGCCAGTTGGTTTCCCTCAATTTATCTTAAATCCCGTTTGATTATTGGACATTGATTATTGGTTATTACTTCACCTACCATTACCTTTAAAATTGTTACATAGACCAGGAATGCGCAAAAACATAATTTCCATCGATTGAAATAAAATAAAACTTACTTACAAACTATTAGAATGTGACTCGTTTAGTCTTCTATCATCAATTTCAGTAGTGTTTTTACTATATTCAACGCCATAACCAACATATAATATGAGCGATAGTAATTATTCCAGAAGAAAGTTTTTAACACAAGCCTTACTGGCTTCGGCCGCGGTGGCTGCGCCAGGTTTTCTATTTGCCAAGGGTCAACCTATACCGCGTTTTGCAGCAGGTGAAAAAGTAAACCTGGCTTGTATCGGCATTGGAAACCGCGGTGGCGAAATTATTCGTGAACTTTACAACACCGGATTAGCCAATATTGTTGCTTTATGCGATGTAGATATGGAAGCGCCACACACGCTGCCTATCTTAAAAATGTTCCCAAATGTGCCCCGTTTTAAAGATTTCAGACAGATGTTCGATAAAATGGGCAACCAGATTGAAGCTGTTTCTATAGGTACGCCCGATTTTTCACATTTCCCGATTACCATGATGGCCATAGGTTTGGGTAAGCACGTATATGTTGAAAAACCAATGGCCCGCACTTTCAACGAAGTTGAATTAATGATGAAGGCTGCAAAGAAAAACCGGAAAGTGGTAACTCAAATGGGTAACCAGGGGCATTCTGAAGCTAATTATTTCCAATATAAAGCCTGGGTAGATGCCGGGATTATTAAAGATGTTACCGCCATTACCGCCCACATGAATTCTCCGCGGCGCTGGCATGGCTGGAATCCCAAAATCACCTCATTCCCGCCGGCAGAAACTCCACCGTCAACACTCGACTGGAATATCTGGCAAATGCAAACCCAGGGACATGAGTATAACAAAGATTTTGTAAATGGCCAATGGCGCTGCTGGTTTGATTTTGGTATGGGCGCTTTGGGCGATTGGGGTGCACATATCCTCGATACTTCGCACCAGTTCCTCGATCTGGGCTTGCCTTACGAAGTAGACCCGGTTAAATTAGAAGGGCACAATAACTTCTTTTACCCGATGTCTTCTACCCTATCATTCAAGTTTCCTAAACGCGGCAGTATGCCACCTGTCGAAATTAAATGGTATGATGGTATCGATAATCTTCCGCCAATACCAGCAGGTTACGGTGTACAAGGGCTCGACCCGAATATCCCGCCACCGAGCAACGGCGCAGCTACCACAGCTAAACTAAACCCAGGCAAGATTATTTATGGCAAAGATTTAACTTTTAAAGGAGGTTCGCATGGTAGCACCTTGTCTATTATACCTGAAGAAAAGGCTAAAGCAATGGCTTCCAGCTTACCGGTTGTACCACCAAGTCCGTCAAACCACTTTGCCAATTTCCTAAAGGCCTGCAAAGGTGAAGAGAAAACACGCTCGTCTTTTGATATTGCTGGTCCGTTAAGTCAGGTATTTTGCCTGGGCGTACTTGCCCAATGGACAGGTGAGAAAATTGTGTTCGATAGAAAAAAGAAAATAATTACCAGTAGTAAAAATGCAAACGAATTGCTAATTGGCCCACCGCCACGCCAGGGATGGGAACAGTATTACAAAGTATAATTGCTATGCATTAAAAATAGAAAAGCCTTTAAATCTTGCGATTTAAAGGCTTTTCTATTTGGTTTATCTAATCAGAAACCATGTACTTCACTGTTATAAACCTGCAATGGTCATTTCATTCAATCGCTTATTGTAAACTTTGAGCCCTGAAACCAGACCATAGCTGCCTTTATTTGCATCGCCAATATAATTTAAAGGAAATACCAGGGTTTGCATGCGGCTTATTTTACCTTCGGTATTGGTAAAGCTGATTTTTTTACCTTCCATTTTTTGAATCAGCTTTCCGTCTACATAAATCCATGTACCTTTTTCATTTCCTGTAATGACAAGCTTATAAGTTTTATCAGCAGCAAAAGTGAAATCGAAAACATCGGTATAATTCTCGCGGCTAAAACCCAATTTTAAACCATCCTGATTAAGTAGGTAAACATTTGCATTTTCAGATTTAAACAAGGAAACACTATCCGGACTTGCCGCTGGCGTGTGCAAAGTGAAGGCAACACTATAGGGGTAGCCAATTTCTTGTAAAGGCAACTGAAAGGGTTTAGCCTGTTTTGTGGCCAATGAATTCTGATAAACCAGTGAATCTGCCCCATTAGCACGAACAATACCACGCATATTTAGGCCTGGCCCTTCGCTTATACTTGTTGCATTTTTAGTAAAGTTAGCCCAGTTGGATTGATCGGTTTTACCCGTCCACATTTTCTCTGCCAGGACCTGCATGGCAGGAAAAACCCTTTGGTGTACATCTTTCATGGTAATTCCGTTTCCTACATGGTCGTTCCATACGGCAAACATACCACCTCTGATTTTCGGATGCCCCATTGGAAAGACTACATTTCCAATCTGATTAGGCTCCCAGCTATCATAAAGCCGTTTAACATTCAAAAAATCGTAATAATACCCAGCAGCCGGTACAATATAAAGCCATCCATCTGGTGTACTGATCTGATCGTAACCCAGGCGAACCATTTCTTTAGGTTCTGCATAACCATTGTACCAGGCATTCATAGTAACATCATCGGCAGTTACAGGTGTTGTACCCTGGGCATGGGTTAAAGCGCCCCATAACCGTACTCTCTTGCCAAAACCTTTTACATAGCGGATGTAATGATCTGTAAACTCCCTGAAGCGCTCAGATTCCTTTTTAGCATATTCATCGGTACCAATATGCACTTCAGCACCTACAAAAACAGGCTCTTTTCCGCTGATGTATTCTTTAAAGACATTGTCGATAACTTCGTAAGTTTTAGGGTTATTGATATCCAAATGGTCCATACCGTAGGCTTTACTGCCTATTTCAGGAAATACTTTGGTAAAAGCCAGCGAGTGGGCAGGCACATCAATTTCGGGTATAATGCGGATCCCGTACAATTGTGCCGTTTTCTGCAACTCCCTGAAATCGGCTTTGGTATAATAGCCATCCTTAGCCGTTAATGCAGGATAAGTGCTGCTTTCCAATCGAAATGCCGAATAGGTTTTACTCCAATCGCCTCCAAAAAACTGCTTAAAGCCATTGTCATTCAAATGAATATGAAAATCGCCCATTTTATAATAGGCCATCATTTTCACGTAATGTTTCAGGAAATCGAGCGTAAAAAATTTACGTCCTACATCGAGTACAAAACCCCTTACTTCGTATTTAGGGTAGTCGTGCGTTACTCCTTTAACAATCTGGCTATGCGCAGGATCTTGTTCCAACAATTGTAAAATGGTTCGGGTAGCCCAAAATGCGCCTTTATAGTATGGGGCATTAATTTGAAGGGTTTGATCGATATTAAGCGCATAACCCTCTTCTCCTAAATTTTGCTGTGTTGAATTGATATTGAGGACAATATCTCCAGTTTTTGCCTTACCACTGGCAATACTTAAGGCGCTAAAGCCTGTTAATTGCTTCAGATCTTTCAGCAAAATTTCTGCAGCTGGTGTTAACAGCTTTTTAGCCTTTGAACTAATGATTATCCTGCTGTTTGCCTGTAATTTAAAATGTCCGCTACCACCTTTCCACTCCTGTAATGTAGGAATAACGAAAGGTTGTGGATTTACACCGGTTTGTGGGCGGTATTTCCCGGTTACTTTAACAGTTTGGGGAAATTCGTAAGCACGGTTATTTTGGGTATTCCTTAATCTCAATACCAACTGAACTTCGCAATCAGTTAAGGGCTGATAAATTTTTCCTTTTAAATCTATTACAGGTTTTCTGCTCGAACCATAGAGCGAAAGTGCATAGCCTGAAGCCGGTTTCGGCAGCACCAACTGGCGGGTACCCGGTGCCACTTCATCGGTAACCGATAAACCTGAAATTACAGCTTTAAATGCTGTAGTATCGGCAGCGGTTAGTTTTGCTTCTTCCTGTGCATGTACCCCTGTACCAATAAATAGTGCGCAAAGCAGCGCTCCCGTTATTTTTACTACGCTGTACTTGTTTTGATTTGTTTTTAATTCCATAAATATGTTATAAGGCAGAAAGTTTGCTATTGGTTACCCCTTCAATTACAAACCAGGTATAGCTTTCGGGTGCGATGGTGAATGTGAGGTCGACGGTATAATCTCTGTTTAATTTATAGTTTTTAAAGCTACCTTCTTTTTCTTTAACCCTGGCAATATCGGTTAAGCCCGTATAATACAGGGGCACCTTAATGGTTCTAACTATTTTTTCTTTTGTTGGATTGTACAGCATCATCAAACCTTTTTCTTTCTGATCGGGGTTAACATGTAAAATGCCATCCCAATCTCGGCCATCTGCGCGGCGTAAATGGATCACATCCGAATTGAGGACATTCCGGTATTTTTTGTACCAGTTAATTACGTTTACAACCGTTTGTTTGGTTTCTTCTGTATCGTACAAACGTGGACCACGGTAACAAGCCTGCACGCCGGCGCCATAATATTGCATCATTAATTGCTCGTAATCTTTTAAATGATCGGCCAATGGTTCTAATGTTGCAGCACTACCACCACCTTGGTATTGGGTTAGCGGTACAAAGCCCCAACCCATTGAAGGCGTTTTTATCCAGGTTGCATCGTAAATATTCTGGCGGTTAAGCACTTTCTGATGGTCTCTTGGCAACGAAAAATTCACCTCTCTGTAGCCCAGGGCAATTTTATGGGTACCATCTAAAAAGTACCAGTCGGGTGCATTAATGTAAACACCCTTTTCGTTAAGCCAGGTATATAATTCTTTCTGAATTTCCATTTGTTTCCATTGCGAATCATCTAAACCAGTATGCCCCGGGTGAGTGGTTGAGGCACAAACATCGCCTGGATAAGGCCCGTCATTTTCCCAGATATCGAAACCGGTTTGGGTATAGAAATTCTTGATGTTATCGCGGTACCAAAGCCCCCATTTGCTACCAAAACAGGGCGCATGACCAAAAAATGCACCACCAGGCTTACCTGTTTTAGGGTCAACTACATCGTTATCGGGACTAATACTACGTGAGCTGAATAAAGAATAACCACCAATCTTAATATTTTTACTATGGGCATAATCGGCAAGTGTTTTCCATCTTTTAAGGTTTACCTGCGAGGTATCTTCCATATTTAAATTACTGCCAAAACTAATAATCAGCGCTTCGTAACCTGTGGCTGCACATTGATCGATGGCGGTACGCACCTGGTTTTCATTCCTGGCCACCAAATGCATAAATATCGGATTGGCCGAGGTCCATGGTGCTATGGTACGGTACATTTTTCGAACAGCCAGGCCGCGACTTTCCCTGTCGTCTTTGTTCATCAGCAGTTCGTGTGTGCGAACCGAGTTAAGGGTTGCTCCTGCCTTTAATTCAAGTCCTTTGGCTTTTTCGGGATAAATTTCTAAAAGCACAGGGGTTTGGTAACGGTAATGCACCTGAGAGGTATAGGTTGAATCAGGTTTCCAGTGCGTGGTTTGATCACTGTTGGCATAGTTCATGGAGTTATTAAATGCGTAATTGGTTTCAAAATAAATTCCGCTGGGTTTCTTCATGATTTCGAAACTCCCTTCTACCGAACTCTCTTCTTCTACCATGCCTAAAACCTCGTTCACCACCTGATCGATTTTAAACTGCTTGCTTCCTTTATTCTCTACTTTTAACGATTTCACCATTAAAGGAATGCCATCGTAAATTTCGTAAACCACATTCACTTCCAAGCCGTTAAGCTCTTCAGCCTGTGGCCTGTATAAAAACGAAACGGTTTTGCCTGTTGCCGGTTTACCAGCCAGCGCCCAAAAGCGGTTACTGCTCCATTTTATGTGGGGTGTAATGGGCTTAACATCGTAAGCTACGTATTTAAAATCGGTTGTACCGGCTTTAAATCCATCAACCCACTCAGGTAGTAAATAGGCTTTTTCTGTTTGGCCGGTAAGTCCGCCTATGTTATAGGTTTTACCGTTAATGGTTAAGCGGGCTTCTTCTCTTACCGATCGCAACAATTGCTGCCCGGTGCTTAAATTGGTATAATCAATACATGCCAGATTGGGCGAAAGCCTGAATACGCGTTTTAAAAGTCCGTTTTGTAAAACAATATCTTTCCCATCGGCACTTTTGGTAACCTGGGCTTTTGCCATAACTGGCTTAATTAGCCAATCCTGAACGGGGATAGTTTGCGTAAATGCCCTGGGCGTAACGCAAAAAATCAGGGGCGTAAGTAATAGAACCTGTAATTTTCTAAGTTTCATTGTGTTTGGTTGTTTACTATTTGTTTAGTATGTCTAAAATATAAAAGATAAATAACTATTTAGTAAGCTTGTTTTTAACAGCTTAAAATAAGATGATGAATGTTTATTATTATTTTCGATAAAAGGTTTATTCCAAATATATCAGGACGGGAGAACTTGATAGCATCCTGATTCTCCGAGACATAGTAAGCCAAATTGTACGGTGCGCGGTCATAATTTTTAAAAAGCACCTCATAGAAAACAGCAACATGTATTTCATTTTGGCTCGTAATCATTGTAAAATATTTGGTTGGTCAAATAGCGTTTTTTTATTTGTTTGAATGTTTAATTATTTCATCAAATCATTGAGCGATATTAGCATAGATGGCTAGAATTTTAGTTTCTTTTAAAACACAGCGTTTACCAGCAAATGGTGCATTAAGCTAAAAGCATTTAAATGAGATGTAATTGCCTGCTTATTAAAAGGTCAAATTAAATATTTTCGTCGCGATAAAAGTTGGTATAAATTGCTCAATACCGATGCTTTTTTTGCCACAGAAGGTGATTTTAATAGCCGCTAAGCCATTTTTTGGACAAACGTTGCCTTGCTCAAAAATGAAGTTACTTTGAACCTGGGACGAATTTGATAAAATTGATTTTTTAAGAAAATACCTGTTCGTACTTTCGCAGTTTTTATTACATCAGAGTAGCTAGTGCCTGCATACCTGACTGTAACGAGCTGAGTTTGGTTTGCGCTTCATTCAATATTCTTGTAGCCTCGCTTAACTGCAGTGCAGCAGCCGTTTTTGATTTATAAAAATGCTTAACTTTCTTATTCGTATTGTCATACTCCAGGCGCAAAAGCTCGCTTAGTGAAGCTTGCTCATTGTTTTCGCCTACATGGTTGATTAATTTTTTTAGTACAGATACCTGGTGCGTCACTAACTTTAGTATGGATTCGGCCTCCATTTCTGTTTTTTGTGCCGCAATAGTGCTCTGAATGGCGATCAAAACCAAGGCTACCGCACTATTTGCATCTTTACCGGCCGTACCAGTCAGGCTTACCAAATCATCGGATATTAACGGATTGACAGCTTTTTTACGCGCTATCAGATTAATGAGTTTTTCAAGCAGACTAGAAGTAAAAATAAGTTTATCCTGTACGGTACATATGCTGCGAAATAAAGCATTGAACTGCGTATTGGCCTGTGATATTTCATCAAACGCGACCTCAGCATTATTTTTTAGTTCAGCAACAACCTGCTCCAATTGCCCGAGCACAATATTATCATCTTTAGCAAGGGCATTCTTATTTGTCCAGCTATCAAGCGATAGCTGCAAATCATTGTTTTTACTTGTCAATGAATTAACCGTGTGCTCACTTATATTTACTAATTGCTGAGTCTGCGCTATCTGAAACTTGAACCTGTCGATGTTAAAATTGCTATTTTTAGCTACTTTTTCATTTTTAGGAATTGCGTAAGCATCCGATTTATTGCTCAAAGTAAATGCCTGAGATGGTGCCGACAGATAATCACTAAAAGAAATGATTTTTTTCTTATAAGCGGAGTCAAAAATCGCCATCACAAAAACCACGTAGGCTACTCCCGCAATAATCAGATCGTTATCAGCATCTTTTAAACCTTTGATATCGTTAACCAAAACTTCAACCAGTTTAGTTAATTGTTCTTTTTTTAGGGCTGGCACCTCAATTAAAGGCTCATTCTCTGCTAAAAGCATTTGGGCATTTAATTCAGAAAAATTTTGTTTGTTACTGTCTTTAACTACAATAACATAGTAACGCTCTACGGGATAGTATGGCATCCCAATGGGCTTTTCAATATCGAAAGGACTTGTAATCGGATTAAACTTAACTTTAAAGCTAAGTGCGTGCTCTCCGTTGCTTACCTTAAGATCAAGATTGAGTTTACTATTGATGAGTTTATAGACAGACCTGGCAGCAGCATGCGCTGTAGTTGCAATTTCCAGCCTTCCCTCATTTTCTTTTTCAACAGCTATTGCATCGGTAAGCGAATTGCTTGTTTTAAGGATATCGGCAAATGAACTATCTAAATTCGCATTTGAATTATTTAAAACACCCTCTATCAGTCGCTTAACTGTAGCTGCCTTTTCTAATACTGAAGATGAAGAAACCTCCGCTATTAACATAGCCGCTTCCATTGCAGTTTGCGAAGCATGTTCAGCATCAGCCGCTACCTCGTTCATTAATGTGTAAACTTCTTTTACTACTAAAAAGATATCAGTGCCATAGTCGGCAGCATTTACTAGGCTAAAAACACTTCCCATATCGCTTGCCAAACGTACAATAGCATTGGTAGAAACCTGAATATTAGCTGCAGCTTGTGCTGTACCGAATACAGATTGTATTACATATTGGTTAGCCTGGCCTACAACATTTACCAGAGTATTGCAGATTTCCATCACTTTCAATACCTGAAAGTGCATAGAAGTTTTTGCCGCTAAATACTTATTTGCTGCTTCGAGTCTTTCTTCTGCCGCAATAGCAGCAAATTTAGCTTCCTGAAAAGTAAATTGCACAGTGCTTTCCTCCAAGCTAAGTTCTTTTTCTTTAGCATTCAGGTTTTGCAGTGTGGCCAGGACTGTGGCATGTAAATTATCACTATAAGTATTCATGGCAGGTTGTTTTACAATTGAGTATAAAATTACCGGTATTATTTTTTCCAGTACAAGGTAAGCCTGATGCGTTGGGTTGATGCGCAAAAGATCATATTCAGGTTGGCATGAACCTCTTCACTCTCCCAAAGCGTATCCTGGTTAAGGTATTTAGTTCCTTCATCATTAAGGAATTTAGGCTGCTCATCAGCCTTACCAAATTGCTTAATAAGTTGTTTTCTAATTCTAAGATACTCTTTGCTGTAGTTTTCAAGTTTCGCACTTTCCGTTTTGCGGTTTGCTAACATCTGATTCAAATTGGCATAGCGCTCAACCTCCCAATCATAGGATATAAGCGTTGAAAGCGTTAATTTCATGGTCTCAATTTAGCACATTATTCTCATATTGAAAATAGATGGATTTGGTTAAGCAGCAATTAATTTTTCATCATTTAACTACAATTACTGAACATAGACCTCTAAAATCGGAAGCACAGACTTAATGCCTAATCTTAATTCTCCAACCACCTTCGAGAAAGCGGCAACATCGGAACAAGGGATATTTTGGAGTTTCCCACTCATCCAGGCCAGGTTTTCAAGGCCAGCAGAGCTCGACATGCCGTAAAGTCTGTGTGCCAGAGAAATCACTATCTCACAATCTTCGGGTCCAATTTCACGGTCTAACTCTTTGAGGGCCGTATGCAGCTGATCAATGGTTATCCCAATAATCTTACGCAGCTTTACACTATCGCCCTTAAAATATAAATCAAGTTTACTGATATTAAAATGAGGCCTGTTTATGTTCTCTTCATCAGCTTCATCGGAAACGGGATCGGCCGGCCGTACCAGCCATTTATCGAGTATAGTGGCTATATGTTCTTCTAAAACAGGTTTGGTTATAAAATCGTCCATGCCTGCTGCGATACTTTTCTCTCTTTCGCCCATCACATTTGCGGCAGTTAAGGCAATAATTGGTACTCTTGTATCAACCTCTTGCGACCTTATTTTACGTGCACATTCATATCCATTCATTTCTGGCATTTGAATATCCATAAAAATCAGATCAAATGTTTGATGTTGACAGAACTCCGCACCCAAAACTCCGTTTTCTGCTTCAATTACCATGCTTCCTGGACATAATTCTTCTAACAGAGAACGTGTGAGGAACCTGTTTACGGCGTTATCCTCAACAATCAAAAATCTGTAAATCAGGTTTTCCCTTTGAGTGGTTGATGCAACATACTGCCGATTCTGATAAGCCACTTCCCTTGTTCTGATCCTTGTCAGGGCCAGATAAAGGTCGTTCATTTTGATCGGTTTAAGCAACCTGTTATCAATATGAAGATCATTACAGGCCTTGATTATCTTTCCATCATCTGATGAGCTATGTAAGAGGATCAGCGGAATCTCTCCAGCATCTGAAGAGAAGTTTTCCCTGATTTTGGCTGCAGTTTCCAGTCCATCCATATACTGCATGTGGTAGTCGAGCAATACAGCATCGTAAGTTTCGCCTGCTGCCAGCAATTGAAGTGCCTCAAAACCATTTTTAGCATGATCGGAGTCGATATTTTTCAGGGCGAGCATATCTGTTAATATATCCCTGTTGTTATCGTTATCATCAACAATCAGCACCTTACTGATACTCTCCATACCCATCCATTCAATCAGGCCACCTTGTTCTGCGCGTAGGTTTACATCGAAATAGAAGGTACTTCCCACACCCGGCTCGCTCTCCAGATTAAGTCGGCTATCCATCATATTTAATAGCTTATTAGAGATGGTTAAGCCCAGACCTGTGCCCCCGTATTTCTTTGTAGTTGATGAATCTTCCTGTGAAAAAGCCTCGAAGATTTTCGCCTGTTTGGTCTTTGCAATTCCAATACCGGTATCGCGCACGGAGAACCTGAACCAATGGTTATTATCTTCGCTTTTCAGCGATTCTATTTTAAGCTCAATTTCACCTTCTTTTGTAAATTTTGCGGCGTTTCCCAGCAAATTGATCAATACCTGTTTCAAGCGTATGGCATCTGCCCAAATGAACCTTGGCAAATCCGGGTGAAGATTCAACAGCATCTCCAGGTTTTTAGTGTGAATCTGATAATTGGTGATATCACTTGCCTGCCAGGCCAGTTCATAAAGATCGCACCTGTCTACATCGAGTTCAAACTTGCCAGCCTCAATTTTTGAAAAATCAAGTATGTCGTTAATAATTCCCAATAAGGCATTGGCCGACTGATGTACAATTTTAAGGTACTGCTGCTGGGTACCATTTAGCTGTGTTTTCAATACCAGATCGGTAAAGCCGATTACACCATTAAGAGGCGTTCGGATCTCATGGCTCATATTCGCCAGGAATTCGGATTTTGCAAAATTGGCAATATCAGCACGCAACCGCGCCGCGGTCAGTTCCTGGCGGTGCTGCACAGCTGCAGAGATATCGTGCGTAAAAATCATCATTCCGCCAATAGATTTATCGGCTTTGTACCAGGGGGTCATCTCCCAGGCAATGTGCTGTGAGTCGTTACTTACCGGATCAATGTAAATGTCTTCATCTTTTTTGATCGTTCTCCCTTTTAAAACCTCCTGATGTACGTCTTTTCGCTCCTGAGACAATTCTGGAAATACCTCGTAATAAGAGTAGCCTTTAATATTGCCTTCAATGCTGGTGTAAGCTTTTATCCATGTCCGGCTCGCAATCAAAAACTGCATATTATTATCAACCATGGCTACTGATGCTGGCGCATTCTCAATAAAGGCAAGTAATAATGCTTTTTCCAGTGCTAACTCCTGTTGGATTGCTTCTTTATGCGTAATATCGACAGATATTCCCAAATACCCTATCGTATTGCCGTTATTGCCTTTTATAGAAGTAATGGATAATGATACCCTTACCCTTTTAGCATCTTTTGTAATAAAAGTAAAAATCCTTTCCCTTTCAGGACTATCTGCACACTGTGCGTAAAAACCGAATCCGGTTACTTCATTGTTAGTAGCGGAGCTAAAATCGGCACAAATCTCCGAAACCTCCTGCTCATCGTGGAACATGACGGGCGTTTGTTTTCCCACCATTTCTTCGGCTGTATATCCCAGCATCCGTTCAGAGCCTTCATTAAATACGGTAATTATCCCCTCCAGATCGGTTGCAATAATACTCACACCGGTAGCCGCTGAGAGTACTTCATCCAACAGCTTTTTAGATTCTATAACGGCAAGTTGTGCACGTTTCTGTTCATCAATATCCTGCATGGTACCATATATCCTTACGGGAACACCGTTTACCATTTCAGCTTTGCCAATAGCCCTTACCCAGATATCACAGCCATTAAAATCGGTGATCTGAAGTTCCTGATCGTATTCCTTTCCGCCGTGCAGGCATTCATCAATAGCGTGCAATATCCTGTCTCTGTTTGGACCAGGCTGATAAAAAGCAATAGCATTGTCTACTGTGGGGATAAAGTCCTCAGGTACGCCATGAATTTCGCGGGTTATTTTTGACCAATGGAGCTGTTGATCCTTAACGTTCAGCTCCCAACCGCCAATTCTTGCCAAACCGCTGGTTTCTTCGAGCAAATCTCTGATATGAATCAGATCGGCTTCCAGTTTTTTCTGGTCAGTAATATCTACCGCATTCCCAACAATATAAGGTTCGCCCTGAAGGTCTTTTTGCAGTATATTCGAATAAAGCCATAAGCGCTCCTCACCCGATTTACGCTTAATGATCATATACCCCGTTGAATGGCCCGCTCAATTATATCTTGCAGGTACTGGCGTAAATTTGGGTGCCTTTCGGCTGGAATGATATCGAAAAGACTTTTTTTAATTAATTCTGACCTCCGGTAGCCTAGCGACCTGGCTCCGGCAGGATTTAGCGAGATCAGGTTTCCTTCTATATCATGTGTACACATTAGTCCCTGAGAACTTTCAAAAAATGCCTTTAATTTCTGTTCGCTTACTCTTAAGGCATGGTTCTTTTCCATCTCAGCAGTTACATCCCTACCAATTGCGAATATAACTCCATCCCTTTCTTCAGCTGTGGCCGTCCACTCAATCATCCTAAATCCTCCATCCTTTATGGCTATCTGATGAGTAGGGTCTTCCTGCTGAGCATGGTTTTTAAAATTTTCCCAGATTCTGTCGGCTTGCTCAATTCCATCTGCCGGAACAATATCAAGCAAGGTTTTCTGTTTTAACTCCTGCTCTGTCCAGCCCAGTTTAGTGTTGAAGCTGCTGTTCATCCGCTTAAATCTTAAATCTTTATCCAGGATACAGATAAGATCGTCGGAATGTTCGAAGAGTAGGCCTATGTTTTTATCTTCAGCCTTTTTTACCCTTTCCTGAATGAGGGAACTGATTTCTTCGACCAGTAGCGAAAGTAGTTTTTGCTGGGTTGTTGTGATTTTTTGGGGCACCGTATCCATCACAGATAATGATCCCAGAACGACACCATTATTATCTGTTAGCGGGTAAGCTGCGTAAAACCTTATTTTTTCTCCACTACCTATCTCTGGGTGCTCCTTAAAACGTTCATCATTGAACATATCTGCGGTGATAAAAATCTCGGCCGAAGCCAAAGAATAGGTGCTCAATGGCAAAACAGCAGACAGCTCTTTAACACTAAGGCCCTTAACTGCTTTACACCATAGCTTAGTGCCATCCGAAAAGGAAATCAGCGAAATTTTGCTATTACAGATCAAAGCAGCCATCTCGGTAATCCTATCAAAATCATTTTCCCTGTCCTTCCCTATTATTTCATAACTGTAGGATTTCCTTAAACGTGCGGTTAGATCTTCTTGCATTCCAATAATGTTTTGTTCAATGGCTGTAAATCAGCTGAGCTAATCTACTTTTCCAGTCAGAGGCAAACTGTACCAACGCATTTGCGGGTGCTAGTGCCCCCAGGGTTTATAAATGGTGGTTACTGCTTAAAGATGAGAAAAAAATAGCAGGTATACCATATTCGATTTCCTTTTTACAGGCCAATTTTAACTTTTTTGCTATCGGATAGTTGATCGTCATTTCTGTTCACATCATGCAATGCTTTTCGGTTATACATTTTCCTTCTGAAATAGTGCCGGTATGGTTTTTAAAATAAGCCTGATATCGTTCCAGAAACTTTGTTTTAATGCATAGGTATTATCGAGTATTAGCCTTTCTTCCTCGCTCATTTCTCCCCTGCCGCGTTTTTCGACCTGCCATAAGCCCGTTATTCCGGCCGGGGCAGCAAACCTCAGCACATACTTGTCTGTAGTTAGTTTCTCGGCTTCATAAATAGGCAATGGTCTGTTGCCCACTATACTCATGTCGCCCTTTATTACGTTCCAAAGTTGTGGCAACTCATCTATACTCGTATTGCGGATAAAATTACCAACCCGGGTTACCCTCGGATCGTTAGCGATTTTAAAAAACGCTGATCCGCTTTTTTGAGCGCTCAAATACACATCATCTTTCTCACACCACTGGGCTCCATCTCCATAAACCGGATATTGGCATTTCCCTAATGCTGTACAGGAGCTGCAGAGTGCAACATCTGCTTTGCGTACTTCTTTTTTTTCCTGATCAACATCGTACTGATTCAAATGTTTCAGGTCTTTAACTTTTTGGTCAGCATTAACATACATTGACCTGAATTTATAAAAACGAAATACTTTAAACCCTGTTCCACTCCTTAATGAATAATAGAATACAGGTCCTTTAGATTCTATCCATATTGAAATGGCTACCAGTAACAATAAAGGGAACAGTAAAACCAGGGCTAATCCGGCAAAAAACACATCAAACAGTCGCTTGGCAAATCCAATATGATAAACCGGCCTGCTGGCTATTTTTACTTCACGGTTAAGTGAAGCCCAGTTATTGACCAGGAATACAAGTCGTTTTTCAAGGCGTTCTTTTTCAATGGGCAATCTGAAAACATCAGAAACGCCAGCCGTTAAGGCCAATATCCTCAAATTAGGATTAAAGTACCTTACAACTAGAAAAAAAGGGATTGCAGGCATCTGCCTTTTTTTTAGCGTTTCGAGCAAAGAAAGCCCCCCGTTCGACAGAATTTCGCTATTGGAAATAACAGCTGCAATATTGAGCTGCTTTTCTGTCCATTCGTGTACAAGCCTTAATCCATTTTCAAAACGGGCGATTTGCATGTCGCCAAAATTACAGGCATCGAAATCAACGTGCGAAAAATCAGTTTCAACCCCCACCAGGGCAATGATTGGTTTATTTGTCAGATCGGGCCTTCCAACATTCTCCATTACGAAAGATTTTTACCTGCGCGTCTTAATACCATTTTTATCCTCGCTTCAAGCTCAGCCGGATTAAAAGGCTTAATTACAAAGTCATCTGCCCCTGCATCAAGACACTTAATCCGTTTATCGGAACTTTCCTCACCCGATAGGATCATAATCGGTAGCGAATGAAAAAAATCACTCACTTTTAGCTGTTCAATTAATTCCAGCCCATTCATATTCGGCGTATTCAGGTCGGATATAATCAGGTCGGGAATATTTCCACTTTGCAAAAAAGTTAATGCACTCAATCCGTCGGGTCTTATATCTATCTGGTAGTTGGCTGTGAGGATCTCCTCAAGTATTGCTTGCATAAACTCGTCATCCTCAACAAGGAGTAAACGAGTTTTGGGGTTGTTGGTTTGGGTCATGATAGGGACTTATTGCAACGGATTGATTTTCAATAAAACCGGTTTAGAAAAGACAAGTAGTTAAACAATTCTAGACGAAAACGGTTTTCTCTACTATCACTATTGCCAGTTTTACATTCAAAACTAAAAACTGAAATTTAAATAACAGTAGTCTGTATTTGATGATATCAATGTCGTTGTACAATTATAAAAAAAAATCACATTAATCCCTATTATTTTCCCTAACGTTGAAAGAATAAATAACACGCTGTGAACGAGCAATATATTTTATAAAAGCGAATAAAATTCCTGTATCAGAAAGCAGTTAACTCCTGTACGGATAGCCTTACCATGGCGTAGCCGGGTTATTAACCACAAGAATCGGGCTTTTGGATACGAAATTCGTTCGGGTTCTGTATTAGCGGATTATTTTTTTATAAATTTAGCCAGTTATAAAATCTATCTTGATGAACAGCTTTTCCTTATCCCTTGATCCCGCTCAATTGAGCAGGCTTTTCCCTTATTTTATCCTGGTGGATAGCGATATGAAGATACTACATATTGGCGACAAACTGAAAGATATTTGCGCAGATTGCCAGAATGGAAACCTGTTTGATTATTTTGAATTTCCGGGATCGAATGACATGGGGCTACCTCGTATCGGCGAATCCCTCTTCACCAGCCTCAGACACACAGGAGGTAAAATAAAAGGCAGCTGGGAAAAGTCTGCAGGCCAGCAACTGTTATTTTTTGCTGGCGAAAGCTATAACCAAAATGATGCTGGCGAGATAAATGGGAAAAACAATACCACGGCAAATACGCTATCATTGCCAAATATCCACCATTTCGACAGGATTCTCGGAAATATGGGTTTTGGTTTTATAGAGATGGACTCTGAAGGCAGGATAAGGTATGCCAATAAGCGGTTCTGTACCATGTCTGGCTATGATCTGGCCGGAATGCACCACCAAATGCCTGATGTATTTTTTAGCAACGATTTTTTCTCTAAGGATTATACCGGTGAGGAATTGGAAGAAACAGATGCTGAATTACATGAGATTGTATTTATTGATGCAGAGGGCAATAAAAAGTTATGGTTGGCTGGCCGTGCTATAAATTACAACGAAAGGGACGAAAATATTGGCTGGGCAAGCATCTGTTTTGATGTAAGTGAGCACAAAAGTTTTGAGCAGGAACTGATTACGGCGAAAAAAGATGCAGAACGCACAGCCGCTATTAAGGCCATGTTTCTGGCCAATATGAGCCACGAAATCAGAACCCCGATGAATGCCATTATCAGCATGGCCAACCTGCTTTCTAAAACCACGCTAACTGAAGAACAGGATTACTATATCCAAACTGTACAAATGGCTTCAAAAAGCCTTTTAGTCATTATTGATGATATTTTAGACCTCTCTAAAATTGATGCAGGAAAACTCAACCTGGAGCACATTGGTTTTAGCTTACCAATGGTATTTAGTGAGGTAATGCAGGTGGTTACCCACAAGGCTATAAAACGCGGACTGGAAATCAATTACCTTGCGCCAATAGATATCGAAATATCGTCGGTACTAATTGGCGACCCTTACCGGATAACTCAGGTGGTATTGAACTTAATGACCAATGCCATTAAATTTACCGAAAAAGGTTCAGTGCTGTTAACTGCGATTGTAAGAGAAGATAGCGACACTTACCAGGAAATTGAAGTTTTGGTGAAAGATACCGGGATTGGAATGGATCCTGAATTTTTAAGTCGATTGTTCGATAACTTTAGTCAGGAATATGAATCTGTAACACGCAAATACGGCGGCACAGGTTTGGGCATGAGCATTTCGCAAAAGCTGGTTGCACAAATGGGCGGTTATTTCAATGTAAAAAGCCAGAAAGGTCAGGGCTCAGAAATTTCCTTTGTTATCAAACTCGAAAAGGGTAAAACCACCGATGTACCTACAGAAACAAAGGTAACGCACAATGAAGATTTATTTGCAGGACGTAAAATCCTGATTGTAGATGACAACGAAATGAACAGGCTGGTGGCTAGCACCGTTTTACTGGGCTATGGTCCACAGGTAATGATTGCCGAAAATGGCGAAATAGCCCTTGACATGCTGAACGAAGAGCCCTATGATATCATTTTAATGGATATACAGATGCCTGTACTTAATGGCTATGATACAACCAAAGCCCTAAGGGCGCGTGGCTATACCGGAATAATCATTGCACTGACCGCCTCGGCCATTGAAGGTGAAAGGGAGAAATGTTTGGCCGCCGGAATGGACGACTACATTACCAAACCTATAAATGAAGAGCTGCTGATTGGCGTGATCGATAACTGGATTCAAAAAACTGCAAACCCTGTTGTTGCTCCTGATATTGACTTACCATTGTACAGCTTAGACGGGCTACGTGTAATTAGTAAGGGACGCGAGGATTTTGTGACCAAAATGATCGAAATGTTTTGCGGGCAGATACCCGATACTTTAAAGCAACTCAATCAGGCCAGCGCCGATGGTGACCATGAACAGTTATCTAAACTGGCCCACAAACTCAAGTCTACCATCGATCATCTGGCCATTTCACCACTTCAGCGTACTATAAGGGAAATTGAAGCAGTGAACGAGGGTAATACCTCTGCTCCTAAATTAGCCGAAATGATTGCTGAGGTAAACGATGTGCTTAACCAGGTGATGACAGAACTCAGTGAAGAAATTGCCATCAGAAACAGCCAATAAACCAGCTTTGGCAAGGATAGATTGAGGAAATAAAACAAGCCTTTGGGGATTTCAGCGCCCCCGGAGCTTTCTATATATTTTGGACAGCGAATCAGATACCCTTTTCCCAAACAGACGGTTGGATAGTTTACCGATTAGGCTATAATCCGAACCGGAAATCCACGAGGCTGCAAAATGATGAATACAATAGGTATTTGCTGTAATTTTTAGCTTCAGGGTTTTCCAGCTTTTGGGACTAAAAAACTCACTGGGATAAATAGTACAATAACCATCAAGCTGCTGAAAAGTGTTATTTAACTGCAATCCCTTTTCTGCTTTCATAAACGCTGTTATGCTTTCGGTATTCGGCATGGTATCTGGCTTTCCATTTGGCAGATAAAAACTCCTGTTGTCATAATAAGCCAATAAATCATTTACCCAGCTGCTATCCTTCGTGCTTCCCATAATTGCTGATGAAAGCAAAAGGTTATCTTCAAACCCTGTAAAGGCTGTATTGCCAAGCATACTATCATCCAACGGCTTTAAAAACTCAACATCTGTATCGAAGTAAATGCCCCCCATATTTTTCAGGGCATATAAGCGACAAATATCTGAAACAAAAGCAAATTTACGCTCGCGGTAAGCCTCTGCACTATACTGGTAACTATTTACATCAAAATTCTCCTCATTCCACTCTACAATGCGATAATCGGGAAGGTATTTTTTCCACGATGCCAAACAATTGGACACAAGCTCGGGCTTCTCTCCTTTACCAAACCAGCAGTAGTGGATTATTTTAGGTATCATAACTTCACTTTATTTAGGATCTTCTTATAACCTTCTGCTAGTGTAGCCCGATCAAACTGCATAAACAAGGTAATTACAAGCAAAATGAGCCCGATTAGCAGGCAATTCAGGATAAAGGTAAGCCACGATGTAACCGTAATCAAACCCATACTTCTCCAACCATAAGTTATTGCAATCAGCAATGTAAAGCCCGCTAATCCCCTCACAATCTTAAAAAAAAAGTAACTCCTTTTCTCTTTCAGGCAATGTGCGGCATAAATGGGCGTGAAAGTAAGGTGACTAAACACTCCGCTTATTGCTGCCGCAACCGGAATGGCATATATACCAAGGTTGCTGTACAGACAAAGTAATATTACCAGTACAAAATTCAGCACGGCAATAAAAATGCCCCAGATGGATGCAATCCTCAGTTTATTGGTGATGATAAAAACATGATGCACCGTTTCTACCGTGCCATGAACAATGAAGGGTAACAAAGTTATCACTGAAAGCAGGTGAAGTGCACTGGAATCCTGGGTAGGCAGCCATAGCCTAAAAAAGTCGCCGCCATAAACAAAAAACACAGCCAGGGGCAATAGTACAACTATAAAAATAGCCTTAAACGACAAGTTAAGTGTACTTTTTAGTTTCCCCATATCTTCCTGAGCATAGGCTTTTAGCATTTCGGGTAGAAATATGGGCACAACAATTCCCAGCAGGATATAAATTGCATTGGGTATAAACTTGGTTAACGAAAGAAACCCCATACCTGAAGCACCAAAAAAGTGGTTTGCAATTAATAAATCTAATTGGGTATTGATTACGTTCGACAAGGCAATTATAGAATTCCACATGCCGAAACCTGCAATCAGCGAAAGTGCACCCCACGAGAAAAATGATCTGTCAATCACCACTTCAGGGAGAAGCCTTTTGGTAAGCCTGTAATTTGCAAAACACATGTAAATTGCTGTTAACACCGTTACCAGTCCCAGAAAATAAATTTTAGGCTTAAAAAGATAAAACAGGAATGCAACTGCGCCAAGTTTCACCACGTTGGATATAATATTGATATAGGCAAGCTTATCGAATCTGTTGACGGCAAATGCCGCAACCGAAAAAACAGCTGAAGAGACATTAATCACCAGGCTGAAGAAAATAAATACAAACAGTAAGCGCACATCATCAAAAAGGCCAGGCGGAATATCGAGTATATTGTTAATAAACAGACAAAATAACGCGCTCAATATAATGAAACCGAGCGATATCAGCATGTTGCCAAACAAGATGGAATTGAAATAAACATTCACTTCTTTGATATCTTTTTTCTCGAGGCTGATGGTGATATACCGGCTCGACATGGAGTTTAAGGCAGTGGTGATAATCCCAGCGTACATCACAAAGTTATTGGAGAGCGGGAAGAAACCATAAGCCTCTTTACCCAGGTGTGCCACGATATAAGGCGTAAGAAAGAAGGAAATCCCTACACCCGAAAGTGCACTAAAAAAATTGGAGACCAGGTTAACAACAAAACGTCTTCTATCCATATCAATAGCAGCCCTAAAGTAATGGTTTTATTTGAATATCATCGGTGCCCAAACGCATTATCACAAAATTTTAGCTATTTTGTCAAACGAAAAGACATAACCTAAAGAGATTGGAGCCACTTGTATCAATTGTTACCCCCTGCTATAATTCAGCTGCCTTTATAACGGAAACACTCGATGCAGTAATTTCGCAGAGCTATACTAACTGGGAATTAATTGTTGTAGATGACCGCTCAAGTGATGATACCTGCCAGATCGTTGAAGCGTTTGCCAACAGGCACAATGGTATCCGGCTGATAGCCCTAAAAGAGAACGGAGGAGTTTCGAATGCACGAAATATAGGTATGGCAGAAGCGAAAGGCAAATACATTACGTTTTTGGATAGTGATGATATCTGGCTTAAAGATAAACTTAGTCGTCAGGTAAGCTACATGGAAAAGGAACTCCTGCCCCTTACATTCTGTGCCTACAAGCGCATTAACGAACAGGGTAAAGTAATTTCAGGTCAGGTTCCGGTTCCCCATACGGTAGATTATAACGCGTTGCTCGCGCACAATGTGGTTATATTTTCGACTTCTATGATGTTAAAAAGTGCTATTGGCGACTTAAAGTTTAGCCGGGCAGGCCACGAAGACTGGATCTTTTTACTCAAACTGCTAAAACAGTGTGGTCAGGGCTATGGCATTAACCAACCTCTCGCCTATTACCGGGTAAGACAAAATTCGGTTTCATCGAACAAACTCAAAGCAATTGGTTATACCTGGAAAATATTCAGGGAAAGCGAAGGCATAGGTTTTCTCAGATCGGCAATCCTACTTGGGAGATATGCTGTTTCTGCCAGCCTGAAAAGATTAAGATGAGCTTTTACCGGGTAATGCCAGTCCCAGGTTTTTGCTATGCTTTTTATGTGTAAAATTCCACCAAAGCCCACTGAGCACCTGTTTCGCTAAATCCCACCTCCCCCTGGCAAGATAAGCCAACACTGCTTTTGGACAGGCGATAAGACAAAAATACATTGAGAACAGCAAAGTAGTAATCCAGCCCGTATTTTTTCTGATAAACAGCATCCTGTTCCTGGTCATAAAATATACCTTAAGTGGGCTTTCCTTTCCCACACTAACAGATTCCTTATGGTAAACATGGGTTTTTCCGGTAAACCAGATCTCTTTGTCTATCCGTTTGAATTTCTCGCACCAGTCGAGTTCTTCATAATAGAGAAAATAATTTTCATCCATTAACCCGGCATTCAACAGATCTTCTCTGCGGCACATCACAGCTGCCCCATGGCAAAACGCCGTGCTATAGCTTTGACCGAACTGCCCATGGTTACGTTCAAACTGGCCAATATAGGCATTTCTTCCTGTGACATAATTTAAGGGCGTAAAACCAGCGTACTGAACCAAATCCTGCTGATCGAAATAAAGCAATAAGGGCGATAGCAGTCCTATTTTCTCATTGGCCTCCAGTTCGGTTTGCATCGTTTCCAGACAACCTGCCGGTATTTCGGTATCATTGTTCAACAGCAGGATATAATCACCCTTGGCTTGCCTGATCCCCAGGTTATTTCCGCCTGCGAAACCGAGGTTTTCTACCGAACGGATGTATTGGATATTTTTAAAATAGGGTGTAAATATATCCGACTGATCTTGATCTGCACCATTATCCACCAGTATAACTTCAACATTTGCTGCATGGTATGACCTGCTGATAGACTGCAGTAAAGCAATAGTTACTGCCATTTGATGGAAATTAACGGTGATAATTGAGGTCAATGGCATATCTGACGTAAATATTTAAAATTTTAATGAACAATGTGAGCAGATTCAATATTATGCATCTCTGGATTTCAGCAAACCACCTTCAACAGCATTTATGGCCTTATAGATATCCCTGGCATTGGCCTCCCAGGTATGCGTGCCGGCAAAGTTAATCCGCTCGCGCTCCAGTGCCGGACTATCCTCCGCTAACGCTTTTTCGGCTAGCTGCAGGTATTCATCCTTCGTCGATGCCAGGTAAACATGATCAGCAAAGATATCCATCGCTTCAGTTCTGGTAGCCAATGTAGGTTTACCCATGGCCAGATACTCATCAATTTTACGTGGGTAATTACCGATGGTAAGCGGATTGATTACCTGAGGGTTGAGGCAAACATCGAAGCCCTTGATATATGCAGCCAGCGTTTCGGGCTTTTTAGGTCCCAGAAAAAACACATTGCTTAGCTTATGGAGCTCGCTCCTACTAAAATCTTCATCCTGTGGCCCTACCAATACCATATTCCAGTCAGGCCTTTCTTTTGCCAAATGCAGTAGTATCTTTTCATCTAGCCTTATCGATAACAATGCCCCAACATAGCCTAAAACCGGCTTTTTGATAGCAGAAAGATCTGAGGGTATCTCGAGTGCCTCGCCATTACTGAAAAGCGCCAAATCGCAACCCTGCCCAACGTAAAAAGAATTCGGATTATATTTTCTGCAATAGCTTGCCAGATAAACCGAATTGGCTACGCAAAGGTCACTTTTTGCAATCAATTCGGGTTCCATGTAAGTACCATGCCGCATCCAGTACGGTGTGGCTACAACATTATCTCTTGAATAATAAACGCTTACAGCAGGCTTCAAAAGCTCTTTTAAATGAAAGCTTCGAAAAATATCGTTATCGTTAAACAGGACGAAATTTTTAAGGCCCAAGTGTTCAGCAGCATCGCGGATTGATTTGGCAAACCGGGCATTGTTGATTTTATTTAACCATCTGAACAGGCCTTTGAACCTGATCCAGTTTACTGATTCTATGATAACCTGGGGATTATAAATCCACAGATTGGCTGATACTTCAGTTAAAGCTTCTTCCCTGCCGGCAATAACACGTAGTCTTTTTTTTACGCCTTCTGTATTGCGCTGCAACAAGCTCGTTTTTCGATCTAATGGTGCATTAACATATAATACGCGGTTGTTTTTACTAAACTCGAGCGCCAAATCCTTACAATTGCTACCAATGGGAATATCCCAGGGTTGTTGCCCCACAATGATAATGTCCCTGTTATTTAAAATAGCCATTGAATTATGGTTTTGGTGTTTTTATTCCTTTAATAAATCCGAAAATGCCAGCAATTGCACCGGTAATAATCAGTAATAATATCGGCATAGCTTAAGTTTTATTTCCCCTGTACCTGTATTTTGATGAGGCGTAGCTAAATTTGATTTTTTAACCTTACCGATGCTAATCAGCGCGATAACCATTCCAATCATTGCCCTTGGTATCTGCCAGATGGCAAGATAAAGCCTCTTATCCCTGTAAAAACGTCCCGGGACTGAAATCAGCAGGGTTAAGCATATACTCATGAATAAAGTTAGCCATAATCCTTTTCCCGGCCCCAAAGGGTTAAAAAAAGATTGAAACGCCATGATAAACAATAATCCCAGCAATAATATGCGTGGCATTAACATAGTTTGTACCGTTTTATTAAAGAATTCTACATTGCCTTTAAACAGCTCCCTAATACCTACCATGGTATATGTTCGCAAAAACTCAATCTGCGAAGCAATCCACCTGGTTCTTTGGGTGGTAAATACACTGGCACTGCTCACTTTTTCGTCGTAAACAAAAATATCATTCAAATAGCTAACTTTTACCTTGTCGCTGGCAATAAGGAAGTCCATTTTTTTATCTTCACCAACGGTATCACCTACATTTTTTAAAAGCGTATAAAAATAGCTGTAATCAAAGGCCATTCCCGATCCGATAAGCGCAGGTGAAAGTCCCAGCACTGCTTGGCCCTTTCGATATATGTGATTATTCACCTCTTCGTTGCAGGCATCCAGAAAAGCAAAACTGGTATTTAGGTTTTTCGCTGTACGGTGCAACTGAACAACTTTAGCCCCTTGATGAAACGAACTATTTATAGCCTGCAAGCATGCTGGCCCCATTAAATTATCAACATCAAGCACTACAGCGATATCAAATCCGCGGTTTTTAAGCTTTTCAATGGCATACAGCAGGGCTTTACCTTTGGTGCTTTTCTCAAAAAACACCTCAATTACCTCAACTCCCATTGCTTTGAGCTGCTCAATCGTTTCGGGCATTAATCCGTCGGCTATCGCTACAATTTCAAATTCCCCTTCATAATCATGTGCAAGTGCTGCCCTGGCGCTTTCTATTATTACCTCATCGGCATGATAGGTTGGAAACAGCACTGCTATTTTTTTATAGTCAGTAGCATGTTTTTGTGTGCCCGGCAAAGGAAAAAGCCCTGCGAATGCAAAAAATGCCAGGTAGAGGCAATTAAATGACAGATAAGCAGCCAGAATCCACAACAGCAGGTGTATAGTTTTATATATCAGTTCCATCCGATTTTAGTTGCATTTGCTGTTCATCAAGCCCTGGCGCTATAAAGATAAATGACCACGACATAAACAAAATTACTGATGAGGGCATTCCGTTCATTACCTCATTGCCATAACTGCAGATAAAACAGGCCACAGTACCTGCGGTAAGGGCAATCATTTTCACTCTTAACTTTGGATCGCGGATTTTCCAGGCAATCCCACCACACTTGCCAATAATATAACTGGTAAGGGCAAACCAGATAAGCAATCCTACTACACCGTACATTACCCACACTTTTACCCAATAACTATCGGGTGGTATATTGGCTATGGGCTTATCGGCATTGTAGGTCGTTCCGTTCATACCGCTCATACCAAGACCTGCGCCAAAGGGCAAATCTTCGAGCAGGCTCTTTAGTTTATGTTGATTATCCAGCCTAACGGCCAATGAAGCATCCTTCGGGTTCAATGCACTCCTTAAGCGGTTAACCTGAAAAATATGATCGCCAATAGTGGTATACTTTAACACGCCAAAACCCGCAGCACAACAAACTACCCCAACAATTAACACCTTAAAACTCCTGCTTAAAAAAAGGGCTGAAAAAAGCCCGGCAGCAAGTGCAAATAAAGCACCTCTGGTACCCGATATAGCCATGCCATAAAGAAAAGCAACCCCAAAGAGGGCAAAAATTACTTTTTTTGTAAAACTGAAAGGTCCGGCGGCCAACGTTAATGCAACTACGGCCATAATTGCCTGAGAGGCACCAAACTGTCCCGCATCCGAATACATGGAAAATACGCGGAGTTTGCCGTTGATAATATGTGTACCTGAATTACCAGCGTTTAACCAGGTCTGTTCGCCCGGGGAAACACCCAGATAAAGCTGTTTCATTCCATATAGCGTAGCAACAAGCGAAAGCCCTAAGACTGAGATGATAAACCTGTTCAGATCAACCATTCTGTTAAATAACAAAAATACAAAGGGTGCTATTAGCAGCCAGCTCAACGCTGCAAACCTCAATTCGTTAAACCAGGCTGCGAGGCTGCCACCATTCGGATTTAAGACCTGTAAAAAGCTAATAACAAACCAAATAAGCGCAATTACAACATGCTCATTTTTCAGTTTATCCCAATTGAATTTCTTCATATTAACCAGCATGCTGGCCCAGGTAAGTACCAATATCCCGTCGAGGGCAAGACCAACCGGAATATTTAAAAACGACTTTACCAAAAAACCCAGGATAAAGCAATAGGTTAAATATACCCAAAATCCTGTGCGGGGATTGCGAAATAGGGCAACTATGAAAGTGCCTAATGCGGCGATAGCCAATACCAGCAATGGTCCCAAAATCCCAAATGAATAGGTAGAAGCTGCCACCAGAACTGAAAGGCACAGGGAGACGATAAAAAATATAATCTTTTTTTTATGGTCAAAAATGTACTCATTTAACTTTTTAAGCATAGTAGCTGCTTATTTTTGTTTTACCCCGCTAACAATCCAGCCAGCAAACTTTTCATCAGCATTTAACGGGGCAAGTGCCGCTTTCTGTTTATCATGTAATGCTGATCCGGCTACAAATATTGCGGTGTATAGTGTTATAAAAGAGATCCATTCCCGGTTCTCAGCACCATCGGTCAGAGGATCAAGTGCAACAATGGTTAAATCGAAACGACTGCTGATCGAACCAAAAATTCCAGAAAGAGCTTCCCTGTCTCTTATTTCGAGTAGCGACTGTCCATCCAGGTCATTATTGATGAAAGCAAAAGGCTTGTTTTCATTAATATCAGCTCCCTGCAGTACTGCTCTTATTGGCTGATCTGCAGGTATTTTCAGCTTTTGCAGCGCCGGAATAAATTCCTGATTTCCAATCAATAAAACTTTTTTATTCATCTGCGCAAATGCGTATGCTAAATTTAATACTGTAAATGCCTGGGCAGACGCCGAACCGACACCTGTTATCCCCAGTACTTTTTGACTGTTACTAAAAAGCATATTATCGAGCTCAAAACGTAGCGTCCTCAGCTGGTTCTTAAATACCGTGTACTCGCTTTCTGCATGCGGAGTTCCCCATATTTTAGCTATATTATCGTTATCAGGTCTGATGTAATCCAACTCACTGATAACCTTTGCAATTAAGGCCGATTTTAGTTCTGCTCCATTATTAACCGAACGATCTAAAACAGATATCAAAAACAGCGTACAAAAACAGATTGCTAAACTGGCAATAGCGCTCATGGCCATATATATCAGTTTTTTTGATGATTCGGGAAGTGTTGGGATCCCTTCTTGTACCAATTGCAGGCGCAACCCAATATTCTTATCCAGGCTCGTTTGGTTATACCGCGCCAGTATTTCCAGGTATTCCCTCGTCGCTACATCGGCTTTTTGTTCATAATTTTGAACCCCCGCATCAAAAGGAACCATTCCGGTAAATTTTGCATTCAGTTTGGCCAGTTCCCTATCAATGTCACCTATCCCCGCTGTCGCTTTTTCAATCTCTACCCCCAGCGAAATACGACGCTGAACCAGACTTTGTTTAGCAATAAGCGGATCGCTTACGTATTGGTCGTTTGATCGGATCAGTCTGGCACTCAACAAGAGTTGTAATGAATCTACTATTTTTTTATCAGCCGGTTTATACCCATTGCGCAAATAGTTATCTTCTGCTGCCAGAATTTTATTTTTTATGCTGATAATGGCCCTGTTATCCTCAATCACTTCGGCTCCAAGGTACTTATCGCTAGTTCTGCTTGCCAATTTTTCATTAACACTTTTTAATGCAGCCTGCGCAGCCTGTTTATCGATCAGGGCCTGGTTTCTCTTGTTCTCATTATCGGTAATCTGCTGATAAACAATCTGCGACTGTTTATCCAGGTTGAGCACGCCGTTGCGGATCTTATAGTCCTTAACCTGCTTTATCCTGTTATTCATTACAGCCTCTTTCTTTTTCAACAGCGAATCCAAAACCACAATAGCTGTGTTCTTATTCAAGATCTGCTCCAAACTGTAATTATTAATAAAATCGTTTGAGAGGGTATTTACAACAAAAACCGAAAGCAGGGTATTGTTGGAAGTAAAAGCCACCGAAATAAAATCGCTGTTCTGTTCGTGGTTAATATCCAGTTTTTTGTTGAGGCTCTTCTCATCATAGCCCATTGAAGTAACGATCTGATAGAGTTTAATCTTACCGTTATCCAGCGGAGTGAGTACTTGTTTTTTGCCTAATCGTTCTTCAAAAAGGCCAATAGCTTCCTGCCTTTGTGCATCAGTTAAAACCTTCACCTCAGCACTCCATGGCTTGAACGTACCTTTTTGATCTTTAAGATCATGCAAAATCAACCGGTAAGAAAGCAGGCTGATATTTTTGGGCATCCTCATGATGTCCATGATGGTAGAAAACTGCTGATTAAGCTTGATTATAATATCAGGTCCTGTATAACTGGCGCGGTCGGGCGCTAACTGCCTTGATGGATCAAGCAAACCGGTTGAAAGTTTTGCTTCCGATTTATAATCTTTTGGAAGGTTTCTTAGCACGAAAAAACCTGCAATGATTGTCAAAATGAATATAGTGATGATAATCCACCTATATCTGTTTACTGTATCTAAGGATTTCTGTATATTCATTTTGTCTTATTTCACGTTTTTCAATTCTTCGCCAATCAGAGCTTCCAGCTCTTCTTTTGCTTTTAAAAGATTAAGCTCTGCAAGTAGTCTTTCAGAGTTAGCATAGGAGGTTAAGGTTTTGGCTTTGGTATAATCGTCTAAACTCGCCTCTCCCTTTTCGAATTTATACCGAAGGCCGTCGCTAGCCGCTTTGTTGTCGATATAGGTTTGTGCTTTAACCCGCAGATCTGCACCTTCCCGAAGGTATTCAAAATACGTTTTTTTAACTTCAGACTTTAGCAGGATATCGTATTCCTGAGCCTGATAAAATTTCTCGTTGTGCTCCTCTTTAGCCTGCCGGACCAGCGCTGGTGTTCTGAATAAAATACCAATATTAAAATAGATCCCGAACTGTATCCCGTTTAGGGTATAAGGATTAGTGGTATTGTATCTGGCCGCATTATTGGGACTGTAGTTATAGGATGCTGTAAATGCATCGAGATAGGTTGCTTTGGCAACACCTATTTTTGCCTTTGCGCTGAGTTCGCTGGCTTTATACATTTTTCGCTTCGGATAATTCTTCAGGGCCAGATCAACATATTTTTCCAATAACTGGTAGTTGATATCGCCAATAAAGCTCTCCTGGGCTTTAGCAACATTAATAGAAAAAAGAATAATAACAAAGAATAGGACAAACCGGGTCATTGATTGTGGGATTTAACATTCCCCTATTAAAAGGGTAGTATTTTTTAGGATACATTTCAAATCTAATTAAATAGAATGTTGTTTTCCTAAAAACCGTCATTTTTTTTTACCGATTATCATCGTATTAAACCCGGGATATCCCACTACAAAAGGCCCCAGGTTAGTTAATGCATTTGCATTCAACACATTGTTTTGAAATTCAAAATCTGGTTTGGGAGTTTTACCGAATCAATTCTTAAAATAAGGTTTAATATAATAGCCCGAATACCTATCCTACAAGCACCCGAAAGACAGGTCTATTAATCAGATGTAGTTATACTTTTGGAAATCTCTTGTAATTTCACCAAAAGTATATGACCGACCGAAAAGAATATTCACTACAGTTCGTCGTGTTCTTCAAACCTACCTGTGCCTTCTTTAATACTGATCTTATATACAATGATCTCCTGATGCACGTCACTACTAATTCCATGTGAAGATTCCTGCGAGGGGCGGTAAGTTAGCGGCATAATGCGGTGTATAATCCCCTGCATAGCCTGTTGTCTCTCCTCTCCGTTCAGCTCTTCAAAAGTCCCCCATAACACCACACTCTTCCAGCTAAAAATATCTTTGATCTGATCAACCTGAAAACACACCTGTGGATTACGACGCAACATATCTATCTTTTTTCCTGGCCCCGAATGGGCATAAATGGCATTGTTGCGGTAAACGTAGTTGATAGGCACAACATAAGTTTCCCCGTCGCTATGACAGCCTAACCTGCCTGTTACCTGGCTTTCGAGCAGAGAAATCATTTCCCCCTTATTTAAATCTCCTAACATAATATTGCTTTTTAATTGATATCATTTTATCCTGAAACAAATAACTGCTTTGCTTCAGCCCCTCATTCACATGCAAACTAGCTTGAGTGCCTGTAAACAAATTTCATATTAACAGCTGAGAAATAAAATGACCGAAGTCATTTTTATTGTGTTATCCGCTTAGCAGAAACTAATTTTAGTATTATAACTCATAACCACCAGTAAATCGATTCCAGGTCGCTTACTTTAAAAGTGTAAATTTTCGCAAATTTAAGTTAGCGATTTTTAGCTATGATTTCTATAGTCGATAATTAAAGGTGTTTTACCTGTTGTTTCATCGGTGTAAAGCTGAAGATCTGCACCTACTAAAACGACCAGGCCTTTTACCTGATAACCAAATACCGCGTAAAGTTGTCGTTTTTTCTGATCAATGAAATTTTCTTCTTCCGCCTTGCTTAGCGCTATTACAAGCAGAAACTTGATCGTGGTATGCCCTTCCTCCGGGATAATCTGTATCTGATACCGCTCTAAACCGGCCAAAACCACAGCGAAATCGTCGAGTTCATAATTACACTCGTTAAACATAAAAGATTTAGCCGCTCTCCCCTTAAGCTCCAAATAAGATTGGCCCTCAATTTCAACCCATCGCCCTATATCGCCAGTATTATATCTAAAAATCGGAAACCGCTTACGAAACAGGTTGCTCACAAGCAAAATCCCGTATCCTTGTGCATCGGGCTGGTTTACTTCTATTATTAAACCTTCAATTACCCTAAATAATGGTATCGATTGATTATAATCGCACCAGGCCCATATTCCTGTTTCTGCTGCCCCATATAATGAGTACAACTGCCTGGTTCCAAATATTTCTTTAAAAATCTGCAGGTGTGATGGCGGCAAAAATTCTCCTCCAAACAAAAGGTTATTTATCGATAAACGGAGCTGGTGCTTTTTAAGGTACTGGGCAAAAAGAAACAACTTGGATGGTGTACCCAACAACAAATCAGGGCTAAAATTCTGCGCCATATGGTAAGCATCCTGGTAAGGCAAACTTGCGCCCGCCACCAGTGTAGTGGCTTGGCATCGCTCAAGCAGATCGTCCATAATGGCGGCTGTACGATACATATCCATATAGCCGAACATATTGAGTGCAATTGTTTTGGGCACAAATATACCTGCCTGCTTTAAGGCAGTAGCCAGCACTGCACGCTGTTCCAGGTTTTCTGCAATATCAACCGGAAATACCAATGGTTTTTGGGTAGAGCCACCTGAGCGCACCAGATAAACTCCTTCCTTTTGAGCATGCAAATCAAAATTATGCTTTAACTGGTCTATCAGTTCTTTTTTGCCTACCAGTGGAGCTTCAATATAATCCGGATAAGGGGAATAATAGTTTTTAAAAAGATCAGACTCACGTACAATCTGATAGTAGGTATTGAGAACAGTATCAATCATATTTACTTTTTACCTTTTGAGCAGTAGATAACTAAGGTATTGTGGAATAAAATTACGGTAATGCCATACAAAACGTATTTTCTGTGTATGAGTTGGTAAATTTTGCAAGGCATGTTTATACCAGCGCCTGCCAATCATACCCATTAACAGCCGGTCATGCTTATCTTCACTTCTTCTATAGCGCGATATTACCGGCGGCACTTCAATTTGCAGAAAATGGCTATATTTTTTACGAGATAAGCTACCTGGCACTTCGTTAACATAAAGGTAGCCACCTGTTTGCAAAGCAATTTTACCAGGTACATGGCTTAATATCCCTTTTAATACCCGGTACCAAAAATCAATCCCTTCGTTTAAATGCGCTTCAGTACTGTATTGGTAGGCGGCGATCCATTTTCTCTTAGTAATTACATTACTGCCAACTCCCATAATAAAATGAGGTGAGCTAACAGCAAGTAAAGGGTTATTAATCAGATATAGATCACTGGCGATAGGTTTGAGATATTTTTTTAATAGCTCCAATTCAGGGTATATTTCACCACCAGGCATAAAAACAATATTGAGCACCATAAAATCGAGCTGATGGCTGCTAAATGCATCGGCTGCGAGCTGCAACAGGCGCGGATGATATTCATCATCAGCATCCAGAAAACTAATCAGCTCGGCACTTGATGCCGCAAAGCCAACATTACGCGCATTTCCAGGACCTTTGTTTTCGCTTAGCTCAATTAACTGAATGCTGCAATGACCAAAAGCAGCTTCATTTTCCTGCAAAAAACTGCGAACAACCGACAGGCTGTTATCGGTACTGAGGTCATCAACAATAATCAACTCATCCGGCAGTTTGCTTTGCCGGATGAGCGAATGAAGTGTTTTGGCAATAAAATCTGCCTTATTGAATAATGGGATAATAATAGCGTGCGTCATACCTAAGACTGAAACATCATTGCCGGAAAAATTACACCGCGCCCCTGATGAACGTTCACCACGCTCTCGGCCGAACCACGGAACAGACCTAGACCAAAAGACCGGTTATTATAACACAATAACATGCCAACAAGGTTAATCAAAGTTTCGTTCGAATCTTTACCATGCTTAAACCAGCGTTGATTTACATACGCTTGTACCATATAATCAGGCCATTGTTCGGTTACAACCGTTGTCCAGAACGTAGCATCGCATTCATTTTTTACATACATATCAATTCCACGCCCGCCGCTGTTTCGTTTTAACACCCAGTTATCTGCCGAAAGCATTATTTCTTCCCGTTTTAGGGGTGCATGCAAAGCAAAAGTGGGGATTAAAAATGTCTGTAAAAACTGGTATTCGTCTGTCGCAAGGTAATCGCTCATTATCTCTTCATCAAACAAAACAGCCAGAATCCGTTTATCGTGAACCAGGGTCAGTGTGCGCACATCATTAAAATAATTTGCCTCGCTGATGATCAGCTTCAGTACTTCAGGATCGAAATTGCGTAATTCTTCCCGGTCCATTTCCAATATAAACTGATTAACGGGTTTACCATGCAACATAACCACACCGTTTTGACAAGTGAGCTCTGCAGGGCTTGCATCAACATAATCCAAACCGAGTTTACCAAATTCATTGAACAGGTAAAACACCTCTGTACCTTTTTCCTTTTCGTGTAGAAGTACAACAGGCTCACTAGGATTAAAACGGCTAAAAATGGTTTCAACAAAATCCTGCTGTGCCGGAACTGCCGCTAATAAGGACGGGGTTGTAGGTTTAGTATCTCCAATAATCCGGTTAAGGTAATAACTTATCATCCATCCGTTAATCGGGTACCGCGCACCTATTTCACAAATTTTGATATCACCATTTTCAGCCTGTAAAAAGTCAGGCCGATACATTCCAACCTTGTATGGCAGATCTTTTGCAATGCGTAAAATACTGTTCAAGCCTTCATCAAAGTTATATATGGCTTGTATCCTTTCGTCATCAAAATAAGCATTTACCACTGCAATTAAGGCTTTATTTAAAACCTTACATAATTTCTCCATCCTGACAATCTCCTGCTGATCCACGGCAACGGGTACCGGCGAAAAAGAATCGGCGCCATTACAGGGGATCTCTCCCAAATATTTCATCAGCGATTCGTTCAGGAAATCTTTACTACAAATGGTATGCGTTTCAACAAGTTCTCCCTTCATAATTTATTCCATTTCCTCAGCCATAACCGGCTCCAGGATGGCACTGATATTTTCCATTACCAATGCTTTTTTACTTAAATAATCAGAAACGATTTCTTTCAGGTCGTAATCAGCCAGATTAACATCCATAGCCTTTACATAATGATTAATTGAATTTACAGCATAAAAGAAATGATTTTTTTCTGTAGGTCCGCAATGTACCGCTATCCAGGCCAAAGTGTGTTTTAAGGTGTCTTTATCAAAACCAAAATCATCTTCCAGCCAACGTGTAAACTTAGGCAGTATAAACTCCACTTCGCCGTGCGTATAAATTTCGTGTACCAATGTGGTTAAAAGTCCGATCATTAGATCTTTATTGCGTAGCGAGTTTTGATCTTTCCAATATTTAAAGGCACGGGCACTTGGATCGAGATACTGCCTTAACAACCAACCATCATCGCCACAGGTATTTGTTGCCATGGTATAAAACAGGTCTGAATGCAATACTTTTCCAACAACAGCCAGATCCTCATCAACGATCCTGTTCAGATTAGCTACAGATTTGAATAACTCTGACTCATTGGCTACAGGCATGTTTTTGTGGATCAGCATGGTCATTCGATTACTTAATCCTGCTACTGTAACTGCACTATTGTTGGTTTGGCTCCAGCTATGAAAAAAAGGTTTAAGCTGATCCCGATCCTGTTGAATGGCCGTGAGCTTTGTAAAACTTTCCTCTATGGATGTAAAGTAATCAGCCTGCTGTGGGAAATAAGTTAAAAGTTGGTGCTTTAACGGCGATTCTTCCATTCCTTCAAGCACGGGGACAATGATTGATAGTAAATTTTTCACAATTGTTACGTTTGGTTTTTATTAAAAATGTAAATAACTAATTACGTATATATTCCAAATTTGTTTGATAAATATCAAAGGTTTTGCAAGAAATCTGGTCCTTTACGAGCACCAGAAGTTATAAAACATAGCAATTAAGCTGGCAGATACGCTCAGCTAAAATAAGCTTACAAAGCACTTACAAACAGTGCATTAAAGATTAAAACACAATAAAAAACAATAAGATTTATTACAATTAAAGAGCGTTTGCATGGATATGAGCGTTTTTAGATTTCTAAAAAATTAAACAGATATTTTTATTACATAGATACGAACTTTATCTCCAATTATAAAAAACATCTTTACACAACACATAAATATACTTAAAATTAAGTATGTTAAAAAATACAAAATAAAATATTTAATTAGCAGATAAAGAAACGACTCTTACTCACAGTCTTTTTTTTCCTGCAGGTGCCAGCCATTTTAACCGTATTAACCTTTTTGTATCTTATATTTTTCTGTGTTTATCTAAAAAAATACAAAATAGATCATTAGGGTTATTGTTATTGCCATTCTCTATATCCTGAAAAAACAAATCTCTAACAACATCCTGAATTTATCGGAAAGAAATACTTAATTAATGACAAACAAAGCAACAGAGTTCTTGCATCTAAACAATTATATCCACTAATTAATATCTTTATTAAAAAGAAATGATTTGCCACCCTGACTAAAAGTCATTTGGCTTAGCTCAGGACTAAAAACGATCTTAATGCCAGCTGCATCAAATCTGAAAGTATTGGCTGAGGTGGGCTGTAAGGGAAAGTGTGATTGTCCGGTGGCCTGGGCCTGAAGCTTACCCCCGTTTTCGGTTATGGTGATTTTAAACGGCAATGTTTTGTTAGAATATATGCCCAAACAAGCTTTGAGTTGTTCAGGAGATAACTCAACATCTTTGAAAGTTGGTATTTCAAAGGACATATCGTTACAGATAGAAAGCATCGCGATGGTAATTTCGTTGAGGCTGTAACCCTGGCCATTGAGTGATAAGGCGACGCTGATTCCACTCGAAGGAAAGTTGCAAAGCATACTAAATGTTCCATATGTGGCTCCGTTGTGCCCAAAGCCTATCTGGTTGTAAAAAGGTACTTTAATGAGTCCCATGCCAAATAGATCACCCTGATTGAAGTTACTCATTTTGGCAAAACTTTTTTCGCTGACAAGCTTGCCTGAAGATAGGGCGTTAAGGAATTTCAGCATATCTGCTGGCGTTGAAAGAATATCGCCTACACCAATTACGTTCGGGAAATAGATGTCGGTAATCTGCGTCCATTGATTTCTCATGCCGTAAGAACTTGCCTCTGCAGCTCCTGTATTGTTGATTATGCCAGATTGGGTTTGTTTCAGCCCTATTCTTTTGCTAATACGACTTTCAAGGGCTTTGGAATAGGATTTACCTGTAATTTTTTCGATAATACCGGCCAGCAACAGGTAACCCGAATTACAATATTGTTGTTTGGAACCTGGAATGAAATGTGGAGCTCTTTTTACAATGGTATCTAATAATTCCGATTGAGCATGCGCCCTGGTGATCCAGGATTTATCAGATACATCATTAACATAATCCATCAGGCCGCTGCTATGGGAAAGGAGCTGTGCTATATTGATTTCCGGCGCATTGGGCAGTTTTGGATAAAAAACTGCTAACTTGGTATCAGGAGATAACTTACCTTCCTCAATAAGTTGGAAGATCATAGTTGCTGTAAAAACCTTGGTGATAGACCCTATGCGGTAGCAGGTAAGTGAATCGGCACGTAACGTATCCCGTTTAACTGTTCGAAATCCCAGTGAGCGTTGATAGACCAGTTTTCCGTTTTTAGAGACGGCGAAACTGCCCATAGCCTTTTGATTGACTCCCAAAGCATTAAAAAAACTATCAAGTTTTGCGGTATTAATCTGTTGGGCCCGCGTATTGAGTATTAGCAGGCATAGTAATAGTGTGGCAATTGATCTCATTGATATTCGCGTTAATCGGGGCTGAATATACGCAATAACTATTGATTTAAATAAGCCTGCATTCGGGTCTTGATGATAAATTAAAAATTAACTCCAACATATCCAATCTGGTTGAATCTAGCCTATTCATTTTTAAAACAGCCTCGCAGTCTTTGACATATCAACACTTGGCCAAAGTTCTTAAAAAGGTAATTTAGATTTCGACTTGCAGCAAATCAGTACAATTTAAAACGCATCAGCATAAGGTTTGCAATTTTGGATTCTAAAGCCATAGTATATCATGATTTTAACTTCCTTAAACAAGATGATTTTAGCCCTAAATGATATGAGATAAAAATAAAAAAACCTCTAAATCAATTGATTAGAGGTTTTTTATAGGATTTTGAATCCTTGTTTCGTCGGGATGGCAGGATTCGAACCTACGACCTCCTGCTCCCAAAGCAGGCGCGATACCGGGCTACGCTACATCCCGAACTTGGTATCGATCTTTTTTAATCCTGTTTTAAAAGTGGATTGAACTTTTTGTCGGGATGGCAGGATTCGAACCTACGACCTCCTGCTCCCAAAGCAGGCGCGATACCGGGCTACGCTACATCCCGAACTTGGTATCTTCTTTTTAACCTTATTCCTAAGGGATGGCAAAGATATGGATTTTATTGGGTATTTCCATTTTTTTTACCTCTTTTTTTCAATCTATTTATTAAAAGAACTAATCCGTTTTAACAGCGGCAAAGGTATAGATAAATCTGATGTTTGCAATAGGATGCACAGTACTTTTTAAAATCTCTCCTATAATCACCTAATTGTCAACGAGATTATTTTTCATTAAAAACCTTCACTAGCCAGCAATTGGCACACATACATTTCATATTAAAGAATTATTGTTGCAAATATGAAGCCCTCAGCTCAAAAAAAGTATTTTATTTATGATAAGACATTACATTAGTTGAAATTGAAAACCTTCCTTTATCTAACCCCATCGTACATCTTTTCAATAAACAGATAGCTTTTCCCTTATCATTTGAACCATGGCTTCTTCAGCAAGAAAGCAACTTTTACAAATCAGTTTACTACATAGTTAACTAGAATTTTTATAGTGTAAAAACACCATTACTTAGCACCTGCCAGATAAACACTATCACTAACAGCCTCCAACCAAACGGTAGGCCCTTTCTCACGCCCGGTAATTGCAACCTGGCAAAATGCGATATCGGCACTCGCTCCATGCCAATGAGGAATATTAGGTGGACACTTGATCACATCTCCTTTTCTTAAAATAATCTTCTGATTACCTTTCTCCTGATAATACCCCACCCCACCGGTTACCAACAAGATCTGCCCTGCTGGGTGAGCATGCCATTTTGATCGGGCACCCGGCTCAAAGGTCACATTACCAACATTGTTCTGATTTAAGCTATCGCTTTCTATTAATGGCTGCAGGTACACTGCTCCTGAAAAATTATCATTTGTTACCCGCTTGCCCTTTGCAAAAACAACAGCATCTTCGGTTTTCACGTTCTGCGAAATTTTACTATCCTGAGTGCAGGAAAATAAGCATAACGGAAAAACAATCCATAATCCGGCCTGTTTTATCGTTTTCATTCTCATAAATTGGTCTGATAAAATTGTACAAGTTTACTCAATGCCAGTGATACATATTCAGGTTTCCAGTAGGTTTGAATATGCGTGGCACCATCAAGAACAAACAACTCTTTATTCTTGGCATTTGTTGCTTTTACAAATACCTCGTCGGTCATATATTTTGTATCCGCTTTACTTCCCGCTATCATCAACAGAGGCTGATTGATGAGATCCATGCCAGTAGAAGCATCCCAGGTCATCAAATCTAGCAGGCTGCTCATGGTATATAGGAAAGTTGAGTTTGGATGGGCATGTGTACGGTAATAATACTCAAATCCCTCCCGGTAAAGATCTGTTTTGGTTTTTGCAATTTCTTGATCGCTGACGCTGGAAACGCCCGCATAAATAATCTTACCTCCTGCTGATTCCTGGGCACGGGCATCAGATGCTTGCTTTAAGCGCTCTTGAATGGTTGCAATTTGCGAATTTTGAAAGCCATTTCTTCTCACCTCGCCTGAGTTGAACATACTTAAGGTAGCTACAGCCTTAAAGCGTTTGTCGGATTGGGATGCTTTTAGTGCGTATCCTCCTCCTCCACATATACCCAATACTCCTAAACGGTTGGCATCAACTCCAGCGTATTGGCTGATGTAATCTGCCATGCCACGTATATCTTCTATACGGCTTGCTGGTTTATCAATATGACGTGGCAGTCCACCACTCGCTCCCTGGTAAGCAGCATCAGCAGCAATCGTAACATAACCTGCTTCTGCCAAACGCTGTGCATAAAGTCCTGCGGTTTGCTCTTTTATTCCGCCATTAGGATGCGCTACCACTACCGCTGCGTAATGTTTTGATGTATTAAACCCAGCTGGAGTATACACATTAGCGGCAATTTCGATACCATTAAGTTTATATTTTACCGGATAAATGTTCACCTTTCCTTTTTCATTTTTAGAAATAGCACCAGCATACACCAAAGTAAACGGATTTTTCTCCTGCACTTTTGCCATTGTTTGTCCATTCAACTCCGTTGCAGCAAAAGATGATATCAATAGCGCAGCTATCGTTGTTTTGTTTTTCATTATCTTCATTTCAGTTTTACTTTTTTATTTCCAGTACTTCTTGCAGAACAGCCCCAGCTCCTTTCGCTTCCTTCTTACCAACGCTAAGTTTAATAAGATCAACAAACTGCTGCAATTGGCCACTCGTGATTCCGAGGTTCAGACAGATGCCCAGATGTGACTTTAACATTGGCTCAACTCCACCGATGCTTGCCAGCACAGAAACTGTAACCAGTTCTCTTTCGGCAAAAGTCAACACATCACGTTCAAACAGATCAGCAAAGAGATGTTCTTTTAGAAACACTTCAATCTCTGGCGCAAACGCCGCATATCCGGTTTTTGTTTCCTTTTCCGGCACTCCTCTAAGCTGCTCCAGATTCTTTCTCCCTCTTTCATATTTGGTTTCTGCACTTTCAATTCTCGATGCCTCTGGTCCTTGCTGATCAACAATTCCCCTGTTTTTACGCCGATCGACTACAGTAATGAGTGTTTGAAGACCTCTCAAACTTCTTGGGAAACCGCAATAAGCATACAAATGAACCAATACTTCTCTAGCCTGGTTAATAGTCAGGCCATTATCCAGTCCTGAATTTAACGCTAACTCCAGTTTGGCAAGATCACCCTTTGCTGCAACTGAAGCAATGCTAATCAGGCTTTGTTGCTTCATACTGAGCGTTGTATCTTTAACACTGTTTTTTGAATAAACCACTGTACTCATGAACAGCATTACCAACACCGGAACTTTATAAACGAATCTTTTCATAATATTTTTTTATTTCCTCATTTTGTAAAGCCAATCCGACTTAACCATTTGATTACTTCAGCTTCAACCTCAACGGCTTTGGCACCAACAATCATCAGTAACTTCCCATTCCGTTCAGATCCACCAGTTACGGTAAATCCATCCATCACTTTGCTATCAGGACAAAGCGCTTTTATTTTTTCAAAGCTACTGCCTATACCATAACCTCCATTAGTATTAAAAGGAATAATCTGTTTGCCTTTTAGCTTGTAACTATTGAGAAAACTTTTCATAGGCGGAGGCAGCTGCATGCCCCAGGTGGGGAAACCTACAAATATTACATCATAGCTTTCAATGCTATCAACTTTTGTGCTTAATGGAGGCAAAAAGCCGGATTCATTTTCGCGCGCCACCTGATCTACTGTTTGCCGGTAGTTTTCCGGGTAAGGTTTTTCCAGTTCGATTGCCATCAGCCTGCCTCCTGTATACTTTTGAATCATGTGTGCAACAGCTTTGGTGTTTCCGGTCCGCGACAGGTAAACAATCAGAATCTTCTGATCTGTAAATACCGGCTTATTACCCGTATGATTCTGTGCCTTTAAACATGCTGTCATCAGACTGATTAGCACGCTTAGCATTATAAAGTATTTTCCTGTTCTTTTCATCTGCACTTAGTTTCTGATTACAAATTTCGGCAAGATGAAAAGCAATAAAGTAGACAGATTACCGAAAAAACTACCTGTATTACCTATCCAATCCTTTTTTCTTTAGCCAGTTTGATAAAACATCAGCCACGGCAATGTTGTTCAGGTCAGAAAAAGGAAAGTGGGTATTGCCCTTGATTCCGATTTCAGGCAGGTGAACTACCTCAGCATCACCGCCATGTTTATTGATCGTCTTTGCCCAAAGTCTGGCTATTTCAAGGCCCGAACGCCAGTGATCCTTGTTCCATACAGATGTCGGAGAATCGGCAATGTTATCTCCATAGTAAATCACAATCGGCATCCTCGTCAGCTTTTTAAAATCAGCAAGCGGAATTTCAGTCCCTTTCAACGCTCCAAAAAGCCCCGCAGATGAAATTGGCGCAGGCAGTTCTCCGGCAGGGAACAAAAAACCGCTGTACGGCTCATAGGCAACTATAGCTTTTACCTTATCATTTTTGATTCCTGTTAGCCAACCTGGACCGCCACCCTGAGAATGGGTTATCAGAATACTGCTGCCAATTTTATCGAACAGTGCTGAAACAGCTTCACTCACTACAGTAGCATCAAACGGGCCGGTATTCGGGGTCATTTGCCTGTAGAATTGCTCAAGAGATGCAGAATCTCTGGGAAATTGTACCCCAGGAAAATATTCGGGATAATTACCAATCCTGAACTGTGTAAACCAGAATTGTTCATCAGCAGTTGGTGCAACATTGGCTGCAACCATGCTTTTTCCTGCTTCACCCCGGCGAGGTTGATCCAGGAGATAAACTCCGAATCCACGTCTTAAGAATAAAGTCTGAAAGCCTTCACGCCCATCTGGAGTAGTTTCCCAGGTCTTTTTTGATTGCCCGGCACCGTGCAAGAAAACCAGTGGATATTTATGTGCTTTAACAGGACGCTGATAAAATACATAGGCATGGTCGCCATGAAAAGTCTGCCCATCTGGTTTGAGGGCATTTTTAACATCGAAGACGCCTTGAGTCAAATTCGTTTTTCCGCCAATTGCAAAGCTTCCCTGCCCGGCAATAACTAAAGGCTTTGTGGACTTCTGCCGCTGGCCTCTTACGGTAATTGAGCTAAGCGATAGCAAAGCTGCTGCTAAAATTATGTCTATCCTTATCTTCATCATGTTATATTCATATCGGGCTAATCAAGCAAGCCGGTTTTACTATCGTTTCATAGGTTCTCCTCAGATTTAACGTGGCCCACCTGGGGTGTTAACCTTGGTAAAAGAAAGAGATCCTAGCTTCCATCTGTTATTTTCTTTAATATAAACCTCTGTCACAATAAAGGGATTGGTAACCTCATTTCCGCCAACCACTGCCAGTAAAGTAATGTTGTTCAATAAAATAGCTGTATTGCCAATGATATTAGCACCAGCAGAATGGATATCGGCCTTTTTATAATGAATACCACCGGATTTAATAACGTTCACTTCCTGAGCTTTTCCCCAGCTTCCGCCCATGTGGACAAATACAGATTTATCATCAAACAGGACAGCCAGAGAATCTGTATTTTTATCTGCCATCCAATCCCATTTCTTTCTGGAAAGGTCTAAAATTTCCTGCTCAGCCTTGGTTGGTGTGGTTTGTCTACGACCCTGTGTTTGCGCGTAGGAGCATGCTGAGGTAAGGACCAGCAATAATGCCTCGATAATCGTTTTTCTCATGTAGTTTAATTTAAGTGAGTATAAATTGATTTCAATATTATCAGTTAACGCCCAACACGTTTCTGTAGATCAGCGGGATAACGCTCTCCCTGCACATCAATTACCGAAACTGCTTCGCGAATAATTGCCAGTTCATTTTCTGAGAGGTTGACTTCAGCACCGCCAACGTTTTCTTCCAGCCTATTCATTTTTGTTGTTCCGGGTATTGGGGTAATCCAGGGCTTTTGTGCCAATAGCCAGGCTAAAGATATTTGTGCTGGAGTAGCATTATTTTTTTCAGCTATCTGACGAACAACATTCACCAACACCTGATTGGCTTTGCGGTTCTCCGGTGAGAAACGAGGTACAACATTTCTAAAATCTGAGGCATCAAACCTGGTGTTTTCATCGATTGCACCTGTCAGAAATCCTTTCCCAAGCGGACTAAAGGGAACAAAACCTATTCCGAGCTCTTCTAATAGCGGAATGATCTCTTTCTCTGGCTCTCTGAAAAACAAAGAATACTCGCTCTGCAACGCCGCCAGAGGCTGTACTGCGTGTGCCTTGCTGATACTTTCTACACCTGCCTCAGACAATCCCCAATGCCTGATCTTTCCTTCTTTGATCAAATCCTGTATCGTTCCTGCTACATCTTCCATCGGTACATTCGGATCAACCCTATGCTGATAGAAAAGATCAATATAATCGGTATTTAAATACCTTAAAGAATTTTCAGCAACCTGCCTAATCCTTTCAGGACGACTATAGACACCTTTAGACGCATCGCCATCCAGAAAACCAAACTTGGTGGCAATTACAATCTGATCCCTGAAAGGAGCAACAGCTTTGCCTAAAAGGGTTTCGTTACCGCCTTGACTGTAAGCTTCTGCCGTATCAAAAAAAGTAATTCCCAGTTCATAAGCGCGTCTGATGAGGCTAATCGCATCTTTTTCATCTGCTGCCGGACCATAGCCAAAAGTTAAGCCCATGCAACCTAAACCTAACGCAGACACTTCCAGTCCACCATTTCCTAATATTCTTTTTTCCATTTTTTTTAGGTTAATCGTTCAACTTTCTTTCTCCCAACCATTTTACCATAGCCGGGTCGCGATGATCGAAGAAGCTACTAGCCTTCGTATCTAAAGCCTGAATAGCAACCATATCATCAGCGCTGAGCTTAAAATCGAAAATATCGAAATTCTCTGCCATGCGGCTTTTGTTTACGGTTTTCGGGATAGCCACAACACCGCGTTGCACTAACCAGCGAAGCACTACCTGAGCAACAGACTTTCCATGCTCCCTCGAGATAGCAACCAATAACTCATCATTAAAGATATTGTTTTTTCCTTCTGCAAATGGTCCCCACGACTCGATCTGTACATGCTGCCTGGACAGAAATTCCTGCGTGTTCAACTGCTGGTGAAAAGGATGTGTTTCGATCTGGTTAACTGCCGGAACTATCTGGTTATGAATAATCAGGTCGATCAACCTGTCGGGCTGAAAATTGCTTACACCAATTGCACGTACTTTACCCTGCTGATAAAGCTCTTCCATAGCACGCCACTCTCCATATACATCGCCGAAAGGTTGGTGAATCAGATACAAGTCCAGATAATCGAGCTGCAACTTTTCAAGCGATCTGTTAAAAGCCTTTTTCGTTCCTTCGTAACCATTTGGCTGAATCCATAGTTTTGTGGTAACAAACAACTCTCCCCTATTAATTCCGCTATGTTTGATAGCTCTGCCAACGGCCTCTTCGTTCATATAAGAAGCAGCCGTATCAATTAAGCGGTAGCCTGTCTCTATTGCATCTATCACACTTCTTTCACATTCGGCCAGATCGGTTACCTGAAATACTCCAAATCCAAGCATGGGCATTTCTATTCCATTATTTAATTTTACTGTTTCCATCTTTTGACATTTTAAAACAGCCATGTCTATCAAAGCAATTTTAATACAGCAACAAATATCCGATCCAAAAGCACTATAGCGTGTAGACAGATTCCTGCTTTTACTACCAATATTCCCGTTCTAATAAAGCACACCAGAGAAAGCAACTATTAATGTTTATTTTTGATCTGTAAAACAAAAGGTTATGGAAAAGGAATTTCACTTCAGGTCAATTGCCGAATACAATGCATTTAACAACCACCAAACCAGCCATCCGCTGGTAAGTGTCCTTGATTTTTCAAAGGCAAATAAACGGACGGGCTCCAAAATGTATTTCGATCTGTATTGTGTCTTTTTAAAAGATGTGAAATGTGGCGACCTGAAATATGGACGCCAGTACTATGATTATCAGGAAGGCACGCTTGTGTTCATTTCTCCGGGACAAATGATTGATGTAGAGAATAAGGTAGATTATTATCAGCCGGCAGGTCATGGCTTGGTTTTTCATCCGGATATGCTTCTGGGAACCTCGTTAGGAAAGGCCATTACCGAATACAGTTTTTTCAGTTATAACACAAGTGAGGCGCTTCACCTTTCTCCAAAAGAAAGGGATCTGGTATTGGACCTTTTTTCAAAAATCGACACCGAACTGCACCAATCAATAGACAAACACAGCAAGAAAGTAATTGCTTCGAACATAGAACTGCTTTTTAATCATTGCGACCGATTCTATGACAGACAGTTCATTACCCGTGAAACGGTTAATAGAGGAGTAATAGAAAAATTCGAAAACCTGTTGAACAATTATTTTGCGTCAGACAAGCCATATGCCCTGGGATTCCCTTCTGTGGCTTATTGCGCTGATCAATTGCATTTTTCTGCAAAATACTTTGGTGATCTTATCAAAAAAGAAACAGGTTCTACTGCACAGGAATACATTCAAAACAAAATTATTGAAATTGCCAAAAACAAGATATACGGCACTAGAAGAACAGTAAGTGAAATTGCCTACGAACTAGGCTTTAAATATCCTCAGCACTTAAACCGATTGTTTAAACAGCGTGTAGGATTAACTCCAAACGAATTTAGAACGCTGAATTAATATTGTTTTGGTACCTCGGTCTGAACTATAGTTTGACAAGAATCTTCATTAGTGTACCGTGTATTTCAATTCTATCCAAATATTATTGAGGTAACACTTAAACCAGGCAACTTCTGTGATCTGGTCTCCGTGAGCTATCACGGAAAGACACCCATATTTTCTTATCAGATTGGAACGGACAAAACCAAAACACACCTTAACCAACTCTAAAACAACATCTTAATATTTACAAGTTGAAAAATGCCTTTTTCAGGCGATTTGATTTTAAGGTTTTTTCAGAGGATGCAGAAGAAACACAAATAAGCAAATATCTGATTTTCAGTAAGTTAAAAAAATAAAAATCCATAAAAAAACCCTGCGTTGCAGGGTTTTTATTTTTTCTAGCGGTGAGGGCGGGATTCGAACCCGCGGTACCGTTACCAGTACGACAGTTTAGCAAACTGTTCCTTTCGGCCTCTCAGGCACCTCACCTTTCAACCTCTGTTTTTCGCCCTACCGGCGTTGTTTTGAGGTCTGCAAATATAGTAAAACAAGTTATTCTGCAAAAAAAAATTATGATAATTGTTGATAATCTATGCGAACATGATAGATACTCATCAGCATCGTCTTGAATATCAATTTGATAGTTTCAATATCTTTTAACGTTAAATCGCAATCATCAAGCTGATTTTGCTCCAATTTGTAGTTAATTATCCGTTCAACCAGGTCATTTATGTTCTGCGCATCGGGATTTTTCAGACTTCTTGAGGCAGCTTCGACCGAATCTGCCAACATTAACACACCAGTTTCTTTGCTAAAAGGAATCGGTCCGGGGTAGCGAAAAATGTTTTCGTCGACAAATTTTTCAGGCGAATTTTTTAAAAACGACTGATAAAAATAATCGACCCGGGTATTTCCATGATGCGTTCTGATAAAATCAATAATCGCTTCTGGAATCTGGTTCTTCCTTAAAATCTCAATTCCTTTATGTACATGCTGAATAATAATCTGTGCACTTTGCTCATAAGGCAGCTTATCGTGCGGACTAACCGCTGTATTCTGGTTCTCGATAAAATATTGCGGATTATCAACCTTACCAATATCGTGGTACAAGGCGCCAGCCCTTACCAATACCGAGTTCCCTCCTATTTTAAATATTGCAGCCTCGGCGAGGTTAGCCACCTGTAATGAGTGCTGAAAGGTACCAGGCGCTTTAAAAGCAAGCTCCCTAAGCAGTTTATTATTGGTATTGGTGAGTTCGATCAGGGCTACATCAGAAGTAATACCAAAAATACGCTCGAACAGGTAAATTAAAGGATAAGCCAGCAGCGACAATAGTACACTAAATACAAAAGGAATAAAGTTAATCCATTCAATTTCGCGGAAAGAGCCTTCACGCAACAAAGCAATACCTACAAAAGCCACAAAGTAAGCCAACAAAATAAACAAAGCCGAAACCAGAAACCGTTCGCGCTTAACAAAGTTTTTGATACTGAAAATAGCTACCATACCCGCCGTAACCTGATAAAACACAAATTCGAAGCTGTTGGCCACAAAAAAACCGGCTATTAAAATTACCAGCATATGCAGGTAAAGTGCCAAGCGCGTATCAAAAAGAATCCGGATAATAATAGGCACTACGCAGAACGGTATATAGTAAAGGCTGGGGATTTCTATTTTTATGGCCCAGGTAAGCGCCAGCAACATACCGGTGGTTACAATCAGGATTAACGACAGCTGGCGGTTATCAGCAAAAATATCTTTACGGAAAAGAAACAGGAACGACATTAATATAGTGAGGATAAAACCTACCAGCACTACCTGCCCCAAATAAACCAGGGCCCTGCTGCCTATTGTTTTAGTCTGTGCATCGTAAGTGGCCTTATACGATTCGAGTTTCTGGTAAATCTCCTCGTCTATTACGTCATTTTTAGCTACTATCAACTCCCCTTTCTGCACCATTCCCTTAGTGGTCGAAATGTTGTTGATGGTATTGTCCTGTATCGTTTTGGTTAAACGCTCATCAAATACAATATTAGGTGCAATATGATCGATAGCCAGATTGGCTACCAAATCACCCATTACAGGATTAGGCGCTTTAAAATTATTTTTAAAAAAGTTCAGGGCTGTTTCGGCTGTAAAAACATCTTGCGTATTGCGTTCCTGAGCCACATTGTTTTCAATAAGTGAAAAATCGTAATTTTTTCCACCCGCCTGATGTTTCACATTTAAACCAATAATCCCCTTTTGGTAAATGGTTTGAAGCAGTTTGTAGGCCGAATTTTTATACGTTTCTTTATCTTTTTCATCGAGTTGTTTCGATTTCCACTTAATATCAAACTCGTTCGAAAACTCATCAAGTGCATTGGCTGTAATCTCTTTATCCAATTGATAAACCGGCAAAATATCCTTCAGGGCATTCTTCTTATCGGCACTTACCTGTGGACTCGTTTTTAAAATGGCAAAACTGAAAGGCGAGATCAGGTCTTTATTTTTCCATACGGCATTTTTTTCAAACTCATACCTGAATCTTGGCTGTTTGGGCAAGAATAGCGTGATGATAAAAACAGTAAATATCATCATCACATATTTCAGATTGGATGAATACTTACGGTAAAGGATTTTGTGGGAATTTCTCTTGATTTTGGCCAAAACGATGTAATTATTATATGTTCAAAATTAACATTTTTATCTCAATATACATTTTACTGATTTTGTTTGCAATTACCAGTTTTTATATTTTACTTTATGATATCAAATTAATATCAATCATGTATCAAGAAAAAATCATTAATCCGCCATCAGGCTATTTAACATTCGCCTTATTTTTAGCACTTTTAGGTGCAGCTATTTTCTGTTTTGTTAACGAAAATTTTATTTGGGGAGGTGGCATCCTGGCTTTCAATTTCTTTCTGGTTTTACCGGGATTGATTATCAATAACCCCAACGAATCGAAAGTATTAACCCTTTTTGGTAAATATGTAGGCACGGTAAAAACCGACGGTTTTTTTTGGGTAAACCCATTAACCAGCAAAAGAAAGGTTTCGTTGCGCGCCAACAACCTCAACGGACAACAGTTAAAAGTAAACGATAAATTGGGTAACCCGATTGAAATAGCTGCTGTTGTAGTTTGGAAAGTAAACGAAACGGCCAAAGCTATTTTTTCAGTAGAGAATTACATGCAATATGTAAATATCCAGAGCGAAGCTGCAGTAAGGCATTTGGCAAACATTTTCCCTTACGATCATGCAGAGGGTGAAGAAAGCACCATTACCTTAAAAGATGGCGCAGAAAAAGTTAGCGAGCTTTTAGAAAATGAGCTTAACGAACGCCTGTCAAGGGCAGGTATCGAAGTACTGGAAGCCCGTATTTCGCACCTGGCCTATGCGCCCGAAATTGCCAGTGCCATGTTACAACGCCAGCAGGCTACTGCAGTTATTGCAGCCCGTAAATTAATTGTTGAAGGAGCTGTAGGTATGGTAGAAATGGCATTAGAAAAATTATCGCAAAAAGGTATTGTTGAGCTTGACGAAGAGCGTAAGGCGGCCATGGTAAGTAATTTACTGGTGGTACTTTGTGGTGACCGCCATGTGCAACCCGTTGTAAATACAGGCACTTTATACAATTAGGAACAATGGAATTTGAGGAGAAACACGGTTTAAAAATCTGGTGGCTATACCTGATAACAGCAGCAACGTTATTACCAACATTGCTAATCTTGATTTATTACAAGGATGGCGTAGCCTTACAGGAATTTAAAAAAATGTATTTCGCACCGCTTTTTGCTATCCTCCTTCCGTTTTTAATTATTTTTTTAATCCAGCAGAATAAGCTAACCCTCAAAATAAATGCTGAAGGCGTTTCTTTCCGATATTTCCCATTTCATTTTAAACCAAGCCATTTCCGCTGGATGAACATTGAAAAGGCTTATATCAGAAAATATGATGCACTTGCCGAATATGGTGGTTATGGAATAAAAACCCGCCTCTGGTTTAAATTTAAAGATAAGGCTTATTTATTAAACGATAAAAACAGGGGCTTACAGCTAGAGTTTAAAAACGGTAAAAAACTCCTCTTCAGTTCGAACAGGATAGATGAAATGGAAATGTTCCTCATCAATTTAAAAACCAGGTACAATATACAGGCAATACAATAAAGATGGCGGAGAAAGATAAAAAAGCTTTTGTATTAAGGATTAGTCCTGCTTTATTAAAAGAAGTAGAAACCTGGGCTGCAGATGAATTTCGGAGTACCAATGGGCAGATCGAGTTTTTACTTACACAGGCCATAAAATCGCGGAAGAAAGGCAAAGCGAAAGAGGAATAGAATTGTTAACTACTAACTATAAAATAATTTGAGCGTTACCCTGATCCCGATGAAAAATCGGGAAAGGGTCAGGCTTTTCAAGGCTGCGCTCCGGTACCGGTAAAAAACCGGCACTAAACCCTTACAATCCTTAACGCAAAACCTACCATTTTAGAACAAACCTCACAGGTTTTAAACCGTGCAGTCTGCCATTAAACCTGATAGAACGGAAAGCCTGGAGCAAAGTATGAGTAAGGACTTGCAGGATTACCAGCAGCCATGAACACCGGAGCATCCATTTTCAAAAAAATATTTCCTATTTAACAAACCTATGAGGTTTTCGAAATCCCATAGGCTTACTTGCTAACAGCTATTTCTCATACAAAAGAAGTCTAGTTTTACATGCACCGCGCTGGTTTAAACTTGACTTCTTTTATTATTTAAGGCACATAGGTTTTGCAAACATCTAACGTTTAACTAACTTAGCAGCCTAACCAAAAATTCATAAAAATTTAGTTTACATGAAAGAAGTTGTAATCGTATCGGCTGTTAGAACGCCTATCGGTAGTTTTGGAGGCTCATTAGCACAATTTTCGGCCACTCAGTTAGGTGGTTTTGCTATTAAAGCGGCAATAGAAAAAGCAGCATTAAAACCCGAACAGATTCAGGAAGTGTACATGGGCAACGTTTTATCGGCCAATTTAGGTCAGGCGCCTGCTACACAAGCTGCCAAGTTTGCCGGCTTACCAGATTTACCAGCAACCACCATTAATAAAGTATGCGCATCAGGTACTAAAGCCATTATGCTAGCGGCACAAAGTATTGCCAATGGCGATAACGATATTATTGTGGCCGGCGGAATGGAAAGTATGAGCAATGTTCCTTACTATCTTGATAAAGCCAGGAATGGTTATAGACTAGGTCACGGGCAAATAACTGACGGATTGGTAAAAGATGGCTTATGGGATGTTTACAACGATTACCATATGGGATCAGCAGCCGAGCTTTGCGCTACGGAATGTAACATTAGCCGCGAGGCACAGGATGATTTTGCCATCAACTCGTACAAAAGAGCACAAGCGGCACAAACTGCAGGTAAATTTGCCAGCGAAATTGTTGCCGTTGAAGTAAAAGACCGCAAGGGTGATATTAATTTAATAGATACCGACGACGAGCCAATAGCAGTTAAATTTGATAAAATACCGGCACTTAAACCTGTTTTCAAAAAAGACGGAACGGTAACTGCTGCAAACGCCTCTACCCTGAACGATGGAGCTGCAGCCCTGGTTTTAATGAGTGCCGATAAGGCAAAAGCACTGGGTATAAAGCCCCTGGCCAGAATACTAAGCTATGCTGATGCCCAACAGGCACCAGAATGGTTTACCACTGCCCCTTCAAAAGCAATTCCACTGGCTTTACACAAAGCCAATATTGATATTAAAGCTGTAGATTTTTTTGAGATTAACGAAGCTTTCTCTGTAGTTTCTATTGCCAATAATCAACTCCTCGAGCTAAATGATAGTAAGGTAAATGTTAATGGTGGCGCAGTGTCGCTTGGTCACCCACTGGGAGCCTCAGGCGCGCGGATTGTGGTAACCCTACTTTCGGTACTGGCACAAAACGATGGCAAAATCGGTGTTGCTGGTATTTGTAATGGTGGTGGTGGCGCCAGTGCACTGGTTATAGAAAAAATATCATAATAAACTTACAGCTGTAAAAAACTCACGATCAAACATGATGAAGAACATAAAGTTGTCTGTCCTGTTGTTTATTGGCCTGCTAGGCTTTAACGCAAAGGCGCAACAGGCACCTAATAAACTTAACGTTTTTCAGGATTCACTGATCAAAATTTCAACAGCTATGGCAACTGCATTAAGCGACAATGAGAAACTCGAAAATAACGGTAAATTTGTTAAACTCTTAGTTGAAGCCCTAAAAATGCCCAATTCTTTTACTTTCTCTTTTGATTCGTTAAAAAATGTTTCGATAATCATATCTCCTGATCACGCTTTCAGAACTTTAACCTGGTATGTACATCTCGAAAACGGCAGCTATCGCTATTATGGTACAATACAGATGAATACCAAAAATGGTCCTTTAAAGCTTTATCCGCTCATCGACCAAACGGAGAATATGAATGATTCGAATATTGTTACCAATAATCAGAAATGGTTTGGAGCAAGATACTATGAAATTGTACCGGTAACTAGCGGAAACCGTTTACCTTATTATGTACTGCTAGGCTGGAAAGGCAATACGCAGACCACTACTAAAAAGGTAATAGAAATCCTTTCATTTGATAAAGACAACGTAAACTTTGGCGCTCCTGTTTTTGATGGAAAAGAACAGAAAGGAAAGAACAGGGTTATATTTGAGTATGCCAAATCGAATGCAATGATGCTTAAAACCGATGTAAAAGCGGGGATGATTGTGTTCGATCACCTGGCTTCCTTCGATCCAGAAATAAAAGGAAAGTTTGAATTTTATGGATCGGACGGTACTTTTGATGGCTTCAAAATCATTGGAGGCAAATTAAAGCTACAGGAAGAACTTACGCTAAACAACGACCCCAATTCGAACGATGAACTTTATGCAGATCCGAAGAAAAATGTTAAGCCCATCAGAAAGTTTTAATTTTTAACAAAACTTAACAACTTCATTATCTGACACATCATTTAAAAATTTGTGAGTTTGGCATCCGCTGACTATATTGCGCCCTGCTAAACTAGCTTAAACAACACACAAATTCTGAATTCATAAACCAAAACCAACAAATGTTTTATGCAAAAATCTAATGCAACCATTAGTATTGACGATAACAAGGAACTTGATATCCATTTAGAGAGTAACAGCGTATCAAAAGAAAAATTATTTAGTCACCCGGTAGGCCTCTTTGTACTATTCTTTACTGAAATGTGGGAGAGATTTAGTTACTATGGAATGAGATCTTTACTCGTTTTATTCTTAGTAAGTGAAATGAGCAAAGGCGGCTGGCAATGGACAAGACCAGAGGCTTTACAACTTTATGCATGGTACACAGGCTTAGTTTATTTAACCCCAATAATTGGCGGCTTAATTGCCGATAGATTGACAGGATATAGAAAAGCAGTTATTTTAGGAGCCTTAATTATGACTCTCGGTCATATATCAATGGCCTTAGAAGGTGCAAATACCAATTTCTTCTATTTAGGATTATTTTTATTAATCGCCGGAAACGGATTATTCAAACCAAATATTTCTTCTATAGTTGGTAAACTTTATCCATCTACAAGTGATAAGAAAGATGCTGCTTACACCATTTTCTATATGGGTATTAACTCTGGTGCCTTTTTAGGTATGTTAATGTGCGGTTATATAGGCGAAAAAGTGGGCTGGCACTGGGGTTTTGGACTAGCGGGAGTATTTATGTTTTTTGGAATGCTTCAATTTTACTTCGGACAAAAAATATTTGGTGTTTTAGGTGCTGCCGTAAATAAGACGGAAAAAGTAGTCGATCCAACTGATGAAGTTTTACCAAAAAATGTAAGTAATCAACGCTTAGCTGTAATTGCAGTGTTTTCGATTTTTACTATCTTCTTTTGGATGGTATTTGAGCAGGCAGGCGGTTCAATGACTATTTTCGCAAAAGATTATACCCTTAGAAATTTAACAGGAAGTGCAGGTACAACTTTTAAATGGGTTGATGCAATACTTACTATTTTTCCACTTATTGCTGTAACGGTGGTTTTATTAAGCCTGGCGGCAAAAATTGCAAAAAAATATCCTGCTACAATAATTTTCACAGCAATAAGCTTTATTATTATCTGGGGATTAGCCATCTGGAAAGTACAAAAGGAATTTACCTCTTTAAATACAGAAGTTCCTGCTTCATGGTTTGGGATTTTGAACTCATTCTTTATTGTTTCTCTTGCTCCATTTGTATCTAAAGTATGGGAAACTAAATTTAATCCAAGTGGCCCTGTAAAATTTGGTCTGGGCTTAATTTTCGTCGGTATAGGCTTTGCTGGATTGGCATATGGTGGTATGGACATTGCAAAAGGAGCCACATCAGCGCAGGTAAGTATGTTCTGGTTAATATTCGCTTATTTCTTTCATACTGTTGGAGAGTTATGCGTTTCGCCTGTTGGTTTATCGTACGTTAGTAAGTTAGCTCCTGCTAAACTGGTGGGTTTAATGTTCGGTGTATGGTTTACCTGTACTGCTATCGGTAACTGGTTAGCAGGTACTACCGGAGGTTTAATCGATAAGATAAGCTCAGAATACTCTATTTCAATTTTCTTCTTAATATTTACGATCATTCCTATTGTTGCAGGGTTAATTATGTTTGCATTAAGCCCTTTATTACGCAAGTGGATGCACGGTGTTCATTAACAGAATAGAATAAATTTCATATAAAGCCCGGTTCCGATCGGGCTTTTAATTTTTAAACAAATTTCAATGGAACAAACAGTTTCAATAGAAGATATCCAGAATTTTGAGGGAAAATATCCTAAACAGCTCTGGCATCTATCGCTGGTAGAAATGTGGGAACGTTTCTGTTTTTACGGCATGCGTGGCGTACTGGCCTTTTTCATGGTGGATCAGCTAGGTTTGAGCGATCAGAAATCGAACCTGCAATATGGTGCCATTCAAGCTTTTGTATATGCGTTTACCTTTATTGGGGGTATTTTTGCCGATAAGATTTTGGGCTTTAGGAAATCACTTTTTTGGGGTGGATCGTTAATGATTATCGGTAACCTGGTCCTGGCTTTTTCGCCCCACGATCTGTTTTATATTGGCATAACCTTATCCATTATCGGTACAGGTTTTTTCAAACCCAATGTATCTTCAATGGTGGGTGAACTCTACCACGAAAAAGATAACAGAAGGGATGCCGGATACGGACTTTTTTATGCAGGAATTAATGTAGGCGGCTTATTAGGTGGTGCCATGTGTATTTATTTGGGTAAATATTACAGCTGGCATTTGTGCTTTTTATCGGCGGCCGTGGTAATGATGTTTGGCTTAGGCACCTTTATTTTCACTAAAAAACATTTAGGTCCTATTGGCAACTCGCCATTATTGCACCTTAAAAAAACAAAACAGAAAACATTCGAAATTTCGGTTTACATCGGCTCTATCCTGTGTATCCCGCTAATTTACATCATGGTAAAAAACACAGCTTTTACCGATTATTTCATGTACACGATTGGTGTGGTGGCTATGATTTACTTTTTGTACGAAACCTTTAAAATAAAAGATAAAAAGACACAGTATAAATTGCTTGCAGCTTTTGTATTTATCTTTTGTTATTTCATTTTCATGGCCATTTCCGAGCAAAGTGGTGGTTCGCTTTCGTTGTTTGCAAAAGATAACCTCGATCATAAAATTCTCTTTTTTAATATCGACCCCAATGTGGTAAACAACAGTGTAAACTCTTTCTTTGTTATTGTGTTTAGTCCGATTGTGGGTATTTTGTGGTTAGGCCTTTACAAACGCAAAATAGAGCCCAATACTGTGGTTAAATTTGGTATTGGTTTTCTTTTACTGGCGCTGAGTTTTTATATATTTTATGCTACCCGTTTCTTTGCAAACGCACAAGGCATTAGCTCGCTAAATGTATTTACACTGGCATATTTACTGTTAACGCTGGGCGAACTTTGCTTAGGTCCTATTGGTATGTCGATTATTACCAAACTTTCGCCTAAAAAGATGTTTGGTATGATGATGGGACTTTGGTTTTTATCGAGTGCTTTTGGGCAGTTGGCTGCAGGGAAACTGGGCGCAGAAATGTCGAGTATCGATAATGCTTCGTTAACCACCAAGTTAATGGCATATACTGAAGGCTATAAAGCTTTGGCATTGTACTCTTTAATAGCTGGTTTAGCTTTAATCCTTTTTTCTCAGTTGGTTAAAAGGCTAATGCAGGAAGTTAGATAATTGCTTAATATTAACCATATAAGGCATTTGAGTTTCATATAAGTTTTAAATCTTAAGTGTCCTTAAATGTCTTATATGGTAAAAAAATAATTGTTTAATGTCGTTGATGTAAAGCATCCACAATTCAAGGAAAAATCGTGATGAATTCATATTAAATCTTTACTTTCGCCTTTTGAAAGCAAAGGGCAGTGTGCAAATAAGCGCAGGGCATAAAATACAAAGCTTTTATTCATAAAAAACACAACGAACGTGCCAGATAGTTTAGTCATCATACCAACGTACAACGAGAAGGAAAACATCGAAAAGATTATCCGCAAGGTATTTTCTTTAACCCAACCTTTTCATGTTTTAATTATTGATGATGGCTCTCCAGACGGAACTGCTGATATTGTAAAATCGTTGCAGGATGAATACCAGGGGCATTTGTTTATCGAAGAACGTTCGGGCAAACAAGGTTTAGGCACTGCATACATTTATGGTTTTAACTGGGCACTGCAAAAAAATTACGATTACATTTTTGAAATGGATGCTGATTTTTCGCACAACCCTGATGACTTGGCGCGCCTGCGCGAAGCTTGCGTAAATGGTGCAGATGTAGCTATAGGATCGCGGTATGTTAAGGGGGTAAACGTGGTAAACTGGCCGATGGGCAGGGTTTTAATGTCGTACTTTGCTTCAATGTATGTTCGTTTTATTACCCGCATTAACATTCAGGATGCTACTGCTGGTTTTAAATGTTACCGCAAAATAGTGTTGGAAACCATTCCACTAAATAAAATTAAGTTTGTGGGCTATGCCTTTCAGATTGAAATGAAATTTACCGCCATTAAATTCGGATTCAAAGTGGTTGAGGTGCCTATTATCTTTACCGATCGTACTGAAGGCACTTCTAAAATGAGTACACGTATTTTTAGGGAAGCCTTTTTAGGTGTAATCCAGATGAAGGTGAACAGCTGGTTCAGGAATTATAATCGGTAGCCCTAAGTTGGGAGATTGGAATTGGGAATCAGCGTAATTCTTTTATTCTTTACTATTTCCAAACTAAAAAATCCGAACTCACAACTTACTCTCCCTCATCATTGCTCCAAAATCCTGCCCTTTATCCATCGCTTTAACCGTCATCGCAAGCCTTTTAGTACGGGTTGGTTCTGTTTTAGCCTGATTAATCCAGTTGATGTAATAGTTTTGGTGCGATTTAGGTTGTTTTAAAAAATTTTGGATCAGATGCTCCTCTTCTGACAAACAGATCTCGAGATCTTCGGGCATTTCAATTTTAAAGTCTTTATCTTCTGTTAAGAATAATTCGATAGCTGCTCCGGCTTCTTTTCTGAGTTTTTTGCGCAATGGACCATTTAAGGCAATGATAAAATCGCCCTCTCCCATCGGTATGGTAGCCAGGCCGGAAACTTCGAGCTGATCTATTTTGCCTTTTACCCTAAAGCTCTTTTTACAACCGGCTTTAATCTCATTGGCTAAAACCTCCGGAATAAATACATAACTCCAGCCAGTTTTTTCGCCCATGCTTTCGAAACGCTCTATTTCTGCTTTGAAGTGAATCATGGATTAAATATAAAAATTATGTTGATGAAAAAGCTTAAACGATGGAATCGTTGGGCTATTTATGCACGCGTTAGAAACGCGCGCAAGCGTACAAAATATTATTCGGCTCATATTTTTAACAATGTTATCGAATAATGAATATTTTTTAATCAATCGCTACCGGATTCATCTGAATATCCAGTTTGGCAAACTTTAACACCTCGATGCTTTGAAAGCCAAAATCTTCGACAACCTTACCCAAAATCAGGTAACAGCCTTTCCCTTTAAAAGGATACATAGGAGTATTATTAGGAAAATGGGTAGTATCGAAAAATTCGCCGTCGGCATCTAAAAATGTACCGAACCACATTTTGGTGTTTTTAATGGTATGTACTGTTTTCTCGCATACATAATTGCCCACCATCCTGATGGTTTTACCTAAATATTTGTGCAAATCGGCAGCCATTACATCGCCACGGTAGCTTGTTTTCAGAAAATCGAACATTTTATAATTCAACGGATAACCAAGTAATTCTAATTCTGTATAAGCATTCTCGAGCTCCGAATCTATCAGCTCAGGCAACTGATAGGTTTTATAACTCAGCTTAAAAAGCTCGGCCGCATTTACTTTTTTTTGTTTAAAGCCGAGGTAATTGTGTACATCCCAAAGCAGGGTTTTACGGTCTTTGCCGGTAAAGCGCAGGCAGCCCAAACGGATTAGAATAATGGCCTGCTCTAACGAAATATTGCTCCGCTTTACAAAATCTTCCAGATCGAGATAAGGTCCATTGGTCCTACGCTCGGCAGGAATAATCTTGATATTTTTCTCTTCCAGCCCCTGCACACCGATAAAGCCTATATAAGCATCTTCGCCCTGTATATTCACCACTTCATCGCTGTGGTTTACACAAGGTAAATGCACGTGCGCACCTGTTTTTTGCAGCTCGTTAACGTACACCCAGCGGCTGTAGAAACCACCATAATTATTAAGCACGGCAACCATAAATTCCATGGGGTAATACGTTTTAAGGTACAGGCTCTGATAGCTTTCTACGGCAAAGGAAGCCGAATGCGCCTTCGAAAAGCTGTAACCTGCAAAAGATGAAATCTGTCGCCACACTTCTGTAATCAATTCTTCTGAGTGACCTTCTTTACGCGCCGAGGCAAAAAATTTGCTTACCAATTCATCAAAAGCCAATTTCGACCGGTATTTGCCGCTCATGGCCTTGCGCAGCACATCTGCATCGGCCAGATCGAGGCCAGCAAAGTAATGGCATACTTTAATTACATCTTCCTGGTAAACCATTACGCCATAAGTTTCGGCCAGTTGCTGCTTCATTACCTCGCAAAGGTAAACTACTTTATCGGGTGCGTGATAACGTTCTATATAGGCTTTCATCATGCCCGAACTGGCTACCCCGGACGTATAATAGAACTGGCAGCTACTAAGGTGAGGTAATTATCACACTTTAATTTTTTGAGCAACTGCCGCATAGCTGGCGATTCGATATAAAAACAGCCTACGGGTTGCCCTTCTTTTAAGATTCCGTTCAATTTGGCGTCATTTTTAAAAGTCGGGAAATCGTGTATATCGATCTGCTTTCCCTTATTCTTTTGAATTAACTGTACAGCTTCGCGAATATGGCCAATGCCCCGCTGACTTAGAATATCGAATTTCTCGTACCCGATTGCTTCGGCTTCGTACATATCCCATTGTACTGTAGGAAAACCCTTGGGCGGCATATCCAATGCAGTATAATAGGTAATGGGTTCTTCTGAAATCAGAATCCCCCGGCATGTATAGAGCGCTGGTTGGGCATATTTTTCATGTATTGGTGCACAGCCAGCAATTTTTGATAGGTGGCGTTCAGCAGGTTTTCCCTTTCTTTGGTCGGGTCGGTAAAACTATCGATCTCTTCTTTGGGCAAGCCCATTACCTTACCAATTTCGCGGATAATTGCACGGTCTTTGAAAGTATTCATAGTACCCAAAAAAGCTACATGCCATTCGGGATATCGCTTAAAAATATAACGTTGTATCGTTTCTCTTTCATCCCACGAAAAATCGATATCAAAATCAGGCGGACTGGTTCTTTTTTCGTGCAGAAAACGTTCAAAGTATAAATCGAGATCGATGGGATCTACATCGGTAATGCGTAAGCAATACGCTACAATGCTATTGGCCCCAGAGCCCCGGCCTACATGATAAAAGCCACATGTGTTCATGGCATAATCAACAATATCGTAGGTGATGAGGAAATAGGCACAAAAATTTTTGAGTTCAATAATCCGTAGCTCTTTTTCCAAACGTGCAGTGGCTTCTGCATTGTTTTCGCCATAGCGATCTTTAAGCCCATTTTCTGCTAATTGGCGTAACAGCTTTTTATCGCCCTCAAAGCCTTCATTGGTATAATAGAATTTATTTTTAGAAGAAGGTGTGGGGTTATCTTCAAAGTAAATACTCAAATCGCAACTGTTTAGTAACTGATGGGTATTTTGAATAATAAAAGGATACTGTTCAAACTGCCTGGTGAGGTCGGCTTCGGGCATTAAAAATTCGCCGGGATCGCATTTCTGCTCATCGAGGACTTTACTTAACAGTGTGTTCAGTTCAATGGCCCTAAAATATTCGTGCAAACGGTATGTAATTTTATTGGTTACGGTAACCGGATGCCATACCACCAGTTTTTCTTTCTGCCTTAGCAGCGGGTGCTTGTATAAAAAATTAAGTTGCCTGCCTTGTATCCCTACAAATTCATTTTCTTTTAGTGCCTGATTAAATGATTTCTGAAAAGGATAAATGAGATATACATTCCTCATTTCGGGCGGGGTTTCGGGGAGGGCAATATTGTTGATGTTGTGGTAGCTCAAAAACTCATTCAACTCGCGCATGCCTTCTTTATTTTTCGCTATACCCACGTACAACAACCTGTTATCAGTTCTAAACTCAATACCAGCTCCGGGCTTAATCTGGTATGGAATATTGCCTTTATGTATTTCGTCGGACTCTTTGGCAATGCCCTGTTTATAGCACTGGCGGATAAACTCAATTGCCCCGGTTGAATTGTTGATATCCGTAAGAACCATTTGATGGATGCCCAGACTGCGCGCAGTGGCAATCAGCTGTTCAATACTCAGTGTACCATATTTAAGGCTATATGAAGAATGTACATTCAAAAACATGGCTAATCGTACAAGTTGGTACCGGTAGTTCCTTTTTCGCTCATAAAACTTCTGATTTTTGAACGTTTCTTTACTTCCTGTTCTTCATCAGCAGTATTTTCGATCAGTACTTTCTTTTTACGGGGGTTGTATTTTATTATTTTCCCTTTTTCATCGCGGGGTGGCTGGGTAACAATACAGGCTTTTACTACCGCCTCGGCCCCGTAACTGTTACGCACCTTATCCATGGCCTGGTACAGACTGTATTCTTCTTCGGCGATGTTATATAAGCCCATCTGTTCGTAACCACTTACCAGATGTGAAAGTTTAACGCCAATCAAACGCAAAAGCATTCTTTTGGCATAAACTTTTTCGAAAAGACTATGGGCTTTACTAATCAGAAAAGAATCGAGCGAGGTATAGGGAATCCGTTCCTGCTGGGTAACCGTTTCGAAATTGGTATAGCGCACCGTTACGGTAATACAGGCAGTAAGTTTTTTCTGATTGCGCAGTTGAAAGGTTAACCCTGTTACCATGCCGGTAATAATGGCTTTCAGTTTAGCGATATCCATGGTATCGCTTTCGAAAGTAGCCTGTGTACCAATGGATTTCCTTTCGCGGTAAGGCACTACAGGAGCCAGATCGATACCATTTGCTTTTTGCCATAAACTTAGCCCGTGTTGCCCCAAAATTTTAAACATAAGCTGCTGCGGAATTTGTGTAAGGGTAAGGATTTGCCGCACCCCCATTTCGCTTAACTTTTTATAGGTAGCATGGCCAATGCCCGGAATTTTATGAATAGCCAGCGGATCGAGAAAAGGCCTTAACTCTGGAAAAGTAACCTGCCGTTCGCCATCTGGTTTTGACTCATTGGTAGCAATTTTAGCCACCGTTTTGTTAACGGATAAACCAAAGGAAATGGGTAATTTCATTTCTCTTATAATGGTTTGCCTGAGTTCGGAAGCAAATTTCATGCAGCCAAAAAAGCGGTCCATACCCGTCATATCGATATAATGTTCGTCGATACTGGCCTTTTCAAAAAGGGGCACTTTATCTGCGATGATTTGGGTAATCTCATGCGAGGCTTGTGAGTATTCTTCCATATCTCCCCTTAAAAAAATAGCTTGCGGACAAAGCAATTTTGCCGTTCGGCCAGGCATTGCCGAATGGATACCATATTGCCGGGCCTCGTAACTGCATGAAGCTACCACGCCCCTATCGCTACCACCGCCAATAATAACGGGTTTACCCAATAGTTTTGGGTTTTTTCTAATTTCTACCGACACAAAAAATGCATCTTGATCCATATGAATAATCTGCCTTTCTTTTTCCATTGCTATAATACTGGGATGAATAGATCAAAAATACTAATATTTTTAGTTTTAATAAAAACGCAAATTGAATTGTTTTAAACAAAATACTAACAATTTTAGTTTTATTTTTTAGTAATTATTGCAACATATAGTCATTTTTTTTCATACAAGACATTTCAGGGCATGTAGACCTGACCAAACCTTGCAGGTTTGAATCTGAGAAGAGTAGTCTGTGAAGACACAGACCATGGCGAGGCTGAAATAAATCCGATAGTTATCGGATCAGCAAGGCGGCAACGTAACATCGCGACTGTCCGGGAATGCCATAAAAAATGCCCCCGGTTTACACCGGAGGCATTAAAAAATAAAATATATTGTTAACCTTAGCTATGCTTATTGTTTTACAATTTTAAATTCTGTTCTTCGGTTAAGCTGATGTTCCTCTTCTGTACAATTTACCCCGTTGGCACATTTGTTTAGCAGTTGTGTTTCGCCGTAACCTTTAGCCGTAATGCGGTTTTTATTAATACCTCTTGATATGATGTACTGCACAGCAGATTCGGCACGTTTTTGCGATAAATCGAGGTTATAATTGTCTTTACCCCTGCTATCGGTATGCGAACCTAACTCAATCCAGATGGTTGGGTTATCAGTCATGATTTTCACCAGTTTATCCAACTCTACAGCGGCATCGGCACGGATGTTCCATTTATCGAAGTCGTAGTAAATATTTTCAATGCGGATGGCTTTGTTAATCACCACAGCTTCTAAATACAAATCTTCTTTTAGCACAGCTGAAGTGGTTAAGCCAATAGTGGCCAGGTTTTCTACATCAGCCCTGTAATTTGTTTTTTCGGCCGAAACATTGTATTCTGATTCTTTGTCGAGATCAAACTTGTAAAAACCGTTCTCGTCGGTTTCTGTTTTTAAGATGCTGCCATTTACCTTGGCTAAAGTAACTAAGGCACCTGTGAGCGGTTGTTTACTTCCCTTATCAAAAACACGGCCTTCGAGTTTGAAAGCTAAAATCATTTTCTGGTCGATGCTGTAAATATCATCGCTGCCCAAACCACCCTCGCGGTTAGAAGAAAGGTAAACAATACCGCCTTTTTCGTTTAGGCTAAAGCCAAAATCATCCTGCGGGGAATTGAAGGGATAACCCATATTTTCAATCTGACGGATTTCGCTACCAGATTTTAAAGCCCTGAACACATCCAGTCCGCCCATTCCGGTACGGCCATCGCTCGAGAAATAAAAATTATCTTTTGCATCAAAAACCGGGCTACGTTCATTGCCCTCGGTGTTTACTTCTTTCAGGTTAATTGGCTTCCCCCAGTCGCCGGCACTGGTTTTTAAACAAACATAAATATCTGTCCCGCCCAATCCACCAGGCATATTGGAAACGAAATAAAGGCTATCGCCATCGGTGGTAATAAAAGGATCGCCAACCGAATATTGGTTTACGTTATTATAGGCAAAAGATACAGGTTTGCTCCAGGTACCATCGGCAGCTTTGTTGCAGCTAAAAATCTCAACATTAACCGTTGTAGGCTGTTTCTTTAAACGCTCGAGTTCGTTGGTAATGCGGGTTAAGGTAAAATACATGGTTTTGCCATCGGCAGTAAAACTTGCCGAACCTACATGGTACCTTGTTCCGGCTTTTATCGGGAACAAGGCCAGGCTATCAGCCGGGGAAGTTTTGATGTACAGTTTTAAATATCCGTTACCGGTCCAGCCATAAACTTTTTTATCGGGTTCTTTGCTGCCATCGAACCTTAAAAAGGGTTTGCTTTCCTGCGTTTCGAGGCGGGCATCCGACCTGTCGGAAGTAAATACTACCCCTCCCTGATAATTAACGGCACCCCAATCTGACTGTATGCTGTTTAATGCCTTTTGATTAACCAGTTCGATCTTTTTAGGGTTCTTTAACCATTTCAAGGCCGAATCGCAGGAAGAAAGCCAAACAGCCTGCTGCTTTTCTGATACGTTTTTATTTTTACTGATGTAATCCAGGTACTGCACTTTGGCTTCGCTGTATTTAGAGTTGCTTTGTAAAGCTTTGGCATAACCTAAAATATTTTCGACTTTGCTGTCGGGCATTTTCGAGGCAATGGCATACCAGCTTTCGGCCTCCTTATAATTGTAAACCAGGGCATAGGCGCTGGCCAAACGTTCGGCAGTATGCAAGCTTGCTTTCTTTTTATAGGCCTGTTCGTATAAATCAATGGCTTTGCTGTAATTAAACAGCTCGTATTGCTTATCGGCATCTTTTAAAACATATTGTGCTTTTGCTGAGAAACTGAGAGCAAATAAACAATATGCAGAAAAACAGGTTCCTAGTAAAATTTTCTTCATTATAGCGTTTAGTTAATTTGGTCAAAAATATGAAATATGATTTATTTAAAACACCCTTGGGGTACTTAACCTGATATTTTGTCTGATAAATGAATAGGCAATCGAAATCTCGTGGGTACCGCTGCTGTAACCTTGCAAGGGACCGATAGAGAAATCGTAACCATAACCAATCCTTAATTTTTCGGAAGGAAAGATCTGTATGGCTGCAACAGCAGAGTTGCGTGGTGTAAGATCTTTTTGCAAATAACTTTTATCATACAGTTTTACTCCTGTACGATAAGAACCACCTATCCAGATAAAATCTTTGATCATTAAAGAGGCATTTACATCTAAGCTGGTTGGTCCGCCACGGTCGTCTTTTAACAGAAAAGAAGGCTTGATCTGAAAATTTTCGTTAAGCGGAAACAGTGCACCTGCTGTTAAATAATAATGTGGTTTGGGTTGCGGAATAAAAGCATAACGATCGATATCAATATAAGTAGCAATCAGGTTATCGACCGAAAAACCAGCATAGTATTTATCGTTGGCAAAGTATACGCCAGCCCTTGCATCGGGTACAATGGTACTCTGCATGCCTACCGGTTGGTTAGGTTCAGGGTTGTTCGGGTTTAAAAGAGAACCATCTATCCCCAATTGTGCCATACCTACCCCTAAACCTAAAGCCAGGCGAGAGCTACCATCATCGTTCAGCCTGATGCGGTAAGCATAGTTACCGTAAATGCTCAGGTTATTCTGTGCGCCCAGTTTATCGCTTGCCACCTGAAGCGCCAACCCCACATTACCACTGTTGGCAATGGCATCGACCGCCAGCGACATGCTTCGGGGTGCACCGGTAATTCCCGTCCACTGGCTACGGTAAAAGGTGTGTACGTTTAATACTTCTTTATAACCTGCGTAGGCCGGATTGATGTAAATGCCGTTGAACATGTATTGGCTGTACTGGGCATCCTGCTGTGCAGATGCTGCCCCCGATAGCAACATGAACGAACCTGCTATTATCCAAATTAATTTCTTCATCGTCTTAATATCTTAAAGTAGGGTCTGGTTTAAAAACCAGACCTACTAAGCCTCTTATCTATTTTTTAAACGCCCGGATTAATGTAATGTAACCTTTAAATACTTCGTACTGATCGCTGCCTGCTTTTTTAACGCGCAACAGGTAGTAATAAGTACCTTCGTTTAATCCCTCTCCTGTCCAGTTGTTCTGGTAACCTTTAGCACGGAACACCTCGTTACCCCATCTGTTTACAATGGTAAGTTCGTTGGCCTGGTACTGGTTGATGCCCAGAATTTCGAAGGTATCGTTAATACCATCGCCGTTTGGCGTAAACAGGTTCGGAATGGTAAGTCCGGCGAAGTTGGCGGTTAAGGTTACCCCAGCTACGTTGGTGTAATATCCGAAAGCATCTTTTACGCGGTAACTAAACGTATCATCGCCGGTATAGCCAGGATCAGGTCTGTAGGTAATGCTACCATCTGCATTTACAACCACTTTACCATGTTTAGGTTGAACCATAATTTCTACCGTTAACTGATCGAGGGTAGAATTTCCAGGATCATCGTTAGCCAGTACATTAATGGTTACCGGTTTATTGGCAACAGTTCCGCCTTCATCATCAACTGCTTTTGGCGATTTAGGCACCGTGATCACAGTTGCTGTATTATTGCCATCAGATGTTCCGGAAATATCAGAAACGTTAGCGCCACCAGTAGTTTTGGCGTTTACGCTTGCGGTGTTGGTTACTGTACCTAAATCCTTATCGGCCTGGGTTAAAGTATACACCTCAACATTGGTAACTGTTGCTCCAGGAGCAAGTCCGCCGGTAACAATGATAGCCTTATTGTTTAAGCCCAGCTTAGCATCGGTTAAAGTAACGGTATTTAAAGTAACCGCACCTGTGTTTTTGATGGTAAAGGTGTAGGTAACTTTGTTGCCGCTAAATGATGCCGTTTTAACCAGGGCAATTGCGCCCGAACTCTGGATTACCGTAACGGTTGGCGTATCATTATTTTCGGCCGTTCCGGATACATCTTTTACCGTAACATTTGCCGGTGTTTGTGCCGCAATGCCAGCCGTATTGGTAACGCTACCCGCATCCTTATCAGCCTGAGTTAACTGATACACATAACTATCGCTTACAGTTTCACCCGGAGCCAATGTTCCAGGAATTACCCTGTTTAAGCCCAGTTTAGCATCGGTTAACGTAATAATATGCAAGGTTACATTGCCTGTATTTTTCACAGTAAAGTTGTAGGTAATGCTATTTCCATCACTGCTTAAAGTACCTGTTTTAACCAAAGTAAGGGTTGATGCCGGAGCGATTACCGTTACTGTAGCATCATCAACAGCCGTTGTATTCGGATCATCAGATTTTGGTTTGTTTAAAGTACCACCATTTGGTGTTTGGGCAGTTGCCGAAGCCTGGTTGCTAAACGAACCGGTATTTACCTCAGTTAAAGTAACCGTGTGCTTAGCCGTAACTGTTACGCTGGCACCTGGCAATAAGCTCGCAATTCCAGCTGGTAAGATCGATCCTGCATCGGCACCCGCATCAGAAACAGTAACATTTGTTAAGGTTACATTACCTGTGTTGGTTACTACAATGTTGTAATTAATCACATCGCCTGCTTTGCTTACCGCATTGGTAGCTACTTTGGTTAAACTCATGGCCGGAGCGGCAACCAGGGTTACATTTACCGGAATAGTTACGGTAGTTGTCCCTCCTTTACCATCACTTACGATTACGGTAAAGCTATCGGCACCGCTATAACCCGCAGCCGGGCTATAGGTATAAGTACCATCGGCATTAACTGTTACCGTACCATGCGCAGGAGGCGTACTTACGGTGAAAGTAAGCGGATCACCGTCTACATCGCTGGCAGTAATGCTGCCGTTAACCGTAGTATTTTGTGGCGTAGTAATGGCTGGCGCAGTTGCCACAGGCACATCGTTAACCGGATTTACCGTTACCGAAATACTTACCGTAGTTGTGCCCCCTTTACCATCACTCACGGTTACCGTAAAGGTATCTGTACCATTATAGTTTGGAGCAGGTGTATAAGTATAGGTACCATCAGCATTTATTACAACTGTACCATGAGCAGGTGGCGTAGTTACCGCAAAGGTAAGCGGATCGCCATCAGCATCGGTCGCGGTAATTTTTCCGTTGGCCGAATTATCTTCATTGGTAGTAATGGCTGGTGCCGTAGCCACAGGTGCATCGTTGGTAAAATTAACCGTTACCGAAATGGTTACTGTGGTTGTGCCCCCTTTACCATCACTAATCGTTACGGTGAAAGTATCACCCCCGCTATAACCTGCATTTGGAGTATAGGTATAAGTACCATCGGCATTAACCACCACAGTACCGTGCGCAGGCAATGTGGTTGCGGTATAAGTCAGCGGATCGCCATCAACATCGGTTGCGGTAATTTTACCATTTACCGGGGTATTTTTGGCGGTTACCAGGAACGGTGCTGTTGCCACAGGCGCATCGTTCACCGGCGCTACTGTTACCGAAATAGTTACTGTAGTTGTACCGCCTTTACCATCACTTACGGTTACGGTAAATGTATCTGTACCGTTGTAGTTTGGAGCAGGTGTATACGTATAGGTACCATCAGCATTAACCACTACTGTACCATGTGCAGGTGGCGTAGTTACCGCAAAAGTAATCGGATCGCCATCAGCATCTGTAGCGGTAATGGTTCCGTTCACCGCATTATCCTCGTTTGTGGCAATAGCTGGTGCAGTAACAACCGGAGCAACGTTTGTTGGATTAACCGTTACTGGTATAGTTACCGCAATTGTACCACCTTTACCATCGCTAATCGTTACCGTAAAGCTATCAGCACCGCTATAATTATTAGCAGGCGTATAAGTATAGGTACCATCGGCATTCACTACAACAGTTCCGTGTGCCGGTTGCGTAGTTACGGTGAAGGTAAGCGGATCGCCATCTACATCGCTAGCGGTAATGGTTCCGTTAACCGGTGTATTTTTATTGGTAACAACAGCTGGTGCAGTTGCAACCGGCGCATCGTTTACCGGCGCTACTGTTACCGAAACAGTCACTGCAGTTGTGCCTCCCTTGCCATCGCTTACGGTTACAATAAATACATCTGTACCATTATAATTTGGTGCAGGCGTATAAGTATATGTGCCATCAGGATTAACTACCACAGTACCATGCGCTGCTGGCGTAGTTACTGTAAAAGTAAGTGGATCGGCATCGGTTGCAGTAATTGCTCCATTCACAGCGTTATCCTCATTAGTGCTTAGCGCAGGTGATGTAGCCACAGGTGCACGGTTATCTCTGATGTTAACTGTAGCAGGTGTAGTGTTGGCTACGATTAATGCATTGTTGGTAGCTGCATTCATCGTTAAAATTACCGTCTCATTTCCTTCGTTAATGTTATCATCAAGTACAGGAACGGCAACTGTTACCATGGTTTGTCCGGCAGGGATAGTTACCGTAGTACCGATAGCTGTATAATCGGCACCGCTGGTTGCTGTACCACTTACCGTGTAAGTAATTTGCGTAGCTGTTGTTGATACATTACTTAAAGTAAATGTAAACTGGCCTGCTGTTGCAGGTTCAGCGCCATCGGCTGTTGCAGTTACAGTAACCGTTGTATTCGTTCCATCTAAAATATTGATGGTTGCCGGAGCATTGCTTACTATTACCGAAGGGTTATCAGAGAGTGTTAAAGTAGCAATTACGGTTTCTGATCCTTCTACAATGGAGTCGCTCAATACCGGAATGGTAATGGTTGCGGTAGTTTGACCAGCCGGAATGGTAATGGTTTTCGTTACAAGAGTACTGTAGTCGCTGCCTTCGGTTGCGGTACCACCCAAAGTATAGGTAATATGCGTATCGGTAGCCGAAGCTTTACTCAACGTAATATTGAACGTTCCGTTAGTCTGGCCACTTTCGTTACCATCTGTTCCGGCGGTGATGGTTGCTACCGAAGCATCGTTATCTACAATGGTAGTAGTTGCCGTATTGTTGGCGATGGTTACTAAGCCTCCGGTTACATTGCTGATGCTTGCATTAAACGTTTCGCCGGTTTCAACAATATTATCGTCGTTAATTGGCACAGTAAACGTTAAAGTACTATTGGCAGCAGCACCTGCAGGGAAGGTTAAAATTCCGCTGGTTGCGTTATAATCTAAGCCCGCAACTGCGGTTCCATTGCTTGTTGCATACGCTACGGTGAATGCATTTTGAACTGCATTACTTAAAGTAACCGTAAATGTAGCCGTTCCAGCCGACTCGTTAACGGTTGGCGTACCAGATATACTTACCGTTGCGGCATTGTTATCGGTGATATTAATGGTTGCCGGCACATTGCTTACTGTTATTGCAGGGTTACCCGAAAGGGTTAATGTAGCAGTAACGGTTTCATTACCTTCAAGCAGTGCATCGCCCAGAACCTGAATACTGATTGTTCCGGAAGTTTGACCTGCAGGAATAACAATGGTTTTGGTTACAATAGTACTGAAATCGCTACCCTCTGTGGCGGTACCACCTAAAGTATAGGTAAGCTGCGTATCGGTTGCCGATGCTTTACTTAATGATACCCTGAATGTTCCGTTTGCCGGACCGTTTTCATTACCATCAACTCCAGCTGCAATAGTAGCTATTGAAGTGTCGTTATCGGTAATGGTAGTTGTTGCGGTAGCTGTACCAATGGTTACCAGTCCGCCGGTTACATTGCTGATTGTAGCGCTAAATGTTTCGTCGGCTTCAACAATATCATCGTTGTTAACAGGAACAGTGAATGTTAAAGCTGTTCCAGCAACAGCACCTGCAGGGAATGTTAAAGTTCCACTGGTTGTTGTGTAATCTAAACCAGCTAATGCAGTCCCATCATTTGTGGTATAAGCCAGGGTGAATGCATTTTGTACAGCCGTGTTTAGCGTTACGGTAAATGTAGCTGTACCTGCCGACTCATTTATGGTTGGCGTGGTAGAGATACTTACGACTGCACTGTTGTTATCGGCAATATTAATGGTTGCCGGAACATTACTTACCGTAATTAATGGGTTACCCGATGAAACTAAAGTAGCGATAACAGTTTCATTACCCTCTGCAATGCCATCAGTAAGTACCGGAATAGTAATTGTTCCGGTGGTTTGACCTGCAGGTATGGTAATGGTTTTGGTTACAATTATACTGTAATCAGCCCCTTCTGTTGCCGTTCCTGTTAAAGTATAAGTAAGCTGTGTATCGGTAGCCGACGGATTATTTAAAGTAATGGTAAATGTGCCGCTAACTGGTCCATTTTCATTACCGTTTGTACCGGCTGTTACCGTAGCAATAGAAGAACCGCTATCCGTAATATTTACTGTTACAGGTGTAGCACTTGCAATAATTGCGGTATTATTGGTAGCTGCATTCATAGTTAAAATCACCGTTTCGGTTCCTTCAACAATGTTATCGTTCAATACAGGTACTGATACCGTTGCCGTAGTTTGTCCGGCAGGGATGGTTACCGTGTTACCAATTGATGTGTAATCGGTTCCACTAGTTGCTGTTCCGCTAACACTATAATTAATTTTGGTATCGGTTGCAGATACATTACTTAGCGTAAAGGTAAACTGACCAGCTGTTGCCGGTTCGGCACCATCAACAGTTGCTGCCACAGTTACAATCGCCTGTGTATTATCGGCAATATTTATGGTAGCTGGCGTATTGCTGATACTTACCAACGGATTTCCGGAAGTTACCAGGCTAGCCACAACGGTTTCGGCGCCTTCAACAATAGCGTCTGTTAATATCGGAATCGTAATGGTTCCGGTAGTTTGGCCTGCTGGAATGGTGATGGTTTTGGTTACAATGTTACTGTAATCGCTACCTTCTGTTGCGGTTCCGGTTAAAGTATAGGTAAGTTGCGTATCGGTAGCAGCAGGTTTGCTTAAAGTTACAGTAAAGGTTCCATTAACAGGACCGTTTTCGTTCCCGGCTGTACCTGCAGTAATGGTAGCTACCGATGCATCGTTATCGGTAATGGTTACTGTAGCTATTCCATCATCAATGGTTACCAGGCCACCGGTTACATTACTGATTATACCATTGAAAGTTTCGCCAGGTTCGGCAATGTTATCATCTATAATCGGAACGGTAAAGGTTAAACTTGCACCGGCAGCCGACCCCGCAGGGAAAGTTAATTTTCCGCTGGTAGCTACATAATCCAAACCTGCAATTGCAGTTCCGTTAGATGTGTTATAATCAACACTGAATGCATCCTGTACCGATCCGCTTAGGGTTACGGTAAAGGTGGCCGTGCCCGCAGCCTCATCTACATTGGTTTGGAAAACTGAGATACTTGCAGAAACAGCATTATTATCTAAAATATTAATGCTTGCCGGAGTATTGTTTACCGTTATCATTGGATTATTGGTACCGGCCAAAGTAACTACAACTGTTTCTGTTCCTTCTACAACAGCATCGCTTACCACCGGAATAGTAATGGTTCCGGTAGTTTGACCAGCTGGGATGGTAATGGTTTTGGTAATGGCGCTGTAGTCGCTACCTTCTGTTGCTGTACCGCCAACTGTAAAAGTAATCTGCGTATCGGTTGATGAAGGATTATTTAAGGTTACCGTATATGTTCCGCTAACCGGGCCATTTTCATTACCGTTTGTTCCTGCAGTAATAGTCGCTACTGAAACATCGTTATCGGTAATTGATACCGTTGCAGCAGAAGTACCCAATGTAACCACTCCACCTGTAACATTACTTAATGCCACACTGAATGTTTCGGTTGGTTCAACAAGGTTATCATCGTTAATTGGAACGGTGAAAGTTAAAGTTGCACCTGCCGCCGAATTTGCAGGGAAAGTTAAAGTCCCGCTGGTAGCGGTAAAATCAGTGCCCGAAGTTGCCGTACCATTTACCGTAGCGTAATTTACAGTAAAGCTGTTTTGTGTAGCGTTACTTAAAGTTACCGTAAATGTAGCGGTACCTGCATTTTCGTTAATTACCGGTGCGCTAGAAATGCTTACACTTGCCGCATCAGCATCGGTAATGCTTACGATAGCAGGTGTATTATTAAGTGTAATTGCCGGATTGTCAGATGCTGTTAAGGTAGCAATAATTGTCTCAGTACCTTCAGCCAAAGCATCGGCCAATACCGGAATGGTAATTGTTGCCGTGGTTGCACCCGCCGGGATAATAATTGTTTTAGTTACGGCGCTGTAATCGGCACTTTCGGTCGCTGTTCCACTTAAAGCAAAGGTTAAGGTTGTTGGTGTAGCCGATGGATTGATTAACGTGATATTAAATACGCCGTTTATTAAACCATTCTCATTTACATTAGTGCCCGCGGTGATGCTCGCCACTGCGCTATCGTTATCGGCAATAACTACTGTTGCCGGGCTTGTACCAATCGCTACATCTGCCCCAACTACATTGCTTAAGCCTACAGTAAACGATTCTGAATTTTCAATTAAATGATCATCGATAATCGGAATTACCACATTAAGTATAGTGCCTGCAGCCGAATTTGCCGGGAAGGTTAAAGTTCCGCTGGTAGCAGTATAATCCAATCCTGACAGCGCTGTTCCGTTTGCTGTTGCGTAATCGACCGTAAAGCTATTCTGAACCGCAATATTGAGCAGTACAGACAAAGTAACAGTACTCACTCCTTCATTAACACTTGGTGCACTGATCGAGATACTTACGTTAGCGGTATTGGCATCTAATAAATTGATGCTGGCCGCTGTTCCGTTAACACTTATCGCCGCATTATTCGAAGTACCTAAAGTAGCCACAACTGTTTCGATACTCTCAGCCACAGCATCAACAATTACCGGAATAGTAATCGTTGCGGTTGTTTGTCCGGCCGGGATGGTAATGGTTTTGGTTACGATATTGGCGTAATCTGTACCTTCAGTTGCAGTACCTGCCAAAGTATAGGTAAGCTGCGTATCGGTTGCTGACGGATTGCTCAGCGTTACCGTAAATGTTCCGTTAACCGGGCCACTTTCATTTCCGTTTATACCCGGAGTAATGGTCGCCACAGCGGTATCGTTATCGGTAATGCTTACCGTTGCTGTTGATGTTCCAATGGTTACCAATCCGCCAATTACATTACTCAAATTAGCACTAAAGGTTTCGGCTGGTTCAACAATGTTATCATCATTAACCGGTACGGTGAATGTTAAGCTGGTACCTACTGATGAATTGGCCGGGAACACTAAAGTTCCGGCGGTCGCGGTATAATCTAAACCTGCAGTTGCTGTTCCGTTTGCAGTATTATAATCAACACTAAACGAATTTTGTACTGCAGTATTTAAAGTAACGGTAAAGGTTGCTGTTCCGGCAGCTTCATTTATAACAGGTGTGGCAGTAATACTCACTGTTGCCGTGTTGTTATCTAAAATATTAATGCTTGCCGGTGTATTATTTACGCTTATCAATGGATTATTTGAAGTACCCAAAGTAACCTGAACGGTTTCTGTTCCTTCTACAATGGCATCGGTTAATACCGGAATAGTAATGGTTGCCGTAGTTGCACCTGCCGGGATAGTAACGGTTTTAACCACTGGCGAGTAATCGCTTCCTTCAACAGCTGTTCCGCCTACAGTATAAGTAAGCTGTGTATCGGTAGCCGATGCTTTACTTAAGGTTATGGTAAATGTTCCATTAACCGGGCCGTTCTCATTACCCGTTGTTCCAGGTGTTACAGTTGCAATGGCGGTATCGTTATCGGTAATATTAACGGTTGCTGGTGTTGTACTTGCTGTAATTGCCGCATTATTTGTTGCGGCAGTCATGGTTAAAATAACCGCCTCTGTACCTTCAACAATTTCATCGTTTAATACAGGCACACTTACTGTTGCAGTTGTTTGTCCGGCTGGTATGGTTACCGTTGTACCTATTGCCGTATAGTCAGTTCCACTGATTGCGCTTCCGCTAACTGCATAGGTTACCTGAGTATCAGTTGTAGATACATTACTTAAAGTAAAAGTAAACTGACCTGCAGTAGTAGGCTCTGCCCCATTAGTTGTTGCTGCTACAGTTACGGTTGCAGTAGTATTATCGATAATGTTAATGCTGGCAGGTGTGTTGCTTACGCTTACCAGCGGGTTTGTAGCAGTAGTTAAGGTAACCACAGCGGTTTCCATTCCTTCTACCAGGTTATCGGCCAATACCGGAATGGTAATGGTTCCGGTAGTTTGTCCGGCGGGGATGGTAATGGTTTTCGTTACTATTGTGGCATAGTCACTTCCTTCAACCGCTGTACCCCCAATGGTATAGGTTATGGTTGTTGGTTGCGATGACGGCTTGCTTAAGGTTACGACAAAAGTTCCGCTAACCGGGCCATTTTCAGCACCATTTATGCCTGCAGCAACTGTTGCTACCGATGTATCATCATCAGTAATATTTACAATAGCCGGGGTTGCACTTGCTGTAATTGCTGCATTGCTGGTTGCAGCCTGCATGGTTAACACAACGGTTTCAATTCCTTCAGCAATGTTATCATCTATCACTGGCACCGTTACCGTTGCAGTGGTTTGTCCCGCAGGGATGGTAACCGTTGTACCAATTGCGGTATAATCAGTTCCGCTTGTAGCGGTTCCGTTAACCGAATAGGTAATCTGCGTATCGGTAGTAGATACATTGCTTAAGGTAAAGGTAAATAAGCCTGGGGTAGCAGGCTCTGCTCCGCTTGTTGTAGCCGCTACGGTTACTGTTGCCGTACTGTTATCGGCAATATTAATGTTTGCAGCAGTATTGTTTACCGTTACCAACGGATTACCTGAGTTGGTTAATGTAGCAATTACCGTTTCTGTTCCTTCTATAATCTGATCGGCCAATACCGAAATGGTAATGGTACCAGTAGTTTGACCAGCCGGTATGGTAATCGTTTTCGTTACAATAGTAGTATAATCACTTCCTTCGGTAGCCGTACCGCCTAAAGTATAGGTTAAGGTAGTTGGCACCGACGACGGGTTGCTTAAAGTAACAATGAATGTACCATTTAAAGGCCTGTTTTCGTTCCCTGGCGTTCCTGCTGTGATGGTCGCTACCGATGTATCGTTATCAGTAATATTAACCGTTGCAGGTGCCGTACCTGCAGTAATAGCAGCATTACTTGTTGCGGCTACCATGGTTAAAATTACTGTTTCTGTTTCTTCAGCAACATTATCATTTAATACAGGTACACTTACTGTTGCTGTGGTTTGTCCGGCAGGGATGGTTACCGTTGTACCAATTGCAGTAAAGTCTAAACCACTTACAGCTGTTCCGCTTACGCTATAGGTAATTTGGGTATCAGTTGTAGCCGGATGGTTTAAAGTGAAGGTAAATAAACCTGGTGTTGTTGGCTCAGCACCATCAGTCGTAGCGGCTACAGTTACTGTTGCAGTAGTCGCATCGTTTATGTTGATGCTTGCAGGCGTATTGTTTACTGTAATTTGCGGATTGCCAGAAGTAGTTAAGGTTGCAATAACCGTTTCCGTTCCTTCTACCAAATCATCGGCCAGTACCGAAACAGTAATGGTACCCGTGGTTTGACCAGCCGGGATAATTAATGTTTTGGAAACAAACGGTGTGTAATCGCTTCCTTCAGTTGCAGTTCCTCCTAAAGTATAGGTAATCTGCGTATCGGTTGATGATGGTTTACTTAAGGTTACGGTAAATGTTCCGTTAACCGGACCATTCTCATCGCCCGGTACACCTGCCGAAATAGTTGCAATTGAACTATCGTTATCTAAAATAGTAGCGGTTGCGGTTGCATTACTGATTAACACTACCCCACCGGTTATATTACTTAATGTTGCGGTGAAGTTTTCAGTCGCTTCTACAATACCATCATCGGTTACCGGCACGGTGAATGTTAATTTATCGCCTGCGGCAGAATTTGCAGGGAAATTTAATACACCACTTGTTGAGGTATAATCCAATCCGTCGATCGCAGTTCCGTTAGCAGTAGCATAATTCACACTGAATGCATCCTGAACAGCATTATTTAAGGTTACGGTAAAAGTAACAGTCCCATCGCCCTCATTAACTGAAGGTGTTGTGGTAATACTTACACTTGCAGTGTTGGCATCGAGGATATTAATAGATGCCGGAGCAGCATTAATGGCTATTGATGGATTCGAGGTATTTACCAGGTTCGCTACTACAGTTTCTATACTTTCCGTTACAGCATCTGCCAATACCGGAATCAAAATGGTTCCGGTAGTTTGACCAGCCGGAATGGTAATGGTTTTGGTTGTAATGGTTGCGTAATCATTTCCTTCAGTTGCTGTGCCACCTAAAGTATAGGTAATCTGCGTATCGGTTGATGATGGCTTGCTTAAAGTTACGGTAAAGGTTCCGTTAGCAGGTCCGGTTTCATCGCCGTTTGATCCTGGTGTAACTGTAGCAACCGAAACATCGTTATCGCTAACCGTTACGGTAGCAGAGCTATTCGCTATGGTTACCAATCCACCGGTAACGTTACTTAAGATACCATCGAAAGTTTCGGCTGGTTCAACCAGGTTATCGTTATTAATGGCAACACTAAATGTTAAGGTTGCACCGGCAGGAGATCCCGCAGGGAAAGTAAGGGTACCGTTTGCTGCGGTATAATCCGATCCGATACCTGCTGTTGCCGTTCCGTTTACAGTTGCGTAATCAACCGTAAATGCATTTTGTACTGCATTACTTAGGGTTACGGTGAAAGTTGCCGTTCCATCTGCTTCGTTTATACTGGCTGGTGTTGCCGAGATACTTAGCGTTGCAGTATTGTTGTCGGTAATATTGATGCTTGCAGGAGCATTGCTTACTGTTACCAGTGCATTTGCCGAAGTTGCTAAAGTAGCAATTACCGCTTCAGTTCCTTCTACCTGGGCATCGGCCAATACCGGAATGGTAATGGTGCCAGCGGTTTGACCAGCCGGGATGGTAATCGTTTTGGTGCTAATAGCGGTGTAATCGCTTCCTTCAGCTGCCGATCCGCCTAAAGTATAGGTAATAGTGGTAGCTTGCGAAGAAGGGTTACTTAACGTTACGGTAAAGGTACCATTCACCGGTCCGTTTTCGTTACCGGCAGTACCTGCAGTGATGGTGGCCACAGCGGCATCGTTATCTGCAATATTAACTGTTGCCGGTGTTATACTTGCTGTAATTGATGGATTACTGGTTACAGCGGTCATGGTTAAAATCACCGTTTCATTACCCTCGGCAATGTTATCGTCTGATACAGGAACAGAAACTGTAGCAGTTTTCTGACCAGCCGGAATAGTTACCGTTGTACCAATGGAAGTATAATCGGTTCCGCTGGTAGCAGTTCCGTTAACAACATAAGTAATCTGTGTATCGGTGGTTGCCGCATTACTTAAGGTAAAAGTAAAGGTACCTGGCACAGCAGGCTCGGCACCATCGGCAGTTGCCGCCACTGTTACCGTAGCAGTGGTATTGTCGCCGATATTAATGCTGGCTGGTGTATTACTTACGGTTACTGCAAAGTTATTGGTGCTTGCCAATGTAGCAATTACGGTTTCAGTACCTTCTACCAGAGCATCAGTTAATACCGGAATAGTAATGGTTGCCGTGGTTTGACCCGCAGGTATGGTAATGGTTTTGGTTACGATACTTGCGTAATCGCTTCCTTCGGTAGCTGTTCCGCCTAAAGTATAAGTAAGCTGCGTATCTGTTGCCGATGGATTGCTTAAAGTAACCGTATAAGTACCACTAACAGGGCCATTTTCGTTACCTGTTGTTCCTGCCGTGATGGTCGCTACCGATGTATCGTTATCGGTAATAGTTGCCGTAGCAGTATTGATAGCAATGGTTACCAATCCACCTGTTACATTGCTGATGGTGGCCACAAAAGTTTCGGCTGGCTCAACAATGTTATCGTTTGTAACCGGAACGGTAAAGGTTAAAGTTGCCCCTGCTAAAGATCCGGCAGGGAAGTTTAAAGTTCCGGTGGTAGCGGTGTAATCGTTACCTGCGGTAGCAGTTCCGTTAGCTGTTGCATAATCAACACTAAAGCTTGCCTGCACGGCTCGGTTTAAAGTTACCGTAAAGGTTGCGGTGCCTGCTGCTTCATCAACACTGGTTGGAGTTGCTGAAATACTAACCGTCGAAGCATCATTATCGTTAATGGTTCCGATTCCCTCCGCCTGCGTAATGGTAAGCGGAGCAGTGGCAGCACTTAATGTTGCCTTGAAACTTTCCGCGCTTTCGGTAACGTTATCATCAGTTACCGGAATAAGGATGGTTTGTGTTGCACCGGATACAGATCCGGCAGGGAAAGTAACCACGCCGGTTTTAGCCGTATAATCGGCACCAGCAATAGCGGTGTTATCTGCAGTGCTGTAGTTTATCGAAACTGCATCCTGTACATTACCGGTTAAAGTTATGGTGAAAACCATATTACCGACACTTTCGATGGCCGATGTATTGGCAATCGCCACACTAGCGGCATCATCATCGGTAATGGTTGCTGTTCCGGTAGCACCGGCGGCAGGAATAGTTACGGTTGATCCCGCTCCTACACTATTCAGCGTTAGGGTAAATGTTTCAGCCAATTCGGCGATGTTATCATTAATTAGCGGAATGTTGATGGTTTGCGTTGCACCACTAAGCGAACCAGCCGGGAAAGTTACACTGCCTGTTGTGGCAGTATAATCGGTACCAGCCAAGGCCGATCCGTTTGCAGTTGCGTAATTTACAGTAAATGCATTTTGAACATTACCGGTTAAAGTTACCGTAAAAGTTGCATTGGTACCATTTTCGGTTACCGAAACATTACCAACACTTACCGTTGCATTATCGTTATCGTTAATGTTTACGGTTGCAGGCGCTGTGCTTGCTGTAATAGCCGGATTGCTGGTAGCCGCCACCATCGTTAACACAACGGCTTCAGTTGGCTCAACAAAGGTATCATCAAGTACTAGAACCGGTCGAGTTACACTGGTTTGTCCGGCCGGAATAGTTACCGTTGTACCTAAAGTGCTGTAATCCGTTCCGCTGGTTGCTGTTCCGCTCACTGCGTAAGTAATTTGGGTATCGGTTGTAGCAACATTGCTTAACGTAAAGGTAAACAAGCCCTGTGTGCCAGGTTCGGTCCCATCGTTAGTGGCCGAAACGGTGATCGTTGCAGTGGTATTATCATTTATGTTGATCGTTGCGGTTTTATCAGCCGGACTCGGCGCTACCGTTACCAGGGCACTGTTCGTAGCTACAATTGTGGCCACTACAGTCTCTGTTCCTTCAACAATAACATCGGTTTTAACCGGAATGGTAATGGTTCCGGTGGTTTGCCCGGCCGGAATGATAACGGTTTTGGTAGCAATGGCATCATAATCGGTACCTTCTGTTGCTGTTCCGCTCAGGGTGTAGGTAATCTGTGTATCGGTTGACGACGGATTACTTAATTTAACGGTGAATGTTCCGTTTGCTGGTCCGTTTTCATTTCCGTTAGTACCTGCAATAATTGATACAGTTGCTGCATCGTTATCGGTAATAGTTGCAGTAGCGGTAGCATTACTGATTACCACTACCCCACCTGTAATGCCGCTTAATGTAGCCGTAAAGGTTTCAGAAATTTCGGCTATGTTATCGTTATTGATTGGAACGGTAAAACTTAATACTGTACCCGCAGCTGCATTGGCCGGGAAGTTTAATGTTCCGCTGGTTACCGTGTAATCTAGTCCCGCAGTTGCAGTTCCATCAGCTGTGCTGTAATTTACACTAAACGCATTTTGAACCGCATTATTTAAAGTTACGGTAAAGGTTGCAGTACCGGCCGACTCATTAACGGTTGGTGTTGTGGCAATACTTACACTGGCAGTATTGGCATCGATAATGTTGATGCTTGCCGGAGTGGTATTTACCGTTGCTGCACTATTTGAGCTAACCAAAGCCGCAATTACAGTTTCGGTGCTTTCGGTAAGCGCATCGGCCTGAACGTTGATGGTAATGGTACCTGTGGTTTGACCCGCCGGAATGGTAATGGTTTTAGTGGCAATTGTACTATAATCACTGCCTTCTGTAGCCGAACCGCTTAAAGTATAGCTAAGCTGTGTATCGGTTGATACCGGATTGCTTAAGGTAACTACAAATGTTCCGTTTATTGGCCCGGTTTCGTTTCCGTTTATGCCCGCTGCAATGCTGGCCACAGCCGCATCGTTATCGGTAATGGTAACCGTAGCGCTGGCCGTTGCAATGCTAACCAAACCACCGGTTACGCCGGTTAAAGTTCCGTTAAAGGTTTCGCTTGGCTCAACAAGGTTATCGTTATTGATAGGCACATTAAAGGTTAAGGTAGTACCTGCCGCAGCATTTGCCGGGAAGTTTAGCGTTCCACTGGTTGCGGTATAATCGAGACCTGCCGCTGCCGTTCCGTTTGTGGTAGCATAGGTAACATCGAATGCATTTTGAACTGCACTGTTTAAAGTTACCGTAAAGGTGGCTATACCTGCAGCTTCATTAATGCTGGTTGGTGTAGCCGAAATACTCACTGTTGCAGTATTATTGTCGAGAATATTAATGCTGGCTGTTTTATCGGCTGGCGCTGTGGTTACGTTAACCAAAGAACTGTTTGTAGACAGCAGATTGGCAATAACCGTTTCAGTTCCTTCAACCAGGACATCGGTTTTAACCGGAATGGTAATGGTTGCCGCCGTTTGGCCTGCCGGAATGGTAATGATTTTGGTCGCAATGGCATCGTAATCGGTACCTTCTACCGCAGTACCAGCTAACGAATAGGTAACCTGCGTATCTGTAGCCGATGGATTACTTAGGTTAACGGTAAATGTTCCATTTACAGGTCCGTTTTCATTTCCGCTGGTACCTGCCGTAATAGTTGCCACCGAAGTATCGTTATCGGTAATGGTTGCCGTAGCTGTTGCAGTAGCAATGGTTACCAGGCCGCCTGTTGGGTTACTTAAGGTAGCCGTAAAGGTTTCGGCTGGCTCAACCACATTATCGTTGGTAATTGAAACCGTGAAAGTTTGGATGGCACCCGCCACCGAGCCTGCCGGGAAAGTTAGTGTTCCATTTTTAGCGGTATAATCTAATCCGGCTGTTGCTGTACCATTTGCAGTAGCATAATCAACCGTAAATGCATCTTGAACCGCATTATTTAAAGTTACGGTAAAAGTGGCTGTTCCTGCAGCTTCATCATAACTGGTTGGTATTGCCGAAATGCTTACGGTTGCAGGGTCGTTATCGGTAATGGTAGCTGTACCAGTTGCGGTAGCAATGGTGGTAAGTCCGGTTATTCCAGAAAGTGTAGCGGTAAAGGTTTCGCTTGTTTCGGTAATGTTATCGTTAATAACCGGAACGGTAAAGGTTTGTGTTGCGCCACTTACCGATCCTGCCGGGAAAGTAACTGTACCAGTTGTTGCGGTATAATCGCCTGGTTGAACAGCAGTACCATCGGCCGTTGCAAAATTAACGATAAAACTATTTTGTACCGCACCGGTTAAGGTTACTGTAAAAGTAGCCACACCACCATTTACATTTTCGGCCACTGTAACATTGTTAATGGCTACTGATGCATTGTCGTTATCGGTAATTGATGTAGCAACACTTGCATTACCCAAAGATGCCGGGCCGGCTATTGATCCGACAGATACGGTATAACTCTCCGTGCTTTCCAGGATATTATCATCAACAATGGTAACCGGGAAAGTAATGGTACCACTTGCTGCGCCTACAACTGCCCCTGCAGGGAAAGTAATGGTCGAACTTGTAAAGTTATAATCGGCTGCATTGCTGGTATTAGGCGTAATCGCTGTTACCACAGTAACCGGTGAAGCCAGTGTTGTACCAGGCGTACCGGTAAGCGTAACGGTATAATTAACCGTACCTGCATTTTCGTTAACTAAAGCAGGTCCTGACAATACAACTGTCGGGTAAATGCTCACATTAACCGTAACCGGATCGCTCACTACCCCATCGGCAGTGGTTAAAGTATAGGTATAGCTATCTGTTCCGGTATAACCTGTATTTGGTGTGTAAGTTACTTTTCCGGTTCCATCAACAGTGGTTGTACCATGTGCTCCGTTACCAGCCAATACAGTGGCATTAGTTGCACTTGCACCATCATTGGCTTTAACATCGGTAGTTACCGGTGTATTTACCAAAGTATTGATGTTGTCGGTTACCCCTACCGGTTTAACCGAAATGATGAAAGTTTGCGATGCGCTTTGGTTTACTCCGCCATTTGCAGTACCTCCGTTATCGTTTAATACAACTGTTACCGTAACCTTACCTGTAAAATTAGCGGCAGACGTGTAAGTTAAATTACCTGAAGCATCGATAGCTGGTTGTACTGTAAATGCAGCATTATTGTTATTGGTCAGACTAAAGTTTACCGTTTGCGTGGCCACCTCATCAGTTGGTCCTGCGGCAATAGCCGAAGCCCAGTTGTTTACGGTTTGTGCACCGGTATTGGCATTAATAAGCTGGTCGGCACCTTTTACAAAAGATGGTGCGTCGTTTATTGGATTGATGGTAATGGTAACCGTTTTAGCCGCTGTAGCGTAAACTGTTCCGTCAAATCCATTCCAGTTAAAGTTTGCCGCGCCATTAAAATTGGCATCAGGCGTAAAGGTTATTTTATCTAAATCAGCGCTGTTAATTTCTTGTCCGGCGGTAATATTTATACCGTTTAATTTAAGCAGGCCATTAGCTGGCAGGCTTACCACCTGAATTTTAGTTAAAGCATTATTTTCGGCATCGGTATAGTGACCGGTAAAATCGGCAGGTACAAAAGGTATAACCGTATCTTCATTTCCGGATTTGTTAAAGTTATCTACAACCGGTGGATCATTTACTGGAGTAACCGAAATATTAACTGTAGCAACTGACGAGTATGAAGTGCCGTCGCTTCCAGCCCAGTTAAAGCTCACATTTCCGTTAAAGTTTAAGGCAGGAGCAAAAACCAGATTGGCAATATCCGATGCTAAAATTTCCTGACCGGCGGTTATGGCCGATCCGTTTAGCAGCAGTGTTCCCTGTGTATTTGGAGGAAGGTTAGACAACTGGATTTTGGCCAATGCATCGCCTTCCAAATCGCTAAAGTTGCTGCTAAAATTAGTCAGCGTAAACGGCAGGTTAACATCTTCAGCAGTAGTTAAGCTGATGTTGTTAATGGTTGGGATATCGTTAACTGCCGCAATAACAATATTTACATCATTTTGTGCAGTTGCATATGCTGTACCATCGCTACCATTCCATTTAAAGGTAACTGCGCCATTAAAGTTAGGTGCCGGAACAAAGGTGATGTTTGCTAGATTAGCCGCAGTTATTTCCTGACCAGCAACAATATTGGTTCCATTTAATTTCAATACCCCCTGTGCGGCCGGTGGCAAGGTTACGATCTGGATTTTGGCCAGTGCATCGCCATCCGCATCGGTAAACTGATTGGTAAAATCGCTGGCTGTAAAGGTTAAAGTTACATCTTCAGTACCTGCTTTCGGTACGGCAGTAATTACCGGGTTATCGTTAACCGCGGCAATATTAATGTTTACATTAGCCGGTGTAGCTGCATAAGCAGTACCATCGCTACCATTGTAGCTGAATGATACATTTCCATTAAAGTTAGCTGCTGGTACAAAAACCAGGTTGGCCAAATCTGCGGTTGCAATTTCCTGTCCCGCAGTTACATTAACGCCATTTAGTTTAAGCAAACCTTGCGCTGCCGATGGTAAACTTAACACCTGTATTTTAGCCAAAGTACCATCAACATCTGTAAACTGGCTGGTAAAATCAGCAGCAGTAAAAGTAACATTGGTATCTTCAGTTCCGTTTTTAGTCACATTAGCTACTGTTGGAATATCGTTAACCGGCTGAATGCTTAAGGTTACTGTTTTGCTATCGGTTAATGCCGGCCCACCGGTATTGCCCTGATCGTTTATTCCTACTGTTAGGGTAACATTACCATTTGCATTGGCTGCAGGGTTATAAGTTACTTTGCTGGCTGTAATAAAAGCATTAACAGCTGCTGTACTTCCGGTAATGGTTATGCTGTTGGTGCCAGTTCCTGTAACTGCAATACCTGCTTCGCTGGTAGCGGTTAAAGTACCCTGTCCTGCAGGCACGCTTAAAGTGACCACTTCATTCAGGCTACCTCCGTCGGCGTCGGCAAAACTGATTCCGGTTAATGCTTTTGGCGTATCTTCTACCAATGAAATTGAAGCAGGTACCGTAGCTACCGGAGCAATGTTATAATCTTCACGCCAATCCCTTTCCGCAGTACCCGGTGTATCTAAATTAGGGAATGAAGCAGGTGTTTGTCCGTTAGTTGGATTATAGGCCGCATCATTATTATCGAACGCATCATCTAAACCATCTTTATCAGCATCTGCACCCACAGCTACTACATTGGCTACTCCGTTATTATCCGTATCATAAGCTTCTATCGTATCGCTATCGCCATCATTATCCGAATCTAAATCCAAATAATCGGGCTTACCATCACCATCTGTATCTACAGGAACCAGACCAGTTCCATAAGCATTATCTATACCATCCTGATTGGTATCAGTACCCGAAGGTGCAATATAGCCGGCAGTACTTTGTGCTTCGATATTATCCGAAATACCATCACCATCTGAATCAAGATCCAGGTAGTTCGGAATGCCATCTCCATCTGTATCGGTGGTACCTTCTACAGAATCTTTAATACCATCGCCATCCGAATCCAGATCAAGGTAATTTGGAATACCATCACCATCTGCATCTTTTACGGTCATTGGTGTACCTGAAGGATCGCCAGCCAAAGAACCAGTAAGGTTATTGTAGTCATCCACAATATCTACGATACCATCATTATCAAAATCGTTGGTTAAACCGGTACCTACTTTTCCATCGCCATCGGGATCAGGGCCTCCGTTTTCGGTTACATCAAAAATGCCGTCACCATCAGAATCTAAATCCCTGAAATTCGGAATACCATCACCATCTTTATCTGGTGGGGTATAGCCTCCGTTAGCCGCTAAAGGAACACCATTGGCATCAACATCTGAGGGGCCGATTAAACCAATGCCAGGTAAACCGTTGTTATCAGGATCAGAACCACCGGCTTCAATCACATCCGGAATGCCGTCACCATCCGAATCCAAATCGTGGTAGTTAGGCAAACCATCGCGGCCACCGTCATCGGTAAAACCATCTACCGTATCTAAAATTCCGTCGTTATCATCATCTAAATCAATACCGTCAGGCACACCATCCCTATCGTAATCTGATGTTGATCTCCAATCCCTGTCACCACCCGGTGTCTGCGTATCGGGCATCGAAAGGGGCGTTTGACCAGCGTTTGTAGCGTAACCTATAGGACTGGTATTGCCATTATCGTTATCATAAATATCAGCCAATCCATCGCCATCTGCATCCGGCAATAAATCCATAATGCCATCGGCACCAGCAGCGCCGGTTTGGTTATTTTTTACGTCAACCTCTAAAGAACTATTTACTGCGTTTTCAAGCCAATCCCTAAATCCGTCATTATCGGCATCTGTATCTACGTAATCGGGCGCACTACCTCCATCAATGTTTGAGTAACCTGAAACGGCGCCGCCATTGTTTACATCATAAGCATCATCAATACCATCACCGTCGGTATCCAGGCCTTTTGGTGCCACGTATAAACTTGTAGGCAAGCCTTCAATATTATCGATAATTCCATCGTTATCATTATCAATGTCCAGGTAATTTGAAAGTCCGTCGAAATCGCGATCCTGATTAAATAAGGTGCTAATGGTTACAAAATCCGGATCATTCAAATCTGAAAGTCCATCTTTATCCGCATCAACTATCGCCCCTGTACCAATAATACCATCGTTTTCACCGTCAATAATGTAAAATGCTGCTTCGTAAGTATCCGGAATTCCATCACCATCCGAGTCAAGATCAAGGTAGTTTGGTTTGCCATCTTTGTCTTTATCCTGAATAACCAGTGCTGTACCACCAGCGGCCGGATCTAAAGTATCGATTAATCCGTTTCCGTTAACATCTGCAAATGCACCTGTACCAAATTTACCATCTTTATCAGGATCATTGTTAGGATTTCCATTCGATTCTATGGCATCAACAATACCATCGTTATCCGAATCTACATCCAGGTAATTTGGAATACCATCGCGGTCAAAATCAGCGGTTCCTTCAACTGTATCTAAAATACCGTCATTGTCGTCGTCGAGGTCGACGCTATCTGGCACCCCATCGCGATCAGAATCGATAGTTAGGTTGACTACATTAGAAATTACGCTCGCACAGGCATTATCGCTTTGGGTAATCAAAACCCGGTACTTGTAACCTTCCATGGTGCTGTTTACCCCCGTAATGGTTAAGGTATTGGTTGTTGCCCCGCTATATAAACTGCTGTTGGAAATATTGCTAAAGCTTGTACCATTATTGGTGCTTACCTGCCACTGATATTGGCTGGTACCAGTACCACCTGTGGTGGCTACATTTAAGGTAACATTAGATAAAGCCCTTACATTTTGGTTAACTGGCTGAGTTGTGATGGTACTCGCTGTACCCACGGTAATGATTACCGGCGTTGTAGCTGCCGACTGGCAGGCAACTCCGTTTAAGGTTGATACCGTTGTTCTGCGGTATTGGGTAGTTTGGGTTAAAGCACCCGGCGTATAAGTTCCAGCGTTTGCACCACTAATGATATTCCAGGTGGTACCGTTGGTAGAATTTTCCCATATATAAGTTATTGTGCCTGCTCCTGTTCCACCTGTGGTAGAACTGATCGGGGCTGGAGCAGTATTGGTACAGATGGTTTGGCTGGCAGCAATTGCTCCGACGGTAACCGCGCTCTGTACGTTTACATCAAAGGTAAATGTGTTACCACTACAGTTATCCAACACCGGTGTTACGGTGTAGCGAACGGTTGCAGTGGCAGCCGAGCTGTTAACCAGAGTTTGGCTAATTGGCGCACTAACGGCTGTTGTACCATTACTAAAGCCGGTAACATTGCTTCCACTAATCAGGCTGGCTGTCCAGGTATATTTTAAATTGACAATATTGCTTGTAGGCGTTACTGAGAAAGTGCCATTGCTACATAAAGTAGGGGGATTTGCAGCCGAAGCAGAAATATTTGGCCCAATAACTACTGTGATGGTAAAAGCAGTACCCGCACAACCTGCATTGGTTGGCGTAACGGTATAAACCGCGGTAGCTGTAGTAGTTCCGGTATTGGTTAAAGTTTGTGAAACAGAGCTGGCAGCAGTGCCTGAAGTTCCACCAGTAACCGTACCACCTGATATGGTGGGAGCCGACCAGCTATAAGTGGTACCTGCAGGAGCATCTACCGGGGCAAAATTGAAAGAGCCCGATACACATAAATTATAGCTCTGATTAGCAATACTTGGCCTGGTAGTTACACTGATGGTTACCGGCGTTGATGATGCTTCTGCACAACCTCCACCTGTTACAATTGCCCTGAAAGAAGTTGTAACGTTAAGGTTGGTATAATTTAAAGTAGTTGAGGTGGTATTAGGCAAATATGTACTCCAGGTGGTACCGTTATCGGTAGAATATTCCCACCTTACCGGGGTAGCTGTGGTATTGCCCAATGTTAAGGTTCCGTTACTGCCGCTACAAACCGGCGAAGCACCTGTAATGGTTCCGGTAGAAGTAATGGTAATGGTATGGGTAGCCGTTTTAGGCGTACAACCTGCTGCAGTTGCAGTAATGGTTGCGGTACCCGAAAACACAGGCGAAAAAGTAACCTCACCAGTTGTAGCGTTAATTACTGCCTGCGAACTGGTAGTATTGATACTGTAGGTAATACTAGTTGCGTTAGTTGCAGTTGCCGCATAGGTTTGCGTACCCGCTCCCTGGCACCTGGTAGAACTGCTTCCGGCAGTAAATACCGGCGTACCTACCAAGCCATTTACCTGTATGGTTCCCGATGCCGATACGTTAGGGTTTCCACCTGTGGTGGTTACGGTATAAACCTGGGCACCGCTAGTTGTTGCACTTGGTGTTCCGGAAATAGTAAGCACCTTGGTACTTGTATTATAACTGGAGGTAACACCGGCCGGCAAACCCGTTACATTAACATTTGTTGCTGTACCGCCAATAGAATAGGTAATATTGGTAATGGCCGAGCCTATACAAATGCTTTGAGCATCGGTAGAAGCAGCAGAAGTTAAAGAAATAGCTGTAGTCGGTGTTGTACTGATGGTAACAGCATCATTTGCGGTGTTAGGATCGGTTTGTGTTCCGGTTATGGTAGCCGTGTTGCTATAATCGCCAGAGGCATTTACCTTAGCCGTAATTACCAGCGTAGCTGATGCATTTGAGCCTAACGAACCCACGTTCCAGAGACCAGTACCGCTCGTATACGATGTTCCGGCAGATGCAGTGTGGCTTACGTAAGTATAGCCCGATTTTAGTAAATCGGTTACTGATACCCCAAGCGCAGTCCCCACACCAATATTACTGGCAGTTACGGTAAATTTTATTGATCCGTTTACTGCAGGAGTTGAATTATCTACTGTTTTGGTAATTGCCCTGTCAACATTACATAAAGCTACGGTTACAGGTAAAGATTGTGCACTTGTACCACAACTTAGTCGCGAGGTAATGGTATATGTTCCTGATTCGGTTGGGGTATAACTATTCCCGGTTGCACCAGCAATTGCAACCCCATTAAAGTACCATTGGAATGGCGCAACGCCCGAGGGATCGGCAGTTAAGGTTGCACTACTACAAGTTGGTTGGGTTAGGGTTGGTTTCAGCGCCTGCTCGGGCAAAGGTGTAATAAAATTAGACATGGAATAACCACCACCACTTTGTACCATGGCAATGTTCATCCTGGTAGCACTTGTAAAGGTTAAGGCTGCCGGTGTACCAATGTTCGTATTGGTAAAATCGATAATATAATTCCCGGTACTTCCCAGTTGTCGCCTTACGCCAACACCTGCAATCGATTCTAAGTCGGTATTGGTATAATTGGTAGTACCACCAGTTGTGGTTAAAAATACCTTATCGGTTGCACTCTTAGTGGTGATATAGCCAAAATATGGCAAATCTCCCCCACCACTGCCCCTAAATTTATAGGTTTTGGCCACCAAACTACCTCCACATGACGTTACCGGAGCCAATGTAAGCATATCTACCTCACATCCATCTGCTGTACCTGAATAGGCTACTACATTCTTAGTTGCCAAAATCCTTGATGTACTGTATTGACTTCCTGAAACACCGTTAACGATGGTTACAAAACTACCCGCCGCAACTAAATTATAAGTATTTGTTGAGGTTAAAGTACCATTAGCATTATAATTGGTTACGGTTAAAGTGGTGTTCGCTTGTGTAGCCACAATTGTGGTCTGCTCTGCAGTAGAATTACCTGCACTTCTAATTACCAGGTACTCGCTCCCCAAAGAGGTAACAGGTGGTACCGGGTTAAAAACACCATCGCCGCAGCCTGCAGGTGCATCTAAATTAGAGCCCGAATTCATCACTACAGGAGCCGAACTTTCTACTAATCCACCAATGGGAGTTTGAAAAATATAACTTTGTCCAACATTTAAAGTAGTGATAGCCGTTCCGTTTAATTTCACAGTGGTATTATTTTCAACAGCCATTACACTGTACACCACATTACTTAAGCCATCCCTGTAATAACCTACCCTGAAAGAAGTACCAATAGCCGCATCTCCAAAACTGAATAGCGCCGAATTTCCTTTAATATTGGCATCAGTGTAGGCATCAGAAGCCACATTCCGGATGTTTACCGTAATCGGATTATTACCTTCTACAATAATTCCACGATCGTTTAATATGGTATTTAAGGCATTGGCCGAAACTGTATTTGGATTCCCTACGAAGCGATACACAGCAGGTGCTGTTGGCGTTGGCGTAAGCGTAGTAACCAGCGTTCCATCACTTTTCTTTACCGTTACCGACGTTCCCGATGTGTTGGTGGTAACCACCAGCTCGTTGGCCTGGCTCCAGTATTGCCAAGGAGCCGGAGCAATATAATGGGTTTTATAAGTTTGTGCTTTCGTTAAGCCAATATTGGCAAGCAAAAACAACATTAAGAAAACTAAAAAGCGACTAAAACGGCTTGCCAGTGGTTTAAAAAAAACAAAAGTTTTAGACAAAGAAAGGCACAAGGAATGAGAAGGTAAATTTTTATTCATACACGGGAGATGATCGTCATAATTGAAAGAGCACTGTTGCAATAAATTTATTTCGTGCTATTCCACATTCCCATACTTACGTATTCTTAAAACCTGTGGTTTTAAGAATATAATAAATTTTTACTCATTGCTTCAATCAGCTGCAAAGATATATTATTAAGTATCACGTTTTTTACCTTAACAGAGAAAATCGTACAATTAATCCTACAAAAAATTATATTTTGATTTTTATCAAAAAAAATCATGGTCTAATTGTGCCTAAACGGAGTTCTGTAAATCGGATTATTTATAAATTATTGATCTGGATCAACTACTAGTGTACAACCTGAAGCTATACCGCTATCTAACTGATGGTTATTAAACCTACTTCGGAAGAAAACTACTGTACAATCTTAAAATATTTGGAAAGTTTGCGGCTAAACGCTTATGTAGAGAAAGTAAAGCCATACACCATTTTGTGTATAATAAACTTAAAATTTGTATTAAAATTGTGCTCCTCTATTCACAATAAATTACACAATATCAAGACTATCAATTGCATGCTTTGAGGTCTTAATGAGTTGACGTGGCTAAATAAAAAGATATAATCATCAAACAAAACCTTCGCTTGTTTTAAAATGTTTCTATTGCAGACAAATACATAGAATCATGAATACTCACCGGAAAGAAAATAAAGAAAAAATAAAAGGGACTTCAAAAGAAAAAGCATCTTTTGATCAAAATGGAGCTGGCTCATCGGATAAGTTTGGACAGGCAGGCTCCACTCGCAACGAATCGGGAGAAAGCGGATTGGGCACCAAAAATAAAAACAGAGAAAGATAAAAAGAGTAAAATACTCTTTTTATCTTTCGTAAATGCTCATTTTTTCGGCAAGTTCGATGATGCTCTTTATTTTTAATTTTTGGAAAAGCCTCAATTTATACGTACTTACTGTACCCATTTGAAGATTTAACTGGTTAGAGATCTCTAATACACCAATGCCTTTGGTTAAAAGCTCTGCTACTTCAAGTTCTCTGCCCGAAAGTTTAGTAAACGGATTATCGGCATCGTTACCCAATATGCTATTGAACATATTTTCTTTAACGTTTCTGCTCGAGTAACGGCTACCAGCCAGAATTGTGGTAATCGCAATCACAATTTCTGATTCTTCAGCATTTTTAGTTAAATAACCTGATGCACCCGATTTTAAATATGGAACGGCATAAATATTCTCGTTTAATGAAGAAAATACTAGAATTTTTGCATTTGGCTGAACCAATTTAAGTTGATCGATTACTTTAAGGTTGTTACCGCCTGGCAAGTTTACATCAATGATAATTAAACTTGGCGATTTCTCTGCCTCAACAAGCGCCTGCTCGAGGGTTGATGCATGAATAATTTCGACACCCGGCCAAAAGTCTGATATTAAACCTTTTAAGCCGCGACGAATGATCTCATGATCATCGGCAATAAGCACAGTGAAGCCGCTAACAGCATTTTTTGTTTTCATTGTTTTTATAATATTCTGCAAGTTAATAAAAAGTTATTTTTTTGTACGCTAATGTAAGTTATTTTTTGTCTAAAAGTGTAAATATTATTATACACAATTAAGTTATTTTGTCTAGAACACCCTTGGGGTTGCCAATCTGATGTTTTGCCTGATAAAAGAATAGGCAATAGAAACCTCATGAGTACCGCCGCTATAGCCTTGTAAAGGGCCAATAGAGAAATCGTAACCATAACCTATTCTTAATTTTTCTGAAGGAAAGATCTGTATAGCTGCAACCGCAGAGTTGCGTGGCGTAAGATCTTTCTGAAGGTAACTTTTATCATACAATTTAACTCCTGTACGGTAAGAGCCCCCAATCCAGATAAAATCTTTGATCATTAAAAAGGCGTTTACATCTAAGCTGGTTGGCCCACCTCGATCGTCTTTCAATAAAAAAGAAGGCTTGATCTGAAAATTTTCGTTAAGCGGAAACAATGCGCCTGCTGTTAAATAATAGTGTGGTTTGGGCTGTGGAATAAAAGCATAACGATCGATATCGATATAAGTGGCAATCAGGTTATCGGCCGAAAAACCAGCGTAGTATTTATCGTTGGCAAAATACACGCCTGCCCTTGCATCGGGTACAATGGTACTCTGCATGCCTACCGGTTGGTTAGGTTCCGGATTGTTGGGATTAAGCATCGAACCATCTATACCCAACTGCGCCATGCCTACACCAAAACCTAAGGCCAGGCGAGAGCTGCCATCATCGTTCAGCCTAATGCGGTAAGCATAGTTGCCGTAAATGCTCAGGTTATTCTGTGCGCCCAGTTTATCGCTTGCTATTTGCAAAGCTAAACCTACATTGCCACTATTGGCAATGGCATCAACTGCCAGCGACATGCTTCGGGGTGCACCTGTAATACCCGTCCACTGGCTACGGTAAAAGCTATGCACATTTAACACTTCTTTATAACCCGCATAAGCCGGATTAATGTATATACCATTAAACATGTATTGGCTGTACTGGGCATCTTGCTGGGCAAATACACCCTGCGAAAGCAACATGAACGAACCTGCTATTAATTTTATTAATTTCTTCATCATTCCCTTTCGTATTAATTCTTAAATGCCCTGATTAAAGTAATGTAACCTTTAAACACTTTCAGTTCGCTGCTGCCCGACTTACGTACGCGTAATAAATAGTAATAAGTACCCTCATTCAGCCCCTCACCTGTCCAGTTATTCTGGTAACCTTTGGCGCGGTAAACTTCATTACCCCAGCGATTAACAATAGTCAGTTCGTTTTCGGCAAAATTGGCCAATCCGTTGATCTCGAAAGTATCGTTGTTACCATCTCCGTTTGGCGTAAACAGGTTCGGGATAAGTAAATCATCACCCGAAATAGTTGCTGCGTCTGCAAGTACAGTATTGTTGTTCATTACCGGATCGGGCTGATCGGCTTTTACCGTTGCACTATTATTCAATATACCTGTAGCCAGTGTACGTGATTTGAAGGTTAAGGTTGCCGACTGGTTTAAATCCAGACTGCCAACCAACCATACAAAATCGCGGGTTGTGGTACTGTAAGTCGTAGTACCCACGGTTACGGTAATCTCTTTTGGCGCATCGATAAGCGTTGTTAACCTATCGGTAACAGTAACACCGGTAGCCTTATTTGCTCCTTTATTGGTTACGGTAATTTTATAGGTTACATCAGATCCGGTCCTGATTTCGCCTTTGGTCATCAGTTCTTTGGTGATTACCAGATCGGCCGATTTATCTACATCCATAATTACCTCAGGCTTAATCACTGTTCCGTTTGGAGCAGTCATTGTCGCTACGTTTTTAATGGTATTATAGCTATTTACATCTGGTGTAACTTTAGCATCGAAGGTGAGCACTGTGCTCGAATTAGGTTGCATGTTGATGGTCCATTTCAGGCTGTTGCCTGTTACCGTTCCATAACCAGAAACCGAGCCTGGTACGTAGGTTAAACCTGCCGGAAGCTCATCAGTAATGGTTACCCCGTTTAATGCCGAGCCACCAGTATTGCGCACCTGCAAGGCATAAGTTAATATTTCGTTTGCCTGTGCCTTACCATCTTTATTTCCTTTGTTATCGGCTACCGATTTACTGCCTTCTAACTTGCCTTCGGTTGGAATAGCAACTGCCGGATTTAATGGAGATGCAATATTGGCCGGATCAACCACTGTTGCAATGTTATTGATATTTAAAACGCCTGAAGGAAGGGCTGCATCAACAGTCACCTTGAAAGTTACCACTACCTGTCCGTTAGCTGGTATGCTTAGGTTGGTCCACGTTAATACATTACCTGCCAACACAGCACCTTTATCGGCACTTGCATTTACATAAGTGGTATTGGCCGGTATCTGATCAGTAATTTTAACACCGGTGCGGTTTGTAGTACCGTTATTGCGTACCACAATGCTGTAGGTTAATACTTCGTTAGGCTCGGCTTTGCCATTATTATTAGCATCAGTAACTGTTTTGGCACTGGCAATGCGCGGTAGTTCTAAAACTGTCGGACTGTCGTTATCTTCAGCCGTTCCCGAAATATCGGTAACCTTATTCCCTGCCGGAGTACTTGCCGTAAGTGTGGCAGTATTGCTAACCGAACTTACATTTTTCTCGGCCTGGGTAATGGTGTACACTACGGTTGCTACAGCAGTTTCACCAGGCGCAATACTTGCTGGTGTGAAAGTAACCGTTGAAGGGATTTTAGCATCAACCAGGTTAAAGTTGCTTAAAGTAACATTACCGGTATTTTTTGCTGTGAATGTATAAGAAACCGTATTGCCATCAGCACTTAGGGCACCTGTTTTAACCAAAGTTAAACCTGGGGCTTCTGGAATAATGTAAACTGTAGGATCATCCGGAGCTATAGTTTTAGGATTATCAGAAACTTTGGCCAGCTTGTTGCCCACACCATAATTAGCCGTTAAACTGGCCTGGTTTACAAATTTTCCGTAATCGATTTCAGGCTGGGTTAACGTATGTCGCGCCAGGATCATAGCTGTTTCTGCTGGCTCTAATTTGGCAATAACCGCAGGCGTAATACTACCCGCATCAGCACCAGGATCGGTTACTACGATATTGGTTAAGGTAATGTTACCGGTATTGGTTACCTGGATGCTGTACTCAATCACCTTGATTACACCGGCACCGCTGGCTACCAATTTGGTAAACCTTACAGATGGATCGGCAATAATTGGCGAGAAAGTAGCATCATCGGCAGCAGGTGTAGCCGGATTATCAGACACTTTGGTTAAAGTATTTCCCTGGGGATCTTTAGCCGTTGCATTTACCTGATTACTAAAACCACCTGCATTTACATCACTTTGTTTTACCGAATGTTTAGCGCTAATGCTCACCGTTTCGCCCGGTAATACGCGGGTGATATTGGCAGGTGTTAAACTTCCGGCATCGGCATTTGCATCTGTTAAAGCAATATCGGTTAATGTTACATTACCTGTATTTTTGAAAGTAATGTTATAATTAATTACGTCGCCGGCTTTGGTTGCTGTATTTGCAGCGGCCTTGGTTAAAGTATAAGCAGGCGAAGGAACTATCTTCGTTACAGTAGGATCGTTAGGCGTGGTAGTAGCCGGATCATCTGATAATTGGGTAATCGTATTGCCTTTACTATCGGTAACTTTTACAGTAGCCTGGTTGGTAAAGCTACCTGAATTGATCTCACTTTGTGTTAAGGTATGTTTAGCCACAGCATTAATACTTGCTCCCGGTGCCAACGTTGCAATGCTTGCCGGCTGTATGCTACCTACATTTGCCGCTGCATCGCTCAATACCAGATTACTCAATGTAGTGCTACCGGTATTGGTAATGGTGAAGGTATAATCGATTGATTCGCCAGCCTTTGTACCTACTGAAGTGGCAACTTTGGTAAAGGTAAACGATGGAGTACTCACTACTGGTGTTTCAGTTGGTGTATCGTTACTTCTTCCGCTACCCGAAATATCAGTTACGGAATTTCCAGCAGGTGTTTTTGCTGTTACCGAAGCCGTATTGCTTACTTTTCCGGCATCTTTATCACTCTGTGTAAGGGTATAAACTTCATTATAGGTTAAGCTTGCACCCGCCGCCAAAGTACCAGGTAAGGTTTTGGTGAGGGCTAGCTTACTATCTACCAGTACAATATCATTAATGGTTACATCGCCGGTATTGGTAACGGTGAAAGTATAGGTAATCTGGTTTCCATCGGCGCTTAAGGTACCAGTTTTAACCAGTGCTATACCACCTTTTAATAAAGGCGTAGTTACCGAAGATTGGTTATTGGCATTTTCAGGATCGTTTGTTCCGTAAGGTGCGGTTAAAGATACCTGATTAACCAGTGCCGAACCTGCATAGCCTGCTGCTACTTTCCCATTCACTATTAAACTTACTTCATCGCCAGTCAATAAATCGGCCGATAAGGTAAAGGTATTTCCAGTTGCACTGTAAACACCGCCTGTAGCTGCGTAGGTAATATTTTCAAGTCCGGCTGGAAGGTTTTCTGTTACCCCTATCGATTTGCCGCTTAAAACGGTAGCCGGACCATTGTTTTTGATTTTAATGGTATAGCTGATATTTCCGCTGGTTTCTACACCGCTAACATTAGCTGTTTTGCTGATCTGAAGATCGCTGCTCCAATCCGGAATGGTAACCACAACTTTAGCTGTAGAAGTCTTGGTCGCATCCAGTTTATCGGTAATGGTATAGGTCAGGTTGTACACTCCAGGAAGTGTTTTAGCTGCTACATTTACTTTTCCGCTGGCAACATCGATGTTGATATTCGGGTTATCAGTTGAATTTTGGGTGATTGAAACGGTTCCGGTTGTTGCGGTCGAAACTGCATTATAAAGGTCGTTCACTAAAATATCGGCGACTGCAGTACCTCCTGTAAATCCATTAACGGTACCGGCATCATCTTTTGCTAAAATTGCACCTGTACCAACGGTAATGGTTACTGTGGCTGTTTTAGTTTGACCAGGGTTCAGTTTATCTTCGATCTGGTAAACCAAAGTATAGGTTCCGGCAGGCGTGTTTGGTGCTACATTCACTTTTCCAGTGGTCACATTTAAACTTACATTAGTATTGCTGCTCGAAACCTGGGTTAATTTAACATCAGCCAAAGTTGCAGGATTACCATTATAAGTATCGTTCACCAATACATTTTCTACTGCTGTGCCACCGGTAAAGCCGTTTGCATTGCCAGCATCGTTTGTAGCAACGATTGCTGGTGCAGTAACTGTAATGGTTACTGTAGCTTGCCTTGTTTGAGTAGTATCTAATTTATCTGCAATTTCGTAAACTATCGTGTAAACGCCTGCCGGGGTATTAGGTTTAACATTAACCTCTCCGGTTGTTGTATTAAGTGTAACGTTCGGATTAGTTGTTGAAACCTGACTAAGTGTAACATCACTTAATCCAGGGGCAGCAGTTGTTCCATTATAAGTATCATTTGCTAATACGTTCGCCACTGGAGTCCCTCCTACTAAACCATTAACACTTCCCGTATCGTCTTTTGCTGTAAGCGTTCCCGAAGCTACCGTTACTTTTACTATTGCAGTAGAGGTTTTAGTCGCATCCAGTTTATCGGTAATGGTATACGTTAAGGTATAAACACCAGCGGCAGAATTCGCTGCAACACTCACTGCACCTGTTGCAGGATCGAGTGTTACTTTTCCATTGCTATCATTTGTACCATTGGTAATGGTTACATCTGCTAAAGTTGGCGCGGTTGTGGTACCGTTGTAAGTATCGTTCGAAAGTACATTCGCAATAGCTGTTCCACCAGTTACTGAGTTAGCTGTACCAGCATCATCTTTGGCTAATATCGCACCAGAAGCTACCGTTACTTTTACTGTTGCAGTAGAAGTTTTGCTTGCATCCAGTTTATCGGTGATGGTATACGTTAAGGTATAAACACCAGCTGGGGTGTTCGCTGCAATACTCACTGCGCCTGTTGCAGGATCGAGTGTTACTTTTCCGTTGCTATCATTTGTACCATTGGTGATGGTTACATCTGCCAAAGTTGGGGCAGTTGTAGTACCATTATAAGTATCGTTCGCCAAAACATTTGCTACTGCTGTTCCACCAGTTACCGAGTTTGCCGAACCAGCATCATCTTTAGCCAATATCGCACCCGAAGCTACCGTTACTTTAACCGTAGCAGTTGAGGTTTTAGTTGCATCCAGTTTATCGGTGATGGTGTAAGTTAAGGTGTAAACACCTGCCGGAGTATTCGCTGCTACGCTAACCGATCCTGTTGCAGGATCGAGTGTTACTTTTCCGTTGCTGTCGTTAGTTCCGTTGGTAATGGTTACATCTGCTAAAGTTGGTGCTGTTGTGGTACCGTTGTAAGTATCGTTCGAAAGTACGTTCGCTACTGCTGTTCCGCCAGTTACGGAGTTTGCCGAACCAGCATCATCTTTAGCCAATATCGCACCCGAAGCTACCGTTACTTTTACTGTTGCAGTAGAAGTTTTGGTCGCATCCAGTTTATCGGTGATGGTGTAAGTTAAGGTGTAAACGCCAGCTGGAGTATTCGCTGCAACACTCACTGCGCCTGTTGCAGGATCGAGTGTTACTTTTCCGTTGCTATCATTTGTACCATTGGTGATGGTTACATCTGCCAAAGTTGGGGCAGCTGTAGTACCATTATAAGTATCGTTCGCCAAAACATTTGCTACTGCTGTTCCACCAGTTACCGAGTTTGCCGAACCAGCATCATCTTTAGCCAATATCGCACCCGAAGCTACCGTTACTTTAACCGTAGCAGTTGAGGTTTTAGTTGCATCCAGTTTATCGGTAATGGTGTAAGTCAGTGTATAAACAGCAGCCGGAGTATTCGCTGCAACTTTAACTTCTCCAGTTGTTGGATCAAGTGTTACTTTTCCGTTACTGTCGTTAGTTCCGTTGGTAATGGTTACATCTGCCAAAGTTGGTGCAGTTATAGTACCATTGTAAGTATCGTTCGAAAGTACGTTCGCTACTGCCGTTCCGCCAGTTACCGAGTTTGCCGAACCAGCATCGTCTTTAGCCGTCAGCGTTCCCGAAGCTACTGTTACTTTTACTGTTGCAGTAGAAGTTTTAGTCGCATCCAGTTTATCGGTAATGGTATAAGTCAGGGTATAAACAGCAGCCGGAGTATTCGCTGCTACGCTTACCGCTCCTGTTGCAGGATCAAGTGTTACTTTTCCGTTGCTATCATTTGTACCATTGGTAATGGTTACATCTGCTAAAGTTGGTGCTGAAGTGGTGCCATTATAAGTATCGTTTGAAAGTACGTTTGTTACCGCTGTTCCACCCGTTACCGAGTTCGCTGAACCTGAATCATCTTTAGCCGTTAAAGTTCCCGAAGCTACCGTTACTTTTACTGTTGCAGTAGAAGTTTTCGAAGCGTCCAGTTTATCGGTTATTGTATAGGTTAAAGTGTAAACACCAGCCGGGGTATTCGCAGCAACGCTCACTGCGCCTGTAGCAGGATCCAGTTTTACTTTTCCATTGCTGTCATTAGTTCCGTTAGTAATGGTTACTTCTGCCAAAGTTGGAGCAGTTGCAGTACCATTATATATATCGTTTGCCAAAACATTAGCTACTGCTGTTCCACCAGTTACCGAGTTTGCTGTACCTGCATCGTCTTTTGCTGTCAGTGTTCCTGAAGCCACTGTTACTTTTACTGTTGCAGTAGAAGTTTTGCTTGCATCCAGTTTATCGGTAATGGTATAAGTTAAGGTATAAACGCCAGCTGGAGTATTCGCAGCAACTTTAACTTCACCAGTTGTTGGATCCAGTGTTACTTTTCCGTTGCTGTCATTTGTACCGTTGGTAATGGTTACATCAGCCAAAGTTGGTGCAGTTGTAGTGCCATTATAATTGTCGTTCGCTAATACGTTTGTAACAGCTGTTCCACCAGTCACAGAATTTGCAGATCCTGCATCATCTTTAGCCAATATCGCACCAGAAGCTACCGTTACTTTTACTGTTGCAGTCGAAGTTTTGCTTGCATCCAGTTTATCGGTGATGGTATAAGTTAAGGTATAAACGCCAGCCGGAGTATTTGCTGCTACGCTCACTGCACCTGTTGCAGGATCGAGTGTTACTTTTCCGTTGCTATCATTTGTACCGTTGGTGATGGTTACATCTGCTAAAGTTGGTGCAGTTGTGGTACCATTATAATTGTCATTCGCCAAAACGTTCGTTACAGCCGTTCCACCAGTTACAGAGTTTGCTGTACCTGCATCGTCTTTGGCTGTCAGCGTTCCTGAAGCCACTGTTACTTTTACTGTTGCAGTAGAAGTTTTAGTCGCATCCAGTTTATCGGTGATGGTATACGTTAAAGTATAAACACCCGCCGGAGTGTTTGCTGCAACACTCACTGCGCCTGTTGCAGGATCCAGTGTTACTTTTCCGTTGCTGTCATTTGTACCATTGGTGATGGTTACATCTGCCAAAGTTGGTGCAGTTGCAGTACCATTATATGTATCGTTTGCCAAAACATTAGCAACTGCCGTTCCGCCAGTTACCGAGTTGGCTGAACCTGCGTCGTCTTTAGCAGTCAGCGTTCCTGAAGCCACTGTTACTTTTACTGTTGCAGTAGAAGTTTTGCTTGCATCCAGTTTATCGGTGATGGTATAGGTTAAGGTATAAACGCCGGCCGGAGTGTTTGCTGCTACGCTCACTGCACCTGTTGCAGGATCCAGCGTTACTTTTCCGTTGCTATCGTTAGTGCCGTTGGTGATGGTTACATCTGCTAAAGTTGGCGCAGTTGCAGTACCATTGTAAGTATCGTTCGAAAGAACGTTCGCAACCGCTGTTCCACCAGTTACCGAGTTTACTGTACCTGCATCGTCTTTTGCTGTCAGCGTTCCTGAAGCCACTGTTACTTTTACTGTTGCAGTAGAAGTTTTAGTCGCATCCAGTTTATCGGTGATGGTGTAAGTTAAGGTATAAACAGCAGCCGGAGTATTCGCAGCAACTTTAACTTCTCCAGTTGTTGGATCAAGCGTTACTTTTCCATTGCTATCATTAGTACCATTGGTAATGGTTACATCTGTTAAAGTTGGGGCAGTTGCAGTACCATTGTAGGTATCGTTCGCTAATACATTAGCCACTGCAGTTCCGCCGGTTACCGAGTTTACTGCACCTGTATCATCTTTAGCCAATATCGCACCTGAAGCCACTGTTACTTTTACTGTTGCAGTCGAAGTTTTAGTCGCATCCAGTTTATCGGTGATGGTATACGTTAAAGTATAAACACCCGCCGGAGTGTTTGCTGCAACACTCACTGCGCCTGTTGCAGGATCGAGTGTTACTTTGCCGTTGCTATCGTTAGTACCATTGGTGATCGTTACATCTGCTAAAGTTGGCGCAGTTACAGTACCGTTGTAAGTATCGTTTGAGAGTACGTTCGCAACCGCTGTTCCACCAGTTACTGAGTTTGCTGAACCAGCATCGTCTTTAGCAAGGATTGCGCCAGAAGCTACCGTTACTTTTACTGTTGCAGTAGAAGTTTTGCTTGCATCCAGTTTATCGGTGATGGTATAAGTTAAGGTATAAACACTAGCCGGAGTGTTTGCTGCTACGCTCACTGCACCTGTTGCAGGATCCAGCGTTACTTTTCCGTTGCTATTGTTAGTGCCGTTGGTAATGGTTACATCTGCCAAAGTTGGGGCAGTTGCGGTACCATTGTAAGTATCGTTCGCCAAAACATTCGCAACCGCTGTTCCACCGGTTACTGAGTTTGCCGAACCGGCATCGTCTTTGGCCAATATTGCACCCGAAGCTACCGTTACTTTTACTGTTGCAGTAGAAGTTTTGCTCGCGTCCAGTTTATCGGTGATGGTATAAGTTAAGGTATAAACAGCAGCCGGAGTGTTCGCAGCAACTTTAACTTCTCCAGTTGCTGGATCAAGTGTTACTTTTCCGTTGCTGTCGTTAGTGCCGATAGTAATGGTTACATCAGCCAGGGTTGGAGCAGTTGCAGTACCGTTATAAGTATCGTTAGCTAACACGTTAGCTACTGCTGTTCCGCCAGTTACTGAGTTTGCCGTTCCATTGTCGTTTACTGCTATTATCGCTCCACTTACCAAATGAACTGTAACTGTTGCTTGTTTTAAATTTCCAGGATTTGCTTTGTCCTCAATCTGATAAACCAAAGTATAATCACCCACAGGTGTGCCTGGAAGTACTTTCACCTCTCCGGTTGCCGGATCGATTGAAACATTCGGATTACTGCTCGATATCTGAGTAATGGTTACATTCGTTAAGGTAGCCTGATTTCCGTTCAGCTTGTCGTTCACTAAAACATTAGCAACTGCAACACCACCACTTACCGCGTTTAAGGTTCCTTCATCATCAGCCGCATAAACACCTGTAGCAGTTACTGTCGGTGTATCGTTGGTTGCTGTTGTACCGGAAACATCAGTTACATTGCCATTCGAAGGATTTTTTCCGGTAACTGTTGCTGTATTGCTTACCGAACCCGATGTTTTCTCTGCAGCAGAGATTGTGTAGCTTGCGTTAGCAGTTGTACTGGCCCCTGGAGCTAAAGTTGTGGCAGCTAATGTAATCGGCGCGGTAACTTTACTATCGGTTATAACCAGATTATTAAGTGTAACGTTACCTGTATTTTTAACCGTAAAAGAATAGCCAATGGTATTTCCATTCAGGTTAAGGGTACCGGTTTTAACTAAAGTAATGGCTGGCGATAGCGTAATACTAACATCTGCTGTAGCTGTTTTCGCCGTTGGCAACTCTGTGGTTTGAACACTTGCTGTATTGGTAATTTTTCCAGAATTATTAACTGGTTTACCATTGTTATCCAAATCAGCCTGAACTATATTATAAGATCCGCTATAAGTCCAGCTCTCCCCTTTTTCTAAAATATTATCAGCATTTCCTGTTTTAACCGGATTGCTTAAAGTTCCACCCAATAACGGGTCGCTAACAACCACATTGGTTTGACTTGCGTTTCCGGTATTGGCTACTGTTACTGTATAGTGAATTGTATTTCCAGCTTGATTAACAGTAGCTACATCCGCTACTTTTGCGATCGAAATTGATGAACAAACCGGAATATTTACGGTAATAGTAAAAGGGTTTCCAACGCATGCTCCGGCTACCGTAGCTTTCGGCGTTACGGTATAGGTTATGGTTTGAGCTGCATTGCTGGTATTAATTAGAGTTTGATTGATCGTATTTCCCGTTCCACTTGCAGCTCCACTTACATTGCTGTTTGAATTGACAGTCCAGGTAAATGATGCAGGCACAGCATTTCCACCATTGGCTGTATTATCAATATTTGCAGTTTGAAGATTATAGCTGAAACTACCAGTACAATCAACTGTTTTAGTATCATTAAATCCTTTTGGTGTTTGATAGATCGTTACAGTAATCTGTGCACGGCTTGCACTCTCGCAGCTGTTTGCTGTCTGACTTGCATAGTAAGTACCGTTCGTTAGAGCAGTGGTTGAAACTAAAGCAGTTCCCCCTGTAGCTTGTGAATACCATTTTATATTGGTTCCGGTTGTAGTTACTAAGCTGGCTACAGTGGCATTGGCAATCTCACAGAAAGTTTGGTTGCTCGCTGTGGGTGCAGGCGTTGCAGTAATTGTTACCGTAATCTGTGCGCGGCTTGCACTCTCGCAGCTGTTTGCTGTCTGACTTGCATAATAAGTACCGTTCGTTAGAGCAGTGGTTGAAGCTAAAGCAGTTCCCCCAGTAGCTTGTGAATACCATTTTATATTGGTTCCGGTTGTAGTTACTAAGCTGGCTACAGTGGCATTGGCAATCTCACAGAAAGCTTGGTTGCTCGCTGTTGGCGCTGGCGTTGCAGTAATTGTTACCGTAATCTGTGCGCGGCTTGCACTCTCGCAGCTGTTTGCTGTCTGACTTGCATAATAAGTTCCATTCGTTAGAGCAGTGGTTGAAGCCAAAGCGGTTCCGCCAGTAGCTTGTGTATACCATTTTATATTGGTTCCGGCTGTAGTTACTAAGCTGGCTACAGTGGCATTGGCAATCTCACAGAAAGTTTGGTTGCTCGCTGTGGGTGCAGGCGTTGCAGTAATTGTTACCGTAATCTGTGCGCGGCTTGCACTCTCGCAGCTGTTTGCTGTCTGACTTGCATAATAAGTACCGTTCGTTAGAGCAGTGGTTGAAGCTAAAGCAGTTCCCCCAGTAGCTTGTGAATACCATTTTATATTGGTTCCGGTTGTAGTTACTAAGCTGGCTACAGTGGCATTGGCAATTTCACAGAAAGCTTGGTTGCTCGCTGTTGGCGCTGGCGTTGCAGTAATTGTTACCGTAATCTGTGCGCGGCTTGCACTCTCGCAGCTGTTTGCTGTCTGACTTGCATAATAAGTTCCATTCGTTAGAGCAGTGGTTGAAGCCAAAGCGGTTCCGCCAGTAGCTTGTGTATACCATTTTATATTGGTTCCGGCTGTAGTTACTAAGCTGGCTACAGTGGCATTGGCAATCTCACAGAAAGTTTGGTTGCTCGCTGTTGGCGCTGGCGTTGCAGTAATCGTTACCGTAATCTGTGCGCGGCTTGCACTCTCGCAGCTGTTTGCTGTCTGACTTGCATAATAAGTTCCATTCGTTAGAGCAGTGGTTGAAGCCAAAGCGATTCCGCCAGTAGCTTGTGTATACCATTTTATATTGGTTCCGGCTGTAGTTACTAAGCTGGCTACAGTGGCATTGGCAATCTCACAGAAAGTTTGGTTGCTCGCTGTTGGCGCTGGCGTTGCAGTAATTGTTACCGTAATCTGTGCTCGGCTTGCACTCTCGCAGCTGTTTGCTGTCTGACTTGCATAATAAGTTCCATTCGTTAGAGCAGTGGTTGAAGCCAAAGCGGTTCCGCCAGTAGCTTGTGTATACCATTTTATATTGGTTCCGGCTGTAGTTACTAAGCTGGCTACAGTGGCATTGGCAATCTCACAGAAAGTTTGGTTGCTCGCTGTTGGCGCTGGCGTTGCAGTAATCGTTACCGTAATCTGTGCGCGGCTTGCACTCTCGCAGCTGTTTGCTGTCTGACTTGCATAATAAGTTCCATTCGTTAGAGCAGTGGTTGAAGCCAAAGCGGTTCCGCCAGTAGCTTGTGTATACCATTTTATATTGGTTCCGGCTGTAGTTACTAAGCTGGCTACAGTGGCATTGGCAATCTCACAGAAAGTTTGGTTGCTCGCTGTTGGCGCTGGCGTTGCAGTAATTGTTACCGTAATCTGTGCGCGGCTTGCACTCTCGCAGCTGTTTGCTGTCTGACTTGCATAATAAGTTCCATTCGTTAGAGCAGTGGTTGAAGCCAAAGCGGTTCCGCCAGTAGCTTGTGTATACCATTTTATATTGGTTCCGGCTGTAGTTACTAAGCTGGCTACAGTGGCATTGGCAATCTCACAGAAAGTTTGGTTGCTGGCTGTTGGCGCTGGCGTTGCAGTAATTGTTACCGTAATCTGTGCTCGGCTTGCACTCTCGCAGCTGTTTGCTGTCTGACTTGCATAATAAGTACCGTTCGTTAGAGCAGTGGTTGAAGCTAAAGCGGTTCCGCCAGTAGCTTGTGTATACCATTTTATATTGGTTCCGGCTGTAGTTACTAAGCTGGCTACTGTTGCATTGGAGATTTCACAAAAAGTTTGGGTGCTGGCTGTGGGTGCTGGGGTTGCTGTAATTGTTACCGTAATCTGTGCGCGGCTTGCACTCTCGCAGCTGTTTGCTGTCTGACTTGCATAGTAAGTTCCGTTTGTTAAAGCAGTGGTTGAAGCTAAAGCAGTTCCCCCAGTAGCTTGTGAATACCATTTTATATTGGTTCCGGTTGTAGTTACTAGGCTGGCTACAGTGGCATTGGCAATCTCACAGAAAGTTTGGTTGCTGGCTGTTGGTGCAGGCGTTGAAGTAATCGTTACCGTAATCTGTGCACGGCTTGCACTCTCGCAGCTGTTTGCTGTCTGACTTGCATAGTAAGTTCCATTCGTTAGAGCAGTGGTTGAAGACAATGCGGTTCCGCCAGTAGCTTGTGTATACCATTTTATATTGGTTCCGGTTGTAGTTACTAAGCTGGCTACAGTGGCATTGGCAATCTCACAGAAAGTTTGGTTGCTCGCTGTGGGTGCAGGCGTTGCAGTAATTGTTACCGTAATCTGTGCTCGGCTTGCACTCTCGCAGCTGTTTGCTGTCTGACTTGCATAATAAGTACCGTTCGTTAGAGCAGTGGTTGAAGCCAAAGGGGTTCCGCCAGTAGCTTGTGTATACCATTTTATATTGGTTCCGGCTGTAGTTACTAAGCTGGCTACTGTTGCATTGGAGATTTCACAGAAAGTTTGGTTGCTCGCTGTGGGTGCAGGCGTTGCAGTAATTGTTACCGTAATCTGTGCGCGGCTTGCACTCTCGCAGCTGTTTGCTGTCTGACTTGCATAATAAGTTCCATTCGTTAGAGCAGTGGTTGAAGCCAAAGCGGTTCCGCCAGTAGCTTGTGTATACCATTTTATATTGGTTCCGGCTGTAGTTACTAAGCTGGCTACAGTGGCATTGGAGATTTCACAAAAAGTTTGGTTGCTGGCTGTTGGTGCAGGCGTTGCAGTAATCGTTACCGTAATCTGTGCGCGGCTTGCACTCTCGCAGCTGTTTGCTGTCTGACTTGCATAATAAGTTCCATTCGTTAGAGCAGTGGTTGAAGCTAAAGCAGTTCCGCCAGTAGCTTGTGTATACCATTTTATATTGGTTCCGGTTGTAGTTACTAAGCTAGCTACAGTGGCATTGGCAATCTCACAGAAAGTTTGGTTGCTCGCTGTGGGTGCAGGTGTTGCAGTAATTGTTACCGTAATCTGTGCGCGGCTTGCACTCTCGCAGCTGTTTGCTGTCTGACTTGCATAATAAGTACCGTTCGTTAGAGCAGTGGTTGAAGCTAAAGCGGTTCCGCCAGTAGCTTGTGTATACCATTTTATATTGGTTCCGGCTGTAGTTACTAAGCTGGCTACTGTTGCATTGGCAATCTCACAGAAAGTTTGGTTGCTCGCTGTGGGTGCAGGCGTTGCAGTAATTGTTACCGTAATCTGTGCGCGGCTTGCACTCTCGCAGCTGTTTGCTGTCTGACTTGCATAATAAGTTCCATTCGTTAGAGCAGTGGTTGAAGCCAAAGCGGTTCCGCCAGTAGCTTGTGTATACCATTTTATATTGGTTCCGGTTGTAGTTACTAAGCTGGCTACAGTGGCATTGGCAATTTCACAGAAAGTTTGGTTGCTCGCTGTTGGTGCTGGTGTTGCAGTTCTAACTAAAACATCAAAAGTAAATGTTGCACCGGTACAACCATTATAGTTTGGCGTAACGGTATACCTAACTGTTGCATCGGCACCAGAGGTATTTGATAAAATCTGAGAAATAGGTACCGAAACAGCTGAAGCCTGATTAGAAAATCCGGTAGCGGTTCCGTTAAATAAAGCTGCTGTCCAGGTGTAAGTTGTACCACTAACATTACTCGTCGGTGTTACACTAAATGCTGAACCCGAGCAGGCAGTGGTTCCTGTAGCGCTCGCTGTTATTGTTGGCACTACATAAACCGTAATGGTAAAAGCATTGCCCGCACATCCCGAATAAGTTGGTGTAACCGCATAGGTAGCAGTTTCGAGTGTAGTACCCGAATTACTCAGGGTTTGATTTACAGCCAACTGACTTGTACCAGCAGTTCCTCCGCTAATATTGGCCGAAGAAGTTATCGGAGCCGACCAGGTATAAGTTGTTCCGTTTGGTACATCAACCGGGCTAAAATTAAAGCTGCCCGTTTTGCAGATATAGTAAGCTTGGTTAGCAATTACCGGGCGTGGGTTTACCGTTACAGTTGCTGTTCCCGAAATGGCGTTGGTACAACCATTGCCCGAAACAATTGCACGATAAGTAGTCGTAACCGCAATGTTGGTATAGTTTAAAGTCGCAGTAGTATTGGCAATAGTTGTCCAGTTGATATTATCTGTTGATGATTCCCAACGTACCACAGTTGCCGGTGCACCTGTTAAAGTTAATGTTCCATTCGATCCTGAACATACGGTTGCAGCCCCCGAAATAGTACCGGTAGAGTTAATGGTTACCGTATGTGTTGCGGTTTTATTTCCGCAAGGACTGGCCGCCACAGCAGTAATGGTTGCAGTTCCATTATAATTAGCCGACCAGGTTACCTCGCCTGTTGAAGCATTAATAACACCTGAGTTAGCCGGACTAATGCTGTAAGTAATTCCAGTAGTATTATTTGCAGTGGCCGGATAACTTTGCACAGCAGCTCCCTGGCAACGTGTAGAAGTAGCACCTGCAGCAAATACTGGCGTTGTTACCGCCGGGCGCACCGTTATCGATCCATTAGCCGTAGTAATAGTGGTAGATGGTAAAGCATAAGTTGCCGTTATGGTGTAATTGTAGGTTCCTGCTGTTGATACCGTACCGCTATTAATTGTTAAAATGGTATTCCCGCCCGATGTAGTAGTACCATAAGTTAAACCCGAAGCACCTAAGCCAGTAACCAGTACAACAGGTGTTCCGGTAATTAAATAAGTAATGGCCGTGGTGGTACCACCAACACAAATCGATTGTGCATCTGTTCCTGCTCCCGATGTTAATACAATATCAACCGGGGTTACACTCGCCGAAGCTGTATTATTGGATGGTACCGGATCGTTTTGCGGACCGGTTACTGTAGCCGTATTCGTATAGCTACCCGAACTTTTTACAGTGGCCTTTATGGTTAATGTAACCGTTTGGCCGGAGGCCATACTTCCAATCGACCATAAACCGGTTGTTGGATCGTAGCTTGTTCCGGCTGTTGTTGTATTCGAAACATAAGTATAACCTGAAGGAAGGATATCTGTTGCTGAAACACCAATTGCATTACCGGTACCCGAAACTACTCCCGATGCTACATCCGAGTTTTTTACGGTAATGGTAAAATTAACTGTCGCACCTTTTGCAGGTGATGCATTGTCAACCGTTTTATTCAGTACCAAATCAATATTACATAAAGCAATGGTTACCGGTAGGGATTGCGAACTCACCCCACAATCCAGCATCGAAGTAATGGTATACGAACCCGATACCGCAGCACGATAGGTTGATGAATTGGCTCCTGCTATGGCAACGCCGTTAAAATACCATTGATATGGAGCCGTACTATTTGGATCGGCACTCAATAAGGCCGAAGCACAGTCAGACTGTACATAAGTTGGTTTACCAGCTTTCTCCGGAAACGGAGAAAGAAAGTTTGACATCGAAAAACCGCCTCCCGATTGTACCATAGCAACAGTAAGTCTGCTGTTACTGGTGATAAAAAACGAACTGGGGTTACCTATATTTGTGTTATCAAAATCAACCGCATACGCCCCGGTACTTCCCAGCTGCCTACGCGTACCAACACCCGAAATGGTTTCAATATCCGTATTCGTAAAAGCTGGAGAACCACCAGTGGTGGTTAAGTAAATTTTATCAGTTGGACTTTTGGTAACCAGATAAGCAAAATAAGGCAAATCGGTTAAATTATTGGCTCTGAACTTAGCCGTTTCTGCTTTTAACGAGCCCCCGCACGAATTTAAAGGCGCAAGGGTAGCAATATCTACTTCGCATTGATTTGCAGTTCCAGAATAAGCCACCACATTTTTTGTAGCCACAATCCTCGATCCCGAAAATGGATCCCCTACTTGCACGTTACCCGTTCCTGTTCCTGTTTCTACACCATTGGGAAAAGTAATAAAACTGCCCTGGGCAATCAGATTATAAGTATTGGTAGATTGAAGCACACCGTTGTGATCAAAATTCATTACGGTTACGTTTGTATTGGCTTCGGTTGCAATTACAGTTGTTTGTTCGGCCGTTTTATTTCCCTTTCCCCTAATTACCACATACTCATTACCCAGCGAGCTAACCGGCGGAACAGGGTTGTAGGCCCCGTCGCCACAAGCCTCTGGCGCATCTACATTAATACCCGTATTCATTACCGCCGGACCAGATGTTTCTACCAAACTACCCATGGCAGCCTGCAAAATATAACTCTGACCTGCGTTTAAGGTGGTAATTGCAGTACCATTTAGTTTAACAGTGGTATTATTCTCGATAGCTAAAACGCTGTAAACCGGTCTGATGGTCGAAACCGAAGCAGCCACACCATTCAAATCCCCATCGCGGTAGTAACCTACCCTAAAAGTATTACCAATAGCCGCATCGCCAAAGCTAAACAGCGATGCATTTCCTTTAATATACTGATCATTTGTTGAGCTATATGATCCTGACGGAATATCATCAGAAGCAATGTTTCTAACATTTACAGCAATCGGATTATTACCGGTTACAATAATCCCTGCGCTATTTAAAATAGTATTAAGGCTGTTTTTAGCCAATCCAACCGGATCGCCCGAAAACCTGTAAACTGCGGGGGCTCCAGGTGTGGGCGTTAATGTTGTAATTAAAGTACCATCACTCTTCTTCACAGTTGCCGAAGTACCAGCAACGTTTGTAGATACAATGATTTCGTTTGCACTACTCCAATACTGCCACGGCGCCGGGGCAATATAATGCGTTTTATAGGTTTGTGCAGTAACTGAAGAGGCAGAAAACATCAAAAACAACGACAAAATCATTAGTTTAAGATAATTTTCTTTAAGGTAACCTGAGAAGAGGAGCTGTATCAATTTATTCATTTTCCACCTGGAAATAATAGGGTAATTATTACTTAATAATTTCTCATCCGATGAGCACAACATCTTTTTAAAAGGCAGTTTCTGAAGAATAAATCCTTTGCGTTAATGTTAGCCGAATCAGTTTGTCATCACTGAAAACAAAACAATCTTGAAGGGATAGATACTATTTAAAATCTTGTTTTTGGAGATTGAGAAGCAAAAATTAATCAAACATAATCAATCAAAAACTGTCTTTTGAATACTACAAAGTAAACAAAAAAAGATAATATGATTTTGTATATCTAGTCATGAGGGTGTTTAAAAAGATGTTTTTTTGACAATAATCAACAACTATGTTCTAACATGTATTATTTATAATACAATTTTAGAGCAAAAAAGAAATATTTTAATAATAAAAAACGGAATAAAGGTTTGTTATAATCCTCTATTCCGTTAGTTGTAAAAACCAGGAAGCAATAATAAAACTGATTTAGATTTTAGCCCGTATCCGGCTCAATGTTTCCAGCCTGATCGCCAGAAATGAAGCAATGTGTTTTAAAGAAACCCGGTTTATAAGATCAGGAAATGAAACCAAAAATCGTTTATATCTTTTTTCAGCTGAAGAGATTCTGCAGAGATAGGCGCGCTCTTCCGCGGAGCGGTAATATTGCTCCATCATTTTTCGCCCAACAATATTGGCCTCAGTAAAATTTTCATACAAGTATTCTGATAATACATGTGGGATGGCAATTAAGTCTACGTCTTCCAATGCCTGCAAATACTCTTCCGAATCGCCTTCTACCCATAAATTACGTATGGTTCCCACCACTTCATTTTCTTTCGCAATCCAGGTGGTAATTTCTGTATTTCCATCCTTAATAAATCCCCTTACTACCCCTTTTACAATCAAAAAGAGAAATTTATTGCGGTCAACCGGCGAAACCAGGTATTTATTCTTCTTATAGCTAATCGGAAAGGTATGCTGGTTAATGCGTTTTTCAATTTCATCGTTGAGTGGATGAAACTTTTTAAAAATGGAGATTAAAGGCGAAAAATTGTTGTACTTCTTCCACCTGTCCTCATCAGATAAGTTAACTGCGATCATAGAAATTGCTGTTGGAATAGACAGTATCTACACTAAAAAGTAGAAACACTACGTAATAATAGGAAGATTGATTCTAAAAAAGAAGGTTTTTTTTGAATTTTCTCACTTTAACATCAAAATACCTTTTCTACGCCAAGGCCAAACAAAGCAAAGTCGTATTTAACCGGATCTAAGGGATCGAACTCCTTTAAGTGATTGGTTAATTCTACCGCCGTTAACCAATCGGTTTGCTTGCGGTTAATTAGTCCAAGAAGGCGTCCCACCCGGTCTACGTGCACATCGCAAGGGCAAACCAGATCTTTAGGTTTTAATGTATCCCAGAGCCCAAAATCAACGCCTTTATCATCAGCCCTTACCATCCACCTTAAAAACATGTTTAAACGCTTACAGGTTGATTTTTGCTTTGGCGAAGAAATATGCTTTTTCGTGCGATATGGAAAATCATCCAACGAAAAGAAGTACTGCCTGAAATAATTAAGGCATTGTTCTATAGAAATCTGCAGCTGACCTGTTAAACAAACCCCAGATGTATTAAATGGTTCGCTTCCTGCACTAGATACTTCCAGATATGCATCAAGAAAAACATCTTGCTTTGGCACAAAGGCTTGCTCCAAACTATCAAAATGGTTGTAGTGCATTTTAAAAAACGAAATAAAATAAAGCAGGTCAGTATCGTTAAAAGTGCGGTGTTTAAAGTTCAGTAAGCGTTTTAGATCCCCATCGTTATGATGTAGCACAAAATCGTAAGGCGCATTATCCATCCGGTTAAGCAACTCCCTACATTTATTAATAATGGTTTTACGCTGCCCCCAGGCGAGTACTGCAGCAAAGAAACCCGCAATTTCGATATCCTGTTTTTTTTCAAACAAATGTGGAATACAAACCGGATCATTCACAATAAAATTAGGCCGGTTGTATTGTTCTACTTTATGATCGAGAAAATTTTTTAGTTCGAGGAATTGCATGTTATTAAATTAGTACAGGTGAGCGTGGCGTTCAAGAATAATTGGGAATGACAGACTTTATTTATACCGCCTTCAAACCCGCAGGTTATTATGCAAGTTGATGTACGTTTAGATAAGTCCTCTTCAAAACCGTCATTTCGAGCGGAGCGCAGCGAAGTCGAGATGACGGAATTCTATTTTTTAAGCCAACGCACGTTCCAGATCTTCCAAAAGATCGTCGATATCTTCTACCCCAACGCTTAAACGCAACAGATTATCGGTTACCCCTACTTTCTCACGCTCTTCTCTCGGTATCGAACCATGCGTCATCGTAGCCGGATGGTTAATCAGCGATTCTACTCCACCGAGCGACTCAGCCAGTGTAAATACTTTAAAATTTGATGAAATCCTAAAAGTTTCCTGTAAATCGGCACCTTTCAAGGTAATTGAAATCATGCCGCCAAAACCCCGCATTTGCTTTTTGGCCACATCATGGTTCGGATGGTCTTCAAAGCCCGGCCAGTAGATCTTATCCACCTTTGGATGCGTTTTTAAATAACGCGCTATACGCTCGCCATTTTCGCAATGCGCCTTCATCCTTAAATGAAGTGTTTTAATCCCCCTTAAAACCAGAAAAGCATCCTGAGGTCCGGGGGTTGCTCCACAGGCATTGTATATAAACCAAAGGTCTTTGTACAATGCTTCGTTATTGGTTACCAAAGCACCCATTACCACATCAGAGTGGCCGCCAATGTATTTGGTTACCGAGTGCATTACAATATCAGCGCCCAAATCAATCGGGTTTTGTAAATATGGCGATGCAAAGGTATTATCAACAGTAAGAATTAAATTTTTCTCTTTGGTAATTTTAGCTACCCCTTCAATATCGATAATCTGCATGGTTGGGTTGGTAGGTGTTTCTATCCAAACCAGCTTAGTTTTATCGTTAATGTAAGGCAATATGTTTTCAGGCTTAGAAAGATCCAGAAAATGGAACTTAATGCCATACTTCGTATAAATTTTAGTAAAAATACGGTAAGATCCTCCATACAAATCGTTTCCGGTAATCACCTCATCACCTGGCTGCAATAATTTTAATACTGCATCGGTAGCACCCATCCCACTCGAAAAAGCCAGACCATATTTAGCATTTTCTAAAGCAGCCAAACAATCTTCTAAAGCCTTACGCGTAGGATTTGTGCCTCTCGAATATTCGTACCCCTTATTATCACCGGGCGATTTTTGCCAATAGGTTGACGTTTGATAAATCGGTGTCATTACTGCACCTGTAGTTGGATCAGGCTCCTGACCCGCGTGTATAGCTTTAGTTGCGAATTTCATTTTTTCTAATAACTAGGATGATTAACAAGTATCGAAATAAGATTTGAAAACATCTGTTTCCGCGATACTATTTTACATTAAAATTTAAAATCGTTAGCAAGGATAATGAGATTCCCAACTAACGATTAATTTAAACTATTGCAAAAAACAAAACAAGACTAATTCTGGCCATTGGCAGGGAGACCCACGGCTCCAAACTCACGACTCAGAACTATTCTAATATGCTCTTGCAAACAACACTCTTTGTATGGATGGTTTGCCCGAATAAATACAAACACCATCTTCCAGTTTATTATCTAAAGGAATACAACGGATAGTTGCTTTTGTTTCTTCTTTAATTTTTTGCTCCGTTTCTGGTGTTCCATCCCAGTGCGCCGAAATAAAACCTGCTTTGGTATCTAACAACTGCTGAAACTCTTCGTAAGAATTGGCTTCTGTAATGTGCTCATCGCGGTAAGCCAAAGCTTTGTTAAACATACTTTGCTGTATGTCTTCCAATAATTTAGCAATGTAAATATCAAGGCCTTCCTGAGGTACGGTTTGTTTTACTTTAGTATCTCTGCGGGCAATTTCTACCGTTTTATTCTCTAAATCGCGACCACCAATAGCAATACGAACAGGTACACCTTTTAATTCGTAATCGGCAAATTTAAAGCCCGGACGTTGCGTATCCCTATCATCATATTTTACTGAAATGCCCATACCTTTTAAACGCATGCTTAACTCATTTACGTATGCCGAGATTTTAGCAAGGTCTTCATCACTTTTATAAATCGGAACAATTACTACCTGGATTGGTGCAAGTTTTGGTGGGATAATTAAACCTGAATCGTCACTATGCGCCATAATTAAAGCGCCCATTAAACGGGTAGATACACCCCATGAAGTTGCCCATACGTGATCTAATTTACCATCTTTACCTGTAAATTTAACATCAAAGGCTTTTGCAAAGTTCTGTCCTAAAAAGTGCGATGTACCTGCCTGAAGTGCCTTACCATCCTGCATTAATGCTTCAATGCAATAAGTATCCAAAGCTCCTGCAAAACGCTCATTTGGCGATTTACGTCCTCTGATTACCGGAACAGCCAGCCAGTTTTCGGCAAAATCGGCATAAACGTGTAACATACGTTCCGTTTCTTCAATCGCTTCTTCAGCTGTAGCGTGTGCCGTGTGACCTTCCTGCCATAAAAACTCTGCAGTACGTAAAAACAAACGCGTACGCATTTCCCATCTTACCACATTAGCCCATTGGTTAATTAAAATAGGCAAATCGCGGTACGACTGGATCCAGCCTTTGTAGGTATTCCAGATAATGGTTTCTGAAGTTGGGCGTACAATCAGCTCTTCTTCCAGTTTAGCCGTTTCATCCACTACGATGTTTCCATTTCCGTCATTTTTTAAACGGTAGTGCGTTACAACCGCACATTCTGTCGCAAATCCTTCAACATGAGAAGCTTCCTTCGAGAAAAATGACTTTGGAATGAATAATGGAAAATAAGCATTCTGGTGACCAGTATCCTTAAACATTTTATCCAGTATTGCCTGCATTTTTTCCCATATGGCATAGCCATTGGGCTTAATAACCATGCATCCGCGCACAGCTGAGTGCTCGGCAAGGTCTGCTTTCAATACAATATCATTATACCATTGAGAATAATCGGCTTCCCGGCTTGTAATTTCTTTGCTCATCTTATGTATTTGGAACGTAATTTGTGTGTTAAAAACTGTAAAATTAGATGGCAAATTTATAAATTTATGCCTACAAAAGTTTAACAAAATATTATCATTTATTTAATTGTTGTTTTATGCGACTAATTAAATAGTTATATTTGAATATATTCATTACATCCCATGCACACACACAACTAAATATAAACACAATGAAACCAATTAAATTATTACCCATTGTAATGATTGCTGCCGCAGGGCTGGTGGCATCATGCTCTACATCAAAATTGGCTCAGAACAAGTCGAATGATGATGTTTATAATTCTGTGGCGAAGGCCAGAGAGGTAGAAATTGTTCAGGTTCAACCCCAACAACAGGCGCGTAACCAGGGACAATATGACAACCAGGAATATGACGAATATTATGGCACCAGTAATCCTTATTATGATATGGATTACTCATCAAGGATAAACCGTTTTCATAATGGTTACAGCTTTCAGGGCTATTATGACCCCTATTTCGATAATTACTACTATGGCAGTAGCTATGGCCCATCAAACTACCTGGGTATTGGCTTAGGTTGGAGTAATGGTTACGGTTTAAGTGGCTGGGGCGGCGGATACTACGGCGGTGGCTGGGGTTACGGCAGCATCTGGAACAACCCATTCTACTATGGTAATTTCGGCTATGGCTGGAACAACCCATGGGGCTGGAACTCGTGGGGACCTAACTCCTACTACGACCGTTACGGTTGGGGCGGCGGCGGATACTACGGCGGTGGCTGGGGTGGCGGCTATTATGGTGGTGGCGGCGTTTATTCGAATAGAGGAAATTATAGAGCAAGACCAGGAAGTGATGACCGCGGTGTACCAAGGTATGGAGGCAGCGCTGGAAACAGTGGCAGACCTGGCAGATCGGGCATAGCTAATCAAAATGGTGGTATTTCTTACGCACCTAATAATAATGCTGGCAGACCGGTTAGAAATCAGGCAAATGGAGGATATACCCAAAACCAGGGCGCACAAAGTGGCAGACCAACAAGAAACGACAACTATTCACCTCAACAAGGAACTCAAAGCAGCAGACCGACAAGGAATGAGAGCTACAGTCCTCCTGCAAGAACAGAAAGCAGACCTAGTTATTCTCCACCACCATCAAGTGGCGGCGGTGGCGGTTCAACTGGCGGCGGCGGTGGTGGCGGCGGTTCACGCCCATCAAGAGCAGGAAGAGGTTAATCAATTTTAAACACACAAGATGAAAAAATATATTTTAGCTTCACTAGTAGCTACAGTAGCTACTATGGGAACGGCTTACGCCCAAAGTTATGCGCCAGATGCTTATCGGTTCTCTCAAACCAATTACGGTTCTTCTGCCAGGTTTAAAGGTATGGGAGGTGCACAAATTGGTGTAGGTGGAGATATTGGTTCTATCAATGCCAACCCTGCGGGCTTAGGCTTGTTTACCAAATCAGAATTTAGCATTACACCAGAATTTAATAGCGTTTCCAATCAAAGTGCTTTCTTAGGCAATAACATCAAAGCAAATAAAAACCAGATTAACCTGAATAATCTGGGAGTAGTTTTTTACAGCCCTGCTGCCAGAATGAAAGGTAGCGATGTAAGCAAAGGCTTAGTTAGCAGTGTTTTTGGTTTAAGTTACACCAGAAATAATGATTTCTTAAATAACATCAGTTATAACGGAACCAATACAAACAGCTCAATAAGAGATGCATATGTTGACCAGGCTAACAGTTCAGGGATAAATAATACTGTTGCAGGTGATGCATACAGTAGCTATTTAATCAATAAAAATACACCAACTTTTCCAAATCAATACTCTGCAGAGCCTTATAACAATGCTAATTTTAAGCAAAACTGGGATGAGGCACGTTTAGGGTCTACCTCAGAATTTAATGTTGCAGGAGCACTTAATTTTGGCAACAAGGTTTACATTGGAGCCACGGCTAGTTTCGTGAATGTAAAGTACACCAGCGATGCTACCTTTACTGAATCAGGTATCGTTAATACATTTGATGATAGCTTGACGCCACCTCAATATACTGGTAATGAAAATTATTCACTTACCCATTTCAGAAATCAAGAAACAAAAGGTGGGGGTTTTAACCTAAAACTGGGAATGATTTTCAGACCGGTTAATGAACTGAGGATCGGATTAAATTTCCAAACACCAACATGGATGAACCTGGAAGATAATACTTCTGAAACTTTACAAGCGAAACTGGCTGGAAACGCAACAAATTCACCTTCAAACTCAAACAACCCAAGTAGATATTACACCTTCAGTTACAATTTACGCACTCCACTTAAGGCATCTGCTGGTTTAAGTTATGTTATAGCTGGTACTGCATTACTATCTGCTGATGTTGATTATGTTGATTATTCATCGATGCGTTTTTCTGCTGATAATAATTCAGATATCTCAACCATTAACAGCTCGAACGATTTTATCAAAAATTCTTACAAGGAAACTGTTAACTATCGTTTTGGCGCTGAAGTGAAAGTAACCAATGAAATTAGTTTAAGAGGTGGTTACGGTGTAAATGGAAGCGGTATTAAAGGCGGAGACAACAAATTCTATCAAGGTCAGTATTATACAGGGGGAATTGGCTATAGAGTAGACAATTACTATTTTGATTTAGCTTATCAGAATTATAAAAACAATTTCAGCTCAAGTCCTTACGAATTGAATGATTACTCAGAACCAGTAGCGGATGTTAAAAGTAACAGAAACAATGTATTCTTAACATTTGGCGTAAGATTTTAATAAAAACAGATTATTAAATAATAAAAAGCGTCGGTTTTCAATTTGAGAACTGACGCTTTCTTTTTTACAACAAAAAAAGGATACCCAATCCTGGGTACCCTCATCACTATTTACTAACCGTATTTATTTAATTCATATCCCACCACAACCTGTCGGTAATTTTAGCCTTTTGTTGTGGCTGTGGGTTTGCTGTAATTTCGGTATTTGGGTAAAGTACCCTTCTTGGTATTTCGGAAAGTGCATTCTTCACTTTGGTTAAAGCCGGAAATCCGGTACGGCGCCAGTCTGTATAATTTTCGGCATTAAGAAAATTCGCAACCGACTTTTCTTCAATAATTAAACGGAGTGCATTTGTACTGCTAAGTGTCCCCCGCGAAGCAATGTAGCTATTCATATCAGCTGTGTTCACGCCTACTTTAATCATGTGCTGCCTGATACCATCCTGATAAAAAGGTTGTGCACCTGCAAAACCCGACAATACAAGTGTAGCTTCAGCCTTTATGAATAATGCCTCTGTATAATTTACCAGGTAGTTATTGGCATTGGCACCTGCATAAAAATCAGCAGGAATTGAGTAAGCCTCTAAACTTCCAATCTCATCTAATCCAATCTGCCGGCCCATAAATAAACCGGTTTGCTTGGCGGGTTTAACCATTTTGCTTAATCTTGGATCGTTCCGTGTTGTAAAAGCATCAACAAAAGTATTAGCAAGCACAAATGTAGTGCCCGGTAAAAAATTCTGCTGCCATGGATTTTCTGACCCCGCTGCACCGCTGAAAGCAATTTTGGCATCATCATCATTGCTTTGCATACCATTAGTTAGTGCAGTTAAAGCCAGCTGTGCCTGCGCAGAAGCTGTATTTCCGGGCGCTTTACTCAGGTGCAGGTAATAACGTGCTTTTAAAGTATAAGCTAGTTTTCTCCATCTTGCCATATCCCCTGCGTAAACATAATCGTCGTTTCCGGGCTTAAGGCCGGCATTTTTCGCAATATCGGCTATTCCGTCATCCAGTAAAGCTTGAATCTGAACATAAATCTGCTGCTGACTATCGTATGCCGGGGTTGGCTGCCCTACACCTAAAAAAGCCTGACTGTAAGGAAGATCACCCCAGGCATCTGTTGCGTAACCCAAGGTATAGGCTGTAAGAATTTTAGCAATAGCCCCATAATTAGAATTGCCATTGGCAGCAGCTTTAATTTTTAATAAATTAAGGTTGTTCAATGTTCTTACATACACATTATTCCAGTCGCCATCCATATCGATGTTATACATCAGGTAAGTACCAAAATTTGGTGCCACCTGGTTAAGTGCCATTACCTGCAAATATTGCTGCAGCACCACACTTAAATTTCCATCGCCCGATGCATTGATATTTTGCGAAATCAGCATTTGTATAGGCGGTAACATCAGCGATTCTTTAACATCAATCGGTCTGTTTGGATCTTCATTTACCTCCAGGTATTTTTTGCATCCGGCTAATGCTACCATCAGTGCAAAGCCTAAAATAAAATATATCTTTTTCATGTTATTTCTTTCTAATTGTTAGGGCTATAAGGTAAGTTTCAAACTAAAATCAAGAGATCTTGATGTAGGCGTTGAGAACGAATAAATCCCTTGCGAACCATTTGATGAGCCAAACGAACTTACTTCCGGATCGCCACCGGTAAAGTGTGGTGCATAAATCCAAAGGTTCCGGCCGGTTACCTGAAATCCGATAGTTTTGAAAGGTGTTTTTTGCAACCAAGTTGGTTTAACATTATAACCGAGACTTACATTTCGCAATTTCACATAGGTTCCATCCTGGATTACCGATTCAAGAACGCTGTTGGCACGCTGATAATAAGCTTGTCCTAAAACTGAAACTGTATTGGGCAAGCCAGTCGTTGCATTAACGCCCTCAACTACACGTGGTCCACGATCTTCGGTAACTTTAGGTGTACCATAGAAATAACCATAACCATCTACGTTATTCTGAATATCGCCGCCCTTTTTCATATCAAAAGAGAAACTAAGCGTAAACTGTTTATACCTGAAATTATTAACAATACCGCCCATCCAATCTGGATTAATATCCCCGATAATGCCTTGCTCGTCGGCTGCAAAAGGAAGGCCTCCGTTATCAGTAAGCAATTGACCTGCTGCATTTCTGGCATATCGTGTACCATAAATTACGCCGTAAGGCTGGTTAACAAAAATAAAAGTGAAACCATTACCAACCTGTTTCAGGTCTTTATATATAGAAAGTACTTTGTTTCTGATTCTGCTATAGTTAATTGTTAAATCCCAGCTAAAATCCTGGGTCGAAATTGGTTTAGCATTTAACAACACCTCAATACCCCGGTTGCGCATGGCTGCAGAATTTACACTTGTTGCGTTAAAACCTGTAGATGGTGCCAAAGCCACCGATGGGATGATGCCATTTTTTGTCCGCTTATCGAAATAGGTAAGCTCAATGCCTAAACGGTTTTTAAAAAACCCAGTTTCTAATCCAACTTCAAACTCGTTAATACGCTCATTTTTCAGGTTCGGATCGCTAAGTACTTGGCTGATTAAGAAACCTGATTGCCCCTGATAAGGAAAGGTAGTATTTCTAATTGTTTGCGATTCGTAGGGCGTAAGTAAGCTATATGGACCAATACTTGCATTACCCACAGTACTGTAAGAAAGCCTTAACTTTCCAAAATTCATCACCTCAGAAAGGCCTTTTGAGAAGAAATTAGAGAAAATAAAACTTGTTGCCGCCGAGCCATAAGGATAAAACCTATTATCTTTAGCCAATACCGAAGTACCATCGTATCTGCCGGTTAAAGACAGGATAATGAATTTTTTATAATCGATATTTGATTGCAGATAAAAGCCCATTTTCCGGGTAAGGTAACTGGTTTCTGTAAACTTAACCGTCGAAGCCGAGCCGATATTATTAAAGCCCGGAATCGTAATCCCCAAACCATTGGCATAGCCGTTTTGCGAATAAGTAGAAATGAGGTTGTTACCCAATAAGGCTTCGACATTAAAATCGCCAAAACTTTTATTGGCATTCAATATCAAATCATTATTATACTGCCTGAAATTGGTATTGTTATTTACAATTCTTCCGTTAGGATTAGAAACTGACAGTAAAGACTCGGTGTATTTGCCTTGTTCTACATAAACATCGGCACCAAAACGTTCGGTAATCGTTAACCAGCTTAAGGGTTTATAATCGGCTGTAAACGTGGGCAGGAAACGGTTAACAACTGATGTATTACTGATATTATCTAGCACCCAATAAGGATTATTACGCGAAAAACGGTATAAACGCTGGCTCCCATCTGGGTTTACCGAAGGTTGCAGATTGTAAGAAACCGGGGCAGAAAAAATGGTCCACACCGGACTTTCCAAAGCATAACCTTCAGGCAGTCTGCGGTTTTTGGTATTGGCATAATTTAAGGAGAAAGTAACATTCAGGTCTTTTACAATTTGTGTAGTAAATTTCCCGAAAACAGTGTTCCTGTCGAAAGAAGAAGTTGGTACTGTTCCGTCCTGTGCAAAATTGGTATAAGATAGAAAATAAGAGTTGTAAGCCCCGCCCCCATTTATGGCTACTGTGTTGGTATATGTTTTTCCGGTTTTAAAGAATAAATCAGACTGATCATATACCTGCGCAGGCTGGCCGTTAATTTTTAAGGTATCCATTCTTGCCCCCACGAAGTACTTGTTTTTTGATTTACGCCATCAAAATACACCCCATTAGAACCAAGTGAATATTTATTCTGGATCTCCGGCAACAATGGTTTCTCCATTGAAAAAGAAGAAGAAAAACTAATTGAAGGCTTTTTATTCAAACTGCCGGCTTTAGTGGTGATAATAATCACGCCTTTCGCACCATCTGATCCATATAAAGCTGTTGCTGCACCACCTTTTAACACGTTAATGCTTTCGATAATATTAGGGTCAAGATCGGCAATACGATTGGTGCCTGGCCCCGTGTTGAGGTTACCAGTTTCATCGTTGTTAACCGGAATACCATCAATTACCATCAAAGCCTCGTTGTTACCATAAAGAGAGTTGGCCCCCCTGATTACGATACGCGATGAACTTCCGGGAGTACCCGATGAACTGGTAATCTGAACGCCTGAAACTTTACCTGCCAATGCATTTACGAGGTTAGGCTCTTTCGTCTGGGTAATCTGATCGCCTTTTACCTCTTGCGAGCTGTAGGTTAAATTTCGCTTATCGCGTTTCACACCCAATGCAGTCACCACAATTTCGTTCAGGTTTTGCTGATCTTCGCTTAACATAATGGTTATGTTGCTTTGCCCGCTATAGGCAAATTCTTTTGTTGCGTAGCCAATTCCACTAAAAACCAATGTGGCAGGGTTTGCACTTTTAATAGAAAATATCCCCTTCGCATCGGAAGAGGCTCCAATTGTGGTTCCTTTAATTTTTACCGAAATACCTGGGATTGGTTGCCCCAAAGCGTCGGTAATTTTGCCGCTAATGAGCGACGTTTGACCATAAATCTGCATGAAACAGAGCATGGTCAAAGTGAACAAGGTAATCTTTAATTTGGTCATTGCATTCGATTTAGTTAGTAGTCAGACCAAAATTAGTCTTCTCAAAAACCAAATTGAACGATGATTTTAACTCGTATCAACCATAAATTAACACAAATGTTACAATCGTCACAAATACGTTAATAAATTAAGATTTTGCTTAACCGATCAGTTAAAATTTTGAATCGAAGAGTCTGTGCTGAAGTAATTGTTGAATATTTAGATTTCTGCCGTAGGGAGACACCAACAGCTAGTATAAATCTCTCTTATTTACTATTTACTGTTACGGTAATTTCTTTTTCACCATAAACCACTCCCTTATCTGTTACCCCCTGAACTATAATTTTAAACTTGCCGGTAATATCGCCAGTATTAAAACTTAGCGGGGTTTCGCCATTTACCAGTACCTGGTAGTTCCAGTAAACCGTAGCGAAATTGATGGGCTCGTTCTTGTTCAGTACATCCGAAATGTAAAACTCTTTAGGCAGGTTAATTCCTTTTAATATAACCAGATTAGGTTTGGATTCTTCATCAGTACAGCCCTGATAAACAACCAAACCACCTGTTCCGCCAACTTTATAGGATTTGCCTTTAACAGGCTCATGGCTATCAAAATCTCCAAAATGGTTTGGGCAGTTTAAAATATTGTATCTGCAAACATAATCGCCACACCTGTTATGTCCTTTCCTACTAAAACTGGTACTATTATCTTTAGTATTGTTAATTACCACCTCTTTCAGCTTAATTCCGGCAGTTGAGGTAATACTTTGTGCATACTCATCTGCTACCCCAGTTTTACTTACTGGTTGTACAAAGTCCTGCTGTCCCAGATAAGTTTTAATTGTCTTTTGTGGTTCGTTAATCTTAAGTTCGTAATTTTCGTGCTTAGCGGTAGCCATGCTTAGCCATACATTTGGCTTTACTTCTTTGGTAAGCAGGTTAGCAAACGGAACGCTGAACTTTCCGCTACTGTCAGTGCTTAAAAAGTTCAAGTTGGTGCCTGCAATGGTGGTTAAGCTCATCGGTGCATCCAGGGGCTTTTTTTTCTTCAATATGCTCCCTTCGTATTCCAGGCTGGAAAGTAGTTTAGTTGTTTCGGATTTAACCAATTCAGCCTCCGGCCACTTATACCTCCGCCAGCCTTTTACCAAAAGCACATCATTTAAATAGTTTTTATTGCCATATTTTAGCCCAAAGCTATTATTTGGAAAATCTGGAAGATTATCATTTAAATAAAAACTATCCACAATGGTAGTATTATTGCCTAACAGCAATCTGTTTGCCTGCACGCAGGCTATCGAAATCAGTCCGGTTACCGGCTTATTATCTTTATCTGTTATGTTCAGTTTTAATTCTACTCGTTCCCGTGTACTGTATTCATTTTTATCGGGTTCAACCGATACCGTGTTAATCTGATCATAATGCGCAAAGAAGATCCTTTCGGCCAGTGGTTTGTAATTACTATCTAAAACAGTTATGGTGTGCAAACCAACCGGCACCGAATCTAAATTAAATTTGATGCTTTGCATTTTACCTACTGCTAAAGCTAAAGTAGTCTGCAGAAAAATATCTGAAAAATTATGCACCAACACATGCACCTTAGTATTGAAATTAGTTTCAAGCTGTGTTTTAAACTCGTTGTTGCCAATGGCCGATGCAGTGCTTAAAGCCACACCTTTATTTAACGCAAGCGGCAAATCGTAAATTGTACCTTGTTGGCCATCTGCAAGAAGTTTTACAGTATAGCGCTTTAATGGTTTAGGCATCATAAAGAAAGTACCTATTCCCATCGAGCTTGTCGCAATGGTATCAGTTGCGGCATCATCCTCATACAATATGCCACGGGCCTTTATGCCTGCCCCTGTTCCATCTTTTATTTCAAACCCCACTTTAGTTAATAAATCAGTAATCAGGTAGCCCCCCTCTGGATAAAACCTTACATCGTATTTTGGCTTATTCCTTACCGGAAGTTCAAATTTAACGTAGCGGGTATGGCTTCCCTTTTTAATGCTAATGGCTAACAGGTTGTTTGCCGCTGTAATTTTATCGGCAGGATAATCGATCATTAATTCGCCAATTACACTGCTTTTGGCTACTGCCGATTTTAAAACCTGCTTACCTCGCCCAATCTGATATTTGATTTGAGCATCTTCTACAAAGCGGTTTTCGCTGGTTAAAATTTTCAATAAAACAGTACCGTTGCCCGTATGTTCATCATAAGTTTTAAAAACAGATACCTGGTCAACCAAAGAATTTAATGTCGTAGATTTAATTGTAACGGGCTGAATAAATTCGGCGTCGGGTTTGCCATTTAAAGTGATGTTGGTGTTCACGACAAAGCGATAAGCCCCGCCCGGCAAAGAATCAGGAAGATTCAGTGCACCATAGCAAAAGCCCTTATCTATTAAGAAATTTCCCTGATATACCACACTACTATCTCTGTTGTTAACCAGTGATAAGTAAAGGGTATGGTATTGTTTCATATCAGTTACCGCTTTAAGCAAATAACCTGTAAACCAAACCTGATCGTTATTGGTGTACACGTTCTTATCAAAATGTACAAAGAGGTTAGAACGAGCGGTACTTAAACCATAATTGTTCAGGTTTGTTGCCACACTATCGAGTTTATGGTCTTGCGCCTTTGCCATTACACAAAGTAGCACCAATAAAAAAGTAATTAAACGGGATGTTGAAAGCATAACATATGTATGCTTAAAAATCAGCTTTTTATTTTAATTATTCAAAAAATTATAAATCCTGAAATGAGCATCGGCTTTATTTAGGGTATATAGTTTTTAAATTTTAACAATTCCATTCTTTATGGCATAAAGGGCCAAACCCGTTCGGCTCTTTAATTGTAATTTCTCACACAAAGCGTTCCTGTAACCATCAATAGTACGTGGACTTACAAACATTTCGGCGGCAATTTCATTGTATGTTTTTTCGGTGCAGGTATATTTAAGAAATTCCATTTCCCGTTCGGTGAGTTTCACAAAGCTTGAAATATCGGAATTAGCCGATAACGAATTTAACGACTGCATTACTTTTCGTGTAACCAGATCATTATAAAAATACCCTTTACTAATCACCTCATCAAAAGCACGTTTCAACTCTTCGGGCTCAGCATCTTTTAACACATAACCCCGTGCCCCATTGGTAATCATTTTGATGATAGCTGTTTCTGCATCCATGGTGCTTAGAGCAAGCACATAAAGCATGAAGAAAACTATCGCACTGGTAAAGGATAAAACTCAAGCCTTTTCTCTAATACAGTTGGGCTATTCGCTAAATCTTACACAGGTATTGAAGTAATAAAGGTATTCCGACAGATGAAATTCTGTGAATTCCGTGCTTCCGTGGCAAAAACTTATTGGCTGACCGCCCCATAAAGCGCGCCACCCACTTTCGCCATTTCATCAATCTTAGCCTCTACCGCTGCATCCTTAATTAACTCGGGTGCGTGGTGAGGCTTTTTCCGTGCATCGATAATAAGCGAGCCTTTACAGCCCCAGTGTTTATTTTCGGTAAAATCGTTAATGCCATAAATATCAGCAGCAGGGTTACTCCTTGTAAAGGCCACCCAAACCAGGTTATCGATGTTTGCCGCCGTAAATGCTGCATCATCTGCCAATACAATTAAGGGCAAACCTGCTAAATCCTGGTCAATTAAAGCCATATTTAGCAGTGCAATTTCAGCTGCTGTTTTTGCGGCATTTAAATAGGCATTGGCTTGCATTACAACTACTCCAGGCATAGCAATTTGAGGCTTCAAAAAGCCATCGGCTAGTTGCAATCCATCCGGAATGCTATCCCAAAGTTCGCGTTTTACGTTTCCTGCAGCAGCAATCACCACTTTCGAACCACTGTTTAAACCATCGCCGCTGTAATCGAGTGTATCGATGGTGGTATTGGTATAAAAATGAATATCACGGGTAAAATCTATGCGTGCTAAAATATGGCTTAAAAAACCGTCGATATGGTGTGTACTTAATTGTTCATCGTCTTCTCTTGCTGCAATAAATACGTATTTAGCCAAACTCAGCTGGTTTTTACCCAGAATATGGTTGGCAATGGTTAAAATTTCCTGTGGACGACGTTCTTTTAAATAAGGGGTATAACGCTCGCTGCCAATGGCAAACAATAGCGGGTGCACACCTGCAGCATCTAAAGCATGTACTTCTTTTAAACCATGTATTTCCTGAGGTATAGCCGAACCTGTTATCTCGTGTATCAGCGCACCAAAACTGGTATCTTCCTGTGGCGGCCGACCAACAACCGTAAACGACCAGATGGCATCTTTTTTATGGTACACGTTATGTACTTTCATTAAGGGAAATGGATGCGTTAAGCTGTAGTAGCCCAAATGATCGCCAAAAGGTCCTTCCGGCTTATTTTCATTCGGATAAACTTTGCCGGTAATCACAAAATCAGCGTCGGCAGAGATACAGAAACCTTCATCATCATAAAAGTAACGGAAGCGCCTGTCGCCCAGTGCACCTGCAAAAGTCATTTCTGATAAACCCTCAGGCAATGGCATAACAGCAGCAAGCGGGTGCGATGGTGGACCGCCTACAAAAATGCTTACTTTTAAGGGCTGTCCTAAAGCATTGGCTTTTGATTGGTGTACACCAATCCCTCTGTGGATCTGGTAATGCAAACCAATTTCCTTATCCTGTATGTAATCATTACCAGCCAGCTGAATCCGGTACATACCCAAATTGGCATTTAGTACTCCGGGCTTATCTATATCTTCTGTATACACCTGTGGCATGGTAACAAAAGGACCACCATCCATTGGCCAGTTTACAATTTGTGGTAACTTGCTGATACTCGTTTTTAAGAATTTACTTTTAGCAGATGGTGTTTTAAGTGGTAGTGCCGATAATGCCGACATGGCAGAACCTGCATACTTAAAAGGATTTTTTAAAGCTTTGATTGGGTCGTTACGTAACGAAACCAATTGCTGTACTTTAGGTAAAGTATCCCTGAAAATAAATTTAGACCTTTCGAGTGTCCCGAATAAATTAGAAACTGCCGGGAAAGGACTTCCTTTTACTTTTTCGAAAAGAATAGCCGGTCCCTGATTTTCATAAACCCGTAAATGGATGGCTGCCATTTCTAAATAAGGATCTACTTCTTCTTTAATTCTGATTAAATGACCATGCTTTTCAAGATCGGATACACACGCTGCTAAACTTTTATATGCCATGGCCAAAGATAAATATTTAAGCATCTATTAAAACAAAAAAGCCCGTAGATAAACAGATTTTACATATTTCTATTTATCTACGAACTTAAAATCACTGTCCTTGAATGAACCAGTGACCAATAAGCTTATTTTTTCCCAGCGAAAGACCTTAGCATCCAGGTATTTTTCTCTTTAAACTGCATAAATTTGTTCACCATATCATTGGTTCCATCATCACCAGCCTTATCAGAAGCTTCCATTACTTCGCGCTCAATTTCAATCAGTGTAGCCATATCGGCTAAAATAGCCTCTACCATGTCTAAATCTTTCATGCCAATAGTATTAACTTCTTTTATCTGAGATTCTTTAATATAATCGGCAAAACGGCTATGCGGCGGTTTTCCCAAGGTTAGTACCCGCTCGGCTATTTCATCGATAGTAAGCTGCGCATTGGTATATAATTCTTCAAACTTAATGTGAAGGGTAAAAAAGTTTTGCCCCTTAATGTTCCAGTGGCAGCCCCTTAATTTTTGATAGTGAATATGGTAATTGGCCAGGTAATCGTTCAAAAGATCTACTACAGGCTTTACTTCTTTTTCATTTAAGCTTATTTCTTTTGCGTCCATTTTTGTTTTGTTTTATAGTATACTTTAATGCCTAATTAACAAGCCAATCGGACAAAAGTTTTGGGCAATAATTGCTTTTGAACAATACCTGATTTATAAGTTCGTTTTATATTCGACATTCTTTAAATTAACGATTTCACAAACATTTGTTAATGAACAGGATATACTTATTAGAATAGTATAGTCATCTTATTTTTACTTAAAAACGAGCAGTAGAACTGAAGATGGTTAACAATATTATTCGTATAATTGCTCCCTTTGACTTAGAAATTTATATAAAAATAAATGCATAAAATATATTTATCTGCTGTAGTGTTATTGGCTTTAAATGTGGCGAAGGCCAAAGCCAGTACAGCAAGAGATTCTATCGGTGTAGAAAACAATAAAGGCAAAAAACTCATCGTTCACCAAACTGTAGCCAAAGACACTTATTATTCTATCGGGCGAAGATATAACGTAGCACCAAAAGACATTATGGCTTTTAACGATAATAAATACCTGCAAGTTGGGGTAATTATTAAGGTGCCTACTAACATTCCTTTCACGGGTACAGGATCTGCAAGCAATGCACAAGAGACCCAAACCGGTAATGTAATCGAGCATACCATTAAGCCTAAAGAAAATCTGAATATGCTGGCTGAAAAATACGGCACAACAATTAACGAAATTAAAGCGTTAAACAACCTAACGGGCAGCAATTTAAGCATTGGTCAGGTGATCAAAATACCGGCAAAAAATGCATCACAAACAGTAGAACCAGCTCAACCAGTAAAAAACAACACCCAAAATCCGGTAGTAAATAACCAGCCGGCAGATAGTGGAACGATGATTGAGCACGAGGTAAAACCTAAAGAATTTTTGGGTAAAATTGCCGAAAAATATGGCACTACCATAGAAGAAGTAAAAAAAGCCAATAACCTATCCGGCAATAACCTTCGTGTTGGACAGAAACTTAAAATACCGGCTACCAAAAACATCGACAAAAATAAAGTAGTTGCTGCAGCTGAAGAAAAACCAGTTCAGGAAAATAAATCAGCAGATGCTGCCGGCACTCATACCGTATTAAGAAACGAGACCATTTTTACCATAGCCAAGCAATATGGTGTAACTGCTTACCAGATCAGAAAGCTGAACGATTTACCCGATAATGCCATCGCTATTGGGCAGGTTTTAAAAGTACCGGGAGGCATTATTGCCGATGTACAGGTACCTAAAGAAAAACAGGCCGAAAACACCAGAACTAAAGAAAAAGAAGTGCAGGCTGCTAAGGAAGAAAGTTTTATCCATACGGTAGCTACAGGCGAAAATATCTTTTCTATTGCAAAAAAATACAATTTAACAGCTTATCAGATCAGAACAGCAAATAAATTGGATGATAATAACATTAAGGTAGATCAGAAACTGATTATCCCTAAACCACCGCAACCTAAATCAGTAAATGATGCGTCGAAAGAAGATCAGCAAAATGAGCCAGACAGTACGATGGTAAAAGATCCTAAACTACGCCGCGACCCAAGTGTTTATGGCTTAAGCCAGATTGAAGAAAAAGGTACTGCCGTTTGGATTGCCGACCAGGACCTTGATGGCACAAAAATGCTGGTTTTACACCGTACAGCACCTGTTGGAAGGGTAATTAAGATTACTAACCCCATGACCAACCGTACCACCTTTGCAAAAGTTGTTGGTAAATTTACAGAGAACGAATCCACAAAAGATGTTATCATTGTAATGACTAAAGCTGTAGCCGATTCTTTAGGCGCTTTAGACAAACGTTTTTTCTGCAATTTAACCTATAGCGCTCAATGAGTTTAAACAAAAAACCATTTATAATTGGTATTGCCGGTGGTAGCGGATCTGGCAAAACATTTTTTTTAAATTGTTTTCTTCACCATTTTAAACAGGATGAAGTAACACTTGTATCACAGGATGATTATTACATTCCGGCAGGTGAAATGACCCAGGAAGAAAATAAGTTGTACAACTTCGATCTGCCCTCAACCATTGATAGTGAACAGTTTTTAAGAGACATTAAACAGCTTATTAACGGCGAAGTGGTTTATAAAAAGGAATACAACTTTAATAACCCAGTGGCTGTTGTAAAAATCCTTGAAATTAAATCGGCGCCTATTATTATTGTTGAAGGCTTATTTATTCTTCACTTTAAAGAAATTGCAGCACTGTTAGATCATACTATTTTTGTTGATGCCGATGAGGAAATTGCTTTAGACCGCCGCATAAAACGCGATGGACTGGAACGTGGCTATCCGGAAGACGATGTGCTTTACAAATGGCATAACCATGTGGTACCGGCTTATAAAGAATATCTGCTACCCTACCGCAATCAATGCCATAAGATAGTAATGAACAACACAAATGAGCCAGATGAAATTATTGCCATAACCGAGGCCATTTCGAACGATTTGAGAAATACTGTTTTAGAGGATAAATAAATACGGGAGAAGTCAAGTTTTATAGCGCAATGCCGTTTAAACTTGACTTCTCTTTTAAGTAAAAATTTAGTTATACTGAGCGGAGTCGAACCCTATTTCTAAACAGCCATGGTTTGTGTCTTCACGAACTGTATTTCTCCCTAATCCAACCGTATCTCTGGGATCTCTCCTTCTACAACCAATCTACCAGCGGTACTTTGCTGTATAAATTCAATGCTTACGCCGGGCGCACGTTCTAACAGTTTAAAACCACCTTCGGGCAAAATATCGAGCACTGCAAGCTCGGTTACAATTTTCTTAATACATTTAACGCCTGTTAATGGCAAAGTACATTTCGGCAATAATTTACTTTCGCCGGCTTTGTTAATGTGCTGCATGGCCACAATAATGTTCTTAGCCGAAGCTACAAGATCCATTGCGCCTCCCATACCTTTTACCATTTTTCCAGGGATTTTCCAGTTGGCAATATCACCATTCTCTGATACTTCCATTGCTCCTAAAATGGTCAGGTCAACCTTTTGTGCACGGATCATTCCAAAGCTCATGGCTGAGTCGAAAATAGATGAACCCGGCAAAGTGGTAATGGTTTGTTTACCCGCATTAATTAAATCGGCATCCTCCTCCCCTTCAAACGGAAAAGGGCCCATGCCCAGCAAACCATTTTCCGATTGCAGTACCACGTTTATTCCTTTCGGGATATAATTGGCTACCAACGTTGGAATACCAATCCCAAGGTTTACATAGTAGCCGTCTTTTATTTCTTTAGCAATGCGTTGTGCTATTTCTTCTTTTGAAAACATAAAGTTGTAAATAAATGAATCTTGAATGGTAGAATTGATTAAATGATTGATTGAATAAATGAATGTTCTAATCTGTTATTCGACTACTGGCTTCATACACCAGATTTTCTAACCGTTCTCTGTTCAATTCGCTTCTCGTAATCTTTTCCCTGAAAAATGCGATGTACATAAATACCTGGCGTATGGATATAATCGGGATCCAACTCACCCGCTTCTACCAATTCTTCTACTTCGGCAATGGTAACTTTACCCGCCATGGCCATTACCGGATTAAAGTTTCTGCTGGTAGAACGGAACATCAAATTTCCCGCAGTATCGCCTTTCCAGGCTTTTACAATAGCAAAATCGGCATCAAAGGCATATTCCATCAAGTAATCTTTGCCGTTAAAATTGCGGATTTCCTTACCCTCTGCAACTTCGGTACCCACACCAGCAGGTGTAAAAATAGCTGGCATTCCATAGCCCGCCGCCAGGCAACGGGTAGCTAAAGTACCCTGCGGGATAAGATCAACCTCCAGTTCACCACTCAACAACTGCCTTTCAAATTCTGCGTTTTCGCCTACATAAGAAGAAATCATTTTTTTAACCTGACGTTGTTTCAACATCAATCCAATACCAAAATCATCAACCCCGGCATTGTTCGAAATACAAGTTAGTTGCTTCACCTGCTTCTTTACCAAAGCATTTATACAATTTTCAGGAATGCCACAAAGCCCGAAACCACCAAGCATAATGGTTGCGCCGTCAGATATATCACGGATGGCTTCTTCGGCCCCAGATACCACTTTATTTATCATTTTACGAATTATTGGTTAGTTCGGCTAAATTACAAATTGCCATCAAAATAGCGACAATATAATTTTTAAATCGGCTAAGTAAATTTATTGATTGGAATTAATCTAAATAACCATTACCTTTGTGCTGCAATGATTTACGAGAGAGAAGAAAATATATTTATACTGCCCACCGATCCTGAATTTCAAAAAGGGATGGGCTTTATATTCAGCTGTACTGCCGAGCACAAAAAATGCTGCGAAAAGTTTAAAAAAGGGAAACGCTGCAAAAAATGTCCTGGTAGAAAAAAATAAACTACTACTTCGCTATTTCCACAATTTTATCGTCAGTTCCGTTACTGGTACAGATGTAAACCTTTCCTTCCGGAGATTGGCAAACAGCTCTTACTCTACCATAAGTATTCACATAAAAATCTTTTGTACCTGTAATTTTAGTCTGTGCTGCATCTAAGTGTAACTGCATTAGTTTCGTTCCTTTTAACACAGCCAGTAGTAAAGAATTTTTAAACTGCGGAATGTAATCCGAATTATAATAAGCTAAACCACTTGGTGCAATGGTTGGTGTCCAATTAATTAGTGGCTCTGCAACATTATTGCTTGAGCAGAAAGATTGTTCGCCAGTCTCGTTACAAAAGCCTTTAATGTTTGGCCAGCCGTAATTCCGTCCTTTTTCAATAATATTAATTTCATCATCAGAATCGGGTCCATGCTCTGAAGAAAATATTTTATTGCCTACCTGAACCAATCCCTGCGCATTGCGATGCCCTATCGACCATACCGGATTGTTAGGATAAGGGTTATCAGCAGGGATAGAACCATCTAAATTAATTCTCAAAATTTTCCCGGCCAAAGAGTTTATGTTCTGAGGAGTCGACTGGTCTGAGGCATCGCCAGTGCTAATGAACAATTTATCCCCACTAATCAGCAACCTCGAACCATTGTGTATAGATGCTGCCGGAATCTGATCGATAAGGATAAGCGGACTGGTTAAGCTACTTCCAGAATAGGTGTACCTTACAACTTTAGCTTTATAGGAACTTCCATAACCATAAACTACATAAACGTAGGGATTAGATACAAAATTGGGATGTAAGGTCATACCCAACAAGCCTCCTTCGCCATTGGTACGTACTTCGTTTATGGTTAGAAGTAAACTAACCTGACCGGTCGATGGATTTAACCGGCTTATTTTACCTACCTTTTCGGTAAACCAGATATAATTGTCTGGCCCGTAAACCATTTCCCATGGCAAACTTAAACCCGAAGCCACAACTTTTGCCTTTAAATCTACATCAGGCAAATCGCCAGGTTCTTCATTGTTGTCGTCACCATTCTTTTTGCATGTTGTGGACAGCAGAACCACAAAAAGGCAGATCAAGATTCTTTTCATCACCGTAACGTTTTAAAAATAACAACGTTACGGTGATAAAGTTTTGTTTATCGCATTACGTCATTTCGAGCGAAGTGCAACGTAGTCGAGAAATCCATAATTTAAATTTCCATTATTTCTACCTTTACAAACATACGCTGGTCGAGATAACTGTGCCTATGGCAACTTACATCTCAAATCCCACCATCATCCGTCATCCATTTTCCATCATCCATCTTCTCTAGTTCAAATAAACATAGGTAATTCCATCTCCACCTCTATCTGCATGTTCATCTTCCATCCTGTTCACCTGACTGTATTTACGGAGATACTCCCTGATCATCTTTCTCAAAATACCATCACCTTTACCGTGGATTAGCTTAATTGAAGGGAAACCCAACATAATTGCTTTATCTAAATATTTTTCAACTTCGAATAAAGCATCTTCGGTACGTTTGCCACGAAGGTCTAACTCGGCCCTGAAGCCAGAAACGGCATCATTCATCCGGCCGGCAAAAGAATTTGCACTACTCTGAATTACTTTTTTAGCTTCGCGGTTACTTACTTTCTGCACGCGGTTCTTTTTAACGGTCGAACGTAAATCGCCGATAGCTAAAACCAGTTCATTGCGGTTAATTTCTAAAACCTGACCAATGGTTTCACTATCTGTAAATTTAACCAGATCGCCTATTTCAATTTCTCCACCTAAAACCACTTGAACTGGTTTCTGACGTTCCTTAGGTACAGTATTTTTAATCAACTCTTTTTGAAGATTCTGACGCAGCTCTTTCGTTACTTCTTTATCAGCCTGCTTTTCCTTAATCTCGGCAATGGTATTTTCTACCAGTTTATTGGCATTTTTAATAATATTTTGTGCTTCCTGCTTCGCTTCTTTAATCAATACCTTACGGTTCTCTTCTAAAAACGATTTTAATTTCTCGTTTTCGGCAACTAGATTCTTTGCCTTGTTCTGTTGATTAGCTAAACTCACCTTTGCATCGTAAACATTTTTTTTCTCACGCTCCAGGTCTACCAGCATGGTATCAACCCGGTTCTGGTTGGAGCCTGTTTTCTCTTTTGCCAATGCAATCACTTCTTTGGGTAAGCCAATGTTCTGTGCAATTTCGAAAGCATAAGAGCTACCCGGCTTGCCCATCTCCAAAACGTAAAGCGGTTTCATTTTAGCATTATCGAAAAGCATCGATGCATTTTCAAGTCCCGGTGTATTGCCGGCAAACAGCTTTAAGTTGGAATAGTGTGTAGTAATTACTCCTCTTACTTTCTTATTGTTCAACACCTCTAAAACAGCTTCAGCCATTGGTCCGCCAAATTGCGGATCGGTACCTGTACCAAACTCATCAATCAGCACCATTGTTTTGGGCGAAGCGTGCTCTACAAAGTAGCGCATCTTTTTGAGGTGTGCGCTGTAGGTACTTAAATCACTCTCAATCGATTGGTCATCGCCAATGTCGGCAAAAATGTTTTCAAAAATACCTAATTCGCTATTCGCATCAACCGGAATTAACAAGCCCGTTTGTAACATAATCTGCAGTAAGCCAACTGTTTTCATACAAACCGATTTACCGCCTGCATTTGGTCCTGAAACCAATACCACACGCGTTTCTGCATCGATATGAATATTTAAAGGCGTAACGGTTTTCTTTTCGGCTGCAAAAGAGATCGATAACAAGGGGTGCCTTGCATTAATCAGTTTTGTTTTCGGTTCTTTTAGCAGGCCTGGCATTTCAGCTTCTATATCCATGGCAAATAAGGCCTTCGCGCGCACAAAATCCAGTTTGGTTAAAAAGCCATGATAAGAAAGCAACAAAGGCGAATAAGGGCGCAAATCGTCGGTTAATGCAATAAGGATCTTAATAATTTCCCTGCGCTTGTCGAATTCCAAATCGCGCAGCTTGTTATTTAAGGTAAATACCTCTTCTGGCTCAATGTACACCGTTTGCCCGGTTGCCGATTCATCGTGTACAAAACCTTTCAGCTTACGCTTATTCTCTGCCAAAACCGGAATACACATCCGGCCATCACGCACGGTTAAACTACCATCAGCTACCCAGTTATTGGCAATAGCCTGCTTATAAATAGAATCCATGCGCTTGCGCACATCTTGTTCCGTTCTCGAAATAGCCGTGGTAATTTCCTGCAGTTCTTTGGAAGCGTTCGGTTTAATCTTTCCTTTCGGGTCGATTACTGTTTCTATTTTACGGAGGATATTTTTTTCAATAGGCAAATGTTCAAATAAAGCTTCGAGGGTTGGGTAAACTTCTGCCCTTTCTTCAAAAAAACGAAGTACCGAAAAAACCGTTTGCAGTGAGGTATATACCTGAAACCATTCATCCTCTAACAGATAGGTTCCTTCTACCCTGATTTTTTCGACCAGCGATTTAATATCAAAAAAAGTATTGATCTGCAAAGGTTCCTGGTTTTGCAGAATGCTTTTAAATTCGTTGGTTTGGCGTAAAAATTTATCGATTTGATCAAAACGGTTCATCACCTGCATCTTCTGCACCATCGTTTGCCCCATTGGGCTTAAACAATGTTTGCTTATCAGTTGCCTTATCTCTACAAAACCTAAACGTTCTAAACAGTTTTCGGGATATAACATATTTTATAGTACTGCCGGAGCTACTTCTAAAGCCCCGGTCTTTTTAATTTTAATCAGCGAATCGGCCGCTTTTTTCTTTTTAGCAATTTCGGCTACCGCTTTAACCTTCGATAATGAATCGGGTTTCATCTTTTTCCTGATGGCAAGCGAATCGGCCTTAAATTTCTTTTTGATGGCTATCGAATCGGTTTTAAATATTTTCTCTTTAATTAATTTATCGGCCAAAGCAGTTCCTTTCTTCTGCGCAGCCAACATTTTCTGGATGTTTTTGTACATCGCATCCAGCTCTTTGGGGTTAACATTGTACCATTTCAGGCTTTTATTGTATTGCGCCGAATCAGTTTCAAATTTTTTATAAATTCCCTTATAATAACCCGCGGCCACTTTCCGGGCCGAATCGGGAATGTAAATGGTAGACAGGTAACCATCTACAATGTGCATATCGTACAAAATCTTTTCCATCTTATCGGGTTTTATAATATCGTCGGGTATGCCTGGCTTACAACCAAACCATAATACCGAGGTCATTAAAACCCATATTAGTCTCTTCATGCTGAATTAAAGTATTATTTTTTGCCCAAATTGCGGCAAGGTTATTAATTTTACCAAAAATAGTTATAAATGAGCATAGCTGATAATCTTAAACAATATAAAAAAGAAGTCGAATCAGATGGCGTGAAACTGATTGCCGTTTCAAAAACGCAGCCCGTTGAGTCGATTTTAGAAGCATACAACGCCGGACAGCGTGTTTTTGGCGAAAACCATGTGCAGGAAATGGTTGATAAGCAGGCACAACTTCCAGCAGATATTGAATGGCACCTAATTGGCCATTTACAAACCAATAAAGTAAAATATATTGCACCTTTTGTTCAGCTGATTCATGGTGTAGACAGCATTAAACTCCTTCAGGAAATTAACAAACAGGCCGCCAAACATAATCGGGTAATCGATTGCCTGTTACAGGTTTACATTGCAGATGAAGACACCAAATTCGGGCTTGGCTTTGACGAGGTAGTAGAACTTTTACGCGATGAAACCTATCCTGAATTAAAAAACATCCGCATAGTTGGTTTAATGGGCATTGCTACCAATACCAAAAACGAAAAACAGATTGCAATAGAATTTCACGAGCTTAAAGTATTTTTTGATGGCATTAAAGTGAGCTTCTTCCGTAAAGATGAAGCCTTTAAAGAAATCTCCACAGGCATGAGTGCTGATTATAAAATAGCCATTGAAGAAGGAAGTACCATGGTGCGCATAGGCAGCAGTATTTTCGGAAAAAGGGTTATTAAACATTTTAAATCGGACATTTCAGCTAATTAGTATGAATTTAAATATCAGATTCGCAGTAGCTGAAGATTGCTCACGGTTATTAGAATTAATTAACGAACTGGCCGTTTACGAACGTGCCCCGAAGAGGTTATCGTAACCCTGGAGCATTTTGTAGATGCCGGTTTTGGTAAAAACCCCGTTTGGAAAGCTTTTGTAGCAGAGGTGGATGATGTTGTTGTAGGCTTTGCTTTATATTATACCCGCTACTCTACCTGGAAAGGATGCCGGTTGTACTTAGAAGATTTTATCGTAACCGAAGCTTTCAGGGGCAAAGGTCTGGGCAAAATATTATTCGAAAAAGTAATAGAAGAAGCTAAAAACGGCAATTACAGTGGCATGGTTTGGCAGGTTTTAGACTGGAACGAACCGGCTATTAATTTCTACAACAAATACCAGGCACAATTAGAGAGTGGCTGGCTAAACGCAGCTTTAGCTAAAGAACAAATCAAGGCATTTTAGTATGGATATTTTTAAATTTGGTGGTGCTTCGGTAAAAAATGCTGAGGGAGTAAAAAATCTGGCCAATATTGTACGCGATTACAAGAAAGGCAACCTGCTTGTTGTGGTTTCGGCAATGGGCAAAATGACCGATAAGCTGGAGGCACTTACGCAGGCCTACTTATCACATAGCGAAGATGCACACGCAATTTTTGATGAGGTAAAGCATTTTCACTTTAACATTATTGAAGAACTTTTTCAGGGCAAACCCAATTCGGTTTACGATGATGTGGCCAATACTTTTGTGGAAATTGATTGGCTGATTGAAGATGAGCCCGACAACGACCACGATTACATTTACGATCAGATTGTATCGATTGGCGAGGTAGTTTCGACCAAAATTGTAGCAGCCTGGCTTAACGAAACGGGCAATAAAGCACTTTGGGCAGATGCCAGAAACTATATCCAAACCGACAATACCTACCGGGAAGGAAAGGTAGACTGGGCAAAAACCAATCAGATTATACAAAAAGATCTGGTTCCTTTGTTAGACGAAAATATTATCGTTACACAAGGGTTTATTGGTGGAACCAGCGAAAATTACACCACTACCTTAGGTCGCGAAGGCTCTGATTATTCTGCAGCCATATTTGCTTCCTGCCTCAACTCTACTGCGCTAACCATTTGGAAAGATGTTCCAGGTGTATTAAATGCAGATCCTAAATGGTTTGATGAGACTGAGAAAATTGCACAGCTTTCTTATCACGATGCTATTGAGCTAACCTATTATGGCGCTACAGTAATCCACCCTAAAACCATAAAACCTTTGCAAAATAAAGGAATTCCGTTGTTTGTGAGATCATTTCTTACACCAGAAGGTGAAGGAACAGCCATTACAAAAGAAAACAACCCTTTACCTATACCTTCTTTCATATTTAAGATTAACCAGGCGTTGATTTCGATCTTCCCTAAAGATTATTCTTTTATTATTGAAGAAAACCTAAGCAATATTTTCGAACTTTTCCATAACCATAAGATCAAAATCAATACCATGCTCAACTCTGCCATTAGTTTTTCAGTAAGTGTCGATGATCATCCTACTCAAATTGAAAGACTAATTAAAGATCTGTCAGAAGAGTTTACCGTAAAATACAACAAGGGACTGGAACTGGTAACCATCCGTTATTACAATCAGCACACCATCGATCGGGTAACCGTTGATAAAGATATTTTATTGGAAGTGAAAAGCCGCCATACCTGTCAAATGGTGATGAAGAATAAGTAGCAAGTATTAAGTAGCAAGATTGCCCCCGTCAATACTTGCTACTTGATACGCAATACTTGATACTCGAACTTGATAATGAACAACAACCTTTTAGCAACAGCCGTACAACAATACATCAATGCAAACCTAAGTGCAGATGTGAATCAGATTGCGTTGGCTAAAAGTCCATTTGAGGGAATTACATCGGCTGAACTCGCTACCCAGATTACAGCAAAAAAGAAATCGGAAAAGAAACTGCCAACCTGGTTCAAAACGGCCGAAATCTACTATCCCCCTGTTCTGTCTATCGAGCAAACCTCTTCAGAAACTACGGCCAAATATAAATCAAAATTAGCTAAGGGTGAAAGCTTAATCGATATTACCGGGGGCTTTGGAGTGGATAGTTATTATTTCTCCAAACAAGTAACTAATGTTACCCATTGCGAAATCAACAACGAACTTTCTACAATTGCTAGCTACAACGCAGAGGCCTTAAATGCCCGTAATATTACTTTTGAGGCAACCGATGGCATCAACTACTTAAATGCAAGCGAAAAAAAATTCGATACCATTTATGTTGACCCGGCAAGAAGGGCTGAAAAAGGCAAGGTTTTTATGCTTAAAGATTGTACACCCGATGTGGTGAGCATAATCAATACCTTATTAGAAAAAGCACAGCGAATTATTATCAAAACGGCCCCCTTGCTTGATATTTCTGCCGGTTTAGCGGAGTTGAAGCAGGTAAACGAAATCCATATTGTGAGCGTAAAAAACGAATGTAAGGAGCTTTTGTGGGTAATAGACCGTGTATGTAATCAGGATACGCAGATTATTGCAGTAACTTTAAATGAAGCAGAAAAGGAATTTTCATTTAAAAAATCATCGATCCAATCTCCGGTACGCTTTTCTGGTACGCTCAATTCTTCCCATTATCTCTATGAACCCGATGCCGCCTTATTGAAATCAGGTGCTTTCAATTTAATTGGTTCAACTTATGGACTGTTAAAATTACATCCCCAAACGCAGCTCTACACTTCTGCTGAGATCAATAAAGCTTTTCCCGGCCGGATATTTCAGCTAACAGAGATCCTTACTACTACTGCGCTTAAAAAAGCAGGAAATTTAACCGGAAATGTGATTGTTAGAAATTATCCTGCAAAACCCGAAGATCTGATAAAGAAATACAAAATTAAATCCGACAAGGACCAGTTTTTAATATTTACGAAGGTAGCAAACGGAGATAATGTGATCTTAAAAGCTTCGATTATACAGTATTACTAACCTAGACTTCTGTCGTTATGCTGAACTTATTCAGCACCTCTTTAAAACCAGGGAGTGTTTTTCTACCTTAGTTTTTTTAAAGATAAAACTTTGTTTTTCGCCTCTCCTATACAGCCAGCCTTTAAATCAAATGAGCATCTGGGTACATATTCAGAGACCCTGAAATAAATCCGATAGTCATCGGATGAGGGTAACGATTACTTAAAATGCAAAAAGCCTTTCTTTAGGGAAAGGCTTTTTGCAGGGGATGAAGATATAAATATTGTATCGCTTAAACTTTCTTAACGTTTACTGCCTGTAAACCTTTTCTGCCTTCAGCTACTTCAAATTCTACTGCATCGTTCTCTTTCAAGCTTTCGATTCCACCTAAAACATCTTTAAAATGTACAAATAAGTCTTTATTGTCTTCTTGCACAATAAATCCAAAGCCTTTTTGCGTATTAAACCATTTAACTTTTCCGGTTGCCATAAAAAAATAAAAAATTGTATAAAATAAATAAACCCTTATGCTTTGATTCGCATTTAATTTAACCAATCGATCATTATCATTAATAAAACAATCAGATAAAGCGTTAATATTGAAACAAAACTACCAAATATAATAATTTGCCGATGTAATGCAAGCCCAAATCAGCTATTCAACAAGAAAGTTGCGTAAGCACAAAAAACTTTGTTTAATTACTTATTTGGTTGTGGTGTAGTACGCAAATAAGGCTTAATCACCTGGTGTCCTTTAGGAAATTTAGCCGGAATATCTTCTGTTTTAATACTGTTTACTACAATTACGTCTTCGCCATCTTTCCAATCAGCAGGCGTAGCCACACTGTAATTAGCTGTAAGTTGCAAAGAATCGATTACACGCAATACCTCGTTAAAATTCCGGCCTGTAGATGCAGGATAAGTAATGGTTAATTTTACTTTTTTATCAGGACTGATCACAAATAACGACCTTACCGTTAAGGTTTCAGAAGCATTCGGGTGGATCATATCGTATAAATTAGCCACTGTCCTATCCGGATCGGCAATAATCGGGAATTCAACAGATGTGTTCTGGGTTTCATTAATATCGCTGATCCAGCCTTTATGAGATTCTGCAGAATCGACACTCAAAGCCAGTACTTTAACATTTCTTTTTTCGAACTCGCCCTTTAAAGCAGCCGTTCTGCCCAGTTCAGTAGTACAAACCGGTGTATAATCGGCCGGGTGTGAAAACAATACACCCCAGCTATCACCTAAAAAATCATAAAAATCTATTTCGCCAATTGAGGTATTGGCCTGAAAGTTTGGCGCGGTATCGCCTAGTCTTATACTCATAACAATAATATTTAAAAGTTGATTAAAACAAATCTAAACAATACTATAGTAAATACATAGACATAATATTATTTTCAGACGTCTAAATTACAATTCAAATAAAAAAACCCTGCAGAAATGAATCAGCAGGGTTTGAGTATATTAATTTATTTGGGGTATGGCTAACTAATAAGCTTTGATCATAAATACATAATCCTGTATTTTTTCGATTTGTTTCGTTCTTTTCAATCCCGAAAGCAGGCTTCTTTTATTGGCAGTAAGTTTATTTGAACCTAAAGAATCTTGTGGGATAGCCCTAATAGCCTCCAAAATGTATTTTGACTTAATGGCGAATGCAGCACCTTCTGTCTGATCGGGCTTACCACTGATAATACCGACCAAATTTCCGTTATTATCTAAAACAGGTCCACCACTGTTACCAGGATTAACCGAAATGGCTACCTGATACTGAGTAGTATCACCAATAAATCCATTTCTCGAACTCACATAACCTTCTCCCAATACGGCATCATCTTTAGGATAACCCCAAGTGTAAACAATTTCGCCTATGCTGCTCATATTGCTTTTAATAGTATAAGGTATCGCTGATAGATTACTGAAATGCTTATCGCTGATTTTTAATATGGCAATATCGTTCTGAGAATCAGTATAAACAGATTTTACCTTGAAAGATTCTCCTTTATTGTTCTGCACATAAAGAGAATCGGCTCCATTAATAATGTGCAGGTTGGTTAAAATATAACCATTTGTAGAAATCGCAAAACCCGTTCCTCCAAAGCTATTTTGTACACTGCTTTTATTAGAGGCTGTATTATTGTGGTTAATCTTCCTGATTAAACTGTTTTGGGTTTTAATGGCATTATTTACCTGATTGCTTAATTGCCTGTACCTTTCTACCTGCTTGCTGTTATGCTGTATAGAATAAATAGAAACCAGTGAAAGTACGATAAACGATGCAGCAACAGCTATCGCAGATTTATGCTTACGCCATAACTGCACCACACGCGATGGATGAGGCCTAAGTGCATCAGCAAGGCTTTCCACATCAATTTCGGCATGGATATGATTTAATTGTTCTCTTAAACGTACCTGTCCTGCAAAAGCTTCCATAGATTCTAAAAAGAATTTATGCGAAACCACCTTATGATCTACAGTGGCATCATTTTGACGTAACTGTTCAAAGGCCTCAGTTTCCTGGGGATTAAGTTTACCTAAAAGATAATCTTCAATAATTGCATCTAACTCCAAATCGTTTCTCATTTCAATTACTAGTGTTGAAAAAATAATTTCTTTAACCGCTGCAGGCATTTATATTTCTGTGTTTTGGCATTATCCGTATTGGTATAGCCAAACTTTTCGCAAATATCTTGCATGGATAAATTGTGGATATAAAAATCCTGAATAATGGTTTTACAGGGTTCGCCCAGGTGTTCGAGTGCAGATTGCATCTTTACAAACTGAAGGTCTTTCTCTTCATGTTGTTCTACATCCTCCTCTACAGCAAACACATCTTCATAATCAGTAATGTTACCGGCTTTTTTGCTGTTAAGGTTAAGTTTCTTTAACCAAATGCGCCGGCATACCGAATAAATATATGTTTTAAGCTTACTGCTCAATTCAAAATTGCCTTCCTTAACTTTGTTATACAAAATAATGATGGCCTCCTGGTATACATCTTTTGCATCATCTTCATCCCCGTTATTATTGAGGATAAACTGCAAAACCATTGCATAATAGCCTTTGTATAACTTGTTAAGCGTATCTGTTGAGTTATTTAGAATACCTAAAATAACCTCTCTATCTGTTGGAACTGAACTCTTTAAACTGTTATTCACTAGTTAATACATTTTTCTATAAATAGTAACCCAATATTAGACAAAAAAATATTTATAGCTACTATCCTGCTTAATACAATCTTGGTACCAGGGGTAACCCAAACCCTGCGAAAAAAAATATTTTAACTTTTTTTCATATTATCGGGTTACCTTTTTACCTTTGCGGCATTAACAGGAAATTAATTACTTAAAAAAATTCAAAAAATGAAAAATGCATTCAAATTAGGCTTTTTAGCTTTAGCTTTATCTTTATCAGTTGTTGCTTGTAACTCAGAAAAAAAAGCTGAAGGTGCTGATACTACTTTAACTGATTCTTCTACTATCGTTACTGATACTACTGCAAAAGATACTACAGTTAAAGATTCTACAGTTAAAGATACAGCTGTAAAAACTACAACTACTACAACTGAAGTTAAACACTAGTCTAACTTTAACATAAAAAAAAAGGCTTTGAATTAACTTTCAAAGCCTTTTTTAATTTTATTTCATTTTTTTTTCAATTTATCAGGTTACCTTTTTTAATTAACTGTATTAATATGTAAATTAATTAATTACTTAAAAAACTTTAAAAATGAAAAATGCATTCAAATTAGGCTTTTTAGCTTTAGCTTTATCTTTATCAGTTGTTGCTTGTAACTCAGAAAAAAAAGCTGAAGGCGCTGATACTACTGTAACTGATTCTTCTACTATCGTTACTGATACTACTGCAAAAGATACTACAGTTAAAGATTCAACAGTTAAAGATACTGCTGTAAAAACTACTACAACTACAACTGAAGTTAAACACTAGTCTTAACTTTAACATACAAAAAATGGTCTTAAATTAATTTTTAAGGCCATTTTTAATTTTATTTCATTTTTTTTCAATTTATTGGGTTACCTTTTTTGGTTTCACGTATTAAGTACGAATTAATTAATTACTTAAAAAAAACTTCAAAAATGAAAAATGCATTCAAATTAGGCTTTTTAGCTTTAGCTTTATCTTTATCAGTTGTTGCTTGTAACTCAGAAAAAAAAGCTGAAGGCGCTGATACTACTGTAACTGATTCTTCAACTATCGTTACTGACACTACTGCAAAAGATACTACAGTTAAAGATTCTACAGTTAAAGATACAGCTGTAAAAACTACAACTACTACAACTGAAGTTAAACACTAGTTTTAACTTTACCTATACAAAAAGCCCTTGAATTTATTTTCAAGGGCTTTTTTAATTAATACGGGTTACCTTTTCCGGTTTCGGGTCATTAAAAGTATGCATTAACCCTAAAAACAAAATCAACATGAAAAATGCATTTAAACTAGGCTTTTTAGCCATGGCTTTATCTCTTACCATTGCAGCTTGCGGCGAATCAGGAAAAAAAGCAGAAGGTACCAGCGATACCGCCGTTACAGATTCATCAACAATTGTAACTGATACTACCGCAAAAGACACTACAGTAAAAGATTCGACGGTTAAAGACACTGCTGTTAAAACCACAACTACCACAACAGAGGTAAAACACTAGTATATTTCTAAAATAACACAAAAAAAGCTTTGATTTTTCGATCAAAGCTTTTTTTTTATTTAAAGCGGGTTACTTTTTTAGGTTATTTGTATAAATTAGTAAGTAATTAATTTCAAAAACCACTACAAATTAAAAAAACATGAAAAATGCATTCAAATTAGGCTTTCTAGCTCTTGCTTTATCTCTATCAGTTGTTGCCTGTAAATCAGAAAAGAAAGATGGCGCAGCAGATTCTTCTAAAGTAGACTCTACAGTAGTTGATACAACTGTAAAAGACACTACAGTAAAAGATTCTACAGTTAAAGATACTTTAGCAAAAGATAGTACTAAAAAATAGTAGCTTCAGTTAACCTAATAAAAGGCTTCAGGTAAAACTGAAGCCTTTTTTGCTTTTAATCTGAATTCTTTAGCTTTTAAATCCCTTAAAATCCATCAATTGTAGTAAATTTGCGGCAAAAATATAATCCGTATAATGAATTTAACATCACTACAAGCTATTTCACCTGTTGATGGTCGTTACAGAAAAACTACCGAAAATTTAGCTGCTTACTTTTCAGAAGAAGCACTGATTAAATACCGTGTTTTTGTAGAAATCGAATATTTTATCGCGCTTTGCGATATCAACCTGCCTGGCTTGCAAAACTTTGATAAAAATCTTTATGCCGAATTACGTAAAATACACGAAAATTTCTCGGAAGCTGATGCTTTAGAAATTAAAGAGACTGAAAAAGTTACCAATCACGACGTTAAAGCGGTTGAATATTTCATCAAAAGTAAATTTGATGGCCTATCGCTTCAAAATTATAAAGAGTTTATCCATTTTGGCTTAACCTCACAAGACATTAACAACACTGCCATCCCTTATTCGATTAAGCTGGCTTTGAACGAAAGTTATTATCCTGCAATTACCGAACTGATTGCCAAAATAAATGCATTAGCTACGGAATGGAAAGAAGTACCGATGCTGGCGCATACCCACGGTCAGCCGGCCTCTCCAACCAAACTGGGTAAAGAGTTTTTGGTTTTTGCCGAGCGTTTAAGCATCCAGGTAGAAAATTTAAAAGCTATCCCTAACAGCGCCAAATTTGGTGGTGCTACCGGAAACTTCAATGCACACCACATTGCTTACCCTGAGGTGAAATGGGTTGATTTTTCAAACCAGTTTGTAAACGAAACCCTGGGCTTAAGCCGCGCGCAACACACCACACAAATTGAGCACTACGATCAGTTTGCAGCGCAATGTGATGCTTTAAAACGCATTAACAATATCATTATCGATTTAGACCGCGACATCTGGACTTACATTTCTAAAAATTATTTCAAACAAAAAATAAAAGCAGGAGAAATCGGTTCGTCGGCCATGCCACACAAGGTTAACCCGATCGATTTTGAAAATGCGGAAGGTAACGCCGGTATTGCCAATGCTTTATTCGAGTTTTTTGCAGCGAAGCTACCTATTTCGCGTTTACAAAGGGATTTGACTGACTCAACCGTTTTAAGAAATGTGGGTGTTCCGTTTGGACATACTTTAATAGCCATTAACGCAACATTAAGGGGACTTAACAAAATTTTACTTAACGAAGCTGCATTAGCGGCCGACTTAGATGAAAACTGGGCCGTAGTTGCCGAAGCTATACAAACGGTATTGCGCAGAGAAAATTTCCCTAACCCTTACGAGGCTTTAAAAGAACTAACACGTACGAACTCAAAAATTAACGCAGCAAGTATTGCCGAATTTATTGAGGGCTTAGCGGTAAAGGAAGAAGTAAAAGCTCAGTTGAGAACAATTACGCCGTTTAACTACACTGGTATTTTCTAGTCAAATTAAATTGACGCTAAGCAGACAGCTACGCCACGCTTTATTAAACACGAATTGTTAATTTTGTTTATTCAAATTGATTAGGACATGACGATTAACGTATATACAGAACAAACTCCAAACCCGGCAACCATGAAATTCATGGTAAATAAGCTATTAATAAATGGTAGCGAAGATTTTGCCACTAAAGAAAGTGCAGAACACTCGCCATTTGCCAAGGAGTTATTTAAATTCAGCTTTGTTTCTGGTGTTTTTTTCGCCAGTAACTTTGTTACGGTTACCAAAACAGACGACGCAGAATGGGCAGATATTGAAGCCATTTTAAAAGAGTTTGTCAAGGGAGCTGTTGAATCTGAATTAAAAATTAAAGAAGCAACTGCTGATGAAGTACCAACTTTTGAGGGTACAGAAACTGAAATTAAAATCCAGCAGATTTTACATGACTACGTGCGCCCGGCGGTTGAGCAGGATGGCGGTGCCATTACCTATAAATCATTTGATGAAGGTGTGGTTACTGTAGAATTACGTGGCTCGTGTAGTGGTTGTCCGTCTTCTACTATTACACTTAAATCGGGTATCCAGAACCTGTTACAACGCATGGTACCTGAAGTAACCGAAGTGGTTTCGGAAGCGCTTTAAATTTGTGCATTTTTCATTATACATAAACAAAGAGGGTTCGCTAATTAGTGAACCCTCTTTTGTTTTTAAGCTATTTTAAAGACAGCTATTATTTCTCGCAGATAGCAAGGATTTAGTAGCAGATTTAAAATTTCAGGTCTTGCTGATCTGGTAGCTATAAGATTTATTTGGCATCTCTTTAATTCGTATGAGACGCTGAAATAAATTCAGGCTGACGATGGTGAGTAAATTACTAAAAATGCCTTTTAATGGCTTCCAGCATTTCTGCTGTTAATTTGCCGTTGGTAGCCAGAATTTCTCTCTTTTCAAAGTAATTGTCACCGCCCGAAAAATCGAAAACTTCGCCACCTGCCTGTTGCACAATGAAACAGCCAGCTGCAAAATCCCATTGTTGCAGGTTGTATTCAAAAAAGGCATCAAAGCGCCCACAGGCCGTGTACACCAAATCTATCGCAGCGGCACCAATTCGGCGAACACCATGGCTTTTCTGCATCATTTCGGCCAATAATTTCAAATACTTCTCTTGATTATCGAATTGGTAATAAGGAAAACCTGTAGCTAATAAACTAGATTTTAAATCGGGGTTAACCGACACGTTAATTTCTTTCTTATTTAAAAAAGCATTACCACCTTTAAAAGAATAAAACATTTCGGCTCTGTTCAGTTCATAAACAACCCCTACAACAGGTAAGCCATCTTCGTACAGCGCTACACTAATCCCGTAAGCGGGAATGCCGTGAATAAAATTAGTAGTTCCATCCAACGGATCGATAATCCAGGTATAGGTTTTACCTACCCTGCTAATCGTTTTTTCTTCGGTGATAAAACCAGCATCGGGAATCAGTTTTTCGAGGTTCTGAACCAGTTTCTGTTCTGCAGTTTTATCTACATAAGAAACCATATCATTTAAACCTTTGTATTCAATTTTTTTTGCATCGAACTGCATGGCTTCTTTACGGATAAAATTTCCGGTAAGCCTTACAATAGCGATCACCTTATTGCATATTAATTCGTAATTCATAACTGTTGAACAAAAACCGCAATGGGTTGTTGGGTATAAAATGAATTTAAAAGAAAGTAATTTAAGCCAGTTTATTCTTGTTTCTTAGGGCATAAGCACTTAAAGCTATACCACCTACAACCAGAAAGGTAGAAATCATTTCGGCCTGTGTAAACGATAAACCAAATACATGGTATTTTGAGTTTACGCGGATTAATTCAATACAGAAACGTTCAAGACCGTTTAATATCATGTATATACCAAACATTAAACCTGGTGCTTTTATTTTATCTCTGATGCTCCATAGAAAAGCAAAGAGTATTAAACAGATAATTACTTCGTAAATTGGAGTTGGATATACTCCTTGGGCCAGCTCGTTGCAAAATTTACCCGGTCCGCAACCTGGAATCGGAATACCCTCACCTACCACATTGTTTGGGTATTTGTAAGACCATAACCAATCTGGCAGCCACGAAAAGGGTTTCGGATTTGCATTAACAATGCCCCAGTCGCCATCGCCAGCCATATGGCAGCCAATACGACCTACAGCATAGGCCAGCATCATTCCTGGTCCACCTACATCAAGCATATGCAAAGGTTTAATGCCGTTTCTTCTGGCGATAATTAATACCGCAGCACCACCACAAATTAAGCCTCCGTAAAAGGTTAAACCACTAAATGATAAAAGCCTTTCGATAGGGTGTTGTACAAAATCATCCCAATACTCTAAATTATCAAAGAATTTAGCTCCTAAAAAACCCCAAATGGCCGCCCAAACTATCAGGTTGCTCATTATTTGGTATGGATGAATGGTAACCTGGGTTTCTTTGGGTTTATCTAACTTGTGCTTGTTTTTCTCGGTATAATCCCAATAAGCAAATAAGCCGGCAAAAAATAATCCACCAATAATATTTCCTTTAGCCGACATTAAGACCGACTGTGCATCATTTACAAAAAGCTTATAGTTTAAAAATGCGTAAACCAGTTTATAGCCAATTACAAAGCCAAAAAGACCATTCATAATCAGCTCGGTAGTAGTGGCAGGTTTACCTACTACAATTGTTTTTTTGATGGGCTGCAGAATGCCTAAGGCTTCTTTGCGTTTAAGCTCTTTTGTAAATGCCCAATAGCCAGCTACAAATGCAAGTGCTACAAAAACACCAAAAGTGTTAAAAGGAAGCGGCAGGTTAATTCCGAATAAGTACTCTAAGAAATGTGAAACGGTAGGAAACATACAAATTATTTGTTGCGAAGATAGGAAAGAAAGACTAAAGGTGAAAGGATAAAGACTAAAGCTTATAGACTAAAAGAGAAAGCTCAAAAACCAAAGATTAAAGTTAAAAGATTTAGCTTCGCTGAACACTGCGTGGTTCTCGATTACGCTGTGCTCCGCTTGAAATGACGATCCTTGTAATGGAAAAAGACAGATTACAAACTCCAGCAGGTATACAAAAGAATATACAATCAGGCTTCAGACGCCGGGCTTCTGACTTTCTTAATGATGCGCGTAGGTGGTTTCCAGTTCGGCTACTTCCACTTCCCCATCGGCAGTAATGGCTACAAGTTTAACCGCTTTTAATTCATTAACCATAACAGGATCGTATTTGGCACGTACTTTTACATAGTTTTTGGTAAAACCATGCATGTAGCCCGATTTTTGATCGGCTTCGAAAAGTACTTCGGCATCACTGCCAACCTGCGATTCGTAGAAAGCTCTGCGTTTTTTATCAGAGAGGATATGAAGCATTTTACTGCGTTCGTTTCGTTCGCTGCCTGCAACTACACCTTTCATTTCGGCGGCAGCGGTTAGTTCGCGCTCCGAATAGGTAAATACATGCAGGTAAGAAATATCCAATCCGTTTAAAAACTGGTAAGTATCTAAGAAATCTTCTTTGGTTTCGCCAGGGAAGCCCACAATTACATCAACACCGATACAGCAATGTGGCATTACTTCTTTAATTTTGGCTACCCGCTCCACATATAAATCCCTGCGGTAACGACGGCGCATTAAGCCCAGGATTTTATCAGAGCCCGATTGCAAAGGAATATGAAAATGCGGCACAAACCTTTTCGATGTAGCCACAAACTCAATAATTTCATTGCTTAACAAATTGGGTTCGATAGATGATATCCGAATCCTTTCAATGCCTTCAACTTTATCAAGGGCCTTTACCAGATCAAAGAATTTATCTTCACGTTCGCCATTGCGGATACCAAAATCGCCAAGATTTACTCCTGTTAACACAATTTCTTTTACACCACTTTCGGCAATCATTTTGGCACGGTTAACCACATTTTCAATGGTATCGCTACGGCTTGCGCCACGAGCCAGGGGAATGGTACAATAAGTACACGGGTAATCGCAACCATCCTGCACTTTTAAAAAGGTACGGGTTCTATCGCCAATCGAATAAGAAGCAATAAAATTGTGGTTTACCTTTTCGATATTTTGCTGGTACACCACCGCTTTAGGCTGTTTGGTTAAATTGCTGATATACTCAACAATCCTGAATTTTTCAGCAGCGCCCAAAACCATGTCAACACCTTCTATTTCGGCAATTTCCTGTGGTTTTAACTGTGCGTAGCAACCCACAATGGTTACAAAAGCATTTGGCGAATATTTTAAAGCCTCTTTAACTACCTTACGGCATTTTTTATCCGCATGGTCGGTAACAGAGCATGTATTAATCACATAAACATCGGCCTGATCCTGAAATTCTACAACAGCATAACCTGCATCGGTAAATAAACGACCGATTGTAGAGGTTTCAGAGAAATTGAGTTTACAACCTAATGTATAAAATGCGACCTTTTTCATTGAGGCTGCAAAGATACTATTTTTAGAGATTAGATTCGAGACAATATATTTGAGAATAAATAACTGACAAAATACAGACTATAAATTATTTGGAACACATATCGTAGCACCATCTTTCAATCGCTGCTCATGCATCCCTTCCGGACATGCTCTTTTTTCGCATCCTGATAGGAATATACCAGATGCTAGCAGGATGGCTAGCATAAAAACAGGCTTAAACATTGGAATTGATTGATTTAATTTGCATTATATGATTTGATGCATTCTTTTACAGCATCAAAACTGTAACTATCATCTTTCTTAAACTTTTCGAGCAATTCAGGCTTATCACCGATTAGGCTATACAACTTATCTTTGCGTTCACTTCGTGCGCCAAAGACGTGATTGCTTTTTACCTCCAGCAATTCTCCATTTTCTTTACTAGCATACCAAACAATATCAACCTTATTATTCCCAGTCTGCCTGTAATACTCAAACAAATCAATTTTACCCCTAACTAATCTTTGTAAAAAATCAGGGCTTCTTTTTTCCGGACGTAGTTTAATCAGATAGTTAATCTCCTTTTCAGCTTTATAAAATTCTTTAGTTTCATTAATCTTAATTTTATTAAAATTAGTTGCCCCCTCTGGTTTGAATCTGTAAAAGCTAATAAATTGCTTCTTAATTTCTCCTCTTAGGGTATCATTTTTTGAAGTAATCAGAAAATCCTGTGCGCTAACACTGGAAAAAAAAAGCACATAACGATGCGCAGCATAAGCAAGAGCGTAAAAATAGTTTCATGAATGTTGGTTTAAATCAGTCAAAAATATTTAAAGTTTAGCAAACTGCCAACTACTTTTCCTGCCAGCGGTAACTTTCCTGCTCGAAGCCTGCCAAATCCAAAACCCGGCTAATTACCGTACCGGCAACTTCTTCAATTGTTTTGGGTAAACTGTAGAACGATGGGTTTGCTGGACAAATAATTCCACCGGCTTCGGTCACAGTTTTCATGTTGTTGATGTGGATTAAACTAAAAGGTGTATCGCGTACTACTGCAATCAGTTTCCTGCGTTCTTTCAGAATTACATCAGCAGCCCTCGTAATTAAGTCGTTAGAAATGCCATGCGCAATGCGGCCCAGGGTACCCATTGAGCAGGGTACAATTATCATGGTATCGTACTTTGCCGAACCAGAAGCAAAGGGCGCATTAAAATCATTTTTACTGTAAAATTTAAAATCAGCAAAATGTTTGTAATCCTGATTTCCAAGCTCGTATTCCCAAACCTTTTTTGCGTTATCGCTCATTACCACTCCTACCGCACTAATCTGCTCTTTCAGTTTTAAGAACTCACCGAACAACACTTTAGCATAAACCGAACCACTGGCACCTGTAACCGCCACTATCACTTTCTTTTTAACCATAAAACAAAAGTAGGTTTTCTGAATTGATTAAAAATAAAAAAGGGCCAGAACAATGTTCTGACCCTACATCTACCTATGAAAAACATACCCTCGAAAGGGTAAGAACAAATATATATAAATTTTTAAAAAAATGTAAGCAAGAAATGTTAAATCGTATAAATGACGTTCTTTAATTAAAAATAAAACATAACAAGCTGATTATTAATACAATAATTTTATAAAAAAATACACAAAAATCATTTTCAACCTTAAAAATCACTCATTTAGGGCTTAAAATTCAAATAATGTGTATTACAAATTAGTCGATTTAGAGAAATATAGCGCTACAACTAAAAAATGAGTCAAGGATTTACTTTGTTTTCTTTACATTTTTTTTACTTTAAAATAACACCAAAATGAAGCCTTAATTAACAGTAAATAGCCTAAGTTGTAACAGTAGTACTTATTATTAATCTGGATCTGATCCGGCTTAGTGTTTCTATGCGAATGCCAAGAAAAGAGGCAATATATTTTAAGCCTACCCTACTTACCAAACCTGGATAAGATTGCATAAAACGGATGTATTTCTTTTCGGCAGTTTGCAATCTTGAAATCAATGCCCTTTCGCATGACTGAAAGTAATGGAGCTGGATAATTTTTCGTCCGATATAATTGGTAATATGATCAATATCGTATAGCTGTACATAAATATCGTAAGGTATAGCAACAGCCTCCACTTCTTCTAAAGCCTGAATATATTCTTCAATAGATTTGTTCCAATTGCCGAAACTGTATGAGCTGCCAATCAGCTCGCCCTCTTTAGCAATCCAGGTTGTAAATTCCTTTTTGTCATCTTTCAAATACCCCCGCACAACACCTTTAACAATGAGATATGCATATTCGTTGCGGTGCAAGGGTGAAGAGATAAACTTATTCTTTTTAAAAATAACGGGAAAAGTATGCTGATTAATAAAGTACTCTATTTCGGGAGTTAAATCATGGTATGACCTAAAGACTGTAATCAATGGCGAAAATCCATTAAAGATCCCCCACTTATTTAAAGTATATTTTTTTTCGGGATTCATTAGCTTAACTAAATGTTATTGTTGCCGCGTGAGAGATATACAACATATCACCGACCCTTCATGAAACACATATCGATAAAAATTGTTTGTTCGAAAGATCATTTCAATAAAAAAAGTAAAAAAAGAACCTTAAAAAAACATTTGTCAATGAGAAAAACATGTTTTCCCTGCTACTAGAAGCACATTTAATGATAATATGATGCTATTGATATAAATTGGTTGGTGATTAGCTGGTTAACGGTTATATTTGGATAAGCGTGAATCAAATTATGATAGACTTAACCTCATCCCTGCTAAAAGCCTTATTAAAACATGCTCATAACCCAATAATTATTTTTAAAATTAAGCCTTTACTGGTTGTTATAGAACATAACGATGCTTACCGGGCCTTAATTGCACGTATTGGAGGAAATTTAAAATTTTACGATGTAGATATTATACCAACACTTCTATCGGATGAGGAAAGAGATTTGTTAATTAATGCGGTACAACAGGTAAGTGAACAAAAAAAACAAATTAACCTGGTCATACACCCCATTTATTCTAATTCACCGAACGTAAAGTGGGAGCTGGAATTCTCTCCTGTGCTACAGAACAGCCAGCCTGTCGAATATATTATCTGCTCATTAAAAGAAGTCCCGATTAACGAAAATGACCTGGAGCATATTTTGTTTGAGCTGTCAGAAAGCGAAACCAGGTTTAGGGGGTTCTTTGAACAGGCTCCCTTAGGCATGTGCGTGCTAAGAGGCACTGATCTTGTTACTGAATATGCCAACGATAACATTTTAAAGCTTTGGGGAAAAACAAGAAAAGAAGTAATCGGGATTCCGCAGGAGCAGGCCCGCCCCGAACTGGCTCAACAAAGGCAGATATTAAACCGTGTGAAAGAGATTTTCAAAACCGGATCACCATTAACAATCAATGAGTTAAAAATTTCGACTGCGGTATTTGACGGGTACTTTGTAGCCTTGTACCAACCCCTGAAAAATGACAAAAATGAGGTTACACGGATTTTAGCTATCATTAAAGATATAACCGAAGAAGTAAATTTCAAGAAAGAGCTTTTAAAAGCAAAAGACATCTTAAAACTAGCCATGGATGCTTCGGAGATGGGTTCGTGGAACGTGGACCTTGAAAGCAAAAAAGTACTTTTATCTGAGCGGGCACAGCAAATTTATGAATTGGAAAATAACCGCATGGGGTTGGAAGAAGCCAAAGAGTTAATTGCAGAAGAAGATATCGAATTCCTTTCGAGCAGTATCCGTAAAGCACTGCACAACCGAACAGCCTTTAATGTAGAATACCAGATTAAGATCAAAGGCTCTGCCAACAAAACCAAGTGGCTAAGAACTGCCGGTAAAGCATACTATAATGCGGAAGGAAAACCCGTGTATATTGCTGGGGCAGTTTTAGACATTACCGAACATAAACAGGATGAAATCAGAAAGAATGATTTTATCGGAATGGTTAGTCACGAACTTAAAACTCCATTAACATCGCTAAGTGCCTACGTACAGCTTTTGCAGTATAAACTAAAGGAAACCAATCATGATTTCGCTATTGAAACACTTGACAAGGTAAATCTCCAATTAAAAAGAATGTCGCTAATGATTGATGGCTTCCTTAATGTTTCATTATTAGAATCGGGCAAGATTTTATTGAACAAGACCGATTTCGATATGATTGCCTTAATTAAAACTATTGCTGAAGAAAACAGACTCGTTCTACCCAGTCATTTTATACAGGTAATTGGCTTAGAACAAACATTTGTAAATGCCGATATGGAAAAAATTGGCAATGTAATCAGTAATCTGATTGGCAATGCAGCCAAATACTCTAAAAAAGATTCTTTAATTGCCATAAAATGTGAAACAATAGACGCCCAGGTAGTTATTAGTGTAGAAGATGAGGGCATTGGGATTAAAGAAAATAATATACCAAAACTTTTCGATCGTTTTTTCAGGGTAGATAGCGCGGTGACCAAAACAATTGCAGGCTTTGGCGTTGGATTGTACATTTGCGCTGAAATTATCAAAAGGCACGAGGGAAAAATATGGGTAGAAAGTAAATTCGGGAAAGGTTCTACGTTTTATTTTAGCCTGCCGGTAGAAGAACAGGTTACATTATCTTACACGCATTAAACAATCAGCCGGATATTCCGACTTTTTCATATTCGACTTTAATTGCGACCAAACCACTTTGACCTAAATCAATTTCGAAAAACACCTTAGCATTCAGATTAACCTGATCGGAGATTTCATCTAACTGAAACTGAATATCCTGACCGTTTTCATCTATGATGGTACCCAGCCCCTGTTCAAAATCAATCTCTACAATCTCTCCCCTTCTCTTATCGCCCATTAAAAAAGAATAATTCAATAAATAATTAACAATTATAGTTAATTTACGTATCATTAAAAATACATAAATCATAAAAATTGCACAACTTTACGTTGTACTGATTATTTTATTTTTACTAAAACGAATTAATAATACCAAAATGTACGGTTAGTTTAAAAACATTGTTCAGAAATAAAATTACCACCTGAAAATCAGCAATTTATTTAACCTGATTAGAAAAACGTTTTACCAAAAATATTTTAACTAACTGCTTTACAGCTTGTTATTATCAATAAAATAAATTACTTTTATCGCATCAAAGCAGCTTAATAAACTGAGCTCAATATTCATGTCCAGTTGAGTATTCAATTATATTTTATTGGTGTGTGATTACACAATTAAGTGCCGATCGAGGGTGAATACAGCACGTTGTGTAAGCAAGACGCCAAAACGAATGCAAATCAAAGTCTGATTATTACTGTTTTTATAAATTAATTATCGCGAACATGGAAAATCTCAACCCAACCACTGGTATTCAAGACGAAATTATCTTATTGTCGGAAGAAACAGATCGAAATTACTGGGCCAACCGCCTGGGTGTTTCCTCGGAGGCACTCAAATCTGCTGTAAGAGCAACCAGATGTATTACTTTACAGCAAATAACGGCTTACTTAAGCCAGCAAAAGAAAAACCTTTCAGTGCCTAATTCTTAGGTTACTGAACAGTGTACTTTTCTAAAATTAGGCGTACAGATTGACCTAACGGCGATACCTGTGCCACACTCTATACCATTTTTTATTATTAGGATAACTTCTGTGCGAAGTTCTGTTGTTAACGAAAATGGCCACCAGTAATAAAATTAAGGCGCCGGTTAATACCGGACTAAGCACATACAGGTAGCCTAACGACTGGATTTTTGGCGAGCCAATGTTGGCAATCAATGCTGTTGCCCCTCCCGGAGGATGCAGGGTTTTGGTAATCTGCATTAATACAATAGATAGCGCCACTGAAAGTGCCGATGACAGCCAGAGTTCGCCGGGAATCAATTTGTGAATGGTTACTCCTACGAGTGCACAGACTACATGCCCGCCAATTAAATTACGTGGTTGTGCCAGCGGACTATTAATAATACCATAAATAAGCACTGATGATGCGCCGAAAGAACCAATTATAAACAGATTATCGTAAGCGGTATAGTATTTAGAATTGAGCAACCCCATGATGGCAATCCCCAGAAAAGCGCCTATAAATGTCCAGAGGTGCTCTTTAAAATCAATTAAGGTTTCTTTATAAACTATATATTTTGCGGTACGATAATGCCTCCTAATTCGTTTTCTCATGATCTTTTGATAAGGAGCCGCAAAATTAATAAAATATTAGGTTTACGGTGAATTTGTAACACAAAAGAGGCAGCCCAAAAATGGACTGCCTCTTTATCGATTTTATAAAACTGAATTTATTTCTGAGATTGCTCCGGAGCTTTACCAATTAAATCCATAAACTGATCTAATTTAGGTGTAATAATGATCTGGGTACGCCTGTTCTTCGCTTTACCTCCTGCCGTACTGTTATCTGCAATCGGATTAAACTCACCGCGTCCTCCTGCTGTTAATCTTTTCGGATCGACAGCGTATTTGGTTTGCAGTACCTGTACAACAGATGAAGCACGCAGGGCACTTAAATCCCAGTTGTTGCGAATATTGGTTTGTGCAATAGGCACGTTATCGGTATTACCTTCAATCAGCACATCGTAGGTATCGTAATCTTTAATAATTTTAGCGATTTTACTTAATGTTTCGCCTGCTTTATCAGAAACCTCATAACTACCTGATTTATAAAGCATATTATCAGCCAGCGATATATATACCACACCTTTAAGCACCTGAACATCTACATCCCCTAATTCTTCGCGGCTTAATGAACGGGTTAAATTGTTAGTTAACACCATATTAAGCGAATCGCTTTTATTTTTGGCATTCACCAGCTGCTTAATGTATTTATTCGAACTGTTAATCTCATCAACCAGTTTGGAGATATTTACATTACCCTGGTTACTCGAATTTAAACATTTATTTAAGGCATCTTGTAAAGCCTTAACATTCGACCTTTCTGAAGCGATCTGTTCTTCTAAACTTTTTACCCTACTGGTGCTTCCGCTCAATTCGCGCTGGCTATCCTGGTATTTATTACTCAACTCCTGGTTTCTTTCTCTCAACTTAGCGTAAGTATCCTGAAGTTCTGCATATTTCTTATTACTTACACAACCTGCGGCAAGTGCCACAGTAAAAAGCATTATTGGGATTGATTTGTATAATTTCATAATTATATTGTTTTATAGCAATTACATTAACAAATTTCTTGCCGCAAAGTTATATATGGGATTTAAAGGATGTTAAAAAGCGTTAATCTTTACCGAATCGAAACTGGCCAACGCTTTATAAGTCCTCAACCCAATACTACCCGACTGGTACTGGCTATCGGTTACAGAAAGAACCGGTTTAGCAGCACCGTTAACAAAAATATCAAATTTATCGGCTTTAGCAATTACTTTTAAGGTATACATTTTATTCATTTCTACCGGATATTTTTCGGTTTTTAGCAGTTCCCACTTTTGGCCATTGGCTTTACCAAAAATCACGTTGCCATTGGGCTGATCTAAACCTACGTAATAACCCTGGTAAGCATCGGGACCAATTGCCGGGTCGGAAACCCTGAACATTAAACCAGCATCGCCGAGAGTATTGATCTTAACATCGGCCTGATAGGTAAAATCTTTAAAATCGGTACCATTGGCTACATATTTAGATCCGTTTATACCAAAACCACCTGAGCCAGCATTTGAAGCGGCATTAACCTGGCCATCTTTCCAAAACCAGCCTCCACCATAAAACACCCAGTTACCAGGCATACCCTGATCAAAATTTTCGGTCAGGCTTTTGGTCGTTTTTTTTGGTGTTCCGATTACTGGGAAACAACTTAAACGGATATTTTCCGATCCGTAAGGCACTAAAGTTACTTCTTCATCAGGCTCTGTTGAAAGTACCGGACTAAAAGGTACATCGAAGGCCGCCATTTTATGATAAGATAAGCCCCAGGAAGGAATCTTTTTGGCCTGCACTTTTAATTTAACCGGCGAAGTAGATGCAATAAATGGATTTTCGGTCATGGCTGATTTTACAATCCTGAAGTTGCTAGCCAGTTTACCATTGTTTAGTGATAATCCGTAATTCCAGGGCGATTCGGGACAGATTTCATAATCGGTGAAACCTGCAACAGCATGTGTTTTGGTTACTTTATTCGCTGATTTAATTTCGAGGGCATAAACGATTGGCCCACGCGTGATGCTTACAGCGTTATTTACCTGTTGCTCGCTGCCCACTTCCATCGGGAAATTAAGTTCAAGCTGATCGTTATTTTGCCATTGGCGCTGGATTTTAAACATCTCGCCTGCTTTTACGCCAGTTAAAACCTTTCCGTTTAACTTAATTACAGGTTTTAAAGCCCAGGTGGGTACCCGCAATACCAGTGGAAAAGTTTCAGCGGATGAAAGTGACACATTTAAATTAATCTGTTCTTCGAAAGGATAATTAGTAGTTTCGGTAATTTTTATTTTTTGGTTCCCGTTAACGAAAGTCTCTATTTCCATTGGTCCGTAGGTTATAATGGCGATACCTTTATCGGGAGTTGCTACAGCACTGTTTTTCACATAATAAGGCCAGCCCATGTGCATATTGTAGCGACAACAGCCGTAGCCCGAATATGGACTTGAAATAATCCCCGAACCATAATCCTGGTTAAAACCGTGTTCGCCATGTACACTCTGAACCTGGTTGGGCAAAGTATAATAAGAGTGGTTTTTAAAATCGCGGCTAAACTGTGCAGGTAATGCATTAAAAGCCACTTTTTCGAGCTGATCGCCAATGTTAGCCTCGTGGATAATTTTGGCAGCCGTTTCCAGGCTTTGCATCCACTCTACTACCGTGCAAGTTTCTACTCCTTCGATGCTGCTTGTACCAGCCAGAAATTCTGTTCCTGAGCCCAGACCTTCTGGTTGGCCATGATCGTGCATGATATGCGCAATCCCTTTAGAAAAGGCAGCAGTATTAGCCGGACTATCGTGAAACTGTGCATAAACCACCGGAAACTTTAGCGCCTGGGCCACATTAACCATGTGTTTGGGTTGGAAATCATCGCCATAAAAGTAAAATCCATTGTTGGTGTAAATGTCAATCCATGGGTAAGCCTGTTGCTTCAGTTTTTCTACCAGTTTTAGTAAATCCTGATCGCCAGTTTTGTTATAAAGCCAGATGGCGATTTCCATATTATCTCCTGCTCTTGATTTTGCCCATTCTTTTAATGGTTCGGCATCGAGATTGGCCAGCTGATATTTGAAGTATTTAGTTAAAAAAGGGACTACCCTGCTATCAGTTGTAGCTTCGTAATAGTTTTGTAAAGCATACATCATGGGCATACGCGGCCACCAGTCTTTCATTTTAACCGGCCCAAACAAACCATTGGCTTGCTGGCTATTTAATGTCCAATCGATATATTTCTGTGCTTTTGCTTTCAAGCCGGCATCATCAAGGGTATAAGCTAAGGCCACCAAACCTTTAACATAGTATGGTACACGCTCCCAGCTGTTGCCATCGCCTCCCAACCAATCGGTATTCTTACCCAAATCGTCTTTTGCCGCATATAGTTCTTCTGCCATTCCGGTAGCACCATCGCGCTGCTCCTCAAGTTGCTTTAACAACCACCCTTTAGCCTTAATACTGCCTATTGGCAATTGTACATAAACATCTTGCTTAAGAGGTGCTTTATTAAACTCGTTTAAACTTTGTGCTTGCGAAGTATGGATTGATAGACAGGAAACTAGGAAAAAAAGTGGTTTTACTATTCTTTTCATAAAGCGGTTAATTGGTTAGCTATTTTTTTATAAAAATAATTATTTTGACAGAATATTAAAACGATTTAGTAAGCTGTTTAAAAATAATTCCGATCGAAAGCTTTTCCTTTTGCAGATAGCCTCTTCAATAAAACTCATTCAGAATGGAAAAAAACATTTACAACTTGCAGGTGTAGGGTTTACACTTAAACACGGATATTAACCAGGTCCAGATGCATCAGGCTTTGCCTGGTTGCCCGGAGTGTGCGAGGTTTTTGGAGAAAGTTGAGATTAGTTCTATATTAGTACCAGAGAGCGTTAATTTAGAATCGGGGGATAGCCTTAATGGTTATTCCCCGTTCTTTTTTTAAGCTCATTAATTAAATGGAAATGCTGGTACAGCTGGCCGAAATCACTTTCCAGTCTTCCTGTACCTTTGCCCATACCCTTAGCCATTGATATTTACCGTTAAGCAGTATATTGGCATATTTACCTTTTATAAAAAGACTGGCCGAAACCACAACAATAGAGTCGAAAACACGTATCTCGCGCTTGGATACGTTGATTTTATGGATTGAAACCAGGCCATTGCGATAGGAATCCATATCCATTTCTTTATCTAATACATTGCCATAGTGATCGTGAAAAATCATTCCATCGGCAAATAACAAATCTAATATTCCAAGATCCGTTTTTTTAACTCCATCAAGTAATTTTTCTTCGAGATCAGCAATCAGGAGAATGGTTTCCTGATCGGATAAAGTATTTGGCATAATTTCCGGTTATGCTGTAAAAATATAAAGTAAGCCACAAAAAAATGTGGCTCTTTAATAATTGCCTCAATTGCACGTTTTTAAACACACAAATTGCACAAATTTACAGCAAACCGAAAAGTTACTTCTTTCCAAAAGTTATTCCCTGCCAGGTATCGGTTCTGAATGGTGAAGCGGGTAAACCATCGTTGCTAACCAGATTGCAAACAGGGTTATTTCCCCAGGCATAACGAACAGCTACCGGATTGGTCACTTCGCTGCTGCTTACCACCACCTGGTTTCCTTTTATTACAGCCTTTGCCCAATAAAATTTCTTATCTGCACCAGCAATAGCAAAACCTTTAAGTTCAGCTCCATCGCCGGCTTTAAGTCCGTTCCCGATATTACTAAAAGTTAATGTAATTTGTTTTCCTTCCGCTTTTTGCGATTGATAAACCGGTCCTGAAAAGTTAATTTTCTGACCATAGGTTTTTGCTAAAGCAATCAATCCCAGCCTCCTACCTACCTCTTGTTTGTTTTTAGGGTGAATATCTTTGGCTTCGCCTATATCGATAATGGTAGCCATGCCTGTATTGGGCAGCGCAAGTGTTTTTAGCTGGGCTTCGCGCAGTTCGGCCCAGGCAGACTCGACAGGAACCTGGTCTGCCTGCATAAAATTAGCCAGTTGTACAAAATAAAAAGGGAAATCGCCTTGCCCCCATTTTTGACGCCAGTCTTTAATCATGGTTGAAAACAACTCACGGTACTGATAAGCCCTGTCGGCATTACTTTCTCCCTGGTACCAAATAGCACCTTTAATGGCAAACTGAATGTAAGGATGCATCATGGCATTATAAAGCACCGTAGGCCTGTTCGGGCCATTTTCTTCGAAAGGCATGGCTTCTGCTTTTTTTAAATCGAGACCAACTTTATAGCTCCAGTCGCCGGTTAAAGCAATTTGCTCACCGCTTGAATTGTTCAGGTTTAAATCTTTGGTTTCGCCATAAATGCCACCACCACCGCCGCTGTCAAATACGCGCACGGTAATAGTGTTTTCGCCTGTTTTCAATAAATCGGCAGGTAAAGTGTATACACGTCCAACATTGTAGCCTTCGGTTTCGCCAACCTTTACGCCATTTACAAAAGTGATATCGTTATCATCAATAGTGCCTAAATTAAGTTTAGTGCCATTTTTTTTCCAGTTTTCTGGTATGTTTATTTTTTTGGTAAACCATACAATACCGTCGAAATTTTTAAGTGAAGCATCTTCCCATAAAGTAGGAATGGTCATTTTCTTCCAGCCATTTACATCTGCAACTGCCCATTTGGCTTCCCCGTTTACGTAGCCAGTATCTTTTTCATTAATGGTTTTAACCCAGTTTTTAACTTTTTCTTCGTAAGTAAGCGGCGACGGATTTTTAACCGATTTTTGAATTTTATCAACAGCAGCAGCAAAATCGGGCATCTTTTTTAATGATTCGGCACTGGTCCACGCTTCGGCAATGGTACCGCCCCATGAGGTATGGATTAATCCGATTGGGATTTTAGTTTTCTCGTAAATCTGGCGGGCAAAGAAATAAGCCGTAGAAGAAAATCCTGCAACATATTTTGGGTTGCACTCCTGCCAGCCCCCATTGGCCACCTTCGCATCGCTCAACGGGACATTGCTGGTAATATGATCGGCCTGTAATAAGCGGATATTGGGATATTTGGCATCGGCAATTTCTTTTTCATAGTTTAAAATTTTACCCCAGCCGGCTAATGGCATTTCCATATTCGATTGCCCTGAGCAAATCCAAACATCGCCAATTAAAACATTGTTGAGCACAAGCGTTTCGCCATCAGAAATGGTAATGGTATACGGCCCACCAAAAGCCGGTGTAGCCACTTTGATTTTCCAGTTTCCAATAGCATCGGCAATGGCACCGTAATTAATTTTATTCCATGATACGGTTATTTTCACAGCTTTGCCGGCATCGGTCTTACCCCAAATAGCAGCATTTGTTTTTTGCTGTAAAACCATATTATCGCTAAATACCGCAGGCAAAATAATTTTTGCTTGTACTAAAGGCGAAGAAAACAGCAATAAAGCAATAAAAGATAAGGATTTTAACTTATTGAGACTCATATAGCAGGACGGGTTTTTATGATTAGATAACGAATGTACATTTTCTAATACTCTACACCAATATTTATCAGTATCAATTATAAAATAATGTTAAAACCGAGCAGTTTTTAAGCAATTAGTTTGGGGAAACGGGTCATTTTACTTATTTTGCAGACCTAAAAGAACAGCTCAGGATAGAGAATCGTTTTGGTCTATGTTCGAAAAATAACAGTACAAATGGTTAAGATTTTTATAGGTGGCCTCCCTGACAACATCCAAGAGATGGATCTGGCAATTTTTGTTAGCCTTCATGGCAGAGTGGAAACAATTAAAGTTGTTCGCGATAGAGCTACAGGAAAGTGCAAAGGCTATGCTTTTTTAGAAATCTTTAGTCTTGCAGATGCCAAAAACATTGTTTCTACCCTAAATGGAGAATCGTTTAAAGGCAATATCATAACGGTTAAAATTTCGGAGGAAGAAAACAAAACTCAACCTGTTAAGCCAAAAGCAAGCCAACCTTTTAAAACCAAAAGACCACGTTTACAGCGATAATTTTATTGTTCAGAGCCTAAACTGTTTAGCCTACCATTAAGCCGTGTTGTAATTGTACCTGAACAGTATGGCATCACCATTTCTATATCCTTACTGAATTTCTTACTGGCAATAGCTGCTTTTTCCTTGCAATAAGGAATCGTTGCATTTAAATATTCCTAAGCTCCGCAACGTTTTTTGACTGTAACTTTTGCAAATCAGTTTCAAAGCCATATTTTGCAAGCCAGTTAAGCCCTGCTATGGAAAATTACACCATCGTTATATTTATTTTAGTTGTGATGATTGGCCTTTCATCAGTTGCCGACCATATTAAAATTCCCTACCCGGTTTTATTAATTATTGCAGGAATAGCGGTTGGTTTTATACCGGCTTTACGGCCAATTGATATTAATCCGGAAATTATTTTTTTAATCTTCCTCCCCCCGCTGCTCTACGATGCTGCTTTTAACATTTCCTTTAAAGAGTTTAAAACCAACATTAACACCATTGCAACGCTATCAATTGGTTTGGTTTTTATTACCGCAATTGGTATTGCAGTGGTAGCGCACTACATGATTCCGGGCATGAGCTGGCCAGTTTCTTTTGTATTAGGCGCTATTTTATCGGCTACAGATGCAGTTGCAGCCATGAGTATTACCAAAGACCTTGGCCTATCGCACAAAACAAATACAATTTTAGAGGGTGAAAGCCTGGTAAATGATGCGTCGGCATTGGTAGCCTACCGCTTTGCAGTAGCTGCCGTAACCGGAACTGCTTTTGTATTCTGGAAAGCATCGTTATCGTTCGCTATTTTAATGGCTGGTGGTTTTATAACCGGAATGGTAATGGCGAGAATTCTAGCTTTTATACTCAAAAGAATTCATGATAACCGTTTGGCGACCATAAGTTTCATGTTGTTAATGCCTTTTGTAACTTATTTAATTGCTGAAGAAGTTCACGTATCAGGGGTTATTGCAGTGGTAATTTTAGGTTTGGGGATTTCGAGGTTTAGCAACCAGGTATTCCCCGAGCAGCTAAAAAACCAATCTAAAAACATCTGGGATATCATTATTTTCCTTTTAAACGGACTGATTTTTATTTTAATTGGTCTGCAATTTCCTCATGTGTACAAGAGCATCAATCAAGCCTATATTTTACCTTACATCGGTTACTCGCTGGTGATTACCATTGTTGCTTTGCTGCTGAGGATGGCCCGTGTTTTTCTGCAAAAAATAAACCTTCAAAAAGCATTTCAAAAAGGAAAACACCGGATTACGGAAGCTGCATTGCTGGATTTTAAAAACAGCCTTATCATCAGCTGGTCGGGCATGCGGGGAATTGTTTCGCTGGCCATTGCCATTGGTTTACCTGCCACCCTTGCCGATGGAAGTGCTTTTCCTCAGCGTAATGCCATTATATTTATTTCGGTAGCAGTGGTATTGTTTACGCTAATTGGCCAGGGATTAAGTTTACCCTGGCTGGTAAAAAAACTGGCAAACGAAAAAGAGCAATAAGCCAGGCATAAAAAAAGGAATAAAACTAAATGCCTTATCCCTTAATTCAATTATTGGTAATTATATATTTGGTTTGTTTTAGCTAAACAAGCTGGTGCCGTTATCAGTTTGCACGGTATAAGCATCCAGTTTAAGTCCAAACTGCATCTGATATTTAGTAGAGAGTTCCTCAATCAGGGCAGGGATATTTTCTTCTTTCACAATATTGATGGTGCAACCACCAAAACCACCGCCCATCATCCTTGCGCCTAAAACGTAATCTAATGGTTTAACCGTATCAACCAGGAAATCGAGTTCTTTACAACTTACTTCATAAGCTGCGCTCAAACCTTCGTGCGTTTCGAACATCAGTTTACCCAAACTTTTTAAATTGCCGTTTTCCAATTGCTCAGCTGCATTTAACAGGCGACCAATTTCTTCTACTACGTAGCCGCATTTAGCGTAAACCTCGGCATCTTTTGGCTTCACAAATTCCTCCAGCATAGCTAAATTTACATCACGCAAGCTGTTAACATTAGGATAGTGTTCCTTTACCCAACTTACACCCTGCTCGCACTGTTGTCTTCTTTTGTTGTAAGCAGAATCAGAAAGGGCATGTTTTACATTCGTATTTAAGAGTAAAAGTTTATACCCATCCAGTTTTAAAGGAATGTAAATGTGCTTCATCGACCGGCAATCGAGCATCATAGCATGGTCTTTTTTACCAAACACCGATGCAAACTGATCCATAATACCACAATTAACGCCAGCAAAAGTTTGTTCGGCTTTTTGAGCAATCAGGGCAAGATCCATCTTAGGTACTGATAGTGAGAAAAGCTGATCTAAGGCAAATCCTGTGGCACACTCAACCGCAGCAGAAGAAGATAAACCGGCACCCAAAGGCACATCGCCATCAATGTAAAAGTTAAATCCGCCCAGTTTGTAACCGCGCTCTTTTAACTGATCGGCCACACCCAGTATGTAATTGGCCCAGCTATTTTCTGATTGCTTTAAATCGTTAACAGATGAAATATCAAATTCCTGATAGCTTTCTGAAAACAAGTGGATTTCGTGATCATCTCTTTTCGATATGGCCACATAAATAGCCTTATTAATGGCCGCAGGCATCACAAAACCTTCGTTATAATCGGTATGCTCGCCAATAATATTAATCCTTCCGGGCGAACGAACCAAAATAGGCTCGGTATTGAAAAGCTTTTTAAAGGTACTTTTTAAATGTTGTGCGTTCATGAATTCACTCCTTAATCTTTCTTAATATTTTTATAGTGTTCGGTCGACATTCCTCTTAACCTGCTTGCTGCAAACTCGGCAGTAATATCGCGTTGCGGATTGGCCAGCATTTCGTAACCAACCATAAACTTCTTAACTGTTGCCGAGCGCAACAATGGCGGATAAAAGTGCATGTGCCAGTGCCATTCGGGATAATACCCGTTATTTACAGGTGCCTGGTGCATCCCTGCTGAATAAGGAAAAGAGGTTTCGAACAGGTTATCGTATTTGGTGGTTAATACTTTAATGCCTTCGGCCAGAGATTTCTTTTCTGACTCCGTAAATAACTTGATGCTGTTAACATGACGCTTACTGATAATCATGGTTTCGTAAGGCCAAACTGCCCAAAACGGAACCAGCACAACGAAATGATCATTTTCAAAAATGATACGCTCATTCTTTTTCAGCTCCAGTTTTAAATAATCGCCCAGTAAACTTCTCCTGTGGATAGCATAATGTGTTTTCTGGCGTTCGGTCTCTTTGGCAATTTCGAGCGGAATATCGCTTTGCGACCAAATCTGTCCGTGTGGATGTGGATTACTGCAACCCATTATTTCCCCTTTATTTTCGAAAATCTGGATGTATTTGATCCATTCATTTTCGGCCAGGCTATTAAATTCATTTTGCCAAACATTTACTACAGCCGTTATGCCCTCAACACTCATTTCGGGTAAGGTAAGGTTATGTTTTGGGCTGAAACTGATTACCCTGCAAAGCCCTCTCTGGTTATTGGCTACGAGTAAATCGTTCTCGTTCATCTCGTTTTGAGGTGTATCTTCAAGCAATGCCGCAAAATCGTTATTAAAAACAAAGCTTTCGGTATACTCGGGATTGCTATCGCCATCTGCCCTGCCATTGCCCGGGCATAAATAGCATTTTGGATCGTATTCGGGGCGGTTATCAGGTGTAATATCTTCAACCTTACCTTGCCAGGGTCTTTTGGTACGGTGAGGCGAAACTAAAATCCATTCGCCCGTTAATATATTTAAGCGGGTATGCGGATTACTGTCGAGTTCGAATGTCTGGTTCATCTTGTTTGATATAATTGGTTAGAACAGTCAGCCTGATTAGCACAACTTATCTACGCCGCCAAATTATAAAATTATTATTAATTGTCAAAACGACAATTAATAATAATTTTTATATTCGTGAAAATTTGAACATATTAACGGTTCAAAACATGAATTAAGAAATGATTGAATATTCAGGACAGCAGCATTACCTTGTTGCTGTTGATTGTATTGTATTTGGCTTTGATGGCGAACACCTTAAAATTTTATTGGTTAAAAGGGGCCTGGAGCCTGAAATAAATAAATGGAGTTTAATGGGTGGCTTTGTTGGGCCAGATGAAAGTCCGGATGATGCGGCCAACCGGGTATTGAAAAAAATGACTGGTTTGGAAGGAGTTTACCTGGAACAGATGCAAATTTACGGTGAGCCGAAGCGCGATCCGATAGAACGCACCTTATCGGTAGGTTATTTTGCACTGATTGATATCCATAAATATGAAACGCAGTTAAATGACGACTATGAAGCAGAGTGGTTTTTGATTAACGAACGTCCTAGGCTGATTTTCGACCATAACCAAATGGTGGCTGATGCACGGAAAAAGCTGCGCTATAAAGCATCGCTCCACCCTATTTTGTTTGAAATGCTGCCCAAAAAGTTTACCATCCCACAACTGCATATTCTTTTTGAAGAAGTTAACGATACTAAAATCGATACCCGGAACTTTAGCCGTAAAATTACTTCAACAGGTTTGCTGATTAAACTGGCCGAAAAAGACAAAACAGGATCGAAAAAAGGGGCATTTTATTTTAAACTGGATAAAAAGAAATATACTGCCAACTCGCAGGCCTTCTTAAACTTAATGCCCAATTTAAAAGTATAAACCAGTTTGTTTTTGAGCATTTCGGCGCTGTAGTATAAGTTCTTTTAAAAATCATCGTTATAGCTATAATCATTTATTAGTATGTTTGGCAACAAAACACACAATAAACTTAAATTAATCTAAGAACATGAACATTACCAAGAAACTTTTATTTACAGCGCTCGTTGCATCATTTACCCTAAGCCTTTACTCGTGCAAAACAAAAAAACTGGTAGCTAAACCTGCTCCGGCACCTGTTGAGAAACCGGCTCCGGTTGAAGAGAAAAAACCAGCTCCGGCACCTGAAAAAGAGCCAGAAAAACCTGCTCCAGTTGAAAAACCTAACTTTAACCTCGACAATATTCAGTTTGAATTTAATTCGTTCGTATTAAAAACATCGTCTTTTTCTATCTTAGATAAAGCTGTTTCAGAAATGAAAAAATCGCCTGAGACAAAGTTTATACTTAACGGTTATTCATCGGCAGAAGGAACGCCGGAACATAATATGCAATTATCTGTTGACCGTGCAAATGCAGTAAAATCTTACTTTGTAAACGCTGGTTTAAACGGAACTAATTTTACGGTTGTTGGCCATGGGGAGAAAAATCCGGTTAGCAACAACAACAGCGAAGAAGGCAGAATTATAAACAGAAGAACTGAAATTAAGGTTCAGAATTAATTTCCATAGAAAAGTCGTCATCTCGACTGAAGCACCGCGAACGGAGAGATCTTTAAATAGATTTATCGACTCCGTTGTACTTCGCTCGAAATGACGACATTTTTATATTTATTTTTGATAAACCCTTACATATTCTACCTCCATCCGGTTCGGAAAACGGGTATCATTCAGGTCACCACCATTCATACCACCCAAAGCCAAATCGAACAGGATATAATGCTTTTGCTTAAAAGGATGGAACGTTGTTCCGTTTTCATTCTCCAGCTGTCTCAGTAGGGTTTTATTCATTAAAACATCATCAACAAAAAGGCTGATAGCTGTTTCGTCCCAGTCCATTCGCCAGGTATGAGATTCGGAAGCCCATTTCTTTCCACCAAGCGAATCGGTTGCTTTGCTATTGCTAAACCATTTGGGTTTATCGTTTTTACCCATACTGGCAATGTTTGCGAGTAATTTACCCCTGTAATATTCCATTATATCAATTTCGCCATTGGCCGGCCAGCGACCTTTTAAGCCTAAAGTCCAGAATGCTGGCCACAAGCCTGCTGAAATGTCTATTTTAGCTTTCATTTCGAAACGACCATATTGCCAGCTTTGCAAATCTTTGGTAATGATACAGGCCGAAGTATATTCGATATTTTGAGACTTTTTGCGCCAGTCTTTACTTCCTGCTACATATAAAGGATTAGGCTTTTGTTCTTTCCGGGCTTCAATAATTAGCTTACCATCTTTACAAAAAGCATTTTCGGCCTGGTACCATTGTAATTCTTCATTGCGTACAAAACCTTTTTCGTAAGTCCAGTTGGCTGGATTGGGTGCTCCATCTTTTTCAAATTCATCGCTCCAAACCAATTTATAACCTTCGGTTGCATATTTGGCAGAAACATCTTTAACTTTTTTTACCGCGCAAGACTGGATAACAATAGTTAATAATAAAATGAGGCAGGTTTGAATGTGTTTTTGCATGAGTTGATTTTGGGAACTAAATTAATATTCTTTTAAAGAAAAATTCCCAGGGTTTCTTTTCAGATAGCCCTGGGAATAAATTTACTTAACCATTGTAATGGTTAAATGTTAAAACAAATGATTAGAGAGATTTAAGCGTAACTTCTTTTACAATCCAAAACTGATTGCCCGATGCTGTCAGCATCGTGGCAAGAAAGCCAATTGATACTGTTGTTGATTGCGTTAAGGTAAACTGAAACTTGTTGTTGGCGAAGTTGGTATAGCCTAATGATGTGGACACATTGGCAACATCGGGCAGGGTATTACCAGCTGCTGCTACAATGTAAACCGGATCTTTTGCTTCATTTTTGGCCATGGTAATTTCGAAACTATAGCTACCTGCCGGAAGCGTAAAAGTTTGGTATATTTTGCCATTGGTAATTTGTGCAGTACCATCCCAACCCATTTCCATGGCAAGGCATCCGCCCTGATCAGAGCACCAACCACCTAAACCGCCATGGTTACGGATGTTATCGGTAACAGTCCAATCGGCAATATTACGCCACCTACCACCGCTTGCTGCAGCAATGAAAGGGTTCCCCTTGTTCTTAAAGTAGGTTGCCGTAATATCAGCTCCTACACGCTGTGTTTGAAAAGCTGTAGAAAAGGTATCGATAGAAACGGTATCGGGCAAGAACAGGGTACGGTACCTTAAACCTGTACCAGGTTTAATATCCGGTATAGCCGTTGTGGTTTCATCGATTTTGGTCCTGATTTTTTTAATTACATTGGTTAAACTGGTGTACTCTACTTCTGTGGCAAATACTCCGGTTAACCTATCCATACCTTGCCAGGTAATGGTAGTTGCGCCACTGGCGTTGGTAAATGCCGATTCAATAGGCCTGTTAAACAACGACGACTGGTACCTTGCGCCATATGATCTTCCGGTTTTATATACCGGAATAGATTTATTTCCGGCTGCATCGTAAGTATAAATCTGAAAGTTCTGCACGCCTTCCTGTACGTTTTCTACAAAATATTTTAAGGTATCGGTAGCATATTTTTTCTTTACAGGTATCACTACCGAATCGGCCCTGTTGTTCCAGAATATTTTGCATTGGGTTACTTTCGGGTCGGAAAGAAACAAGCCCCTGATGTACACCCTGTTGCTACCCGACATTATTTTTACCGAATCTAGCTTTCCGGTATAAGAAATCTCACCTTTTTCGGTAAACTTTTTGTAATCATCAGATTTGGTACAGGCCATAAAAGTACCTGCCCATGCGAACATAAAAGCTAGTTTTAGGGTTCTGATATATGTTTTTTGATTATTCATCTCTAAAATTCTGTTTAGTAATTATCTCGGATCGCCATAAAGCTGTACTTCTGATACGCTCATGAATGTATTACCCTGCCAATTGTTGATGGATTTAATGCGGATGTACCTCACCTTTTTCAGGCCCACAGCAAAATTGTAGCTGATACCAGCATTTGCAAAAGCATAATCTTCGCTGGTTTGCACGCCATAAGCACTTTTAGAAGGTTTTGTAGAGCTGTATTTACCTAACATTACCCAGTTGTTAAAGCTGCCATCTGCCGGTGGATTATCGGTTCCCCAGATTTCGAAGTCTTTTAAATTACCGCCATAATAATAGGTACGACCAGCATTTAAGTATTCGGGATAATTCCAAACCACAATACGGCTCATTGTTGCCACTTTACCTAAATCGAAAGTTACCCATTGCGGGGTAAGTACCGATGGCTTGGTTAAGCATACACTTGGCCAGTCGATAATGTTACCATCCCACATTTTAGCTACACCAGTACCACCATATTCCTGAGGGGTATCGGTTGGCAGAATAACTTCTTTGTAACCTGATTTGGGAAGCGCTGTTTCGTAAAGCGGTTTCAAGGTAGTAAAAAGGGTATCGCTATAATTTAACCATCTATCGCGTATGGTAATGGCAAATTTCTGGCTCAGGGTATCTAGTCCTCTTACCGATTGATCGATATCTATAGCCGCGGTATAAATATTTTTCGATGTTGGCACATATTTGCCCTTCGATAAAACCAAAACCTCAATTGCCAGATCAGCCTTGGATGGATTACTTCCTTTAAAGTTTAAACCACCAAAATCGGCTACTGCCTTAAGGCTTCGGTAAACACCCCAAATAGGATTTTCGAGGGGTTTAACCTTAACAATAGTCGGTTCAGAAGCCGTTTCACTTCTGTTTACCGCGTAAATTTTCACTTCATGTTCATTAGTGTCGCCAAAGCCTTCTACTAATAAAGTGTTGCCATAATAAGAAGTTTTTACTTCCATTTCTTGCCCGTTTGCCAGGTAATAAACCGCTTTAACATACAACAAATCTTTATCGGCAGGTAAGCTGAAAGTAATACTGGCATTACCCGGACCATTGGTAACCGAAACATTGGCTACCTTACCCGGAGGGGTGGTGTTATTTTCTAACGGTCCTAATACATCCTGCTTACAGCTCGAAAAGGCTACTGTTAAACTCAACAGGAATAACAACAGGTTTCTATTTATTCTTTTCATATCGAATATTTTTAATCATCAGTTAATACTACCAACCTGGGTTTTGAACCAGCTTAGGGTTTACAGTTAAATCATAAGTTCTTAATGGCCATAAGTAATCGCGCGGGGCCACAAAATTCTGGTTAAAAATGGTTCTCACACGGTAATATTCTGAAGCGGTTGGTTGATAAACACTCCAGCCTGTAATGGATTGATTAAACATTTCTGCTGCACGTTTCCAGCGTTTAATATCCCAGTAGCGACTTCCTTCAAATGCCATTTCAATCAGTCTTTCCTGCTGGATAATTTCGCGCATACCATCTTTGGTGGTGTACTTACCTGGATTGTTTGAAAAATTGGTCCATGCGTTTTGTACGGTCGGTAAACCTGCCCTTGTTCTGATGCGGTTAATGTATTCGTAAACATCAACCGATGGCGCAGCAAGGGTTTCGTTTAAAGCCTCGGCATACATTAAATAAAGATCGGCCATTCTTACCTGCGGCCATGGATAATCGCGGTAACTGGCACCATTTGTACCGTTAATCATATTCCAATCGACCAGTTTTTTGATAAAATAACCTGTTTCGTTGTACCAGCCGAAGTTGTTTGCGCCGGCTACCTGGTTCGATTTACCTTCCAGTACGAAGGTGCCTTCATCGGAATTGGTCGGGCTATCGTATTTATACCAGATTCCGCCATCAAAACCTAAATCGGCATAAAACCTTGGCTCTCTGTCGAAATTGATCCTTGCAGTGGTATAACCTTCTTTTACATAAAAACGTTCGCTTTTAACTGCTGTACGCAGCGTGTATTTATTGGTAAAATCGAGGGTCTTATCTTCGTTAATGGGCACTCCGTTTTTGCTGTAAAACATTTCAGCAATTTTTAACGGCGGGGCCAGTTGCTGCCTTGCGCTACCTACCACAACCGTTAAAGCCAAACGCGGCATTGCTGCCCGTTGCATATTAAAAGTTCTGCTGTTTGGGTTTGCCCAAACATGCTCCAGGTTGGCATTGAAACGCTCTGTTACCGCACCTTTAATGGTAAGTTGTCTAAGTGTAGTATCAGATAATTTGAAAGTAGTACCTGGAAACTGGTATAGCTTAAAGCCAGCAGCTTCAGCACCATCAATAGCCGCTTTGGCAGCATCAGCAGCCTTTTTCCATTTATTGGCATCGTATGCGGTATTGAACAGCATTACTCCGTCTTTATCTCTGAAGTTACTATAGTCGGTATTTCCGTTAAACAAAGGACTTGCTGCTGTTAATAAAAGTTTGGCTTTAATGGCCAATGCAATGGGTTTGGTAATACGCCCCAGTTCGGTGCTTTTATCGGTAATAATCTGCGGCAAGCCCGGAATAGCCTCATCCAGTAAGCCCGATACGTAATTTACACACTCATCAAAAGGCATACGTTTAACCCGTACTTCTTCTTCGCTGGCGCTAATGCCTAAGTTTGTATCGATAATCGGAATCGGGCCGTACATCCGTAACAGGTAGAAATTATAATACGCTTTTAAAAATTTCACCTCAGCAATCCAACGTTGGCGTTCGTTTAAACTCAGATCCGGAATTTTACTCTGATCCTGTACATTTTCCAAAAAGATATTACAGTTTCTGATGGCTTTGAACAAACCATAATCTCCACCAGGGTTATCATTGTAGTTGTAAACGTTACCACCGCCCTGATAGCGGCCATTCCATGCATCTAAATATGGATTTTCGGCTCCCTGCCCGCCCCTGGCCGCTCTCCAGCCATAAGAAATAAATTCCCTCTCATCCAGCGAAGTCCAGATTTCATCACCAGCCATAAAACCAGCATTTAATAAGGGATCTCCATCTTTGGGTAAGAAAGAATAACAGGTAAACAGATATTTTTCGGCTTCGTTCCTTAAAGTGAAGGCATTATCGATCGTAGCCACATTATCGGGAACGATATCGAGGTATTTTTTGCAAGAGCTCACCGATAAAACGATGACCAGTACAGCCAGTGTTAGTTTGGCCATACCTGCCTTTGCCATGTATTTTCGAAATAAAATATTATTGATTTTCATATTGTTATTTTTAAGCTCAATGGTTAGAATGAAACATTTAAACCTAAATTGTATACGGTTTGAACAGGATAGCCCAAGCCGTTTCCGCCCATTTCAGGATCCCACAGTTTGAAGGCACTTATGGCCCCAAGGTTGGTGGCGTTAGCGTAAATACGGGCACTGCTTAAACCCAGTCTTTTCTGTAGTTTGGTTTGCAGGTTGTAGCCCAACTCCACACTTTTCAACCTTAAGAAGGCACCATTGCGCATCCACCAGGTTGAGGTACGGGTATTGTTGTTTACAAAATTAGGGCTTAAACGTGGCCAGAACGCATAACTATCGCGATTCTGCTCAGACCAGTGACTATCGGCAATAACTTTCAGTAATCCGTTCTGTGTAACATTAGGATTGCCAGATTCGTTATTAAGTACAAAAGGAGAAATATTACCCGGATTGATGAAAAATGAAGACCTCGCAGAGCCTTGAAAAAACGCCGATATATCGAAACCTTTAAAACCAAACGTACCACCAAAACCATAAACAATCTCAGGACTGGTAGGTAAACCGATTGGCACCTGATCTACATCACTGATAATACCATCGCCATTTACATCCCTGTACTTAATATCGCCACCACCATAATCTAAGCCTGGTACGCCCGAAAACTGAACCGGTGAGTTTTTAGCTTCAGCATCATCAACAAATAAACGCTCTGCAATGTAACCGAATGCCTGGGTAGTTGGTAAGCCAATGTGGTAACGGTAAGTTTCATTGGCATTAAAAGAAGGTTCATCGTAAATTAAGATTTTATTGGTAGCGTAGGTAAAGTTACCTCGTAACTGCAAAAACATGTTGCTACTGAAAGACTTGTTATAGCTGGCCGAAAAATCGACACCTTTACTTTCTGCTTTGTTGGTATTTGCCCTTACAGAAGCTTGCAAGCCCATGGAGCTCGGTATAAATGTCCTGTCGGTTAAAATGTTCGACCGTTCATTTTTATAAATATCGAAGGTTAGATTTAAGCTATTGAACAAGGTCATATCTAAACCAATATTGGTTTGTTTAGAGCGCTCCCAGGTAATTAAAGGGTTCGAATAGCGCGATATCGAAATACCGTTTCGGTAGTATAAACCATCTTCTCCAAAGCTTGCACCAAATGTGCCGTTGTTCATGTTTACTTCCGAAAGATAAAAGAAGCGGTCGGCAGCGTTTCCAATCTGATCGTTACCTACCAAACCATAAGTTGCCCTTAGTTTTAAGCTGTTAATTACTGAGGTTAAGGGTTTAAAGTAATTTTCATTCGAAATGATATAGCCTAAACCAAACGAAGGGAAGAAACCAAAACGGTTATTTTCTGCAAAACGTTCAGACCCATTGTAACCAAAGTTAAATTCAGCTAAATAACGGTTATCGTAACCATAAGTGGCCCTACCGGATACGCCCTGGTTACGAGAAGGAAGTGAAAGTTGCAAACTACCGGGATTTGCCGCTAAATAATTACGCATAGTGGTAATGAGCATTGCACCTACAGCATGTTTCTCTTTAAAAGTACGGTTGTAGTTGGCAGAAAACTCTGCATAAAAAGTAGAGTTTAAATCTTTTGTTCCTTCAGAATAACCCAAATACTCAGTACCTACGTTACCAATTGATAAGGCACCACCACCATTAATTAAACTCAGCCCAATTGATTTATCGGGTTGCTCGGTAGCCGAATAATAGAAAGGGTTATAGGCACGTGAAATATCAAAATACGAATACCTGCGGGCATAGCTCATCATCCTCGCGGTTAAACCAGGTGTAATGAATTTTAAATCCTGCTTAATTTCAATCTGAGTTTGCAGCGTCGAAGCATTTTTATCCTGGTAACCTTTAACCATCTCGGCATAAGGGTTCATGTATAATCCGCCTCTTGGCGAAATGGCGTTACCAAATAAAGGGTGATTGCTAAAAGGCGATAAACTGCCCGGATAAACTGCGGGAACATTACCGGGTTAGACCATATCGCCCTGTTAAAGGTTGCGCCACCTCCACCTACCGGGCCAGTGTAATCATCGAACTGGCCATAAACCCTGATAATCGCCTCGGTGGTATTGGTTAAGTTAATGTTTACGTTAGAACGAACCGAGTAGTTTTTCAACTTGATATTGCTGTTGAAGTTATTTAAATCAGCAACTTTTAACACCCCGTTATCAATATTATAGGTACCGGCTATGTAATAACTGGCTTTGGTACCACCGCCCGAAATGTTGAGGTTATACCTTTGGTTGATGGTATAATCTTTAATCAATTGCTCAATCCAATTATTGTTTGGATAAAGCAATTCATTTTCACCTGCAGCAGTAGCATCTATTTTGGTTTGCAAATAAGGCAATATGGCTAATCTGTTACGCGTAAGCGCGGCTTCATTAGCCAGTTTCATATAGGTAACGTTATCCGCAAACTGGAAATTTTTGGTATTTGATGACAGAGAAGATTCGGCCCTGAAACCAAATTTGGTTTGACCAGCAACACCCGACTTGGTTAAAATAAGTACTACTCCATTTGCACCCCTTGCACCATATACAGCCGATGCCGTTGCATCTTTTAATACGTTAAAAGAAGAAATATCATCGGGCTGCAAACGTGCCATGTCATTTTGGGTCGATTCGATACCATCGATCAAAATCAAAGGATCTTGCTTACCTGCACCGAAAGTACCCAAACCACGGATGAAAAACTGTGCATTATCAGCCCCAGGTTCACCGCTACGCTGATAAGCAATCATACCCGCTACTCTACCCGCCATCATGGTGGTTAAATTACTGGTTGGCCCCTTCAGCTCTTTGGGATTAATTGCCGTAATAGAACTGATTACACTTGTTTTCTTTTGTGTACCAAAACCTACAACGGCTACCTCTTCTAATGAACTCTCATCTGAAGATAGGGTTATGTTGACTACATAAATCCCTTCGGCATTTTTATCGTAATTGGCAACAGCCACATTTTTAGGCTTATACCCAACCAATGTGAACAACAGTTTACCTGTTCTGGGTAATTTGATGGTATAACGTCCGAACTCGTCGGTAGAAATACCGCGGTTGGTACCCGATACCTTAACGTTTACACCTGGCAGGCCACCAAGCGTATCTTTTACCACCCCTCTAACAGTTATATCGCTTTGTGCAGCTGCTGTTAGGCATGAGGTGGTGATTACGAGGTAGACCAAAAATTGAAAAATCGGCTTTAAAGCCTTCGTCCACTGACTGAGCGGGATTTTCTTCGGTAATTTTTTCTTCATAAAATGGTTTAATTGGTTAGTTATTCTTGACCGGATTCCTACCCCTCTCTGAAATGTAAAGGCAATAAGTTGCTCATCCGATCGAAAATATTTTCGTCAGCTATATTTGGAATCAGAGCCTGCGCTCTAAATTCCAGGTCTTTCTTAGTTAATTGATTTGCTCTTACAGCAGCATCAGCGCGGTGTTATTTTTGCCTGAGCTGTAAAATGTTTTTTGGAGTAGGTTTAACTTTCTTCATATATTTTGTTTTAGGTGTTTTAGAGAGAGATCTGGAGTACCGGATAGCATCATCAAGCGATTTTGTTTTAAAGAGGATGTTCTGGTTTATTTGCTCTTTGTCTTTTCATGATCAGTTTTTAGGTTTGGTTTGAATTCGGAAAAAACTGGGTGCAACATTCATTTTTAAAATTGCTACAACCATCAATTATCCCAGGTAGTTAATCTTCGAATAATTTGGATCGGCTTATATCTTATACTTGGTTTTAACAAATTAACCATAAAAAAGAGGCTGCTAGTGAGGGGTAATCCGGTAATAAAAAGGGGGCAAATTGTTATTTTTTATCCTTTTTTGGGCTTTTTAGCGCTTTTCGAATAAAAATTCATTTTTATAAACGTCAATTATACGTTTATAATCAAAAACTTATGACGGTAATTTTCCTGCTACATAAACTGGGATTTTGAGCGTTTGATTGTGCTCAAAAACTAAAATCTACTGCTCTAAACGATCTAATGTTTGATGTGTTTTAATCTGGTATCAATGGTCTTTCTCAGACTCCGGAATCAGCTGGTATAAACTATTTCTGAAATGCTTTTTTAAACCTTTGTGAAAAAAATTATGATTTGGTGCTGCTGATGGCAGGAAGCTTTCCTTTAAATTTGGTATTTTTAACAACAGTGCAGGCAATTATTTAACCGCAAAGTATGCAAAGAGAAGGCAGGGAATACTCTATTTAACCACAGAGCAAACAGAGAAAAGGCACAGCGCACGCTAAGCAATGCTGGACGCAACATTTCTAACTACATGAAAAATAGGCTCCTTGCGGTTTGGTGGTTTATAAATTTTAGCGTTAACAACCTTCGCGTGCTTTGCGGTTAAAAAACAAAAAAGCTCCCCAACCGCACAAAACAGTTGAGGAGCCAGAATAAATATAAAAGGACGGGGTTAATATCCAGGATTTTGAAGCATTGATGGCATTTTAGCAACCTCTGATTGCGGAATCGGCATTAAATAATGTTGTGGGTTGAAAACATGCAAACGAATGGTGTTAACCGTTTGATAAGTATAAACGCTACCAGTTTTAGTGATGTTGATAGCTTTATTGTAGCCGTTATTTACAGCAACACCAATTTTCCAGCGACGGATATCGTTCCAGCGGTGATCTTCGTTCATCAGCTCAATTCGACGTTCGTTCTGGATTACCGCACGCATCTCGTCTACAGTCATATTGGCTTTCAAACCATAAAGATTATCTGCACCAGCGGTTATACCAGCCCTTTTCCGGATGGCCACTAGTTTTGGGTAGGCTAAAGCTGTTTGGCCGGTTTCATTAATCGCCTCAGCATAATTTAAAAGTATTTCGGCGTAGCGGATTAAAGGCCATCCTCTTTCAGTGTTGAATGAGCTGTTGCTCGAGATATTCTCATCACACATTTTACGGGCATAATAACCAGTAGTGGTTGGTCCGGTCCCGTTTGAGGTATAACCATCTGTAGGTGCTCCGTTATAGGTATTTACAACAATCTTAGAACTGGTAGTGGTGCTGTAATAAAGCGATTGGTTATAAATAATTGAGTAACCAAAACGAGGGTCACGATTGGCATAGGGATTTGCGGGATCAAAACCAGAGGTTGCATCAGTGATCGCTTTTCCATTTTTCATCGGGAATGCCTCTGCCAGCTGTTGCGTTGGTGTAGAGTTTTTAGCGCCACCCCTTGAAGGAGGATTGTAATAACCTTCAAAATCGCGGTTAACAGGGCGATTAAAGGCAAAAATGTATTCGGAATTTACCCTTTTTAAGAAAACATTGTAAAAACCATAGCCTGGTGCCGTAGTATTATCTTCAAAAAGACTGTAAGTACCGGTATTAATCAAAGCTTCAGCAGCATCGGCGGCTTTTTGCCAGCGGGCAACGCTATAAGCCGGGTAACTTACAATAGGTTTTACAGCTCCAGAAGCCTGATCGATTGCTCCTCCATTAAACAATGGACTAGCTGCATACAATAAAACACGAGATTTTAGTGCCATACAGGCTCCTTTCGTTGCACGACCATAATCCTGCTCGGCATAATCGGCTGTTACAGGTAAAATACTCGCTGCAGCATCCAGCTCAGAGGTAATGTAGTTAATGGTTTCTTCGAACGATGATCTTGGCAAATCAATTACATCGCTAATGCCATACACACTGTCGCCATTTATAGGTACACCTCCAAAATTGATCAATAAAAAGTGGTAATACCAGGCCCTTAAAAATTTCAATTCGCCCTGAATGCGTTTCTTTTTAGCATCAGAAAGTGGAATAACCGGCAGTTTAGATAACATGAGGTTTACTCTTCGGATATTGGTGTAGGGGGTGGTCCAAAAATCGGGTAAACCGCCGCCACTCCAGAAATTGGTAGGCGAAAGTGTACCGTTATACATAATTACGGCATTTTGAGTTGGCCCCGAGTAAGCATATTCTGCATCATCGGTAGCCATTTCGGTATTGCCATGACTACTAAAACGTCCCTTGGTAAAACTATAACTCGTAGCGCTGTATATCTGGGTTAAAAACCTGATCGATTTTAAGCTGTCAGAAAAAACTGTAGCCTCAGTTTCACCCGTATCGGCTTTGCTATCCAGAAAATCGCTCCCTTTCTTACATCCAGCGATTGCTGCACATAAGCATATCATTAATATTATTCTTTTCATATCAAGATTTATCAAAACGTAACACTTAAACCTAAATTGATCATTTTTTGTGGTGGATATTTAATCCGGTCCTGTCCTGAATTAGATTCCGGATCGAACTGGTACCGGGTATTGAGGTTAGACCAGGTAAGCAGGTTATAACCATTGATATAGGTACGGATGCTCTGCACTTTTAACCTTTCGATCAATTTTTTCGGAAGCGCGTAGCTGATCTCCGCATTCTTTAATCGCAGGTAATTACCAGAGATAAACCAGAAGGTAGACGGATAGGCAGATGGACTGCTTAGCCCTGGCGAAAGTGAAAGTAAAGGATATTGGGCTGCATCGCCAATTTCTGGTGTCCACGAATTTTGGTGTACAGAAGTCAGGTTTGAAGAAAAAGCCTGAATGGCCTCTGCCACACCGCGAACATTAAAGTTGGTTGCCGCCTGGAATAACAAGCTAAAACCGAAGTTTTTGTAATTGGCACGCAACTCTAAACCATAATTGGTATTGGGCAGGTTGGGATAACCGTTAATTGACATGTCGTAACCATCAATTTTGCCGTCGTTGTTTAAATCAGCATATTTCAAATCGCCCACCCTTGGGGTAGTTTGCGGTTTCGGACTAGCAGCAATATCGGCAGCCGAAGTATAAAAGCCAATCCACTGGTAGGTTAAAATCTGACCAATGCTGTTGCCGGTAAACTGCTGATACGGATAGGCAGCAAGTGGCTCATCCTGGTAAAGGATTTTGTTTTTGGCCAGCGAGTAGTTCGCGCGTACAGAGAAATCTACACTACCAATTTTATCACGGTAGCTGATTTCGATCTCACCACCCTGATTTTGTACACGGCCTAAGTTTACTGGTGGCAAACCTACGCCAAAAATAGACGAAACAGTTCCCCTACTGGTTAAAATATCGCTCCTTACGTTGTGGAATAAATCGATTGACCCGGTTATTTTACTACCAAAAAGACCAAACTCCATGGCTATATCGGTTTTCTTTTCTTTCTCCCAGGTTACTTCATTATTGCCTAATGTACCTTCTAAAATACCAGTTTGGGTATTATCTGAGTAACCGAAAGAGGCATTGCTACCGTTGTTGTAGTTTTGCTGATAGTAATAGTTGAAGTTATCACCAATACGATCGTTACCCACAACCCCATAAGACCCTCTGAATTTCAGGAAATCCATAAAAGACACATGATCCTTGAAAAATTTCTCGTTCGATACTACCCAACCTGCCGAAGCTGCCGGAAAGAAACCATATTTTTTGGTGCTCACAAAGCGGTCGGAACCATTGTAGGCAGCATTAAACTGGAACAGGTATTTATCTTTATAATCGTAACCTACACGACCAGTGTAACCTTTAAAGTTATTCGGCACAAAGTTGTAAATCGAATTGGAATTGTTTTTTATAACGGTGTTGATATTGGTTAAAGCGGTTCCGTACACGTGGTGACTATTAAAACTCCTATCGTAATTTAACACCACCTGTGTGGTTAAATTGCGGATGGTACTACCCGGACCATAACCGATAAAATATCTTCTTACCCTGTAAATATTCGGATCTCGCGGCTCGTACGAGTTGTTAACAGGGTCGTAAATAAATGAGGGAAACTGATCCCTTGTCATGCTACGTGTATAATCGTAGGTACTGGCATAAGAAAGTACACCTTTAACAGATAAACCTTTGGTAATAAAATCCAATTTCTGATTGGCATTGGCTACCAGGTTCATGTTGTTGCCATATTTACGGTTGTAGCCGTAGTGGGTAATACGTCCAACAATGTTATTCTGGTTATAATTCGGATTCTCATCGCGCTGCCATTTGCTGTAACCGAAACTTCCATCAGGATTATATACCGGATAGTTGAATGGAGCCAGAGAAAGGAAACTCACATAATCGTAAAAGATATCGTTATAGCCGAAAGCACTACCAATGTTGTTGGTATTGGTTACGCCAAGGTTACCATATAAATCGATACGCAGATCGAGCGTTTTGGTAGCTTTAATATCTAAGTTAGAGCGATAATTGTACCTGTTGTAGTAAAAATTAGAGTTCACTCCCTCCTCTTTACCATAGTTGCGCAACATCCCGTCCTGATAAAGGAAACCTGCAGAAACAAAGTATTTTACCTTCTCCGTACCGCCGCTAATATCGAAATTACCCTTAACCTGGTTGCTAAAATCCTTGAACAGGATTTTTTTCCAGTCGTTATTCGGGTGACCATAAGGATCAGATCCGTCCTGGTATTTCTGTAAATCATCGGCAGTAAACCTTGGTGCAAGACCATCGTTAGCACGCGCCTGGTTATATAGCTTTGCTGATTCGTATGCATCCAGAAATTCGGGCATTACAGTTGGCTTCATTACGCTGTACTCGCTCCTGAAAGTAATCTGTGGAACCCCCAATTTTCCCCTCCGGGTAGTTACTACAATTACCCCATTTGCACCTTTAATACCATAAATGGCAGTGGTTGCGGCATCTTTTAAAATACTAATGTTCTCTACCTCATTTGCATCAATAGCTGCAAACTGATCGGGACTGTATTCGATATCATCAACAATGATTAAAGGCGTGGTAGAACCTCCGTTGTAAGAGCTTACCCCCCTGATGAAAAATGTTGCACCATCCGATCCGGGAGCACCCGAACGTTGTTGAGAAAAGAAACCAGGCAAGCGTCCTACCAAAGTATTTTGCAAACTGGCCGATGGATTTTGGCGAATATCTGCACCCGAAATGGTACTCATGGAACCGGTAAGGGTTATTTTTTTCTGTTTACCATAACCAATTACCACTACCTGCTCCAAACCTTGCACATCGTCTTCTAACTGCACGTTAACGGTTTTACGAGTACCTACTGTAACCTCTTTGGGCAGGGCACCCACAAACGAAATTACAATAACCCCGCTTGTACCTTTTAAGCGGATGCTATAATTTCCTTTTGCATCGGTTACCACGCCATTGGTAGGCATTCCTTTTTCTTTTACTGAAGCTCCGGAAATTGGTCCGGTAGCATCGGTTACCACTCCTGATATAACCTGGTTCTGGGCCATTGCTAAATTGCAGGTTAAGAGCACCAGTAAAGCCAGTAAGTATTTATATAAATGTTTCATCTGTTTATTTTTTTGAATTACACGATCTACCAACCTTCATTTTGAAGCAACTGACTGTTCTTTGTTGTTTCTGAATAAGGTACAGGCATGTGGTAAAGCTTATTGGTGAAAATGGATGTAACTACCGGAATATTGGTATAGCTCAAACTGTTATCAGCATTTTTGATAATCCTTGTGCCGTTAAGTTGTCCGTTAAGTACAGCCGGTGCAATTTTCCACCTGCGGATATCCCAGAAGCGGTGTTCTTCGAAAGCCAGTTCTACTCTTCTTTCGTTCATGATCAGTGTACGCATATCGGTCTGACTGATGCCAGCGGCAATACCATAACGAGAGTTGGTACCAGGTGTTATACCTGCACGGGTGCGTAACAGTTTAATCTGTGTCACTGCATCTTCGGTACGGCCAAGCTCATTTAGCGCCTCGGCATAATTCAGAATAATTTCTCCATACCTGAAAATGATGAAATTGTGAGATTGGTTGGTATAGGTGCTGTTGGTAGCAAAATTGCCCATAAACTTGCGCAGGTAATATCCGGTGCGGGTTTGTACCGTAGTTCCGCCTGGTTTATCTAAACCGCCTTCGTAAGTTTGTACCGGCCTGTTTAACCAGTTTACACCATTATAAAAAATAGTATAATCGAGGCGCAAATCTCTGCCCGTATAAGGTGCAGCTGCATTGTAACCCGAAGCGGGATCGGTAATTGGCAAACCATTACGCATGGTAAAAGCATTCACTAAATCAACGGTAGGGCTTGTTCTGCCATTACTTAAGGCTGGCGCACCATAACCTGAAGGCGCATTGGTAGTTTCGATGTTCGTATTTGTAGCGCCCTGTTTACTTAAAATAACCTCGGTGTTTTTATTGGTTAAAAAAATGTTGTTAAAAGTACCCTGTAACTGATAATAGCCCAAGCTATTTAATTCAACCGCAGCATCAACCACCTTTTGCCAGCGACTTGCATCCGCTGCTGGGTAACCGGTTAATGCTCTTAAGCTTGCGCTTGTTTCTACCCCGCCACCATTATATAGCGGACTGGCAGCGTACAAGTAAGCCCTGCATTTTAAGGCAATTGCAGCCCCTTTCGGAATGCGTCCCCAATCGGAAGTGGTATAATTTGCCCCAGTTTCCAGTCTTAAACTGTCTTTTATCGCATCGCATTCGCTTACAATGTAGTTAATGCAGTCTGCAAAGCTATTTCTTGGCAACTCAAGGTTATCATCGAGGGTAAAAATTTTATCACCAATCAGCGGAACACCTCCGTATCTTTTAACCAATTCGAAATACAATAAGGCCCTGATGTAACGGGCCTCTGCACGCCAGTATTGTTTGGTTAATGCAGCAACCGGTACTACATTAATATTGGCCAGAAAAATATTGGCTCCCCTAATGCCGTTGTAACTGTTTCCCCAATAAGGATCTGGATTATTTAAGGTACTGATGCGGCCATTGGTAAAATATTCTACCTGCGTATTGTTTCTGGATGGAATGGCATCGCCTGATGCAGCATCTAAAAAGTCGCCATCTATCCGGTTAAAGCCGCCTGGAATAAAAGTATATACACTGTTTAGGAAAAAGCCAGCCACAGTTCCGTTTTTATCCTGCGTATCCCATACCAGGTCGGCCTGAATCCAGTCGCGAGGCTCAGTTTCTACCTTTTTACAGGCTGTAATGGCCAAAGCCACCTGCAACCCCATTAAAGCGATGAATATATGTTGTTTAAAATTTTTCATATCCTTAAAATTTAATGTTGATACCCATATTGATCGATCTCTGGATAGGATAGTTTCCGTTGTAAACCTCTGGGTCTACCCTATCGTAAGCAGCAAATGTTAGCAGGTTGGTAGCATTTCCAAATACCCTGATACTTTGCAAGCCGATCCTTTTGGTGAGGCTGTTAGGGATCGTATAACCCACTTCAATATTCTTTAAGCGCAGGTAATTACCCGAGTGCTGCCAAAAAGTAGAAGTAGCCTCGTTATTGATATTGGTACCAATAGATAAGCGTGGCATGGTTGCCGTTGCCGCAGTTTGTGGTGTCCAGCGGTCTAAATTGTGCTCCCAGGCCTGGCCAAAACCATTGTTCTGGAACGCCCATTCGGTATTATTCGACAGGTAAATGGTACGGTTTAAAGCACCTTGCAGCAATGCACTAAAATCAAACCCTTTAAATTGGAAGCCAAGGTTTAATCCATAATAAAAAAGTGGTTTGGTATTACCAATTACAGTTTGGTCTAACTGATTAATAATGCCGTCACCATTTAAATCGCGGTATTTAATATCGCCCGGTTGTGCAGTATAACCTTCCAGTTTAGCACTACCAGCTATTTCTGATGTATTTTGGAACAAACCTTCAGCAATGTAGCCAAAACGCTGTCCAACAGCTTGCCCGGTTCTGGCCATCCATGGGTAAGGCTGGTTCACTTCGTTCTGGTAAAGCACTTTCGATTGTTGTAAACCACCTGTTGCGGCAATGTAATAGCTAAAATCGTTTAGGCTTTGTTGAAAATTCAGTTTAAAATCCCAACCGGCATACCTGCTCTGACCAATGTTTTCTAAAGGGTAACTCTGACCGATAAGCGCCGAATTTTTACCTCTTTGCATCAGCAAATCGTAGTATTTATCGCGATAGTACTCTACGGTAAAACCTAATTTGTTATCCAAAATAGTTCCCTGCAGGCCTAAATTAAATTTATTGGCTTTTTCCCAGGTAATATTCGGGTTAGCTAAAACCTGCTCGAAAATACTGGTATTCGAACCCGGTGTAGAACCAAAATAAGTAGATGTTCCATCAAAATACCGCTGGATGTAAACAAAATACCCGGGGTTATCGTTACCGGTTTTACCATAAGAACCATACAATTTTAAGGTATTGAGCCACTTGCTGTCTTTTAAAAAGTTTTCTTTATTGATATTCCAGGCCAGAGCAACCGCAGGGAAGAAACCATATTTGTAATCGCCGGCAGGTGGATAATAATTTGAACCATTATAGCCAAAAGCTAACTCAGCCACATATTTTTCATCATAATTATACGACGCTTTTCCTGAAATCCCCTGTACAGTATAAGGCAAATCTGAGCCTGTAAAAGAATTGTCGTGGTTAGCCAGTACAACTGCGCTTACACCATGTTTATCAAAATTGCGGTCATAGCCAAGGCTTAGCTCCTCATAATCTGAATGTCCCTGATAGTTGATGCCAGTATAATTGTTCTGGGTACCAATAGTACCGTACTGGGTATAAACTTTAGTTGTTGGGTTATAGAAAAATGAAGCAAAACTTTTATTCCGGTAGGTATTTTCGGATAAGGTTGCGTAAATAGAAGCCTTTGCTTTTAACCACAAACCTTTGGTTATTTCATCGAAAGTGCGTTTCAAAAACAAATCTGCCGATACATCGCGTTTATAAGTACCAATGTAACCCGAACCTACTGATTGTGCATAGATGTTGTTCTGATAAGACAAGGTGGTAGCATAACTGCCATTTGGATTAAAAATCGGATAAGCATTGGCAGGAGTAGCATAAATTGAATTTAATATTGCCTGCGAACCATAGCCAGGATCGTTCGAATTGATTAACCGGCCCATCAGGTTAATACCGCCCGAAAGCTTTTTATTGATCTGCAAATCGACATTAGAACGGATAACATAACTTTTAAAGGTATTGTCTGTATCATAAGTGTTGATATCCGATGTGCGGAAAAGGCCATTTTGATTAATATGTTCTACTGCTACAAAATATTTCCCGAAATCGTTACCCCCAGCCACGTTTAAAGTGTAATGGTTGAATCGCGATGTTGGCTTCGTAACCAGATCATTCCAGTTTACATCCGGATGTCCCTGGGGATCGCTACCGTTTTGGTAAGCCTGCAAATCGGCTGCAGTGTAAGCCGGGGCCAGTCCGTCGTTAACTCTGGCTTCGTTATTAAGTGTAGCGTACTGAAAGGCATTTAAACCCCGTGGTACTTTTAGCGATTTCAGAAAGGCTGTTTGCGCAGTAAACGAAATGGTTTGTTTGGCCTTGGTGCCTCTTCTGGTGGTAATCAGAATAGCCCCGCTAGCTCCTTTTACACCAAGCATGGCTGTAGAAACCGCATCTTTTAATACCGTTACCGATTCGATTTCTTCCATATTGAAAATGGTTAACGGCCTTGGTATTCCATCAACAATTACAACCGGGTTTTGCCCCCTTAACGACATAGTTACAGCATCAGAACCGAGTGAGCCTAAAGAAATCAGCGCTGCTGTTCCATCGGTACGGCCTTCAGAACCTAACCTGCCTGAGTTTTGATTGGTAAACATCCCCGATAAACGGCCTGTAATAGCGGCTTTAACAGAGGTTACCGGTGATTTGGTGAGGTCTGAACCATACACCACATCTGTTGCCATGGTTGATAAGGTAGACTTAACTGTTTGATCGAAAAGTGTTCTTACTGGTCTAAGTGCAGCCACTCCAGGATTTTTGCTACTCACCATAATCACATTTCTGTCTTTACTCATTTCGGTTTTAAGTACCAGACTTTGCTGTACATAAACCGCTATCACGTCGCCGGCGTCGTAACTCAGCTCGGCAATACCATTGTTATCGGTAATGGCCGTTTTTTTGGTTTTGGTATTTAAAAGTTTTAAACCTGCGATGGGGAATTGATTTTCATCAACCAGGTAAAGGGATGAGCCTGTTTGCAGTGTATCTATATGCTGTTTAAAACCCAGCGCATGTTTGGCATCTACTACAGAAGCCCGAACAGGGATAAGTTTAAGCAGCAATAAAAATACAACCGAAAGTTTCAGTAGTAATTTTTTTTGCATACTAATGGAATGGTTAGATTAATAGTTAGCCGTTCAGGGGAACAGTTTAGTTTACTTTGATTTTTGCGTAAAAGTTAATTCAAAAGATTTTCGGGTAGGATGTAAAAACGTTTCATCTGCTTTGGCTCATATATTTATTATTTGGTAAAAACAAAGTAAGCACTTAGACAGTGCTCTGAATGGGGGTAATACGGTAATAAATAGGGGCTAAATCGTTACTTTTTGTTAAATTTTGGCCTTTAACCCCTATTTTTTGATTTTTTAAACGTTTAATCAACGTTTAATTTTTTAAGCGTGTTTAAGATCGGCTGGTCTATCGCTTTTAAAATTTGCTGATCGGTTTTGAGCAATTCTAAAACGGCTACCTCATTCTTGCCTTTCTTTAACCATTCTCTAGGTACGTACAAAGTTTGTTGCGGACCAATTGCCCAGTACTTGCCCAGGTTATGTCCGTTTATCCAAACTACACCTTTTCCCCAATCGGTCATATCCAGATAAGTATCAGCAACTGCATTAATTGTAAACGATCCTTTTTGTACTGTTGGTCCATTACTGCTTTTTTTGGTAGCAGTAGTACTAGCCTTGAAATTATTGACGTTACTGAAGGGGAAACTATACATCGACCAGCTTTTAACTTCGGCTCCTGCAAAGTTTACCTGTTCGGTAATTCCTTTTTTGTTTTCTAACAGGTACTTGCCAAAGTTTACACGCCCCATGTTTTCTACAAAAATATCGAGCTGTACTTCTCCTGCAGGAAGGCTGATTTCCAACGTATTCTGATTTAACCGGCGATCTAAAAACCCTGCCCTTTTCTGGTTAACAAACACAATGGCATAATCGCGCAGCTGTTTCAGCTCCAGTGCTCCTTTGCGCCCACCCTGGATGGTAGTACGATAAAGCACATAACCATAATCTTGTTTCAGGTCTTCGAAAGTTAAAGGATTAACATTTTTAACCGCAGCTGGTAAGGCATCAAATAAAGCTACCACACTGTTTAATTTAAATGGTGCAATGGCCATGGCGGGTTTTGCTGCCGGTACTGCGGGTAAAGTCTGGCCTTTTGGCAAATGTTTCTCAATTACGCTTCTAAACTGCATAAACTTCTCCGTAGCGTTTCCTGCTTCGTTTAAAGGAGCATCGTAATCATAGCTGCTGGTTTGAGGTTCGTAAGGCGAAATGTCTTTATAATTTGCTCCATTCATGAAATCACGTGTGGTGCCACCATGAAACATGTACATGTTAATGGATATGCCCGCCGCTAAAACCGAATCGAGCTTTTTGGTGTACTGTGCTGCCGGTACCGTGTGGTGTGCTGTTCCCCACCAATCGAACCAGGCCGGATACCATTCTGCAATAAAATAAGGTCCTTTGCCATCGTGGTTTTCATTTACCAGTTTTCTAATTTTTTCGGGATTATCTATACCGTTTACTGCAGGCAATAAACCAGCTAAATGTCCGTCTTTTACATCTGGTGCAGGATCGCAGGTATAGAGCAGCCCATCAAAACCTGCATCTATAAACATTTTACGGTTGATATCCAAGTAATTTTTATCGGCTGCGTACGAACCGTATTCGTTTTCAACCTGTACCATAATGATATTACCACCATGGTTAATCTGCAATGGAGCAAGCTGTTTACCCACCTGCTGGATGTATTTCCGGTACTCTTCGAGGTACTGCATTTCGGTACTTCTTACCACCAGGCCTTTTTCGTTCTGTAACCAGTATGGATAGCCGCCAAATTCCCATTCGGCACATATGTAAGGGCTTGGTCTTAAAATTACCCAAAGTCCCTCCTGCTGCGCAATTTTTACGAACTCTGCAATGTTGTTATTACCGCTAAAATCGAATTTATCTTTCTGTGGCTCGTGCAGGTTCCAGAACACGTAGGTTCCGATGGTATTCAAGCCCATGGCTTTAGCCATTTTCATCCGTTCGCGCCAGGCTTCTTTGGGTACGCGGGATAATGGAGTTCGCCTGATATAATCTGAAAGGGCTTTCCATCTAGCAAAAAGTCTGATTCGCCTAGTTTAAAGGTATGTTTTGCCTGCTGCGCCGAAGCAGATAGGGAAAAACATATCGCCACCAGCCATAGTAATTTCTTTTTCATCTTGTACATTTTGTTTTTAAGTAATCGGATTTTTTGGGCAAAAAAATCCCCTTTTGCGCATTTCGCGCAATTCATCATCTTGGTTCTATATTAAAAAAATCGGTTTTTTGCTACTTTTTAAACACACTCAAATCCCACTGATCGAGCCAGTTTATTGTGATTTTATCGTTTTCAAATCGAATTGGTAACCATAAATAACGGCCATCAATCGCATTTTTAGGTTCCCACTTATCGGCCATAAATATAAACTCGCCTTTTTTACCCGGTACAGGCAACACATGAGTACTTTGGCCGCCATAAGTAAGTTTAGCACCCTCGCCCTGGCATGGATTGCCCATGTAGGTCCACGGTCCCCAGATTGAACTGGCCTTAAACCACCTTGCCGGGTTTGGTGCCCAACCAGTACAACCAGAACCAACCATGTAGTACACACCATTTTTCTTAAACAAAGCAGGCGCTTCGGTTTGCTGACCTACATAAATACGGATAAACCTTCCGGTATGGCCTAAATAATCAGGGGTTAATTCTGCCAAATGCAGGGTAAAGTTTTCTTCTGATGAAAAGATGTGATAAGCTTTTCCATCATCATCAACAAAAACAGTCATATCGCGTGCCATTTGTCCACCTGGTAAGTCCCTGTAGAAAAAACCATCGCTTTTATTGGCAGGTGTTTCGCAGTTTACCTTGTCTTTATCGGCAGTTCCTTCGGCATAGAAAGGCATCTTGCCCGGATTTGGGCGATAGCTTTTGATAAAAGTATATGGACCTGTAGGACGATCGGCTACAGCTACTCCTGATCTGGCTGCTGCATAACCTTTACCCAAAAGCTCGAGGTGAAACCACATCACAAACTTTTTGGTTTTCTTATTGTACACCACTTTTGGTCTCTCCAAAATACAACCTTTTGCAATATCGCTGGTTAAATCCTCAGAAACAGGTAACGCAATACCTTCATCTTTCCAGTTGTATAAATCTTTTGAAGAGTAACAATGCACACCTACCTGCGCGGTGTTCCCATTTTCTCCTTCAATTTTATGTTCTCCAAACCAGTAATAAACGCCTTTATGTTCTACAATGCCGCCTCCGTGCGCGTTAATGTGCACGCCTTTATCGTCTTTCCAGATTTTACCCGGAGTAAAGGAAGTGTTGGTTTGCTGTGCCCAAACATAACTGTTCAGCATTAAGCTGAAGATCATAAATCCGGCTATAAAATTGATTTTCTTACTCATAATTTTCACCAATATTTTTTTAACGTTATTAAGACGGTAATTTACTTAACATCTATTTGACTTCAATAGGAATACACCAATTAATTTATCCACTTATTTTAAGCTTGCGCTGTGGTCGTTCTCAAAGTTCTCGCCACTCCATATTTTTTGCGCACTCCATTTGGCAGCAGGCGCCGACCAAAACACGTCAGTTTCGGGTAAACCCAATGGCAAAAAGATATTAGAGGCAATGTAAGGGCTGCCCTGATTATTGTAAAAATCGCCAAGATTGGGCTGATCGCCGTAAAGGCCAATAGTTAACCAGCCATTTTTATAGGTTGAAGGGCTTTCTAAAGTTTTTTTGATTACCGCCGTTAAAGCACAACGTACCTGAGCCGGACTTAATTGTTTTGGCAATACCTTCCTCCAGGCCATATCGGCCAAATGGTGAAATGCTGCACCACGGTAAACGATAGAGCGCCCGGTGGCAGGATAAGTACCATCTGCATTAATTAAACGCTCCTGAATAATGGCGTAACGTTCGTTGCGCTTTTTAATTTTCTCGAACATTTCTTTGTAAGCATTCGTTTTCGCGCCGATAATATCAACAAGGGTGGCTAAATACGGGTGAATTACGTAACTGTTGTAATAATCGAAGGCGAAAGAGGTACCATCTGTGTACATGCCATCGCCGGTGTACCATTGCTCCATTTGTTGCAAGGCATAATCTACCCGCATAGGATCCCAGCTGTAACCAAATTTGGCTAAAAAGGCTTCGTTCATGGCCGAAAACAGCAACCAGTTAGAGAAAACGGGTTTAAAACGTCTGGTAGTCACGATGGATTTCATCATCAGCTCCTGGTTTTTCTTATCCAGGTTTTCCCATAGCCAGTGCGCGCGTACCAGTGCAAAAGCTACATAAGAAGCATCTACAAGTTGTTGGCCGCCAATATCGAAATTCATAAAATCTTTGGCGTTCGAATCTAAAGCGTTTTTTAAACCCTGAATAGCCCATTCGCGGTATTGTGTACGGAGGGCTACTTCTGCAGCCGAACCTCCTTCCAATTGTAACCAGGGGGCAATCCCACTCAAAACGCGACCTAAAACTTCTACGTATTGTACTTTAATGCGGTGTTCCTTGTTATCAATGTGCACCGAAGTAACTTTAGGCATGGCAATGCGCAGACTATCTTTGGCCAGGTTGTACAACACCGGACGTACCATTTTATCCATTTGCTGCAACCAGAACTGCCTGTCGGTTAATACTTCGGCTTTTGCACTTTTGGCTTTCTTTTGCGCCATTAAAGGTGCGCCAAGTACGATAAGGAGTGTAAAGGTTAATGCTATATTTTTGAATTTCATTTCTAATAAAACTTATTTGTTGTTTGATAAATAACGGTACATTTCGCAACCGGCCAATAAAAATGCCCCTACACCGAAATTGGCAGTAGAATTGGCATCAACTACCTGCCCCGGAATAGCTTTTTCGCCAATGGGTTGTACATAGCCCAGCTTACCGTCTTGTTGTAAAGCTGTTTGGGTAAGGTAATTCCAGCCTTTTTGGGCAGTCGGTAAATAGGTTCTCTCTTTTAAATAGCCATTGTTAACTCCCCAAAGCAAACCATAGGTAAAAAATGCAGTCCCACTGGTTTCAGGGCCGGGTGCATGCATTGCATCGAGGATACTGCGCGTCCAGTAACCTTCAGCCTGCTGACTTTTAATAATGGCTTTGGCCATGTTTTTATATTTGGTAACATATTCGGCACGGTGCGGATCGTTTGCAGGCAGGTCTTTCAATACCTTGGCCAAACCGGCAAACACCCAGCCATCGCCCCTGGCCCAGAAATCTTTTTTACCGTTTACACTTTTGTGTTGCGGGTAAACATATTTGGCATCGCGGTAATAGAGTTTCTCCTCTTTATCGTACATAATGCTGTTGGCGTAAGTGAAGTACTCGTAAAGCTTATCCGAATATTGTTTGTTGCCCGTAAGCTTGTATAACTTGGTCATTACGGGCATTACCATGTAAAGTCCATCGGCCCACCACCAGTAATCGTTACTGGGCGTGCTCATTTCGTATTCCATTACTTCCTTGGCACGGGCTACTTTATGGGCTTCGGGTTTAATGTGGTACAAATCAATGTAGGTTTGGAAACAAATCTGCCAATCGCCAAAAAGCACATATTCATCTGTTTCGCCGTATTTATATTTCCATTTGGTTTTATCAGTCGATTTTGCGCCCATCCATTGGTTGTATTCTGCCCAATCTTCCGAATATTTCAGATAAATATTATCCTGAGTAAGCGCATAAAGTTCCATATTGCCGGTATGATAGGCTGCGTGATCCCAAAAGGCACGTACCTGTGGCTTATTATTGGCTTGCCAGTATTGGTTGGCGAGGTTAATTTTAGCAAGCACATCGTCTTTGCTTTGTGCGTAACCAGTTATCGAAAGTAAGGCGAGGCAAAGGGCTACAAAAATTGATCTATATAATTTAAACAGGTTCATTATTTTACTGGTTTTATTCCTTTTAAAGTTGGTTCTACGGCTTTAATTGTTCCGTCGGTATTGAATTCAATTTTATCGATGCAAACCTCGCGGTTGTAACCCGCGGCATCGCCCATGGTAATTCCTTTTGGCCTGTTAAAACGGTGGTAAACCATGTACCACTCATCTTTACCCGGCACCTGGATTACGCTGTTGTGCCCGGTGCCATAAATCCCCTTTTCGGGCCTTTTGGATAGAATCAGGTTATCGGTTGGGATAATCATTTTGCCCGCTAAAGAATCGGAATAGCCATAGCGCACGCGGTAATTTTCGCTTCGGGTATCATCTTCCGACCATAGAAAATAATATTTCCCCTTGCGGTAAAAAACCTCGGTTCCTTCGCGGAAGCTGCTGTTAGGCGTAATAACCCTGATGGAAGTGGTATCTACAGAAACCATATCTTCGTTTAGTGGCGCTACAGCCATGTGGCCGTTACCCCAAAACAAATAACTTTTTCCGGTCTTTGGATCGGTAAAAACATCAGGATCAATCTCTTGCCCGCCACGTGTACCTGCAGGTCTTTTCGAAATTAAAGCCTTCCCGCTGTCTTTAAATGGTCCGGCGGGATCATCGGCTACCGCAACCCCTATTTTTTGTGCTGCCGTAAAGTAATAGAAGTATTTATAGCTTCCGTTTATCTTTTTCTCGGTAATGGTGGGTGCCCAGGCATTCTTTTTGGCCCACGAAACATCTTTTTCCAGATCGAGTATCACACCTTCATCTTTCCAGTTGACTAAATCGGCTGATGAAAAAGTTTTAAAATAAGTGCCGCTCCAGCCGGTAAAACCATCACTGGTAGGGTATAAATAGTATTTTTTGTTTTTATTGGAATAGATGATTTCCGGGTCGGCGTAATATCCGTTCAAAACCGGGTTGTGATCTGCTGATACACTAACCGAATAGGTTTCAGGAGCCTTATCCCCTACTTTAACCGTGTACTTCACAGCACCTTTGCTAAAATCGGCGCTACCCGCAGGCGAAACTACAACCCCAAAAGCATTTGAAAACTGTGGATTGAAAGCCTTTAAACTGGTACCCGGCTGAACCGGTAAATAAACTGTTCTGGCAACCGAATCAACCACGATGTTATTTTGTTTTACAGCTTTGTTTCCGACATGCTGTAATACCGCCGAAGCGTTGTACCATTTGGTTAACAGGCGATTGGCTTCTGATTGCGTAATGGGCAAAACCGTACCATGGCGGGGATGAAAGTCCATGCTGATATCCTGATCAACCACGGTAAAATGTTCCAAATCGGTACTTTTGGTGAATTGATAACGGCCTTTCATGTAAACATCGTACATCAAAATATAGGCATCACCCTGATTGAGTTTAAACACTCCTGCTCCCTCAACCGCTTCGGTAGTTTGTTGTAAATAGTTATCCTGAAGCATATAACCTTTAGTCAACTGATCGGAAACTGCTTTTTTAATACCATTACCGTTCCCTTCGGTTTTAAAGAAAAGATTGTACTTGCCTTTATCGTAAATAATGTCTCCATCAATGCAAGAGCCATTTGTTGGACTGAAAAAAAGCTGTTTAGGCTCGGTTTCAAAATCTGTAAAAGCGGCATTGGCATAGGCGTAATAAATCTTGTCCGGATCGTTGCCGTGCTTCATCGACCAGTACACCATGTATTTCTTCGCTTTGGTGTCGTAAATGGTTTGTGGTGCCCATACGCGCAACAGGTTTTCGTTGTTCGGAAAACGTTGCTGAATATTCACAATACTGGAGGTCCAGTGGATGAGATCAGCTGATTTTAACAGCACCATCGCCCGGTTGGAATTCCATCCTTTCGCCGAAACCATATCGGTAGCCACCATATAAAAGGTTTTGTTATCGGCCCCGCGCAAAATATGCGGATCGCGCACGCCACCTGTGCTGCTGATTTTCTCGGAAGAAATTACAGGATTGTTATGGTTCAAAGCCCTGTAGTGATAGCCATCACTGCTAATGGCAAAACGAATGGCTTCTTCTGCTTTCGAATTGCCTGTGAAATAAGTAAACAGATAGGCGCTGTTTCCGGCTGCATTGGCAGCACTTTTTTTAGTTTGTGCCTGTACACTATTGGCCGAAACCAACAGCGCTATACCGGCCAGGGAAAGATATTTTAAAAGGGGATGTATCATATATGTGTTGACTTCGCTATTTGTTTTTGGGTTTCCAATCTAATACCTGGACGGCGGTTGGTGCCTGATTGGCCCTACCCTCGCCATCAACCTGTGTTACATTTTGTAAAAACAAGCTCAAAGTGCCTTTGCTTTTCCAAAGTTCCGTATCGTAAGTGGGTTCCCAATCGCCCACACTGGTTTCGGTGAGGTCTTTAATTGTCCAGTTGGCTTCACCTAAATTGTTGCTTAAAGCAATTGAAGCTTTATTTCCGCGTTCGGCATCTCTAAACAGTAAACCTGCTGCATAATTTTTACCGTTGGGCCAAACTATAATTTGTGGCCGCGAAATGGGAATCTTTTTGGTTCCGCCCCCACTTAAACTAAAGGGCGTTTTCCTAAAATTAAGGTTACTTACTTTCCAGTTTCCTACCGTTTTAAAAACGAGGTGATATTGTGGGATACTTTCATTAGCTTCGCGCCAGTAACCGGCAATAAATACTTTTCCCTGTGCATCGGCAAACATCGAGGTCTGGTTGATCAGCTCGCTTTTCTGCGGAATTTTAAGTGCATATTCTGCATTGGCGGCTGTAATGGGGAGGGTATATTTTTCATGGGTAGATTTGAACCAGGTAAGGCCGCCATCCGTGGATTTGGCGTAAGCTAAATCGTGGTTACTGGCCACATCCGAACTTTCGCGCCATACCCACGATAAATGAATGGTACCAGCCTGATCTACCGCAACCTGCCAGTAAGCATTACGCTGCCCTTCACCATCAATCATCCCATCTTGTACACGTGTCCATTTTTGAGTTTTTAAACTATAACGGTTAATCATAAGGTTTCCATTGCCCGAGCCCCCATCGCGGTAAAAAAACAACAGATCGCCATTGGCAAGTTTATAAAATTCAGGATAACTCACCTTATTCTCTTTTGCCGAAACCATAGGCGTTTTATCACCCATGGTTAACGAACCTGCTGCTACAGATTTGGCATAGTTTAAATTGTTGTTGTGCTGCCCCCAGGCCAGGTGCAGGAAACCATCACCATCAACCATAATACTAATGGATTTATGGGCATCGGTAGCATCTCCTTTATAAGCAGTTCTCTGTACTTCCCATTTTTGGGTACCTGATTTGCGGCTGGCAAGTACTACATATTGTTCCTGATCGTAATAGGCTGCATACTGCGTATTTTTAAAAGTAACAAGTGCGTTTTTGCGAAAAATAACCGTATTCACTGAATTATTGGCCCAGCCATTAGCGGCAATGGTACTCAACTGCGTTTCTTGTGCAAAACACGTAAAACTTGCAATGAAGCATAAACAGGTAAAAAATATACTTTTAAAAGGCGCTTGGTACATATAAAGATTTAGGCTGCTCAGTTTTATTTGGTAATGCCGAAGTACCGCTTTTTTTACGCCATAAACAGGGGGCTAAATCATACTTTGAAGGGGGCGTTTTAAGAAAAACACCCTTTAAACCCCAATTTAGCGTAACTTTTATGTGGTAGCATTGATATTATAATATTTGTGAAAACTTTTGCGGTGCTTTTTAATAAACTCCGAAGGGGTTAATTTAAAGAGCTTTTGAAACTGTTCTCTAAAGTATTTGCTATCGTTTATACCCACTCTGAATGCGGCTTCGTTTATATTCAAATTGGTATTAATAAGCAACTCGGCTGCCTTGCGTAAACGGATAAAGCGGATAAAACCGTTAATACTTTGCCCCGAAGTAGTTTTAATCTTTTTGTAGAGGTTAGAATGGCTCATCCCCAAATCAGAAGCCAGCGTTTTTACATTGAAACTATCTTCCATTAAATTTTCTTCTATAATGGTAATGCATTTCTGTAAAAAGCCTTTATCCTCCTGCGATACTTTGTGGGTATCAGATTTCAGGGTGATCTCATTATAAAAATAGGATTGCAAATTGGTGTGGTTCTTAATAATACCGTTAATTTTTGCCGTAAACAGCTCCTTATCGAAAGGTTTACTGATAAAATCGTAAGCTCCAACTTCTATACCCTTTAGCTTAATTTCAGGGCTTGGATCGCCAGTTAACAAGATTACCGGGATGTGGCTCAATGCCGAATCATCTTTTATGGCCCTGCAAAGCTCAATACCATTAAGTCCATCCATGTTTACGTCCGAAATCACAATATCAGGCAGGTATTCTTTACATAAACGCAATCCATCGGTGCCATTTTCGGCCTTATACACTTTAAAGCTATCCTGAAAAATATGTTTGATATAATCTATAATCTCAGGGTTATCGTCTATTATGAGGATAGAATGTAGGTCGGAAATCAATAATTCGAGGTTACCCACATTTTCGGCTTCGTTATTTTCTATTTCTTCCTCCTGTGCAATCAGTTCGTTAACGTAGGTAAGCTCATTTTGTAAAGTACCACTGTGTTGCGGCAAATGTGGTTCGCCTACCGGAATATCGACCAAGAAGGTAGTACCCATGCCCGGATTTGCACTGAAAGAGATTTTACCTTTGTGCAGCTCTACAAAGTTTTTAGCCAAATAAAGTCCGATACCAAAGCCCATTTTTAATGATTCGTTGTTCATTACCTTATAAAACTTATCAAAAAGCTTTTCGCCCACATCAGCAGGAATACCCGGACCACTATCGCGCACCTCGATTTGCACGCGTGTACCGTCAGTTTTAACGCTAAATTTCACATAACCGCCTTTAGGTGTAAATTTTAGCGCATTAGAAAGCAGGTTAAACAAAACGATTTCGAGTTTATCCTTATCTGCGTAAATATCCTGCTCTTCTTCTTCGCACTCAAAAATATAATTGATGTGGTTGTTCTTGGCCAGGTAATTAAAGCAAAGAAAAATTTCGTTAGTAAACTTAAACAGGTTAATCCTGACGATTTTAAGGATATCATTTTCACTCTCTGTTTTCCTGAAAAGCAATAACTGGTCTACCAAACTCAACAAACGCCTCGAATTACGGTAAACTACATTGAGGTCGTTCTTTTCCTGACCGGCTTCTTTTTTGTACAGAATATCTTTAATTGGGTTAACAATCAAGGTTAAAGGTGTTCTTAGCTCGTGCGAAATATTGGTAAAGAAGTTAAGCTTCTTTTCGTTCAGGTCTTTTTCACGTTCCATTTTCAGATTGGTAATTTCGACCTCATGTTTTAGCCTTCTTTGGCGGTTACGGTAAGTTTGGAACAGATAAAATAAGGACGAACCAATAATTAAATAAATGGTATAAGCCCACCAGGTACGGTACCATGGCGGCAAAATGGTAATGATTACAATTTTTTCGTTGTTGCTCCAGGCGCCTTCGGTATCGGTACTTTTAATGTGCAACTTGTATTTGCCTTCGTTTAACCTCGAATAATAGGCCGTACTTAATTTATTTACATAATTCCAGTCTCTATCCCAGCCCTCCAGATAATAGGCGTACGAAATTTGATCCTGAAAAGAAAACTCCACGGCAGCATAATCAACCGAAATTACTGCAGAATTGAAAGGAATGGAAATACGTTCGAGATTAACGACCGAAACATCCCTGTAATTGGAATCCTGATCGAGCGGCACATTATTGATTCTGAAATCGGTAAGCACAATTTTCGGAATCCGCTTGTTCTTTTTAATGCTATCGGGCGAAAACAGGTTAAAACCGCCAATACCACCAAACAAAAGGTTTCCATTAGATAATTTTAGGGCTGCATTATAATTAAATTGATTGCTTTGCAGCCCATCGGTGGCATAATAGTTTTTAAAGCTGTTGTTTTTAACATCAAATTTGGATAAACCATTGTAGGTGCTGCACCATAAATTGCCTTGCTTATCTTCCAGGATATTTAAGACCGAATTACCGGGAAGACCATCGCTTTGGATATAGCGCTTTATTTTTTTGCTCTCAGGATCGAAAAGCAGTAATCCACCTCCCTCGGTACCAACCCATAACCGGTGACTGACATCTTCGTGAATGGCCCTTATAGCGAAATTAACCTTAAAGTACTCGTGTTTTTTATTTACCGGATCGATCTTAATCAGCTCGGCATAGTTGCCACCCCAGAGCCTTCCCTTCGAATCCTGAAAAAGCGTATGAATGTCCTTAAGACGGTTATCGAAAAGGTCAAATTTATCGAGCGCTTTATTGTAACGATACAATGCCCCGCCCTTGGTAGTACCAGCCCACAGATTTTGCTGTTTATCCTGGTACAATTTCCAAAGGTTAACCTCATCTACACCCTTAACGGTGTTGTAACAGTTGTAATGAATAAATTTCCCTTTTGCTCGGTCATAGCGATCAATTCCGCCGCTAAAAGTGGCTACCCAGGTATTGTGACTGGCATCGTTTAAAACACTGGTTACAAAATTACTGGTTAACGATCCCGGATCGGCTGTTTTAGCATAATTGGTAAAGGTATTCTGTTTTTGGTTCCAAACGCTTAAACCGCCCCCATCGGTACCAATCCAAATGTTCTTATTTTCATCTTCACTGAAAGAAAGTACAAAATTGTTAATGAGCGAATTGCTTTTTAAGGGATCGTGTTTTATGGTTTTAAACTGTTCGTTTTCCTGGTCGATAATATTCACCCCGCCACGCAGTGTAGCTATCCATTTTCTCGATTCGTGGTCTTCGTAAACCTGTGCAACCGAATTACTGCTCAATACATCTTTTTCTTTTCCGGCTGCCAGGTAGCTTATTTTCTGGCTCCGTGTATCGTAAATCGCTATTCCTCCCCCATCTGTCGATATCCAGAGCTTCTGCTGTTTATCTAACACCAATCCCATAATATTCTCGTTGGGCAAATGCTGGCTAAACCGTGTTAAACTATTGCTGATAGGATTAAATTGAAAAAGTCCTCGTTCTGTTCCAACCCACAAAGTTTGGTTAGTGCCCGCGGTAATGCTGGTTACTGAGCGTAATACAGGGGTAACTAAGCGGATGGTATTTCTCCCGGCATTGTACCGGCATAAACCAACATCTTTAATAAAAAGCCACAGGGTTTCTTTATCATCAACATATAAAGCTTTTACGGTATAGTTCAAGCTCTTACCAAAGGGGATTTGTTCGGCCAGCGGGCTATCCTTTTTAAGTAAAAAAAGTCCTTTTTCATCAGTAGCCACATAAACAGAGGTGGCCTTACTTACCGCAATGGCATTAATAGAGTAGCCTACTTCATTTCTTTTGCCCCGCTCCTGATAAAATAGCTGATGAAATTTTGAATCGGCGTAATCGTAATACGAAATACCTTTTTGCGTGCCTACCCAAACGCGGTTTTTCTGGTCGCCGTTAAGTACGGTAATGTGATTATTAACTAACGAGTTTTCATCGCCCCAGCCATTTCTGAATACCTTAAAATGGTAACCATCATAACGGTTCAGGCCATCATAGGTGCCCATCCACATAAAACCAAAACCATCAAGATATAAGGAGTTTACTACGTTGTTCGACAATCCGTTTTCTACCCCCAAATATTTTATGGTAAAGGCAGGCGTTTGTGAAAAGCAAACACTGATACTTAGCCATAAGTAAAATATGGAGCATATAGTAGTTTTATGGATAGGGAACATAGAAAAATCAGTACCTGGATATACTTGGCAGGAAACGAATATACATATTTTCCTAAAAAGCCCACTGTCTGCCCTTGTTTTAGGCTGTATGTTAATCCATACAAGCACTACTTACAAATAGGTTTTAGGGCTAAATTCCAGCCTTCGGAGTGTTCTTATTTCCCTCCCTTATTTTAATGATTTCGGTGTAAGGTACAACCCCGGCATACCGGGCCCAGTTTTGATAAGCCGTGGTTAATTCGGTAACTTTTTGAGGCATGGTAGCTGCCAGATTGTTCAACTCAGAACGATCTTTACTGATATCGTACAACTCCCATTGGGTTGGCAGCCCCGTGCGGTACTCACTTACCAGCTTTAGGTTACCCAGCCTAACAGCTGCATTACCTTCGTGTTCCCAAAAAATAGGTTCTGTATGAATGGGAGCTTCTTTTCCATAAATCAATGGCAACAAACTCTTTCCCTGTAAGGGGATAATAGTATTACCTTTATAGTTGGCAGGATACTTTGCTTTGCTTACGTCAACGATGGTGGCCATAATATCAGGCAAAAAACCGTACTGATTGGTAAATTTTCCCAAACGCGCCTGAGGTATGGCCTTAGGCCAATGTATAATCAGCGGCGTGCTTATTCCACCTTCGTTAACCCAGTGCTTAAATTTTTTAAAGGGTGTATTTGAAACATTAGCCCACGATTGACCATAACTGAGCAAATAACCCAATTTTGTGCCCAGGTTTTGGGGCAAACCGCCACCAAGCAAGCCTCCTTCTGCGCATGCCCCATTATCAGACAGGAAAAAGATGAGCGTATTATCCAGTTCGCCCGAGGCTTTTAACTGTTTAATTACACGGCCAATGTTTTGGTCCATGCGATCGATTTGAGCAGCATAAAGTGCCATACGGTAATCCATTTCATCTTGTTTGGCTGGCGAAAGCTTATCCCAATCTGCACCGTCGGCCGCGCTAAGCAGCGCGTTCTGATCAATTACCCCCAAAGCTTTCATCCTTTCATAACGGGCCTGGCGAAGTACCTTCCAGCCTTTTTTATATTGGCCACGGTATTTTTTAACATCGGCAGCCAAAGCATTTAAAGGCCAGTGCGGACTGGTGTAAGCCAGGTACATAAAGAAAGACGCTTTATTTTCTTTTTTATTTTCATCCAAAAATTTAACTGCATAATCGGTAATGGCATCGGTAAGGTAAAAATGCTCCCCTTCGGGTTGTATTTTTTCGTTCATCAACATTAATCCGCGCCCGCCAGAAGGATTAAAATAATTGGTTGCGCCAGCTAATAAGCCATAATATTTATCAAATCCTCTTTGCATGGGCCATTTCTGTTCACCATGATAACCAACATGCCATTTACCACTCATTAAAGTTTGATAACCTTTTGTTTTTAGCACCTCTGCAATGGTTACGCATTTATTATTTAAACTGCCCTGATAGCCCGGCAGGTTATAATTGAAGCTGGTACTATCTTCCGGATCGTTAGACATGTGTCCGATGCCTGCCTGATGCGGGTACAGCCCCGTAAGCAAAGATGCCCGCGTAGGACAACACCGGGCATTGTTGTAAAATTGTCTGAAACGGATACCATTTGCCGCCAGCCGGTCTAAATTGGGTGTAGCCACCTCACTGCCATAACATCCAATATCTGCAAAGCCCATATCATCGGCCATAATTAGCAAAATATTCGGTGCCTTTACTGGTGCAGGAAACTGTGGGTTTGTTCCACTAAAAAAGAGCAAGAAGGCCAGGCAGCTAAAAACGGAGATCAACTTATTCATAATCAAAGGTTAGGTGTCGCAACAAAAGCATATTTTCTGGCTTAGGCAATTGTTTTAAACTTAAATTTGAGGATTTATTTTTTAGCAAATCATAAAACTCTTGTTACTGAAACGCTAAAAAACAAAAAGCCCAATTACGCATTGAGCTTTTATAAGTTTAAAACCTGACGTCATGAACGGGTTCGAACCGCTGTAAAAGGTTTTGCAGACCTCTGCCTAACCACTCGGCCACATGACTTTCTATTGCCTGATGTATTAAAATAACATTGATAATTCAAATATATATAAAATCTATAGAATTACTATACTTTAATGATAAAAATATTTTATTCTAGCTTTTAGGGATAATTATTTCCACAATTATTTTAGTGATTTGAGCAGAAAAACTGAATAAGCTTAGCTGTGTTTTGGCAGACAGATAACTACTTAACATCCGAATGCCCCAAACTCATTGCAGGATTTACCTCATCGCGGATAAGTTGTTTCAACTCCTTAATTTCAGGGAAACGTTGCATCTGCTTCCTGTCAAAAATTAGCTTTTCGCCAACGTATACAGTGAAAACACCAGATGTTTCGCTAGGTAAAAGCGCTACTCCTTTTACTTCATTGACAAAAGTGGTTAAAATTTCTTGTGCCATATAAGCTGAACGTAACATCCAGCCACATTTAGGGCAATAGGTGATATGTATGAGTGGTTTGTCCATTTTATTTTTTACAAGGGTAATAAAAAATAAAATGGAACAATAATACTAACGCTTTTTTTCCCTGTCTGGTTTAAAAACGAAATAGAAAACAATCACTCCTGCCAATAAAAATACAACACCTAAAATAAAATTCAACCGATCATCCATACCTAAACAACAGCATGCACACCAAATAGTTGTGTAAAAACACACAACCTGCACAACTATGAAAAGCTAATACTGAACAAAATGAACTAAACAAATTACCCCCATTACGTTCATTAAACAAGAAAAGGATAACTACATCCATAGCTATCCCTTTCCAATTACTCCCGTGTTAGAGGAATTATTATTACAATATTGAAACGCTTTTTGTTTGCCAAGTCTTGATTATCATACAAAAAAATAAGACTGGTTAGTCAGAAGTCTGAAGATGATTTAAAAATCAGAAGTCCGGGGTCGAGGTCCGAAGATAATACGAACAAATCCTTTCTGCAGGAAAAACCCTGCGCCCCGCTCTGTGCCCTTTGCACATTCCTCTGTGTGCTCTGCGGTTAAAAGTCGGAAGTCCGGGGTCCGAAGATAATTCCAACAAATCCTTTCAGCGGTAATCTGCGTAATCTGCGGGAAACAACCTGCCCCCTGCTCTGCGGTTAAAATAGTCGGAGGTCCGGTGTTCAAAGTCCGAAGATAATTCGAGCAAATCGTTTCTGCGAGAAACAACATGCACCCTGCTCTGTGCCCTTTGCGCTTTTTCTCTGTGTACTCTGCGGTTAAAAAAATTGATAGATCTTGAAACAAGTTCAGGATGACGATACCCTATACAGATTCAAGCCTAAGCAGCACGCATTACTTGTTTAGGTTTTTTCTTCCTTTTCTTCCACCAGATAATAAAACCCGTAACCGGTAAACTTGCTGCAATTAAACTGGCCAAAAACGATACAATTTTATGCGGTAAACCAAACAGTCTTCCTGTATGCAAGTCGTAATTGGTGGCTTCAATCAAATCGGCACCATTAAAATCGGCATAAAGTTTCGACCTGAGCATCGCCCCCGTAGCCTCATCATAGAAAAAGGTATTCTGATTGCGTGCCCAGCGATAAGGGTAAATCATCCGCAGGCGCAGTTCGCCTTTACCACGTACCGATAAACTACTCGATACAACTCCAGGGTATTGCGATTTCGCTTCAGTATAAATTTTATTGTAACGGATAGCTAATGGAGCGACAGGAATAATCTTTGGTCCCACCACCGCTTTGCCCTGGCTTAGTTTGCTTCCTGTAAAGAAACTGGCAGCATTTTTAACACCTTTAAAAGCAAAGTACAAACCGCTTAACGCCGTTACCAGCAGAACAATTGATGCATAAAAACCCAAAACATTATGTAAATCGTAATTTAACCGCTTAAAAGAAGCTTTCCGTTTAATGGTAAGCGATTGCTTTAATAAACGCATTTGCCCCGGAAACCAAAGTACAAGACCGCTAATGAGCATAATTACAAAGATCACTACCGACCATTGCATGATAAATTCGCCTGTTTTACCCAGTAAAAGTGAAGTATGAATATGCTCTACCACAGCCAACCAATCTTCTTTTCCTTTCTTTACCAACGCAGCATTGTAAGGATTAAAGTAATAAGCGGCTCCTTTTTTAGTTGTAATTTCAACGGTCGCATTCGGGAAAGCCTCTTCCATACGGATGAGCCTAATGGGATCTTTGGGAGAGAGCTTTTCAAAAGCAGTAATTACCCGGTCTAAACCCACAAATGGCTTCTGTTGAAGCCCTACATAGCGGAAATCTTTTTGTGTAAATTCTCTTATCTCTTCCTCAAATACATAAATCGATCCGGTAATACTAATTATAAATACCACCAGGCCAGTTGCCAGGCCAAGCCATAAGTGAATGTTCCTGATGGTATTTTTAAAATTCTTTTTTCTCATCAATTAAAATGCATAACCAGCCGATAGGTTAAAACGGCGTCCATTTCCCCTCACATAATTTATGTTACTGCCATAAAACTGAGATATAGCGGGATAATATACTTTGTTTAACAGATTTTCTACACCCAGCGATAACCTTAATGGCTGGGTAACCTGATAAGCCGCTGCTAAATTAAATAAGTTAAACGCTTTTACCGGTCCCTCGCCGATTAAATATTTACCTGCTGCATTGGTTTTAAAGCGATCCCTGTTTCCCACACGCATCCAGTTTACATCTAAAGTCAGGTTTTTAACACCCGAATACTTTAAGTAAACCGTTGTTTTAGAAGGCGGGATGCGGGTAGTATTTAAATACACATCTTTATCACCATTAAAATTACCGTCGTTATCTACATCGCCTTTTCCTTCTACCTGTGCATAGTTACCGCCAATGCTCAAATCGCGTAGTATCTGGTAATCAGCCTGTAGCTCGAAACCGTAAACACGTTCCGGAATGCGTTGCGAAATATAAGTTCCGTTTACTTCTAACAGGTTGGCACCAAGTTTAGAAGTGCCGTAATAGTAAGCTGCACTGAAGTTTAATTTACCTACAGTACTGCTAAAACCAGCTTCATAATTATTTACAATGATGGGTTTTGTTTCTAACTGCGATAAAGTATTGCTTTTAGCCGCTCTTAATACCCTGCCCAGTTCGAAAACCGAAAACGATTGTGCATAGCTGATAAAAGGGTTAAAAAATTTGAATTTAGAATACCTTGCTCCTGCATTAAATACAAATGCGTTATAGTTTAACTTCCCGCCCTGTACAGCAATACTGCCTGCTCCGTTTGCACCTGTGGCCAGGGTGTTAAAATCATCAACATCGATATTGATGTTCTCGGCCCTTAAACCTCCTTTGATGGTTAAATCGTTAAAGAGTGTGGTTGATGCCTGTAAGTATGGGGCAAAGTTAACCATGTTCATATTAGGTACCCATAAACGTCCGTCGGTTAAGCTCTGGGCCGTTTTATCGTTCATTAAATCTAAACCATAGTTTAAGGTTACCGGCACATTTGCTGTAATGCTGAAAGGTGTATTTAAATTTACCCTTGCTCCCTTTTTAGTAGAAGTAATGGCCGACTGTCCTCCGCCGAAAAATGAAGCAGAGTTAGAATAAATGGTATAGAAATCCTGATAATATACATTGGCTGTTAAATCGGTTTTACCAAAAATCTGCTGACTGGTATATTGTAAATTGGCATTGTGGTTAAAGCGTGTACCTTCATCAACGCCTAAACGCGTACCGTAAACACCAATGGCAGGAGATTGCCCAAACACACCTTCTTTTGTAGTGTAAAGTGAATGCTGGCGCGAGCTGAAATAATTATACATCAATTGCAGGCGTTGCTTTGCGGTGAAATTATAACCCAATTTCACAAAACCATTGTAAGATTTGGTTTCACCAAGACCATATTCGGGCGAGATAACCAAGCCTTCCGCATCGCGGTAAACACCTGTTTTTTCGTACATCCCGCTTACCAGATAATCGAATTTAGCTACCTTACCATAAAACTGTTGTGAAAAACGGTAACCTATGGTACTGTCGCCTTTCAGGTTTCCGGTTAAGCCGGCTTGTGTATAACCACCAAAAGCTTTTCCTTTATCACCATTTTTAGTAATGTAATTGATTAAACCACCTTCGGCACCATTACCATAAATGGCTGTTGCCCCTTTAATTACTTCTACACGTTCTACAACAGAAGGATCGATACTGCGGATATCCCTTCCACCTGCTCTTAGTGGCGTAGATTGTGGAATTCCATCAATCAAAACCAGCACGTTACGACCGCGTAAAGTTTGGCCCGAATTGCCTGTTTGATTAGTAGAAAAGCCTAATCCTGGTACACTGTAAGAAAGTATATTGGCTAAATTAGGGCTAATGGTTGATTGTGTAGCCAGTTCTTTAGCGGTAAGCACGGTTACCGATGATGGCGTTTGTGATAAAGATTCAGGTCTTCTGCTGGCCGAAACAATCACATCATTTAAATCTGATTGTTGCTCCTTTAAAGTAATAGTAACTGTAGTGGTATCATTTGCTTTTACCAATACACTTTGTTCAGTTTGGTTATAACCCGTAATCGAAACCCTGATTTGCTGATTCCCTGCAGGTACCGCCAGTAATTTAAATGCCCCAAGCTTATCGGAAGTAGTTTTAACGTTCTGTTTTTTAACCTGAATATTGGCAAATGGAATACTGTTGCCCAACGAATCTACTACTTTGCCTCTGATTGCACCCTTATCGGTTTGTGCAAAAAGCGGTAATGCTGATAAAATAGAGAGGGTTAGCGCGAGTAATCTGAGGTATGTGTGTTTCATTAAAATTAAATTTCGGCAAAGCTAATATTATTTAGACTTGTTAAAAATAATAAAATAAAAAAGATACTTTAATTTCCTTTGTTCATCACTAATTATGGATATTAGCCAAAAAACTACCTGTTATACAATATGTCTGAAACAAATCCAACTTTTGCGCTCATTACCGGCGCAAGTAAAGGAATAGGAAAAGCAATGGCCATTGCCCTGGCAAAGAGAAAAATTAACCTCCTTCTTGTTGCCCGTTCTGTTACTGCACTTGATGATTTGCAACTGGAAATTCAAGCTAAATATGAGATAAAGGTGCATAGTTTAGCAATCGATTTAACCGAACCAAACGCTGCTCCTGACCTCTATCATTGGGTTGTAAATAAACAGATAAATATTTCGATACTCATTAACAATGCAGGCTACGGCCTGTGGGGTAAATTCGGAGAACTTAACCTGACCGAACAATTGGAAATGTGCCAGTTGAACATGAACATGGTTACTTCACTTTGCCATTATTTTCTTCCAATGCTGCAAAAACAAAAACAGGCTTATATCCTGAATGTTTGCAGCACTGCCGCATACCAGGCTGTGCCTACCCTTGCTATTTATTCGGCAACAAAAGCTTTTGTGTTATCGTTTACAAGGGCCTTAAGGTTCGAACTTAAATCTGGTCCAGTTTCGGTTACTTGTTTAAGCCCGGGACCTGTTGATACGGGCTTTGCCGAACGTGCCGGATTAGATGCCTTTAGCAAAATGGCCGAAAAATTTAACATGAAACCCGATGAAGTTGCAGAAATTGCGCTCAAAGGCATGTTTGCCAAAAAATCAGAAATCATTCCTGGCTTTACCAATATCATCAGCGTTTATGCCAACAGGATTTTGCCCAAAGCTTTTATTGAGAAAATGGCCGCCGGGATTTATAAAACCTAGTATTTAAGTTTTTTCAGTTAACAGTTTGCAATTTTCAATTAGCGGTTTGCAGTATTAATGAACCAATAACCAGTTAGCAATTCCTAATTTCCGGGTGCCAATTGCCCACAACCCATTTTCAAAGCGGTAAGTATCGTCCCTATGATGAGCCTTTTATCATCAACTGTAACAGGTTTTTTCTGCCAACCAAACGGTATTAGATTCTGAATCAGCACAAAAAAAATAAAAAAATGAAATAAAATTCTTTGGAATGTTAAAAATATATTACGTTTGTATTAAATACTACTAAATCTATAGATTATGTCGAATAAAACATTTTTGTTTTATTTTCTTCCAGTACCGAACCACTCGCCCATGCGAATGTGCTGTTGTTGCGCATAATACTAAATCCAATTTATCTTTTTCTTAAACCTTTAATTTTTTTTGACACATGGCAACATCGTATCCAACCTTTACCCTATCCGAACAATTAACAGCACAACAGCTCGATTTTTTTAATACTCATGGATTTATCCATTTCAAAAATTTTATTGAACCCGAAACGGTTTCTGCCATTGTTGAAGCTTCTAAACAGGTGGAACAAAAATGGCTGCAACAAGATATTAAGAAAATTAACGGGGTGCCCATTAAATACGGCAAAGACCTTGATGGCTCGGCCATTGTGCAGCGCTTTGCCTTTATTAACCAGCACCACCAAACATTAAGCGGTTTGCTGCTCGATCCGCGCTTTAATGCCTTGCTTCAGCTGGCAGGCGAAGGTGCACGTTTGGGAACAGAAGAAAAAGATGGCATGGTATTTAACCATTACATCAACGGACCTGAAAGTAAGTTTAGCAAAATGGGCTGGCATACGGATGGTTTGAGGGATATATTTTACGGCACCAAACTAAATCCAATGCTAAATGTAGGGATACACTTAAGTAGTTTAAAACCTGAAAATGGTGGTTTAAAGATTATACCAGGTACACACAAGCAAAGTATATACCAGATGCTTTTTCGCAAAAAATACTTTTTGGATAACAAGCCCGATGCGCAAGAGGTATCGATACTACCGCAAGCTGGCGATTTAACGATACACGATGGCAGACTTTGGCACCGGGTAGCTGAATCGGCTATTAGAGGTGAGGAAAGCAGGCGCCGTGTTATTTATGTGCCTATTATTGCCGGTAAATATGCACCAAAGCACGAAAACAGCCCTACTGTATTTTATCAACGCTTTGCCGGAATTGTAAAATAAATTATGCTGTTTGTTTTACTTTTCAGCTACCTGGTCAGATCAGGGAAGCTAAAGCGCGCCAGTACTTTTGTTAAGGCTGCGCCCAAAAAAATTGGTTTAAAATTTTATCGTCCCGAAACGGCCATCATATTCGGGTTTATTGTAGCTGGAGCCTAAATGGAGTGTAATATTAAAAGAGAAAAAGTGGTTGTTGCCAACCCCAAACTTTTTGCCGATAGAGAGAGAACTAATATTTTACGTGGTGGCGAGCAACAACTGATCCTTTTTCTGCTTAAAAAACTCCCAACATGGGTGTCGCCTAATTTTATGACTGGTATTGGCATGTTTGGTTCGGTACTCGTTTTCGCAGCATTTATATTGGCTCACTTTTACGGCACTAGTTGGTTACTGACTGGAATTTCGGGCTTGTTGATTAACTGGCTGGGCGATTCGCTGGATGGTAGATTAGCCTATTACCGCAACATTCCACGAAAGTGGTATGGTTTTACCCTCGATATCGTTATGGACTGGTTAAGTATCGTTTTAATTGGCCTGGGTTATTATTTTTATGCCAATAACGTGCAACAAATACTGGCCTTTTTATTTGTGGTGTTGTATGGCTGGTCGATGATTATTGCTTTGCTGAGGTATAAAATTACAGGTGCTTACCAGATTGATACCGGGCGCCTCGGACCAACCGAACTGCGGGTAATTATAGCGTTAATTCTACTGGCCGAAACTATTATTACCGGAACAATCGGCTACTTTGCCATTGCCATTTGTGTATTGCTTTCGATTATTAATATTACCGATACGCTAAAACTGCTTAAAGATGGCGATGCCAGAGATAAAGCAGATAAAGGAAGCCGATGACCTGGGAATCGATTAAACTTTTCTTAAAAGCGCAGGTATCTGCATTCTCTGGCGGGCTTACCGATTATGGCCTGATGATTCCGTTAACTGAATTACTGCATATTCATTTCACCATATCCATCATCATTTCGGGTACGATAGGTGGAATAGTAAATTTTTGTATTAACCGTTTTTGGGCCTTTAAAAGTACCGGTGGCTATCATGGTTCGGCCACTAGTCAGTTTATTCGTTTTTTTATGGTGGTATTAGGCAGCATTTCCCTCAAATCAGCCGGAACCTATTTGCTCCACAGCAGTTTAAATATAGATTATAAAATTGGCCGCTTATTGATAGACAGTATAGTATCTTATGGTTTTAACTATCCATTAATGAAATACTGGGTATTTAAGGCAAATAACATCAGTTGCCAATACGCTGAAGAAGGCGAAACGCTTACTTAACAGAAAAAACGTCAATAACAGGCTTAAAAACAAATAAATAGCAGCCCAAACCACTCGTTCACCTTAAATAACAAACGTTTGCGCTAAAATTTAGGCAACAAAGGTAAAAAGTGATGTCCAGCTCAAACGATGAAGCATAAAAAACTGAACATCTTACCTTTACCTTATTAGTTTAATATCTTGGGTTCGTTTACCCTATCAGCATTAATCTGCTTAACAATTTCTTCAAATTTGGCTTCTTTAGCCATGTATTTATTTAACAAATCGAGTTGGTTTAAGCCCCTAACAAGATTATGTTCCGCATAACTCGTTTTATAATAAACATCGCCATTTAAAAAGTCGGTAATAAACCTAACGGCTTGCATATAAATCATAAACTTACCCGCGTAAATAAAGAACTGTTTTTCGGCAAAGCCTAAAACCGAATCCATTTCTTCCATATAGCCTTTGTGTATAGCGGCAAAAACATCTTCCCTGATCGCTATTTTATTAAAATCGCGTTCTTCTTCATTCGCTTCTGAAAGATAGGTACGCATCATATCGCCCACATCACTAATGAAATAGCCGGGCATTACGGTATCTAAATCGATTACGCAAAGGCCCACACCTGTTTCTACCTGCAACAATACATTACTTATTTTAGTATCGTGGTGTATTACACGGAGGTTAAGCGCTCCACTATCAACCATGTGTACATATTGTTCTTCTATTTCATAAAGCCTGATAATTTCTTCAATCGGAAATTTCGCTTCTGCAATCCTGGCGTCGCTTGCGTTTTCTAAAGCCACTTTAAACTGCTCAACACGCAGGGGTAGGTTATGAAAATCCTCAATGGTAGCTTTTAATTGATTTACATTAAAGGCGCCAAGCATCCTTGTAAATTTACCAAACTGCTTTGCGGCGTGGTAAGCCTGCTCCGGTTCTTGTACAAAATCAACAGAACAAGAGTTTTCTACAAAAGGAAAAATACGGTAAAAATGATCGTCGATCACTACAAAATCATCGCCGCTTTTTGCGGTGATGGGTGCAACAAATAAATATTTAGGAGCGGTTTGATCCAGATATTTTTTTATTGCCTCAATATTCCGGGCTATGTTTAGGGGCTCTCTAAAAACTTCGGTATTCACCTCTTGCAAAATATAGGCAACACCTTCGCCATACACTTTCCAGGTATGGTTAATCAGGCCAGAGCCAAAAGGTTCTGTTTTTAATTTTTCTACGTTAAGTCCATAAGCACCTAAGACTTCTTGAAACATAAGATGGTAATAATATATATAAGTGTGTCAGGCAGGTTATTAAATCCCATCCTGAATAAAGTTCTAGTTAAAAGTATGTGGGTAATACCTTGCAGTACTACCCACAAAAAGGACTAAAATCCGCTATCGTCTAAAGCGAAAGTATTTTTACGGTCTTTCCATTTACCTTTGGTAAAATCAGGGAATTTTTGTGGCATATTTCCTTCTTTTAACGATTTGGTAGAAAGTGGAGTAATTACACTCATGGTTACCGAGTCATAAACATCAATTGGCGTTTGTTTTTTCTGTTTTACCGCCTGAATAAAACCATTAAATACGAACCAATCCATACCACCGTGACCTGCGCCTACAGCTTCTGCTTCATATTTTTTCCAAAGCGGGTGATCATATTTTTCGAACCATTCGTCAGCTTTATCCCATGCATGATCTTTCGATTTATGTTCGATGTGTACCGATTTGTTTACATCCATCCAAAGTCCGTTTGTACCCTGAACCCTGAAACCGATAGAGTAAGGACGAGGCAAATGCGTATCGTGGCTTAACATTACAGTTTCACCGTTTGCACAATTAATTAAGGTAGTGGTAACATCACCATTTTTATAATTGATTTTTGCATTTGGGTGACCTGGAGAAAGCTCCTCTACGTATGCGGCCAATCCTCTTGCTTTCGAGCTGAACGATACCAGATTGGTAAAGCTGTTACCTCTGTTGATATTGGCATATTGCATAATTGGACCTACACCATGGGTTGGGTACAAATCACCATCCTGATCGATGTTGAATTGCGTACGCCATTGAGCCTCACTTAAAGCTTTTGGTCCGTATTCTACACCGCCTCCATAATAATCTTTACCGTTATTAAATAATACGTTTCTTAAGTTGTGCTGGTAACCGCCTTCTAAGTGAACTAACTCACCAAATAAACCCTGACGTACCATGTTTAAAGCTGCCATTACATCTCTACGGTAACAAACATTCTCTAAAGTCATGTAAGGCATTCCGGTTTTCTCAGAAGTATTTACAATATCCCAGTGATCTTGAACGGTTAAACCTGCAATAACTTCGCAACCTACATATTTACCAGCTTTCATGGCATCAACTGCCTGATCGCGGTGAAACTGCCATGGTGTAGAAATAATTACGGCATCGATATCTTTACGATCTAAAAGTTTTTTATAAGCATCTACCCCACCTGTATATTCAGTAGCTGCAGGTCTTCCTTTTTTAGCAATGAAATTGCGGCAAATTTTAAGTGAGCTTTCCTGAGTATCGCAAATAGCTACAATTTCTACATCGTCTCTCAATGCACCCTCAGAAATATGGCTCATACCACGTGCACCTACACCAATATAGCCTACTCTTACTTTGGCACTGTCTGATGATGCAAATAAGCTTCCTGTTGGCAGGATGGTTAAACCCGCCGCTGTGACTGCACCACTTTTGATAAAATCTCTACGTTCCATTTGTGTTTTTTATGTTTATTATTTAAGTTTAATTGATAGTAATTGTTATTGAACAAACGTTTTACTTGCTGTTATTTAGCCGTTTTTAAATTTACATTGGCTTAACTTCCGGTAGCTCATTCGCTTGCACCTGCTTATAAATTTTTAAATGGTTTCTGGTTAAAATATAATCTGTAATCTTTAATTCTGCCATTGGCATTATCCTGCCTTGGTAAAAGTTTCAATGCCTTAATACTGTAAATTTTGCCCAGGTCTATTACAATCTGGTGCGGTGGTTTTGGCGACTGGTTTTCCCATTGGGTATGCCAGATACTGGTAAACTGCAAATCGAAAACATTTGCTGCATTTCCATCATCGCCACCTAGCTCTTCACTATCAGCATAAACAACTTTCCAGTCGCTACGTGGTATTTCATTGCCCTTATCATCAACCAGCACAATTTCTGCTACCGATGTATAAGCTTGTCCTTTTTGTTCGGTAAGTGCTTCCAAACAGAAATAACGGGCGGTAACGGGTTTAAAATTTACCGTCTGCCATTTGTTATCGTTTGCAAAAGTACCTTCTGCATATGGTTGCTGTGCATCTGCAAGCCATTTTTGGCCGGCCTTACGGTGCAACTGAGGTTGCTTTTCGTTTACAACATCTAAAATAGGTTTATCTAAAAAGCTTAAATTCGGTGTTGAGGTACCGAACAGGTCGAAAACAACAACTTCGTTATTACCCTTTTTTAACCAGCTGCCTAGTACAAGCATGGTTTGCGTTGGGCCGATATTCCAGTATCTGCCCAGGCACATTCCATTTAACCAAACTAATCCTTTATTCCATTTACCCATGTCCAGGTAAGTATCTTCTAATTTATCGGCCGTAAAACTGCCTTTGTAAAATGCGGTAGCTGCTTGCTGGCGATTAAGTTTTTCGTACCGAAGCGGGATATTTACCTCACCCAATCTCACGGGATAATTTTTCCAGCCTTTTAATTCAGTTTGTTTTCCGTTTTCGCTAAGGTAAACTGCACTATGTATGCCTTTCCAATCGTGCATCTGGTAACCGTAGTTTACCCTACCGGTTGCCTCCACCAATATTCTCAATACGCTTTTACTTAGCCTTGCAGGTATTTCAATGTTAAAACGACCCTTTCTTCTATCCAGTTCACCAATCTTTTTTCCATCTATGTAAACCAAGGCATAATCGTGTATATCTTTAAAAATCAGGTTAGCTTTTTTACCCGCTTTTAAAGTAGTTTCGTATAATACACAACCAAAATCCTGGTTTAAATCTTCCATTAATAATGCTGTATCGGTTAAAACAGCTTTTGGCAGGTTTTTAGAAAGCACTGCTACCGATGTGAAATGAACGGGCTGTAATTTCTGGATTTTGTTTACCGGCGGAACATCAGGTAAAACCTCGCCCTCCTGCAGGTAATTTGCAAATAACTTACGGATGGCATAAAATTTCTCGGTTGTATTGCCGGCTTCATCAATAGGTGCATCGTAATCGTAACTACTGGTTTGCGGCAGGTATGGAGGTGCATTAGCACCACTGTAAGTACCAAAGCTGGTTCCGCCGTGAGCCATGTAAATGCTGAAAGATGCCTTATGATCGAGCATATATTTAAGCTCATCAACAATTCGCTGCGTATTACCCTTGTGGTGCGGCCTGCCCCAGCTATCAAACCAGCCTGGATAATATTCGCCACACATTAATGGGCCAGTTGGTTGTATAGCCCTTAAAGCTTTAAAATTGGCCTCCGGATCACTGCCAAAGTTTACCACGGCAAATAATCCTTCGGGGTGATCGTTCTTTAATTGTGTAGGTCCGTCGCAGTGGAACAAAGGAACTGTAAAGCCAGCTTCTTGTAAATTGGCTTTAATAATGTTCATATAATCCTTATCGTTACCATAGCTACCATACTCATTCTCTACCTGTACCATAATAATGTTGCCGCCCTTACTAACTTGCAAAGGCGCGAGCTGCTTACCTACTTCAAGCAGATATTTTTTCGATCGGGCTAAAAAATATGGATTTTGTGTGCGCAAACGGATGTTTTTATCTTTAAGCAGCCACCAGGGGAAACCACCGAACTCCCATTCGGCACAAGAATATGGCCCAGGCCTTAATATTACGTACAAACCTACCTCTTTTGCCAGTTTACAAAATTCGGCAGCATCACTTTGCCCGGTCCAGGTAAACTGATCGGGTTGTTTTTCGTGCATGTTCCAAAAAAGGTAAGCACAAACGGTATTTAACCCCATGGCTTTTGCCATTTGCAAACGTTTTTTCCACTCGGCTTTAGGAATCCGCGCAAAATGCATTTCGCCGCAACGGATAATATAAGGCTTGCCATTTAGCTCAAAAGATTCGGCACCTATAGCAAAGGTGGTTGCTTTTTGAGCCCAACTACCCGCTGACAGGCTGATTAACAGCAATAACGCAAATATTTTTTTAAACAGTGGGATGTGCATTGGTTAAGCTTCTGTTTGGTTTTGTTGATTTGTATTTTTAAAAATAGAACAAGCAAATGAGCAAAACAACATAAATGTCAGCGCAAACGATTGTCTAATTTTACATTGCCTTTTTATTCCAGCATAAACCAGCTGCCTGCTTTACAATGTTGGGTTGATCAGTTTTTAAAGAAATAGAGTGATTAATGAAAGTCTTTTGATTAAAAGGTTTCGAATCAGATTACATTACAGTAGTGCAGTCATTACTAACGATAAGGTATATTCACTAATTCTTATAGCTTATAGCCGATTTACACAGAGAATTATTAATCTTCCGGGCTTACAAACAATGACAATATGCTTACTCCACATATTCCAGATAGTTGTAGAAATATTTCCCCACTTTCTACAAAATGGGAAAATCTAACCCCATTCCATACTCCCCATTTATAGCCGGTTTGAAAAAAACATCTATTTTTCCATATGATATTATAGGCGATAAACAAGGCTTTAACAAACCATAAAGCATTATTTTATATCTACTCCCGCACCTTAAAAGCTAAAACTACTTGGCTAAAAACAAACTGGTTTGGCATTTGCCTTAGCTATTTTGATAAGCAGCTAAAATGATCAGTCTATTTTGCGCTATTTTTTTATTTACCTAAAGAAACAAACCAATGTCAACAACCGAAAGCGGCTTCGCAAAAAATGCGGCCAACTTAAAAGATTTAATTATCCGTTTAAAAACCCTTGGTGCAGACTACAGCCACCCAAACTTAAATTTTCGATCGAAAACTTAGAACAGTTATCTACAAATGCTGATGAGGCCATACGTATTGTTAGCCAGGTTTTACCTGTTTACAGCAAAGCTGTGGATGAACAGGAGCTTATTTTTAAACCTTTTAACCATTTAATTACCCGCAGCTACAATTATCTTAAGGCGGCTATTGATAACCCGGCCGAACTACAAACAGCTAAAACACTGGCCGATAAATTAAGGGGAATAGGCAAAAAAAGTAAAGCCACCAGCGATACGAATACCCGTATCAAGCCCAGGGTATCTTACGATGGCAGGATAGAAAATTTTAAGCAGTATATTGATGTATTGATAACAAGTAAAGTTTACGAGCCTACAGAAGCTGATATCAATATCGCATCTTTCCAAAGCCTGCTTAGCGGTATGGAAGCCAACATTACAGCGGTTGCACTGGCTAAAACACCTCTTGATGATGCACGTAAAAAACGATTCAACATTTTTTATACTGAGCAAACAGGCTTAATTGATATTGTATTAGGCGTTAAGAACTACATTAAAGCATCGTTAAAAAACGATCATCCGCAACGTAAACACATTTTAACATTATCCTTTAGCAGAATGAATTTGTAAGTGTATAATTTAGATACTTTGGTCAATTTATACAATCAGGCTATCCTAAAAATGGGATAGCCTGATTGTTTGGCGCTTATACTTGTCCTCCCCAAAACCTGTAATGTGTTTGCATGTTGTAAAACCTATCAGGTAATTTTAAATTAATTGCTGGTATCCGAATAATTGAACATCAAATTACCATAGGTATTACTGGCAAAGCTAAGGCAGCTATATTTTCACCCATAATTACCGGTATCTCCGAGCTATTGTAGCTTGTCTCCTGAAAATCCCATACAACAGCTTATTTCTTCTTGCTTGCTTTGTTCTTGTCGCTAATTTGATTTAAAGACTCGGCCTCTTTTAACAGATAACGCTTTAAAAGCGCAATTAACTCTTTCATATTATTTACCCTTTAGTTATGCTAATTTATTTTGTACCTGTAGTAAGTATTTTCACTTGTAATTCTAAATCAATAGCACAAAATTACTAAAAAAATTAGTAAAATAAATTATAATTACCAACGCTACTTTTAGATATTTTTATAAGAGATTTATAAGTACCGCCAAGATTTGCAAAGCTGTGCCTTAAATAATCAGAACCGCACGTAATTTATCATATGCGTACCTTAAATGATCCGAACTGCACCGTAATTTATCATAATTTCATTAAGATAATGAGGTGGTTACAGAACACTCATTGCATTAAAAACCTCGACCAGGTTCAATAAAAAAAGGTGCCAGGTGAAACACAATATGCTTCCCGGCACCTTCAGATTTTAGAAACAATAGTTTTATTTACCTACTTCCAGGATTTTAAAACTGCCGGCAATGCGATGCGGACGTTGACTTGCATCTGTACTTTTTTCAAAATTTGCCGTAGGTAAAAAAAGATGGTGATTTGTCAAATCAATGGCAATAGTTCTGGCACCTACTGCTGTACTCACAGTTTCCTGCACCACAAATTTATTTGCCGAGATTTCTTTCACCACAGTAATGCTGCCTGCCCCATTCGCACTATAAGCCAATTTAGTAGCCGGATCGAAAACTACACCATCACAGTTATCGCCAATCGGTAACGAAGCAATCTGTTTACCTGTTTTGGCATCCAGAATAAACATCAGCTTGTTGGCACAAACAGTAAACAGCCGCGATGTTAAACGATCGATAGCCAGGCCAGATGGTTCTTCTCCTCCTTTTAATTTATATCTTGATAAAACTTTATAGCTGGTGATATCAAAACAAACAATTTCTCCGGTATCTTCGATATTTACATATACTTTTCCTTTCCCGTCTGATACGCCTGCCTCTGGTTTACCACCTAAAGCAATCGTAGCAATAACTTTATCCATTTGGGGATCGATAATGCTGGCATCGTTACTTTTGCCATTAAATACAATTACTTTCTTGCTGTAATCATCAAAAAAGGTGGCATCGGGGTTCTGCCCTACCTTAACCTGTCCCAAAACTTTAAAATTGTTCAAGTCGAAAATCGTGCAGGTTCCTGCCTTACCATTGGTGGTATAGCCCTTACCAAATGGATTGGCAATTGTAATGCCGTGCACACCAGGTGTATTGTAAATTACGCCAACCGAATCGCCATTATTCTTGTTTAATATATTTACCTGGTTGCCATGAGCAATAAAAAGATTGTTATGCTGCTGATCGATACTTAGGTAATCCCAGCCGCCATCGCTTTGAATTTTATGGACAGCCAGCACACGTAAACTGCTTTTTTGCTGTGCAATTGCAGTAAGTGAAACTGCAAAAAGGATCAAAATACTTAATAATTTCTTTTTCATTTTTTTAGTTTAATATTGATTTATGGTTTGGCTTAAAAACTGTTATACTTTAGCAGCATCAGCTAAAAGTTGGCTTGGCTTATAGCATTTTCTAATCAGGCTTGGCAAAGCCACGAGCAGCAAAGGTAAGGCTACAATAAAGCCACCAATTACAGCAATGGCCAGCGGCTGATGAAGTTGTGCTCCTGCCCCGATACCTAAAGCCAAAGGCATTAATGCGATAATTGCCCCCAGGGCAGTCATTAATTTTGGTCGTAAACGGGTAGAAATAGCAAAGGTAATGGCATCATCAACACTTAGTTTTTCCAGCGATTCTTTAAACTGTAGAAAGGTGAATATGGCATTCTCGCCAATAATACCCACAATCATAATCAAGCCCGTATAACTGCCCACATTTAAAGGGGTATGTGTTAAAAACAAAGCCAGATAACTGCCCGAAATGCCCAGTACCGAGATAACCAGAATAAGAAAGGCAATTTTAAAATCTTTAAACAAGAACAGAATTACGCTAAACACCAGCAAACTGGAAGCAATAAGAATGGTTAACAATTCGGAGAAGGATTGTTGCTGTTCTTTATAGGCACCACCGTATTCGATGTGATAACCAGAAGGCAGGTTTATATTGTTATTTACAGCTTTCTGAATATCTTTCATTACGCTACCCAGATCGCGGTTATCCAGCCTTGCTGTAACCACTCCAATGCTTTGCAGATTTTCTCTTTCTACCTCAGCATTTCCGGATTTTAGCGCCACATTGGCCATTTGCTGAATAGGAACAGCAGTTCCATCAGCCAGGAAAATTTTGAGTTTATTAATATCGGCCACGCTAAAAGTCCTGCTTCCGGGGTACACCATGCGGATAGGCGAAAGTTGTTGTTTATCGTATAAATCGCCTATTAAAGTGCCCTGCATTGCTGTTTGAAGCTGCGACTGAAAAGAAGCCGGACTTACTCCATATTGTGCCAGCATAGCAAAGTTAGGCTCAATGTTTGCAGTCGGCCCCGAAAGTACAATACCATCAAAAACATCGGCTGTACCACCTACATGCGAAACTATACCTGCAACCTTTTTAGATAAGCCTTGCAGTTTCTCTTGATCGTTACCAAAAATCTTGACTTCTATTGGCTGGGTAGAGCTCATTAAATCGCCCAGCATATCCCCTATTACCTGCCCAAAATCAATAACCAGTGCAGGCTGGGTATTTTCTATATGTGTGCGGATCTCAGAAATCACCTCATCAGTGTTTTTTGTTCTGTTTGGTTTCAGCTGTATCAGGTAATCACCGGTATTAGGTTCAGTAATAAAAAAACCCATCTGTGTTCCTGTTCTTCTCGAATAGGCCTGTACGTCGGGTATTTTTACAATTTCCTTTTCCACTTCCTTAAGCATCCGGTCGGTTTCTTCGAGCGATGTACCTGGTGGAGAAGCATAATCTAAAACAATACTGCCTTCATCCATTTCCGGGAGAAAACCAGTTTCCAAACGAGGAAAAACAAGTGCTATCGATGCAACCAGTACGAGCAAAAATAGAATTGAAATAGCAGGCCGCGTAATAAAATAACGCACCCAGTTTTGCGATTTAACCTCATGTACTACCACCTTTTTGCCTGAAGCAGCATGGCTGCCTCCTTTGCGGGTAAGCAAAAGATAAATTACGGGTAAGCCAATCCAGGTAACAAAGAAAGAACAAACCAGCGTAATAATCATGGTATTGGTCATTACCTGAAAATAAGAGCCTGCAACGCCCGTCATCAATACAAAAGGAACAAAAATTACGATGGTACTAATGGAAGAACCCAGCATAGCCGGAAAAAGATAGCCAACGGCTTTGCTCAGCAGCCGCATGGTAAGCTCTTCGGGGTGTTCTTCGTGTGTGCGGTGAATTTGTTCTACCACTACAATGGCATCATCTATAATTAAACCTATGGCCGCAGCAATGGCACCAAGTGTCATAATATTGAGCGAATAACCGATAAAATAAAGCACAATTACCGTTAAACAAAGCGTAACCGGAATGGTAATCAATATCGTTGCACTCGCCTTGAACGATCTTAAAAAAATAATCGCCACAACAATAGCCAGCACCAAACCAATTAATAAACTATCGCGAACACTTTTTACTGATTCGTTTACAAAATCGGCCTGTACGTAATAGGGTTTAATGCTTACCCCTGCTGGTAAAATATGTTTCAATTGCGCTACCTTGCTATGCATCTCGTTAGAAAGATCGACCAGGTTGGCGTTGGGCTGTTTAATTACGGCGATCAGGATTCCGTCTTTCCCGTTTGCATTAATCCTCGTATACTCTACACTTTGCTGAATGTTTACCTTCGCAACATCCATTACCTTAATAATCCGGTTGCCTTTTCTGCTCAGTACCAGGTTTTCTAAGTCGCTTTTATTTTTAACCGTAGCATCGGTTACGGATAGATATAAATAATTGTGATCGGCCAGGTAGCCGTTAGATTTTATAAAATTGGTTTGACTGAGTGCGTTACTAATCTGATCGGGAGCAATGCCCAGCGTTTGCATTTTTTGTGCATCGAGTTCCAGCCAATATTCTTTGCTTTTACCGCCAATAACACGAATCTCCGAAACCCCGTCAACCTGTGAAAGAAATGGTTTTACTGTATAGGTGGCAATTCTTTTCAGTTCGGCGGGAGAATAATTATGACTTTCAAGGCTGTATCCGCTTACCGGAAGGATAGACGGATTCATTTTCTCGACAGATATGTTAACACCAGCAGGCAATGAAGCACTTATTTTGGCAATCTGCGATTCTATGCGTTGCTGGCTCAAATCGATATCGGCGCCAGGATTCATAAATGCAGAAAGCTCGCAGCTACCCCGACTGGTAGTACTCCTAACCAATTGAAGATCGGGCACCTGTTTTACCGCATTTTCTAAAGGCCGCGTTACAGTAACCACCATTTTATCAACCGGCTGCAATTCTGCATCGGCAATAATCTTAATCTTTGGAAAGGTAATTTCAGGGAAAAGACCGGTTTTTAGCTGACTAAAAGAATAAACCCCTCCCACTATAATGATTAGCAGTACTGCCAGAATTGGGTTTTTATGCGAAACGAAAAACTTGTTCATGGCTATTGCTGAATTTTAACTTTGGCCGTATCGGCTATCCCATAGTTGCCGGAAGTAATGATCCGGTCTTTTTTCGAAAACTTAGGCTCAAGCACTTCGATGGTATGCTGATTTTCGATTCCCCTTTTCACTTTTACCTTTACTGCGGTAGAATCGTTGATGAGTTTCATTACCCAAAACTCATCTTCTGTTTCGTTAGCCAACACTGCCGATTTTGGTAATACCTGTGCCTGCGTATGACTTACTTTGGTTAACCTCACTTTGGCAATTAAACCTTCGGGAATATTATTGCCTGCTCCAACTTTAAGGATATAACGCTGGGTTTGTGCTGCCGAATCAACCGAAGGCATAGTGCCCGAAACTGTTCCTGTCATTTTTGTTCCATCGGGCAACAGCACAGCTAATGTTTTGTTCTGGTTAATCAACTGGTTATACTCGTAAGGCAAATCGAGCAAAAAAACAAGGCTATTTCTGTTACTAATGGTTGCCAAAGCTTCTCCATCCTGCACATAGTCTCCTTTCTGGTGGTTTACCTGAACAATGGTACCTGCCTGATCGGCCCTGATGTTGGAAATGCCCGAAAATTTAAAACCAGCATCGAGCTTATTTACACTATTGCCTATTGATTTTGCTTCTTTGGTGATTAAACTAAATAACAGTTGATGACTGCCTACCTGCTTACCTGTTATGGCTTGTGTGCTTTCTATATAACCATTGATATTGGCCTTTACAAAGCTCTTTTCGAGATAGGCCGAAACCGCCGAAAGCTCAACAAATTCGGCCAGCGAACTATCCTGAATCGTAGTAACCTGAACAGGTGTAACCGGCGAAGGTTCATCAACCGCATCTGCCGATTCTGAATGACTACAGCCCGAAAAGATAAGCAGTACGGCAATGCAACCGCATATAAATTTTAGATCGCTATTCATGGTTATCGGTTCCAGTAATTAAATTGATTAATCAGTTTTAAACGGTTAATATTGGTTTGGCGCAACAGGTTTTGGGCCGCCAGGTAATTGTTAATGGCAATTACAAAATCGGCTACTTTTAAATCGCCGGTATGCATCAGTTTACGGTCTACATCAATTAAACCTTTGCTGAAACGGATCTGTTCGTTTATTTTAGGAAAAAGGGCGTCTGTTTGATTAAGCTGTTGCCTGATCAGGTTTAACTGTTGTTCTTGCTGACGCTTAAAAAAATCGCGGTAATCGGCTATTGTTTTAGCGGATAGGTTAAGCTTTTGGTACTGCATCTTCTTTTGATGACCATCATAAATTGGCACCGAAAAGGTAAAACCAACACTTGTACCCAAATTTTTATAAGGCTGCAAAATAAACGATGAATTATATCCTCCATTGGCATACACGCCTAATTTGGGTTTATAGCTAAGGTCAATTGCGTTTTTTTGATTGTTGTTTTTTAAGCTATCAATGTCAAAACGTTTACCAAAAAAACCATGAGCAATAGTAGTTACACCACTTTGTAACTTTGGATCGGCCAGCACAACCTGCGTAGTATCGGTTATGCCTGCCAAATAATTTAAGGTGGCATAATCGTTTTTAAATTGCAACTCTGCCTGTTTTACTACCAATTGTTGTTGTTGCAGGGTAACCAGGAAGGTTAAATATTCAGATTGTTTGTAAATATTACTTCTGGTTAATTTCTTTAACAATGTTTCTTCCTGCTCCAGTAATGTAATTACCTCACGGTTAAAATCTACCTGTTGCTGACTGGCATAAGCCACAATGTATTGATCGGCAATGGATCTTTGCAAATCAAATAGCGATAGCTGGCCTGCATATTTAATAGAATCGCTTTGTATCTTTATCCCCTCAAGCTGATTATTGATCCTCTTTTTGTTTAGCAAATCGTAGTTTACATTAAGCAAGGCTTCTAAAGCCTGCCCGTTGGTGAGTACTTCATCGTAACCATAACCCCGAATAATGGGCGCATCCATCCCTGCGGCACTTGCCGTAACCTGTGGCCCTCCGGTAGCACGAATAATTAAGCTATCTACCCCGGCAGCCCGTTGCTGGTTCTTAAAATCTTTTAGTACCGGACTGGTTAATTCGGCCTGTTTTAAATAGTAATCAAGATTCTTTGCCGGCACTTGTGCAATTACCTTTATTACTGAAAAGGTAAACAGACAAAGCACCATGCAGGTTAATTTTAGCTTCATTTTATAAATTATTCACCTCAATTATTTCGTTTTTTCGCACCATCCAACAGCTAAGCAAGTCCAAATTACAAATGAATTATGAAGAAAGTCTGTAGCTGTTTTTTTGAACGCTAGACAAAATTAATTGCACACTCATTTTAAGATTATAACCTACCCGAAAGCATTAAGCCTGTACTTCCTTGTTGGTAAAAAGGCATTAGGGTAAAATTTCCATCTTTCTTTTTGGTAAAAAGGCTTTTAATGTATGGATACACCAGATAAGATATTTTTGTAGAAGCTATTCCGAATCCTGCACCAGCCACCACATCACTAAACCAATGTTTATTGTTATACATGCGCAATGTTCCGGTGGCTGTGGCTACAAAATAACCTGCATAGCCAATCCACGGATTAACATCTTTATACTCCTGGTGTAAAAACTCTGCTGCCATAAATGCCGAAGCCGTATGTCCGGATGGGAAAGAGTTTTCGCTGTTGCCATTTGGCCGTTCCCTACCTACACCCTGCTTTACAAAATGGGTAGAAACGCCCATAATAGCTGCTGAAGTAACATACAACATCGAGGCATCGAACAGATTGTGTTTACCTTTTACTCCAGATAGGTTAAGTGCATACACCGCAGCGGCAGGCGCAAATTGGAGGTAATCATCAACATGTGCAGCAAATAAAGGATGGTCTTCCTGTAATTCTGCTTTGGTACTCAAATCGAGTTGCTTTAAAGCGCCATGATCGTAAACCGCAGCAAAGCCGTAACCTGCTAATACCACAGGTGCAATAAAAGCGGCAGCCTTAAATTTTCTTTTTGGAACCGGATTTCCCGTATACCACCTTCCTAACGAATCGGCAGCAATATTTTTAGCTGAATCTATACTTTGGGCAGCGCACGAAAAACTAACGGAAACGAAAAGGATTGTGCAATGGAAGAAATTACGCATGACTACTATTTTACAGGATTTCCGTTCGAATCGAATAAAAGGTCTTTTCCTTTTACTTCGGCTTCATAATATATCGTTCCGTCTGCCTTGGTAATTTTAGCAGCTTCGGCAATTTTTGCGCCTTTTAATTTAGCCAGAACAGCAGCAGGCAATTCGGTAGATTTAATTTCTACTTCTGTCTCTAATAGCAATCCCTTGGCCGAATAAACCTCTGAGGTTTCTTTACCATTCAAGGTAAAACCGGCTTCATAATGCTGTTTTTCCATTTCCCATGAAACTTTCGTTCTGGCATGAAGTTTTGTAAATGCAGTTTTAACTTCAGCAGGTACTTTAGCTGCATTAAGTTTTTGTGCCTGAGCCAGATTAACCATACCGGTAGCTAGCAATAAAATTCCAAAAAATGTCTTCATAGTTTTAAATTTTAATCAAAACTATATTTCAATTATGTAGAAATTCTGTAGTTAGCTGCTTGCAGCATATTCAAAAAGTTTTTGGCCTAATACCCCTGATTTAATAAGAAAAAGCACTTTTAAAATCTCCCGCTGATAGCGCAGATTTACGCAGAAGAAACAGGACGGCATGCTTAAACACGGATTAAACAAAATAAACAACAAAAACATGTTCGCCTTTTTCTTCCTCATAATCGATTCGAAAGCCATAAAGATTACAGATTTGCTTAGTTATGGCTAAACCTAAACCCATACCTTCAGAGTCTACTGATTTGGAAAAACGATCGAAAATTTTGGTTTGCAGTTGACGGGGTTTCCCTGAATTGGAGATGGTTAAAGCTTGCTGATTCAGCTGAATATTGATGTATCCACCAGTAACATTATGCCTTACCGCATTGCTAAAAAGATTGTTTAACAGAATATCGGCCAGATAGCGACTCATTTTGATTTCTACAGGCATCAGTTTTTCAGTCAGCGTTAGCCCATCCTTTTCTAATAACTCCTGAAACTGGCGACCCTTTGCCTCTACCATTTCTTTAAGATCGATATTTTGATAATCGGGAATCAGGTTATTTTCAATTTTGGCCAGCAGTAATAATGATTGATGCAACCTGGACAATCTGCCTGTTGCGTGGTAAATATCTTCCAACAATGCACCCTGCTGTGCGGTAAATGATTCGGTTTGAAGTAAAGAATCTAATTTAGAATTAATTACTGCCAGAGGGGTCATCATTTCGTGCGAAGCATTATCGGTAAAACTTTTAAGTTCTTTATAATCCTGCCGTACCCTTTCGGCCATTGTATTTACAGATTTATTGAGTTCATTAAACTCATCAATTTTAGTTGGTTCGTGTTCTATATTATCCATCCGGGTAACTTCGAATGCTTTCATCCGGCTCAAAATAGAATAAAAGGGCCGCCAAAGCCTATTGAGCAAAAATCTATTGATTAGCAGGAGCGAAAGGAGCAAAACAACAGTAATACCTACGGTGATTAGTAATATAATCCTTACCAGATCTTCCGATTCAACCCGCGATTTCGTTATTCTTACCTCAATGGCTTTACCATCGAGCTGAACAACTGTAATTAAACTCCTTCCTGGCTCATTTTCCCGCTCTTTGGCATTAAAGTAATTGGTATACAGAAATTCCCGTTCTGGCAAAGGTCCGTTAAGGGTTTTATAGGAAATCTGCTGATCGATATAATTTGCTGGTAAAGGAAGTTTATGAAAAGTATCTACGTATTGGTTAATTTCGTTCTCTTCTACCGCTAAATCACGGTCCAGTTTTTCGGTTAAGATAAAGTGGATGACTACATAATAAATAATTCCGGTAATGATTAACACCACAATGGAGGTTAAAATATTTACCTGGTTGTAGCGGTTAGCCAGTTTCATATATCGCCAAATTTATAGCCAATTCCATAAACCGAACGCAGATAATCGGCCGCTCCGGCTTCGAGTAGTTTTTTACGGAGATTTTTAACGTGTGTGTAAATAAAGTCGAAATCATCCGACAGGTCCATTTCGTCGCCCCAAAGGTGCTCGGCCATTGCATTTTTAGTGACTACTTTGTTGCGGTTAGACAGAAAATAAACCAAAAGATCGAACTCCTTCTTGGTTAATATTGCCGGGTTTCCCTTAACCGTTATTTTCATGGCCGATACATCGACAGTTATTTCATTAAAGACAATCACATTGTTACCATCGAAATTTTTTCTACGGATAATGGCACTTACCCTGGCTTTCAGCTCAGATAAATGAAATGGCTTAACCAGATAATCATCGGCACCAAGATCAAGTCCGGCGAGTTTATCATCCAGAGAATGCCTTGCTGAAATAATCAGTACGCCATCTCTTTTCTTCAGTTGTTTAAGCCGGGTTAATAACTCCAGGCCTTCGCCATCCGGCAATCCTAAATCCAGAAGAATGCAATCGTAGTTATAGAGCGATATTTTTTCATTTGCAGCAGCAAAATCTGAAGCGTGTTCACAAATATTACCCTCACCTGTAAAATAGGCCAGAATACTCTCCAATAAAGCCTGCTCATCTTCTATAACTAAAATTTTCATTGGTATAATTTATTATTTAACCGGACATAAAGTAGCCATTAAAACCGGAAATTAAAAGTTCAATCCTTTTTAGCTTACGTAAACCGCTGTATTAATTTTTCTATATTCAGATTTTTTTTCTTCTGCAGGGTCTTTTTGCCATAATCTGTAAAATACTCATGTCCGGCAAGCATCTTTATATTTATGGCATCCCACTCTCTATCTGAGTATACCAAATTGAGGTTTTGCTCCCACTCTTTTTTAAGGCGGGCTGCAAAGGCGATATAATTTTGAAAGGAAAAATGATAAAAATCCGCATCGCAGATTATTTTTTCTAAATCGGTATTGGGTAATTGGGGGTATTTTGTGGCCATAATGCAATTGATTACCACTTCTATCTGGTGGTGTTCAAAACCATTTTCTAGTAAAAAACTACGGGCAATTTCGGCACTGGCCAACTCATGCCCAATGTATTGTTTAGTGTAACCCACATCGTGTAAAAAAGCTGACAGGGTAAGCAACAGTAATTCGTTTTCGCTCAGGTTGCTTTGCTTTCCGATAATTTTAACGGCCTCTACTACCAGCAAAGTATGTTCAAAATTATGAAAGTACATATTATTGTGCAGCTCCTGTTCTAAAAGTCCTTTAACGAAAGTCTCTACTTTTCCAAGCAACATTCCCTGTTCCTTTTCCATTGATCAATCTGAAATAAACACTACAATAGTATTGGTCAATTCTGAAGAAAAACTGAAGCACGATACTTATTGGCTGTTATCGAACTGCAGGTCTTTCTTTTTCTTGATTATGCCAAAATTATAATTGAACCCCAGATAAAAAATCCTCGAATTACTCCGCTGATTAACCTGCTGTATTAAAAATTGCGATTGCAACTCAGCCACCTGCCTCTGCGATTTAAACAAATCGGAAACGGTAAGATAAACCGAACCTTTTTTCTTTAACACTTCTTCCCTTAAACCAATATTTAACACAAAACTGGGCAGGAATTTGCCCTGAGGTGTTAATCTTGCTGATTTATAAATAGAATTAAGCTGCATAGCCATTCCCCAAGGAAGCGTATAACTCCCATTAAAGTTTGCCGACCAGGTAACTGTTGATTTTTTACCTGAATAACCGAGGTTTGAAGCATCAATCTGATTGTAAAACACATTTGGAATTACATTAAAGCTTAACTTATCATTTGGATGAACAGTTAAAACAACATCGGCTCCGAAAGCTTTATCGCTACTTAGGTTTTGCTGGCGGGTAACCAAAACAGAATCATTTAATGGTGTTGTAATAGCGGTAAAACGGTTATAGGTATATCGGTAATAAACACCTGGTAATATGCTAAAATGATTGCTACTCCATTGGTAGCCCAGCTCCACGGAGTGAATAATTTCTGGAAGTAAAAACGGGTTTCCCACTCTTACATTTGTTGGATCTGCATATTCGGCAAACGGATTTAACTCATCAGCTTCAGGTCTTCTTACCCTGCGGCTATAATTTAACTGTAACTCTTTGTTATCGGTAAGTTTATAGGTAAAATGGATGGTGGGATAAAGCTTAAAATAATGATTTGGTATTACCTCGCCTGTAGTTATTAATTTAGAAGTGATATCAGAATATTCGCCTCTTAAGCCCAACATTGCACCAAGTTTTTTTACTTCTAAAGCATAAGTTCCATACAGTGCATGTACATTTTCGTGATAAATAAAACGGTTGGTTTTATTCAAATCTGTTAAAAATTTTTGCTGCTGGTTATTAAATGCTTCGCCATAAAAATCGAGATCTTCTTTATTGTACTGCCCGTCATAACCTGCTTCTATTTTACTGTGTGCTGTAACCGGGTTTTCATAAGTAATAGCTGCATGTTTCTGATCGGCAGTTTGCTTAATTAAAGTATTATCAAGCTGATCGGCCATATTGGGGTAACGGAATGAGTTGGTGTAATGATTATCCTCTACCTCTGGCGAATGCGAAAGATTAAACTCAAGCCTCAATTTATGATCACTCTTCTTAAAATTATGTTCGGCATATACTGTGGCATCCAGGTTCTTTTCCTGCTCAAAGTTTTCTCTTCGTCTGTCATAATCCTGTTCCAGTACAGTCGCCGCGCTAACCCTTTTACTTGTTACATCATGTTTATGCATGTTACGGAGATAAAAGTTACCCGATAAACCAATAGTGGTTTTGTTCGAAATATTATAATCGATCCCTAAACCTGCAACATTTGAAAACGGTCTGGCATTTTGAACGGCAAAATCATTATAATAACGAATGCCCCCGGTAAGCGGGTCGGTTTGTATGCGGTTATTGGCATTTGTTCTTTGACGGTAATCTTGTTTTAGGCTATAACTGCCATAAATATTAATCTTTCCCGGATTATAATTCACATTTGCGCTGGCATTATAGCGTTCGCCATTCCCAATATTGGCTATCACAGTTCCGTTAAGGCCTCTTTTAACATTTTTCTTTAACACAATATTAATTATACCACCCATTCCATCGGGTTTATATTTAGCTGATGGATTGGTAATTACTTCTATCCTCTCGATACTATTTGCGGGCAATTGCTGTAAAGCTGCTGCTGCATTTGCCCCCATTAGCGGTGAAACTTTTCCGTTAATAAGTATGGTTGCGGTAGAATTTCGCAAACTGATGTTTCCATCCACGTCTACCTGAACTAAAGGTACATTAGCCAATACTTCGCTTGCCGATCCTGATTTGGCCAAAATATCCTGGGATACATCATAAACTTTTCTATCGATTGTATTATTGTAAAGCGGCTTTTTAGAAACTACTGAAACCTCGTCAAGATTTTTTGCTCCGCCATCCAGCTTTATATCCTGTATTATTCTTCTGTTGGCAGGGCCAATTACAAATGTTGCTGTTTTCAGGTTTTGGTAACCAATAAAACTGGCTATAATAAAATAGGTACCATCTGGCACATTGCTTAACTTATAATTCCCTTTTGCATCTGTTACTTCTCTTTTTACAATAGCAGTATTACCCGGTTTCATTAAAACAACGTTTACAAATTCTACTGGTTGACTGGCAGATAGCGCTGTAATTTTCCCTGAAATTGTTCCGGTGCCTTGTGCATAAAGTAACTGGGGAATAAAGAATAGAGCAGCAACAAATAGGGTATAAATTTTAATCATTATATCAATTTTGCAGCATAGATACACTTCAAATCTGTCGGAAATTTGAAGATGAATAAAAAAACGGTGGTTCAGATTCTCTACAGAATTGCTTTCTAATTTGCCGGCGGAAAACTTAATCAATTATGAAAAACTATAAACGAATATTAAAGCTATTTTGCTTTTCTATATTCTTGCTGGCCGATGATATTTGCGCTCAGGAAAAATCTATAACTGTTTCGGGACAGGTAAAAGAGGCTAAAAATAAAAACACGCTTCCCTATACCAACATCGTTTTTAAAAAACCAAATGATGAAAAATTTCTTTTGGGTACGATTAGTGATAATGAGGGGAGATTTTCAATTAAAGATATCCCATCGGGTAATTATCACCTGTTAATTAGCATGATGGGTTATCAAACCATTAAAAAAGAAATCAGTATTGGTACGCTTAGCCCCTTTCTCGATTTGGGTATTTTTGAACTGGCTGAAGATGCACAAACCCTTCAAACCGTTAATATTCAAGGCTCTTCAAACGAAGGTTTGGGTAATAAACTGGATAAAAAAACCTACGACCTTTCCAAAAATACAAGTCAGCTGGGCGGATCGGTACTGCAGGCCATGCAAAACCTTCCAGGCATTACCATTCAGGACGGAAAAGTACAATTACGGGGAAATGATAAAATTGCAGTACTGATTGATGGTAAACAAAATGCAATTACTGGGTTTGGTAGCCAAACCGGCCTGGATAATATCCCGGCTTCGGCCATTGAACGTATCGAAATCATCAACAATCCTTCTTCAAAGTACGATGCCAATGGCAATGCAGGTATTATCAATATTATTTACAAGAAGAATAAGCAGGAAGGTTTTAACGGTAAACTGGGTATGAGTACTGGCTTGGGGGCATTATGGTTGCGTAAAGAAAACCTGCCTGGAATAAGCGCACAATACCAGGCTACACCAAAGTTTAACCCCTCGCTATCATTAAATTACCGCAAAAACAAATTAAACACCTTTTTGCAGGCCGATTATCTGTATACCCAAACCCTAAATAAAAACGAATTTTCGGAGCGAATTTATGATGATGGAACGATAATTAACCAACAGGTTAAACGCAACCGTACTACAACATTTACTACGGTAAAAAGCGGTTTCGATTATAATCCTAATGAACGTAATAGTTTTACCTTATCTGGCTTTTTTAACCGCGAAAAAATTGGTGATCTGGGTGATATCCCCTACTTCAACAGTGATTTTACAGTAAGAAACCGGCTTTGGCAGTTTGTAGAAGACGAAGTAAAATATACCGCTACCGGCACTGCCTTGTATCAGCATAAATTTGCGCAACCTGGCCATACTTTAAGTGCAGGCTTTAACTATACCTGGCACAGGGAGGATGAAAAATATTTCTTCACCAATATCATGCCCACCTTTACTGGCATGGATGCTTTTAAGCTGCTCTCTGATGAGCATGTTGCCGATTTTAATCTCGACTATGTCCGCCCGTTAAAACATGGGCGAATAGAAGCGGGAATTAAATACCGTAACCGCTTTATCCCAACCAGTATGCAGTTTTATCCGGGTTTAAACTCTCCAATAGATGTAAATGCAGGTGGCTGGGCTGATTATAGCGAAAACATACCGGCAATATATGGCAACTATGTTTACGAGAACAACAAAATTGAACTGGAAGCTGGTATTAGGATGGAATATGTACGTGTTGATTATAAGGTAAATCCAAACCACAATACCTACAAGAGCGATAGCTATGAGTATTTCAGGCCTTTCCCAAATGTTCGCTTTGCTTACAAAATAAACGAGACAAACAAATTAAGTGCTTTTTATAACCAACGGGTAGACCGGCCTAATGAAGTTGACATTAGGATATTCCCGAAATATGATGAGCCAGAACTGTTAAAAGTAGGTAACCCTACCCTTAGGCCACAATTTACGCATGCCATAGAGCTGGGCTATAAAAACAGTTGGGATAAGGGCTATTTTTATGCTTCAGCCTTCCATAAAATTGTTAATGGAACCATAACCCGCATTGCTACCATTGTTCCGGGCAATGCCATTATTTACAATATCTTCCAAAATGCAGGCAAAAGTTTTAATTCGGGTGCCGAGTTACTTTTACAGCAGGAACTCGCTCCATGGTTTTCATTTAACGTCAGCACTACCGTGTATCAAAATAAAATTAATGCCTTCACGGTAGCCAATCAATATCCGGTACCCACAATATATAGCATGCCCGGCCAATCTATCGTATCAGGCAATGCTAAGTTTAACGGACAGTTTAAATTACCCGCCAAAACAGACATTCAATTGTCTATGGCTTATTTAGCCCCGATATTATTCCCCAGGGAAAAATCGGAAGCCGTTTTTCAACTGATCTGGGAATTAAAAAACAGATTCAAAATGGCAAAGGCGAACTCTTTTTAAACGGAAACGACATTTTTAACGCCTTAAAAATTAAGAAAAACATTACTGGTAACGGTTTCAGGTTTAACAGTACTGATTTTTATGAAACGCAGATTTTTAGAGTGGGGTACAGCTACAAGTTCTAAATACCGGGTTTAAAGCATAAAAAACGACACTTTCAACACAACTTCAGAATTGCTACAGAATTGGAACTTACATTTAAGATTGATGATAAATTAAACCTGATATCCTTAAAATCAATCATGATGACTAAACTTTACCACCTTACAAGTGCACTACTGGTTGTAGTGCTTTTTATGGGCTGTACCAAAAAAGAGGTAGCAGCTGACACTAAATTGAGCTATAGTTTTAGTGCGACCAATTTAAATGCATCATTAAGTAGCAATGCAAGTGCCAGTGGTGCTGTGGTAGCTGCCGGCACAAATGGGAGTATAAACTGGGCAACAGCAAGTATTAATGTAGCCAAAATCGAATTCAGTGCAACTAAATCAGGTAGCGGGGCAATAAATCTCGAAACTAAAAACCTGTATCTGGTAAATGCTTTAAAACCCGATTCTTTATCCGGCACTGTTGCCATAGCATCGGGTGTTTATGAAAAAAATCAATTTAGCCTAACCTTAACCAGTTCGGTAACTAACCCACCCCTGTTGCTAACCGGAACATATATAGAAGCTTCGGGAACAAAAATTCCGGTAAGGTTCGAAATGAACCAGTCGCAATTGATTAAACTCGAAGCACAGCGGGTAGAAGTTACTGCCGGAACCTACCTGGCCAGGGTTACTGTACAGCTAAATGCATTAGTAACCGGATTAACTGCAAGCGATTTTGGTCAAACCACACGCACAGGCACCAACAACATGATAATTATATCAACCACTATAAATAAAGCCTTATATGAAAAATTAACTGCACGTTTTACATCAACACTGAGTGTTAATTTTTCGAAGCAATAGTCAGGCATTGGCGTTAATTAAATATTAATGAATTGTTAAACTAAATCATTAATCCTATTTTCGCCTTGCTAACCAAACATTCAGAATTCCTTCAGAATTGAAACTTACCTTCGCCCTTTGCAAAAAATAATGCCAGGCAGGTAAGTTTTAACTGTTGGAATTGTCCCCAATTATGAGTATTAAAGAAAAAACAAGTAAACTATTAGAAAACAGGTTTGGTCCTGTTTTTCTGGCTACCCTGTTATTGTGTAGCATTTCGTTATTAACCCGCATTACGCTATTAATTTATAGCGCGGCTTCTTTCGACTGGTCTGTTTTAAACCTTATAAAGGTTTTGCTAATCGGTTTGTTTTACGATCTGGCCGCAGCATCTTTTGCCATTATACCGCTGGTTATTTATTTGTGGCTTTTCCCGGCAAAAGCCTATACCAGCAAAACCAGCAGGGTATTACTGTTTATATATTTTTTCGTTGTTGTTTTAACACTCATTTTCAATGCCGTTTCCGAATGTTTTTTTTGGGAAGAATTTTCTGTACGTTATAACTTTATTGCTGTAGATTATCTGGTGTATACCACAGAGGTGATTGGGAATATACGCCAATCGTACCCCATTAATACCATTTTAACAGCACTGATTATTTTAACCGCAGGCATAGTTTACCTGTTAAGAAAGCTGATTACAGTATCTACCTACCAACAAACACGCTTTAGCAAAAGAACCAAAACTGCAGTCATTTTGCTTTGTGTGCCCATTTTCACTTATTTCTGTGTAAGCCACAAATGGAAAAACAACAGCAGCAACCAATATGTAAACGAACTCTCGGGCAATGGTATGTACGAATTCGGTTATGCTTTTTGGCATAATCAGCTCGATTACGATACCTTTTACAAAACGCTGCCGATTAAAAGTGCCGCAAATATTTTACAGCATTTACTCCAAGCAGACTCGGCTAGCAGAACCGACATTGGTACCTCCAGAACGATAAACAACGGCGGAACTGAAAACAGAATGAATGTGGTGCTGATTAGTGTAGAGAGTTTAAGTGCGGAATTTTTAGGCACCTTCGGTAATACACAAAACATTACACCTCAGTTAGATTCGCTGGCTAAAGAGGGTTTACTGTTTAGCAATTTATATGCATCGGGTACGAGAACCGTGCGTGGATTGGAAGCACTTTCACTTTGTATCCCTCCTACTCCAGGCCAATCCATAGTGAAACGTCCTGATAATAAAAACCTTTTTACTTTAGGCAATGTATTCCGCTCTAAAGGCTACAACAGCCGCTTTATATATGGTGGTTATGGTTATTTCGATAACATGAACGAATTCTTTTCGAACAATGGTTATGAGGTAACTGACAGAAGTGCCTTGCAGGATTCGGAAATCCATTATTCTAATATATGGGGAGTGGCAGACGAAGATCTGTTTACGCTTTCATTGCGCGAGTTGGATAAAGATTATAAAAACAATAAACCGTTTTTCGCTCAAATTATGACGGTTTCTAACCACCGCCCCTACACTTATCCTGAAGGCAGAATAGATATCCCATCGCACACAGGAAGAGAAGGTGCTGTAAAATATACCGACTATGCCATTGGCAAATTTATACGCGAAGCCAAACAAAAGCCCTGGTTTGCAAATACCTTATTTATTATTGTAGCCGATCATTGTGCATCAAGTGCTGGTAAAGTAGAATTACCAGTTGATAAATACCACATCCCGATGATTTTTTATAGTCCGGGACACATTGCACCGGGTAAATTCGAAAAACTTACTGCACAGATTGATATTGGCCCAACCATTTTAGGCTATTTAAATTTCAGCTACGACAGCAAATTTTTCGGCCAGGATGTATTTAAAATGAAAGATTCGGATGAAAGGGCATTTATTAGTACCTACCAAAGTTTAGGTTACATTAAAAACAAGCAACTGGTTGTGCTCGATCCTAATAAAAAAGCAAATACCTATCAGCCCGATTTCAAAACAGGAAACGCAGAAAAACGCCCAGCAGATCAAAAACTGATTAATGAAGCCATTGCCAATTATCAAATGGCCTCCTATCTGTATCAAAATGGATTATACGGTTTTGATGTTAAACGGAAGTAGGTGGCTTAGTAGTTAACAACAAAAAAAACAACCCATGGGTATAAATATTGGATTACTGATCTGGAAAGAGATGAAAGTTAAAGGAATGAGCAGGGAACAGCTTGCTGATGAGGTACAGATTAGTAAGCACCGTGTGGGTACAATACTGAAATCGACTTCAATAGACACAGACCTCCTTACCCGAATTTCTATAGCTCTTGACGTTAACTTTTTCGAGTATTTCCGCAGAGATGAAGACCTGGCTAAGATAGAAATAGACTCTGGGACAAAGCATAATCAGGAAATCATTGATTTAAAATGCCTAAACGGCGATAAAAACAAGCTCCTGGAGCTTTACGAGGAAACCATTAAAAGCCAGAAAAAGATTATTGCTTCGTTAGAAAATCTAACTAAAACTTAACGGTAAAGAATTTGTCCAAGGGCTAGCCTCAAACAGTGTTAAGGCAGCCCCTTCGACAAACTCAGGATGGCAATTCTATATTTATAGCGTTACCGCTCAATCGCGGCCTTTTTAATCAGGCCTCCAGTTGCCATTTTTTAGCCAGTTCGGTATTGTAACCATCACCTTCTTTCGGGTTTGGCTGTCCCTTGCCTGTTGTAATGAGCTGGTATAAACTTCCTTTAATGTAATTGGTCCAGGCTTCTCGGCAAATTTCGAAACATTCGTATTGCGGCACCAGTCCCTCATGGGTAAAAGTTACAACAGTTTTGTTGTCTGCTGTCGAAATATCGAAAACAAGTTTAGTACCGATCCATTCACTTTTATCATCAATAAAATTAAAGTAGTTATCGAGCACCTGCCATACTACTTTTTGATCCGCAACCAGTTCTATCAGTTTCGCCTTACAATAGTGCACATCGCGGTAGTGGTAAATAAATTCGGCATTTAGCGCTGCTGTGTTACCTTCTATATCTTCCGACCACCAACCACGTACATTGGTAATGGCGTTAATTACTTCTTTTGGGCTTTGATCTACCTCAATGGCAGCTGTAAAATTTTGTTTTTCCATGGTATTGATATGGTTTAAATTTTAAATATGAATTAGTATATACCAAAGTTAACCCGATTAATGCTTTTATGTACGGTGTAAAACAGACATTGTAACGGGTTGATTTGGACAAGCTTAATCCTTATCTTTATATCAACATCAAATATCTTACCTACCTCAAATGAAACACATTACCATACTGGTTCCCGATGGACCGAACAACCTGAGCAGCATTATCGGCTCTTATAAAATACTTAGCAGGGCAAACGCATATTGGCAGGAAAACGGTCATGAAGCATTGTTTAAAATTGAACTGGCAGGCATTTCGGATGAAGTAAACTATTACGATGGTTTATTTAGCGTTAAACCACACCGGCATATATCATCAATTAGTCGTACCAATCTGGTAATTATCCCATCATTAAACCACAATTACGAAAAAGCAATTGAAGGAAACCAGGTGTTAACCAACTGGATTTTAAAACAATACCAGCAGGGCGCCGAAATTGCCAGCATGTGTACCGGCGCGTTCCTTTTGGCTGCTACCGGTTTATTAGATGGTAAGAGCTGTTCTACTCATTGGGTAGTTGCCGATAATTTCAGGAACAAATTTCCGAAAGTACATTTAAAAACAGACCAGTTGATTACGGATGAAAACGGGATATATACCAACGGTGGTGCTTATTCTTTTCTAAACCTGCTGCTGTACCTGATTGAAAAGAATTTCGACCGGCAAACCGCTATTTACTGCGCCAAAGTTTTCCAAATCGAAATGGATAGACATAGCCAATCGTCGTTTATTATTTTTAAGGGGCAAAAGCTGCACAGCGATGAAATGGTAAAAGAAGCACAATGCTACCTGGAGAACAACCTGAACCAAAAAATCGCTGTGGAAGATTTATCTGCCCGTTTTGCAGTAGGCAGAAGAAATTTCGACAGGAGGTTTATCAAAGCCACAGGTAACACGCCTATTGAATATTTACAACGGGCCAAAATAGAATCGGCCAAAAGGGCTTTCGAAACCAGCCGAAAAAGCATTAACGAGGTGATGTACGAAGTAGGCTATGCTGATGCAAAAGCTTTCCGTGAGGTATTTAGAAAAATAACCGGAATATCGCCTCTGGAATACAGAAACAGGTACAATAAAGATTTACAGAGTTAAGACTTTACTTTAAGCACCACTACCCCATGCGCGGGAATAGAAAATGTTTTTTGTTTTTTCAGGCTTCCCAAATCCGTATGCTGCCAAAGGTCTCTTAACCGGCTGCGACTATTTATACCCAAACTTTTGGCATCAAGATTAAATTCGGTTGTTTGATTACCACGGTTCATGATGGCAATGACTTTATCGCCCGTTCCCAATGGTTTTAGCCAAACCTCCATATCACCAGTTTTCAAAACCCTGCTGGCCTGCTTAAAACCTTTATCCTGGTTTAAGGCTATGATTTCCTTGTTGGTTAGTATTTCGATGGTTTGTTTTGACATTGAGCGCAAATCATTTCCGGCCAGTAAAGGTGAATTAAGCATGCACCACATCGAAAAATGCGTTTTATCTTCTTCGTAACTCATACCCCTGCCTACCTGCAGCATATCCATATCGTTATAATGGCCAGCTGAAGCGTATGGATGTAAATCGGCATTGAGGTCGATAATTTTAAGGATTGAAGCGAAGCTTGCACTAATATCGCCCGATATCCGCCACGAATCGGCCTCGGTTATGGCCCACTTTCCAGGAAACTGCCAGCGGCAAACATTAAAAACAATATTTTTATCGATGGCTTTAACTGCACGGATAATTTTGGAGTACTCGGTTTGCTCATCCAGTTTCATTTTCTCGCCCCCACACCAGTCTACCTTTAAAAAATTAAAGTTCCATTCTTTAAAAAACAGGTTACAATCTTCATCCAGGTGCGAATAAATTCCCACTCCAATTCCTTTTTGATCGTTATCCCAGATAGACCCGCAGGTATTTAAACCAGCATCTGTATAAATACCGGCTTTGAGCTTTTTACTGTGAATATAATCGGTTAGCAATCTCATTCCGGAAGGGAATTTTTGCTGGTCTACAAAGAGCTTGCCCGAGGCATCTCTCCCGCCAAAAAAGCCATCGTCGATATTAATAAAGCGGTAACCCGCATCGTACAATCCCGACGATATCATGGCATCAGCTTGCTCCCTGATCATCTTTTCATCAATTTTAACCCTGAAATTGTTCCAGCTGCTCCAGCCCATTATCGGTGCTTTAGCCTCCTGGGCATGCAAAGCTGGGTAAAAACCCAATAAACAAGCCGTTATTAAAAAACTAATCTTTTTAAGTGCAGGATTAAAATTCATCATTAAAATACAGGTTAGGATGTCACATTTTAGATAACAATCAAAGATATAAATACCGTACTGTCTATCAAGCCTCCATTATATTGTTTTATTTACTTTATTTGCAATTAACCAACAGCCCAGGGCAAAAAAATGCCAATGGAAACTTTAACCAGCTATAAACATCCTAAATGAAAAAGCGCTTAAATGCAATACTCTATTTTTTTGTGTTTGTTCCCTGCTTAACCATAGCCCAACAAAAACCCAACATTATATTCATTAATATGGATGATATGGGATGGCGTGATGCAGGCTTTATGGGGTCGAAATTTTACGAAACTCCTGTAATGGATAAATTGGCAACACAAGGTATGGTTTTTACCAATGGCTACGCGTCGGCATCTAATTGCGCGCCCAGTAGAGCGAGTATGCTTAGCGGTTTATGGCAAACCCGCCATGGCATTTATACCGTAGGTAGTTCTGAGCGTGGCGATAGCAAAAACCGTAAGCTGGTGCCTGTAAAAAATATAGAGGTGCTTAATGCCGGTTTCAAAATTTTTCCGCAGCTGTTAAAAGAAAATGGATATAATACCTGTATAGCCGGCAAATGGCACATGAGCGACAATCCCCTAACCTACGGTTTCGATGTAAACATTGGCGGATCGCATGCCGGAAGTCCGAAAAGCTATTACCCGCCTTACGGCAATGTAAAAATTGATGGACCAAATAACCAATACCTAACCGATTTAATTACCGATAAAGCCATCGATTATATTAAAAACCAAAAAGCCAGCAAGCCTTTCTTTTTATATTATGCATCATATGGCGTGCATAGCCCCATCCAAAAGGTAGATAGTTTAATGCATAAATTTAAAGACAAACCAGCCGACGATGGCCAACGTAACCAGGCCTATGCCACTATGCTGAATAACGAAGACCGTAATATTGGCCGGTTAATCCAAACGCTCGAAGCGCAGGGAATGATGCAAAACACCCTTATAATTTTCACCTCAGATAATGGCGGTTTTAACCAGGTTACCTGGCAGCATCCTTTAAGGGCCGGTAAAGGCAGTTATTTTGAAGGTGGTACACGTGTTCCGCTGGTATTTGTGTGGAAGGGTAAAATTAAAGCTGGTACTACCAGCGATATTCCGGTAACCAACCTTGATCTTTATCCAACACTGATGCAGGTAGCCAATATAAAAGCGTACCCTAAAGTGGATGGCAATAGCATTTACAATTACCTGCTAACGCAAAAACCTGAAAAAGTAATTACTGAGCGCCCGTTATACTGGTATTTCCCTATTTATTTAGAAGGTGGAAATGCTGAAACGAACGATAATATATTCAGAACGCGCCCTGGCGAAACGATACGTAAAGGCGATTGGAAACTGCACCATTATTTTGAAGATGATACAGTGCAGCTTTATAACCTGAAAAACGATATCGGCGAAAAACACAATGTAGCCAAACAAAACCCCAAAATAGTGGAAGCATTACTTGCCCTGTTAAAAAACTGGGTACAAAAGGTGCATGCACCAGCTGTAACAACCTTAAACAAAGATTATATTCCATTGAACGCAAAACAAAATAAATAAAAGCCAAAACCTTCATACTTCAAACAAGATTTAATGCAGTGTAAACCATCTTAAACAGATGCCATCTGTTTTCTGATATTTCACTTCAATTGCTATATTTAGTAAAAAAACAAATCACATGGAAGAGCAACAAAAACAAGCAGAAAACTCAATCATACCTAAAGTAACGGGCATTGGCGGCATATTCTTTTTTTCACATAACCCCAAAGATACCAAAGCCTGGTATGCTAAAAACCTGGGCTTCGATGTTAACGAATGGGGCTCGGTAAGTTTTGATTCGAGAAATGTGCATAGGCCTGAAGAAATTAACTCGTTACAATGGAGTCCGTTCAAAAATGGTGATGAATACTTTGCCCCTTCCAAAAAAGATTTCATGATCAATTACCTGGTTCAGAACATTGAGGGGCTGGTAACCCAACTGAAAGAAAACGGTGTAACAGTGCTGGATGATATTGCAACCTACGATTTCGGAAAGTTTGTACACATTATGGATGCCGAAGGCAATAAAATTGAACTTTGGGAACCGGCTGATAATAGTCAGCAAGCAAACGAGATTAAAGGGTAATAAATCAGTAGTTAATGAAAATATTCCCAGACAAAAGACTTGAAATCAGGCAGATTTACTGTTATCTTGAGACGTTGAATGCGCTCGGCAATAGATTTATCGACAAACATTTATCCAAACTTCTGCTAGAATAAAAGCGAAGTGAGAATAATTATAACTATTCATACTTCGCTTCAGTTAATGTTTTCGATTTCACCTTCGATGAACCAAATTAGACATTTTCAGCAGATTGTATCAGTACCGTATCCTAATTTGTCTTAAATTGAAATATTCCAGAATCTGAGGTATTGCCTGCTGCATCTTTCGTAATCACTTTCCAATAATAAGTTGTACCCGATGTTACTGCAATACCATTCAGAAATTTATCCGTAATACCGGCTTTATAAGATGCCGGTGTACTGCTTGTACCAAAATAAACGTCGTAGCCCAAAATGTCATTATCCGGATCGTTTGCTGTCCAGGCTAGATTAACCGTACCGGATGCAGCACCTTGCCCAAAAACGCAAGAAAGATTGTCGGCCGGAAACGGAGGATGAGAGACCGAGCCTATGCCTGCGTTATAAAACTTCCATACCTCACTCTTAGCTGTTGTTGATAATGAATTAGATTTTGACAAGACATACCACGAATAAGGTGTATCCCGATCAAGGTTTACCGACAACTGATTAGTAGAGCTGGTTAATGTTGTGACAGCATTAGTAAGCAGGTTTTTAATGTTTAACTCATAATTGTTAGTATTGCCTCCACTATTCCAGGTAAAGGTTACAGTACTTTTAGTTGTTGAGATAACAGTCCCTGCTGTACATACTGAATTTTGAGCAGGAAAAGTAAGCAAAGCAGGTTGCGGATCAGCGGTAATATCTGTACTGTCATTTTTACCACAACTCGTAAATAAGGCAGTAGTTATTAATAGAATGGTGATGTACTTTCTCATAATTTCACAACTTTAAGTATTTTTTCAGTCTGACCAGTTTTTAATTTAAGAATATAAACTCCTGGAGTAAGATCCTGGGGCTCTATCTGCACCGTACCAGAAGTATTGGCAAATTGTTTGCTGTATACCTTTTCACCCGTAATTTTAAACAATCCTACGGTTGCCACAGAAACCTCCTCATTGCCCAGATTTACATTTAGTGTTGATGTAAACGGATTTGGAAAAGCAAGAATACCTGTTGACAGATCGAAACGTTTTTGATAAATGCCCTGGCACGATTTATCTGTGGCAACAGTTAAATCGTTTACGCCATTTTTCAGGTTTAATGTCATATTACCTGCTGTAGTTGTGGTGGTTACCCCATTCAGCGTAACGTAATATTTGCTAGCACCATCCAATGTAAGGTTTAAGCTTTGCGCGGCATTATTAATGGCCGCATATACCGCCAGACTTTTAGGTTCTGTTATTACTACAGTAAAACATTGCTGGTAGCTATTCTGACCGGCAATGGTAAAGCAAACATTGTAAGTACCTGCTCCCAGATTGTTAATACTGGTTGTATTGGTAAACGGATAGGTTCCATTTAAATTACCACCAGTTATTGTCGCCGTATAATTTAATGGCTGTGCGGCGCTAATGGTAATAGTACCATTTGCCAATCCATAACAAGTGGTGCTATTGGCTGTTACTGTAAAGTTAGAAGCTGGCAGTGCAAACATTGTAGTAATTACAGTAGCTGCTGATGTTCTACTTACTCCATTAAGTGTTACAATAACAGTATATGCTCCGCTTTGGCTGGCTGTATAAGTACCAGATGTTGCCCCGGCAATGTTAACTCCATCTTTTAACCATTGATAGGTATACCCCACTTCCGAATTTGCCGTTAATAATACACTGCCTCCGGGATAAAATGTAAGCGGCCCTGAAGCAGTAATTGTGGGTGTGGGTAAAACGGTAATAACATCGGTAAAAGTTGAAGTACCAGCTATATTAGTTACCGATAAAGTTCCACTTGATGCCAAAAAGTTTGCTTCTATCTGTGTATCAGACTTAATAATAAACGACACTGCAGATACCCCTGTGATAGCGACATTTGTAGTTTTAGTAAAGTTTTTACCAGATATTAATAATTGGCCCGTACCATCTGTTGCAGTTACTACAGATGTAATAATCGGAGGGCTTAAAAAAATGAAACCAGGAAACGAATTTTGGCCACTCGGAGTTTGGACTGTTATACTACCGCTCTCGCCATCTCCAACAATTGCAATAATAGTTTGAGGAGAAACTACCCTAAATGATTTTGCCACCTTGGCACCAAAATTCACAACCGATGTTTGGTCAAAATATTTACCTGTAATATAAACAGTTGAGTCTTTTGCTGCAATAAGCGGTGATACCGAGGTAATTTGTGGCGCTGGTATAATACCATTATTATAGATCGCTATTTTGCTGTTTACAGGATCCAAAACTATAATATCATTCCTCCCATCGCCATCAATATCACTTACTTGATAATTATTAAAATTATCATTAGCACCCGAAAGCAGTAAAACAGGTGCTTCAAACTGAATAGTACCAACACCAGATAAATTGCGGGAATAGGAAATAGTAGAGTTTACACCTCCCATTAAATCTATCTTGCCGTCTCCATCAACGTCAGCCAAACCATTTCGATATATTAATCCCTTATTTGAAAATGCCTGTGGTGCCTGGAGCGATGCGGTAGTGATCGTTCCCTTCGTTGCTATATTCCTTGATACCAGAAATAAATTGCTCGCATTATATCCATAATCATTTTCTAGTACATCTGCTTTGTTATCCCCGTCAAAATCGGCAGATAGTAAAGTTGATGAATAATAACTCGAATGTGTGATATACGTAGTTGGAAATAGTTGAGGGTTTAAACTACCAGGCACCGCACGATTATTAAATATTGTAAATCCATTATAAGAACTTCCATAAATTGGATCGGGCATATTGTCACCATCAATATCTGTTAAGGTAAATGAAATATTGCTGCTGGAGGAGGTGTTTTGAAAGTATCCTGCTGTTCCAAATGAGACTTTAGATGCATTTGAAGTATTAAGATAATAAGCTCCACCTGTACCCGAAATTAAATCCGGTCTGCCATCCATGTCTATGTCTCTAAGAAACATACCCGAATATGAGCTATTTAACGACTCAAATGCAGTTGTGCTAAAAGACACATTACCCAATGTTGATGTATTACGTAAAAAAACAATACTGAGCCCCGTACCGAATAAAATATCGGGGCTTCCATCTCCATCTATATCATCCACTACCATATTTATAACTTGTTTACCAATCACCAAATTAATCTTTTGCGTGAATGATGATTTTGACAATACTTTATCTCTTCCATGTAAAAGGATGTATAAAGAGTCGCTTTTGGCAACCAAAAAATCAGGGGTTCCATCTCCATCAAAATCTTTGATGGCTATTGAAGAAACTGCTGAGTCGAAATTTATATCATGCTTGTTCGAATAGCCTGAAAAAGTTGCTGTTGTAGTTACCATAAACGGTAAATTGGAATAGCCGGTTAGCCCCTTATCTATATTGGTTACTGTAACTAGGTTATTTGCGCCTGCTGGTACGACTATCTCTAACTTCGTTTTGGTTGCATTCGTAACCTGCGCTCGAACGGGGCCAAAATAAACTACATTTTTTTCAGGTATGGGATTAAAGTTATCTCCAATTATACTTAATGCCGTTCCAATCGGACCAGATGCTCGCGAAAATGAGAGTACCAGCGGTGGCTTGTTATATAAAAATCCGGCTATTGTTCCAGATCCACCATCCCCGGTAACACTAATCGATCCGGTTTCGCCTAAACCTGGTACTGCTTGAATACTCGTTGGCGAATTTACCGTAAATGAACTTGCCTCCACACTCCCAAATTTCACACTGGTAACATTTGTAAAATTAGTTCCCATAATACTAACAACCGCTGAAGATCCTTCCCCAGTGGTTGTAAACGATGTGATTACCGGGGCAGGTAAAAAGACGAAACCCTGAAAAGAAGCCGTTCCGCCGGGATTTGTTACCGTAATGGTTCCACTTGAAGCATTTACTGGTGATACTTTAATTTGAGTTGGAGATAACACAGTAAACGCAACAACAGATGATCCAAATTTAACTTGTGTTGTCCCCGTAAAATTATTCCCCGTTATCGTAACAGGGGTTTGTCCGTTCGCAGTTAACGGGCTTACACTGGTAATGTTTGGCTGAGGATACCAGGTAAAACCATCAATTTCTGTATTGCCTGCGTTTGTTGTTAGAGAGATTTTGCCACTGGCTCCGGCATTTACCGTTACTATTACTACATTATTGGTTACGCTGGTAACTGTAGCAGCAATACCTCCTATCGTTACTGCCGATGTTGTGAGCAGATTGGAACCATTTATAGAAACTGATGTACCTGAACCTCCTGATGAAGGTGTAAATGAATATATTACCGGCGGAGGCAAGAATGTAAAACCAGCTATATTTGCCATTCCACTGGGACCAGAAATATTTACACTTCCACTGTTACCGGTACCAACTGTAGCCGTTATAATAGTTGGAGAAACAACTGAAAAAGATGTTGCGTTAACACCGCCAAAGTTTACTGATTGTATGCCTATAAAATTGTTACCGGTAATGGTAACGGTCTGTCCGGCGGCAGCTACTACAGGGCTTATGCTCTGGATAACCGGCGAAGAATAAATGAACCCGTCTATGGAAGCGGTACCACTGATTGTAATCACACTAATACTGCCACTAACAACGGCATTATTTATGTAAACAATAATTGAGGTAGATGAAAATGTAGAATACGAAACTGAAACACCTCCAATTTTAACTCCGGTAACACCAATAAAATTTGTTCCGGTAATGGTTACCTGCCCACCACTTTGCTGTGCTGCAGGAGAGAATGCAGTAACTGTAGGTGGTTGAGCCCAAACAAAGCCTGGTTTACTATCCTTACCAAATGGGGTTACCACCACTACATCTCCTGATGCTGATGCAGCGGGAATAGCACTTATCGAGGTTGGTGACAATACTGTAAAGGATGTGGCTGGTACTCCTCCAAAGCTCACAGCGGTAGCATTTGTAAAGTTATTACCTGCGATAGTTACCGGTGATGTCGATAGTGTACCAGCATACACTGGATTAAAAAAAGAGATGGATGGCCCTGGGTGGGTAAATCCAAATGTAGAAGTTCGCCCTAAAGGTGTTACTACCGTTACACTTCCTGATTTTCCTAAACCAACAACAGCCGTAATTTGAGTAGGCGAATTCACAATGAATGATGTGGCAGAAACACCCCCAAAATAAACGTCGGAAGCATTTGTAAAGTTATTGCCGGTAATGACTACCGTTTGGCCAGCACCTGCACTTGTTGGTGTAAATGAAGTAATAACTGGCCCAGAATAACTAAAACCGGGCAAACTGGCATTCCCTCCAGGTGAGATAACACCAATTGAACCACTTGCCCCTGCCCCAACAGTAGCCTGGATTGCAGTAGGTGATAGAATGGTAAAAATCGAACTAATGCCTCCAATTGTCACAGTTCCTACGTCTGTTAAATCTGTACCAGTAATCGTAACAATATCTCCACTAGCAGCAGTTGTTGGGCTAAAAGAGGTAATAGTTGGAGCAGGCACCCAGATAAATCCTGCCAGCAATGCCGTTCCATAAGTATTTGTTACGGTTACATTACCCGATGACGCGCCATTGCCAACATAAGCCAATATCTGATTATTGCTATTATAACCAATCTGAGCAGGTACGCCCCCTATGCTTACCTGCGAATTACTTAAATTGGATCCAATGATTGTAATTCCACTATTTAACCCGCCTTTAAGCGGGTATACCTGAGTAATAGCCGGAGGTAAAATATAGTTAAAACTACTATATGTGGCTTTTCCTCCAGGCGTAGTTACGGTAATGCCATTGCCTGATCCAGCTGCAACTACAGCCTTAATAGTTGTTGGCGAAACCACTGTAAACGAACTTGCTGCGGTGTTTCCAAAACTTACATTGGTTGCATTACTAAGATCATTTCCGGTTATGGTAATAACATCACCTGTTCCGCCACTATAAGGAGATATAGTACTAATATTTGGAGCAGGGATATAGGTAAAGCCAGGAAAATTTGCCGTTCCACTAGGGGCATAAACAGACACCGCTCCACTACCACCATAATTGCCCACTACTGCATTTATTTCTGTTGGTGAAATGATGGTAAAGGAAGCATAATAGCCTCCAAAATTAACCTGAGTTACGCCATTAAAGTTAGTACCTGTAATCTTTATAACGTTACCGGCTGCTCCGCTAAGCGAAGAAATAGCTGTAATGGTAGGCGGAGGTATAAAGGTAAACCCCGATAAGGTGGCTGTACCATAAGGATTTGTTACCGTAACATCTCCTGATAAGGAACTACCAGCAGCAACATTTGCATAAAGGCTGGTTGGTGATCCCAAACTAAAACTAGCTGCAGGTTTTCCGCCGATGGTTACAGCAGTAGTACCTGTAAAATAACTTCCGGTAATAGTAACACCTTGCCCTGTGTATGCTGATGTTGGCGAAAACGATGTAATTACAGGTGGCTCTGTAGAAACAGCAACTGTAAGATTTAAATTATAAGTGCTTATTCCGGATTCATTTGATGCAGCAATTTTATAATTGGTGGCGGCAGAAACTGCCTTTGGTGTACCAACAATAGTACCATCTGTACTCAAGGAGAGCCCGGCAGGTAGCGTTGGAGTAATGGTAAACCCCGTTGTTAATATCCTGTAAAGCCCCCTGAAAGATATTCAATATTATCATCCTCATCAATAATGAAGTTGCTATAATAGGTTTCATATTTCGTTTTTCCATTCGAATCATAGTACACCGGTCCTCCGATAGTAACAACATCAGCTGAAGGACTTATCCGGCGGAATAAGGAATTTCCATCGGCAACAATCAAATTACCTTTCGAATCTATCCGCATCATCTGTGGAGACCAAAAAGAAGCAGATAGGCCGCTACCATCTGCACTGCCAAAATTTGAGCCCGCAAACGTGGTTACAACACCAGCCGGTGTTATTTTTCTAATCAGACTATTTCCCGATTCTAATGCATAGAGGTTGCCATCTTTACCTATTACTATAGCAACTACGTTATAAAATGACGCAGCAGCCCCAGTACCATTAGCCTTTCCAGTAACTCTTGATTGGCCAGCTACAAATGAAACTGTGCCATCCGTAGCAACTTTCATTATCCTTCCCGGGCCTTCTGCAACATAAATTACACCGTTAGCGTCCATGGCAAGCGCACCAGGACTAAACAATCCTTGTGCATAAGTTGATACGACACCGGATGGCGTTATTTTTCTTATCCTACCATTTGTTTCATCACGGCTATTTCTTTCAGCTACATACAGATTCCCTGCATTGTCATTTATGATATCATTCAACGTACCAAACAGTGCAGCTGTACCTAATCCATCAGCATAACCGTAGGTTGATGTTCCGGCAAATACTGAAGAACTCCCATCTGGTTTTACACGGATTATAGAAGCATATTGAGTGCCGTAAAGATCCCCTGAAGAAGTTTTTATAAAATGTTGAATGAACGATGGGTTTCCCGCAAAGAGTTGATCGACTTGAGGATATATTCTGCCAGGAACAGCTCCACCGGTATTTGTAACGCTAATGGGCGTTATTTCTTTTTCAAGATAAACAGTTTGTGGGCTCGTGTAGCTAATATTTGGTTTTTGCGCGGATGATACTAAAGATAGTACCGAGAAAAAAACAGGCAGAAAAAATCTAAATAGCGTAAGGTTAGTCCAGACTAAAAATAATTGGCTTTTGATTCCTGTCCACACCAGTTTCAAATTAATTTGTAAGCGTTTGTTTAGACACATAAAGGGCGTTTTATTTGGTTAAGCTGTAATCATTATATTCATCTGTTACAACGAACATGAATAATCAGCCAATAAGATATAAATCGAATAGCACCGTAAGGTAGAAGACCGAATAAGTGCGAGATGGGGTCACTGTTGAAAAAACATTATTGAGAGATAATTAATAGATTAAGACAGGTTTATACATCACAAATTTAGCATAAATATTCATAGTCAAAAAACAAATTCCAAGGTACTAAAAGCTCCGGCGAATACACTCAGCCGGAGAAAAATATTGTTCCGAACCTAGGCGAATATAATCTGCATCAGAAAAGCCACTTTAGAAATAGTATAGAGCTATAAAAAGCAGAATTACAAAAGCCCCACATTGCTGCGGGGCTTCTGCATTTTTGATTAGATATACTTAAATCTTAAATACCAAAATGATTACTCTCCATATACGCTAATAACACTAACTGTATTGGCGGTATAGTTTGATACAAAAGCATATTTACCATCAGGACTCATCAGTATCGCTCCCGGAGACTGTCCGACATTAATAGTGATCGGAACCAACAAATTTGTAGCTAAATCAATAATATTTACAGTTCCTTGACCGGCAGTTAAACCAGTATAATTCGGTGCTCCTGAACTGTACAAGGTATTGTAATTCGAAACAAATCCATAAAGTCCATCTGGGGTAATATCAAATCCTGATGGCTGTATCCCGAGTTCAATCAAAGCAGACTGTGTTTTTTGCTCAAGATCTATTACGCAAACTGTTGTACCATAAGGGGCAAAATTATTACTTCCAAAATTAGTAAGGTAGGCGAACTTACCAGAAGCATCAAACTTTATCGCAAACATACCAAATAGAAAAGGGCTACTTGCTAAAAAAGGAGCTCCACCAATGGTATCAACTACAGTATTCGTAACGGTCGAAATCTTTGAAAGTGTACCTTGCCATGGCTCTCCGTTTGTATAATTTGCAGTATAAACAAAATCACCCTTCGGACTAATGGCAATTGCAGCTGGTGCAGCAGCTTGTGTATATTCACTTAAAGTAATTTCTTCAATAATTTTTTCGCCAACCAAATCTACCACGCTAACAGTATTACCGGATCCGGATGGAATTGCTGTACTCGCGCCATAATTGTTAACATAGGCCTTAGTCCCGTCTGGCGTAATTACCATACCCGATGGCCCGTTAAATCCGTCAATTGTTCCGGTAACCTGATTTGTTGCGGTATCGATAATGCTAATTGTTGCCGCATTTGAATTGGTAACGTAAGCCTTGGTTTCATCTTTAGATAACGTTACGGTGTAGGGTTGATTAAATGTTCCGCTTGAAATGGTTAAGATAGGCATAAAGGTCTTTAGGTCAATCAAGGTCACAGTATCACTTCCAGCGATACCGTAATTATTCCCGTTTGCCACATATAATTTAGTGGAATCGGATGTTATTGCCATTGCAGTTGGGTTCACTCCAACATTGACCGTGGCAATTAATTTACTGTTTAAAATACTTTTTGATTGATTTTTGATAACGTTAATATCAGTTTTTGGCATATTTCTATTACTTTATTTTCTCCTACTCATATGGCTTTTCGGTGTTGCCCCGTTTTTGAAATGGTCTCTGGTCTCCATTTATATTGTTGATTTTTAAAAAACAAAAAACTGCTATTCGCAGGCCGTCTTCCCTTTTTACTATTTCGTATTTTTTTAATGTAAACGCATCAGACTGCACATAGCTTACCTATATACCAGTTGGCTTTATCGAGGATTTTCACTTGCGCGCTAATTGCTCAGAAATCTATAAAATTGCTCCTGATAAGCGCACTCAAATGATTGCTTCAATTTTGAAATAAAAGGGTAAGGCGATATAAGTAGTTTAAATACAATCTTTAAAACCGACTGGGTAAAATTTTACCGGCAAGAAGAAACACAGGGAGTTTCTGAAGGAAGATACTTTTTGGGACAGGAAATTTCATTTTGATTGAGTTAATTAATTTGAAGCAAATTAAGAAATAAATAGAAAATCCGTAAGGCAAATACTATTTTTCCGAGTACAGCTTTTGTTTTTTTTTTGCGCAGGGATGGGCAGTCTTACCAAAGTTTCTAAAATACTTAATCGTGCATATCTTTTTTTCCTAATCTTGCTAGTAGAAAATTGTATTCATTGCCATTTTAAAAGTATTCAGGAAAACTAATAAGACTTGATGAATTAGGGCAAAAAAAACTAAAAACGATCTATCGTTTCCATAAGCTTCATTTTTTTCAAATAATCATATTGCTGATTTGTTACAAACATGTATACATCCTGTGTGTGTTTGCTATTAATTAACTGTTTGAGTAGGTGTCCAGGATATTTTTTCTTGATGATTTCAATAATGACATAGTAAACCAGGTTATCACTAAATTCCTGGTTTGTCATGTTACATTCTACCTCATGGTATTCGCCATTGCACTTGAAGGAAACCTTAAAGGTTAATTCACTTCCCAAGGTAAAACTTTCTGGAAACCCATTGTTAATTTCAGTAAAATTAAGGACTCCGCGGGAAACCTCATTTAATGCCAAAAGAAAGTCACGATATGGTTGCTGTCCCGAACTCATTGTTCTGTTAACAATTACGATTGTGTCTGGAAAGATCGCAAGCAAATCTGCTACCACAGCATAAGTAGTTTTGTAAATGTCAGTTAGAATATGATCATACTGCTTATTATTGATGTGCGCTAATAATCCGCACTTTTTAATGTGGTAAATAGCATATTCTATGTACAGATAGGAAAGTGGAAGTCTAATAAACAAAGTAGAAGGCGAATTACTCAAAAACCTTTTCTGCATATCATAGAAATCCAGGATACCTATATTTTCTTGATGAAAACGGCAAATGGCATATTCTGCCCTATTTCCTTGGAATAAAGCTTCACTTATATGATTGGTAATCCCAGTCAATCTATAACTGGCGTTAAAATCGGCTAAGAGCTGATTTAGCAGAAGCAAAAGATTTTCTAATAATGAATGGAGCTTATTTTCGCGATGGTTTTTACTTTCGTTTTGCCAAAATGTATAAGTATACCGATGTTCCCTGGCACCTGTGCAGATAATAATTGTTGTTTGTTTATTGTGGTAAGAAGGCTCTCCGGTAAAATCTTCATTGTAACTAGTAATTTCAGTGATCGTAAATGCATTATAGTTTAATTGATTAAAGATTTTAACCGTTTCTTTTAAAAAAGATTTTTCATTGCCACGATAGTTTGCAACATTAACAAATCTGGCCCCATAGCAATATCTAAAAAAATCGAGGTATGTCTCAAGTTTTTCATTCTTTATGTCCTGAATAAGTTTATTTTTCTTTTGAACATCAAGTAGGCGATCTGAGCCATAACGACTTTTCCCTTCAAGTAAGGTGGCAAATGCCAGTTGATTCTCAATTGTGAAAGCCTTATAAAAACACATTAACTCTCTAGCTAAATGAAGCATAGCTAAATAGCCAGACTGATCAGCTTTATGTGGAAACGTTTTTATCTTTTGGTATACAATCTCTGAGACCAGACCTTCTTTATATAGTAATTCAAGAAATTTTGAATGGTTTTCTTTATTGTTTTGAATCCCTGGCTCTTCTGCTGGCTCCACCAATACATAGATACTTCCAGCTTCAGAACTCCCGGTTATTTTTTGTAGAAAAAAGTAATATAGAATTCCTAAAATATCGTTTGAATCTGAACCGATTTTCTTATTCAGTCCGGCAGCTTCCTGCTGTTCAATAATTCCTGCATTGGAGAGATCGTTAATCAGTGACATAGTTCTTAGCGTTTTGTTTGAATTTCAAATTATGTCTTAAATATACAAACCGATTTAATTTATTAGCAGATGATAAACTGTAGAGTTTAACTTCCCCAACTTTTCCGCTTGATCCAACACCTGCCAGCACAACTAGCCTAATACAAATGGCCACAAAACAAAAAAACCTCCAAGTTTAGAACTTGAAGGTTTCTGTGATCCCGCTGGGATTCGAACCCAGGACCACTACATTAAAAGTGTAATGCTCTACCAGCTGAGCTACGGAATCATTTATCCCCCTTGCGGGGCTGCAAAGATAGAAATTAAATGTATTGATCCAAAACAGAATTGAAATTATTTGCATTTATTTTGCTCAATTCAAACACAAAATCTGCTAAACCAATCATAGTCATTCGGTTAACTATTTTATTTTTTTTTCAGTTTTTTGGTTAAAAGGCAAATGGCTTTTCTGCTTATGCAAAAAAAATCGCCCGCATACTAAATTATATCAAAAAACATCGATCAGCAGGCACTACCCATGTAAATAAATAAAATTACATTTTTATTTTGCAACATTGTTGCAATTACATATCTTAGTACTGTTGCAACCGGGGATAAGCCGAAACCCCGTAACCACCAGTAGGCGTTTACTTTAATCAATTATTTTATGAAAAATCAATCAGAAAAAATCACGTTAAGTCTTGAAGACCTTCAATTAGAAAGTTTTGTAACCAGTATTGATAGCGAAGTAGCTATGCGTTTATCTGGGGGTTTAGGTAATGTGTCTGAACCAACACACACCGAACAAACAGACGATCACCATACGCCACCAGTGAGGTGCACTACCGTTATTTGTTAATTAGTTTAAGTATTTGCAAGGTGCCAGCAAGGTACCTTGCTGCTTATAGTTCCATTGCGAAAGCAAACCCGTTGCGCAACTACATTCCATCTACTAATCTCTCCTTAACACTATAAAACCTGCTTTAATTAACAAACGCAGCTGTTGTACAACTTTAACCTGCAATTCAGCCAAAAGTGTTTCGGTAGCAATGTCTTTAAAAAAAACGGACTGAATCTGATTGATTAATTCCAACCCGCGCATCCCCCGCTCATCAACTGCGCTTAAAATCATCGCTGGAAATACCCCTATATTGGTTTCGCTAACACCGTTTTCATCGCTTACCAATAACAATAATTCATTGCCCTCCTTTTGATCAAGGTTATAGATTTTAACATGGCTACTAAGTTGAAAGCAATGTTCTACCAGATCCTTATCAGTTATGGAAAGGCTTTCGTCAGCCATCTTTCGTAAATGCTTGTGCTTTTGATCAAAACTAAAATAACCTTTGTGCAACTTCCATAAATTAGCCACTGCACATTCTAACTCATATTGTGTCTTAGCTCCTGTACTATTATTATTTAAGATTTCGGCTTTTAAATTGATTTGAAATTCATCGATATTGTTAGCTTCAAAAACGGACGGACTCACTTCTTTTAACTCGCCCAATGTTCGCTTATAATATCGTGAGAAAATCGTTTTTTTAATGTTGTAGACCGAGTATGCTTGTCTAAAATTTTTATTACTGCATCTTACAGGTAATTCGGGATTTAAAATATCAATCTGCTTATTATATTTTAACAGCCTTATAATGATGTAACCAATACCCGTCTTCCCCGATAATAAACCATAATCTTCGGCGCCACAAGAAACATAAGCATTGTAACTATTTGTTCTTTTATGGAGCTTAGCAGCCTGTTCTAAAATAAAAATAACCTCAGTTTCGATAGAAACTCCGCAACCTATTTTACCAGTCAATAAAAATGGAATCATGCCAGTATAACCGCTCACCAATGTAAAATCATCCCGATCAAGCTTTCTGATATCGTTTAAGCACCGCTTAAGGATGTTTTTGCAGTCGACCTGATAATTTTGCTTATCTGTAAATTCAAAAGCCATTCTCCTGGTTAAGCCTATTCCTGCTGCACCATGTGCCCAGGCGTTTACATCGGTCATTTCGGGTAAAAAGGTTTGCAGATTCCATTCATGTGCATTGGGTTTGTTTAGCCGGTGTGGGCCAAGTCGCAAATCAAGCCAGTTATTATCTGGTTGATGGTAATATTGCATTTCATACTTCAAAGCTTCCTCTGCCAGATAAACAAGTCCGGCGGCATCAAAATATTTACCCACCTGCATTAATACCCATGCAATTCCCGAAGCGCCATGAGAGAAGCCAGTCATGCTATCATAGGCTTTCTTTGCCCTGGAGTAATCCCATTTCAGTCCTTGTGCTGATATACGCGCTTCTGTAACTGCCCGATCAATTAATGAGCTTACCATACTTAATATCCCTACATGGCCGGTATGGTGATAAAGTAAGGTAAAAAGCAGTAAATTACCGGTATAACCACTTAAAATATCGGCTTTTAGCAGATCTTCAGTCAGCTGTTTCCGATTGGTTAAAGCGAATTCCAGGCCTTTTCACGATAAAAAATATCGCCTGTAACTTCGAAAATTTTTAAACAGGTATATATCACTCCTCCTAAACCTGTATAAAGCGCAAAAAATTTGGGGTTAATTACTTCATCGTTATTAAATATACGCTGCATGCCTTTGTTTACCACCGTTAAATGAGCCTTATTCCCATCAAATTGATACAGTGCTAAGAAGAACAGGATAATACCACAGTTCCCGTTAAAGAGATCATAACTTTCCCTCAGTTCGTACTCATCAGTACCAATATAAAATGGTGTAGACCACCAGATTTCAGTATCGTTTTCATTGAGTGCTGCACACAAAGCCTCGTGGATTTTATAAAGCTGTTTGCTCAGATTTTCTGTCTGTTTTTCTGTAAACATATTTAAGTTTGGTGAGTGTGCTTCTCTTTAATAAACTTCAAACATTCTATCACAATGTAAATTATATAGGCTTCCTCGTTGTTGGATATCCCCAGCCGGTTATTGTTCATGTGCATAAAACTGGTAATTACCTGAAAAAGCTTTTCCTGTTTAAATTCAGCTTTTTGGTACAAATGCATAATTGCGATACTTTCTGATAAAAAAACAGTTGTGTCATTGTTTATTTCTCCCCTATCTAAACACTGCCAAAACTGATTAGCTGCTTGTAAGATTTGGTTTTTAGCAGGTTTAAAAGTTGATTCAAACTGATTTAACCAGAATATTTTTTGTGTAGTTACAGGATCTTGCTGATTAAAAAGTTTAGGTAACCAACCTGCTATGAAGAAATTACAAATGTTTATCAATGTTGCGTTATCGCATTTTAAAGCGAACAACAATACCAAATGTAATTTTATAGCCTGTATAGATACTGAATGTTTGGGTTCTTTTTTTACAATCCAGTTTAATACATAAACAGAAGAGCACTCAAAATAACGTTCTGCCCACACCATGCTTTGAATATTACCGTATCGATCTGTTTCTGGCTCATATACTGCAACCTGAAGCTTAGTAACATTTATTTCAGCCTGTGCCGATAGCTGATTAAGCTCCTCTACAATTAAATGGTGTGCGCTTAGCGCGGCCTTTAACCTCAGGCGGATATGATCGCCTCCATCCCAGTAGCGGATAAAAAACCAGGAGCACGGCCATTTTTGAATAAGCGGATATACCAACTGTTTTAAAAGCACATCTGCATCTCCCTTATAAAAGATGTACACAGCAAGCCACTTATCATTTTGTTTTTGCATATCCGTTATTTAAGTGTTGTACCATTGAATGAGATATTCGCGAACCGCATGTTGATCTGGCTTTGGAAAAACTTCTTCAAATGTTAGGTAATCGCCAGCACGCAACAATAGCTTTTTAAACATGCCGACCAATAGCGGACTATCAAAACATAGGTATTGTGGCTTATAATCATCGTACAAACCCGCCCTTTTTTCATCTTTACTACTCAGATAGGCGCGTTTCCTTAGAAATAGAAAAATTTGCTGAGGAATTTCATGCGCTTTCAACCAGCTATTTAATTTGATAAAATATTCGAAATCACTTTCAAGCTGTTCATGAACCGGAATAATTCCGGTTTTTATGCGCCAGGTTTTTCGTCTGATAACCACATTTCTGGCATAAACGATCCTGGGTAAAGTAAAAATATCAGGTACGGGGGCTGATAGTTTTCCCTGGCAATAAAGATCTACCAGTTGAATAAAAGGCTGTAAAGATAAGCGTGCATCGGGATTGAAATGTGCCAGCAGTTGATACAGGTTACTCCGGTTATAAAAAGATTCTAAACTTAAATCATAACTGTACAGTTCTGAATCCTGGTTATGAAGTGTGAGGATTCCGAGCCGCTGATTGTATTTAACTTTCAGACGGCTTATATTAAATTGTTTGTCTTCCTGATAAATATTATTTCCTCCCGGAAGTTCAAGCTCGTGTGCCAGTAACGGCGGGTGGATATTGGCATTAAAGGTTGAGGCGTCATTCAGTTCTACTTTAATCTGGTCAGGATGGAGCCTTTCATTGTATTGTACAAACTGCCGGGTTATTTCTTCATCAAAAAGTGATAAGAAACGGCCACTCACCTTTCCCATACCTGGAAGCAAGGCATTTATAACACCTAAAAGTTCACCATCATTTTCTGTAAACTGCACAAACATACCTGAGGATGATTTCTTTGCCAGATCATTACCTTGCGGGAGGTCGTTAAAAAATAAACAATCAAGAGCAATGAGGTGATCGGTATGATCCATTAACGCTAATTTGGCCTGCACAGCCTCTTTCCAGTGTTTTAGCAGTAATAGATCTGTTTCTTCTGATGCCCCAGCTTCTTTCTCCGGTTTTTTACAATAAAAAAAATAGTCCCTGTAAAAAGTGGTTAAAGCAATGGCATCACCATTCTGGTAATGCTGTAAAAAGAATTCGCGCATTTTAATCCGTTCTTTTTGCATCACATCAAGCGGAAGTAAATGCCCGGTCAGCTCATCGGTTTTGGCCACAAAGTCTTTAACCTTTTGCTCAGAAAACCTTGTTTTTTCGGTGGTATAGCAATCTTCATAAAAAATGTGCCTGGCAGAAAAATAATAGGGCACAAATTTATTATTCGAAAATACATCGGCCGGTATAATTTCTTGCTGCTTTTCCTTTTCAGAAGCCATCGTGATATAAAAAGGTAATCCGGCTTCTTGTTGCAGTCCGGCAAATACACTGTTCAGCTCTTGTTCTGCATCCTGAAGCAGCTGGTAGCGTTCAGTGGATCCGGCCAATTCATAATAGTCTCTGTAGGCTTGTAGTTTTTCAAATAGTTTGATAACGGGCAAAACTGAAGGTTCGTCTTCTTTTAATGAACTCAGAAAAAACAGCAGTTTTTGGTCCCAATGCTGATCCATTCCCGAAAAACCTAAGTCCATTTCAAGTAATCCAGCTTCGACCAACCTGAGCAGATAATTTTTTATGCTTTCGTCTTCCTGATTTTGAAGTTGACCAGCCAAATAACAGATCAGGTTTTTAAGCGAAACAGCCCCCTTGTGATTATTCAAGTATTGATAAACCATTAACTGTAAACCATTGGCATTTAATTGCTGAAATGACTCTATGTTATTAAAATTGATCAGAAAGCAAATTTTATCTGTTTTAATTTCTGCAGTGATATTCAGTTTAATCAACAAATGTTCATTTAACAGGCTGTGCTTTTTACTTACTGCTTTAAGGTATTCGAACAAGGCATTATTTAATTTTAGCCGGCTGCCAATTTTATGCGCCTGTTTCGATGTTTCAGTTGGAAGTGGCGCGCCTAATTCCATTAAACCCGTATAGGTAAAGCTGCTAAAAGGCGATGTTTTGTAAGCAATACGGGTAAGATAGCGTAGCAGGCTAAACATAACCCGATGTTCTTTTTGCTTAAAACTTGTTGTATCTTTTTTAATGAAATGATTGAGCTGACTGTACAATAGCGGACTGGAAAGCAAAAGTCCGTTTTGAAGTGCTGGTTTTAAGCACACTTCCTGTAGGTATTGCCGTTGAAGGTTTTGTTGTTCTTCAAATTTCATGGCATTTTGAGTTTGAAAAAGAGCAAGTTCTTTTACCTTATCCAAATAACCTTTCAAAACTAGGCTCAACGTATCGGGCAAAATCCTATTGATTGCTAAAAAATGCTCATCACTTAGCTCTTTATCATTGAATACCTGACGTTTAACATTAATGAGTTGTTGCCTTAGCTTGTCGTCTTGCTGTTCGGCAATTATGGGATATAGCGCTTCGCAAAAATGATTTTTAAGCTGTTCTTTTTCATCGTTAAGCTTTTTATAAGCTGCCAAAATACTTTCGGTACCTGTATACTTAAACTGATCAAAAAGTTGGTGATGCAAACCGGCATAGCGAACCAATGAATGAGGAAAGATGTGTAAACTCATAGTAATAGATATAATGTTTTTATTTACCCAGTTCGAGTTGATTTTTGATCAGGTTATAATAACTTCCTTTATTTAAAAGCAGTGTTTCGTGTGTACCGCATTCCTGAATCTGCCCCTGGTTAAGCACCACAATCTGATCGGCATGTTTAACTGTACTCAGGCGGTGGGCAACAATGAGTACCGTTTTGCCTTTAAAAAAAGTATTCAAGTTGTTTACAATCGACCGCTCATTTTGTGCGTCGAGCGAATTCGTTGCTTCATCTAAAAAGACGTAATCCGGATCGCGATAAATCATCCGGGCAATTAAAAGCCTTTGCTTCTGGCCTTCGCTTAAGCCGTAACCATCCCTCCCAACTACAGTATCGTAACCAAAGGGCATGGAAGAAAAAAAATCGTGCATATTGGCCATTTTCGCAGCTTCGTACAGCCGGTTAAAATCTTTTAGGCCTGCACCCGCGAAAATGTTATTGGCTATCGAATCCATAAACACATAACCATCCTGCATTACCACACCACAGCGTTTTCGCCACGATTTAGCATTTACCTCGGTTATATTTTGTTCGCCAAGGGTAATATTTCCGCCAGTTAGGGCATAAAATTTCAATAAGAGTTTAATGAGAGTTGTTTTCCCACTGCCGCTCATGCCAACGATAGCAGTGATTTTACCGGCAGGAATGAGCAGATTAATATCTTTTAAAACAAGAGGCGTATGTTTGTTTCCATACTGGAAAGATACTTTGCTTAGCGTAATATCAACCGGGCCCGCATTGTTTAATTCCGCTTTCACGTCCACATCTTCTTCTTCTTCCTGCTGTACCTCATCCATGCGCATTAAACTAAATTTGGTATTCTGCGAAACTCGCGAAAACTCTACCAATTGATTTACGGGTGCATTAAGCTGACCGCAAACGTAGGTAACGGCCAACATGCCACCCAAAGTAATCTGATCATTGATGACTAACATTGCGGCGGTATAGGTAATTAATATGTTTTTCACCTCGTTGATAAAAGACCCAACGCCCTGCATGCGCTGATCGAGCTGAAGCGCTTCCAGTTTGAGGTCGAAAGATTGGTCTTGCAGGCTTTCCCATAGTTCTTTTTTATCTTCTTCGCTGCCCGTTAGTTTAATCTCCTGCATAGCGTAAAAAATTTCTAAAAGCAATTGCTGGTTGGCAGAAAGTACTTTAAATTTCTTCTGATCGATGATTTTACGTTTTTGCTGAAAGGAATTCGACCAAATAATGCTGATTACAGCGCCGGTAATAAAAAGCAGAAATATTTGCCAGTTGTAATACAGCAATACACCACCCAAAACCAATAAAGTAATGGCCGACAGAATAAAATTGATTAAAAAACTAGTTAAAAACTCTTCAATACGCTGGTTATCGTTTACCCTTTGCATGTTATCGCCAGCTTGCCGGTTATCAAAAAATGAAAAGGGTAGCTTCATTAGTTTAGCCAGAAAATCTTTAAGCAGAATGATGCTGGTTTTGGCACCTATCCTGAATAATATCCTTGCCCGCATAAAATCCATCAGCATCCGCCCCGAAAAGAGCATTAATTGTCCCAGACAAATGAGTAGGAGTAAACTGGTATTTTTTGCATTAATTCCTTTATCTACTACCATTTGGGTAAGCAGCGGAATAACCAATGAAAAGCTGCCAGCTAAAAGCAGGCTCACCAAAATGGGCGACCAACCTTTACGCTGCGTTTTTAAATAAGGCAATAACGACCATAAAGAGGTTTTGTAATCGGGTATTGCATTTAAATTTTTAAAAGCCTGTTCGAGCTGAAGCAATAGTACCCTCCCCGATTCCTTTTCTGTATTTATTACCCAGCCAGCTAAAAAATCATCCATGCTCAGTTTAATTTTACCGTTCAAGGCTGGGTCGGCCAGATAAACATACTGGTTGTTTACTTCGTAAAGTACCACATAGTGTTCCTTTTGCCAGTGCAGTACACAAGGCAATGGCAGGTTGTTTAGCTTGTTTAAAGGCAACTCGGCTGCAAGTGTTTTAAAACCCAGGTTATCCGCAGCTTCAATCAAACCGAGCATCGTTGTTCCCTGTTTTCCGATTTGGCACAATTTCCTTAAATATTGCATTGAAAGGTGCTTGCCGTGGTAAGCAGCAATCATTTTAAGACAAACCGGACCACAATCCATTGCATCAGGCTGCTTATAAAACGGATACTTTTTTCTGCGGATAAAATCTTTAAACATAAGGCAAAGAAAAACTAGTAAATGCAATATAGTTGCAAATATGTAAAATATAATGCAACTTTGATGCATTAAATAAACTTAATATTATCAATGAAAACGAAGGGGTTTGCCAGTTGGCAGGTACTGATCAAAAAAGAATTGCTATTGGCTTACAGAAATAAAACTGTTCAGATTTCTGCTGGCATAATATGGGTGCTTTTTATATCTGCAATGGCATGTTCTTATTTGAACTATCAGGCCAGATACAAACAACGCTTAGCGGCCAATACCTTATTCAGGCAGCAATGGGAACACCAACAGCGTAATCCGCACGATGCAGGGCATTTCGGCACTTACTTATTTAAATCGGTTAATCTTTTAAATGTTTTTGATGCAGGGATTGATGATTATACCGGGAACACCTACCGTGTAGAAGCCCACATACAGCACGAAATGAGCAGCAGCGAAGCTGAAAACAATGATGGAGCCATGCGTTTTGGTACCTTAACCCTTGCACTTATTTTACAATTGCTCGTTCCTTTATTTCTCTTATTCAACACCTCTACCAGCATAACCAGCGAGCGTGAAAGCGGAACGCTTAAAATGCTCCAGGCCCAGGGGTTAAGCAATGGTAAAATTATCTGGACCAAAGTATTTGCCAACTATTTACTTATTGTTTCCATTGTACTACCGGTGTTTATATTGCTGGTAACAGCAGTTTTGTATGTACCCGGTTCGGCTTACCTTTTACCCAGGTTATGTTGGATTCTCATTACTTTCCTGCTTTACTTTTTGTTAATTGCTTTACTGGGCACTATCATTTCTACCCTCAGTAATCACTCAGGAAAGGCATTATTAAGTGCGCTTTGCTTCTGGATTTTCATGAGCACCATTTCCCGAAGGTAATTACCGGCGTGGCCGACAGCAAATATCCACTAATGTCTCGTGCTGCATTTAGTGATCTGGTTGAGCAAGGTTACAGAAAAGGACTTAACGGAAAAGATCCCTACGCCGCACGCGGAGAACGTTACATTAAAAGACTCCTAAAAAAATACCAGGTAGACAGTGTTGCCGCCCTACCTTTTAATATTGATGGTTTAACCTTGCAGTTTAACGAAGATTACCGAACCAAGGCTTTTAATCATTACTTTAAGGAGGTTGAAAGCAGTTTTGATAAGCAGCAGCATTTTCTAAATCTCTCGGGTGTATTCAATCCTTTTTTATCTACAAAGCGCCTTTCGATGGCTTTGGCAGGATCTGATTTCTATCACCATGCCCATTTCTTTAAGCATGCGCAGGCTTACCGCAATCAATTAATCAGACAGTTGAATATGCAGCTGGCTATGCACGGTAAAAACATTAAAGGCGACTATAAAGTTGGCCCTGCATATTTTAGCCAACTTAAAGATTTTAAATATCAGTTACCTACACTTAAACAAGTATTACAAATAAAGCAGGTAGCGCTTCTCTCTTTAGCTGGCTGGGTTTTAATACTTGTCCTGTTACTCCAGTTTATCGCTTCACGTTCTTTAGCTTTTAACTATGCATCTGCTTAAAACCATTTTATTATTTGAAATCAAGCTGCTTCTCAGACAAAGATTTATGCTTTTGTTATTTGGTTTTTTCTTTTTAACCGGGCTTTATAGTATTTATTATGGTCACCAATTTATACAAAAACAATTGGTAGCCATTGATAGCCTTGAAAGTGGATATCAAAAAAAACATAAGGAAGCTGTGACGAGCTTTTTAGCTGATACCACTACTGCTGCAGGCAAAACCTTATATAACCAGGCGGGTATTCCTGCAGTAATCGAGTATAAAAATCCATTACATGCCATTTATTATCCTCATCCAATCAGCGTATTATCCATAGGGCAGCGCGATTTACAACCATATTACGATGTAATTACACGCCGGCGCAATTTTATGCAGGCACCTAATGCTGAAATTGCAAACCCTGAAATGCTCGCTTCTGGTAATTTCGATCTCGCTTATGTTATTATTTATCTTTTGCCCATTCTGGCCATCGCTTTAACTTACAATACCTTATCAAAAGAAAAAGAGCAACAAACCGATAAACTACTGGCTTTACAAGGGTTTTATTTTGGGCAAATTATCAGTTACAAACTCGCTTTCAGGTTTTCGCTTGTGAACATAATAGCTTTTTTGCTCAGCCTCATTGGCTTTATCAGTTCAGCAAGCTTGATTGCTTTTGATCTGACAGCTGCAATTTTATGGTTACTCAGCATAAGTGCTTATCTTTTTTTTTGGTTTTCAGTTGTCTGGTTCTTTATCCGATTAGGTAAAAGTTCTGCGCAAAATGCACTTTACTTATTGGGTATGTGGTGCTTCTTCCTTATCCTGGTACCTGCTGTTAGCAATGCCATTGTTCGGTTATATTATCCAATCCCTTTAAAAACCAATGCAGCAGTTGCACTAAGAGAAAACAGTGAGGCAATATGGGCAATGCCCCGTAAATTATTAATCGATACTTTTTACCTGAATAATTCAAAATACAACAGCTTAAGAGAGCCTGCCGATACAAGTGAAAACAGCAACAAGCGATTTGCAGCTTATTACGATCTTTTGGGTAGGCGGATGACACAAACCGTTAAAAATTACAATCAGTATCCTGCAAGACAAAATGCCGCCACAACAAGTTTAAGCTGGCTTAATCCCACCACAAAAGCGCAATATATGCTGAATGGAATTGCCCAAACCGGACTTAAAGATTACCTCGCCTATCAGAACCAGGTAAATGCCTTTCAGAAAACATGGGTTGACTTTATGAACAATTACATTGTAAAGGATAAAAAACTAAGTTTGAAAGACTTACACCACCTGCCAGAATTTAAGTTTAAGCCATTAATACATAAAAACACAGGTATTATTTGTGGCATTTTATACCTGGGTGGCATTGGCTTATGCATCATTCTTCTTGCCATAAAAATCCGGAATAAAATTTAACACAAACGTTCACATACCAATTACTTAAAAAATGAAGAAAATACTTTACCTTATTTTATTTTTACTGATTTACAGTCCTAAAATTTTTGCACAGCACGAAAAGCGCAGCAAACCCAAACCAGACTCAACCGCCAGGGTACGCCAGCTAAATGAAGTTAGGATTGATGGGCAAAAAGCCACCAAACTTAAAAAAGACACCTTATCTAACGGTTTGCGGATGCAGGTCCCGTTATTGCAAATGCCTCAAAATATCATCAGTATTTCTGCTGCGTTAATACAACAACAGGGTGCACTACAGTTAAAAGACATGGCCCGGAATGCGAGTGGTGTATATTTCGGTTACAACAGCTCGCCTTTTGACAATTCTGCCTCGATAAAAGTTCGGGGATTTAACGCTTCAACCACAATTAACGGCATGCCCAGCCGACTGGTGTTGGGTGCAACACTTGATGATGAAGCCTTAATTGAAAATCTTGAGTTTATTAAAGGTCCGGCAGGGTTTATAAGCGCATTGGGCGAACCAGGCGGAACGCTTAACATTGTAACCAAATCGCCAAAAGAAAAACTGTTGAATGCACAAATCACTGGCGGTAACTATAATCTCTTTCGCGCTACAGCCGATATTGGGAGCAGTTTAAAAAGCAAAGGCTTTTCTTACCGCTTTAATACTGCTTTTCAAAACCAGAATTCGTACCTCAACTACATGAAAACCACTAAATATGTAATTGCCCCGGTACTGCAATACAACTTTAGCCCAAAAACTTATTTAATTGCCGAATACAATTACATTCGCGGCGAAGTAAAAAATGGCTCATCCATTAATAAACTGCGTCAGGATAAGGATGTATTACAAGACCCTATCAGTTTAAATTACAGTGCCGGAATTGGTTTACCTTTAAGTGTTTCGCAAACCCATACTTTCAGGTTTAGTGGAGTTCATAAATTTAATGAGAACTGGCAACTTACTTCACAATCTAACTTTGTTAGAGCGCCAGCCCATCAATGGTATATGGTATCGGCAAACAATAGAACTTCGATCAGTTTTAATGATCAGGGGAAAACCAACCGCATAGCCAGCAACTCGAACCTATTTGGCGAAACTTATAATACTAACCTCTTTTTATCGGGTAAATTTAAAACAGGTGCTCTTAAACACAATTTATTAATTGGAAGTGATTATACCACGGGTAAAGACTCACTGGCTACTTATTACGGAAGCAATCCGACTCCTTTTGACCGCAATCGTCCCGATTTTTATGTAGACCCCAATGTGGTAACCATTACCAAAAGATCGATCAGGCAGGAAAATAAGATCCATTATTCGGCAGCTTATGTTTACGACAATATTACTTTAGATAAATTTTTACTAACCCTTGGTGCGCGCTATACCGATTATCGCAACCGGAATATTTTAACCACCACCAGAGGCCCACGCACTCCCGAATATTACAGACAAAATGCTTTTTCGCCAAGGGCAGCTTTAACTTTTATGCCCGATTCTACCTCTTCTGTTTATTTCCTGTTCGATCAATCTTTTGTGCCTAAAACAGGACAGGTGGTAACTGAAACAATAGATGGGCCACAGGCGGGACAAAAAACCGTAACCGCATCGAAAGCTGTAGCGCCCGAACTGGGAAATAATTTTGAACTCGGTTTTAAGAAGAACTGGTTTAAAGGCAGGTTGTTAACCACAATAAATGGCTTTCATTCCGTAAAGCGAAATGTTGCTGCAAGAGACTTCGGAAGTTATGCGGCCGCTGTAGGCGGAGTTATTTATTACCTCCAGCTTGGCGAGGTTGTGAGCAATGGATTTGAAGTAGATGTAATCGGTAATATCACCGACCGTTTCTCGCTCATTACCAACTATACCTACGTAGATGCCAAAATAACTAAAGATAATAACCTTAATCCAACAGCAGATAACCCTTCAATTGTGGGACAAAAGATGCCCGATATACCACAACAGGTATTTAACACCTGGTTACAGTATAGTATTCCGTTAAAAGGATATCATAAAATTTCGATCAGTGCCGGGCAAAGCACCATTACCAGGCTTTCTGCTATAAGCCAAAAGGATACCTATCTTCCAAATTACACCAAATTCGATGCGGGACTGAGTTTTAGCAACCCTAAATACATGTTCAGGCTAATTGCTGATAATTTAACCAATAAGCGCTATATGGCTTCGGGAGATATTACTACTGATTTTCCTTATACAGGCAACAATTATTTCTTTGTAGAAGGCGAACCATTTACCATCAGGCTTTCCTTAGGTGTAAAATTTTAATTTTCAAGCGGTTTGATTAGCAATCAAACCGCAATAACTTTTTTATTATTTAATATGCTTGAAGCAATCGGATTAACCAAAAAATACCGGAACCATACAGCCTTAAACAACCTGAATTTAAAAGTAGGTTCAGGAGAAGTATTCTGCCTGCTCGGACAAAATGGTGCAGGAAAAACAACCACAATAAACTTATTTTTGGGGTTTACTACGGCAAGCAGTGGGCAAGCCAGGGTAAATGGCTTGGTTGTAAATCATCAAAATGGGGAAACCAAACAATTTTTAGCCTACATCCCTGAAGTGGTAATGCTTTACGCCCATCTTAGCAGTATAGAAAACCTCGATTTTTTCAGTCGCATTGCTGGGTATACCTATAAAATAAATGAACTTGAAGAGTTTCTGCTCCAGGCAGGTTTACAACCAGATGCCTTTCATAAAAGAGTAGGCCATTACAGTAAGGGAATGCGACAAAAAGTGGGAATTGCTATTGCTGTTGCAAAAAATGCCAGTGTGATTTTAATGGATGAGCCCACAAGCGGCCTGGACCCTAAAGCTACTGATGAGTTTAGCGAAATTGTAAAACAACTTTCAAAAGATGGTCGTAGCATTTTCATGGCTACACACGATATTTTCAATGCTGTAAATGTGGGCACAAGAATTGGAATTATGCGCCAGGGTTCGCTTATCCATACCCTCGATGCAAAAGATATTTCGGCGGTTGACCTGCAGAGGTTATACCTCGAAACCATATAAAGTTAACTTTATACTGTTTAAACATATTGCTTCATTTACAGGTATGCAGCTCTAATGGGCTTCTCCAAATTATTTGCTCAATATGGTAGTCACAGATTCGGCAGGGAGCAAGATTTGCTTAGTGCTGTTGTATTGTTTAAAAGGAGACAAATTATAATTATCGGAAGTAACATAGGTTTGTGCCCTATTTTGCCCCTTTCCTTTTATGTCTATATCCAGCATAATTTCCTGTTTAGTAGGATTAACTGCTACTGTTACCAGTTTCTGATTTTGCTTATACGATGATACATAAACTTCGGTATTGCCTGTTGAAATGTTATTTACCTGAACACGCTGGCTACCCGATTTAATGAAACGGCTGTAATTGCCCAATGCCCACAGCATTTTACTATCGTACACTGCTCCATCGGTTTTATTTTTATCGATATACACCAGCCCGTCTTTATAATCGCCGGATGATATGGCCAGCCACCATTGCCATGATGCAGCGTTTGATATAACCAGATCGTGGTGAATTAAGCGGGCAATAAACAAAGCAGTAACCATGCCCAGATCGCGTTTTTCGCCTTTAAGTATAGCGTCGCCCAGCACGCAGTACTCAGACATCCAATATCTTAAACCCGGCACCTTAGCTACTCCTTCTGCTGTTTTTTTACGCGTATTGATAAATTTATTTAACGGACTTGTGGTAAAATAGCTATGCGCCGATATCGATTGATCGATATGCGATAAATTGCCCACATAGTTTGGAGATGCGGCATTAAAAAACTGATAAACCTGATTCCCTTTTAAAGTATCGCCATTCTGGTAAAGGTAATCGAGTTGACCAGCTTCGCCAACCTGTATTTTGGTAGCAATTTTGTTTTGTTCAAATGCCTGATTAATGCCTTTGTATAACCTGGCCAGTTCGGTATTGTTGTAAGGGCAACCTTCCTGGTTGTGCTCGTTCCACTTCCATTGCGGCTCATTTGCCGGACTTAGATAATTCAACGTTATCCCCGCTGTTTGCTGTAAACCTTTAACTGTAGCAACCATATCGGCAGCAAAAGCCGGTAATTTTTCAAAATCTAGGTTACATTTCCCATCCGTAGAGTAAGCCTTGCCATTTTTGGTAAACAAAACATTAGGGCTATTTACAAAACCAATAAACTGATTTACACCTCGCGTCTTAGCCGCTTTCAAAAACCAGCTTTGCCCGGGCATGGCATTCCAATCGTAAGTACCATTGGGTTGCAAAAAAGCATACTGCCGGCGCCACTCATCACCAATATCGCTTAGTTTACCTTGTGCTGCACTTCCTGCCCCAATACTAAAACGCCACATGTTTAATCCGATCCCCAAGGGCTGATCGTTATCATCAGTAGCGGTGCTAAACAGTAAATCGGCCATTTTATTCTTTTTAGCATCGGGCCAAAGGCCTGCAAACTGGCACGACCAGGCATCTGATGCGCCAAAACCTTCTATGGTTTGAAAGGTGATAGCTGGATCGATCTCTACTTTTACAACCATTTGTTGCGAAAAAGCAGTATTATAGCCGAAAAATAGCATCATATTAACGAATAAGGGCTTTAGTATAGCAGATTTTTTCATTAGTGTGGCGGAATGATTTGCGCCTACAACTTACTAAATTATTACCAGCCATTTTAGCCCAAAAAAACAAAAGCTCCATGAATTAACATGGAGCTTTTATACGGTGTTTATTTATGTTTAGAACTTAACACTATTCAATTGTTTATCTACCAACAATCCGTCAGTTAGTTTAAGGTTAAACTGTACTTTGCGTTTGGCCTTTAATTTTATGGTAAACAATTCGCTGCTGCCGTTTATGGCTTCTTTGTTACCCAGATTTACAAATGTTGGATAAAGCACCTTATCGCCATTGGTATGTAAACGATCGTAAGTTAAATTATCCATTTGTTTTACATTTAAGCCTTCTACACCAACAAAATCGTAATCCTGAGCCAGGTAAGGTAAAGCAAAACTTAAAGCATTTACCGATTTAAGGTCTGTTCCTTTTACTTTAACTTCGATAATATCGCCTTTATTGTAAGCCT